>JAAYDC010000016.1 GCA_012729455.1 Chloroflexota bacterium | reverse complement strand
TTCCGGGATATCGGTGATGAGCGCCTCGGTCGAGAGGATCATGGCCGCGATGGAAGCGGCGTTCTCGACGGCCGAACGCGTCACCTTGGCCGGGTCGATGATGCCGGCCTCGAACATGTTGACATAGTCGCCCTTGATCACGTCAAACGCGATCGCCGACGAATGGTCCGAACCCTGGCGGCGCTTGATCTCGTTGATCACCACGGCGCCATCCAGACCGGCGTTCTCGACGATGCGGTGCAGCGGTGCTTCGAGCGCGCGGCGCAGGATCGCCACGCCGGTGTTCTCATCGCTGAGCGGCAGCGTAACATCGTCGAGTGCGGCGACGGCGTTGATCAGGGTGACCCCGCCGCCCGGCACGACGCCTTCCTCAACCGCGGCGCGCGTGGCCGAGAGGGCGTCTTCGACGCGGTGCTTTTTCTCTTTCAGCTCGGTCTCGGTGGCAGCTCCCACACGGATGATCGCCACACCGCCGGAGAGCTTGGCCAAACGCTCCTGCAGCTTTTCCTTGTCGTAATCCGAGGTGGTCACTTCGATCTGGGCCTTGATCTGCTCAATGCGGCCGCGAATGGCCGATTCCGAGCCGGCGCCCTCGATGATGGTGGTGTTGTCTTTATCCACCACGATGCGGCGGGCACGCCCCAGGTCGGAAAGCTGGGTGGTCTCGAGCTTGCGCCCGAGCTCATCGGTGATCACCTGGCCGCCGGTGAGGATGGCGATATCCTGAAGCATTTCCTTGCGGCGATCGCCAAAGGCGGGGGCCTTTACCGCGACCACGTTCATCACCCCGCGCAGCTTGTTGAGCACCAGGGTTGCCAGGGCTTCGCCTTCCATATCCTCGGCCACCACCAACAGGTTGCGGCGCCCGGATTGCACCATCTTTTCCAGAGTCGGCACCAGGTCGCTGGCAGCGGTGATCTTTTTGTCGTGGATCAGTACATAGGCGTCTTCCAACACGGCCTCACCGGCCTCGGGGTTGGTCATGAAATAAGCCGAGATGTAGCCGCGGTCGAACTTCATACCCTCGACATACTCGGTCTCGAAGGTCAGACTGCGCGATTCCTCGACGGTGATGACGCCGTCTTTGCCGACTTTGTCCATCACTTCGGCGATCAACTCGCCGATCGCCGGGTCACCCGCCGAGATCGTGGCGACGTTGGCCACATCCTCGCGCGAATCGACCGTCCTGGCCATCGCCTTGATGCCGGCGACGATCGCGCCCGTGGCGGCCTCAATCCCGCGCTTGATCAGCATCGGGTTGGCGCCGGCGGCCACGTTCTTTAACCCTTCGGTAACGATCGCCTGGGCCAGGACCGTGGCGGTGGTGGTGCCGTCACCAGCCACGTCGTTGGTCTTGGTGGCGGCTTCTTTCAGGAGCTGGGCGCCCATATTCTCGTAGGGGTCTTCCAGCTCGATCTCTTTGGCCACCGTCACACCGTCGTGCGTCACGGTCGGCGCGCCCCACTTCTTATCGAGCGCCACGTTGCGGCCCTTGGGGCCGAGAGTTGTGCCGACGGCACCCGCCAGCACGTCCATCCCCACCTTGATGCTGCGGCGGGCCTCATCCGAAAAGCGAATCTGTTTCTTGGCCATGGGTGTTGCTCCTCTTTACTCGACGATCGCCAGAATATCATCCTCGCTGAGGATGAGCAGGTCTTTCTTTTCAACCTTGATGGTGGTGCCGGCATATTTGCTGTACAGCACCTTGTCACCGATCTGCACTGTCATTGCCTGTACCGTGCCGTTCATCAGGCGCAGACCACTGCCTACCGCTACCACCACGCCGGTTTGCGGCTTTTCCTGGGCGGTCTCGGGCAGGATAATTCCGCTGGCGGTACGAGATTCGCTCTCGATCGGCTCAACCACCAGATGGTTGCCTAATGGCTTGAAATTCACGCTCATGGAATCCTCCTCACACACGCTTTTAGCACTCGTCGTGCTTGATTGCTAAAAGTATGATAGCCAAGAAGGGCGCCAAGTGCAAATCAGCGCTCAGGGCAGTGAGGCAATACTTTCGAGCACCCAGGTAGGCTGATAGGGGCTGTCTACCAGGTCGCCGAGGGCAGTGACGCCGCTCAGCACCAGGGCAGTATCGAGCTGGCATGTGTTGCCCATACAGATGTCGGTAGCCAGGCGGTCGCCCACCATTAGGCAATCGTGCGCGTCGAGCTGCAGTCTGGCCAGCGCAGCCTGCAGGATGTCCGGCGAGGGTTTGCCAGCCACCATCTCGACCTGGCGGCCCGAGGTGGCCTCCAGAAAGGCGATCACGCCGGCACAATCGGGGATATCGCCCTCATCCACCGGACACGACCGGTCAGCGTTGGTGGCGAAAAAGCGCGCTCCGCGCTTGAGCGCCTGATAGGCGGTATTGAGTTTGGCATAGTCAAGGGTGCGGTCAAAGGCGGCGATCACCGCCTGGATGCGCGCAGGGTCGTCCTGCAACCCAAACCCCTCGGCGCGGAACTCTTCCAGCAGGGCCTGCTCGCCCACCACATAGAGCTCATCCCGCAGGCCGATGCTGCGCAGGTAGTGAAACGTGGCCTGGGTCGAGTTGACCACATCTTCTGGCGCGGTCGGCACCCCCAAGCGCGTCAGTTTGGCAGCATAGTTGCGGCGCGGCTCGAGCGGCTTGTTGGATAAAAACACCACGCGAGCGCCCTCCTCCCTCAGCACGGCGATGCGTTCGGCGGCTCCGTCGATCAGACTCTCGCCGCGGTAGACGGTGCCGTCCAGATCCATGATATATCCACGATAACGGCTCATCGCCTCTCCTTTAGGGGATCATCCGCAGGTGGTGGATATCCGGCACGACCACATCGGCATAGCGCGCCAGCAGCTCTGCAGGGTTGGCGCCTGTAGAGACCCCGATGCCCGCCAGCATGCCGGCGGCAGTTGCCATCTTGAGATCATCCACCGAATCGCCCACCATCAGGGCGCGTTCGGGCGGAATCCCCAGCTGCGCACAGATCGCCAGCGCCGCGTCGGGCGCGGGTTTGGTCGCGACGCCATCGTCGGCGCACAGTACCATTTCGAACAGGTCGTCCAACTCGGCAGCCTGCAGCGAGGGCTCGGTGATGCGCCGCAGGTCACTGGTGGCGACGGCCAGGCGGATGCCCGCCACGCGCATGGATTGCAGCAGGGCGCGCGCATCGCCGATCGGCCGCACGTATTCGGCCACCTCCATGGTATCGTAGGCCTGCTCCTCAACGCGGTTAACCAAGGCGGTGCATGCACCCCATGGCAGCGCGCTGTAGCGGTATAAAAGCCCCGCGATGAGCACACGGATATCGGGTATCGTCGCCAGGGTCAACGGACCCTCGGGTTGCCAATAGTCTCTGGGCTCGTCAAAACCGAGTGTTTCAGAGATCCCAGCCATCAGGGGAGGCGTGAGATTGATCTCTGCACGCAACGTGCTCAGCACATGGCGCCACCAACCGTGCCACAGCAGGTCGAACTCGATGAGTGTACCATCTTTATCAAAGATGATCAGCTCAGGGGTATAGATTTGTTCTCCGACGACAATCTTCATGGTACCTCACTTCTACGAAACCTTTGTGATTATACCCTTTAATGCTATACTTAAACAGTATGCATCTCGCTTGTAGCAAGGAGGCTTTTCGAGAAGCAGCATGCTGAAACCTGAAGTATTGATTGGAGAAGAAAGCCGCGCCGGCGTGTTGGCAGGGTTCAACAAAATGGGGCGCCTTTTAGCCATCACGCTGGGGCCGATTGGCGGCAAGATCGCCAACAGCAAGCACCCGCTGATGCCTCCCGAACTGCTCACCGACGCTGCCACCATCGCCCGACGCATTATCGAAGTGGAGGACCGCGTCGAAAACGTGGGCGCCATGATGATGCGGCACCTGGCCTGGAACGTGCGCGAAGAGGTTGGGGATGGCAGTGCCATGACCGCCGTTTTGGCAATGGCGATCGCCAACGAGTTCCGCAAGATCGTCACCGCCGGCGCCAACTCCATGATCGTGCGCCGCGGCATCGAAAAAGCCACCGAATCCGCCCTCAAGGCACTCGACGCCCAGTCGCTACCCTTGGAAGGTGAAGAGCGCATCGCCGCGGTAGCCACCGCCTCGATCGGTGACCCCGAGATCGGCCGGCTGCTCGGTGAGCTGTATGATGTGCTGGGCAACAACGCCAACCTGATCTGCACCGCCTGGGTATCGACCAAGCACGACCGCGCCTATCACGAGGGTGCCCGTTTCGATGGCGGCTATCTCTCGCCTTTTATGGTCACCGATACACAGCGCAAGGTTGCTGTGCTCGACGACGTCAACGTGGTCGTCAGCGATCTGGTGATCGAGAACATGGCCATCCTGCAGCGCATCCTGGAGCTCTCTACCCAGGGGCAGGGCAAGAGCCTGCTGCTGATTTGCGAGCGCATGTCAGAGCAGGCCCTGGGGATCCTGATTACCAACAACGACCGCGGCACGCTGCGTTCGGCGGCATCCAAGCTCAAAGCCGTGGGCGACACAAAGGTTGCCACGCTGGAAAACATTGCCCTGCTGGTGGGCGCTATCCCCTTGGTTACCAGTCCGACCATGACCCCTGCCGATATCAAGCCCGAACACATCGGTTACGCCGAGCGGGTGTTCGTCTCGCGCGACAACTTTACCCTGGTAGGCGGCCGCAGCGACAAAGACAAGGTCAATGCCCGCAAGCGCAACTTACGCGAGCGCCTGCAAAAGGCCAACGATATGGGTGAACGCACCATGCTGCGTGAGATGCTCAGCCACTTTTCGGCCGGCGTGGGCGAGCTACGCATCGGCGCGCTGACGGATGACGACCGCAAGGCATTAAAGGCACAAGCCGAACAGGCGATGAAGACCGTCATGGAAGGAATGGATAACGGCATCGTGCCGGGCGGCGGCGCCGCCTACCTCGCCTGCCTCGACGCGGTGCGTGCCACACCAGTGACCAACCAGGAAGAGGCCTTTGGGGTGCACATCATCGTCGAAGCCCTGAAGGAGCCCATGCGCCGTATCGCCAAAAACGCCGATTATAACCCCGCGATGGCTGTCAGTGATGCGCTGCTTGCTGGGCCGGGATATGGCCTGGATGTGCGCAGCGGCGAAATCGTCAACATGCTCGAGGCGGGCATTGTCGACCCGACCCTGGTGGTGAAACGAGCCCTGCAGCTGGCCAGCAGCGGCGCTATTATGCTGCTGACAACCGATACACTAATCTTGCGGCGAAAACCAGAGGAGAGTTCTCAGCCATGATGAGTTCAATCGCCCAACCAGATAAATCCTGGACAAGTTGCGGTCCGATCCTGCGCGGCGGCACGGCTTATTCAGTTGCCGTTTCACCCGTCGTTGAAGTTCAGCGCTGCTGGGCAGCCACCGGCTGCGGGGTGTTTATCTCTGAAGACCAGGGCGAAACGTGGATCCAAAGCCTGTCGGGGTTCACTACACCGCTTTTGGCAGCCATCGCCGTCTCACCGGGCGGCGCTTTGGTGGCAGGGTCGCTGCAGGGCGACCTGTTCACCTCGTATGATTACGGCGAGAGCTGGCGCGTGGGCATTGTGCCTGAGGAATCACGTCGCACGGTTGTCGCGGTGACCTTTTCACCCAGCTTTAAAGAGGATGCCAGCGTATATGCCGCCACCGATGGCGCCGGTCTGCTCGTCAGCCGCAACTCGGGGCGCATCTGGGAGGATTCCAGCTTTGGGCTGGGGGATGATACCGTCCTGGCAGTTGTTACCGCGCCGGATTGGTCCAAGCGTGAGGTCATGTTTGCTGCCACCACCGAGGGCGTTTTTGTCTCGCAAAATGGCGGTCGTGCCTGGCGCGAGACCGAACTGATGCTGACCGACGACGTGGTGGGTGCCCTGGCGATCAGCGCCCAGTTTGAGACGGACCGCACCATCTTTGCCGGCACCGAGCAGGGCAAGGTTTACCGCTCACAGGATTCTGGCCGTACCTGGGACCTGATGGCCGAGCACATCGGCGATGGCCCGCTCAACTGCCTGTGGGTTCAACCGCACAGCAACGCGCAAACGCTGGTGGCCGGCGTCGCATCGAGCCTCTACGTGAGCCAGGATGGCGGCGCGACATGGGTAGCCACGGGCAAGTATCCTGGCGCCGTGTTAGCCCTCGCCGGCGACGAAACCATCGTCCTGGCGGCTTTGCAGGATGAGGGCGTCGCCCGTTCGCTGGATGGCGGCAAGACCTGGAGCCTGGCTGATGAGAGCCTGGCAGCGCGCGGTTTTGCTCGCCTGGCGGCAGCCGATGACAGCCTGTTTGTTCTGGGCCCCCAGGAGGGCGTGGCGCATTCTCTGGATGGCGGCAAGACGTGGCAAGAGCTGTCCGGGTTGGCAAAGGAATTGCCGCTGGCTACCATCTTTGCGCTCACCTCGGACGAGTTGTTCGTAGCCGGGCAAACCTCTGGTATCCTGCGCTCGGGCGACTGCGGTCAGAGCTGGGAGACAGTCTGCGAGGCCACTGGTGTTCGTGTCATCGATATCACCCCCTCAGGCAGCGGCCTGGCTGGCACAGCCGAGGGCGATCTCTTTTTGACGCAAGATGGCGGCAAGAGCTGGTCTCCCACGCCGACGCCCGTGCAGGGGCAAGAGATCCTGGCGATTGCCTTTTCGCCGCAGTTTGAAAACGACCATACCATCCTGATGGGCACCGCCATCCCAGCAACGCCTGTGCAGCAGGCGCGCGTGGCGCTCTGGCGCACCACCAATGCTGGCGCCAACTGGCGCCAGGTGACAACCCAGGTAACGACCGCACGCTGGCTGGAGATTTCCCTACCACTCGGTGTTACGCAGCACGCCATCGATCAGGCTGTCATGACCACGGGGCCCTTCTGCCTGCGTCCGCTGCGTCGTGCCAAGGATGTCTGGATCAGCACACGCGTCGACCCAACCGGCACCAACGCACTCAGCGTGGTGCTGATTGGCGAGATCGATTTAGGCGGCAAGCTCTATGTCGGTACCGGGAATGGCGTTTTTCGCTCGCTGGATGGCGGACGCACCTGGCACGCCTTTTTGCAGCCCGATGAAGCCCAGAGCTTTATCAGCCTGACGGCAGCGTACGAGCAGGGCGAAAACGTTATCTATGCGCTCAGCCTCGGAGGACGTGTTTACCGCCACGTCGTGCGCTAGAGCGCCCGTTCGACCGTTTGCATACAGGGGAAAGCGCCGGGTAACCGGGCTTTCCCCTGTTTAAAGGACCTCGCATGAACCGCGTATATGTCGCGCTTGACCTGGAAACAACAGGCCTGGACCGCAACCGCGATGCCATCATCGAGATTGGCATGGTCAAATTCCGCGGATCCACTGTCCTGGAGACCTTTACCAGCCTGGTCAACCCGCAGCGGCCGCTGCCGTTAAAGATCCAGCAGCTGGTTGGCCTGAGCGACGCCGACCTGGCAGACGCTCCTCCCTTGCGTGCACTGGTGGGCAAGGTGATCGCTTTTGTGGGCACCCACCCGGTGGTGGGACACAACATTGAGTTTGACCTCGGCTTTTTACGCCGCAATGACCTCCTGCTAAACAACCTGGCGATCGATACCTTTGAGCTGGCCACCATGCTGCTGCCGCAGGCTGGCCGCTATGGGCTGGAACATCTCGCCGGGTTGCTTGGCATTCAAACCGAGCGCTGGCACCGCGCGCTTAACGACGCGCATGCTACCATGGAGCTCTTTATAGCACTGACGGAGCGGCTGGCAGCCTGGGATCCTTCCTTGCTCGAAGAGATCGCTCAAGCCACCCAGGGCAGCGACTGGCAGCTGCAGCGGCTGCTGCGTGATCTCGCCGATGAGGCCGCCGGTGCGCAGCCCGCCCTGCTCACGCGCCCAGGTGCTGCCAGGCCGATCAAGCCTCAGATGCCCAAACTGCCCGAGCTGCCGCCGCTGGTGGCCGCTGACCATATCGTCGAGCTGGATATCGACAAGCTCTCGGCCCTGATCGAGCCGGGCGGTACAGTGGCGCTCAGCATCCCCAACTTTGAGCATCGCGAGGTGCAGGTGGAGATGCTGCAGGCTGTCGCTAGCGCGCTCTCCACGCCCGGGCACCTGCTGATCGAGGCCGGCACTGGTGTGGGTAAGTCGCTGGCGTATCTATTGCCGGCGATGGTGTTTTCGAGCCTCTCTGGCCAGCGGGTGGTGATCTCGTCCAATACTATCAACCTTCAGGATCAGCTGGTGCACAAGGATATCCCAGCTCTGCAGGCTGTACTGGGCGAGGATACCTCCGTCGCGGTGCTCAAGGGTTATGGCAACTATCTGTGCCTGCGCCAGCTGCGGCTGTTTCGCAACAGCCGGCATCTGGATGCCGACGAGGGACGAGTGCTCGCTAAGGTGCTCTATTGGATGCGCGATACGACTTCGGGCGACCGATCCGAGCTGCTCTTGCTAAACGCCGAAAACGATGTCTGGACGCGCATCATGGCCAGCCCAGAGACCTGCATCCACGATCTGTGCCCGCATCGCCAGCGCGGAGAGTGTTATTTTTACCGCGCACGCGACCGCGCCGAGCGCGCCCATCTGGTGATCGTCAATCATTCGCTCTTGCTCAGCGACATGATGCTCGAGAACCGCATCCTCCCAGAGTATCAATACGCCATCGTCGACGAAGCTCACCACCTTGAGGATATCGCCACTAACCAGTTTGGCGTCGAGATCGGCAGCCGCGACCTGTTTAGCTACTTTACCAGCCTTTCGCATCAGCAGGGTCCCAGCGAGGCGGGCATCCTGGGCGACCTGCCGGGTCTCTTGCTGCAGGGGCATGTCAGTGACGCCCAAAAGCAGGACCTCTATGAGCTGGCAGACACCATGCGCGATCAGATCGGCACTGCCCAGCGCCATCTTCAGACCCTCTTCCAGGTGCTGGAAGCCTTTGTGAACGAACATGTCGAACAGCGCAACACCTCCGACCAGTACGATGAGCGCATCAGCCTGACGGACGGTCTGCGCCGCCAGCCAGCCTGGGAAGATATCGAGATCGCCTGGGAAAACTGGTCGGTGCCCAGCGACGGGCTGATCGAGAACCTGGAGCGCCTGAACAGCCGGCTGAGCCAGCTCGAGTTCAGCGACCAGGACCTCAAACAGCAGTTTCTTGTGAGCTTGAATGCCAAACAGTCCACCGGCATACAGCTATTCGGCAACCTGCGCCATATTCTGATCGATCCTTCTGCCGGCGAGCTGTATTGGCTGACGCTACAGCGCCGCGATGGTCACATAACGCTAAATAGCGCCCCATTATCGGTTGCGGAAATGCTTGCCGAACGATTTTTTGAGCAAAAGTCGTCGGTTATCCTCACCTCGGCGACCCTGCAGACCACCGGCGACTTTAGGTTTATCAAAGAACGCCTGGGCTTGGAGGATGCCGACGAGCTGGCACTTGGCTCTCCCTTTAACTTTAAGAGCGCCGCGCTGCTCTATGTGCCCAATGACCTGCCCGAACCGAGCCAGCCAAACTATCAAAAATCGGTAGAGAAGGCGCTCGTGGCAGCTTGTCTGGCAGCCGAAGGGCGCACCATGGTACTGTTCACCTCCACAGGGCAGCTCAACTCGACTTATTATGCCATCCGCCGGCCGCTCGAAGCCGAAGGGATTGTGGTCTTTGCCCAGGGTAGCGACGGCTCTCGCCGTCAGATCCTGGATAACTTTCGCAGCACCGACCGCTCGGTGTTACTGGGCACGCGCAGTTTCTGGGAGGGCGTGGATGTAGTCGGCCAGGCGCTCTCGTGTTTGGTGATCGTGCGGCTGCCCTTTGCGGTGCCCACTGACCCAGTATTTGCGGCGCGCGCCGCCACCTTTGACGATCCCTTCCAGCAATACTCTTTGCCGGATGCCATTCTGCGCTTTCGGCAGGGTTTTGGCCGGTTGATCCGCAGCAAGGATGACTTTGGCGTGGTGGTAGTGCTGGATAAGCGTATACTGACCAAAGCCTATGGCAAAGAAATGCTGCGTTCGCTGCCGGGCTGCACAGCGCGCCAGGGCCCGATAGAAGCCATGCCCAGAGCCATCCGGCGCTGGCTGGATCCCTCCAATCGCCACTGAATGAGCAGTTGCACAGACGGCCAGATTGACATATAATCATCAGCGTTTTTGTAACAAGCAAGAGGTGACCAGCATGCTCCCAGTGACACAACTGCGCAAAGGCGTGATTTTTGAAGAAGATGGCCAGCTATGGCGCGTCCTCGATTACGACCACTACAAACCCGGGCGCGGAAACGCCATCATCCGCACCAAGCTGCGTAACCTGCGCACTAGTGCAACCGTCACGCGCACCTTCCAGAGCGGTACCTCGGTGCAGGATGTCAGGTTGGATCACCGCCAGGTGCAATACCTGTATAACGACGGCAACAATTACTTTTTTATGGATACCGAGACCTTTGAGCAGCCCGCGCTGGCCAAAGAAGTTGTCGCAGATATTATTCCTTACCTGAAGGAAGGCACTATCCTTGAGCTGGAAAGCCACGAGGGCGAGCCGATCGACATCGAGATGCCGATCACGGTGGACCTTCAGGTCACCGAGGCCCCCATCGGTTACGCTGGTGATACGGCAAACAACCCTCAGAAAGAAGTCACCCTCGAGACGGGCTACAAGCTCAACGTGCCCCTCTTTATCAACGTCGGTGATATCCTGCGTATCGATACCCGCACCGGCGAGTACCTGACACGCGTATAACCGACTAACCGACCTTTACAAAAGATATAACCATTCATCCATATATGTATATTATTAATAGTAGTAATAGTAGGGGCTGGGGATATATGGAACAAGTGGTAGCTATGCCTAGATGCAGGTTATTGGGATGAGCCGTGCGTACAGATTGTGTAGCACACACTTTCGGTTTGTGGATAACTTGCACACAATTTTAAACAAATAAGCTTACCATAACACGCTGACTTATGTTTAACACTATATATAGGTATTAAATAAAAAAGCGTCCATATATAGTAATAGGATTGTTATGGAAAGATTAAAGAAAAGGCAAGTTACTAAGAGGTTTGTAAAGTTATCCACAAGCTGATAGTTGGTTATCCACAAAGCAAACGGGCCACATGAAAGCGGCCCGTTGTTGATTTAGTGTTCGACCGGGGCGTTGGTGAGCACCGCTCCCACGACGTTGGCCTTGACCTGTTGCAGGCGTTCTACGGCGCGCTGCGCGAGCTCGCGTTTGGTCTCGCCGGCGCCGATTACCAGCAGCACGCCATCGACCTTGGTTGCCAGGAGCGTGCCGTCGGCAGCCATATTTAGCGGTGGGGTATCGATGATCAGCATGTCGGCATCCGCCATCAGACGCTCAAGGGCGGCTTCCAGCTTTTTCGAGCTCAGCATATCGCCCGGGCGCGGCGGCAGGCTGCCGCTCGAGATCAGGCGCAGGCTAGGCACTGTAGTCTCCTGGTAAGGGGGCATATGGAGGGCGTCGTCTTCCAGCACCATCGTCGAGATGCCGCGCTCGTTTTCGAGCCCAAACAGCTGGTGCAGGCAGGGGTTGCGCAAGTCGCAATCCACCAGAGTGACGCGCTGGTCGATCTGTGCCAGGGTAACTGCCAGGTTGGCGGCTGCGGCTGATTTACCCTCGCATTGATCGGGCGCGGTAATCATCAGGATGCGCAGCGGTTTATCAAGCGAGGTGAACTGCAGGTTCATGCGCAAAGTGCGGTAGGCCTCGCTGGCGGGTGAATTTGGGTCGTACAGGGTTACCAGGTCTTTATGGTTGGCCATGGGTCAGCTTCCTCGTTTACTGGATTTGACGCGCTTGAGCGGGCGCGGGTGGCTGCCAGCGGTGGCCGGGATGGCTCCCAAAATCACCAGCTTGGTATGGCGCTCGATATCCTCAGCTGAACGGATAACATCCGTTTCGAGCCACTCGAGCACATATACCAGCAGGATGCCGGCCACCAGGCCAAAGAGAGCACCTGCCAGGGTATTGATCTTTACCTTGGGTTTGTGCAGGTAGCCGGGCAGCGCCGAATCGCGGATCGAGACATCCACGCGGTCGCGCTGATCCTGCTCAAGCATGCGCACCTTGATATTCTCAACAAACACTTCGGCGGTAGTCTGGGCAATATCGCGCGCGATTAGCGGGTCATAGTCATCGGCATCGATCTCGAGTAAAAAGTCGGATTCGATCGAGCTGATGGTGAGCTTTTCGCGCAGCTGATCGGGGGTGATGTCGAGCTGCAGGCGGTCGTTGACCTCGGCCGCCACGTCGCGCGAGCCGATTACACCGGCATAGTTGCGCATCAGGTTCTGAATCGATTGCTGCAGGCCCCAATCCAGGCGCGCCGGATACACGTTCAGGTAAATGGTAGAGCGGTAGACCGGTTTCAGCAGCTTGCTGAACCCAAATGCGGCGCCCGCCGCCAGGATCATGACCAGAATGATCAGCCAGGCGCGCTTTGTCAGCAATCTCAGGTATTCGCGTAGTTGCACAGACTCCTCCTTGGTAGATACCAGGGCATTATAGTGCAGCGCTTAACCCGCACCAAGCCGGCGTTTACGCCCCAACAGGCGTGTCAACCCCAGGCTGCGTCTGTTTGATCTCGGAATCTCGGCGAGCACGGGGAGGTTGAGCGCCTCCAGGTCGTGGCGGCTGCGCACGCTGGTATCAATATAATCCAACAAAAAGGCCAGCAGGATGCCCGTGATAATGGTAACGATCAGTTTGAGAGCTAATTCGAGCCACATACGCTGCGAGTGGTTGTTCTGGCTGATAGTAGGTTGATCAACCACAATGATGATGGTGCGTTCGTTGTGAAGTTGGCCAAAAAAGGCATGGCTGCCGCTCTGCAGGGTATCAACCACGGCTGCCGCAATCTGCTCCAACTCCTGGCGGTTACCCCAGGTGACGTTGACCCACAGAATGCGGTGCAGCTTGCCAGCTGCTGTGGCAGCAGTGATGGCACCCGGCGGTACCTGCATGCCTGCACCCGCAGAGACTGTGCTGGCAAAGGTATTGCTTTTAACCACCTCAGCCAGATCGTCGACTAAATACTCCGAGGTCAGCCAGGTATAGTAGCGGTCATAGGTATAGAACATGCCGTAGGATTCTTCCGGCAGCATGCCAACGGCAAAACGCATCGCAGCTGTATAAGTCGGTGCGGGGGGACGGAAAGTCGCCAAGTGCAGTGCCAGTACCAGCACCGCCAACAGGAGCGGGATCCAGATCCGGCGCCGTAAAATCCGCCAATAGGCGATCAGCAACATCCTTGTCTACTCCGATCAAGCACTAGCGAGATAGTAGCATGGAAACAGCCTGGAGCAAAGCCGGCAGCAGGATCAGTAACCCGATGACCACGGCAATGATGCTCACAAACAAGACGGCTCCTGCAGCAACATCCTTGGCTGCCTTGGCGGCCGGGTGAGGCTTTTGAATAAGCGCGTCAATGACCAGCTCCAGCGAGGTATTGAGCAGCTCGGCACTGATCACTGCGCCGATCGTCAAGAGCAGCACCGCCCAGCGCAGCACGTCGATACGCAAGACAAGCCCGGCGATGATGACGAGTCCGGCAGCACAGATATGGATTTGCAGGTTGCGCTCACTGCGCCATGCGTGTATCAGCCCTTCCCAGGCGCAACGAAAGCTATCGGATATGCGAGCTCGGTTTTTCATGTTGAACACCTTCGATGCCCGCTTTGGTTGGTCGCTCGGGGCGTTGAATTCTTCCCTTTTCGGGGTAACGAATGCGCGGATGAAAGACCCCTTGCAAGACAACCGAAAAGGCCTTGCGGATGTTGCCGAGATCCTTGAGCGTCAGGTCGCTCTCGTCCAGCTGGCCACTGATCAGGCGTTCGTTGACTACCTGCATGATCAACCGATCGACCTCGACCTGCGAGCTGGGATGGTTGGCGCGCACCAGCGCCTCAATGCTGTCAGCCAGCATGATAATGGCGGTCTCTTTGGATTGCGGCCGGGGGCCATGGTAGCGAAAGAGGTCTTCGGGCAGCTGCTTGTCCTGAGAATCTTGCACCGCCAAGCGGTAAAAATAAGCCACCAGAGTCGTGCCGTGGTGCTCGGCAATAAAATCCGTCACCCGGTCGGGCAGACGATACTGGCGCGCCAACTCCAGGCCTTCGGTGACGTGCGAGATAATGATCTCGGCTGAAGTATGCGGATCCAACTGATCGTGCGGGTTTACGCCGTCGCTCTGGTTCTCGGCGAAAAAGTAGGGCCGTGTGACCTTGCCGATATCGTGGTAGTAGGCACCCACGCGGGTCAGCAGCGGGTCGGCGCCGATTTGCACCGCGGCACGCTCCGCCATGTTGCTCAGGATGATGCAATGATGATAGGTGCCGGGGGCGTCCACCACCAGGCGGCGGATGAGCGGATGGGTCGGGCGAGCCAGTTCCAGCAGCTGCAGCGAGGTGGCGATGCCAAACAGCCTCCCGATAAAGGCATAGCCTACAAAGGTGATGCTGGCCGCGAACACGGCATTGCTGATCCCGCTGACGAGCAGCTGAGCCAGGCCAGTGTTATCGACTTGCTGGGTAATAAACCGGTATGCCAGGATCACCAGGGTGTTGGTGAGGGCGACATAGATGGTGGCCCGTAAAAAGGCAAAGAGGCTATCCATCTTGTGGAGCGCGACCGCACCTACTATACCCCCGAGCGCCGAGTAGATGATCAGCTCGATTGATCCGCCGGTGTGGTAAGCGACTACGATCGTCCCGATAGCGGTGCACACCAGTGCCAGGTCGAGGCTCAGGAGCAGGCAGGCTAACATGCCGATGGCGGCGATCGGGTAGATGTAAGGGATCAGGGTGTGCCCCGGAACTAAAAAACGTGCGCCAATGCTAAAGGAGCCGATCAGGAGCACCAGCAGGAGCGAACGGCGCGGCCGCGCCAGCCACTGCGGTTGACCATGCACGATATAGAGCGCCACTGCGGCGACAATGCCAGCCGCCAGAGCTGCCATTCCCAGGCTTGTCTGCCAGCCAACACGCGTGCTTTGATAGCCGAGCGCCTGCAGGCTCTCGAGGATGAGAGGTGTCACGATCTCGCCTTCGCGCACGATCGATTCGCCGCTCTGGATAGTGCGCAACACGGGGGCTACCTGGTCGGCTGCGGCCTGGCGGTTGTCCTCGGTTTGGGCGGCGTCGAAAAAGGTATTGGCCACTACCACTTGGCCGGCCAGCTCTTGCACGATGGTACGCTGCTGATCGGAAAGCGAATAGGACGTGTAGCGCGGGATCCTGGCCAGTGCCTCTCCCACCTGATCGGAGCGGATCTCTTCGCGCATGATCTGGTCGACGACGCGGGCGGTTTCCTGGGCTATTAACCGCCAGGATTCGTCGCTCATCTGCAAGATTGTCTCAAGCGAACTTTCGTCCAGGCTAAACCCGGGGATGGCGTTGATCTGTTCGCGGCGTTCGGCATCGGTGATGTATGCATCTTGACGCAGGGCGCCGATGAAATCGGTGATATCCTGGATCGTGCGCAGCTGGTTGATGGCGATCGAGATATCCGGTCCTTTATAGACCTCTTTGATCTGGGCGGCGGCCGCATCGCGCGCTGCTTTGGTCTGCACATCACTGACAAAGGTGATCTGGCGCGGTGCGCGGTATAGCATGGGCGAGGGTTCGCCGATACGCACTTCGGCGGCATTGGCAGAAGGGAAGGGGACTAGGCTGATAGCGAGCAGGATAAACAAAAGCAGCGCCGACAAGAGCCCACGGGTGTGTTGCTGAGAGGTGGAAAGGTGGCGAGCCCGTCGGTTAGGGGAGCGATTTACATCACTCAGTCCGGACGCCTTCTTCAGCACGGCATTCCTTGTCGCAAACTTGGGGGAGCGTCACCGCGTCAGCGGCTCAGCTGGGCACGCACCACCTCGTTGACCAGCCTTCCATCCGCACGCCCTTTGAGTTCAGCCATGGCTTCGCGCATAACAGCGCCCATCTGGGCGGTTGAGGTAGCCCCCACACGGGCGATCACGGCACAGACGGCCGCTTCGACCTGTTCGCGGGACATCATTTCAGGGAGGTAGGCTTGCAGCAGTGCGATGCTACTTTCTTCGATCTTGATCAGTTCGGGGCGCTTGGCCTGGCGCAGGAGCTCGATGGATTCCTGACGGCGCTTGATATCGCGGGAGATGATCTGCTCGATCTGCGTATCATCAAGAGGTTGATGGGCTTCGATCTCGGCATTCTGGAGGGCAGCCCGCACCATACGGATGGCGTCCTTACGCAACCCGTCGTTGGAGCGCATGGCGTCACGTAGATCGTTAACCAGGCGTTCTTGTAAACCCACCCATCACCTCTTGATATCTCTGTTACCTAGGAGCGATACAGCTGCGCTTTGCGCGTGGTGCGTCGGCTCTTGCGTTCTTTGGCAGCCTTTTTTCGCTTGCGGATCTGGGAGGGCTTTTCGAAAAAGCGGCGCTGACGCACTTCAGAAAGAATGCGGTCCTCCTGGACAGCCTTCTTGAAGCGCTTCATCACGCTCTCGAAAGATTCGCCCTTGTCGGCGACGACCTGAGTCATCAAATATCACCCCTTCCGTCAAGCTCATAAGAGCCGTAGTGAGGCATACTATTATAAAGGTCACTGGATAATATGTCAAACAGCTTTTGCGCGGCGGACGTTGTGTGTTATGCTAGCACTATTAAACGCTACCATTAAGGAGTGCAGCATGGTAAAGATTGCTTTTATCGGCGCAGGCAGCTTTGGCTTTACCCGTAACCTGGTCAAGGATATCCTGACCTTTCCGCTACTGGAAGCTTCCGAGATTGCCCTGATGGATATCGACGAAGATCGCCTGAGTTACATCAAACGCGCGGTCGACCGCATCGTCAAAGAGGGCAAGTACAAGGCCAAGGTGACGGCTACTACCTCTCGCACCAAAGCGCTCAAGGGCGCCGACGCCGTGATCTGCACGATCCTGGCCGGAGGGGTGCAGGTATTCCGCCATGATATCGAAATCCCCAAGAAATATGGGATCGATACCAACATCGGCGACAGCCGCAGTGTCTCGGGCATCTTTCGTGCCCTGCGCACGATTCCGGTGATGCTGGATATCTGCCGCGACATGGAGCGTTATTGCCCCAACGCCATTCTGCTCAACTATACCAACCCGATGGCAATGCTGTGCCGCGCCATGCAGCGTGAGAGCTCGATCAAGGTCACGGGCCTGTGCCACAGTGTGCAGGGCACCAGTGAGATGCTGGCCAACTGGATCGGGGCCCCGCATGATGAGATAAATTATGTGTGCGCGGGCATCAACCACCAGAGCTTTTTTATCAAATACGAGAGGAACTATAAAGACGCCTACCCGCTCCTGCGCGAGGCGGTCAAAAAGCCCGAGATCTATAACGCTGAACTTGTGCGCAATGAGATGTTTATCCACCTGGGTTACTATGTCACCGAGTCGTCCGGGCACAACTCGGAATATAACTGGTGGTTCCGCAAGCGTCCCGATCTGATCGAAAAGTACTGCACGCACGGCACCAACTGGAACCCCGGCGTATATGCCTATATCCTCAACGAATATCTGCGCCGCGAAGATAGCTGGCGCGATGATATCGTCGCCTGGCTGGATAACCCCGAACCGCTCAACCTAAAGCGCGGCCACGAGTATGCCGCCTACATTATCAACGCTTGGATGGGCGGCGAGCCATTCAAGTTCAACGGCAACGTGCCCAACAAGGGCATCATTCCCAACCTGCCGCAGGACGCCTGTGTCGAAGTGCCTGTGTATGCCGACCGCTTGGGGTTCAATTCGGTGTATGTGGGTAACTTGCCGCCGCAGTGTGCCGCGCTTAACAACATCACCATCGCCGTCGAGGAGATGGCGGTAGAGGCTTGCCTGACGGGCGACCCGACTCTGGTGTTCCAAGCTGTGGCGTATGATCCACTCAGCGCCGCCGTGCTGTCGTTGCAGGAAATCCGCGATATGACCAACGAGATGCTGCAGGTCAACAAAGAATACCTGCCCACCTTCAAGCACTTTATCGCCTGAGTACCAGCGTATGAAAAAGGGGCTCGCACCATGCGAGCCCCTTTTCTTTCATGGGGAGCGAAAGCTAGGCTTCCACCTCTGGCTTTAGGAACTGGGTTTTGTAGAGGTGCGCATACAAGCCGTCTTTGGCTAGCAGCTCTTTGTGGGTGCCCCGCTCGGTAATGCGGCCGTGGTCAAACACCAGGATCGAATCGGCGTGCTGTACCGTTGCCAGGCGGTGGGCGATCACCAGTGAAGTGCGTCCGTGCAGCATGGTCTCGATGGCGTCTTGGATCAGACCCTCGGTGCGCAGGTCGACGTTGGAGGTTGCTTCATCCAACACGAGGATGCACGGAGCCGCCAGGATGGTGCGCGCCAGGCAGATCAGCTGGCGCTGCCCCAGTGAAAAGTTAGCCGAGCCCTCCAGCACCTGCGTTTCGTACCCCAGAGGCAAGCCCGTCACAAACTCGTGGATATTGGCTGCCCGCGCGGCGGCTTCGACCTCCTCGTCGCTGGCATCCGGGCGCGCAAAACGGATGTTGTAAGCAATCGTGCCGGGGAAGAGGAAAGGCTCCTGCGGCACCACCCCCACCTGCTTGCGCAGGGATTCAATGGTGATGCGCTTTTCGGGGATGCCGTCGATGCGGATCTCGCCCTTGGTCACTTCGTAAAAGCGCAGCAGCAGGTTGGCGATCGTCGATTTGCCGGCGCCAGTTGGACCCACCAGGGCAGTCGTCTGGCGCGGGGCGATCTTGAAGGAAACGTCGTGCAGCACCGGAGTGTTTTCAATGTATTCAAAGCTCACATTGTCGAACTCGACCTGGCCTTCGATATCCTCGATTTCCATGGCGTCGGAGGCGTCGATAATGGCCGGCTCGAGCTGCAGGATCTGGGCCACACGTTCACCGCCGGCCATGGCGGCCTGCCAGGTGTTGATCACCATACTCAGGTCGACGATTGGTTGGAACAGACGCGAGGTATAGTTGAGAAAGGCGACGATCATGCCAACTGTGAGCACATTACCCTCGACCATGCGCCCGCCGAACCACAGGATCGCGGCGGTCGAAAGCATGGTGAGGGCCTGCATGGTGGGCGAAAAGATGGCCGCAAGGCGGATGGCGCTGATATTGGCGTCGCGGTTGGCGCGGTTGACTTCTTCGAACTCGTTGCTCATGCGCCCTTCTTCGGCAAAGGCCTGGATCACGCGCATCGAATCGATATCCTCGGCCAGGCGGCCGGTGAGGATTGAGCTGCGCATGCGCGTCTCGCGGTAGGCCCGACGGGCATACTTGCTGAATATGGCCGTGGTGATAACCATCAGCGGCAGGACCGTAAAGGTCAGCAATGCCAGGCGTGCGTTCAGCATCAGCATGACGACGATGATACTCACCAGCACCACCACATCGCTGAGCATCGAGATAATGCCCTGCGAGAGCAGCTCGTTGATCACGCCCACATCACCAAGCATGCGCGAGATCAGTGTGCCCACACCGTGCTGGTCGAGAAAGGACATCGACAGTTCCTGATAGTGACGAAAGAGCTCGCCGCGCATGGTATTGAGCACGCGGTTGCCGATCTTGTTCATCACGATGCGACGGCGCCACTCTGCAGCAAAAGCCAGCGCATAGCACAAGAGCACCAGTCCTGCAGTCTGTGCCAGGCCGGCTAGGTCATGGTTGGCGATGTAAACGTCGATGGCCTGCTTGGTGAGGTAGGGAGCCACCAGCGCCAGTCCGGCGCCGGCCAGCATCCAAAAGAGCGCTTCTGCCATTGCCAGGCGATGTGGCTTTAAATAGCGCATCAGCAGGTGCATGATTTCCCAGTCAAAAACCTTACCGGTTACATCGCGATAGCCGCCCATCCTGCCGACTGGCCCGCGAAAGCTAGAGGTCGATATGTTAAAGGTCATGGTGTCACCTCTGAGGGTACAGCAGCGCGATCTGGCTGTAACTGGCGGTAATAGATATCCGCATACACGCCGGATTGCTGGATTAACTCGGCATGCTTGCCAGAGGCCACGATGCGCCCGCTGTCGATCACCAGGATCAGGTCGGCCTGGCGCACGGTCGAGACACGCTGGGCAATCACAAAACTGGTGCGGCCGACCATCAGGCGCTGCAGAGCCGCCTGGATCTGTTGTTCGGTATCGGTGTCGACGCTCGAAGTGGCATCATCCAGGAGCAGGATGCGCGGATCCATCAACAGAGCGCGCGCGATGGCAATGCGTTGGCGCTGCCCGCCCGAGAGGGTCTCTCCGCGTTCGCCCACGCCGGTCTTGTAACCATCCGGCATGGCCTCGATAAACTCGTGCGCGGCGGCGGCGCGTGCGGCAGCTTCGATCTCTTCCTGGGTGGCTTCGGGGCGTCCAAAGGAGATGTTTTCGCCGATAGTGCTTCCAAAGAGCCGAGTTTCCTGCAGGACGATGCCGATCTGGTTGCGCAGTGAATCGATTGTCACGTCGCGGATATCCTGCCCGTCGATGCGGATCGACCCGGAAGAGACGTCGTAAAAGCGAGGGATGAGGTTGATAATGGTGCTTTTGCCAGAGCCAGTCGGACCCAGCAGTGCCACTACCTGGCCCGGGTTGGCGGTAAAACTGATCTCGTCCAGTACCTTTTTCCCGCCCAGGTAGGAGAACGAGACCTTGTCAAAGGTCACCTCGCCCTGGATATCTCCCAAGGGCATGGCGTTGGGCATGTTTTCGACCTCGGACTTGGCATCCAGTATCTCAAAGACGCGTTCGGCCGAGGCGCGTGATTCACCCAGCACCGTCAGCAGCATGCCGATGCGCCGCACCGGGTTGACCAACTGCAGGACATAGCTGTTAAAGGCGATCAATGCACCGATCGTCAAGGTGTGTGAGACCACCAGGTTACCGCCCAGCCATAGGATTACGACCGTGCTGATCATCGCCAAGAAGACGATAAAGGGCATAGTAAAGGCGCTGGCGCGCGCGGCGCGCATCGAGGTGGCATAGATCGAATTATTCACTTCGTCAAAGCGTGCGATCTCGGCGTGTTCCTGGGCAAAACCGCGCACCACGGTCACCCCGCGCAGGTTCTGTTCGACGCGTGAGGTCATCTGGGCGGTCTGGTCCTGACGCAGCCGCCAGATAGGATGCACCTTGACGAGGTAAAAGCGCATGATCAGGATGATGATCGGCATGACCAGGAGCGAGAGGCTTGCCAGCAGCGGATTCATGCGAAAGAGCATGATCGTCGTGCCAATCAGGAGGATCACGCCGTCGATCAGTCCCAGCACCCCTCGGCCGGTGATGCGCTGCAGACGCTCAACATCGCTGGTTGCGCGCGCCAGCAGCTGCCCGCCTTCGGCGTGGTCGTGATAGCTGAACGAAAGGCTCTGAAGCTTGCGGTATAGCTCGTTGCGCATGTTAAAGGCAACCCCTTGCGACACATTCTCTGTCAGATAGGTTTGCCCAAACCCAAAGATACCCTGCAAAACCGTCAGGCCGAGCAGCAACAGTACCGAGGTCGCCAGCACATCGACCTGGTTTTGACCGATGCCCACATCGATAATGCGCTGGATCAGACGCGGGGAGATCAGACGCGCACCGTTGATCGCCAGCATGCACAGGTAGGCGATCGTCTCCAGCTTCCAAAAGGGCTTCATGTAGCGGACAACCCGCAAAACTACATTCATCTATCGCTCCTAATCCAGCTGCGATTCGTCAATACCACAGATCGAGATCAACCGCCCCATCACGGCGTTCATCCGTTCAAGCTCCGCGGCGGGGAGGGTCGGTAAAACCTGGCGCAACTGGCCGATCATCCCCAACGGAGCTTCTTGTGCGACCTGGCGTCCCAGATCGGTCGGCTCGATCAGCACCTTGCGGTTGTCCTCTTCGCTGCGGGCGCGGGTGATGTACCCTCCCGACTCCATGCGATCTAGCATGCTCGAGGCGGTGGCGTCGCGCACGTACAGGTAGCGGGCCACCGCGGAAACCGTAGAAGGACCGGCCGACAGCAAAAAGCGCAACACCGCCACCTGGCGGCCCGAGATCTGCATCTGCTGCAAGGTCAGGGCGCTGGTGCGGCGTTGGTTTCGCAAAAGAAGCAAAAAGCGGTGTATAATCTCAGCAGACAGGTTATTGGGTTCTGTCATACACACCTCGTTGGTGCATAATAGGTAGCAGGCTAAACAATAGCGTACTAACTATTATTCGGTCTGTCAAGTGTGAAGACAGCGGGTTGCGTGGTAAAACGGAACCATAGCAGGGCTGCGGGGTTAAAAAGACCATACCAGGCGGAGGGATTGATAGTATGATAGCCATAGTCAGTGATAGCACCGCTGGGCTCTCGCCCGATTACGTCGCTAAGCATGACATTATCGTGGTGCCGCTCTACATCAAGATGGGAGTGCGCGTGCTGCGTGAAGGTGTTGAGCTAAGCAGCGCCGATTTTTATGCGCAATTACCACACATCAATCCTCTGCCGACCACTTCACAACCTTCTGTGGGCGATCTTGCCGCGGCCTACCAGGCTGCTATCGACCGCGGCGCCACTTCGATCCTTTCCGTGCACCTCTCGCAGGGCATCAGTGGAACAGTCAACTCGGCCAATCTGGCCGCTCAGCAGTTCCCCCAGGTGCGCATCGATGTCGTAGACTCAGGCTGCGCCGTGGCGGTGAACGTCATGGCGGTACAGGCTGGCGTAGCTGTGCGCGATGCGGGCGGCTCTCATGACGAGGTTTTGGCGCGGATGAACGCGGTGATTGATGCACACCGCACGATTTTTGTCGTCGACACCCTCGAATACCTCTACAAGGGTGGACGCATCGGAGGAGCTGCCGCTCTGGCGGGGTCACTCCTGCAGATGAAGCCGCTCCTGGTGTTTCAAGAGGGAAAGATTAACGCCCTGCGCAAGGTGCGCGGCTCATCCCGGGCGATCAGCCAGATGATCGACATCCTGGTCGAGTGGCTGGGCAGTACCGAACCGCTGCGTACCATCGTGATGCAGGCGGATTGCCTCGAACGCAGCGAGCAGGTGCTGGAGCAGCTCCGTGAAAAGCTCAACATTGTCTCAGGCGAGATAGTTGTTCTTTCGCCGGTGATAGGCACGCATGTCGGCCCCGGCACCATCGGGGTATGTTGCTGCCCGATGTCGATCTGCGGCGTGCCAGAAGACCAGTAGCTCCTAGTCGGCAGTGATGCCGATCGAGACGTCGGCCGGCAGTGCCAGCCCAGCGGCCACTTCGATGGCTTTGATAATCCCGCTCGGTATGGGGCAGGCGGCATGCAACTTGCAGCGTGCGGCCGTCTGGTACACGGTCGTCTCAAGCAGCGGTTGGCTGATCTCTTGCAGAGCGTCGACACTTTTCAGCGACTGGGCCAGGCACATGATCTTGGCGCAGTCGCTCTTTATTTTTATCTCTACCTGGTACATGTCGTCCGCAACCGCGTGAACGGTGGTGTTAAAGCTGCAGACGCCTGCAGAAATGTGGGCAGTTGCCATATTGGTTACCCTTCCGAGAGGTATGATTGATTGCTCCGCTGGCATGATGGTTTTATAATAGGCCCGTCAGCACCAGGAGGATACTCTGGAACAACAAGCAATAGAAATTGCTCGCGCCATGGTAGACCAGATCGCTACCAGGATGGGCAGCAACATCGTCTTGCTGGATCTCACCGGGGTGACGATTATTGCAGACTATTTCATCATCGCCACTGCCGATTCCGACCGTCAGATGCGCGCCATCGCCGAGGGCATCGACGAGCAGATCAAGCAAACCTATGGACTTGATCCGCTCGCGACCGAAGGGGTGCCCTCATCCGGTTGGATGCTGATCGATTACGGTAACTATGTTGTGCACCTCTTTTCGGAAGAGGTGCGCGAACGCTACCAGCTCGAGCAGCTCTGGCACGATGCCAAAACCCTCGTCAAGCTGGCCTGAGTGTACAAAGGTCAGTGTGTGACCTATTCATAGAGCCAGGAATCGGCGTCACGCTTCCAGTCGATAATCTCTTCCTCTTTGAAAAAGAGTGCGATTTCGCGGCTGGCGCTTTCGGGGCCATCCGAGCCATGCACCAGATTGTGGCGGATCGAGGAGGCATAATCGGCGCGGATAGTGCCGGGCGCGGCTTCGGCCGAGTTAGTCGATCCCATGGTGCGGCGGACAATCGTGATCGCCTGCGGTCCCTGCCAGACCATCGCCACCACTGGCGATGAGGTAATGGTAGCCAGCAAGTCGGGGTAAAAGGCCTTGCCGACATGCTCGGCATAATGCTTGGAAGCCAGTTCATTGTCGATCTGAATGAATTTGATCCCCACCAGTTTCAGTCCGCGGCGCTCAAAGCGCTCGATGATCGTGCCGATTAGGCCGCGCTGTACTCCACTCGGTTTGATCAAAACCAGGGTGCGTTCCATTGTAACTCCTTTTTTATTGTGTATGTGTAGGCGACGCTATTGGTGAACTGCCGCCGGCTAGCTGGCGGGCAGATCGGCTTCTCCATCAATCACGCGCAGGTAGCCGGGCTCGCGGTCATAGTCGCTGGGCTGCTCATCCCAGTTGAGCGTGGCAATGCGTGCCGGCAGGGGAGACTCCCTGCCCAGCAGGCTCTGTGCCAGGCGGTTATCCGGGTCAAGCATCTGGGCGGTATCTAGATAGTCGCGCGCGAGCGTCTTGTTGGGCCCATTCAGCCACAGTTTTCCCAATAACAGGTTGGCCTTAAGACACAGTGGGGCTTGCTGCAGCAGGCTATGAGCTGCCTCGGCAGCGGCCTCCAGCCGACGCCCGCGCCACAGGCTCTCAGCATAGCAAGCGCCAATATCCTGGCGCTCGGGCAGCTCCTGGCGCAGTTCGGCCAGCTCGTCGGCTGCCAGCTCTGTCAGGCCAGCGCGCAGATGGCAGCGTGCCAAGGCAAAGCGCGTCAGCGGGTACTGGCTGGGGCCGGCGTTATCCGGGCGGTAATAGAGTATTCCCAGGGCGTGACGGACGCGCTGGTCACCGGGCGAGAGCTCGTAAGCACGCTCCAGACAGCTTGCTGCTCGCGGGCGTGCGCCGGTGGCGTGGTAGATCAGACCCAGGCTCATCAGGGCTTCAGCGTTTTCCGGGTCGGCGCTGAGCAAGCGCAAGTAGAGCTTGGAGGTAGTCCCCAGCTCGCCCAAGCCCATGTGGGCTCTTGCGGTGATGGCGTAGGCACTGATACACAGGGGGTACGTCGCCAGGATGCGGGTCGCCAGGTTGGCAGCGCGGCGCCACTCGCCGTTATCCAACAGATAGAGAGCGCCGGTGATCTGACTTTTTAGTGTCTTGGGCACAGGTCTACTCTTTTCGGCCCCGATTATGCCTGCCAGATGGCCAGTTGTCAACCGTTTGGGTTGACAGCAATCCGGGATGGCGCCTAATATACGTCATGGACAAGCGCTATCCCAGCGATCTGGACGATGCCGAGTGGCAGGCAGTTGCGGCTGTGCTGCCGCTAGAGCGGCCCACCGGCCGCCCGCGTAAGCATGATCTGCGCCATATCATAAATGCAATCCTCTATCTGCAGCGCACCGCCTGTCCATGGCGGATGCTACCGCGCGATCTGCCGCCCTGGCAAACGGTCTATGACTATTATCGGCGTTGGCAGCGCGATGGCACCTGGCAGCACGTGCTGATAGAACTGGAACACAGCCGGACGCGCTGACAAACGGTTTTGGTGCACGCCGCTGCCGTGCTATACTGAATTCAGGCCCCTTTAGCTCAGTGGATAGAGCATCGGCCTCCGGAGCCGAGTGCAGGCGTTCGAGTCGCCTAAGGGGCACCAGGGCAGATTGCCCACTTATACGATGGCTGGCAACCCTCATCGCTGAGGATTGCCAGCCATATTTCTATTTCGGCAACGTCGATGTCAGCGCGTCGATGGCATTGTTACCATCCAGCACGCCGATCTCGAGCATAAAGGTGCGCTGCTCGCCGGGCTTGATAAACTGCAGCTTGCCCGAGGCGCGGTCTATATCGCGTCCCTCCACACCGCAGTTGGCGGGCTCGAGTCCCGTCACATAGGTGCCGGCACCCACCATCTTCCACTGCGTAAAGCGCGGCAGCTCTGCCTGACGGTAGCGCAGATAGATGCCCAAGCCCTGGCCGCCGCCAAAAGCGCGGTTGGCCAGCACTACCGTCACATAGCCGTCTTCACCGGCGCGCATCTCGTGGTAAAAGCATTGTTCGGCATAGCCATCGATAGGCGCCTCGTAACTGGCATGGTTCGCCAACCCGGGTTGTGCCACGGCATCACGCGCCACAGTCGAGATGGAGGGCGCGATCAGTTCGGTGCCTTCTGCCAAAAGAGGAAAGCCAAAGTTGCAGTGATACACGATCATCAGGGGCTGCTCACTGCAGCCCTCGTTTACCACTCGGTCCTGGATCCTCAGGTGCGACCTGCCCAACATGGCGCTCACACGCCGCGTGAGCGTCAGGTTTTCGCCAAAGACGACCGCCTCACGCATCCTTCCAAGGGCCCACATCTCGTATTCGTCATCGCGCCAGGCACCGTCAACCCACACATTGCTGGCTGGCGTGTTTGAGATGCGCCCGTGCAGACCGAGCGTCTCTCCCTCGTCGACAGTTGGCGCGCCAGCATAGGTCAGCCCGCAGGTCGCCACCAGCCCGCCGTGGAACGAGCGCAGCCAGCCGAGTCCTTCTTCGTTATAGTAGGCCGGATGTGCAGGCCCGGGCGAGGCCTCCCACGAGAGCGCACTGCCCTGGTATTTGCACGCGCCGATATCCATACCGCGGTCGAGCAGCACCGTAAAGTTAAAACCAGTGCCGGTCTCAAACTCGGCAGTGCGCACACCTCGGTTGCGGCCATCGGAAAACTCGGCTTGGCGCACCCCTCCTAACTGCGAGATACTGCCCATGTGGCGCACGAGTTCCTGGCGAGTCCATTGCCTTCCAAATAACTTGACCACAGTTACCTCCAGCGCTGAGCGGCTCAGGCCAGTAAGAGATAGGGAGCCTCGACGTAGCGCGCGATCTCTTGCAAGAAGCGCGCTGCCGGCGCCCCATCCACCACGCGATGGTCAAACGTCAGACTCAGGCGCTGCATCTGGCGGATCGCCACCTGTCCGCCGACCACGGTCGGCTCGGGGCGGATGCGCCCAACGCCCAGGATTGCGACCTCGGGCATGTTGATGATGGGCGTGAACTCTTCGACACCGTACATGCCCAGGTTGGTGATCGTAAAGGTGCCGCCCGAGAGGTCATCCGGGCCGGACTTGCCCACGCGGGCACGCTCGACCAAGGCGCGGAACTCGGTGGCCAGTTGTTTGACGCTTTTTTGGTTGGCATTGCGCAGCACCGGCACCAGCAGACCCTTTTCGGTATCCACCGCCATGCCGATGTTGACCTCGCCCATCTGGCGGATGCCGCCCTCTTCGAGATGCACGTTCATGTACGGGAACTCGGTCAGGCAGCGCGCCACGATGGCGGCCAGAAGGTCGTTGTAACCGATGTTAAAACCGAGCTCTTTGGCAAAGGCTTCCTTGAGTTTTTCGCGGGCTGCCACAAACTCGGTGGCGTCAACCGAGGTAAAGAGCGTAACCGCCGCCGTAGCCTGCGATGAGGCTGCCATGCGCTGGGCAATGATCCCGCGGATGCCCTTGAGCGGCGTGAGGGTTCCCGCAGCAACGGCAGTCGCTGCCGGCGCGGCTGGGGCCGCCGGAGCTGCCACAGCGCTGGCTGCCGGTGTGGCTGCCGCCAAACGCACCGCTTCAGCCGTCACACGCTCGCCGCCCTGTGCCAAGCCGGTCAGAGCCACGCCCAATTCGGCGGCTTCTTTGCGGGCCAGCGGCGTCGAGGCGGGTTGTTCCTTTAAGAACGCTATGATATCTTTTTCGACGATGCGCCCATCCGGGCCGCTGCCGCGCACGGCTTCCAGCGGGACGCCCTTTTCCTGTGCCAGGGCGCGGGCGCGCGGCGAGACAAAGATGCGCTCGCCCGCCGGACGTACCGGCTGCGGTGCGGTAGCGGTTTGCGGTTCGGCCGCCGGCGCGGGCTCAGCCGCGGGTTCGGCGGCTGGAGCGGATGCCTCAGCGCCTCCCCCGCTCAGCAGGGCGCTGATATCCTCGCCCTTAGCGCCGATGATGGCGATCGGTTCCAGTACAGGCGCTTTACCGCCCTTGGGAACCAGGATTTTAAGCAAAGTGCCTTTGACGGTCGATTCAGCCGGCAAGACGGCCTTGTCGGATTCGATCTCGCACAGCTCATCGCCGCGGGCTACCTGATCGCCCTCCTGCTTGAGCCATTCGACGATCGTACCCTCTTCCATGGTCTGCCCGAGCTTGGGCATGAGAAATGCTGTAGCCATTATTACTCCTTTACTAGCCTAGCGCAGCGCCTGGCGAACGCCCTTGATGATGGCATCGACGTTCGGAATCGCGACGTCTTCAAGCGGCTCGGCTCGCGGGACGGGCACGTCCAAGGCAGCTACGCGCACCATCGGAGCATCCAGATAGTCAAAGGCGGTCTCGTTGATCAGTGTAAACAGCTCGCTGATGAAACTGCCGGTCTTGTAACCTTCCGTCACACCTACCACGCGCCCCGTCTTGCGGACTGACTGGATCACTGTTTCAAGATCCAACGGCTTGAGGGTGCGCAGGTCGATCACCTCGGCGTTGATGCCCTCCTCGGCCAGCTTTTCGGCGGCTTCGAGCGAGCGCAGCAGCATGCGCGAGTAGGAGACGATCGTCACATCGGTGCCTTCGCGTTTGATATCGGCCACGCCCAAAGGAATGGAGTAATCCTCTGCGGGCACGCCGCCCTCGACGTTGTAGAGCATCTTGTGCTCGATAAACATTACTGGGTTGTTGCAGCGCACGGATTCCTTCAACAGGCCTTTGACATCATAGGGCGTGCAGGGCATTACCACATAGATGCCCGGGAAGTGCGTCCACAGTGCCTCGAGACTCTGCGAGTGGTGCGCGCCGATCGAGCGGCCCGCGCCGCCCTCGGAACGAATCACCATTGGCACCGAGGTCTTACCACCAAACATGTAGCGGTTTTTGGCGCCTTGGTTGGCGACCTGGTCCATCGCCAGCGGTGTAAAGTCGACATACATGATCTCGGCGATCGGGTGCATGCCTGTCATGGCTGCGCCCACCGCCATACCGCCGATGAGGGCTTCCGAGATGGGGGTATCCAGAACGCGCTCGCCGCCAAACTCGGCAAACAGGCCGCGGGTTGCCGCATATGCGCCGCCATAAAGGCCTACGTCCTCGCCCATCACAAAGACGCTCGGGTCGCGCAGCATCTCTTCGCGCATGGCGTCGCGCAGGGCTTCGGAATAACGCTGCTTGCGCATCGAGGCGTCGCTGCGCACTCGCTCACGCAGGCGCTTTTCGGCTGCGATGCGCTCGGGGGTGACGATGTAGGGCGCATAGACGTCCTGCTCAACCTCAGCCGGATCTGGCGAGGGAGACTGGATAGCGAAATCGGTGGCTATATCGATCGCCTCAAAGGCTTTTTCTTCGATAGCGTCAACTTCTTCCTGAGTGGCGATCCCGGCCTCGACCAGTCGGGCGGGCATGGTCTTGAGCGGGTCGCGCTGGCGCCAGGCCTGCTCTTCTTCGCGGGTGCGGTAGGCACGCGCGTCGGACTTGCTGTGACCGTACCAGCGGTAGGTCTTGCATTCGATCAACGAGGGACCATCACCGCGGCGGGCGCGCGCCAGTGCTTCGGAGACGGCCTCATACACAGCGATGGGGTCCATACCATCTACCGTCACGCCCGGCATATCATAGGCGCTGGCACGCGCCGAGATATCCGTGAGCGCCGAGACGGTGTGGAAGGGCACTGACATGCCGTAAAGGTTGTTCTCGACGATGAACACAACCGGCAGCTTCCAGGCCGAGGCGGCGTTCAACGATTCGTGAAAGTTGCCTTCGTTGGAGGCACCATCGCCGAAAAAGCACAGGACGCAGCGATCCTGCTTTTGCATCTTCATCGAGAGGGCGGCGCCGACTGCCACAGGGATGTTACCACCCACAATACCGGTGGCGCCGAGGTTGCCCTTTTCCACATCAGCGATGTGCATCGAACCGCCGCGGCCCTTGCAGTAGCCGGTTTCTTTGCCAAACACCTCGGCCATCATCTTGTTGAGGTGGGTTTGCTTTTCTTCCGGGCTGACAGCCATGCTATCTGACTTGGCATGGCAGTGTCCGTGTCCGCGGTGGGTGCTGGTGAGCATGTCGTCATCGCGCATGGCAGCCACACTGCCGACGGCTACGGCTTCCTGGCCGGCGTACAGGTGCGAGGCCCCCTTGATGGCGTTCAAGCCCAGCTGTTCGTCGATCTTTTGCTCGATCGCGCGGATCTCCCACATCTGGCGCAGGATGGTGAGCAGTTCTTCCTTGCCCAACCCGAGTTCAGTCTTTTCGGCAACCTGATCTGTCATGTCTCTATCCTCTCTTGAAATCCTGATATAAGAAACTTGATACATAAACCTGATTGAAAATACTATTCACCTGGCCACCAGAAGGCATCTGTGATCCTTCGAGCATGGCGGACGCCGTGCCGGCAGCCGCTGCTTGTCTTGCGATTGTAGCCCCATCCTGGCCGGCTAACCAGGCAGCAAACGCGCCGGCAAACGCGGCGTCGCCTGCCCCCACCGTGCTGCGAACTACTACCTGCGGCGGCTGCGCCAGCCAGGCTTTACCCGCGTGGCTGTATAACAGACCGCTCGCGCCGGCAGAAAGCAGGATATGGGCTGCTCCGCGGTTATGGAGCTCACTCAGCGCTCGCCGGATGCCGAGGTTATCCTCAAGCGGATATCCCAGCAGCTCCTCAGCCTCCTCCAGGTTGGGTTTGATCCATTCCGGTGCGGCAACCAACCCCTCATGGAATGCCGGACCGCTCGTATCCAACCCACAGATTGCTCCGCGCTGCCTGAAGGAACTGATTAACTGGCGATAACTGTCCGCCGGCGCCCCCACGGGCAGGCTCCCCGAAAGCAGTACCGCATCGCCAGGGAGCAGCTGCTCCAGGAGCAGCACTTGCAGCTGGTCCACTACCGCCGCATCGACCTGTGCCCCGGGCTCGTTCAGCTTGGTCGTCTCGGCACGTTCCTGATCCACCGCAGTGATGTTGACGCGCACCTCTCCGGCGTGGCGCACAAACAGGCAACCAAGGCCCTCGGCCTGCAGCTGTTCGAGAAAGGCATCCCCCGAGCCGCTGCCGAGCAGGCCGCATACGCGGCATTCTACCCCCAGAGCACACAGGGCTCGCGCCACATTGATACCCTTGCCCCCTAAATCGATGCGAGTGGCGATGGCGCGGTTCACAGTCCCCAGTGTAAGGTTGTTAAAGGTCAGCGTGCGGTCGAGCGATGGGTTCAGCGTGACGCTATAGATCATCCCTCGCGCCGTTCGCTTAATAAGCACTGGTAGCGCTCCAAAATCGCTTGCCCCAGCGGTTCGTCGGCGCGGATACCGCATACCTGCAGCAAGGCCGCCTCTACGCCCTGATGGGCGATCAGCTGCTGCAGCTCAGCCGCCCGCTCATCGCCGGGCGGGTCAAACAGGAGCCCGCCAGCAATCCCATAGGCTAGATTCAGAGGCGTTTGGCCGGTCGTCTCGGCGGCGCGGGCTGCGCCGACCAGGCGGTCATCCGGAGCCAGCTTGCGTAAAGGGTCTCGTCCGAGGCGCAACACCGGGTCGGCCAGGATGCGGTTGGCAAAGCGCCCCAGCAGGTCAGACACGTGGGCGCTCAGCCAGGTATGGTCGGCGCCATATACCTTGGCGATGCCGCGCATCGACTCATCCAGGGCCGCCTCGAGGATCGGACGGATCCATGCATCCTCCAGGGCTTCATATCCGAGCTGATAGCCGCGCAGATACCCCAGATACGCCAGCACGGCGTGTCCGGCGTTGTGCAGATAGAGTTTGCGCGCGGTAAAGAGCTCGAAAGAGTCGTGTGCCTGCATGCCGACGATTGCGGGAATCTCGCCGATAAAACCATTGTGGTCGACTGGCAGCTCCTTGTAAGGTTCGGCTACCACCAGGGTGCGGTCCTGAGCCTTGAGCTCGGGTGTCAGCTCGGGCACCATGCGTCCGATCACAGTATCCACAAAGCCCACCTGGCGATCGAGAAAAGACTGGTCATCGGCATCGAGGCGCTCACGTACTAGGGCGCGAAAATGCGCTGCAGCACCTTTGAGATTCTCGCAGATGATCAGGTTCAGTGGCGCCTGGTTACCGGCCTGGCGGCGCGCCTGAATGCCGGCCGCCACAGCTGGGGCGATGTAGGGCAGCGCGCGGGCGCCCACCGCAGTGGCGCCGATCTGAGCCTGGCTGACAACCTGTGCCACACTGGCCAGGTCGCCTGAGAGGATGCCCGTCACCGGCGTAATGCGCAGGTCGCGGGTTTCCTGGTTGGTTACCAGGCGCAGGGTATAGGCTTGCTGACGGGCCAGCGCCGAGATGAGGGGCTCATCGATATCGATAAAGGTCACCCGATATCCCGATTCGGAAAAGAGCTGCCCCAAAAAGCCGCGGCCGATATTGCCCGCCCCAAACATGATCGCCTGGTTCAAAAGATTATCACCCCTTGCCTGCGGCGCAGAGGTCACCCTCTGCGCCGAAAAGTTGTCAGTGCCTAGCGCATCTCCTGGCCACCGGTTACGTTGATGGCCTGACCAGTCATATAAGCCGATTCGTCCGACGCGAGAAAGACCGCCATGTTGGCGATGTCTTCATAGGTGCAGCCGCGCTTCATCGGCACCTGGTCGATGTACTTTTGGCGCACCTGTGCTTCGGTGATGCCCTGGTTGGCGGCATACTGCTTGAACAAGCTGTTGACCCACAGCGGAGAATCCAGCAGGTTGCCCGGGCAGATGGCGTTAAAGCGGATCGGCACCTCGGCGAACTCAAGTGCCAAGCTCTGGGTCAGGCCGATGCCAGCAAACTTGCTGGTGGCATAGGCCGAGTTCTTGGCACTGCCCTTTTTGCCCGACTTGCTGTTGATCTGCACCACGGTACCGCGCCGGTTGGGCAGCATCACACGCACAGCCGCGCGCGCTGTGTTATAGTAGCCGACCACGTTGACGTCGATTACTTTCTTCCAACGCCCAGGATCCAGCTCGAGCAGCGGCCCCGAAAAGAGGATGCCGGCGTTCGAGACGACGATATCAAGCTTGCCAAAGGCTGCCACGGCGGCATCGACAGCGGCATCGCACTGCGCCAGGTCGGTGACATCCATGTGCTGCCAGATAGCCTTGACGCCGTATTCGCGCGCGAGGCGCTCGGCCAGTTGGCTGGCCGGCTCGTCCATGATGTCGCAGATGGCGACATCGGCGCCTTCCTGAGCGAGGCGCTCTGAGAGCGCCTCACCCAATCCTTGCGCAGCACCCGTTATCAGGACGGATTTTCCAGCCAAACGCTTCATTGCACTCATGGAAGCATCTCCTTCAGGAACTCTTCTTCAGCTTCCTTGGTCCACGACTCGTTGGGCCCCAGCTTGGCATACACACTCGGCAGCTTTTCTTTCAGGTCATTGAGCAGGGTCACAGGGAACTCGCGTACCATTGGGTAGATGACGCACTTGCCGGTAAAGGCCTGATGCATCACACCATCAAGCCCAGTGACGACATCCGAGAGCCCACCGATGGCTGCTACCGACAGGTTGGGGTTGATGCGCCCCGACTCGTTCAGGTTGAGCATACCGCGCAGGTCTCGGATGGCTGAGCCAGAGGTACCGGTGTAGCGGTGCCCCTTTTCGGCTACACCCGCCAGGTCGAGGGCGGCTTTGGTTCCGACCGGCAACCCGGCAAAAATGTTCATCACGGCGTTGTCGGCCATCATCGCGATGGCACCGGTAACCACGCCAGCGCTGGGAGCCAGCACGACGATATCATCAAAGCCATGTCCGTCCGTCATTTCGACCAGGCTGGCGTTGAACTCGGCCGACGACTTGCCTTCCGGTGTTTTGAGCACCAGGTCGGTCTGGCCTTTTTTATCGCGCAGCATCGAGGCGAACTTTTCGGTGATCACCCCGAGGCGCTCGGGCAAGAGGTCGGTCGCCACGACCAGGCGCGGTCCCTCATTGCCTTCCATCACGCGCTGCACATGCATCTGGCCCATTGGTCCAGCCGCGCCGATCATGACGGTATAGCCACCGGTTTTTAGCTCGGTGCGGATCGGTTTATAAGCATCGGCGATTGTACAGGAGGCCGTGCCCGTCAGGCTGAGGTTATCATAGTGCACGCGGCCCACATCCACCTGGGTGGTGCCCGTCAGCGCCTGTGCGCCTACCAGGTTGAGCACTGCGCCCTTGCGGGCGTAGGGCTCGAGTTTTTCATAGGTGGCAGAATCAGCCCCAAGGAACACCAGGTCGTCAAAGCCCTTGCCAGTCTTGGTGGAAGCGACTGCCTTGGCGAGGGTCTCATCGCTCAGGGTCCCCAGCTTGACCAGCTTGAAGCCGTCTTCTTTGGCACGCTGCTCAAGCTCTTGCGCCAGCTTGCCCTCGACGCCCAAGGTAAACACCGTCGCAGGCGGCTGTCCGCCGGCGTAGGGGGTCGAAAGGCTATAGTCGCACTTGGCGCCAGGACCGGCCACGATCAGCACATCGCCGCCGGCCAACCATCCGGCGCGGTACACCACATCGTAAGAGGCAGTCACGCAGGCCCACGGCTCGGTCAGCGCTGCTTGGGCGTAGCCGATGTCGGGATGTACCGGCAGGAGGTAGCAGCCCTCATCGCCATCGAGGATATTGCGGCCGATGGCGTTGTATTGCGACAACCCGCCCTGCAGGGCATAACCATAAGCCGTAGCAACGCCCTTGTAAATGATATCTGCCTGGATGATAAAGCGGTCGCCGACTTTGAACCGGTCGGCAAGGTTAGCCCCCACTTCCACCACCGTCATGGCCACTTCGTGCCCCAGCACCACCGGGTCGGTCTGCATGTTGCGGCCTTGCAGGCGCGGATGGGTCTCGCCGGTATTAATCACCTTGATATCCGAAAAGCACAGGCCCACGGCATCGTGGCGCACCAGGATCTGATCGGCCGTTATTTTTGGGGTATCCACTAAAATTGGCTGACCATCGCGCCCCAGGTTCTCAATGCCGGCGCCATACAGCGGCCATAACCAGTACTTGTCGGGGATCGGTTGCGTCCCCGCAGTGTAATCAGCTACTTTGGACATGTCTGGCTCCTTGTATTTTGCACCACTGAATATCGATAAACGCTAACTAACCTTTAACTGCTGCCGGCGATACAGCTCGTCCGGCCGGGTATGAATGCGGCGTACATTGGCGGGGGTGAGAAAGTTAGGTCCGCCAAAGGCATAGGTGCCCGCCAGCACCTTGCAGGTTTTCACATACATAGAAGTAATGTTGTCGACCTCGGTGGCCGAGCTGCCCAGGGCGATCAGCCCGTGGTTCTGCATCAGGATCACTTTGGTGGTCTGACCATAGCGCTCACCATAGGTCTTTAACCCGTCGCGCACGGCGCGTGCCAGGGGCAACCCCGGGTCGGTATAGGGGATGTAGAGCGGCGCCGGGCCGCACACCACAATCTCGTCCGGGAAGAGCCGGCCAGCGATGGCCTCGAGCACATTTACCGAACAAGAGAGCGCGTTCACCGCGATCGGGTGGGTGTGGCCGACAAACTTAACCCCCGGCTCACCCAGAGCGAGGGCGTGCAGCACCGTCTCGACAGATGGGCGGCGCTTATCGCCTGTGTTGACCTTGCAGGCCTCCAAAGCGTCCTTGACCTGGGCATCCGTCAGCTGCGCCTCTTCAGCGATCGCTGCGACGGCCTCGCGCCTGACGGCGACAAAGCCTTCGGCGCTGATGGTGCGCAGCTCGGTGCCGCTGGCTTTGACATACATGATACCGTCGTCGCACAGCGCCGAGGTGTTGCCCTCCCCAAGGATCACCAGGTCGCGTTCGGGGCGGCCCAGATCGTGCGAAAGGTTCACGAGCGCCTGCAGGGTTGCTTCGGTGTTGGCCATTGGATTACTGTCCATCAAAGCCGTAGCCGCCGGCAGCGGAGCCCTTGCGTTCGGCGCAAACTTTTTGGTAATAGCCGCTGGCCTCGTATGCCGCCAACGGATCGGGTGCCAGACCCATCTCATCGCGTACGGCCGCCAATAGCGGGCGCACGTCGGTGCGGTAAGCATCCAGCACGGTCTCTTCAGCCTTGACTACGTTGCCGCTGGCCTGCGCCTCTTTGAGGGCGGCACGATCGACCACCAGCGCGCGAGCATAGGCCTCCTGGCAGTTGACGACCGACTGAATCATCGAGGCAACTTTTGGCTTGATGTTGATCGACTCGTCGATCATATAAGCCACGTCCATCTCGTTGGCCGGGTCGGCAGCGCCGGCAACCAGCTCGTTATAGATCAGGAACAGCTCGTAGGGGTTGATCGACCCGGTGGTGAGGTCGTCATCGGCGAACTTTTTGTTGTTAAAGTGAAAGCCGCCCAGGCGCTTTTCGTCGATCAGGAAAGCGACGATCTGCTCGATGTTGGTGCCCAGGGGATGATGCCCCAGGTCGACCAGCACCATGGCGCGCGGGCCAAGCCGCTGGGCTTGCAGGATGGCAGAACCCCAGTCGCCCAGGTCGGTAGAGTAAAAAGCCGGCTCAAAGAACTTGTACTCGATCAGCAGCCGCATCGGCTCGGGCATAGCCGCGTAGAGCTCTTGCAGGGTGTCCTGCAGGCGATGCTTGCGATCGCGAAAGTCATCCTGGCCGGGCGAGCTGGTGCCATCCGCCAGCCACAGCGAGATGTTGTTGGAGCCGACGGTCTTGGCTATTTCAACACACTCGAGGCAGTGATCGAGCGCCTGGCGGCGGATGGTCGCATCCGGGTTGCACAGGCTGCCGAGCATATAATTGTTATCCTGGAAGAGGTTGGGGTTAATAGCCCCCAGCTTTAAATTCAGCGACTTGGCATAGTTATTCAACGCGGCATAGTCATCGACCTTGTCCCAGGGGATGTGCAACGCCACCGAGGGCGCCACACCGGTGTATTTATGCACCTGAGCGGCATCCTGCAGCTTTTCGACGGTGGTGCGGGCGGCACCGGCCTGACGAAAGACCTTGAAGCGCGTGCCCGAATCCGCATAACCCCACGAAGGGGTCTCGATCCACTGGGCTTTTAATGCCTTTTTGACGGCTTCGAGATCCACCCCACGGGCGCTCAATCTGTCTGCCAGAGCCTTATACGAAACCTTCCAATCTGCCATGCGAGACCTCCGTTGTTTTTCTTTAGGCTAGTATGACATCGATTCCGCGTTCGCGCAATGCGGAGACGATCTCAGCCGGTGCAGCAGAGTCGGTGATGACGCACTGAACCTGGCTGACCTCGGCACACGAGGCAAAAGCAACTTTGCCGAGTTTGCTGGCATCGATGATCACGTTGACACGCCGTACGGCCGCGATCAGCTCTTTTTTAAGCTCGACCTCGGCCAGGTTAGCATCTGTCAGACCTTCTGCCAGCGAAAGACCACGTCCCGAAAAATAGCCCGCCTGCAGGTTGCCATGGTTGAGCGTTTCGAGCCTGAGGGGGCCCGTCACTGAGGCGGCTTCGCGCCAGACTGAACCGCCCGGCAGGATCACGCTGATGCCTGGGGCGCGCAGCAACTCGAGCGCCACATACAGGCCGGTGGTCACCACCGTCAGGTCGCGCCGCGTGATCAGATGGCGTGCCATGTGCCAGGCTGTAGTGCTGGCATCCAGCACGATGCCCTCGCCATCCTGCACCAGTTCGGCGGCCGCCGCGCCGATGCGCTCTTTCTCGGCGATGTTTTCGCGCTGACGCGCTGCAAATGAAAGCGCACCCTCGCCGGATTGGTAGGGCACTGCCCCGCCGTGGGTGCGCAGCAGCCGGCCGTTTTGTTCCAGCCATTCCAGGTCGGTGCGAATGGTAGCCGTGGTGACATTGGTGCGCTCAGCCAGTTCCGAAACCGAGACATATCCATCTTTGCCGAGCTGCTGCAGGATCAGCTCCAGCCTCTCATGACGGAACGGTTTACGGACCAAATCAGCTTTCATTTACTTTCGAATTAGCACGCTTATCTTACGTATCCTATTCTATCACAAGAGATGCAAGCCGTCAACAGGCCGGCGGCGCGCCACCCACAGGGCGCGCTGGGTAGAATCGTCGGCGGGGTCGAACGTAAAGCACTCGTAGAGCGCCTCGATCTGAAATCCGCAGCGCACCAGGTTATCCGAGATCTGCTCCAGCGGGTAGGCTTGCTCCTGGTGGTTCTCCTGGATTTTGCGGTACAGCTCCCCCTGGCGCTCAAAGCAGGTCACGGTTACACCGGCGCGCTGCTGGTGCGGGTCATAGACGCTCTGCAGGATGGTGGTCAGGTCTGGGGTGTCGAGAACCAGGGTGGCGTCATCCCAGTGGTTGGCCAACACCCAGGGGGTGTTCATATCAAAGATAAAAAGGCCGTGCGGCTCGAGGGCTGCGCGCACTCGGCGAAAGACCGCCAGTAATTCGTCGTTGGTGAGGATATAGTTGAGGCTGTCGTACAGGCAGGTGAGCAGATGGGCCGGCTGGGCGCTAAAGGTGCGCATATCCTGCTGGCTCCAGCAGATTGCGGTGCCGGCGGGGGTCTTGAGGGCAGCCTCGGCCAGCATTTCGGCCGAGCCGTCGATGCCCTCCACCGTAAAGCCGTGCAGAGCCATTCCGATCGCCACCGTGCCCGTACCGCAGGCCAAGTCGATCATACGGGTACCCGGCACCGCAAAGCGCTCCAGCAGCTCGTCAAGGTAGCGCAGCATGCGCATGCTGAACCTCAGCTGGCCGGAGCGGTCGTAGACGTGGGCGTAATCCTGATAGATTGGCATGCGTGCTGACTCCTTTTATACTGTCGCGATGAACGAGATCACGTTTCGCCTGGCCGATGCCACATTTGCGGATGCTGAACTGGTGCGCCAAGCCGAGCACACCTCGCTGGGCGACTCGTCATACACCGCTGCCGAGATAGCCGAGATCCTGGCGCGCCCCGAGCAGCGCTGCTACCTGGCGCTGGCTGAGCCTGACGGCGCTCCGGCGGGCTTGTGCAGCTGCCTGCTGACCGCCGACACGTGCGGATCGCGCCTTGAACTCGACCTGCTCGGTGTGCAGTCAGCGTATCGCGGCCGTGGCATTGCCACGCGCCTGATCAGTCTGGCGCTCAGCCGGGCAGCCGCTGACGGCATCCAGTGCTTTCGCGCCGTCGTCGCGCAGGATAACCTCGCCTCTCAACGTGCTTTTATGCGGGCTGGCCTGGCCAAGAGCGCAGAGGCCTCCTCGCTGATGGTCTACCGCCTGGATGGCACGTTGCCGCAGCATTCTCTGCCGGATGGTTTGCGACTTCAGGTCGCAAAAGCGCCATACCCACTGCCAAACGGCGCCATCCGCACGCAACGCGCCCAGCTGCTGCATGCCAGCGAAACGCTCGCCGAAGCGCAGCTTGTGCGCGTGCAAACCCTCGTCTATGCCGGCGTGTGGATCGAATCCCTGCGCGGCGACGAGGAGCCCATTATACACCTCTTACGCGCTCTGCTGGTATGGGCAGCCCAGGAGCGGCTCGACGAAGTGGGCGTGCACTGCATGGCAGATCCCGAACTGCCCGCTGCCCTTTGGCGGGCGGGCTTTATCGAGTTGGGCAGCTACTACCAGTTCAGCGCGTCCCGTCCTGGCGGGCTGTTCGGCGTTCCAGACGTTCCAGACGGTGCCTGAAACTGTTCTCGTACAGCTGAGCCTCAAGACGCGAGAGCACGGCCCCCTGTGCGGCCAGCTGCTCGAGCGCCTGGCGCACCACCACGGCGGCGGCGTACGGGTCACGCCGCTGGTGTTCGTGATACTTGGCCAGCTCCTCGTAGGCATACAAGCTGTCGGGCCCCAGCTGCGCCTCCCAGATATCGGCGGCTTCCTGCCATTTGCCGAGGCGCTTGAGCAGCATCGACCACTGCCTGAGCGCCAGTGCCTGCTCGTCGCGATCGGGGCCGCTGCCCGCCGCCAGCTCCATGGCGCGCAGGGCGTCGTCGTGCCGGCCCAGGCGGGTAAAGAGCTTGCCCAACGCCAGAAAATCAGCTGCCGGCGCCATGTCGGGGTTTCCCAGCGCAGAGAGGGTTTGGCCAGCTATGGCTGACAGTGAGACCATGCTGAGCACGTCCTGGACATTGTGGTAAAAAACGCCGGCCATCGGTTCGGCCAGGCCGTAATCGACATATTCGCGATACAGTTGAGGGATGAGATACCCTGGCACATCCGCGCCGCTGCGCTGCAGACCCAGCAGGTTGTTTTCGAGCGATCCCAACGCGCACGAGACCAGCCGGCGCCGCCACAGTCGCCGCGCCAGAGGTAACAGGTCGAGGTGCGGAGAGGCCACATCCGGGGGGATGCGCCGGTTGAGCATGTAGCGCATCTCGATTAGAGGCCAGTCGAATGTGCGGCCGTTAAAGGTCACCAGCCCCCGGCGGCCATCCAGGTCGGCAGCCAGCAGCTCGAGCAGGGCCTCTTCGGAGACAAAATCGGGCATCAGGTACTGCCCAACAATGAACTGGTTGCCGATAAAGCGCCCTGCCCCCACCATAAAGACATAGGTCGAGGGATTCTGCCCCAGGCCAGAGGTCTCGGTATCGATGAATACCGCCTGGCGCAGGTCGAGCGGAGCCTCTTCGAGGTTGACCAGGAAGGGCGTCCACTCGTCAGGGGCAACCTCCAGCGCCTCGCGCAGGGCTCGGCAGCCATGCGCGTGCTCGAGGGGATATGCTTCCACGTGATAATAACAGCGCATGCCGGCAGCCTCGCGCCACACGCCCGGTACCAGCTGTTCGATGGTGCGCTTTGCAGGGCGAGCAACGACTTTGCTGGCCGGCTTGATCAGACCCATCTGCTGCAGACGTGCGCGCAGCTCTGCAATGCGGTTGCTGCTCATGCTCTCATCCTGACTACTAGAACAAGTGTACGAGTGGCACTCGCACTCGTCAACAGACGTTGACAGCCTGCGCTGTTGGGCTAGTATGGCGGTATTCTTGTAGGTGGAGTGCCTATGTTAACCAACTGGCTGCGAAAGGTCACCAGAGGCATCGTTCAGCCGATTGCGCGCGTATTGATCCGGCTGGGGGCATCGCCCAACCTGCTTACCATCCTGGGCTGCCTAATCAACCTGGCGGCGGCGGTGATAATCGCCCTGGTGGATCTGCGCTGGGGCGCCCTGGTGCTGGCAGTCGCGATGTTTTTTGACGCCTTTGACGGCGCGGTTGCGCGCGAGATGAACCGCGTGACGGCTTTTGGCGGCTTTTTGGATTCTTCCCTCGACCGTGTCAGCGAGTTCTCGGTACTGCTGGCGCTCGCCTGGCGTTGCCTGCAATCCACCGAGCCGCGCAATGCCCTGCTGGCCCTCGTCGCCACCTTTGGCTCGATGATGGTCAGCTATGCGAGAGCGCGTGCTGAGGGCATCGGCGTGCGCTGCCATGTGGGGCTGCTGTCACGCGTTGAACGCGGCATCCTGATACTGATCGGCCTCGTCAGCGGACTGGTGGTGCCGATGCTGTGGATCCTGGCGATCGGTACGCTGCTGACCAGTGCGCAGCGCATGATCTATGTCTATCTGCAATCCAGCAAGATGTCGGCAGCTAAAGTTGGCAAAAACGACAACCTCAGCTAGAATGGACCCCGCTCTATGGTGGGCGTAGCCGAGTGGTTAAGGCATCTGGTTGTGGCCCAGAAGACCGTGGGTTCGAATCCCACCGCTCACCCCAACGACAGCGGCTTGCAAAGGTCGCTGTTTTCGTTTACGGCTGGACGATATCCCGCGCCATGGTTACAATGCCCCCAACAAACACAGGAGGCCAGCGCTTGATCCCCAACAACGCCCTCTGCCACCTGATGCTCGACCAACAAGCCGCCTGGTGCCTTGTCGTCAACGGCCAACTCTATGCCCTGGATCACTTTACCAGCCTAGCGGACTGGCTGCAGGCTGCTGCGGGACGCCCCTCGGCGGCGATTACTGATCTGCTGGATGGTACCGAAAGTTACCGCCTGATCGGCCCGGCTGCACAGCTCAATGACCCTGACGCCGGCATCCGCTATCTGGCACCCATCGATGCCCAGGAGGTGTGGGCTTTTGGCGTGACTTATGAGATGAGCCGCGAAGCGCGTATGCGCGAATCCAATGCGCCCACTATCTACGGCCAAGTCTATAGCGCCGAACGCCCGGAGATCTTTTTCAAAGCCACCGGTCCGCGTGTGGTCGCCAGCGGCGATGCCGTGGCGATTCGGGCCGACTCCACCTGGAACGTGCCCGAGGCTGAGCTGACGCTGCTGCTAACCCCCGCACTCGAGATCATTGGCTATACTATCGGCAACGACATGAGCTCGCGCGACATCGAGGGGCAAAATCCGCTCTATTTGCCGCAGGCCAAGGTATATACGCGCAGCTGCGCGCTGGGACCCTTTATCGTGCTGGCGGAGGCGAGCTTTAATCCGGTAGATATCCAGGTCGACTGCCGCATCCTGCGCGCGGGCGGCGAGGCGTTTGCCGGCAGCACTTACACCAGCCGCATACATCGTCGCCTGAGCGAGCTGGCCGACTGGCTGGGACGTTGCAACGAATACCCGCAAGGGGTTTTTGCCATGACCGGCACCGGCATTGTCCCGCCAGACATCTTTACGCTGGCTGAAGGGGATATCATCGAGATCCGCATGGCCGGACTGGGAGCGCTGGTTAACCCAGTCATCAGCATTACACCACAACAAGGAGTTAAACATGGCATATCTGACGCTGAAGGAACGTGACAGACGCATCGCCAACGTGCGCGCTCTGATGGCACAGCAGGGCCTGGATATCGTGCTGGTGTATTACGACGAGTTCAACATTGGCAATGGCTGGTACCTGACGGGCTGGTGCCCGCAGTTCGAAAGCGGTGCTGTGCTGATCCCGCGCAGCGGCACTCCCATGCTGTTGGGCGGCCCCGAAAGCGAGCCGTTTGCCAAGTTGGATAGTGCCATCACCGAGACGCGCAACTTTACCGTCTTTATGGTGCCCAACGAGGAATATCCCAACGCCACCATCACCGATTTCCCCGCCCTCTTTGACGAGCTGCATGTCATGTTTGGCGATGTGCGCCGGGTGGGATTGGTGGGCGGTGGACGCATGCCGGCCGATTGTTATGGCCAGATCGTCGAGGGCTTTAGCGGTGCAGCGCTGGTGGATATCACCCCGCAGTACGTCGCTTTACGTTATGACAAGTCACTCTGGGAGCTCGAGCAAATTCGGGCGGCCTTTAAACTGTCGGATGCCTGCTACCTGGCGATGAAAGAGAAAATCGCTCCCGGCGTCAGCGAGATTGAGGTGGCTGCCGTGGGAGAATACGCCGCGCGCAGCCGCGGTGCCAGCGGATTCGGCTTTAGCCCGATCGTCGGGTCGGGTGAGCGCTCCAGCGCGGTGGTGCCGACGGCTACCAGCCGTATCATGCAGGCTGGCGAAACGGTGATGATCGGCATTGCTCCCAAGGTCAGAGGTTATGCCGGCGTGGTGGGCGACTTTTTGCCCGTCGATGGCACTTATTCGCCCGCCCAGCAGGAGGCTTTCAAGCACCTCAAAGAAGTGATGCACCTCACCAAGGAACGGCTGGTGGTGGGCAAGGTTGGGCGTGAGATCGACGCTCCCGGGCGCGACTATTTTGTCAAGCACGGCTTTTGGAAGTACCTGGTATGCCCCTTTGCACACACCATTGGCCTGCACGAGGCCGAAGAGCCCTTCTTTGGGCCCAACAGCAACGATGTGCTAAAGCCCGGCATGGCGGTGTGTGTCGACGTGAGCTTTTTCGGGCATCCCGAGCTGCACGGCGCACGCATCGAGACGGGCTATGAGATCACCGAAAGCGGCCCGGTACCCTTTAGCCCGATGATGGACGAGTATTTCAGCCGTTAAGCGAGGTCAGCCGATGCAGCGCAGCGTAATCGTTTCGTTCGATATGGAGCCCGACACCGGCTCATGGACCAGCGACTATCATGGGATGCGCGAGGGAACCCCGCGCATCCTCGAGATCCTGGCGGCGCGCGGCATCCCGGCCAGTTTCATGTTCACTGGGCGCGAGGCGCTCGCCTTTCCGGGGCTGGTCGAGCAGATCTCTGCGGCTGGCCACGAGATTGGCTGCCACACCATGTACCACGAAACCCTCGGCGACGCGGTATTCAGTATGCCGGGCGACGCCCTCATCCTGGATAGTGAGATCCCCGGGCGCATCGCCCTGGCAACCGAGACCGTCACGCGCGTGGCTGGCCGCCGGCCGCGTTCGTTTCGCGCGCCGCGCTTGTTTGGCTCTAGCACCCTGATTCAAGCCCTGGCAGATCAGGGCTATATCGCAGATTCATCGTTGCCGGCCTATTTCGTGGGGCGATCGTTCGTGCCTTATCGCCCAGCGGCTGACGACTGGACGGCGCCTGGCAATCTGCCCCTGGCCGAGGTGCCGGTGTTCTATGATGTTGAAGTCACCGCAGGTGAGGAAAAGCAGCGCTCGCGCGACCAGTGGCCCATGCTGCGCCTCAAAGGGGGCAAGTGGTTTATCGACCTGTGCCGGCGCATGGACGCGTACCTCTGCGCGCAAAGGCTCGAGGCACCCCTGGTGCTCTACCTGCACCCATGGGAATTTGTCGCGACGCCCGAGACGATTCAAACCGACGAGGCGCGCATCACCTTTAAGCCGTTTCTACACCGCAACACCGGCGAGTTTGCCCTGCAGGCGCTCGATCAGGTAATCGCGGCGCTGCAGGATATGGGCGCCCGCTTTGAGACGCTCGAAGGCTACGCCGAGCACTGGCTAAGCGAGCACCCCGTCTAGTCCAGCTCGGGCATGCCATGTAGACGCACCCCGCGCGGGTGCTGGATGCTGAACTGGAACGTCACCTCTACCGGCACTTGCGGTGGCAGTTCCAGCTGCCACTCGAGCAGGCCCATGTCGTCGGGTTTCGCGGCCGGGCTGCTGGATTCCAGCTGCACCGACACCTTTTCGCTGTTGGCGACAGGGATATGGTCGCGCAGCACAAGCTGCTGCGGTGCACTGGTGTGGTTCGTCAGGGTAGTGGTATAGCCGGTCGTCACCTTGCGCAGATCACGCAGCAGCACCTTGTCGACCTCGTGCAGGGTACGCTTGCGCTCTACTGCTATGCGCTCATCCACCCCCAGCGAGAGCTCAAACTTGGCTTCGGGTGCCACGGCTTCCAGGTGCACCTGGCCCAGGAATTCGTCGCCCCAGAACAGGTTGGCCTCGCCCTCCAGCAAATGGTAGGGGCTGCGGTTGGTGACCTTGGCGCGGCGGTAAGCGGCCTGGTCGAGCTTGGGTGCTGCCACATAATCGACCGCCGGCTCGAGTGAGATCACCGCGATGGTCGTCTTGTGCGGGGTGCCATCTGGCGGGATGCTGACGGCCTGGGTCGCCTGGTAGGCGATCGCCGGGCCAGAGGTAATCACCTCGGCCACTTGAACCTCTTCTTTGTTCCAGACTTGGGCGGATTCCTCCGGCATCGGCTCAGACGCGCGGGCCATCATCAAAGCCGGAGCCCGGCGGGCGATGGCTTCGATGGGCGTGAGGTACCAGGGGTCCATCTCGGGCACCTCGCTGAGGGAGTGCTCGCGCATGGTCGAGAGTGTCAGAGAGACGTTATCCCATGCCTCCCCACTGTTCTGGCTGACCTCTGCCAGATATGTAAGCGTCATCTGCGGTGCGGCATCTCCGCTCAGGCGGATATCATACAACGGCGACCAGGAGGCATTCGCCACCCGGTAGCTCAGCCTGACCTCTGCCTGGGCCGCCTCACGCGCGTCGATGCTCACCAGCACGCTATAGCCGGTGGTGGCGGGCTGGCGGCCCGTCTCGGCTAACTGCCGTTCGACATGGGAGATCTCTAGCTCCAAGTTGCGCAGGGCTTGTTCGCGTTCGGGCAGCTGCGCATCGATCTGGGCGATCTTTTCCGAGCTGGCCACCAAAAAGCTCTGCATGGCTTCGCCCTCGCGCTTGCCAAAGGCGATCCCGCGCGGCAGCTGTTGTGCGCCGGTCTCCAGGGCGCTGAGCAGATATGACTTTTGGTTCGCCAGTAGTTCGAGCTCGAGGGTGAGCGCACGTTTGCGTGCTGTGAGTGCCTCGAGCTGTTGGGTCAGGTCCCTGATCTGTTCCTGCACGGGCACCTGATAGTAGCTGGTTCGCACATCCAGTCCCATCAGGCTAACGCCGCCTTGGCTGAGCACCCGCGCGCGTACGCTGGAGGGATCGAGCGTGCTGGGCAGGTCGGAGACAAGCAAGTCGTTAAGGCCGGCGGATACATCCGCCATGCCGCTGCGCTCGATGCGCGCGCTCTGCTGATACACCGCAACGGAAGTAATTTGGGTAGGTAGGTTCATGGTTAGCCTTTCTGTGTAAGCTCACGGTAGGCACCGGCCCAGGTCTCGGGCGGGCGCGTCATCTTGGCGATACTGATATCGGCGAAACGCGGCGCCAGCTCGGCCAGCACCTCTGGCAGTTCGTTCCAGCGCTCATTCAGGATTACTTTACTCAGCTGTTGCGCGGCAGGGGTTACCCATTCCCAATCGAGGCGAAAGCGATCTGCCTTTAAAAAATAGTCGCGGTCTTCCCAGGCGCGGGTGGTCACTTCGATGGTCTCGGCGATGGCGCGCAGGCTAAAGACGATCGTGGCAGCCAGGTCGCGCGCTTGAACATCAACAACCTGAGGGCTTCGGCAATCGTACGGCGCTGCTGATTACGCGTCTTGCCGGTGGTCGAAAGGTTTACAACGCGGCTCATTCAATCTCCAATCGTGAGCTAGATGTGAGTATAAAGGGGGAGCAGTAATCATGTCAATTGCGGATGCTGGGGCTCTGGATGGTGTTGGGACGCCACTGGTCAGGCCTGGCGGCTAAGCGGACATGATGCAACACGGTGTATTCCGCACCGGAGGGTTTGAGTGTACTCGAGATTAGCGCCACCTCGTTTATCTCGAACGGCTGCGGCGGTAATGCCGGCCAGCTGGCGATGCTGCGCCCCAAAGCCTCTACCTCGGCGCTCATCGCGCCATTACGCACTCGCCCAAGCGTCAGGTGCGGTTGAAAGGGGCGTGTATCGCGCGCGATGCCGGCGTTGGCCATTTCGTCGTCCAGTACCTGGAAGGCACGCCGCAATCCGTGCTGCTCATCCTGCAGACCCAGCCAGATGACCCGCGGACGCGTTTGGTTGGGAAAGCACCCTAACGAGCCGGTGGCAGTGAAAATCGGCGAGATCCGCAGGGCGGCGCTATCGATGGCGCGCGCGAGAGCTGGCAGTTCGTCGGCGTCCGTATCGCCAATGAATTTAAAGGTAATGTGGATGCCGCTCGAATTGACCCAGCGCACCGAGCGGTTGCCGGGTATCTTTTGCATGGCCGTCTGCAGCTTGCCGACCTCTTGTAGAATGCCATCGGGCAGCTGAGCTGCCACGAACACCCTTACGCGGCTCATGGCGTTGCCTCGCTCAGCCCCAGCAAGGCGAAGACGTTGCCGCCGCAGAGGGCTTGCTGCTGATCATCGGTGAGGGGCAGGTTGAGGACATAGTCGCGAAAGCGCTTTTGCCGCAGCAGCGGGTAATCTGAGCCCCACAGGATCTTGTTCGGCATCCAGCTCATTGCCGCGCTAAAGATGCGCTCGTCATACAAAAGCGTGGAGGCAGCGGTGTCGTAATAGACGTTCTGGAGGGTACGGCGTACCTCGGGCATCAGCTCGTAAAAGAGCAACCCGCCGCCCCAGTGCGAGAGGATAATTTTGTTTTCGGGATAGCGGCTGCACAATGCATAGCCGGCCACCACGCCGTTGGCGCCTTTACCCGGGTAAGCATGCCCGAGCTGCTCATTGACATGGAACATGACGGGCTTTTCACGGCTTTTCAGCAGCGCCATCAGCGGATCAAGCAGGGCCTGCTCTTCGAGCGAGTAGCCCTGGCCATCCGGCTGCAGCTCACCGATGCCAAAGGCGCCGTGCTCCAGGCATCTTTCCGCCTCGCGCAGGGCAACCTCTCCCGAGGCCGGCTGGACTACTGCAAAGGGCAGCAACCGCTCCGGGAAGCGTGCGGCGGCATCCAGGACATAGTCGTTGCACAGCGCACAAAGACCCGGGTCGTTAAAGGCAAAACCGATCGCGACCGACGCTTCTATCTGGGCGGCATCCATGGAAGCGACCAGCTCTTCGGCGCTGGCCAGGTGATGGCGCGGGTCAGCATAAAGCTCGCCGAACCAGATTTCGCGTTCGGCATAGGTGCTGCGGTTGGTAATGAGTTCCGGGGGAAAGATGTGGCAATGGGCGTCGATCATTCTCATAGACCCTATTGTCACCTTCGGCTCTCGGACGTCAAATCAAGGCAGAGGCTCGACCCGCACTCGGATGGCCGCCGGCGGAGCGCACCGCTTCTTCAATGCCGAGGTTACATCAAAGAACACGCTCCCATTCTAGGGCTTGCCCTCAAGGCATACAAATTGACAGTTTATTACGGGCGTGATATGATCTTTGGTATGAAACGCAACGGCACACCGGGTCTTGTTCGGGCAGAGCGATCTGCTCGTTTAGTTGCCTGCTCCGGAACGCTCCTCCATCATCATAACACTGGGTGAGCTATCCGGCTGCAAAGCAGCAGTTGGGCTCACCCGCAAAGACTGGCTCGCGAGAGCTGGTCTTTTTTCATTCTAGGAGGCACAACGAGATGGGAACAGCAATCAAGGCGGGAAGGATCCCGCATGGCGTGGCAGACCTCTTTTTTGAGGGGGCGGCCGAAATTACCGAATGCGAACGCCGGCTGCACGAGCAGTTCCTGAGTTGGGGATATGGGCGCATTATCCCGCCCACCTTTGAGTTTTACAATATGCTGGTGACGGGCTCGAACGAAGCCCTGCAGGACCGTGTCTTTCGCTTTGTCGACCGCGAGGGTCAGCTGTTGGCTTTGCGTCCCGATATGACGGTGCCTACAGCGCGCATTGCCGCCAGCAAACTCTATGACCAACCCATGCCGCTGCGCTTTTATTACATCGGCAGAGTGTTTCGCTACGAAGAGCCGCAGGCCGGCCGCCAACGTGAATTTACTCAAGCCGGCATTGAGCTGCTGGGCGCCGATACCGTGCAGGCGGATGCCGAAGTGCTGGCCCTTGCCATCGAGACGCTGCGTACGCTTGGTCTGGCTGACTTCCAGATCAACCTCGGGCATGTGGGCTTTATGGCTGCCTTGCTCAGGCAGTCTGAGCTGGACGACGCTCCGCGGCGCCGCCTGGAGCTGGCCATTGACCGACGCAATCCGCTCGAACTCGACCAGGTTCTGGCCGAATACGGCGTAGAGGGCGCTACCGCCCAAGCGCTGCGCACGTTGCCCAGCCTGAGCGGTGGGCGGCCGATCCTGGCCGCAGCCCGCCAGCTGAGCACCGGAGAGGATGCCGAACAAGCCCTGGCGCGCCTCGAGGCTGTCTATGACCGTCTGGAGCAGTGGGGCTATGCGCGCTACATCATTTTGGATCTGGGCGAGACCCGCAACATGGCTTATTACACCGGCATCGCCTTTCGCGGCTATATCAAGGGGCTCGGTTTTCCCGTATGCGGCGGCGGACGCTACGACCAGTTGCTGGCCAACTTTGGCAACGACCTGCCAGCCGTCGGATTTGCCATCAGCCTCGAGCGTGCCCTGGTGTTGACCAAGCCCGAGGTCTCAGCTGCACCCGATATGCTGGTAAGCGCGCCGGCGGCGCTCGAGCTGGGCGACCTGTTGGGCAGCCTGCGCCAGAGCGGTTGGTGTATCCAGAGCGATGTGCTCGAGCTGGATGAGGCCGCCCTGATCGAGCAAGCGGCCAGCCGCGGCATCAGCATGCTGCTGCTGACAGCCGGCGAGGGCTACCGGATTATCCGAGATAACACGACTCGCGATCTATTACGCGCCGAACTGGAAAAGGAGTTATCTGTATGGACACGTTAACTATCGCCCTGCCAAAGGGGCGTCTGCAAGACCAGGTGATGGACATGCTCACCTGGCTGGGCTACCAGTTCCCGCTGGGGGCTTTAGCGGGGCGCAAGTTGATCTTTAACGACCAATCCGATACCCTGCGTTTTATCCTGGCCAAGCCGGTGGATGTGCCGACCTATGTCGAGTATGGCGCCTCCGATTTGGGCGTAGTGGGCCTGGACGTGCTGCGCGAGGGCAAGCGCGACCTGCTGGAACCCTTACGCCTCGGTTTTGGCAGGTGCCGCCTGGTGCTGGCGGGTCCGCCCGAGGTGCAGGGGCGCAACCTCCGCCTGATGCCGCATCTGCGGGTGGCAACCAAATACCCCAACCTGACGCTCGATTACTTTAACCAGCAGGGCATTTCTGCCGAGATCATCCCGTTGAGCGGCTCTGTCGAGCTGGCCCCCGGTGTCGGCCTGGCCGAAGTTTTGGTCGACCTGGTGGAGACGGGCATCACCCTGCGCGATAACGGCCTGGTGGAGCTGGACACGCTGCTTGAGTCTGAGGCGGTGCTGGTGGTCAACCGCGCCAGCCACAAGCTGCACCTTGAGCGTATCCAGGCGTTGGTCAACCAACTGAGCAGCGCTGTTGCACAGCGCAACGCAGGAGAACAGGCCGATGACAACACGTGAGGCGATCCGCATTGTAAGAGGCGCCCAAGCGGCACGTGCGAGCGTGCTGGCACGCAAACCGCTGGATGAAATTACGGGCTCGCCTGAGCTGCAATCGAGTATCGAGCGGCTCTTTGGCAAACCCATGACGCTCGATCAGGTGGTCGCCACCATTCTGAACGACGTGCGCAATGATGGTGACACGGCCGTTCAACACTATAGCACTCTGCTAGATGGAGGGGCGGTCGAGCCGCTGCGGGTCAGTGCAGAAGAGATCGAACGTGCCTGGCAATCCACTCCCCAGCCGCTGCGCGACGCCCTGACGCATGCTGCCGAACGCATTGCCGCCTTTCACCAGCTGCAGAAGGCGGGTTCCTGGCTCAACTGGGGCGATGAGGGGACCCTGGGACAGATGGTGCGGCCGCTCGAGCGCGTGGGCATCTATGCCCCTAACGGAAGGGTGCCTTATCCCAGTTCGCTCCTGATGGCGGCAGTGCCAGCCAAGGTGGCAGGAGTGCCGCACGTCGTGGTCGCCACACCGCCGCGCGGCGGCCAACTCAGCCAGACGATCCTGGCGGCTGCCTACGCTGCCGGTGTGGACGAGGTCTACGCCGTCGGCGGCGCGCAGGCGATCGGCGCGCTGGCTTATGGCACGGCGTCGATCCCGCGGGTTGATAAAATTCTCGGCCCCGGCAACATCTTTGTGGTGCTGGCCAAACGCCGTGTATATGGCAGTGTCGATATTGACCAGCTGCCCGGACCCACCGAGACGCTGCTGGTGGCAGATGAAAGCGCCAACCCCGTCTTTGCAGCTGCCGATATGCTGGCGCAGGCCGAGCATGATCCGCTGGCTTCGGCTATCCTGATTACCCCATCGTGTCAGCTGGCTGAGCGCGTGCAGGCCGAGATCGGCCGCCAGCTGACCAGCCTGAGCCGTGCGGAGACCATCCGCGCGTCGCTGGAGTCCAACGGGGCGATCGTGCTGGCAGAGGATGTGGATGAGGCAATCCAGCTCGCCAACGAGTATGCCCCCGAGCACCTTTGTCTGCTGCTGGCGGATGCCTGGGAGCGCCTCGGCCAGGTGCGCAATGCCGGCGGAGTGTTCGTGGGCGAGTGGGCTTCTGAGGCTCTGGGCGACTATGCTATCGGCCCCAGCCACATCATGCCCACCAACCGCACAGCGCGCTTTTCGTCTCCGGTAAACATCTGGGATTTTGTAAAGATCACCTCGGTGTTCAATATCAACCCCGACGCCCTGCCGGCGCTCTCGGCTACCGCCATCACCCTGGCGGAAGAAGAGGGTCTAACGGCGCATGCCCAGGCTGTGCGGGTGAGATTGCAAGCATGTGACCAGGAGGTCAGACATGGCTGAGGGCGTTCAGTTCAGCCGCTATCTCGGCAAACGCGCTGCGTCGATGGCCGAATATGCCCCCGATCCGCTCGAAGTGGTAGCGGCGCATCTGGGCATGCTGGTGGGCCAGCTGATCAAGCTGGACGCCAACGAAAACCCGTTCGGGCCCTCCCGGCGCGCGTTACAGGCCATCATCGGCTACAACGCCTGGCAGGAATATCCCGACCCGATCTCGCGCCAACTGCGCAGCGCCATCGGCAGCTACCTGAGGGTGGACGCCGCGCGCGTGATGGTGGGGAACGGCTCGGACGAGCTGATCGACCAGATCGTGACCCTTTTCCGGCCCGAGGCCGGTGTGGGCGGTATCCGCGAGGTGCTCAGCTTTCCGCCTACCTTTGGTATGTACAAGCACTATACTGCCGTCAACGATATGCAGCTGGTCGAGATTCCGCGCGACTCAGCCTTCCAGCTGGATATGGCGGCGATCGAACGCCTCTGCAGCGACGGCCAACCCAGGTTGTGCTTTGTGGCCAGCCCCAACAATCCTGATGGTCAGCTGCTGCCCAAAAGCACCCTGACGAGGCTGCTTGAGCTGCCGCTCCTGGTGGTGCTGGATGAGGCCTATGTCGAGTTCAGCGAGCGCTCAGCCGTCGCGCTGACCAAGAGCTACGATAACCTGATCGTGCTGCGCACGTTCAGTAAATGGGCGGGTCTGGCAGGGTTGCGGGTCGGCTATGGCGTTTTCCCGCCCGACCTGATGTCGGCACTCGAACGCATCAAATCGCCCTATAATGTAAATGGTCTGGCGCAAGCCGCGGCACTGGCGACCCTGGAGGACCTGCCGGGCGCTATGGCGACCGTGCAGCGTATTATCGCCGAGCGCGAAAAGGCACGCGAACGCCTTGAGACACTGCCGTTTCTGCGGCTGTATCCCAGCCAGGCTAACTATCTGTTTTGCAAGGTGGTGGGCATCCCGATGCCTACCTTGCGCAAGGCCATGGAAGCGCGCGGGATCATCCTGCGCTATTATCCGGACAGCGCGTTGGATGACTGCGTGCGTATTACCATCGGCACACCGAGCCAGAACGACGCGGTGTGGGTGACTCTGAGAGAGTTGGCAAATCAGGAGGTGCGATGAACGCTCCGCGCATCGGTACAGTTGACCGCAAGACCCGTGAGACACAGATTCACTTGGAGCTGGACCTGGATGGCCGCGGCGTCTGGCAGGGCTCGAGCAGCGTGCCTTTTATGGACCACATGCTCCAGCATCTGGCGGTGCACAGCCATATCGACCTGTCGGTAGATTGCCAGGGCGATACCGAAATTGACGATCACCACACCATCGAAGACCTGGGCATCAGCCTGGGGCTGGCACTTAAAGAGGCTGTCGGCGACAAGGCCGGCATGACGCGCTACGGCAGCCAGTTCATCCCCATGGACGAGGCCCTCGTGCTGGTGGCGCTGGACTTTTCGGGGCGCGGCATGCTGGTTTACGATGTCGAGTTACTCAGCGAGCGCGTCAGCGACTTTGAGACCTGTCTGGTGCGCGAATTCATGCAGGCTTTGGCGGCAAACGCCGGGCTGACGCTGCACATCAAGCTCATGCACGGCCGTAACAGCCACCACGTGATCGAAGCGGCCTTTAAAGCGCTTGGCCGTGCGCTCGAGGCGGCGGTCGAGCTCGACCCGCGTCAGGCAGGTGTGCCTTCTACCAAGGGCATGCTGGCGTGATCATCCTGATCGACTATGGCATGGGCAACCTGCGCAGCATCTATATGGCGCTTGTACGCCTGGACTGCCAAGTGAAAGTATCCAACGTGCCAGCGGATATTCGACGCGCCTCGGCGCTGGTGCTGCCCGGGCAGGGCGCCTTTGGCGATGCCATGGCCGACCTGCAGGCCCTCGGGCTGATTGAGCCGCTGGTTGAGGCCCTGCAAGCTGGCATCCCCTATCTGGGGATCTGTCTGGGGTTGCAGCTGCTCTTTGAGGCAAGCGACGAGCAGCCTGGCATCCTCGGGTTGGGCCTGCTGCCCGGCAGGATCGTGCGCTTTGGCGACGGGCTGACGGTGCCACAGATCGGTTGGAACCAGGTGCATCAGGAATGCTCTCACCCCCTGTGGGATAACCTGGCTGAGGATAGCTATTTTTACTTTGTGCATTCCTACTACGCTCAGCCGGCTTTGTCAGGAGATGTCATTGGAACCACCGAATATGGCTGCACGTATGTCAGCGCAGTAGCGCGCGGCACCATGCTGGGCATCCAGTTTCATCCCGAAAAGAGCCAGGATACTGGAGAGGCTGTGCTGCGGAATTTTGTCAGGATGTGCGCATGATTCTTTATCCGGCTATTGATCTGCGCGCGGGCAACTGCGTGCGCTTGATGCGAGGCGAGCTGGAGGCGCAAACCGTCTTTTCGTATGCTCCCGAAGAGATGGCGCGTCACTGGGTGGGCCTGGGAGCCGAGTGGCTGCATGTCGTCAACTTGGACGGCGCTTTCTCCCTTTCCGGCAGCGCCAACCTGGCGGCCCTGCAGCGCATAATAAACGCAGTAAACGTGCCGATACAGTTCGGCGGCGGCTTGCGCAGCGTTGAACAGGTTGAACAGGTGTTTGAAATGGGCGTCACCAGGGTGGTATTGGGCACTGCCGCGATCGATCATCCCGAGCTGGTGAAAGACCTGCTGGCACGCTGGGGTGCCGAACGTGTCGCGCTGGGCATTGACGCACGCGGCGGCTTTGTCGCTACTCAGGGCTGGACCCACACCACTGCTGTGCGTGCTGTCGAACTGGCGCAGCGCTACGCGCGCAAAGGCGTGACCAGGGTCATCTATACCGATATCGCCCGCGACGGCATGCAGACCGGCGTGGACGCCGACGCCATGGCTGAGCTGGCCGAGGCTGCCGGCTTGGGGGTGATTGCTTCGGGCGGAGTAGGAGGGCTCGAGGATATCCGCAATCTGGTTGCCGTCACGGGGCGCGGGGTTGAAGGCGTGATTATTGGGATGGCGCTCTATCGCGGCACGGTCGATCTGTCGCAGGCCCTGCAGATTGCACGAGGAGACTAGCATGCTGGCAAAACGGGTAATCCCTTGTCTGGATGTGATGAACGGGCGCGTCGTTAAAGGCGTGCAGTTTGTGAACCTGTGCGATGCAGGCGATCCCGTCGAACAGGCGGCCATCTATAGCCGTGAGCGCGCCGATGAGCTTGTGTTTCTGGATATTACCGCCACCAACGAGGGTCGCGACATTACCATCGACATGGTACGCCGTGTGGCAGATTTGATCAACATCCCCTTTACCGTGGGGGGCGGCTTGCGCACGCTCGAGGATATGCAGGCGTTATTGCTGGCGGGGGCCGACAAGGTCTCGATCAACTCGATCGCGGTGCGCAACCCCGATCTGATCAACCAAGCCTCGCAGCACTTGGGTTCGCAATGCCTAGTGGTGGCGATCGATGTAGCCGTGCGGCAGAACGACGGCTGGGAGGTGCTGATCAACGGCGGACGTGTGCCCACCGGGTTGGACGCCGTTGCCTGGGCGCACGAGGTCGAAACGCGCGGGGCTGGCGAAATCCTGCTCACCAGCATGGATCGTGACGGCACCAAGGATGGCTACGACCTGGAAGTGACCAGAGCGGTCGCAGATGCGGTCTCGATCCCGGTGATCGCTTCGGGGGGCGCCGGCTCGCTTGAAGATATGTACCAGGGAATCGTCACCGGGCATGCCAGTGCGGTGCTGGCGGCCTCGCTGTTTCACTTTCATACAGTCACCGTCGCCGAGGTTAAGGCATACCTGGCTGAGCGCGGCGTGCCGGTGCGCCCATAATGGCGGGTATCAACGCAGCGTCCCTCAGCCTGGACGCAATCAAGTTCGACTCGGCTGGGTTAATCCCAACCATCGTGCAAGACGCGCAGACCCGCCAGGTGCTGATGTTGGCCTATTCGAATCGGGCGTCGCTGGAGCGCTCATTGGCCAGTGGCGAGGCTTGGTTCTGGAGCCGCAGCCGCCAGGAACTGTGGCACAAGGGTGCTACCTCTGGCAATGTGCAGCACATCGAGCGCATCTGCATCGATTGCGACGCCGATACCCTGCTGTTTCTGGTAACGCCCGCCGGCCCTGCGTGCCATACCGGCGCGGTCAGCTGCTTTTTCCGCACATTATCCCCCCAGGAGGCTTGTGATCATGACTGTGATTGAACAACTTGAAGCCACCATTCAGGAGCGCATCGCTCATCCGCGGGAGGGATCCTACACCTGCAAGCTGCTGGCGGCTGGCAAGGTCGAGATGCTTAAAAAGATCGGCGAAGAAGCTGCAGAAGTGCTGGTGGCAGGCGCGCTGCAGCCGCAAGACCGGCTGATTTATGAGGGCGCTGACCTGATCTATCATCTGCTGGTGCTGCTCAACTCCCAGGAGCTCAGCTGGGCGGATATCGAGGCCGAGCTCGCGCGGCGCTTTAAATGAGCGGCGCGTATCCTGCCCTGCAGGCGATCCTTTTCGACCTGGACGGCACCCTGGTGGTGACCTCTAACCGCTGGAGCGCCCGACTGGCGCACAGGCTTGCCCCGCTCAACCGCGTCCTTCCCTGGCTGAATACTGCTGCACTGGCCAAGGGTTTGGTAGGGTCAACCGAGCTTGCGGTGACATACGGCATGCTCTGGATGGAGCGCTTGGGAATCGACAGCGGTTTTTGGGGTCTCTCCGACCGCATCCGCCGCAGCAAAGGGTTGGCTACCAGCGCTGCCTCGCGCATCATCCCTGGTGTGCCGCAGCTGCTGGATGAACTGGTAAAGCACTATCGCCTGGCGGTGGTGACGACGCGTCAGGCCAAAGAGGGCAATGCCTTTATCGAGGCGGCCCAGATCAGGCGCCATTTCGAAACAGTGGTAACGCGCAGCGATGGCTGGCAGATCAAGCCGCATCCCGGGCCGGTGCGTCTGGCCGTCAAGCGGTTGGGGCTGGCGCCAACAGCGTGCATGATGGTGGGAGATACGACGCTGGATATCCGTTCAGCGCGCCGCGCAGGTGTGCGCGCGGTGGGTGTGCTGACGGGTTATGACACACGCAGCGAACTGGAACGCGCCGGCGCCGAGGCGGTGCTGGGCAGTGTGCTGGAACTGCCGGTTTACCTCGCCGGGCTAGATGGTGAGGGGCTCTGAGTCCTCGTCGGGCTCATTTTGGATCGACCAGACATTTTCGGGGCGTTCTAGGCGGTCGAGATAGAGCACGCCGTCCAGATGGTCGTATTCGTGCTGCAGGGCATGCGCAAACAGCCCATCGGCGCGGTAGCGGATCGGTTTGCCGTGGATATCCTGGGCTTTGATAGTCACTTCGGTCGAGCGTTTGACCTTGCCGCGAAAGCCCGGTACCGAAAGACAGCCCTCGATCATCTCGGCCTCGCCGCGCATGCGGATAAACTCGGGGTTGACGAGCGTGTAGCGCTCTTCGGGGGTAACCAGGCGCCCCTCATCGTCATATTCGGCGGGCATGATGATCACAAACACGCGCTGCAGAACACCGATCTGCGGTGCTGCCAGGCCCAACCCTTCAGCCTCCACCAGGGTGGCGTACATATCGTCCACCAGCAGGCGCAGGGCATCGCCAAAGCGGGTTACCTTTTTTGATTTATGCCGCAGCAGCGGGTTTTCGGCGGTCAGGATCAGTCGGATGGCCATCTGGGTACCAATTCCTCACATAAAAGGCTATACTGGTATTATAAAGCTGGCTGGCTAATTGTCAATTAAAACACTTGACAATGTGCCGAATCATTAACATTGAAAGGCAGGCGATGCCGACTGTCAGCCTTATCGCGACCGTACTCAACGAAGGCCAATCGATCCGCACCCTGCTCGAAAGCCTGCGCGGCCAGTTGCGCCCGCCCGATGAGGTGGTCATCGTCGATGGCGGTTCCAGCGACGGCACTTATGAATTCCTCACAAGTCAATCGAGCGAGTTGCCCTTTCCGCTTCGTGCATCGCAAGCGCCAGGCTGTAACATCTCCGAAGGGCGCAACCTGGCGATCAATAATGCCAGCGGCGAGGTGATCGCGGTGACGGATGCCGGGGTGCGGCTGCATCCGGGCTGGCTGGAGTCCCTCGTGGCGCCCTTTGATCAGCCACAAGCGCCGGACGTCTCCTGCGGCTTTTTTGAATCCGAGCCGCATTCCTTTTTTGAGTGGGTGCTGGGCGCCATTACCCTGCCGCGTGTGGACGAGATCGACCCCGCCACCTTTGCCCCCTCGTCGCGTTCGGTGGCCTTTCGCAAGGCGGCTTGGCAGGCGGTGGGTGGTTATCCCGAGTGGCTCGATTACTGCGAAGACCTGATTTATGACTTTAGGCTGCGCGATGCCGGTTTCCGCTTTAGCTTTAGCCCCCAGGCGATGGTGGGGTTCCGCTCACGCAAGAACCTGAAGGCCTTTTTTAAACAGTACTATCGTTATGCGCGCGGCGATGGCAAGGCAGACCTGTATTTCGGGCGCCATCTGCTGCGCTATGGCGTCTATCTGGGCTTGATCCCGGCCACTATTGCATTGGCGGTGGCGGTGCATCCGCTCTTTTGGTTATTACTGATCCCTTCCCTGACGGCGATTCTGTGGCGCGCGTTCAAGCGCCTACTGCCCGAGCTGTGCACGCTTGGCTGGGGCGGGCGTCTGCACGCGCTGGCGTGGCTGCCGGTCATCTGTGTGACGGGCGATGTGGCCAAAATGCTCGGTTACCCGGTAGGGGTTGTCTGGCGGTGCAAACACAAGCCACCTCTGGATACACGCAAACGGCACCTCTGAGGAACTACACACGTCAGGCACACGTTATACCACCAGGCACCTTGGTAAAGGTCCTTGTTTGGGGTACAATCCTGCAGAGGCCATTCGATGAGCGTACCTGATCTCGTCATCATCATCGTCAACTATAACACGGCCAGCGAGCTGAACACCTGTCTGGCATCGCTGCAGGCTGCCGCTGGAACGCTATCCATGCGCGTGGTAGTGGTTGATAACCACTCGTCGGACGACAGTGCCGAGATGGTGCGCCGCGAGCATCCTTGGGTATCTGACGTGATCGAAACTCCCCACAATGGCGGTTATGCCTATGCCAACAACATCGGGCTCAGGGCGGCCGGTGCGCTGGAGCGCGGTGCGCGCTACTTTTTGCTGCTAAACCCAGATACGGTGCTGCCGCCCAACGCCCTAGCAGAGATGGCCGCCCTGATGGATGCCAATCCGCAGGTGGGCGCTGCCGGCCCGCGTCTGGTACGCCAGGATGGTTCGCTCGACAAAGCCTGCCGGCGTTCCTTCCCCAGCCCCAAGGTTTCGTTTTACCACTTTAGCGGTCTGGGCAAGCTATTTCCGCACAGCAAACGTCTGGCATGCTACAATCTGACCTATCTGGATCCCGCCCAGCCGGCCGAGGTGGATGCCATCGTGGGCGCCTTTATGATGATGCGCGCCGAGGCGCTCCAGCAGTCCGGGTTGCTGGACGAGGCCTTTTTCATGTATGGCGAAGATATTGACCTGTGTTATCGCATCAAGCAGCAGGGCTGGCGGGTGATGTATTATCCGCAGGTCACCGTGCTACACATCAAGGGCGCCGCCAGCCGCAAGTCCAGCCTGCGTGCAAACTTGGCGTTTTACGATGCAATGCGCATCTTTCATGACAAGCATTACCGCAGCTCAACCCCGGGGCTCGTGAACCTGGCGGTTGATGCCGGCATCAAGCTACTGCGGGCACGTGCGCTGCTGCGCGAGCGGCTTGCGCCGCCCGACAAGAAGCGGGTCGCTTCCGCCTGATAAGAGGGGCAATGCGCCGTCATACAATCTGGTTCACCGTTCAGACAGCCCTGGTAGACGCGCTGATGGTCGGCTTGGCGATCTACCTGGCCTACTGGCTGCGCGCGACCATCCCGGTCCCCACACCGCTCAACCTTGGGTCGTTTCGCATTTACTGGCAGCTCCTGGCTATTCAGATTGCCAGTGTGCTGGTCATCTTTTTTATGATGCGTCTGTATCATATGCGCCGTGGACAGTCGCGCATCGATCTGTTGTACCAGATTGTGGCCGCCACCTCGATCGCCTCGTTGCTGGCCAACACCATCACCTACTTTTTCTATCCGGCTGGCTCTGACATGACGCGCGGCATTATCATGTATGCCTGGCTGCTGACGATCATCCTGGTGGGTTTGGGGCGCATCATCACCCGGGGGATCCACCGCCAATACCACAGCCACGTGCCAGACCGTATGCTGCTGGTGGGCACCGACGAAGTGGCGCGCGGCATCCTGACCCGCACGCGCCGTTCGGCGCAGCTGGGTTATACTGTGGTGGGCTTTGTCGATGGCGATTCGTCCGAACAAGCCATCGATGGGGTGCCAATCCTAGGCTCGTATCACGATCTGCGCTGGATCATCCGCGAGCACCAGGTGGCGGAAGTGGTGATCACGCTCACCAACCTGGGGCACGATGTGCAGCTGCAGATGATCGCCGACTGCACCAGCGAGCACGCCACCGTGCGCCTCTTCCCCGATCTGTACCAGATCGTGGCCTCTGATCTTTCGATCGACGACTTGGATGGCCTGCCGCTGATCAGCATCCGCGATATCTCTCTGCGCGGCTGGCGGTTGACCACCAAGCGCATCTTTGACATCGTCTTTTCGTCCGGAGCGCTGATCTTTTTCTCACCTCTGATGCTGATAATCGCCGCCATCATCAAGATGGAATCCAAGGGGCCGGTATTCTATTCGCAGACAAGGGTGGGGCTGGATGGCAAGCCCTTTCAGATGATCAAGTTCCGCTCAATGCGCAGCGACGCCGAGAGCGAGACGGGGCCAGTGTGGGCCAAGCAGAATGATCCGCGCCGTACGCGCTTTGGCACTTTTTTGCGCAAGTCGTCATTGGACGAGCTGCCCCAGTTCATCAATGTGCTGGTGGGCGATATGAGCGTAGTGGGGCCGCGCCCCGAGCGGCCGGTGTTTGTGGAACAGTTCAAACAGCTCGTGCCGCGCTATGCCGAGCGGCACCGTGAAAAAGCCGGGCTGACCGGCTGGGCGCAGGTGAACGGGTTGCGCGGCAACACCTCGATCGAGGAACGCACCAAATACGACCTGTACTATATTGAGAACTGGTCGATCCTTTTCGACATCAAGATCATTCTGCGCACCATATTTAACATGCTGCGCGGAGACCGCAACGCCTACTGAGCGCTACAGCTCCAGACCAGCCACATAGGCGTGCTCACCGACGGGATCGACGCGTACCAGCCAGTTGCCATCCGCCGAGTGCGGATAGCCATGTTTTGGGCAGATTCTCGGCAGTGCGGACGCTGACTTGCATCTGCACCCCGGCGATACGCAATCTGCCGCTCATTAGGCCATCCCGGCGCGGCGCAGCTGTTCGGCAAAGGCCGCGCAGGCCTGATAGACCACCTCGAACTCGGCTCTCTCGTGAGCATCCGAAATGGCTCCCAGCCCGTGCACCACATTTACGCCGCCCAGCAGCAGACCCAGCTTGAGGGCTTGTTCGCGCAGGGTAGCGCCGGCCAGTATGGGATCGTTAAATTCCTCAGCGCTGGCGGGGTAGTAGTCGGCCTGGCTGGGAAAGTAGATCGCCCCCAGCGAGCCCTGCAGTTCGGCTGGCTGGCGCCGCCCCATGCAGTAGGCCAATACGCCCTGCCGAGTAAAGGCATCCTCGATGCCGGCAAAGAGGGTCTGGCCTTTGGCTTTCAGGCGTGGGTAGATCTCTTTTTCGTGTTCACTCAGATAGCTCAGCATGGTGCTGCCGGCCAGGAGCGCCAGCGGCAGTGAAGAGAATGTACCGCCGTTAAACATCACCTTTTTAGTGCCGGCACGGTTGCTGGCCAATTGCATGATGTCGTTGTGGCCGGCTACGGCCGAGATGGGCATGCCGCCGCCGATGATCTTGCCATAGGTAGCCAGGTCCGGCTTGACGCCGTACAGGCTGTGCATGGCGCCCGCACAAAAACGAAAACCCGTGATGACCTCATCCAGAATGAGCAGCGTGCCATATTGAGCGGTGAGCTCGCGCGCGGTCTGCATGAACTCGGGGTTGGCAGGCACAAAGCCGGCCGCGCCCAGACAGGGTTCAAAGATAAAGGCGGCGATGCGGTCGCCCAGCGAACGAAAGATTTTGCGCAGGTTATCGCAATCGTTAAAGGGGGTCACGATCAGCTCTTCACCGGTCGAATCGGGCACGCCCGCAGAATCAACACGGTCATAGCCGCGGCTGTTTTTACCGACCCCTTTGAGCGCCAACGGATTGGCGCCGTGCCATCCGCCCGAGATCTTGAGCACCAGCGTCCGCCCGGTATAGGCGCGTGCCAGCATGATGGCATACATGGTAGCCAGCGTGCCGGCTGTCGTCAGGCGCACCTGGTCGGCGCAGACCGCCTTAGCCAGCTGACAGGTATATTCCGCCTCGCGCTCTTCGAGCAGACCGGTATGCATGCCATAGCCGCGTTGCAGATCCTCGATCATGCACTCGCGGATCAGCGTCGGGTTGTGCCCCAGGATATTGGCGTAATGACCCTGCCAAAAATCGACAAAGCGGTAGCCGTCAAGATCCTCAGCCCAGGCACCGCTGGCGCTGGTGATGCGCAGCGCATAGGGTGCCCATTGGCGGGCGGTGTGGGATCCGCCGTCCAGCAGGTGTTCGACAGCACGCTGCTGCGCAGCGCCCGAGCGGGGAAAGCGCGCGGTGTATTCAGTCTGCAGATTCTCATAGAGGGTGTCATAATGATCCAGGTTAATAGGTTTCATGGGTTGACCTCTACACTTGAGTTACCAACTCGTCGCGGCTGATCTTGTTGGTAGCGATTTTAGCCAGCATCAGCGCAATCGCCCAAAACAGGACGCCGATCAGCAGCACCACCCAGGTGCTCAGAAAGAACAAGCCGCTGACCTGGCCCACCATCAGTGCTATCACTGGCAGCACGATGAACCCCGAGGCCTGTTGCGCTGCCATAAAGCTCTTGGCTTTGGCCGAGATGATCACGGTAACGGCCAGGCTGGCCAGCGAGACGGCTGGCGCCACCAGGAACACCAGCGGCCACCAGGCAGGCTCGGGGAAAAAGAGGCGCTGCATGGTACCATATCCTGCCAGGTTGACGGCCAGACCGTAGACGATAAACGATACCAAGGTAATCGCCAGGGCGGGGATCCAGGCTGCCAGCACTTTGGAGATAAAGAGCTCGGCATCCGAGATCGGCATGTAGAGCAGCCCCTCCAGCGTTTTGCGCTCCTTTTCGCCTGCAATTCCATCCGCAGCAATAATGCTGGAGATCATCATCGGCACCAGCAGGAAGAAGGGCATAAACATATAGTTGGCTGCCAGCATCACCCACATCTGGTCGGCCAAAAACGCCCCGAGGCGCGCTTTGAGTCCAGGCGGGACGCTGCGCAGCATAGTCTCTAACTCCCGCAGGTCGATCTGTTCAGGTACCAGCTGGGGCATCAGCACCATGCCCACCGGCATGATCACCAACAGCATGACGGGCACACCGATGAACGAGACCCAGATGATCCTGTTGGAGGCTGCCTGGAGCAGGTCTTTGCGGATAACTGCCCGAATGGCGCGCCAGTTCATTGTCCTTCTCCTGACCGCTGATGACGCTGGCGGACGGCAAAATAGATATCGCGCAGCGAGTGATGCTGCGGGTCGACGCGCACGATGCGCGCCCCGACCCCGCACAACGCGCTTACCAGGTCGGGAACTGCCTGAAGGCCTGGCAGGCTGAACTCGAGTAGCGTGGGCGGATTGTTGGCATCGCCGCGTGAAGTTACCTCGCCGAGGGACTGTAACTGCTGGTCGCTGAGCGGTTCTGCCAGCTTGATGACGACGCGATAGCCCTGCCAGAGCTGGTGGGCCAACTCGGCGGGGGAACCGATCGCGAGCATCCTCCCTTGGTCGATCACTCCCACGCGGTCACACAGGCGTTCGGCCTCGTCGAGGTTGTGGGTGCAGATAAAGATGGTGCGGCCTTCGCGGTGCGCCTGCTGCTGTACCAGTTCTACCACCATACGGGCTGCCTCGGGGTCCAACCCGGAGGTTGGCTCGTCGAGGTATACGAGTTCAGGGCCGTGGATAAAGGTACGCGCGATCGCCAGGCGCTGGCGCATGCCCTTGGAATAGGTGGCAACCTTGTCGTCGGCGCGCGTTTGCAGCTCGAATTCAGCCAGCACCTCTGCAATGCGCGCCGGCAGCTGAGCGGGCTCCAACCCGTAGACCTCTCCGACCAACTCGAGGTTCTGCCGGGCGGTCAGGCCATCGTAAACGGTGGGCGTCTCGGTGAGCACTCCCACACGCCGCCGGATCTGAGCCGCCTGGGCGGCCACATCCTGTCCAAACACCCGCGCGCTGCCGCCGTGGCTGGCCAGCACGCCGTTCAAGAGGCGCACCGTAGTACTTTTGCCAGCTCCGTTAGGGCCTAAAAGGCCAAACACCTCGCCCCGATGCACTTCGAGAGTGAGCGCATCCACCGCGACGCGCGTGCCGAACCTGCGCGTCAGGGCATCCGTCTGGATGATGACATTACTCACAAGAGCACCCCCATCAGGCGGCCCTGCTGGATATCCTCACAGCGCACTTGGGCCGTGACGTTGCGCAACGGGACGTCGCTCGTGGTGTAGACGCGCACATAGTTGTCGGTAAGACCACTCCAAAAATCGCCGGTAAGCGCAGGGGTGCGGCTCTCAAAGAGCACCTCAGCCATCTGGCCGACCAGGCTTTCCGTAAAATGCTCGCTGAACTGCCTGCCCAGGGCGATCAGCTCCTGGCTGCGAGCTTGGGCAACGGGTTCGGGCACGCTCTCGGGCATCCGTGCAGCAGGTGTGCCGGGGCGCGCCGAATAGGTGAAAACGTGCACACGCGCAAGTTCCGTCCCGCTGATGAGTTCGAGGGTGGCCTGGTGGTCGGCCTCGCTCTCTCCGGGGAAACCGCAGATCAGGTCGCTGGTGAGGGCCATGCCCGGCACCAAAAGGCGGATGCGTGCGGCCATCTCGCGCAGATAGCTGGCGGTATAATGGCGCTGCATGCGCGCCAGCACCGCATCCGAACCGCTCTGAATGGGCACGTGCAGATGGCGGCATAACCTCGGGTTGGGCCATAACGCCAGCAGTTCATCGGTTACATCCCATGGCTCGATCGAACTCAGGCGCAAGCGCGCACCATCGGTTTTTTTCAGCAGATGATTAACCAGCCGCGCCAGGCTCCAGCCATCGGCATCTCCGGGCTGGGCGTCACGTCCATAGGCGCCGATATGCACGCCCGTTAGCACCACCTCGCGGTAGCCCTCGGCCAGGCGCTCGCGCACTTCAGCCAGCACCTTCTCAGGGGCAGTGCTGCGCTGCGGCCCGCGCGCCAGACAGACGGTGCAATAGCTGCATCGGTTGTCGCAGCCATCCTGGATCTTGACTAATGCACGCGTGTGCGCTGTCAGCCTGGGGGCGGAGGCGGGTGCCAGGACGGGGGCAGCGTAGCGGGCGATCGCATCAAGCGCACTGGCTTTGCCGGCATTGTCGAGCACCAGCTCGACCCCCGGCAAGCCTTGCAGCACATCGGGGCTGAGGGTAGCATAGCAGCCCGTCAGGGCGATGCGGATCGCTGGGTTGAGGCGCTGCAGCCGGCGGATTGCCTGACGCGACTTTTGCTCGGCGGTGTGGGTCACGGCGCAGGTATTCACCAGCGCCCAATTGGCTTCGGCGGGGCTGGAAGCGAGCGTCCAGCCCCGGCTGGCAGCGCGTCGCTGGAGTGCCTCAACTTCGGCCTGGTTTAGTTTGCAGCCCAATGCAGTACAATATATGGCAGTCATCCTTCCATAATAGAGCGATGCCCTGTTTCCGACAAGATTGGCAGGCAACAGTATGCTCGTGCTCGTGTTTATGGCTGGCAGCTGGATCGCCGGCCTCGTCCTGGGACGCAGCTGTGGCGCCGGTATTTGGCTGGTTGCTCCGCTGATCGCCGCGCTTGTCGTCGCCGCCTTTGGCTGGCGCAACCCGCGAGCGCGCCTGACGGCTGCCTGTCTGGTGATGCTGGTACTGGGCGCCTGGCGCTTTAGCCTGACGATCCCTCTTTATGACGACACCCAATTAGCTTACTACCATGCCGATACACCGCTGACGGTGATGGGCTACATCTGCGACGACCCGCGGGTGCGGGGTGCCTCGGTGCAGCTGCAGGTCTGTGCCGAATCACTGCAGGACGAGGCAGGCGAGCACAGCGTCGCCGGGCGGTTGGTGGTGAACGCCAGCGCCTTTGAGGGCTATCGTTATGGGCAGCGCCTGAAGGTCAGCGGGATTCTCAAAGAACCGCCCATCTTTGACGATTTTGACTATCGCGAGTATTTGGCTGCGCGCGGCATCCGTTCGGTTATGCGGCGCGCTCAGGTGGAGCTGCTGCCGGGCGAATCCGGGAGCGCCGTCACAGCCCGGCTAATGGCGTTCAACCACCGTTTACGGGCGATCATCGAGCGTATCCTGCCGCAGCCCGAGGCAGGGTTGTTACAAGGCGTGCTGCTGGGGGTCAGCGATGGCATGACCGCCGAGACGCAGGCGTCGTTCCGGCGCTCCGGCCTGACGCACATCCTGGTGGTCTCCGGTTTTAACATCTCGATCCTCATGCAGCTGATCCTAAGCCTGGCGCAGCGTGCCGTGCGCCGTCAGCTGGCGCTGCTAGCAGCGCTCGGCGGTATTATCCTGTTCGGAATGTTGGCAGGCTTTAGCGCGCCGGTGGTGCGCGCCTGGCTGATGGGTGCCCTCACCATCCTGGCGATCCTCACAGGCCGGCGTGCTCATGCCCTCACCAGCCTGGCGGTAGCCTCGTTGATCATGACGGCCGTTAATCCCCTCGAGCTGTGGAGCGTCAGTTTTCAGCTTTCATTTGTGGCGACCCTTTCACTGATCCTGATACAGCCCCTCTTCCAATGTCTGTTGCAGCGCCTGCCCGGCCGAGCCATCGCCCTGGTGGGCGAGTTGCTGGGGGCTACCCTGGCAGCGCAGCTGCTGACCTTGCCGATTATCTGGCACTATTTCGGCGAACTATCCCTGGTAGCATTACTCACCAATCTGCTGGTACTGCCGTTGCAGACGCCCATTCTGGCGGGAGGTGCCGCAGCGACTGCCCTGGGCACGATATGGCTGCCAGCCGGTCGTGCAGCTGCTATGCTGATCTGGCCGCTCCTGCGCATTAGCACACTCGTGCCGGGCTTTTTCAGCCATTTTGGATGGGCAGCTATCCAGACTACACGTCTCAGCACCCCAAAGGTATTCGTGTTATACGGGCTGATCGCCCTCGGGGTTAAGTTGGCATCGCGCTACCAGGCGCCGCCCTCTGAACGCAACAGCAAACCCGTTTCCGTGCGCGGATGGTTGGGTCCTGCCCTGATAACGGTGCTGGTCTTTAGCCTGTATAGCGTGTTGGTGCGTTTGCCGGATGGTAAAACGCATGTGCGTTTTCTAGATGTCGGCCAAGGCGACGCCGTGCTCATCACCACTCCGAGCGGTGCTCAGATCCTCATCGACGGCGGAGCCGACGGCCTGGTGCTGCGTGAACGCCTCTCCGGGGCGCTGCCGCTGACCGAGCGCCGGCTCGACTTGGTGGTGGCTACTCATGGCGATACCGACCACATCGGCGGCCTGGCGGACCTGGCGGAATACTATCAGGTGGCTACGCTGGCCGGGCCGCCCGTCCTGGGGGATACGCCGGCGGCGGAGGTGCTCACGCGCCACATGGAAGAGCACGCCATCGACTATCAGGTGCTCAGTCGCGGCTATATTCTCAACCTCGCAGACGGGCTGATCCTGGAGGTGCTGCATCCGCCCGCAGATGCCGGTGAGGGCGGCAATGCCGAGTCGCTGGTGTTGCGCCTGGTTCAGGGGCGCTTTAGCCTGCTCCTGACCGGTGACGCTAATATGGAGGCTGAGCAGGTCCTGACAGCCAGCGGAGCGCCACTTTCGGCGATGGTATTAAAGGTTGCCCATCACGGTTCCGAGGGCAGCACCTCGGCGGCTTTTCTGGAGCAGGTCGATCCGCTGGTGGCGGTTATCAGCGTGGGCGCCGACAATCGCTTTGGGCATCCGGCACCTGCGCTGCTGGAACGCCTGGCACAGCAGGGCTGCTACATCTGGCGCACCGACCAGCAGGGCACCATCGAGATGGTGACCGACGGGGAGCGCTTGCAGGTGCGCGCAGCGCGCTAGATGGTTTGCATCGGTGCCTGAAAGCAGTTACGATAAAGCATCATACCCATGAGGAGTTGAACCATGGTCAAGTTAGAAATCCGTTACTGCACTGCTTGAGGATATCTCGCAAGAGCCGTCAGTTTGGCGGAAAAAGCACTCGAAACCCACAGAAATGCCTACAGCGAAGTCGTCTTAAAGCCCTCCAGCGGAGGTGTCTTTGAAGTCAGCCTGAACGGGGTCGAAATGTATTCCAAGATCAAAACCGGCGAGTTCCCGGTGGAAGATCGTCTGCTCAAGGAGATTGCAGCCAAGCTCTAAACTGCGCCGGCTTATCACAAGGGATCTGGGTGCTCATGCGGGCTCCAGACCCCTTTTTTACCGGAGAGAAAAATGACACAAACAATCCGCTTTGCCCTGTTGGGCCTGGGAAATATCGGCCGCAACCTGCTCAACGTCCTGGAGCATCGCCGCGACAAGATCTATTCGCGCTACGGGCTCGATTTCATCCTCACGGCTGCCTGTGATTCGTCGGGCGCGGCGCTGAGTGATAGCGGGCTCGACCTCGCAGCCTTGCGCGACTTGAAGTTGGCCCGCCGTGGTGCGGCGGAGTTGCCAGGCATCGGTTTGGCGGGCATGCGTGCACGCGAGGTGCTGCAGCGCGCCGCATACGATCTGGTGGTGGATGCCTCCCCCACCAACCTGCAGGATGGCGAACCCGGCCTGAGCTGCCTGAGGGATGCGCTTACCGCCGGCAAGCACGCCGTCCTGGCCAACAAGGGGCCGCTGGTACTCGCCTATAACGAGCTAACCCGGCTGGCAGCGGCGCATAATACCAAACTGTTCTTTTCCGGTACTGTAGCTGGTGGCCTGCCGACTGTTAATCTGGGAGTGCGCGACCTTGCCGGCTCTGGCGTCATCCGCGTCGAGGGCATCTTTAACGGCACGACTAACTATATCCTCACACGCATGGAAGGCGAAGGGCTGACCTACGAAGAGGCCCTGCGCGGCGCTCAGGAGGCCGGCATCGTCGAACCCGACCCGAGCTTGGACGTAGATGGCTGGGATGCCGCCAGCAAGCTGGTGATCATTGCCAACAGCGTCCTGCAGCAGCCCACCCGCCTGAACGATCTGCAGGTGACGGGCATCCGTGAGCTTACTCAGCAGGATCTGGCAGCCGCGCGTGCCCAGGGCAAGGTGATCAAGCTGCTGGCATTGGCTGAGGCACGCGGCGATGGCTATGCCCTGAGTGTGCGGCCGACGGCTCTTCCACAGGAGCATATTCTGGCTCGAACGGGCTTGTGGGATATGGGGGTCGTCTACGAGACGGATTATATGGGTGTGATCAGCGCGGTGATCGAAGAAAAGGGGCCGGTGCCCACATCAGCCGCCGTACTGCGCGATATGATCAATATTTATCGCGATTAAGCGGATCAGGGGTGACGGTCAAACAGCCGGATTGCAATATCGGCTATGGCGCTGACGATCAGCGTCCAGGAAGCCATGATCAGGAGCAGCACGCCGATAAAGAGCACCGGGCTGCCCGAAGCGTCCATCAAGAGCCGCAGCATCGAGATATACATGCCAATCCTCGCAAGGTTCAGTAAGCGGATTATACCCGCCCCGCCGTGGCAGACAAGCAGCCGCCATGCTGGCTGAGCCTCAGCAGGCTATCGAGCGCCTGCTCGCGTGGTTTGCGAGCAATCAGCGCGACCTGCCCTGGCGGCGTGATCGCAGCCCCTACAGCGTGCTGGTCTCGGAAATCATGTTGCAGCAGACCCAGGTCAGCACCGTAATCCCCTACTATCTGCGCTTTATGGAGGCTTTTCCCGACCTGTGCGCCCTGGCGGCAGCCCCGCTCGATCGCGTGCTGGCGCAGTGGAGGGGCTTGGGCTATTACGCGCGCGCCCGCAGCCTGCATCGTGCGGCCATTATCCTGTGTGACGAATATGAAGGGGTGCTGCCCGACGATCCGGCCATTCTGCGGACGCTGCCGGGCATTGGCGAATATACCGCCGGTGCGATCCTCTCGATCGCCTTTGGGCAGGATGTGCCGGCTGTGGATGCCAACGTCGCGCGCGTGCTGAGCCGGCTGTGCGACGACCCGAGCGATCCGCGCACTCCCGCCGGCAAACGCCGCCTGGTGGAGCTGGCCAGAGCGTTATTACCGCTCGGGCGTACCGGGGCTTTTAACGAGGCCATGATGGAGCTGGGCGCACTGGTGTGCAGCTCTGCCGCACCGCGCTGCGAGCTGTGTCCGTTGGCGGGCGATTGCCTGGCACTCGAGCACGGCACTATCGCTCAGCGGCTCGTCACCAGTTCTAAAAAGGAACGCCCTACGCGCCAGTATGTATGCCTGCTCGATCAGGCCGACGGGCGGGTCTTGCTGGTACGCAGACTGGCGCACGGCCTGCTGGGCGGCTTGTGGGAACTGCCCGGCGGCGAGTTGCTATCCGATGAAGACGCTCGAGTCGGTATGGCGCGCATCCTGGCGGATGACTTGAGCATGAGCTTGTCCGGCGCCGAGGTGCTGGGCGAGGTGCGCCATGGGTATACTCATTTTACCGTTGAAGTGGCGGTGCTGCGCGGCGAGGCACGCGGCACACCCCAACCAGCCGGCGGGTGGGATGCCTGGGTGCGTGCCTCAGAACACGATTTGCCCAGCTATGGCCTAACGGGCGTGGCCACCAGAGCTTTGGCATTGGCGGACATCGTGGTGGCGCACAATTAACCCGGGATGCCCGGCTCGGTCATGTCGCGCAGGTTGAGCACCTCGTCGAGCTGGTCGGGTGTCATCAGGTGGTGTTCGAACACCACCTGGCGGATCGATACCCCGCGGCTGAGCGATTCCTGCGCGACCTTGGCTGCCGCTGCATAGCCGATGTAGGGGTTCAGTGCTGTGACAAGGCTGCTGGTACGCTCGGCATAACTCTGGCAGTGCGCGCGGTTAACGCCGATGCCCAACAGACACAGCGCGGTGAAAGAGCGCACCCCGTTGGTGAGCAGCTGCAGCGATTCGAGCGTGACATGCGCCAGTACGGGCACAAACACGTTCAGTTCGAGCTGACCGGCTTGGGCAGCCATCAGGGCAGTCTGGTCGTTGCCGATCACGCGGAAACACACCATTGTGATCGCCTCGGGCATGACAGGGTTGACCTTGCCCGGCATGATCGAAGAACCCGGCTGCAGGGCCGGCAGGGTGATCTCAGCCAATCCGTTCGAAGGCCCCGAGCTAAGCAACCGCAGGTCGTTGTTGATGCGCGTCAGGCTCACCGCCAGGCTGCGCAACGAGGTCGAAACTTCCAACAGATCGCCCGCGGCGTTCTGCATGGCTTCAAACAGGTTGCCAGCGCTTTTGAAAGGCACGCCGGTGATGGCAGAGAGCTCGGTAATCATCTCGGAGTGGTAGCGCGGATGGCTGTTGAGGCCCGTGCCGGTGGCCGTGCCGCCGATCCCCAGGCGCCGCACATGCGCGAGGGCATTGTTCAGCCGCTCACGGTCGTGGCGCAGGGCCGCTGCGTAGGCGCCAAACTCCTGGCCCAGACGCACCGGCACGGCATCCTGCAGATGGGTGCGTCCGGCCTTGAGCACGTCGTCAAACTCGGCGGCTTTGGCCTCCAGCCCATGGGTCATCTCATCAATAGCCAGTAGCAGCTGCGGCAGCTGCAGAGCGAGGGCGATACGGGTGGCGGTTGGGATCACATCGTTGGTCGATTGCGCCATGTTGACATGGTCGTTGGGATGGATGGGTTTGTAGCTGCCCAGAGCAGCTCCCAGTTCGCGATTGGCCAGGTTGGCGATCACCTCGTTGAGGTTCATGTTGTGCGAGGTGCCGGCACCCGCTTGGTACGGATCGACCACGAACTGGTCAGCATACTCTCCGCGCGCAATAGCCGAGGCCGTCTCGGCTATTGCGCCGCCGAGTTGCGGATCGAGCAGCCCCAAACGCGTGTTGACATTAGCAGCCGCCTGTTTAACGAGCGCAGTGGCCTGCACATAACTGCTAAAAGGCACAAGCCCGCTGAAGCAAAAGTTAGCGATGGCGCGCTGAGTTTGCGCGCCCCACAGGGCCTGGTCGGGAACCTCTACAGGGCCAAGTGAATCGGTTTCAATACGCATGCTGTACTCCTGTCTATGCGTTATCCTCGGGGGCTTCAGAGTCGTCGAGTTGCAGGGCCATCAGGTAACCGCGCGCGCGCTCGCTTTTGGGGTAGCGGTTGACCAACACCCAGAAGGCAGCGTTGTGGCGCGGCTCGAGCAGGTGGGCGAGTTCGTGCATCAGCACGTAATCCAGCACCCACAGCGGTACCTCGCGCAGGCGCTCGGAAAGGCGCAGGGTGCCCTGCTGCGGCGAACAGCTGCCCCAGCGCTTGTGCTGGTTGGCTACATATGAGATCGAGCGCCATTGCAGTTTGCCGCCGAAATAGCGCCGATTGAGCTCGCGGGCGCGCTCCAGCAGGGCGGGTTCGTCCAGACGGGCGCGCTGATGAGCCTGTTTGGCGCGTACCTGGCTCACCAGGCGGGTCACGACGCGCTCCAGCTCGTCGGCGGGCAAATCTGAGGGCGCGCGCACCTCGATGGTGCGCCAGTTGATCAGGCGCGCCGATACGGTGCGCTTGCGGCGTGCTGAACGAATCACGCGCACGGTAAACCCCTCGGCGGTGAATTCGCTGGTCTGAGCGCTCACGCTGAGGCTCGTCGGCGATGTTGGTTTGTTTTTTGGACGCAGGAATCGCATCAGTTCACGGGTTAACTCGCTGGTAGGGATATTGTAGCTGAATCGGGCTGCAGGGTGAAGGAGAGATCGCAGGTTGGTGGTTCGGTATGCTGAATGCTTGCCTACCAGGAACGGGTTCCTGCCGTTCCCGGCTAGCGCCGCTTGAACACCACGATTTCCGGATCGCTCCCGCCATCGCCATACTCGCACACCAGCAGCACCTGCGCGTCGGCCGCCAGGCCATAGCAGCGTTCCGTGCCTGTTTTTTCGAGCTGGTTACCCAGGTAGACCTTGGTATCATCCAGTAGCTGCACCGGACCGCTGGGGAGCGCATAGACCAGGTTCACATACGCCCCGCGGAGGGTGTTGAGGTCGGTAACTACGGGCATACCGGTAGTGGCTAGAGCGTTGAACTCGGCCAGCAGCTGAGCCTTGAGCTCATCGATCGCCGCAATGCAGTCAGCGGGGTCGGTGAGCCCTCTTTGCTGACAGCAAGACGCTACTATGCAATCGCCGCCAAAGGGGTGGCCACCCGAAGCCACGCAACCGTGGCAGGCAGTGTTTAGTGTACAAGCGTCGCAGTCAATCCCACAATAGGAGGGTTCCATGGGCACATGCTCCGATAACTGGTGTGGGGGTCTCAATGGTGTTCATCGGTGAGCCTGCCAGATAAAGAAAGAAATCAGAGCCGCTCAATGAAACGAATCTGACCTTGTGCCGAGGAAGGGATTTGAACCCTTATAGATCTAATATCCACCACGCCCTGAACGTGGCGCGTCTGCCAGTTCCGCCACCTCGGCTGACGCTGCATATAATACTCAAGCGATGCGCACTTGTCAAAACAACCCCGCTTGACAAATATCCCCACCTGCGTTTAAGCTGCCGTCAAAATAAGGAGTAAGACGGTGATGGCAAAAAACAATTTCTATGCGCTCGACGACCTCTTTACTCTTGGTGCGCCGCCCCCCTATCGCGGTGATCAGCTCAACGAAATTCGCTTCCCGCTGGGAGGCATCGGCACGGGCTGTGTCTCGCTCACTGGCCATGGCGGCTTGGCCGACTGGGAGATCTTTAACCGTCCTAACAAAGGTACCATCTTGCCTTATAGTTTTGTGGCGCTGTGGGTGCAACCGCGCGGCCAGGCACCCAAAGCGCGCGTCCTGCAGGCTCCGCCCTCGCCGCCCTACAGCGGGGCACTGGGCAGCGACTATCACAGCTTTGGCCACTCACTGCCGCGCGAGACCGGTGCTGGGCTGCCGCACATGCGCGCTGCCAGCTTTCGCGGCGAGTTTCCTTTTGCCAATGTGCTCTTTGAGGAACCCTCCTTGACGGTGCAGGTGCGCCTTGAGGCCTACAACCCATTTATCCCGCTCAACCCGGACGATTCCGGCTTGCCTGTCGCTATCCTTCGCTACCACATCCGCAACCTGGGCGACGTGCCTGTATCCGTCAGCCTGGCGGCTAACCTGTTCAACCCGGTTGGTTACCCGGGCATCGGGCCTTTTACCGGCAACCACCTCGGGCAAAACCGCTGCACCTTTATCGAACGGGGTGCCACCCGCGGACTGCTCCTCGACAGCGATCGTCTCGCAGCCGACGACCCGGCCTATGGCAGCCTCTACTTGGGCACCAGTTGGGGCGACGTTTACAGCCAGGATAACTGGTTGCGCAGCGGCTGGTTCGACGCCATGCACGACTATTGGGACCACTTTTCCGCTACCGGCCGCCTGCCCGAGCGCTCGCAGGGGCCTTCGCCGGATGGAACTAGCGATATCAGCACCCTGGGATTGCTGGCTGAGCTTGGCCCCGATGAATCTGTTACCTTGCCGATCATGCTGGGCTGGAGCTTCCCTAACTTTACCAAATACTGGGGAGATCCGCCGCGCGACCCGGTCAGCGGTGCCGAAAAGCCGCGTGCGCAGTGGCGCAACTATTATGCCACCCGCTTTGAGGATGCCACCGCTGCGGTGGCCTACTATGCCGATCACGAAGAGCGCCTGCTTGCCGAGACGCGCAGCTTCCACGACGCCCTTTTCGGCAGCACCCTGCCGACTTGTGTGCTGGATGCCGTCTCCAGCCAGGCCTCGATCTTGCACTCGCCCACCGTAATCCGTCTGGAAGACGGCACTTTTTACGGCTTTGAGGGCTGCTCGCCTGCGGAAGGCAGTTGCGAAGGCTCCTGCACGCACGTTTGGAACTATGCCCAGACAGTTGCGTTCCTGTTTCCCTCGCTGGAGCGCTCGATGCGCGAAGCTGACTATACCTACAACATGGCCGAAGACGGCTATATGTGCTTTCGCCTGCAGCTACCGCTCGGTTCACCGCTCTGGGACTTTCACGCCGCCGCCGATGGCCAGTTGGGCGGTATTATCAAACTCTATCGTGACTGGAAGCTTTATGGCGACCAGGCTTGGCTGGCCAGGTGGTGGCCCAAGGCCAGGCAGGCGCTCGAATATGCCTGGCAGCAGTGGGATGTCGACCAGGATGGCGTGATCGATGGCGTGCAGCACAACACGTACGACATCGAGTTTTATGGCCCCAACAGCATGATCGGCACCTTTTATCTGGGTGCCCTGCGGGCTGCCGAGGAAATGGCCATAGCAGTAGGCGATGCGGAGTTGGCAGCGACCTATCGCCGTATGTTTGAGAGCGGTCGTGCTCGTCTCGATTCCGAGATCTACAACGGCTCTTATTATCGCCAGCAGGTGCCTCTTAACGAGCACAAATACCAGTACGGCGAGGGGTGTCTTTCAGACCAGCTGATCGGCCAGTGGCTGGCCAAGCTGGTGGGGCTGGGAGATCTGCTGGATCCGCAGCATGTGCTTAGTGCCCTGCGGGCTATCTTTACACACAACTGGCGCACCAACTTTTGGGAGCACGCCAACCCACAGCGCATTTATGCCCTCAACGACGAGCAGGGCCTGGTGCTTTGTTCGTGGCCGCGCGGCGAGCGCCCCACCTTGCCCTTCCCCTACTCGGATGAGGTGTGGTGCGGCATCGAGTATCAGGTTGCCAGCCATCTGATCATGGAAGGGATGGTGCAGGAAGGGCTCTCGATCGTACAGGGGGTGCGTGCGCGCCACGATGGCATCCGCCGCAACCCGTGGAACGAGTTCGAGTGCGGCAGCCACTATGCCCGCTCGCTGGCATCCTGGTCAGTGCTGACGGCGCTTTCGGGCTACGAGTTCGACATTCCCAACAAGCGCCTGGGCTTTAGTCCGCGGGTATGGCCCGATATGTTTAAGTGCCTTTGGAGCGTTGACAGCGCCTGGGGCAGCTACGAACAGGAACTGTATGGCCAGGAGGCCCATATCCACCTGAGTGTCAACGCCGGCAAGCTCCAGCTGGCCAGCCTCAAGCTGGGGAACTGCGGCATCGTATCAGACGCGGTGGCGGCGGTCGACGGCCAGACAGCCGCGGTCTGCACGCAGGCTCGTGACGGCGCCGTGGAACTGGTTTTTGACCCGCCCGTGGACATTGGCGCGGAGAGTGTCCTGGAGGTACACCTGGCGCGCAGCTAGCCAGAGTATAGAAGTGGTTTGACAACCATACCCCCGCATCGTATACTGGTGCGCGAATCTGGACGCAAATAGGGAGCAATATGTCCAAGATCGTCGTTATCGGTGGGGTTGCGGGGGGAGCCAGCGCAGCAGCGCGCCTGAGGCGCAACGATGAAAGCGCCGAGATCATCCTCCTCGAGCGCGGCAAGTATGTCTCATTCGCCACCTGCGGTCTGCCCTACCATATCGGCGGGGTGATCCCGGAACGCAACGCGCTGTTGGTCTCAACCCCGGAGAAACTGCGCGACGAGTTTAACCTTGACGTACGCACCCAACAGGAAGTCACTCGCATCGATCCGGTTGCAAAAACCGTCGAGGTGCGCAACTTGGCCGAGGGCGGCAGCCTGTATCAGTTATCTTATGACAAACTGGTTCTGGCGCCTGGTGCCATGCCGCTCGTACCTCCCATCATCGGGGTGGATCTGCCGCGCGTTTACCGCCTGCGCGACCTGGTGGACATGGATTTCGTCAAGGCTGAGGTCGATAACGGCACCAGCCGCAACGCCACAGTCATCGGCGGCGGCTTTATTGGCCTGGAAGTGGCCGAGAACCTGATCCATCGCGGTTTGCAGGTGACGGTGGTCGAGATGCTCCCGCAAGTCATGGCGCTGATCGATTCCGAAATGGCCGCCATAGTACATCGCCACCTGCGGGACAAGGGCGTGCGCCTGATCCTGGGCGACGGCTTGCGCATGATTCAACAGCGCGAGGGACAGCTGGTCTCGACGCTTGCCAGCGGCCGTGAAGTGGCGGCTGATTTCATGGTGCTGGCTATCGGCGTGACCCCCGGGAGCACCCTGGCCAGGGAGGCCGGTTTGGAGATCGGCCCGCGCGGACACATCGTGGTAAACCCGCAGATGCAGACCAGCGACCCGGATATCTATGCCGTGGGCGACGTAGTTCAGGTGCTCAACCCTGTTACGCAGCAACCCTGTGCAGTTCCGCTCGCGGGACCTGCCAACCGCCAGGGGCGCATCGCCGCCGACGCCATCGCCGGCAAGGAGGTAGCCTACCGCGGCACGGTGGGCACGTCGATCGTCAAGGTCTTTGACCTGGCTGTCGCCAGCGTCGGGGTCAACAGCCGTGGTTTGCAACAGGCCGGCATCCCCTTTATGACGAGCATCAACCACAGCAACGACCACGTATCCTACTATCCCGGGGCTACCGTGCAGAGCATCAAACTGCTCTATGCACCAGATAGTGGAAAATTGCTCGGGGCGCAGGTAGTGGGCACCAACGCGGTCGACCGCACGATTGATGTGCTCGCGGTGGCTTTGCAGGCGGGCATGACCGTCTATGATCTCGAACACCTCGAACTGGCTTATGCGCCGCCTTTTGGGGCTGCCAAAGACCCCGTCAACATCGCCGGATTTGTGGCTAGCAACGCCCTGCGCGGCGATAGCAAACTGGTCAGCTATAAAGAGGTGGTCGACAACTCCGATAAGTATGTCATCCTGGATGTGCGCACCGACCCGGAATGGGATCTCGGGCATATCCCGGGTGCGGTTCACATTGAAAATATCAAGATACGTTCGCGCCTGGATGAGCTCGATCGTACCAAGCCCTATGCAATCTACTGCCGTGTGGGGCGGCGCGCTTATGTGGTAGAGCGCCTGCTGCGCCAGCACGGCTTTGATGTCGTCAATATCACCGGCGGATGGACGACCTATGAGCCCGCCGTAGAGCCGCAGAGCTCGCCTGATGCTCCCCTCGCCGTACCAGGCGATCAAACGGAGGCTTCCACCATGAACACGGACGATTCCGATTCCCTGATTTCTGAGGTGATCAACGCCCGCGTTGACGCGCGCGGCTTGCAGTGCCCCGGGCCGATCGTACAGGTCTTTCAGCAGATGCAGACCATGCAGCCCGGCGACGTGCTCGAGGTGTTGGCTTCTGACCCGGGTTTTAAGCGCGATGCCGAAGCCTGGGCACAGAGCACGGGCAACCGCCTGATGAGCATCCGTGACGAGGCGGATGGCACAATCCGGGCTCTGTTTGTCAAGGGAAATGTGCTGCCGCGTTCGAGCGACTCCCGCCCGGCTGATACCGACAAGACCATCCTGGTGTTCTCTTCCGACTTTGACAAGGTGATGGCTGCCTTTGTGGTGGCAAACGGCGCCCTGGCGACCGGCCAAAAAGTGACCATGTTCTTTACCTTCTGGGGGCTCAACGCGCTGCGCCGCACCCAGTACGTGGCCACCCAAAAGACCTTTATCGAGCGCATGTTTGGCATGATGATGCCCAAAGGCCTGAATGCCCTGCGCCTCTCTAAACTGAATATGCTGGGCATCGGCACGGCTCTGATGAAGAACGTGATGAAGCAAAAGCAGATCGATTCGCTGTCTTCGCTGGTCAACCAGACTCAGATGGGCGGGGCGCGCCTGATCGCCTGCCAGATGACCATGGATATGATGGGGTTCAAGCAGGAAGAGCTGATCCCCGGCGTCGAACTGGGCGGTGTGGCAACCTTTATCAACTCAGCCGACCGCTCCAGCGCCACCCTCGTTTTCTAGTTGCCAGCCGGCTGACAATCTCCGCCGTTCAGTTGCGGAGGTTGTTGTTTGGGCGCTATGGTAGTGCTGATAGAGCCGGTAGTTGCGATATACCAGCCGCAGATAAGCGCGCGTCTCGGCGTAGGGTACCAGCTCAAAAAACAGGTCATCGTCGGTGAATTGCATGGTCTGCAGCCAGGTAAGGGTAGCCCCGGTGCCAGCATTATAGGCTGACAGGGCTGGCATGATCGCCCCATTAAAATTGGCGAGCGCCTGGTTCAGGTAAAAAGCACCGTAGCGGATGCTGGTACCGCTGCGCAGCAGCGCCTGCGGGTCATAAGTCTCCCCCAGACGTGTGGCGATCTGTTCGGCCGTGCCTGGCATGATCTGCGCCAATCCCACCGCACCGGCGGAGGATGCAACCCCCGGCCTGAAGGCGCTCTCCTGCTTGAGGAGTGCTTCGAGCAGCAGCTCATCGCCGCCGTGCAGCTCCACCGATGCGGCGACCTGCTCACGGTAAGGTTCCGGGTTTTCCACGCGCCACAACAGCTCAGGAATATCGCTGTGGCCTTGGGCGACCACGGCAGCGGTGAGAATCTCGCCCAGCGCGATGCTGGCCGGGTATGCCCCGATACTTTCTGTCAGGCGCACTGCCCGCAACAGGCTGCGCGGCGATGCCTTGGTCTGCTCGCCATAATGCCGGTAAGCCGCCATACTGGCCAGCGGCCAGCCCAGTTCCCACAGTGCGGCTGCGCGCTGGTAGTTCGCGTCGGCGGCTGGATCGGTCGGGTCGGCGGCGGTGCGCGGATCAGCCGCCAGCCAGGCATCCATGGCCTCGAACTCGGCATCGCTGATCGGCTGCCCGATCAGTGCCAGCTGAGGCTGGTTGGCGATTAGCAGATCACGCCCGTTGAGCTGGTCATATGCGCGCAGGCCATAGTAGCTGTCTGGAGACAAAGCAGCTGCCTGCTGCCAGTAGTCGCTGGCACGCTGCATATCGCCCAGACGCATGGTGGCTACCCCCAACCAATAGAGCAGCCTGACGCGCACCTTGGGGTCGGCTGGTGCGGCACTGTTCAGGTTGTCCCAGATGATCTCGGCCCGGCTGACATCGGTGGCGGCATAAGCCACCAGCCCGGCGCGAAAGCCGGCATCGGCGCCATATTCGCTCTGGGGGTAGTTCTGCATGATGGCCAGATAGTCTTGCTGAGCCTGTGGCCAGTCGCCGCGCGCTTGCTGATAGAGCGCCGAAAGCCACAACGCCTCGGCGGCTCGCGGCCAGGCGGGTGTCAGTGCAACAATCTCGCGGTAAGCCTCACTGGGGCTTTCTCCGTTGGCGGCCAGCACCCGGGCGCGTGCAAAACGGGCTTCGCTGGCGAACGGCCCCAGGCTGTCGAGCTGGATGGCCTGTTCCAGGTAGCCCAGAGCCTCCGGCAGCAGGGCCTGCTTTTCGGCCAGCAGGCCGCTCAGTAACAGGGATTCCGCCGTCGCGCTGTTGCCGGCCAGGTAGCTTGACAGCAGTTCGGCGCTGCGTTCATACAGGGCGTTGTCGTAGCAGATGCGAGATTGCTGCAGCTGGCTCAGGAACTGATGCTCAGAACCCTCGAGCATGCCCATCACCAGGTAGGCGGCATAGCTGTTCGGGGAGCGCTGGTAAGCCTGCTTCAGGAGCTCGATGCCGGTGGCCTGATCCGAGCTCATCAGCGCGGTGCCCTTCCAATACAGCACCAGCGCCTGATAGGTCGGCTGCTGTGCAAAGCTCAGGATCTCGTCATACAGCGCCAGCGCCCCCTGCAGGTCGCCATTGAGCTGCCGCAGGCTGGCTTTTTCCTCCAGCAGGCTGGCGCGTTGCGAGTCGTTGAACAGTTCCGGCGCGACGGCGTCGTATTCGGCTAGAGCGCCGCGGTAGTCGCCGATGTTGGAGAGGATCTGCCCGATATGCCAGCGTATGTCGGGCTCGACGGCTGGCACCAGCCGCAGATAGTTGCGGTAGGCGCTGATGGCCGATTCACGGGCCCCCTGCAGGTCATAGGCACGTCCTGCCAGTCCATATGCCAGCCCGCTTTGCGGCAAGGGCGGATCTGCCCTTGCCAACGGCAGCACCTGCGCCAGTGCCAAAAGGGGCTCATCGAGTTCCAGCAGGGTGCGCGCCAACCTGATCTGCAGCTCGGCGCGCTCGGGCACCTCGGGGAGCTTGAGCAAGCCATAGTACAGTTCGACGCTGCGGCGAGGGTCGTTATCCAACTCTGCGCGCTGCAACTCGGCAAGCGCAGCAGGGATATCCTCGACGACCGCCGGCACAAAACTACCGCTGTCGTTGGGGTCGAGGGTTGCCTCGGGCATCACCTCAGAGGCGCCGTCATCGGGTGGCAGTTCGGCGGGTGAGCGCCCCTTGCAGCCAGCCAACAGCAGGCACAATGCGAGCAGCAGGCTGGAGAGCTGCCGGGCGAGACTAGCTGTGCGCATCGTAGGCGTCCAGAGCGCCCGCCAGAACGTTTTGCAGGTCTTCAACATCCTCCAGCCCGATGCTGACGCGGTAGGCGCTGCCATCCAGGCCAAAGGCCGGGATCACCAGGCTCTCAAATCCTCCCCAGCTGCATCCCAGCCGGAAGAGCGGCAATAGTGCATCCACAAAGGCCATATTGGCTTCGCGGCTCTTGGGCTGCAGCTTGAATGTAAAGACCCCCGAATAACCGCTCATCTGGCTAGCTGCCAGGGCATGCCCGGGGAAGGACTCCAGTCCCGGATAGAGCACGTCCGTCACCAGGGGCTGCTCGCTCAGCCAGGCGGCGATCTGCATGGCGGAGCGCTGGTGCTGTGCCAGACGCACCGGCAGGGTGCGCAACCCTCGGATCGCCAGGTAAGCATCTTCGGGCGAGATGATCCCGCCCAGCTCGCAGGCCTGACGATGTACCTGCTCGATCAGCTCACGCGAGCCAGCTGCAACACCAAAGACCAGGTCAGAGTGTCCGCCAAGGTACTTGGAACCGGTGTGCACCACCAGGTCGATGCCCAGATCGATCGGGTTCTGATACAGGGGTGTGGCCCATGAGTTATCGATAATCGTGACAATGCCGCGGCGGCGCGCCACCGCACTCACGGCGCGCAGGTCGGTGATCTCAAAGGTCATTGAGCCGGGCGATTCGAGGTAAATCACGCGCGTGTGCTCGGGGATATTGGCGTCCAGGTCAGCGGCATCGCCGGGCTTGTAATAGCTGGTGGTAACTCCAAAGCGCGCCAAAGTATGGTTGCAGAGGCGATGCACCGGCCCATAGGCGTTGTTCGTCAGCAGCACATGGTCACCGCTGCGCACCATGGCCAACAGGCAAGTGCTGATAGCCGCCATTCCCGAGCCAAAGGCGACCGCGCCATCGGCATGCTCAAGCAGGGCGATCTTTTCCTCAAGCACATGCGTGGTGGGGTTGCCGGACCGAGTATAAGAATAGTGTGTGATCTTGCCCTCACCGGCGTCGATCATCTGCTGGCACGAGTCGTAGCAAAAGAGCGATGTGCGGTAGATCGGCGGGTTCACGGCCCCCTGCCAGTCGGACGGGTCTTCGGCATAGTGCAAGAGCGCAGTGTTGGGTTTCATCGGGCACACCTTACGGTCGTTATGATAGAATTCGTTCTACCTTAAGTCATTCAGGCCCAACGGTCAATTTGATGGACAGGCCCGACAGGCTTTACTATCATGCGGCTGACAAGGAGATGCGCCATGCGCTGGCAAGATCAGGGCACCCACCTCACCGACCGGCACCGCGTGATCCCGCGGGCGCTGTGTCTGATCACCCACGGCGGCAAGCTGCTGCTGATCCGTGCGGCACCGCACAAGCGCCTTTGGGCCGGCAAACTCAACGGCATCGGCGGGCACATTGAGCCCGACGAGACGCCGCTGGAAGGCGCCCTGCGCGAGGTGAGCGAGGAGACGGGATTGCAGCTGCCCGCACTGAGGCTGTGCGGGATCATCCACGTGGCTGACAGGCGTGACCCAAGCGGGATCATGGTGTTTGTGTATCTCGGTGAGGCTCCCACCTGTGAGGTGACACCCTCGGGCGAGGGTACACTCGAGTGGCATGCTCTGGATGCCCTGCCCTGGGATGAAATGGTAGCAGATATGCCCAGTCTGGTGCCGCAGGTGCTGAACCTGGCGCCTGATGAACTCCTCTATGGGCACTATACTCAGGGGGAAAACGGCGAGGTGGTGTTTCGCTACATGGCGGTAAGGGGGCTGGATGGCAACTGATTTTTATCTGCCGACACGGATTATCTTTGGCGCGGGCGTGTTCGCACGCCTGGGCGAACTGGCGCGTAACCTTGGCTAGCATGCCCTGCTGGTGAGTGGCAGGAGCCTCGGCCAGCGCATGAGCGAGCAGCCGCCGTTCGAGCTGCTCAGGGGAGGCGGGTTGGAGGTGACGACCTTTAGCGAGGTACACGGCGAGGCCGACCTTGATACCGTTGCTGCCGGCCTGGAGTTCGTGCGCGCGCATGGCTGCGACTGTGTGGTGGGTATCGGCGGGAGAAGCGTGCTCGATACGGCCAAAGCCATCGCCGGGCTGGCGCGCCAGTCGCAGGATATCCGCATATACCATGCCGGATACCCCCCCGAAAATCCCTCCCTGCCGATGCTGGCGGTGCCAACTACCGCCGGCACGGGCGCAGAGGTCACGCGTAACGCAGTGCTGACCGATCCGCGCACGGCATTCAAGCAGAGCATCCACGTCAACGACTGGTTTCCGCAGGTGGCGCTCGTCGACCCACGCCTGACCCACACACTCAACGCCGAGGTGAGCGCGCGGGTTGGCGCCGATGCCCTGTGCCAGGCGATTGAAGCCTATACCTCGATCGCCGCCAGCGCCATCACCGATGGCCTGGCCGAGCAGGCCATTGCGCTGATCGGCCCGCACCTGTTGTGGGTCTGCCGCGATGGCAGCGACGAGAGGGCGCGCGAGGCGATGAGCATGGGCAGCCTGCTGGCCGGCATGGCTATGTCGAACGCGCGTCTGGGAGCGGTGCACGGCATGGCGCATCCGCTTAGGGCGCACTACCACATCCCGCATGGCACGGTATGTGCCATCCTGCTTGCCCCTACCATGCGCCACAACCTGCCGTATGCGTATTTCAAGTATGCGGAGGTTGCGAGCCTGCTGGGCGTGGCAGAGCTGGCGGATGACGCGCATGGCAATGCCCAACGCGCGATCGATCACATCGCTGAAATGCTGGCAGAGGCGGGCTTGCCCGCTCACCTGTCGCCCATGGTGTGCGCATCGAGCACCTCGATGACATCGCCGCTGAGGCGATGCTTTCCGGCGCGACCGCGCACAATCCGCGTAAAATGCAGCACGAGGATATCCGCCAGGTGTTGCTGGCAGCCCTGTAAAGGAGAGTAACATGCAATTCGTGCGTGAATCTGACCAGCCGTTTCGTAACGGGGTGAGCGGCGTCAAGTATCTGATGCGCGGGCCGCTGCTGGATTGGGGCATTATCCTGCTGCTGAACGGCGAGCAGCTCAGCGGACACTGTCACCGCGAGGTTGAAGAGACCTTTTACATCCTCAAGGCCAGGGGTGCATGGTGGTGAACGGCACTGAATATCCAGTGCAGCCCGGCGATGCGTTGCGCATCGAGCCCGCCGACCAGCATTCCATCCACAACACCGGTCAGTCTGACCTGAAGCTGATCTTTATCAAGACCCCATACTTGCCCGATGATCGGGTCGATCTGTAGCCGCTTGTAAGAGCGCTACCAACTGGTCGTGGATCACCCCGTTGCTGGCCAGCCAGTCGGGCTGAAAGAGGTCGGTGCTGACACCGTCCAAGCTGGTGGCAACGCCGCCAGCCTCCTGGATGATCAACATGCCCGCGGCGACATCCCAGGGCTGCAGCGTCAACTGGATATAAGCCTCCGCCCAGCCAGCCGCCACCGCGCAAAAAGCCAGCGCGGCTGATCCGCACGAGCGCAGACACTCGGCTGGCACCGAGAGGGCTTGTGCATACCGCAGCATGCGTTCGCGCGGGCCTGGCTGGCGCGGCCAATCCTGCTGGATCATGGCACCTTCCAGGCCAAGGTTACTCACCTGCAGCCGGGTACCGTTCATAAAGGCGCCCTGAGAGCGCTCTGCCCAAAAGAGCTGGTCGGTCATAGGCTCATAGACTGCCCCGACCTGAAGCTCGCCGCCGGCAGCCATGCCGATCGAGACGGAAAACTCGGGCAAGCCGTGTTTAAAGTTCGACGTGCCATCCAATGGGTCGATAATCCATACCGGCCCGCCCGACAGATCCTGGTGCGCCTGGTGGCTCTCTTCGGTGATAAATTTGGCACCGGGGCAGCCCAAAGAGATGATCTCGATGATAGCGCGCTCAGCAGCCAGATCGGCCTCGGTGGTGATATCGCGCAGGCCCTTGTAATGGATGGTGTGCGGTTGGCCGTGGCGCTCGCGCAGGATTGCTCCGGCAACACGCGCGGCGATTTTGGCTAGCTCGAGCATTGGCAGTCTCCACGGATAGCTAGGGAGCAGTTTATGGTCAGAATGGTCTTGCGTCAATCGGCAGCCTTGGTAGCAGATAGGTTCATGCCTATAATAGGAAACTATGAGCGTGTGCGGAGGTAAAGTGGAAGAACTAGAGCGACTCAACCGTGAAGTGCGCAGTTGCCGGCTGTGCCGGCTGGCCAGCACGCGCAAGCTAGCGGTGCCCGGCGAGGGCCCCGAACATGCCCGCATCATGCTGATCGGTGAGGCGCCCGGCTACCACGAAGACCAGCAGGGGCGCCCCTTTGTAGGCGCGGCTGGCCAGTTCCTAGAAAGTCTCCTGGCGCGTATCGGGCTCACGCGGCGTGATGTGTTTATCTGCAACGTGATCAAGTGCCGTCCGCCCGAAAACCGCGCCCCCATGCCGGATGAGCTGGAGCTGTGCCGTCCTTACCTGATTCGCCAGCTCGGCCTGGTCAAACCGGAGGTGGTTATCACCCTTGGGCGCTACTCGATGGAACTGGTTTTCAAGGGCTCCTCGATCAGCAAGATCCATGGCACCACCCGCACCATCGATGGCGTGACCTATATCCCCATGTTTCACCCCGCGGCGGCGCTGCACCAGCCGCGTTACCGCAGCCTGATCGAAGCCGATTTCGACCGCGTGCCAGACATCCTTCAGGAGCTCGACCGACGCAACGCGTCTCCGCCGCCGCCCGAGCCGGCGCCGCCCGAACAGCTCTCCTTTTTCTGATGCCGGCAATGATACAGCAAGTATTGAGGGTAATTCCACTGGGCGGCCTGGGCGAAATTGGCCGTAATATGCTGGTGCTCGAGTATGACGAACAGCTCCTGATCGTCGACGCCGGGTTAATGTTCCCGGATGCCGATATGTACGGAGTCGAGTATATCATACCAGACTTTACGTATGTGGTTGAACGCGTTGAACAAGTGCTTGGAATCGTCGTCACCCATGGCCATGAGGATCACATCGGCGCCCTGCAGCACCTTCTGCGGCAGGTGCCCGTGCCGGTATATGCCACGCCGCTCACGCGTGCCCTGATCCAATCCCGTGTGCGTGATGCCCGCGGTGTTGCCACGCAGATGATCGACATCAAGCCGCGCGATCGCTTTCAGCTGGGGCCCTTTACCATCGAGTGCTTTCATATGAGCCACTCGATCCCCGATACCCTGGGACTGGCGATTGAGACACCGCTGGGGCTGGTGGTGCACTCGGGAGACTTTAAGCTGGATGCCTCGCCGGCAGACGGTCTGCCCAGCGACATAGAGCGCCTGACGAGTTATGGCGAGCGTGGCACCCTATTGCTCCTCTCCGACAGCACCAACGCCGAATCGCCGGGCACCACCGCCTCCGAGCAAGCCCTAGGAGTCAACCTGCGCAACCTCTTTGAGACGGCGCCGGGGCGGGTGGTGATTGCCATGTTTGCCTCGAACATCTCGCGGGTGCAGCAGGTGGCCGACATCGCCCGCGCCACGGGCCGGCGCATTGCCCTGGTGGGTAAGAGCATGGTCAACAATGTGCGCATTGCCAGCGAACTCGGTTATGTCAATATCGATCCGACCCTCTTTATTCCCGCCAGCCAGCTGCACAGCCTGCCCGACCGCGAGGCGGCTATCATATGTACCGGCAGCCAGGGGGAATCAGCTTCTGCCCTGGTGCGTATGGGGATGGGCGATTCGAGCGCCCTCTCACTGCAGCCCGGCGATACGGTGATCGTCTCGGCTGCCCCTATCCCGGGCAACGAGGAAAGCGTCAACCGTACCCTCGATAACCTCTTTCGTCTGGGCGCGCAGGTCTACTATGACGATGTCTATGACGTGCACGTCTCGGGGCATGCCAGCCAGGAAGAGCTCAAGGAGCTCATCCGCCTGGTGCGGCCGCGCTACCTCATGCCAATCCACGGCGAATACCGCCACCTGGTATGGCACCGCCGGTTGGCCGAAAGCTTCGGTATGCTGCCTGAAAATATCTTTGTGCTGGAAAGCGGCGACGTGCTCGAGATCACGAACTCGGGCGCAGTGCTGGGCGAGCGCATCGGGGTCGAGACGGTTTATGTGGATCGCTCCGGCAAGACTACCATCGGCGCTGAAACCCTGGCCGAGCGCAGCATGCTCTCGCAGGACGGCATCCTGGTGGTGACGGTCAACCTGGATAAGTATACCGGTGGCTTGGTCGGTACGGCGCACTTTATGTCGCGCGGGATGCTTACCTCGGCAGATGCTGAGGCGCTCTACAAACAGCTGCGCGAGCCGGTGGCTACTGCCGTTAACCTGGGCGGCAGCAAGAACGAACTCACCAAACGGCTGGATTACCTGGTTGCGCGCTTGGTCGAAGACCTCACCGGGCGGCGACCTGTCATTGTCGTGCAGGTACTCAAAGTCTAGGATCCAGAGCAGTTGATCGTAGCGCACGATTATGTATACTTGAGGCAAGATGGCGAAGCGAAGCATTCGTCGGCCGCGCACCTACAGCCCCGTCAATGACCGGCGCGTCCTGCTGTCTTCAGGCGGGGGGCTGCTCTTATTTGCCGGCGCGATCATCCTGTGGGCCTACTTTGGCACCTCGCAAACCACCGGCGTGATGCGCTTGCTGGCATTTATGCGCAGCACGTTCGGCTGGGCCATGTATCTGGTGCCGGTCGTGCTGGGAGTTTTGGGCGGTCTGCTATTGCAGCAGACCAGCAAACGTCCCTGGCGCTGGCCTTGGCTGGCACTTACCGGTGTCTTTATGGTGATTCTGGCAGCGCTGGCGCTTACCCACTTGCTGGCTGATGTCCAGACGGTGCATTGCACTACCAGCAAAGGCGGCGTGATCGGCTGTCTGCTGGGACAGGGCTTGCAGGTGCTGATCGGCAAGGTGGTAGCGGTCATCATCTATCTGGTGGTGGCGATAGCCGGCGTATTGATGATACTGCGCATTCCCCTTGCCAGCGTTACCAGCCTGGCCGGCAGGCTGATCACCTGGGGCGGTTCTGCTGGCCGGCGCCTGGCGGGCTGGGTGGCTGTACAGGTGGCCAAGCTGAAGCAGTCTCGCGCCAACAAGCCGACGGTACTCCCGCCTGCCACCGAGGCGCTGGTTATTCACCAACCCAAGATCGTACCGGCGCCCAAACCGGCGGCAACTCCGGTGAAACGATCAGCGACGCCCGAAGAACCGCTCATTCAGCCGGAGGGCAGCGCGCCAACACGGAACTGGGTCTTACCCGTCATGCAGCAGATGCTGATGGTACGCCAGGATTCGCAGATGTCCCTGGCCGATATCCGCGACAAGGCGCGTATCATCGAAACGACCCTGGGCAGCCTGGGTGTGCCGGCAGCCGTCACTGAGGTCAACCCCGGTCCGGTTGTCACCCAGTTTGGCATTGAGCCGGGCTACATCGAACGCTATGATCGCGATGGCAAGCTGACGCGCTCCAAGGTCAAGATCAGCCGCATAGCGGCGCTTTCCAACGACCTGGCGCTGGCGCTGGCCGCTTCGCCGATCCGCATTGAGGCACCGGTGCCGGGCAAGAGCATTGTGGGGCTTGAGGTGCCCAACGGCAGACTGGCTACAGTAGGTCTGCGCGGCGTACTGGAATCGCCCGAGTTCGCCGCACTGGATTCGCGCCTAGCCATGGGGTTAGGGCGCGACGTCTCCGGTACGGCAGTGGTGGCCGATCTGGTCAAGCTGCCGCATCTGTTGATCGCCGGCGCCACCGGATCGGGTAAGAGCGTCTGCCTGAATGCTATTATCGTCAGCCTGCTCCTGAACAATACCCCCGATCAGCTCAAGCTGATCCTGGTCGACCCAAAACGCGTTGAGCTGACCCCTTACGGCGGTATCCCGCACCTGCTCTCGCCGGTGGTGGTCGAGCCGGATCGCGTTTTGGGGGTGCTCAACTGGCTGATGCGCGAGATGGATTCGCGCTACCGTAACTTTTCAGCTGCCGGTGCGCGCAATATCGAGGCATATAACGAGTCGGCGGCGCGACGCGGAGAGCAAAAGCTGCCCTTTATCGTGCTGATCATGGACGAGTTGGCCGATTTGATGATCGTGGCTCCCGACGAGGTCGAGCGTGCGGTATGCCGCCTGGCGCAGATGGCACGCGCCACCGGTATCCACCTGATCTTGGCCACCCAACGGCCGTCGGTGGATGTGGTGACCGGTCTGATCAAGGCTAACTTTCCGGCGCGCATTGCCTTTGCAGTCACCTCGCAGGTCGACTCACGGGTCATCCTGGATACCCCCGGCGCAGAGAAGCTGCTCGGCCGCGGTGATGGCCTGGTGATGGCGCCTAATAGCCCCGGGCTGACGCGCATCCAGGGCTGTTTTGTATCTGATGGCGAACTGAGCAGCCTGGTTGAGTTCTGGTGCGCTCAGGCAGCGCCGACATCGCCGGCGCTAGTGTTCGACCAAACCGGCACCACAGCTACCCAACCGCCCCTCCTCGAGTTGGATGCCCGCGATGAAGAGCCTCCCGATTCGGCCATGTTGGTGCGCGCCCGCGAGGTGGTGCAGCGCAGCGGTAAAGCCTCGGTTTCGTTTTTGCAGCGCAACCTGGGCATCGGCTATACTCGGGCTGCCCGCTTGGTGGAACAACTCGAGCGAGAAGGCATAATCGGGCCAGCCACTGGCACCAGCAAGCCGCGAGAAGTAATCGCAAGGGATAACGACCAAAATAAAGAGGAAGAAAATAGTGAATAGTGTAACCGAAGCGGATGTTGCCAAGCTGATCGAGATCGCCGGCGAAGAAAACGTATCGACGCGCACTGCCGATCTAGATGCGCATTCTATTGACGAGTCGTGGTTCCCTCCGCACCCTGCCGATGTGATCGTATGGCCTTCCAGTACTGAACAGGTGGCGGCCATTGTGGGGTACGCTAACCAACGGAAGCTGCCGGTGGTAGCCTGGAGTGGCGGCTCGAGCCTAGAGGGCAACCCGGTGCCGGTGGTGGGCGGCATCCTGTTGGCGATGTACCGCATGAAGGCGATTCTCGATATCCGCGAACAGGACCTTCAGGTGGTGGTGCAGCCCGGCATCATCTATGACGACCTCAATACCGCGCTGGGCAAGAAAGGGCTCTTTTTCCCGCCCGCTCCCGGCAGCGCCGATGTGGCTACGATCGGCGGCATGGTCGCCAACAACTCGAGTGGTATGCGAGCCGTCAAGTATGGCGTTACACGTCACTATGTGCTCAAACTCAAGGTCGTTTTGGCAGACGGCAGCGTGATCACCGTAGGCAGCAACGCCAAAAAGTCGGCCAGCGGCTATGATCTGGTGAGCCTGTTTGTTGGCTCTGAGGGGACGCTGGGGATCGTGACCGAGGTGACACTGCGCCTGATGGGCTTGCCCGAGCAGACTGCCGCAGTGGTGGCCTCTTTTGAAGCCATGGAAGATGCCACCGGCGTGGTGTATGATGCCATCAGCGGCGGGCTGGATCCCTCTGCGATCGAAATTCTGGACGAAACCACCATTGCCGTCACCAACCAGCGCCAGGGTCTGGCCCTGCGTGAGGAACCGACCCTTTTTGTCGAGTTCCATGGCAACGAGGCGGCTATCGAAGAGCAGCTCGAGTTCCTGCGCGAGCTGTGCGAGGATCACGGCTGTCTGGCGTTTGACCAGGCTACCAACACCGAAGCGCGCAACAAGCTGTGGGTAGCTCGCAAGGAAGCCCATGATTCGATCAAAGAGAGCCACCCGGGTAAAACCATGATCTCGGGGGATGTGTGTGTGCCGATGTCGTGCTTTGGCGAGATGGTGCACTTTGTGCATCAGGTTTCTGAGCGGACTGGGCTGATCATCTATGTCTTTGGGCATGCCGGCGACGGCAACCTTCACACCGAGGCGATTGTCGATCGCCAGGTCGAGGGCGAATACGAGCTTGGCTTGGCCGCCACAGACGAGATCGTCAACCATGCTCTTGAAGTGGGCGGCACGGCCTCAGGCGAGCACGGCGTGGGACTGGGCAAGCGCCAGTTTATGCTCACCGAACATGGCGACAGCCTGGCGGTGATGCGTATCATCAAGCAGACCCTCGATCCGAATGGTATCCTGAACCCAGGCAAGATCTTTCCGGATTCCCTCGGCGCCTGATCATGCGCGAGCTGCTGCAGAGAGCGGCTGAGCGGGCTGGCTTTACGCTTGGCCAGCCGCAGCTGGATGCCTTGCAGCAGCTGGCCGACGGGCTGATCGCCTTGAACCAGCATGTCAACCTGACAGCTATCACCGCGTCGGACGAGATTGCCATCAAGCACCTGCTCGATTCGCTCTACTGCCTGCGGGTGATCGAGCAGTTGCCGTCTATCCAGCGCCTGGCCGATGTGGGCAGTGGGGCTGGCTTCCCAGGCCTGGTGATCAAGATCGCCCGACCGCAGCTGGACGTCACCCTCATTGAGGCCACCAGCAAAAAAGCCGATTTCATCCGCCAGATGGTCAGCGAGTTGCAGCTGGAGGCCACTACGGTGCTGGCGCAGCGCGCCGAAGAGAGCGGCCGCCAACTGGGTATGCGCGAATCATTCGAGCTGGTGACAGCGCGCGCAGTGGCGCGCCTGCCGATTCTGGCAGAACTGTGCCTACCACTGGTATCCGTCGGAGGGCACTGGCTGGCTCAAAAGGGCGCCGATTATACCGACGAATTGAGCGACGCTGCGCATGCCTTGGATGTGCTGGGGGCTGAGCTATCTGAGGTGATCCCCTACCAACTGCCGCGCACGGCAACGCCGCGCAACCTGCTCGTGTTCCGAAAAGTACGTCCGACCCCACCGCAGTATCCACGCCGGCCAGGGATGCCCGCCAAGCGCCCGCTCCAGGCTGGTTAGTGCCCCGCAAGGGCGATCACATGACCTGCGACCACTTCATATACGTGTGCATGCTCCAAGAGCGAGAGATCGCAGGCGTTCAGGTCGGTGGTGCTGATCAGCACCTGCTCGATGCCGCGCAGTTGTGATACCAGCAGCCGTGCGCGGTCATGATCCAGTTCGGAAAAGATGTCATCCAGCAACACCACGGGCGATTCCCCGCTGTGGGCATGGATCAAGTGGGCCTCAGCCAGCTTGAGCGCGACTACGATCGAGCGCTGCTGTCCGCGCGAGCTCATCTCGGCGGCATCCGCATCATTCAACGTAAAGCGCAGGTCGTCGCGATGCGGCCCGACAACCGTCATTCCGCGTGCGATCTCTTCTGCCTGAGCAGACTGTAGCGCCTGTCTCAGTTGCTGGGTGATCTCTGCGAGCGCGGAAGGCGTGGTGGCCTCATCGAGCGAGCCAGCCATATTCCAGTGTGCCTCGGTATCATCCAGCACGCGTGCCGCGTAACGCAGCTGAAGCGTTTCGCGCCCCTCCGAGAGCCCGGGATAGATATCCTGCAACCTCGCGTCCAGCCCCGCGCACAACCATACTCGTGCAGCGCTCAGAAATGCCCCCAGCTCGACGATCTGCTCGTCCCAGAACTCGAGCTCATGCGCCGACGCGCGCCGTTCACGAATCTGATGCAGCAGGGCGTTGCGCTGCCCCAGGATGCGGTTGTACTGGCTCAGCGCACGGCAGTAGCGGCGGCTCTGCTGGCACAGGCTGATATCGAGGTAGCGGCGTCGTTCGCCGGGCGAGCCTGTGATCAGGTTCACGTCCTTGGGCAGAAACAGCACGGCCATAAAGCAGCCGACACAATCGATCAGGCGCTGTACCTGGCCATCCAGCCGCGCCTGTTTGCGCACTATGCCCCGGGAACCGTCTGCATCCGACTCTGGCGTGTTCATAAGGGTCAGTTCGAGGGTGTGGTTTTCGTTGCCGCGGGTAAAATCGCCCACAATAGCGGTATACGGCAGCAAACTATCATCAGGCGCCAGCCCGATCAATTGACGTTCGGCGGAGGTGATGGGTGATTTGAGCGTCGCCAGATAGTTGATCGCCTCGAGCAGATTGGTCTTGCCTTGGGCATTGCTGCCCATAAAGACAACAAGGCCCGACTGGAGCGGCAGTTCCAGACGGGCATAGTTGCGATAGTTGCCTAGTTCAAGGCGCCGTAGGTGCATGCACTTATCGGCCGATGTGCATGGGCATCAGCACATGCTCAAAAGTTGGACCATTTACAGGGCGGAAAACACCGGGGCTGGAAGCATCTCGGGTGGAGAATGACACCAGCGGCGTGTTAATGGCCTGCAAAACGTCGATCAAAAAGCGCGCGTTAAAGGCGATCTCCATTTGCGCGCCTTTGACGGTAGCATCAATCTCAGAGACGTTGTCGCCATGCTCGGACGATGTGGCCGTCACCACTACCTTACCGGGGCCGTCCCCCTCGTCGGGCACAATCTGCAGCCTGGTCATATTAGAGGCATCGCGCGCAAAAATAAATGCCACGCGCACCGCACTGAGGAAATCAGTCGTTGACAGGGTTACCTCGGTGTTGTGATGGGTGGGCACCAGGGCGCGGTAATCCGGAAAGTTGCCTTCGACCAGCTGTGAGATCACATCCACGTCGTCGAGGTGGAAAAACGCCTGGTTGCGGTTGCGCGAGATCAGCATCGAGACCGGCTGGTCATCGGCGATCGCCACACGGCGCAGCTCCTGCAGAGCACGTGCCGGGATCACCACGCTGGACTGGCGCGCGTCGCTCACGATCGGTTCCTTGCGTACCGACAGGCGGTAGCCATCGGCGGCGGCGAGGGTCAGGGTGTCTTCGCGGATTTCGGCCAGCACGCCCGTCAGGATCGGGCGGTTCTCATCCTGGGCGGCTGCAAAGGCCACCTGGTCAATCATCTGGAAAAAGGTGCCAGCATTGACCTCTACCGGCGTTTCGTCGTCGGGAATGATGATGAGAGGTGGAAAATCCTGCGCATCCAAGCCCTTGATGTTGGCTTCCTGGCGGCCGCAGCGCAGATTAAGGGTGTTGGTGCGCGCGTTCAGCTGCATATCGATGCGTTCGGGCGGCAGCGAGTTGACCAGGTCCGCCAGAATACGCGCCGGCACGGTAATGGCGCCTTCCTGCTCCACCTGCGCGCCCACCCAGCAGTTGATACCGATCTCTAGGTTGGTGGCAGAGAGCTTTAGGCGGCCGTTATCAGTGGTCATCAGCACGTTCAAGAGGACCGGCAGGCTGCTGCGGGTTGAGACAGCACGCCCTACGATCGAGAGTCCGCGTGCCAAACTTTCTTGCATACAGGAGATGCGCATGGAAACCCCCGTCGTGGTTCTTTTTCGAGTAGTACCATTATACGAATCCGGCACCGGTGCGCAAGTCACTTGAAGACGTATACGCCATCAACGATCGGCCAGTCGCGGCCGCAGGTTTGACAATGCAGACACTCGGGGTACCGCTCCAACGCTCCAGATTGGCATTCCGGGCAGATAAAGAGCTTATCGATGGGAGCCAGTACCGGGTTGGGTGCGCTGGGCGAGGTGAGGTGTGTAAACAGGCTCGGCGAGATCTCCGACGGTGCTAGAATGCGTTGTTGCAAACCATCCAGGCGGCTGAGCAGGCCCGCACCAAGCAGCTTTTTCAGGCTGCGCGAGCGGTAAAGGCTTACCGAAAGGGTCTCGTGCAGGTCAAAACCGGCTTCACGCAGGTGCGCCTTCATCCAGGCAGGCTGAAAGTTAAAGTTAAGCGGCACGAACTCAACCGGTTCGGGGGAGTTGGGATCAGGACCGCCTTTCAACAGGTGACGCAGACGGTTTTTTAGGTGGCGCTTGTTGGCAAATTCGGCGATCAGCGTGCCGCCGGGCACAAGGATACGCCGCAACTGAGCGAGAGCGCGCGGTACATCCGCCAGATGGTGCATCACGCGCACCATCACGGCTGTATCGACCGCACTGGCTGCCAATGGCAGGCGGTAGATATCCGCCGCGACATAGGTAAAGCGCGCATCGCCCCAGTGCTGACGGGCATAGACGAGCTGTGAGTGCGAATAATCCAGCAAAATCACATGCTGATAGTTGTTATATAGTCCGGCCAGGCGCCCAAAACCGCAGCCGATATCGACCAGGCGCAAGCCGCGCGCCGGCAACAAGCGCTTTAACGCAATGCGTTCGACCTGGTCTTCATAATCACGTCCCTGCCCCTCCCAAAAGTCGGTGCGGTAGCTGCTATTCTCATAGTCGCAGATCGGGGGCAGGTCTACAATATCGCTCATGTCTTCCTCAATGTTTCACGTGTAACAATTTTACACCATTCGATCGCCAGTTATTGTAAGCTGTCACCGCAGATGCTTCAAATACAGCCGGAGCAGCCGCGATTGGACAGAAACGCGTGCTTGTGATAGACTTGCCCTCTTGAATTGAGTTCCAGGAGGATTCAGTTGCCAAATATCACCTCTGCCAAGAAGCGTATGCGCCAGAATGCCAAGCGCCGCCTGCGTAACCGCATGGTGCGCACCAAGGCGCGTACTTTTGTCAAGAAAGCCAACGAGTCGCTGGCCAGCGGGGACGCCGAAAGCGCCACTGAAGCCGTACGTCAGGCGATGAGCCAGCTCGATCGTGCCGCGCAAAAGGGAACCCTGCACACTCGCAATGCCGACCGCCGCAAGGCGCGCCTGGCCAAGCGTTTGGCAACCCTCGTTCGCTCCGTCTGAACTGACGATCCTCTCAAGACACCGTAGTGTGGATGGCGGTGTCTTTTGTGTTACTTGGGCATTCGATAAATCCGCAGCTCGTCACCCTCGAACACCAGTTTTAAGTGCTCCGCGAACCACGCGATCCGCTCCGGGCTGAGCCCATAACGGCGGATTTCGTGCTCCCCCAGCACTATATAGCGTATCTGATACGCCTCGCTTTGGGTGCGGAGCTCTTCTACAGAGGCGCGCTGGTAGAGCCCCTGCGCCAGAGTCTCACGCCGCACGACGATGCCGGCATCTGCGCGCCACTGACGCTCGTGCCCTGGCCAGCCCAGCAGGGTTGGCACACCGCTCAGGGCGGAGAGGCGGTTGGCAGCGCTGTAATCGGGGCCGGCGGCCTCCATCAGGTACTCTCCGGGCAGGGCGTTCGCGGCCAGCCAGTCCGCAGCAGCACGCTCGTCGGCCGAATAGGCGCGTGTGCCGTCCAGTGTGAGGGGTAAGCTGGCATCGCGGCTGAGATCAAAAGCCGCCACAGGCAGATACAGGCACGCCAGAAGCGCTCCTACGACCAGCAAAGCGCGCATCCAGGTGCGCACGCGTGCTGCACTCAACCAGCCGGCTATCCACCCGATAGCAGCCAGGGCCAGCAACAGCCATGCCTGATACGAAAGTTTAAAGAGCGTGTTCATGCGCGTGTTAAAGATGTCGCGCAGATACACCAGCTCGCAGATATACAGCAGGGCGGTGCCCGCGAGCGTGAACAAGGTCAGAAGGCGATGCTCTGGGCGTTCGGTGGTTACAGGATCTGTCAGCAGGCGGATCGTCAGCGCACAAACAAGGGTGAGCAGCAATCCGCTGCCCCAGCCCTGCAGCAGGGACGTGACGGCTCCCAGCAGGACGCGGTCTGGTGAACCAAACACGAGGCTCAGCAGCATGCCGCAGGCGACGATTGCTCCCCAGGTAAGGTACAGACGCCGATCCCAGCGGACCTTGCGAGCCAGTACCAGCAGGCAGGGCACCAGCCAGATACCGCTTGAGAGCAGCAGCTCGGGCGTGCTGGTACGCACATAGTACTGAGCAGCGATCCTGCCTAGGGGGCTCTCGAGCTGCAGATAAAAGGGCAAGAACGAAACCATACTCGCTGCCAGTAGATAGGCGCCCAGGCTGGCGGCCTCCAGCACACGCCGCCGCCACAGCAGGTGCGCGCGTCCCAGCACATATCCAGCCCACATCAAAGTGCCAAAGACAGGCATATCCCAGCTGTTGATCCAACCCAGTGCCCCAACCGCCAGTGGCGCCGCCCAGGCCAGTGGGATGTGCCACCACGACTTGGTATGTGCTACACAATAGAGCTCGACGGCAATGGTCAGGGTCAGGATGACGACCGGCAGTGCCATAAAATGCGGGTGCAGATCGCTCACCAGCAGGCTGTAGGCGGGGAACTCGCTGATCACCTCGGGGAGACGTCCAAACAGGTTGATATCGCTAAAGGGGCGACCGGCCCACCACCACCAGGGGGAGCTCACAGCAGACGGGTTACCGCCCAGTGCGCGCAGCCAGCTGCCGACCGGCAGTCCCTGCAGGTGTTCGAGCGCCAACAGGGTGCCGGCCAAGTTGCTGGCTACCATGACCGCGCCGGCCCCCGCGAGCGGTATCAGGCAGCGCCATAGGCGTCGGCTGATGTCGCGAACGCCCAGAAGCTCATAGATCAGGCCGCAGATACCGATGAACGCGCTGGAATAGACGCTGGCGATCCCGGCATTATAGGCCACCGGAGCTGGAGTGCCCGTCAGATGAGACAGTTGAGCGCCCAGTACATAGCCGCCATAGTAATAGTTGATGTTGTAGCCCGCCAACCAGCTATCTGGCGGAGGCATCTGCGGAGAACGCAGCAAGCTGCGCAGGATCATCAGATCCATCAGCTGTTCGGTAGCGACCAGATCGGGAGTATGCGCCTTGTAATAAGACGCAGCAGAAAATACTAATATGTATAATACTTCTAAGAACAGTATAAAACGCCACTCGTGCTGAATGACTTGGCGCAGATCGTCACGGTTGCGCCAGGCGGCCAATATCCCGCCGAATGCCAGCATGCCTGTGAGGGCCAGTGTAAGGCTCGCTGCATGCGGTGCGATCCGCAGCACGCTGACAAGCCAGGCGACCCACCCTACCAGCAGCAGGCCCGCAATGCGGCTCACGGCCCAACCGCGCAGACGGCTCTGGCGAAACATCAGGGCGCATAGCGGCCAGGCCAGCCAACCGAGCAGGCTGGAGGCGAGCCACCACAGCGCAATTTGAGCAATCATCTTACCTCGTAAAAAAAAGAGGGGAGAGGTAATCTCCCCTCTTGCGAGTCCTCGTTAGCGTCTGACGCGAAACGCCTGCATGCCCGGGAAGTAGGCATCGCTGCCCAACTCCTCCTCGATGCGCAGCAGGCGGTTGTACTTGGCCACACGGTCGGAGCGGCACGGCGCACCGGTCTTGATCTGTCCGGTGTTAAAGGCCACCACGATATCCGAGATGGTGCTGTCTTCGGTCTCGCCTGAGCGGTGCGAGACGACGCTCGCCCAGCCGGCGCGGTGCGACATCTCGATCGCGGCGATCGACTCGGAAAGCGTGCCGATCTGGTTGACCTTGCACAACAGTGCCGTCGCAGCCTTGCGCTCGATGGCCTGCTCGATGCGCTCGACGTTGGTTACCAGCAGGTCGTCGCCCACCAGCTGCACCTTGTCGCCCACAGCGGCCACCAGCTTGATCCAGCCCTCCCAATCGTCCTCGGCCATGCCGTCTTCGATTGAGATGATCGGGTATTTGTCGACCCAATCCTTGTAAAAAGCCACCATCTCTTCACTCGTCAGACTGCGGCCTTCGCGCGTGAGCTGGTACTTGCCATCTTCATAGATCTCGGAGGATGCCGGGTCGAGCGCGATCCAAACGTCCTCTCCAGGGCGCAGACCGGCCTTTTCGGTAGCCTTGAGAATGACCTCGATGGCAGCCGCATTGGAGGGCAGCGAAGGCGCAAAACCGCCCTCGTCGCCGACGTTGGTGTTCATGTCCATACTCTTGAGCACTTTGCCAAGGTTGTGATAGATCTCGGCGCCCCACTGCAGGCACTGGCGGAACGAATCAGCCTCAGCCGGCATGACCATAAACTCTTGCAAATCGGTCGAGTTGGAGGCATGTTTGCCCCCGTTCAATATGTTCAACATCGGAACAGGCAGTGTATGTGCGTTGACTCCACCCAGATAGCGATAGAGCGGCACATCCAGGCCATCGGCAGCGGCCTTGGCGACTGCCAACGAGACTGCCAGGATGGCGTTAGCCCCCAGGTTGCCTTTGTTGGCGGTGCTGTCGAGCTCGCACATGAACTGGTCGATCGAGCGCTGGTCGAGCGCGTCCATCCCCAGGATCTGCGGACTGATTACTTCGTTAACGTTCTCGACCGCTTTGAGCACACCCTTGCCGCCATAGCGCTTGGCGTCGCCATCGCGCAGCTCGACAGCCTCGTGTGCGCCCGTCGATGCCCCGGAAGGCACCGCAGCCTTGCCGCGTCCACCCGAGTTCAGCTCGACATCCACCTCGACGGTCGGGTTGCCGCGCGAATCGAGGATCTCGCGAGCCCTCACATAGGTAATCGTGGTCATCTATCGCTCCTTATTTCAAGATCAAACGCATATCGACAGCCACGGCGCCCTTGCCCTGTTCGCGCACCAGGAGCGGGTTAATGTCCAGCTCGGCGATCTCGGGAAAGTCAGTGACCAGCTGCGATACCTTGAGCACCACTTCGGTGGCAGCGTCGATGTCAGCGGCGGCCTGGCCGCGTACGCCGGTGAGCAGCTTGTACGAACGGATCGACTGGATCATCTGCTGGGCCTGCAGGCGCGTCATGGGCGCCACGCGGAAGGTGACGTCCTTTAACACCTCAACATAGATGCCGCCCAAGCCGAACATGATCAGGGGGCCAAATTGCGGGTCGTTGTTCATGCCGATGATGATCTCTCTCGCGCCCTGCACCATTTCCTGGATCTGTACGCCCCAAATAGTGGCGTTGGGCATGGCTGCCTTGGCGCGGTCGATGATCGTCTTGAACCATTCGCGCACTTCGTCGGCGTTCTTGATGCCTACCTTGAGGCCGCCCACGTCCGACTTGTGCAGGATATCCGGCGAGGCGATCTTCATCACCACCGGGTAGCCAATCTCTTCGCAGTACTTGACAGCTTCTTCGGTCGTGGCGGCCACGCTTGAGCGCGGCGTCGTGATGCCATAAGCCTTCAGGATCGCCTGAGCTTCTGAGTCACCGATAGTGTTGCGGCCGTCGGCGCGGATCTTGGCAAACAAGTCAGCCACGGCTGCCTTGTCAACCGCAAAGCTTTCGACCTTGCTCTGGGGCTCGTTCAGCCAGCTATAGTAGCGATACATCGCTCCCAGCGCGGCAATAGCGCGCTCGGGGAAGGGATAGGTCGGCACATGCGCGGTGGTCAACGCTTCGACGCCCTGCGAGGTCACTTCACCGCCGATGAAACAGGCCACGATCGGCTTGTTGGCCGACTTGCTGCGCTCGATTACGATCTCGGCGGTCTCTTTAACTTCGGTGGATGACTGCGGCGTCAGAATGACGATGATACCATCGATGTTGGGGTCTTTGAGGACAATATCCAGAGCGATGCCATAACGTTTGGCATCCGCGTCACCCAGCACATCCACCGGGTTGTGGATGTTGGCGGCTGCCGGCAGTACCGGCGCAAGGGCATCCACAGTGGATTGATCGAGGTTAGCCAGAACCAGGCCGTTGGGCTCGAGCGCATCAGTGGCCATCACGCCAGGGCCGCCCGCATTGGTCACGATGCAGATGCGGTTGCCCTGAATGAGGGGCTGGTAGGCAAAGGCGATGCCATAGTCGAACAGTTCCTGCACCGAGCTGGCGCGCAGCACGCCCGACTGGGCGAATGCGGCGTCGTAGGCGGCGTCCGAGCCGGCCAGGCTGCCGGTGTGCGACGACACGGCCTTGGAGCCGGAGGCGGTGCGGCCGGATTTTACGGCAATGATCGGTTTCTTGGCGGCGGTTTCGCGTGCGGCTTTGATAAAAGCCGGGCCGTTTCGCAGGCCTTCGATGTATGCCATAATCACTTTGGTGTTCGGATTGTCGGCCCAGGCCTCAAAGAGAGACACCTCATCCACATCGGCCTTGTTGCCAAGGCTCACAAAGTGCGAAAAGTCGATTTTAGCCGTGAGCGCATAGTCGAGCACGGCAGCACCCAGCGCCCCCGATTGCGAAGTAAAGGCAATCGGCCCAGCAGGCGTAGAGTTATTGGCGAATGATGAGTTGACCGGCGTCCACATGTCGATCAGGCCCAGGCAGTTGGGCCCCACCACACGCATGCCATACTTTTTAGCGATCTCGAGCAGCTGGTCTTCGAGCTTTTTGCCTTCTTCACCGGCTTCACGGAACCCGGCGGTGATCACGATCACACCCTTGACGCCCTTTTGTCCGCACTGTTCCATAACCACCACCGAGGCGGCTGCCGGCACAACGATGATGGCCTGTTCGACCTCACCGGGCACATCCAGGATCGAGGGATAGCATTTATGGCCGAGGATCTCTTTGGAGGTTGGATTGATCGGATAGATTTCGCCCTTGTACCCGTCGATAATGTTTACCATGATCTGGTTGCCCAGCTTTTTGGGGTTTTCAGAAGCCCCAATGACGGCAACCGAACTGGGCTTGAAAAACATGTCAAGCATATAAAAACCTCCTTGTCCTGAGAAGAATACTCAAGATATAGTAAGCCGAAAGAGGGTCGGCTGCAAATCAGACGTTGCTCGAGGCATAAATTTTTGACAGGCGATTACGCCTCTTTATAATAATTCCTGATTTTAAAATCAGGATTAAACCGCTATGCGGCTTTCTGCCAAAGAACGAACTGCATTACGCGCCATGGCAGAGCTGGCGCGCCGTTATGGGCAAGGGCCGATCTCTCTGACGGCCGTGGCAGCCACCGAAGGCCTGCCATTGCCTTACCTCGAGCGAGTTGCCACCGACCTGCGCAAAGCAGGCCTGGTGGTGAGTGTGCGCGGCGCTCGCGGCGGCTATTATTTGGCGCGCCCGCCAGAGGATATCTCGATCGCCGACATCATGCGCGCCGTCGAAAACCCCGTTATGCTGATCGACTGTGCCCCCGAACGCGGACAGGCGCGCTGCCATGAGGTGGGCTGTGCCGCGCATCAGGTACTGCAAGTCATCTCCAGCCATCTTGAACAGGCGCTCGACCGACAGACCCTGGCGGCTATCATTAGCGATCTCGATCAGAACCGCGAGGAACCTGCTATATGCTAAGTCGCATCCGTGAAGATATCGAAAACGTCATGATGATGGATCCCGCCGCGCGCAACTGGTGGGAAGTGGTCACCTGTTATCCCGGGCTGAAGGCGATCTGGTGGCACCGCATTGCCAGTTGGCTATGGCACCACGGATTCCGGTGGCTGGCGCGCTATATTTCGCACGTGACGCGTTTTCGTACGGGCATCGAGATTCACCCGGGGGCCAAACTCGGCCGCAGGGTATTTATCGATCATGGTATGGGCGTGGTGATCGGCGAGACCGCCGAAGTGGGCGACGATGTGCTGATCTACAAAGGCGCCGTGCTGGGTGGTATCTCGCTGGATAAGGGCAAACGCCACCCGACAGTCGGCAAGTGCGTGATCATCGGCAGCAACGCCGTCATCCTGGGGCCGCTGGAGATTGGCGATAACGCGCGTATCGGGTCTGGCGCAGTAGTGCTCAAGCCCGTGCCGGCGAATTCAACGGCTGTAGGCGTGCCTGCGCGGGTTGTGCGTGGGCCGCGTGTCGAGCTCAAGCCCTCGGTTGCCCTGCAGCACGACCGCCTGCCCGACCCGACCGCTGAGGCTTGTGCCGCACTCGATCAGCGCCTGCGCCTGATCGAAAAGCACCTGAATATGACGGTTAACCCCCTTGAGACCGAGCGTGAATCCGAGCCCATTCCGGCAGGAGAGCGCTGATGAGCAAACCGAGCACGTATCTGGATCATTCCGCCACCACCGCCACCGACCCGCGGGTGCTGGAAGCGATGCTGCCCTACTTTGGCGAGCGCTACGGCAACCCCTCCAGCCTGTATCAGGCGGGTGCGACGGTGCGCCAGGCGCTGGACGAAGCGCGTAGACGCATCGCCGAGGTGCTGGGAGCGCGCCCCAAGGAAATATTCTTTACCAGCTGCGGTACCGAGAGCGATAACATGGCCATCCGAGGCGCAGTGTGGGCGCAACGCGATGCACGCAACCACATCATCACCAGCCAGGTCGAACACCACGCTGTCAGTCATACCTGCAAGCAGCTTGAAGAGGTCTTTGGCTGCGAGGTTACCTACCTACCGGTTGATCGTGAGGGCCTGGTCGACCCGGACGCCGTTGGGCGCGCCATCACCGAGCGCACTGCGCTGATCAGTATCATGTATGCCAACAACGAGGTCGGCACGGTCGAGCCGATCAACAAGATCGCCAAAATCGCCCGTCAGCACCAGATTCCCTTCCACACCGATGCCGTGCAGGCGCCTGGCCTCCTGCCGCTGAATGTCGACACGCTGGGAGTCGACCTGATGGCCATTTCCGGCCACAAGTTCTACGCTCCCAAAGGAGTAGGGGTGCTGTATGTGCGCACCGGCACCAAACTCGTGCCGACCCAAACCGGCGGCGGACAGGAGCGCGGCATGCGCGCCGGTACCGAGAACACCGCTCTGATCATCGGCCTGGCGCGTGCCCTCGAGCTGGCCGAATCCGCGCGCCCTGCAGAAGTGCTGCGTCTGACGGCTCTGCGTGACGACCTGATTCAGGGGGTGCTCAACTCCATCCCCGATGCCGTGCTGACGGGCAGCACCACCGAGCGCTTGGCCAGCCACACCAGCTTTTTGTTCAACGGCGTTGAGGGCGAAGGTGTGGTGCTCAAGCTGGATATGGCCGGCATTGCCGCCTCGAGCGGCTCAGCCTGCTCGTCGGGCGATGAGGGGCCATCGCCGGTGCTCGCAGCGCTCGGTTACACGTATCCCCTCTCGCGCGGCAGCCTGCGGCTCAGCCTGGGGCGCGAGAACACGCCCGAGGATGTCGAGCACGTGCTGCGCGAGCTCCCGCCGATCATCGCGTCGTTGCGGGCTCTTTCACCCTACTACAATTCTGATGGAACGGTGGCGCTCAGCGCCCCGGCCTGGTAGGAGGCGCTATGTATTCGCCTGTGCTGCTGGATCACTTTACCAACCCGCGTAACATCGGCACGCTGGATAACCCGGATGGCTATGCACGCGTTACCAGCCCCGGCTGCGGCGACCAGATGGAGCTCTTTTTGCGGGTGACAGATGAGCGAATCAGCGATATCCGCTACCGCGCCTTTGGCTGCGCCGCTGCGATCGCCTCCAGCTCGATGGCTTCCGAGATGATCAAAGGCCGCACCCTGGAAGAAGCCTCACGCCTGACGGGTGAAGAGGTCTCTGAAGAGCTGGGCGGGCTGCCCGAAGCCAAGTTCCACTGTGCCATAATGGCGGCATCCGCCATCAACGCTGCCCTGCGCGACTATTGCACCAAGCATCCAACGGTGCCCTTTTGCACCTCTTTTTAGGCGGCGTCTCGATTCAAAACGATTCTTGCGTCTGCTTGTCAGATATGATAAACTCGAGTCGTGAACATCTGCAGCAGAGTGGTAGCTGAGGGGAAACAGATATGTGGTTAGAGATCGTCCGAGATATTGCCATCGTCCTGTTGGCGGTGGTCTCGATTATCATCGGCATTCTGTTGATCGTGACCCTCGCGCGCATCCGCGAACTGATTTTGATTCTGCGCAACGAAGTCACGCCAGTCCTCACTTCTATCAAGGATACGACCAAGACGGTCAAAGGCACGGCGACGATTGTCACCGACACAGTGGTGAATCCGCTGGTCAAGATCAACAGTGTCTCCAAGGGGGCTCTCAAAGGGGCGCTCTATTTTCTGACAATGGGTCACAAGCCCAATAACAAGGCATCGCCTACTTCAGTAGATAACAGCCGCTCATAACCAACGTTCGAGGCTGTCTTAAGGAGGGTATCATGGCTCAGGGTAGCGATTTCGACAATTTCATCGGTGGTTTCGTATTCGGAGCGCTTTTGGGGTTAACGGCAGGGTTGCTTTTGGCGCCCAAGTCAGGCCGTGAATTCCGCGAACAGATCAGGGAAGAGGGTATGAACCTCAAATCCCAGGTCGTTGACCGGGCTGACAGCATCATGGAAAAGGGTCAGGGTGTGATCGACACGCAAAAAGCCCGCTTCCAAGAAGCCGTCCGCGAAGGCAAGCGTGCTGCTGCGCAGCGCCGCGAAGAGCTGCTCGCTCAGCTCGAGAAAGCCGGTGATGCGATCGATTCGATCGAACTGCAGGATAACAACGCGTAATTGATAGCGCGAACTGAGAGGGCAGGCCACTGGCATGCCCTCTTTTTTTATCTGGAAGACGCTCCGCGCACAACCTGTATCACCCTGGGCAGCTCACCCGCCAGCTCGTGTGCCAGCAGTCCGCCGCTGCCCAGACGCTCACTCAAGCGTTGGCCAGCCAGGGCGTGCAGGTAACAGCCTGCGATACTGGCGCGTTCGGTAGGCATCCCTTGCGCGAGCAGACCAGTGATTAACCCGGCCAGGACATCTCCGGTGCCTGCCACCGAGAGCAGCGGGTTGGCAAAGGGAATGACGGTGAGCTCGCCTTGTGGCGATGCGCATACGCTGTAGGCGCCCTTGAGCACCAACGACACTCCCCAGCTGCGCGCCATCTCGCGTGCCAGAGCCCAGCGCTCGCGCTGCACCTGCGCCACGCTCATCCCACATAATCTGGCCATCTCACCAGGATGCGGCGTCAGCACTGTGTGTGATGGCAGCTGGGTATGCCAGTCGGGCTGGCGCGCCAGCAGGTTGAGTCCGTCGGCATCCACCACCAGCGGCGTATCAGGCGGGAGCTGTTCGAGCAGGGCTTCCCAAAAGGCAGCCGACTGCGGAGCACTGCTCATGCCCGGCCCCACCAACAGCGCATGGTAGCGCCCCAGCTCGGGGGCGAGGCGTTGGGCATCTTCAACTGTCAGCTCAGCCGAGTCGCCGCGCAGCTCGATAAAGGTGACCTCCGGAAGCTGCCCTGCCACTGCCTGAGCCGTCAGTGCCGGCGCTGCCACACTTACTAGCCCGGCTCCGCTGCGATAGGCTGCCTCAGCCACCAGGCGTGGCGCCCCGCGGTAGCTGGCACAGCCGCCCACTACCAGCACACTGCCAAAGGTGCCCTTGTTAGCCTGAGCTGGGCGTTTGGGCAACCACGCCCGCACCTGTTGGGGGGTCGCGACCGTCGGCAGATTAGCGCATTGCTCGAGCGCCGCCAGGCCGATATCCGCTACCCTTAGATCGCCGACATATTGGGCGCCCGGAAAGATAAAGTGGCCGTTCTTGGGGTGTCCAAAGGTCACCGTGAGGTCGGCTGAAAGAGTGTGCGCATCCGCAGCACCGCTGTCCGCATCCACCCCGCTGGGCAGGTCTACCGCTACGATTTTAGGCCGTGCATGCTGGCTGCACGGCTGGAAATCCTGCACACTGGCGGCTGGATCGTCGGCCGCGTTTGCCCAGTTTCGCACGATCTCGAGCACCTCGGGAGTGGCGTCGCGCAGAACGCCATGTAGCCCCGTGCCGAACAGGGCATCGAGCACCAGTCCGCAGCCCGAAAGCATCTCTGGCAGGGTGCTGATCTGGTCGGAGACGGGGATGCCGTCGGTACACACCCGGACAAGCTGCGGGTCATCCGCGGGGCGCTCGCGCAGCAGGTAGCAGCTAACGGTGTACCCTTGTGTGTGCAGCCAATGGGCAGCCACCAGCCCGTCGCCGCCGTTGTTGCCGGGCCCCACTAAAACCAGCACGCGTCCGGAGTCTTTCGGCATACACGCTGCTGCTGCCTGGGCAACGGCCTGGCCGGCCAGTTCCATCATGGCGGCATAGGAATGCCCCTGCGCATCTGTCCGACGCTCCAATTCGCGCATGGTGGCTGCGTCGATTACGCGCATCGTGTCAGCCTTACGGGGTGATGACGGCCTTTAACACGCCGTCGCGATATTCCGAGACGAGCTCAAACGCCTCGCTGGCCTGATCCAAACGAAAGTGATGGGTGGCCAGCGGCATCACGGCGATCATCTTTTGTTGTACCAGCTTGATCGCCCGCGGATAGGTGTGCTTCATGCGCCGCACCACGTGGATATTCAGGTCCTTGCGGCGCGGGACGTGGTGGCTCATCAGGATCTGGTCCTCCGGCGGAATGCCCACCAGCAGCACCTTGCCGCCGCGCCGTGCCAGGCGGCTGGCGGTGTCCTGGGCTGGCAGCGCGCCGGCCATCTCGATCACCAGGTCCACGCCGCGCCCATGCGTAAGCGTTTTTACACGTGCTTCCAGATCGTCGGCAGGGTCGAGCGCAATAGCGCCCCACCGTTCAGCCAGTTCACGGCGATATGCCAACGGTTCGACAGCCAGTATCTGGCTAGCGCCGGCAATGCGCGCCAGCTGAACGGCAAGCAGTCCGATCGGCCCGCAGCCGACGATCGCGACCGTCTCAGCCACTCGCAATCTCCCGAGATCCCAGGCATAAAGCGCCACCCCAAGCGGTTCCAGTAGGGCTCCCTCATCAGCCGTCATGTCCTTGGGCAGGGCAAAGCAGAATTCGGGCCGGTAGGACATATATTCGCGCAGTGCGCCATCAAGCGGCGGAGTGCCGCTGAACTGCAGATACTCGCAGATGTTGGGGTTGCCCTCGATGCAGGCCCAGCAATGGCCGCAACTGACGGCCGGTTCTACGGCTACCAAGTCGCCCGGTTTGATGTGAGTGACGCCTTCCGGCACCGAGACCACTTCCGCCGAAAACTCATGACCCAGCACCAGAGGTACGGTGGCGTGCGTATCACCGATGTGCCCATCGTGGTAATAGTGGATATCAGAATGGCACACCGTCACCGAGCGCACCCGTAAGAGCACCTGTCCTGGTGCGGGTACCGGGGTTGGTTCTTCGACCAGGCGCAGGTCACGCGGACCGTATAGACGCAAAGCTTGCATGGTTCAGCCCTCGATCGTGGGATACAGCGATTGTGCAGCGCCGTGGCGCCCCTGTCAAACACGGTTGACAGCCTCGATCAGGCATGTTATTGTGGCTCGCCGAGGTACCATGCAACCCAGTGATGTTATCAACCAATTGATCTCGCGCTTTGAGCACCTTTTTCCGCGCCTGGTCTTTCGCAACCTGCGCCGGCTGGCGCCGCCAGGTCGCGACGATGCCCCTTACCAGGTGCTGCTGCGCTTTGCACTGCCCAATGGCAGCGAGCTCGAGTTGGGCTGCCTGGTGTTGCACACCGGCTACCGCGAAGAGGTTGAGCGCATGAGCCGGCGCATTGAACCTTGGGCGGCTGAACCGGGAGCCAGCCCTGCGCATCCGGCCCTGCTGGCGCCCTATCTCGATGCTACCTCGCGCGCACTGTTGCAGCGGCGCGGCATCGCCTACCTCGACCTGGAGGGTAACCTCTTTGTCGAGGCGCCTAGGTTGTGGCTGTTGATCGAGCGCGATGCCCAGCGCAGTCTGAAGGTATCCAAGCGTGTGATCCAGCCCTTTGAGGCCAAGGCCCAGCGCGTCGCGCGCCTTCTGTTGGGCAGCCCCGGCACAACCTGGAAGACGCGCACTCTGGCCAGTGCATGCGGCCTGAGCGTTGGCATGACCAGCATGGTCACCACGGAGCTGGAAGCGATGGAGGCGGTGGTCAAAAATCGCAAGGGGATCAGCCTCTTTGATGCCAATATCCTGCTGGATAAGTGGACTGAGGCCTATCAGGTGAACGAAAACCCCTTCCAGTTACTGCGCTGTGACGATTTAACAAGCTTAAAGAGCCGGCTGGCAGCTCAACCGCAGGGCGCCTGGGCGTGGACGCTCTGGCCGGCGGCCGAGTGCCTGTTGGGTAGCCCTTCGGGCGGCGAGCGCCTGGCATTTTACTGGACGCGTACCATCGCCGCACTCACCGATGAGCTGGGTCTGAGCCACGAACACGGACGGATTCCCGTGGTGGTGTTTCAGCCGCGTGACGAAAGCCAGTTGTGGGATTGCACAGAAACCAGCCCAGCCGAGCGCTATGTCAGCCGTCTGCAGCTCTACCTGGACCTGGCCTCTGGTGATGACGAAGAGCTCGAACTGGCGCGCGCGCTGCGCAAAGACCTTTTCTGAGGGGTGCGGGTCGTCTCAATGATGAATAGTTCCAGCCCCAGCTCGCCTTCTACCTGACCAGTCTTGATGCGCTGATCAAGCACCGCCAGAGAGCGATAGATCGCCACCAGCTCTGGCAGGGTGTACAGGCGTGCCTGCTGCAACAACCTCTCCGTGGCAAAGTCGCGCACGCCCAGCTCTTGCGACACCAGGCGCGCATCGGCGCGAGATTCCTGCGCCAGGGTTTTAGCGCCGATCAGCAGGCGGTACTGGCGTGCTATCATGGTCAGGATATAGAGCGGATGCGCCCCGCTGGCTAGCAGCATGCTGTGCTCGTGCAGCGCATTGCGGCGTTCGCGCCGGCCGAGGGCATCCACCATGGCAAAGATGCGCGCATCCAGGTTCTCGGATGCACAGGCACGCACGTGCTCGGCGCTGATACGCCCGTAGTCGGCATAGCCCGCCAGCTTGTCGAGTTCCAGGTCGAGCTGCTGCAGGTTGTTGCCGATCTGGTTCACCAACAGACGCACCGCGTCGCCTTCGATGCTCAGCTGAGTCTGCGCGGCGGCCGCCTTTTCGCTCACCTGGGCATTGACCCAGCCAAACAGGTCGTCAGGTGAAAGCGGAGCGCACAGGGTGATGAGCGCTTCTTTATCGGCGGCGGCACGCCGCATCACCGGGTTGCGCGCGTTGATCTGGCGCTCTTCGGCAAATACCAGGCGCGTAAAAGGCGGCACATGGGCGCAATACTCTGCTACTTCGCTGGCCAGGCTGCTATCAGAGGGCTTTTCGGCGGGGGTGTTCTCATCGTCACTGCGGCCAGCGCCCTGAAAGCGCGACAGCAAGTCGTGGATAATCACCAGGCGCCCTTCGGCCATAAAGGGCATCGTCTCGCAGGCTTCGCGCAGGATCGGCATGGTGACCTTGCGGCCATCCAAAATGCTGATGTTGAGATCGCCCAGGCCGGCGGTGGTATAGGCTGCCTTGAGCCTGGCCAGTTCCTTGGCGCGAAAAAACGCTTCGTCGCCGTGGATGATCTGGTACGGCATATCAGTAAGAGATCGAAACGCGGTGCATCAGGCAGCTGCCCGCCGTGTGTCTTTCGACGGAGCGGATCGCTGCGCCATCCAGATCGCTGATGCGCGTCATGACCTGCTGCAGCTTGCGGCTGAGCGGCTTGCGCGCTCCCACGACGCCGCCGGCCAGCATCATCAGGGCTGCCTGTGTGTAATGGTAACGTGCCGGCAGGCTCAATGCCGTCAGCACCAGACCGCCTGCCAGCCCCAACGGCAACGCCAGGTTGGTGCCGCAGCGCGGGTGCTGCGCCAGAGTGAGGTTGCCGCTGCGCAGAGCCTGCAGGGCTGCCGAGACGGCATCGATCAATGCCGAGGTCTCAAGCTCGCCAAACACGCTAAAGCCTGCCCAGTCCGAGAGTGCATATACACGCAAGCCCGGCGTGGTATGCGCGAGGATGTACATGGTGGCGTGTTCGAGGGCGTGGTTTTGTTGCAGCCGTTGCCAGGGGTTCATTCGGTCTCCTCAGGGGGCGCCGTGCGGCGCCCCCTTCTAGACGGTCGATATTAGCGCACGCGCTCCCAGATCGGCGGGATGCGCTGGGCGCCCGCTTCACCCATGATGATCGGGGTGATGCCCGAGATCTCGCACAGGTAGTTGAGCGCACGTACCTGGTCGCCCACGGTACCCATCACGTGATTGGAGGGGAAGAGTGTCAGGAACTCCTCAAAACGGCATTCGACCTTGGCATGCACGTGCGGCCAGGTCGGGTCGGTCTGCTGGTTGATGGCCTTGGCCTGCTCGGCCGGCAGCCCGACGCTTTCACCCTTGACGATCGCCATAAAGGGCTTGTCATCCCACAAGCCCATGCGTGCAAAAGTCATCTCGCCGGGCATGGCGTTAAACTCGACAGATGCGCCGCCAGCTTTGAAATAGAACTCGAGCGCCGGGTGGAAGCGGATATGTTTAAAGTTCTCGGCAGGATCCCAGCTCTGGGCGGCATACCACGAGCTGTGATTACCCGAGTTGCACCAATCCCACAGGTCCAGCTCGGGTATGTAGAGGCGCACGTCCATAAAGAGCGAGGGGATACCGCCCGACACATATTTCAGGAGCTGCATGGTGATAGCGGCCATCGAGTCGGCCTCGGTGGCGCACACGAAAGGCTCTTTGGGGCCGTTCCAGTCGTACGGGTCGTTCATCACCATCTCGGCCACATCGCCCAGGCAGATGTTCTCCGTCAGCTCGCGCTGGCCCTTTAACCCGCAGAAATCAAAGCCCTTTTCCTTGTTGACCATACGCATGGCGATGTAAAGGCGGATCTGGGTTTTGAGCGTCTCGGGGGTCAGCATCTTGCTATCGTAGAGGATGCGCTCACCGAGCATCTTGCCGAACCAGGCAAAAGCCTTTTCGACCTCGGCCTCATCCACATCGCGCTCCATCACCTTGACAAGCTGCAGCTGGTCGACCTGCTGCGTCGCGCAACCCAGGGTCTTGAGCATCGGCACCAACGGGTAAAATCCGGTATCCATGCCCATCGAGGCACCGCCATACATGCCATAGACTTCGTTGCGGATAGTGGCAACCGCCTGAGCGGCGCGCAGCCAGTCAAAGACCTGCTGGTGCACAGCGACGTCATCGATATCTCCCACGATGCGATGGGTGCGGATACCGGCCTGCCGCAGCGCGCCATCGCTGGCCAGGAGGCCCACGTTGCCGGGGAACTGGCCGTTGTTGTTGGAAAGGCTCAGGATCGGCAGTTCGCGCCCGACGGTGTTGACAAACGGCCACGCCAGAAACGGAAAGCACCAGATGTTGTAGCACATCACGATCACGCGGCAGCCCGCCTGATGCAGCTCCTCACCGACCTGCTGTGCCACGCGCGGCGAGGTGATCGGCTCAGAACCCACTACCACCTTTGGGGCGGTGCCATCCTTGTTGACCATGCCCTTGCGGATGATATCGGCCCATTTGTTGACCACCTGCATATTCAAGGCATTGTTGGTCTCGTAAACATGCGGTCGCTCATCACTGAGGATCGCGATTCCAATAGGAACTGAACGCATTATTGCACTCCTTTATTTGAATGGTTCGAACGCACTCGATGCCTGATATTAACGAAGCTAAAGAGCCCTGTCAATCGTCCAAGCACCTTGGAATCTGCCGCCGCAACCGCTATAATGCCATGTTTATGGATACCAAAGAGCACCTACCGCCGCAGGCACGCGGCAACGACCCAGCCTCCTTTGCGGCCTATACCATGCAGGAGCGTCTGCCCAGCATCCTCGAGCAGGTCCTGCGAGATAACCCCTACCCGCAGTCTGTGCACGCACACTTGCAGGCATTCCGCGATGAGCTGGCAGAGGGCTTCCCACAGCCATTCCTGGATGCCGGACCAGATACGCCTTATTGGCACGCCCAGTGGGGCCGCTGGGGAGTTGTCGCCTGGCAGGAGCTGCCCTGGTTTCTGGCAGAGACCTGGTTCTACCGCCGTATCCTCTACGAGACCGGTTATTATACCGCCGGCCCCTCGCAATACCACGACCCGTTTTTCGTCGTCAAACAGAGGGCGCTGCAGGAGGGACTCATCCAGCTCGCCGATATCCTACCGACAGTACCGTCTGGCTTTAATGAGGCTGCCCTGCGTGCATGGCTGCGTATCAGCCTGTGGGGCAACCAGGCGGATTTCAGCAACCAGGCCGCTTTGGCGAGTGCCACCAGCCAGAAGGGCAGCGAGGGCCGGGTGTTGGTCGATGATGGTACCGCCATCTGGGGCTATCTGGAAGCCCAGAGTGAACCCAAAATCGATATCATCTGCGATAACGCCGGCTATGAGCTACTCAACGACCTGGCGCTGGCCGATTGGCTGCTGCAGGCTGGCACAGCGAGGCGGCTGCGGCTGCATTTGAAGGCGCAGCCTTATTACGTCTCAGATGCCATGCCCAAGGATGTACTGGCCAGTGTGGCCGCCCTGCGTACCTCCGCAGTAAGTGAGCTGGCATCGCTTGGGGCGCGCCTGGATACCGCCTTGCACGAGGAGCGCCTCGAGTTGCGCAATCATCTCTTCTGGACGACCGCCGAGACCGCCTTTCACCTGCCGGATGAGCTTGTTAAAACCCTGGCACAGGCCGATCTGTTACTGTTCAAGGGCGATGTCAACTATCGCCGCCTGGCGGATGACCGCTACTGGCCGCACGAGATGCCCTTTGCGGCTCTGGCAAACCGCGTGCCGCGCCCGTATGCCGCGCTACGGGCGATCAAGAGCGAGATCGTGTGCGGCCTGGCGCTCGGTGTGGACGAACGGGTTGCCGCGCAGGACCCCGGCTGGCTGACAGAAGGCCGCTGGGGGGTGATTCAGTTCTCACAAGGGGAACAATGATCTGAGAGGTCCGCACGATTTTCCGCAGTGCCAAGCTGCCCTGGGCGGAGACGCCGCGCAGCCGTGCTTACCTGGCACTCCTTCAACAGTACATTGTCGATGCGGAGCCGCGCCTGCAGCCTGTGCCAAATAATGCCCGGACCCTCTATTTTGGCTATGCCGGCAGCATTGTGCCGGAGAGCGCCGCTGCCCTGAGTATGGCGCTGGCAGGCAGTTCGCCCGAACATCCCACCGGGCTTGGAGGCCGCGCCTGCAGGCGACCGGGCTAGTGGGTTACCTGGCGGCCGAGCACCTCAAGGCTCTCGGTCAGAGCAGTATGCCGGAGGGTGAGCTTGTAGCGCAGCTGGCGATATCGGCCCTGCTGCTCAACGACCTCCTGGGAGATACCACCTGGTATCTGCTCGATACGCTCTACAGTGCCCTCGCCGAGCAGCCAGCAGATGCGGGCAATGCATCGGCACTGCGCCTGACCTCAGCGGCTTTGCTGTTGGGCCATCATCCTCAGTATGAGCTGTTCCTGTCAAATGCCCGCACTGCGCTGCATCAGCCCAGTATCCGCGAGCAGCTCTACCTAGCGGTGCTGTATGCCATCTTTAGCTTGTCGCTGCCAGAGGGCGTTCTGGGCAACCTCGCGCCCTCCGATACGCAGTCCCTGGCCGTTACCGCCGCCGCGCTCCTGTATCACGATACCGCGGCTGCCGACAAGGAGCGCGCCTGGCTGTCGGCCGGTCGGTCGAACCAGTCCGCCGCAGACCGGGCACTCGCCTATGTAGCGCATCGTCTGTTTGGCGCGCAGCTGGCCTGAGCGGCATGGCGTACGCGGCGCGCTCACGGGCAGCCTAGCGGTTGCGAGTTCAAAGAGCATATAATGTAATTACCGAACATTTAATCGGTTGAACAGGTTGAACAGGTTGAACAGAACGATTTGGATGGACTTGGCATATCCGACAAGCCTGTTCGCGCGCGTGTTGAGGAGGATGTGGTGGGCGTTGCAGTAGCGACACAGCCGGCCAAGCTGGTGGTGGGGCTGCTCTCCAACCAGCCTGATTATCTCGGGGCAGTAGAGCGGCTGATGGCGCTCTACGGGCCGGTCGATCTCACCAGCGTCCGAATGCCCTTTACCTATAGCGACTATTACACACCCGAGTTTGGCAGCGGCCTGCAGCGCCAGTTTATTGCCTTTCGCGAACTGATCGATCCCGCGGCGCTGGCCGAGATCAAGCTGGCTACCAACGACCTCGAAAGCGACCTGGCCCTGAGTGGCAAACGGCGCGTCAACATCGACCCGGGCTACCTGACGTTCGCCAAGCTGGTGCTCGCCACCACCAAAAATCAGTCGCATCGCATTTATCTGGGACGTGGCATCTATGCGGAGGTGACGCTCAACTACCGTGCCGGGCGCTGGCAAGCCAATCCATGGACTTATCCGGATTACACAACCCCCGCCTATCTGGCGGTGATGGAAGAGATTCGCCAGCTGCTGCGCGCGCAGCTGAGGGGTTAAGCGGCGCTACTCGACGACCAGCGCGATATCCGATATCAGGCTGTTGTAATCCCACCCTGAGGCATACACACGGATACGGATCAGTTTGCTGGGACGCACCGGCAGGCTCTCCAACAGATTGCCCGAATCATACAAATACCAGCTGCCGGCGGGGACCTCCAGGCCGTACATGGTGGGGTTCTGGTCCCTGTTTTGCACATAAAAGCCCTGGATCCACTCGGCTTCGTTATCATACTGGTCGCGATAAGTCAGACGGATGATCAGCGGGTATTCAGAGCTGAGGTAACCGCCGCCCGAAAGCCCCTGGCTGCGCACCTTGATGGTGGCTCGCACGCTCAGCGAGGTCATTGGCTCGGATAGAGGGCGGTTGAGCACCTGTTCCAGGCCGGTCTCGCAATGGTCGCCATGGCCGTTAGCGCGCAGGATCTCGAGCGCACGGCGCCCCTCATCCACGACCGGCTTGACGGTGCCGTCTACCGTGCCTCCGTCGGAGCCCTGGTCGTTAAAGATCTCCCAGGCATCCCCCAGCGGTTGCTGCAGGTTGCCGTTCACCAACAAGTCGCGTGCCATCGAGGTGGGCGGCTGGGGGGACTGGTTGATGGCAATGGTGGTGCGCTGGCGGTCTTTGAGTTCAATGGTGCGTCCCTGCGCGGTGACCTGGGCGACCCCCTTAAAGGTGCCCACTTCGGTAGCAGCATTGTCGGTCTCGATGGAATAACTGCCATCAGGCGCCAGGTTGGTCACGCTCTGGAAGGTGACCACGGTAAACTCGAGCGGCACATCCGAAAAGGCCGTGCCGATCTGCAGGTGGCCATCGATCAGTCGCAGATCGATGATGTTGGGCACCCGCCCGGCTTTGTAGCGCTTGGCGATCATGCGCTCGAGCCGCACAGTCGAGCCCGAAAAAACGCGCATAAAGCTGTGGTCGAAAAAGGTGACCATCGCCTCGGAGGATTCATCGGCGCGCACCAGGGTGCCGATCGGAACAACGATGCTCTGGCCTTTCAATACCGGCACAGCGCCGCGCCCAAGGGGCGGCTCAACCACAATGGTGCCATTGATCGATTCAACCACCGCCATTTCTTCGTGCTGAGCGTTGATGATATAGTGGCGTACCCCAAGGGGCACCCCCACGATGATCACCAGGAAGAGGATCGCAGCGGCGATCAGAAAAAACCAGGCCGTCTGCTCTGGGTTCTTGTCCATTAACCGCTGACCTCGAATTGGGTATAGTCGTCGATCGCGTCCAGCCAACGAACCTGTACGTGCGCCACATGCGCCATGGATGGCCCGCTGTGCAGCCACCGTAGAAAGACGTTCAGCTCGGGCTCGAGCCCCTCTGCCACCACCTCGACGGTGCGCTCATAGGTGTTGCGCACATGTCCGCTCAAGCCCAGCGCCAGGGCACGCTCACAGGCAGCCTGGCGAAAGCCAACCCCCCGCACGCGCCCGCTAACGGCCGCCTCAAAGCGTCCTCGCTTCGCCGGAGGTGGTGTGCCGTTCACGCCTCAATCCAGTTCCAGCGGATCGTCATCCCACGATTCGGCGTCGTCGATATCCTCGGCATCGTCGAACTCGTCAAACTCGTCTAGGTCGTCATCGTCGTCGGACGTAACCTCGACCAGGTCAGAATCCTTGCTGGGCACGTGGATCATCATGTCGAACGGGATACCGCTCTCCAGAGAATCGAGCGCCTCGGCGGCGGCTGTGCTGATGGCCTCATTATCGTGTTCCAAGAGCGCCCTGAGGGCTGTCTCGGCTTGTTTGTTGCCCACCTGGCCCAGTGCCCAGATCGCCATCTGTGAAACCTCGGCATCCGCGTCGTCGGCCAGCTCAGCCAGGCGCGGCACGGCACGGCTGAGCTGCATCTCGCCGCAGGCACGCGAGGCCTCGTAACGGATGGCCGGCGCTGCGTTGTTCAGTTCGTCGCACACGATGTTCACCCAGCAATCGTCGGCATTGCGTCCCATCGAAAAGAGGGCACTCACGCGCATTGATTCGTCGCTCAGCTTATAGAGCGTGCGGATCATCTGAACAGTTGATTCATCATTGATAAACGCCAGCGATTCAACTGCGCGGCGCACCACCTCGGGTGCTTCTTCGGGATCGGCAACTACCTGGTCGAGCACGGTGCGGATCTGTTGCGCGCGAGTGGGCGCCAGGTCGTCACACTCGCCCAGGTAGACATAGCGCCCCAGCGAGGTGGCGGCTGCGGCTCGCACATTGATCGATTCATCCGTCAGCAGTACGCGCATCAGCAGGACGGCCAGGTCCCAGGCTTCGTCTTCCCACAGTCCTTCGATCGCCAGGCGGCGCACCAGAGCACTCGGATCTGCCAGGCTAACCCGAAAGAGGGCGTTAAAATCGATATCAAAACGTCCTTCGGCCAGGTCAACCAGGCACTGCATGGCTTCCTCTCGGCGTTCGTCGGGCAGCACAGCCCAGGCGAGTGCAAACGCTTTGGCGTCCTCGCGCGAAGGTCCCGAGAGCATCGCCAGCGACTTGCTCTGCAGCGGTTCGCTCAGGTTAACCAGTTTGTTCAAAGCATTCTCAAATACAGAAGGCATTCATTTCACCTTATATATTCAGCGAAAGTAGCGGTTATAATCGAGCACGGCCACGGCCACCATCAGGGCCACCAGCAGCACCATGCCAACCAGATGCACCAGCCCTTCCTTTTCGGGGGGGATCTTTTGCCCGCCGCGGATCCATTCGAGCAACGCAAATATCAATCGTCCGCCATCCAATGCCGGGATCGGCATGATGTTTAACAGCGCAAAGTTCACCGATAAAAAGCCGGCGAATTCCAGCAGGCGGATCAGCCCAGTCTGTGCAACCTGCTTGGTCATGCGGTACATACCGATCACACCAGTCACCTCAAAGGCGACCTCTTTACGGAAGGCTGCCGCAATGGTCCGGAAGAGGTTGCGCATCATCAGGTAAGAGGTCTTGGCGCCCAGCGGGATCGCTTCCCAGATGGGATATTTCACGATCTTGAGCGGAAGATCCACCGCGATGCCGATAGCGCCCTCGCCCGGAGGCGGGCCGGTGCGCGGTACCAACTTGATGGGGGCGAGTTCCTCGCCGTTGCGGGTAACGACCAGGGTCACTTCCTGCCCCAGGCGCTGCTGTACGATCTGCGAAACCTGGTCAGCGGTCTCGATGGTTTGCCCATCGATGCTGATTATATTGTCGCCCGGAGCGATGCCGGCAGCTTCGGCGGGTGAGCGCAACGAAACGCCATATACCCCCGCCCCTGGTCCGTCATAAGGCTCTAACGTGCCAGCCATAAAGGTCACGCTGAGCAGCAGGATTGCCAAAATCAGATTGGTGAGCGGCCCGGCTACCAGCACCAGAGCGCGCACCAACGGCTTTTTGCTGGCCAGGCTTCCTGGCGAGGCGGGGTCGTCTTCGGCCATACGCACAAAACCGCCCAGAGGCAGGGCGTTGAGCGTAAAATCGGTGCTGCCCCAGGTAAAGAGTTTGATCAGCCGCGGCGGAAACCCCAGCCCAAACTCGTCGACTTTAACGTGGAACGCCTTGGCCACCATCATGTGGCCAAATTCGTGCAGAGCGACCAATACGCCCAATATCACAACAAAGGCGATAAACCCTTCCATCTCTTCAAACCCTTGATGCGCCGCAGCGCCTTAATGCTCTTATTGTACCATGAACGATCAAATGTGCAGCATAGTTCCTGCAGCATTCGCAGGGTCGAGCAGAGCACGCTCGAGTGTGCCGGCCTCCATGGCCCCCATAATGGTCACCGTGCCGGCTAACCCGCTCGAAAGCAGGCCAAACATCAACTGTACCTTGCTGGCCATCCCTCCAGTTACGTCGACGCTGCCGGCCCCGCCGATGCCGCCGGCCAGGTGTTGGAATTCGGCAAAGGTCAGCTCGGGTAAAAGCGCGGCATTGGCATCCAAGTGCGGATCAGTCTGGTAAACGCCCGCCACCTCGCCAGCCAGCAGGATATGCTGCGGGTTGAATACACCTGCCAGATAACTGAATACCTGTTCGGTGGAGATAATCGTGCAGCCGATCGCCTCATCGAGCGCTACATCGCCATATACCACTGGCACGCAACCGCGTTCGAGGAGGATCTGGGCGACCGTGTGGTCGAGCTCGATCAGTTGCCCTTGCCGGCAGCGCGCCGTTGCGGATGGTTGCACTGCTACAGCCGGCACGCCGGCCGCGACCAATGCGCTGACAACCAAACGGTTGAGGGCCTGGGCGGCATCGCTGGTGGCGGCATAGCCGAACCAGTCGCGCAGGTTGCCGGCTCGTACGCCGTAAAGGGCGGCCGGGTAATGGCCAAAGGATCCGCTGCCGTGTCCCAACAAAAGGCGCAGGGCGGGGCGCTGTGCCAGGGCGGCGGCAACTTCACCGGCCAGCCGCGTGATCACCGCTGTGCGCGCGCTGTTTTGGTGACGTTTGTCGGTAAGGAGCGACCCGCCCAATTTTAAAAAGACGATCTCATCCAAGGGTAATGTCCGCTCCTTCCAGTGAGACGGGCATGCCCGTCTCGATCTGGCTGATATCCACCTGGTCGACCAGCGGAATATCGGCGATCAGCGCACCGACTGCCACGATCGGCTCGGTCGAGACGTTGATGATCGCCGCCGGCGCCAGCCCGGCTCTGGCCAGGCGGTAGATGACATACGATCCGACCGTGCTGCCCTTGCCATGCGGAAAGACCAGTATCCGGCCAGCCACCGATTCGCCGTACAGGGGATGGTCGGTCTCGGTGATGATGCCGCGTTCGCCATCGACGCCGCCCAAAAACGAGATGGGGGTGCGGCTCACCAGTGCGAGCCCTTTGGCTTGTCCCTCGACAATGGCGCGCCCCTGCAGATGTGTGCCCATCAGGCCTCCCAGCAGCCGGTGACCGCAGCGCGCATACAGGCGGATAGGTCTCCAAAGCGCGCCTGTAAGCCAGCGTGCGGCAGGGCATAGGCCGCCATCTTGGGCGAGTTGGTCGCCAGGGTGCGGTAGCACAGCTCGCGCATCGGGGCTACTACCACGCAGCCATCCGCCACCACCAACCCGCCGGCGGCTTCGATCTCTGCCACCCAGCCGCGTTCCGCCGCCTGGTCGCGCACAGCCCGCGCGGTGGTGACCCATACCTGCGCGCGGCACTTTTTCCCGCGCAGTTCCTCGGCGACGGCGCCGATCTCGGCTAGTGAGGCATGTGGGCAGCCGATCACCACCAGGTCGATCTGGTCGATGGCGTGGTTGAGCTCTGCGATCGTGGGAGCGAGGCTATCGACAGTGATCTCGTGAGGGGCTGGCCCCACCATACTCTCGTTTTGTGCCTCAAGGGTGACGCCTTCAACGTGGTAAAGCGCCACAGCTCCGCTGGATGCCAGCGCTGCGCCCATCAGCTTGAGCGCATCGTTGTGATCGCTCGCCAGACTGGCGCTGCCGTCAACACCTAATGTAATAGGCGGTAATTCGAGTCCCACGAAACAGGGAACCCCATCGCCGACCTGCTTACCTACCAGATAGCCCAGCGCGGCGAATTCATGGGAAGTCCGTACTGGGCAGCGCACCGTGATGCGATGCGTCGCCAGCCGGTTTTGCGGCAGATGCAGCCCATAGCGCGCGGTGCGCCCACAAATGGCGGCAGCGAGGGCGCTCGGCCCGCCTTCGCGATTGGTGTGCGCTGCCAGCACCGAGTTGGCGTAAACCACCGCGGATGATTCGCTCCATGCCAGTGATTGGCCGGCCCGTGGGCGATTGCCGATCTCATAGGGGATGCAGGTGCAGGTGGGCATGATGCCCATGGCAGTGTATGCCGCTACCACGGCAACCTGTTTCGCGGCAAAATCTTCGCTAAAACCTTGTTCGCGCCATTGTTTGTGGTCCATACCGGAGGGGTTGAGGGTGGTGGGCACCTGCACCCGCGCGCCCTGAGCTGCCCAATCCTGGTTAAACTCGAGCCCGGCATCGCCCAGGTTGCGGTAACTCACGCCCGCTACCTGGACGCTCGCAACCGGTATCAGGTCAGGTGCGCCATACACGCGCCCAAGTGTGGTCACGATCTGCATGGCGCGTTGTACAGCTGGCCCCTCCTGCCCTGCAAGGAGGGCGGCTTCGTAGTCGCTCAATTGCATGAGCCCGGCTCCAAAAAGCGCGCCAGGTCGATCGGCTCATAATGCATCGTCTCGAAATCGGCAGGATGTGCCGGTCCATCTTCGCCTTCCCACGGGATGGTGGCATCCAGGCCCATCTTGGAGGTGCGCGTCTTGGCGCCCGGCACATAGGTTGCCGATGGGTCGAGAGAGCTGGAAGGTTGGTCATGCAGCACCAGCAGGTCTTTGCTGGCTTGAAAGCGCGTCGCGATCGACCACTCGACCGCCTCGGAATCGTTCGGGTCGACATCGCGATCGACCACCACGACGTGCTTGAGCGAGCTGTGCCCCTTGAAGGCTGCCTCAATAGCCCGCAGTCCGTCATCGGGGTGCTGTTTGTTGATCTGTACCACGGCATGCAGCCAGTGACCGCCGCCCGGAGTGATGCTGACCGCCAGACACTTACAAACCTGGTTGACGGCTGCATAGATGGTCGGTTCGCGCGGCATGCCCATCAGCAGGCGATGCTCGCTGCCGCCCGGCAACAGGGCCTGGAAGATGGCGTCCTTGCGATGGGTGATGCGTTCGACCACGAACCAGGGCTGCTGGCGCACGATGTCGCGCGTGCGCGTCAGGTCGACAAAGGGGCCTTCGTCGGCCAGCTCGCGCGCCAGGCAGCCTTCAATGATGAACTCGCTGCTGGCGGGCACCAGCAGGTCGCTGCCCAGCGCGCGCACTACCTCAGTTTGGCTCAGGGTGTTGGCGATGGTCATCTCGTCGATGCCGGGGGAGGGCGATATCGAGGCTGCTACCTGCACCTGGATGGGCGCGCCGATGCACAGTGCCACCGGCACGCGCTCCGAGGATTTAAGCCAGGCGGTGTGCATGCCGCGGTTTTCCACCAGGCGGATCGTGCCGCGCCTGGCATCGACGCGCATCAGGCGGTGGAACGAGAGATTGGGCCCGAGCTCAGGGTCGTTCACCACCCCGACAGCCGAGGTAATGTATGCCCCGCCATCGTTGGCGTAATGCGTCAGGATCGGCAATGCCATCAGGTCGGCGCCCTCGATCGCCTCTTCCTGACAGGCTGCTTTACTGACGACCGTTGGAGCGCTCGGGTTGGCGAGTGCCTGGTGCAGAGCCTGCGGCAGGTCGGCCTCTTCCAGCTCCATGCCAGCCGCCAGGTAGCAGCGCTGGCTGCAGGCGCCCGCCGATACCATAAAGCGCGAGCCAAGCGGGTGTTCAAAGAGCACCAGCTCTTCGTTGAGGGCGTTGATTACGCGTGCCATCTCGAGGTACGGGTCAACCTCGCTGCGAACATGGTGCAGCCAACCGCGGCGGTCAGCCAGATCAAGCAGATCACGCCAATCCATCGCTCACCTCCACCCGCTCGGCGAAGCCTTTACCCACCCGGTAACACTCGAGGTCGCACGGTACAAACGTGTTCGGAAAGATTGCGCGCGCTTCGCGGAGGATCTCGCGCTCTGAATAACGCCGCGAGAGGTGCACCAGGAAGAGCGCGCCTACACCAGCCTCGGCTGCCAGTCGGGCAGACTGTGCGGCTGTTAGGTGACCAAATTGGGCGGCCATGGCTTCTTCGGCGCTGGTGTAGGTCGCTTCGATCACCAGCGCATCGGCCTGGGCGCAATAGGGCACCAGATCAGCGGTGCTGCCGGCATCGCCCACATGCACCACCTTGACGCCCGCCTCAGCTGGGCCGAGCACCTCGTCGGGGTGCACCAGGCGGCCATCTGCCAGGGTAATGCTGGATCCCTGCACCAGCTGCTTGCGCTCGGGGCCGCGCGGCACGCCCAGCGCGTCGGCTATCTCGGGTATAAAGGGGCGATGGCTGGGCTCTTGAAAAAGGTAGCCAAAGCAGCCCGGTCCGCGATGATTGACCGGGAAGGCCGACACCTGCAGATGCTGGTTTTGCCAGATGACGCCGGCATTCACCGGGTGATAGTGAATCTCCATCTCGGCTTCACCGCCGCGCAGGACCACGTTCATGAGGTCGTGCACGCGCTGCAGGGCCCAGTGGCCGCCATACAGCGACAGGGTATCGATCGATTCCCAGCGCGAGAAGGTCGAAACCAGCCCGCCCAGGCCGAGGATGTGGTCGAGGTGGCCGTGGGTGAGCAGGACTTTATCGATCTTGCGGAATCCCATACCGCTGCGGATCAGCTGGCGCTGGGTGCCCTCACCGCAATCCAGCAAAAAGCGCTGGTCACGATGCATCAGCAAAGCCGACGAGAGCCCGCGTTCGACGGAGGGCGCCGAGGCCGAGGTGCCCAAAAAGACGATGTCGAACATGCTAGAATTCCTTGCCCATCAGCAGCACCGTCGACATTTTGCTATAGCCGAGGCGCTCATAGAGGCGCTGGGCGTCTGTATTGTAGGCATGCACCATCAGGTTGACCTTTAAACAGCCGTAAGCGCGCAGACGCGTCTCGACAGCTTCCAGCAGGGCGCTGCCGATTCCCTGGTTGCGCAATTCGGGCGAAACGGCCAGGTGGTGCAGCCAGCCGCGCCGGCCATCCCAGCCACCCATGATCACCCCAATGACCTCGCCCTCCCGCTCTGCTACCAGAAAGAGGTCGGGATTGTGCTCACGCATCTTGTCGACCTCATCAGGTTCGTCCGAGGGGCGCATCGTTACGCCCGGGGCGCTGGCTTCCCAGATGCGCCGAACGGCAGGATAATCGGACATGGTAAACGGACGAATCAGCATCGTTCAGGCGCTTTCGTCAGTGGGTTCATTCCTCGAGGCATTGCGCTCGACCAGGTCCTTCCAGCGACCGTGGATACCCTCTTCGGTGACACCGTAAAAGATGTGCACCTGGCCATCCGGGGTGCGCTGAACAAGGTCATACTGCAACTTGCCGTTGCGCAAGTAGCGGTGCCACAGGCCGATGTCACCCTGCCACTTGACCGAGCTTTCGTTGAACGAGTGCTTTTCCTTGAGGGCGATGGCATAACGCCACAACCTGCGCGCCGAGGCGCGCGTGACGTTGTTGACAATGTCGCCATCGCGCAGGTCGCGCATCGCGTGATACACCTGGCCCTTGCGTTCAACCGATTCGACAATCTCGACACCGGTGTGCGGATAGTCGGGTGTGTTCTCGGGTGAGAGCGGCACGCTCGGTGTCGTATTAATGGGCGGCTCGATCGACTCATCCACGGGGGCTTCTGGTGCTACGGGCTCTTCGACCACAGTCGGTGCCATGTTAGCTGCCTTGGATGCCGTCCGGCGACCGCGCCGCGGGGCAGCAGGCCGCTCGGCCTCGATCTGGCGGCGGATAATGGCAATTATTTCTTCGCGCATCGCCAGGCTGGTCTCGGTCTCTTGCCGAATATAGATCTTGCTGCCTTCCAGCACGTATGGTTGCTCGTTGCCGCGCGGCACCTGCAGCTGTACCACGTGCTTGCCGCCGGTTTCCATCACCGTAAAGGTCAGCTCAAGCGGCGGGCTGATCATGCGCTCAGCTGAGTTACGCAGGTCGTCGATCAACGCCTTGGGGTCGTCAATGCCCGCGATCTTGGCACGCGCATTACTGCTGACGCCCACCCATATGGTGCCGCCGTTGGTGTTGGCAAAGGCTACCACGTCGCGCAGGATAGCATGCAGTCTTCCGCCGGCGCGGCTGCCCTGCTCGTGAAAGCTCTGTACAATCGAGATGCCCTGTTTGCGCGCGTCCAGCACGTGGTCAAAGACCACATCCGGCGTAGCTGAGGCGGGGCGGGTACGGCTGAAATCCTGTGAGGCAAAGAGCGCCTTGATGGCGCTGAACGAGACTTCGGGCAGCAGGAGCTCGATGAGGCGCTCCCCCACGCCCGGGTTAGCGTGCGTACCGGGCAGGCCCTTTAGTCGATGCGCATCCGAGCTCTGAATGACGTGCATGCGGCGCGGATATTCGGGCTTGGACCCGTTAAAGAACGAGGCGGTCGTGCGGCGGCGTTTTGCCGTCAGGTCGGTGACTTCGAGCGCCGCCAGGTTGGCATCCTGGGTGTAAGCGATCTTGGTCTGGCCGCCGAAATCAAAGCCCACCATCGCCACGCCATGGGTCGAGTTGGCGTGCGCTGCAATCACCAACGCGCCCGCTTCGGCCATAATACGGTAAGCGGTCAGGACGTCGGTGGTGGCGCCCACTTCGGTAGCGCCCACATCAAGCATTGCCGGAGGGATGTTGAGCCGCAGCAGCACATGCTCGATGGCGCGGATCGAGGTGGTGGGGTCAAAGAGCGCCAGGATGTGGAATCCGAGGGTGGCGGTGAACTCAAAGCCCGGCAGGATCAGCAACCGTTTGGAGAGCTGTTTGTAGCGCGCCAGGCGCTCGTTTTCCTGCGGGGTAGCCCTGCCGAGGGCTACCCAACGCTCCAAGTCGTTGATCTCTTGCTGCATGGCAGCATAGCCAGCGATCGTGTTATGGTCGGTAAAGGCAATGATGTCGAGGTTTTCGTCAGCTGCTTTTTGCAGGATATCGAGATACGTGATGCCCGGTTCCTGATAGTCGCGTGAGCCGGGCGTGTGGACGTGCAAATCCGCCCGCCGCCATTGCATCTGATTAGTCGGGCTGTTGTTGGTCGTCTTGGGTTGTGTCGCTTTGGACACGGTTATTTCCTTCCGTTAGTCCGAAGGCCTCCGCAAAAACCTGCTCCACACGGTCGCAGGGGATAAAAATTATCTCGTTGCGGACTTGTTCGGGTAATTCATCGAGGTCGCGTTCGTTTTTGCGGGGCAGGCAGATGCGCTTGAGCCCCGCGCGATGAGCAGCCAGCACCTTTTCCTTGATGCCCCCTACCGGCAATACCTGGCCGCGCAGCGTGATCTCGCCGGTCATGCCCAGTTCGCCGCTGACAGGTTTGTTCATCATCAAAGAAGCCAGAGCGGTGGCCATCGTCACGCCAGCCGAGGGGCCATCCTTGGGGGTGGCGCCAGCTGGCACATGCAGGTGAATATCGAGGTCGTTAAAGGCATCCTCGGGGACGCCGAGGCGCTGCGCGTTGGCACGCACATAGCTCAGCGCGGTAGTGGCCGATTCGCGCATCACATCGCCGAGCTGTCCGGTCACGGTAAAGCCCTTGTTGCCGCGCATTTTGGTCGCTTCGACAAACAGGATATCGCCGCCTGCTGCCGTCCAGGCCAGTCCGGTGGCCACGCCAGGCACCTGCGTGCGTTCGGCCACATCAAAGAAATAGATCTGCTTGCCCAGGTATTTGTGCATATCCTCAGCTCCCACCTGTACCTGGCTGGTCTCGCCAGCTGCAATAGTGGTGGCGATTTTGCGGCAGATCGTGCCGATCTGGCGTTCGAGCTCGCGCACGCCCGCCTCGCGGGTGTATTCACGGATGATCACCCTCAGAGCATCGTCATCGAAACTGACCTCGTCGTCGCGCAGGCCGTTTTCCTTGATCTGGCGCGCCACGAGATAGTTTTTGGCGATCAGGATCTTTTCTTCTTCGGTATAGCCCGAAAGCTGCAGGATCTCCATGCGGTCGCGCAAGGGGGCGGGGATCGTATCCAGCACGTTGGCCGTGGCAATAAACATCACCTGCGAAAGGTCAAAGGCCACGTCGAGATAGTTGTCGCGGAACTCGCGGTTCTGTTCCGGGTCGAGTACCTCGAGGAGCGCCGAAGATGGGTCGCCGCGGTAATCGGCGCCGATCTTGTCGACCTCGTCGAGCATGAACACCGGGTTACGCGTCCCCACGCGGCGAATCGCCTGGATGATGCGCCCGGGCATGGCGCCGATGTAGGTGCGGCGATGTCCGCGGATCTCGGATTCATCGTGCAGACCGCCAAATGACTGGCGAATAAACTCTCGCCCAAGGGCGCGCGCGATTGACTTGCCCAGTGAGGTCTTGCCGACCCCCGGAGGCCCCACAAAACACAGGATCACGCCTTCGCGTTCCTGGCGGATGTGGTCGCGCGGTTGCTCGGCATCGGGGTTGGCGCGCTCCTGGCGCAGCTTGCGTACTGCCAAAAACTCGATGATGCGGTCCTTGACCTTTTTAAGGTCGTAATGGTCTTCATCGAGGATGGCGCGCGCAGCGCTTACATCCAGGTGGTCGGTGGTGGTGACTTGCCAAGGCAACTCGGCCAGCCATTGCAGATACGAGCGGATCACCGAATACTCGGCCGCCGCCGGCGGCAGCTTTGAGAGGCGGTCGAGCTCGCGATGCGCCTCTTTGAGAGCCTCTTCCGAGAGTCCCGCCTTTTCGATCTGCTCGCGCAGCTGGTTGATTTCGGCAGCCTGTTCATCCTCTTCGCCCAGCTCGCGCTGGATGGCCTTGATCTGTTCGCGCAGATAATACTCGCGCTGTACCTTTTCGATCCCCGACTGGGCATCGGTCTGGATCTTTTTTCCCAGCTCAAGCACTTCGACTTCGCGCGTCAGCACTCCCAGCAGGATGCGCAGCTTGTCGGCAACGCTATCCGCTTCGAGGATACGCTGGCGGGTCGCCAAATCCATGCGCGTGATCGAGGCGATCAGATAGACCAACTGGCGGGGCTCATCCACCGAGAGGGCATTGAGCGCCACTTCTTCGGGCATATAAGCCGCCAGGCCCATCAGCTTGCGGAACAGGTCTGAAACGCTGCGTACCAGGGCTTCGGTATCGATGGTATCCTCGACCAAGTCGGGCAGCACCTCAATATCACCGCGCATGTACGGGTCGCGCTGTGTAATGGCGCCCAGACGGATACGCTCAGTGCCGTGAACCACAATGTGCAGGGTGCCGTCCGGCGAGCGGGCCATGCGGTGGATGGTGGCCAGCGTGCCGATCTCGTGCAGGTCTTCGGGGGTGGGTTCTTCCACTTCGGGGTCGCGCAGCGCTACCAGGGCGACGGTACGGTCGGCCACGACTGCATCGTCCACCAGGCGTACCGAGCGCGGCTTTTGCACCACCAGCGGAAAAACTGTCAGCGGGTAGATTACGGTATTTTTAAGCGGTAAAACCGGCAGGTTGTTGGGCGTCTGCGGGTGCTCCTCACCGCCGCCCTGTTGCATTGCTAAAATGGGTGTCTCCATGGATCTCCAATAATGCATGTGCTCAGGCACAATCAGTCAGAGTTTTGTTTAATGGGGATGCGCCGTTCGCGGGCGCCTTTGGGCAACCGCACATATAAAAAGCCATTCTCGTAGAGGGCTTCAATATCGCGCTCTTCCAGCGGCCAGTTGACGCGCACTTCGGTGCGGAACTCGCCGTAAGGGATCTCCATATTCTGGTAGATGATCTTGTCCGTGATATCGCGCCGGCAGCCGCTGATTGTCAGCACCCGGTCAGCATAGATAATCGAAAAGTCCTCGGTGGTCATGCCGGCCACCTCGACTTTGATCACGATGGCGTCATCGGTCTCATAAACATCCGTGGGCGGATGCCAGCGGCGCTTGTTACGCGGATGTAACCAATCGATCCCATGCTGGGGCAAATCACTGCTCGGGTTCAGATACCCAGACATGAAAGTTTCCTCGTCTTTTCTCGTACGGAACCTACAATTTTGAGTATTTTACCACAGAAATGTGCGCTTCTCAAATGCTGCGGGCCCCCACTGGCGGTTGACTTGCTTCTAAGCGTTCTCTATAATGCTCAATCGTGACCTTTAATACTTACGTAACGACGGTGTTATGACGAGCCACGGTGTGCTTGTGATAGGAGGTGGCATCGCCGGAGTGAGCGCCGCGTTGGCGCTTACCGAGCGCGACGTGCCGGTGACGCTGGTCGAACGCGATGCCCAGCTGGGCGGCCAGGCGAGCAGCGTATGCTGCAAGGCTGTCGCAGGGCGCTGCCAGCAGTGCGGCGGCTGCCTGTATGCCGGCCAGTTACAAGCCTGTGCCGATCAGACCCGCATCGATATACAACTCACCACCACAGTTACCAGCTGCAACCCCTCTGAAGGCGGTTTCCGCTATACTCTCTGCACCCTCGATGGCAGCCTGGAAGGTACCGCGTCTGCCGTTATCCTGGCGACCGGTTTTGACCATGTAAATGCGCGCACCAAGGGCGCTTTTGGCTATGGGCTCTTGCCAGCGATCATCAGCGGTGACGAGCTCGAACGCCGTCTGAGCGAGGCAGGGCAGGCCGCTTTTGATACTGACGAACCGCGCCAGGTGGCATTTATCCAGTGTGTCGGCTCACGCGACGAGCAGGCTGGCCGCGGGTGGTGCTCCCAGGTTTGCTGCCGCTATGGAGTGCGCCTTGCCAGGCTCTTGAAGGCGCGTTCGCCCAACACCGTGGTGACGGTATTCAGGATGGATATCCAGCACTGCGGGCGCGATTCGCAGGCTTTCGATCTGGCTCAAAAGGAAGACATTACCTTTGTGACGGGGCTGCCGGCCCAGATACAGCGTGCCGGCGCGCACAATGAGCAAGTGCTCTTGCAGTATGACGATATCCATGCCGGACAATACACCTCGCTGCTGGCGGACCTGGTAGTGCTCTCGACGGGTATCCAGCCGCGCGCCGATGCGGCTGCTACGGCCGACCTGTTCGGCCTGGAGCGCAACGCCTTTGGCTTTATGGCATCAGCTGCTGATGATGTGCGTACCGCCGTGCCGGGCATTTATCTGGCAGGCTGCTGCCAGGCGCCCCGTTCGATCGCCGATTCGATCGCTCATGCTCGGCGCGCCGCCGCTGCTTGTCTGCAGGATCTGCAGGAGCAGCCGGCATGAACGAGCTTGTGGCGGTCATCGGCACGGGCTATGACGCGGATTGTGCCGCGCAGGCACTGCGGTCGCACGGCTTCAGGGTCGAGCGCATTGTACAGGGCCCCTCAGCGCCCTTCCAGCTGAGCACACTGGAGGGTTATGTCGGCAGCTTTGCCCTGCGCGGATTCTGTGATGGCAGCCTGACAGCGCTGAGCGTTGGAGCTGTGGTGGTTGCTACGGGCAACGAACGGGTGCCACTGACCGCCCTTAAAAAGTTGCCGCAGCACGCGCGCATTGTGTCGACGAAACAATTGGCGTCACAGCTGACCAAACCCGCGTCGATCACCGAGCGTGCCTCGCGCCAGCGCCAGCACATCGCCCTGACGATTGACCTGATGACTCCCGCCAGCCGCGAGGCCACCCGCGAAGTGATCGATCTGGCCGGGCAGCTGCGAGACAAGTGTAAGTGCGAGGTTTCGGTGCTCTACCGCGAGCTGCAGGTCGATACCGACTGGCTGGAAAAACGCGTACGCGATCTGCGTGCTGCCGGTGTAGCGTTTCATCGCCTGCAGGCGGCAATGCCGGAGCCCGATGCTGAGGGCATCACCATTCGCCATGCCGATGGCCAGCTGCGTGCTGACCTGCTGGGGGTGGCTCAGCCGGTGCGTCCACGGCGCGATCATCCTGCCCTGGCAGAGGCGCTCGGGATCCGCGTGGGCGAGGATGGTTACCTGCAGCCCTTCAACGTACACCTTTACCATTTTGGCGGCACAGCCCGTAAGGGCGTGTACCTGGTAGGGCGCTGCCATCTGGATACTGACGACTCTGGTGTGCGCCAGGATGCCGAGCTGGTGGCCAGCCAACTTGCCGTTCTGCTGACGGTGAACGGCACGCAGCCCGAGGCGGTGCTGGCCTGGGTCGACAGGGCAAAGTGCATCCGCTGCCTGACATGCATTCGCACCTGTCCGCACAGTGCCGTCGAGTTGGCCGATGCTGAGGGCGTTACCGCGGCGCATGTGCTCGAAGCGGCTTGCTTTGGCTGCGGTATGTGCATCGCCAACTGCCCGGTTCAGGCTATCAGCATGCGCGGCCAGGCCGTGCCGGCTTGGCTGCAAGAGGCGGCTCCATGAAACCTTATCTGGTGTTGGGTTGCGACCGTTCGGCATCCCGTGCACTGGCCGATCTGTGCCGCACGGGCTATGTGCTGCCGGATGAGGTAGAATACCGCACTCTGCCGTGCAGCGGCAGTCTGGATGTGCTGTACATTCTGCGGGCCTTTGAACAGGGATTTGAGCGCGTGCTGGTGCTGAGCTGTAACGACGACGCCTGCCGTTCGCTGGATGGCTCGCGGCGTGCTGCCCAACGCAGTGCACGGGCACGCACACTGTTAAGCGAGGTCGGGGTCAATCCGCGCTGTGTGAGCTTTCGTCAGATCAGCCCGACCATGGCGGCTGACCTGTGCATCTGGCTGGATGAGTTTGTGCAGCCCTTGCCGGCTGAGGCTGAACCAGAGAAGGCAGAATAGAACATGATCGTCGCTGAGCGCAAACCCATCGCTGAACTGACCAGCCGGCTGGCCCCTTACCGGCGTATCCTGGTAGTGGGCTGCAACACCTGTGTGGCGGTCTGTTCGGCGGGCGGCGCCAAAGAGGTGGCTGTCACGTCGGCGCTCCTGCGCATTGCCTTGGGGCGCGAGCACCCCGAGACGCGTGTGGATGAGACCTGCGTCGAGCGCCAGTGTGAGGTCGAGATGAACGCCGAGTTGGCCCCCAGCTTGGGCAACTATGAGGTGATCCTCTCGATGGCCTGCGGCGTGGGCGTGCAGACCTTGGCAGAGCAGTTCAACACCGCTGTGGTCATCCCTGCGCTCAACACCAAGTTCATGGGGCGCCCCGAGGGGTTGGGCGAATGGTCGGAGCGCTGCGCGGGCTGCGGTAACTGTGTGCTCGAGCGCTATGCCGGAGTATGCCCCATAACACGCTGCAGTAAGAACCTGCTCAACGGCCCCTGCGGCGGCTCAGCCAACGGCCGCTGTGAGGTCGATCCGGAGCGTCTGCCCTGTGCCTGGCAGCTGATCTATGACCGCTGGGTGGCACTGGGTCAGCTCGACCGCTACCTCACCAACGAGCCGGCGAAAGACTGGTCGAGCTCGTTGCACGGCGGTCCGCGCCGCATCCAGCGCGAGGATATACGATGAGCCCCGTTAGCCGCCTGCAAAGCCTGCTGGAACGCAGGGAATTTACCGTCTCAGCCGAGTTGGGTCCGCCCAAGGGCCCCAACATCGAGGTGATAACAACCAAGATCGGCTTGCTGCGCGGTATGTGCGATGCCGTCAACGTCACCGATAACCAGACGGCTATCGTGCGCATTTCCAGCGCAGCCACCTGCGCCCTGCTGGTGCAGCAGGGCATTGAGCCGATCATGCAGATGACCTGCCGCGACCGAAACCGCCTGGCGATCCAGGCCGACCTGTTTGGCGCGGTGGCGCTGGGGGTGCGCAACCTGCTGTGCCTCTCGGGCGATCATCAGGTGTTCGGCAACCATCCCACCGCTAAGAACGTCTTTGACCTGGATTCGGTGCAGATGATCGGCATGGTCAAGCGTCTGCGCGATGAAGGCCTCACCCTGGGGGGCGAGCCTGTCGACGGCGCCATGCCCATGTTTATCGGCGGAGCTGCCAACCCCTTTGGCGATCCGTTCGAGCTGCAGGTACTTCGTGCCCTTAAAAAGGCCAACGCCGGCGTACAGTTTATTCAAACCCAGTGCATCTATGACATGGTGCGCTTTCGCGAGTGGATGAAGCGCGTGACCGACCTTGGCATTCCCGAGCACGTCCATATTCTGGCGGGTGTCATGCCGCTCAAATCGGCGGGAGCCGCGCGCTACATCAATAACAACGTAGCGGGCATCTATGTGCCCGACCCAATCGTCAAGCGCATGAGTGCGGCCGGCAAGGGGCAAAAAGCCCGCGACGAAGGCATCAGGATCACGGCAGAGATCATCGAGCAAGTGCGCGAGATTCCGGGCGTGCATGGCGTGCATATCATGGCGGTCGAGTGGGAAGAGGCTGTCCAGCCGCTCACCGAGATGGCCGGCCTGCTGCCGCGCCCTGTGCTGGCCGAGGGAGAATAGCATGAGCGAACAGGCTTCCGATCCGAACTTTAAATATGAGGTAGCTGCCCAGCCTGGCGGAGAAAACCTGCAGGTGTGCTTTTCGTGCGGCACCTGTACGGCGGGCTGCCCCGTCACCGAGGCCGATGAGCGCTACAGCCCGCGCCGTATCATCCGCAAAATTCTGCTGGGGCAGCGCCGCGAGGTGCTCTCGGATCCACTGTTGTGGTATTGCGAAACCTGCTATGCTTGTTCGGTTTATTGCCCCCAGAATGTGAAATTCGGCGATGTAATGCGCGCCCTACGTGCCATGGCGGTGGCAGAAGGTTACTTTTCGCCCGAGCTGATGCAGCGCATTCGCGAGGTCGACCGTCTGGCGCACGCCATGCGCTTAAAATTAGTGCAGGAAGCCATCGACCGCGCCGAGGACCCGGCGCCGGCCCCGCTGGAGCGCGCTGCTGCTGAGATAGAACAGATGATCAAGGATAAGGCACTCTAGATGAACGACGAGCGCAGCACCCCCGTAACTGGCGCGGTGCTGGTGGTGGGCGGCGGTATAGCCGGGATCCAATCTGCCCTGGATCTGGCAGAATCGGGCTACCGTGTGCATCTGGTGGAGAGCTCACCCGCCATTGGCGGTGTGATGGCCCAGCACGACAAGACCTTTCCCACCAACGACTGCTCGATGTGCATTCTTTCTCCCAAGGTGGTCGAGTGTGCCCGCCATATCAACATCGAGCTGCACACCCTCGCTGAGGTTGAGGCTATCAGCGGTGAGGCGGGCAGCTTTACCGTGACATTGCGCAACAAGGCGCGTCTGGTCGATCCGGCACGTTGCATCAGCTGTGGGGCCTGTTCCAAAGTTTGCCCGGTCGAGGTGCCCAGCGAATATGACGAGCGCCAGAGCATGCGCAAGGCAATCTACCGCCCCTACCCTCAGGCGGTGCCCAATACCTTTGCCATCGACAAGCGTGGCACGGCGCCTTGCAAGGCGGCTTGTCCGGCCGGCACCAGCGTGCAGGGCTTTATCGCGCTGATCGCCCAGGGGCGCCTGGCGCAGGCCCTCGAGCTTGCCCGCCGCAGCAATCCCTTTACCGGCGTATGCGGCTATATCTGCGATCACCCGTGTGAATCGGTCTGCAGCCGCCAGCTCTACGACGGCCAACCCTTGGCGATCGCCCCGCTCGAGCGTTACCTGAGCGACTGGGCTGTTGAACGCGGTGATCCGTCCCTCAAGGCACCCCCTGTTACGCGTTCACAGCGGGTGGCGATTGCCGGTGGAGGCGCGGCTGGCCTGACAGCGGCGGCCGACCTGGCACGCTTGGGGTATGCGGTAGAGGTCTATGAGCGCGAACCTGAGGCAGGCGGCATGATGCGCTATGGCGTGCCGGCCTTTCGTCTGCCGCGCGAGGTGTTGGATAACGAGATCCGGCGCATCAGTTCCCTGGGGGTGACGATCACCACCAACGCGCCGGTGGATGACGCGGCTGCCTTACTGGCGGATCACCAGGCCCTCCTATGGGCCAGCGATGTGCCCACCGAGCCGCGCTCCGAGGTGAGCGGCGAGGACCTGCCGGGCGTGCACACGGCACTGGCTTGGCTGCGCGCCCTGAATAGCGGCCAGCAGGAGCCTTTAGCCGGTGCCGTCGTGGTAGCCGGCCGCGGTGCAGCAGCACTGGATGCCGCGCGTGCTGTGCGCCGTCTGGGTGCTGAGGTAACTCTGGTGCTACCCCACAGCCTGGCGGCCCTACCGCCCTGGTGGAAGCTTGAGCAGGCTACCGCCGAAGGCATCCAAGTCATCCTGGAGCACACGCTCGTGGCCATCCAAGGAGAATCGGCCGTTACGGGGGTATGCATCAAGCCCTCTGCAGAACCAGGCGCCGCATCGCTCGAGTTACCGGCTAGTACTGTCATCCTGGCGCCCGACCCCATCGCCACCGCAGCCCCGCAGCTGCACGATGCCGGCTTTTTCGCAGTCGCCTCTGCCGGCAACGTGGTGGATGCAGTAGCCGCCGGACACCACGCTGCCGAGCGCATTCACGCCTATCTTAACGGTGAAGAGATCCAGCTCGTACCGCGTATCGACCCGGATTTCATCGCCCTGCTGGATCGCAGCCTGATTGCTGAGGAAGCTGCTCAGGGACGCCACCATCATCGGGCGCGTACCGAGCCCGATGAGCACGCCGCGACCATGGCGCTGGTCGAGCTGGGGCTGGCGGCTGAAGAAGCCTGCAGCGAAGCGCAAAGGTGCCTCAACTGCGGTATCTGCGCCGAGTGCTACCGCTGTGTGGATGTGTGCAAGTCCAAGGCGGTTGATCATAGCCTGCAGCCCAATACGACCGAGCTGCAGGTGGGAGCAGTTATCCTCACAACCGGCAGCCAGGTGTTTGACGCCCGTACCAAACACGAGCTCGGCTACGGCCGCTACCCGGATGTTATCACCAGCATCGAATTCGAGCGCCTGCTCTCCTCCTCGGGTCCCTGCGGAGGGCATCTGGTGCGTCCTTCCGATGGCAAGCAGCCCAGGCGCATCGCCTTCCTGCAGTGCGTCGGCTCGCGCGACGCCCAGTGCGGCAACGCGCACTGCTCCTCAGTGTGTTGCATGTCGGCTATCAAAGAGGCCGTTATCGCCCAGGAGCATGCCAAAGGAGCCGAAACCTCCATCTTTTTCATGGAGATGCGTGCTTTTGGCAAGGATTTCGACAAATACTATGAACGGGCGCGCGATGAGTACGGCGTGCGCTTTTTGCGTTCCCGCTCAGCCAAGGTTGAGCGCAATGCCGTCGGCGAGCTAGAGGTCGTGTATGCGACGGAAGAGGACCGCCTGGTGCGCGAATCGTTTGACATGGTGGTGCTTTCAGTAGGGCTGGAGCCCTCGCAGGGCACGCGTGACCTGGTCGCCAAGTTAGGGCTGCGCAGCGGCGAGAGCGGTTTTATCAAGGTCGGGCCCTTTGCCCCGCAGCGCACCTCGCGCGCCGGCGTGTTTGTGGGCGGCACCGCCAGCGGTCCCAAGGATATTCCTGAGACGGTGGTGCAGGCCAGTGCCGCCGCCGCCGAGGCGGGCGCCCTACTGGCCAGCGCGCGCGGCAGCCTGGCGACCACCAAGACCTTTGCGCCCGAGACCAATGTGGTGGGAGTTGCCCCGCGGGTGGGCGTGTTTGTGTGCCATTGCGGGGTTAATATTGCGGCCACAGTGGATGTAGAAGCGGTGCGCGAATATGCCCGCGGTCTGCCCTTTGTGGCCTATGCCGGGCGCAGCCTCTTTGCTTGCTCGCAGGATGCCCAGGAATCGCTCAAAGACCTGGTGATCAAGCATCGCCTCAACCGCATCGTGGTAGCGTCGTGCTCGCCGCGTACCCACGAGGCGCTCTTCCAGGAGACCATCCGGGAGGTGGGGCTGAATCCCTACCTCATTGAGATTGCCAATATCCGCAACCAGTGCTCCTGGGTGCACGCCGATCTGCCGGCCGAGGCCACCAACAAGGCCAAGGACCTGGTGCGCGTGGCTGTCAGTCGTGTGGTGGATGCCCGGCCGCTGTATGGCCAAACTCTGCCGGTAACCCGCAGCGCATTGGTGCTGGGCGGCGGGCTGACGGGTATGTCGGCCGCCTTGCTGATGTCTGCCCAAGGCTACCCGGTGCATCTCGTCGAGCAGGAGGCTGTACTGGGCGGCAACGCCCGCGAGCTGTTGAAAACCCTGGAAGGCAACGATGTGCCCTCCTTGCTGGCCGACCTTGAGCGGCGTATCGCGAAAGATGCCAACATTCAAGTGCATCTCAACCGCCGGCTGGCAAGAGTCGAGGGCTTTGTGGGCAATTTCCGCAGCACCCTGGAAGATCCGCAAGCCTGCGGCGAGGTTTTTGAGCATGGCGTAATTATCGTTGCTACGGGCGCTCAGGAGCGACGCACACGCAGCTATCTATACGGCCAGCATGCCGGTGTGCTCACTCAGCGTGAACTGGAGACCCAACTCACTGATGGCCGCTTTGCGCTCGGCGATGGGTATAGCCGGGTGGTGATGATCCAGTGTGTCGAATCGCGCACCAGAGAGCATCCCTATTGCAGCAGGGTGTGCTGTTCGCAGGCGCTCAAGAACGCCATCACGCTCAAGCGCCGCTACCCGGATTGTGAGGTGGTGATCGTTTATCGTGATATCCGCAGCTATGGCCTGCGCGAGCGCTATTATGCAGAGGCACGCCGTCTGGGAGTGCTCTTTGTGCATTACGAACTCGAGCCCGATGCCGAAGGCCGCGGCGGACTACCTGCGGTGAACGATGTTAATGGTCAGCTGGTGGTGAGCGTCTACGACCCCGTCAGCCAGCAGTTGCTCGAGCTGCCCGCGGCGCATGTCGTACTGAGTGTGGGCATTGCTCCGCGTCCCGAGGCCGGGCGGCTCGCTTCGATGCTTAAAGTGCCGCTCAATGCAGAAGAATTTTTCCTCGAGGCGCACATGAAGCTGCGCCCGGTCGAGTTCGCTACTGAGGGCATCTACGTGGCGGGCCTCGGGCACGGCCCCAAATTCATCGATGAATCTCTCTCGCAGGCGGCCGCGGCGGTCTCGCGCGCCTGCACGGTGCTCAGCAAAGACGAGCTGCATGCGTCCGGCGTCATTGCGCATGTCAACCAGGCTAGCTGTGTGGCCTGCGGCGATTGTGTCGCGATCTGCCCGTACGGAGCCATCAGTATAGTCAACAAGGAAGTCGGGCGGCGCGTCTTTAAGGATTGTGCCGAGGTAAATACGGCGCTGTGCAAGGGCTGCGGAGCCTGCACGTCGTGCCGTTCCGGGTGCATTACCCTGGATGGTTTAGATGACCAGCAAATCATGGCGCAGATCACTGCGCTGGCAGCGAGTTAAATGATGGAAGAGACCTGGGAACCTAAAATCGTTGCCTTTTTGTGCAACTGGTGCTCGTATGCCGGGGCCGACCTGGCCGGCAGCTCACGGCTGCAGTATCCGCCCAATGTGCGCGTGGTGCGGGTGCCCTGCTCGGGGCGAGTCAGCCCGATTATCATCGTGGCAGCCCTGCGCCAGGGGATGGATGGTGTACTCGTCTCTGGCTGCCACCCCGGCGATTGCCACTATCTGGCGGGCAACTATTATGCCCGGCGGCGCTTTACCTTGCTGCAGCGGTACCTCGAATACCTGGGCATCGAACCCGGCCGTGTACAGTTCACGTGGATCTCGGCTTCGGAGGGGACGCGCTTTGCCGAGGTCATCACCGAGGTCACCGAGTCGGTGCGCGCCCTCGGTCCGGCGCAGCGCCTGACCATCAACCCGCGCGAGGTGCAGCCATGAGCCAGCTGCCCGCTGAGGTGCGTGCGTGCATTGCCGAATGGCTCGCGCAGGGCGAGATCGACCTGTTTATCGGCTACGAAGCCAGCAGCCTGCCCTTTCAGGCCACGCCGGCCTTTATCCGCCAGCCCGAAGAGGTCGACCGCCTGATATGGGACGCTACCTGCGAAAACAACCTGGTAAGCTTTCTGAAGCGCTACCGCGGGCAAAAAGTGGGCATCATGCTCAAGGGTTGTGATGCTCGTTCGCTGGTGAGCCTGATGCGCGAGGGACAGTGGATCCGTGAACGCCTGCGCATCGTGGCGGCAGCTTGCCCGGGCGTGCTCGATGTGCGCCGTATGGTCGAGCTGGCGCATACCGAGATAGAGAATCTGCCCGGCCAGCTCCTTCCACAGGGCTGGCAACACGGCGAAACGCTGACGCCTCTGGCCGATATTCGCCATGTCACCTGCGCGCTGTGTCTGCAGCATACTCCGACGGATTACGACTTGTTGGTGGGGGATCCGCCTCCCGAGGAGCATCCCGACAGCTTTGCCGCGGTGCGTGAGATAGAAGCGCTCTCGAGCGACGAGCGCTGGCAGTTCTTTACCCAAGAGCTCAGCAAATGCAACCTGTGCTACACCTGCCGCAACACCTGCCCGATGTGTTACTGCAACGTCTGCTTTGTCGACCAGGATGCACCGCGCTGGTTTACCGCGACGACAGCGCCGCCCGATATCCATTTTTACCAGGTCATGCGCACCTTTCATCTGGCTGGGCGCTGTGCGGGGTGCTATGCCTGCACGCGCGTCTGCCCGCAGGGCGTCAACCTGTGGCTGCTGCTCGACAAGCTGCGCGCTGATGTCTGGGAGCTCTACCAGGATGATGCCGGCACCAATCCGGATGCCAAGCCGCCCTTGACGACCTATCGTGAAGAGGATGACAACAGCTTTGTGCTCTAAATCAAGCCCGATGCCAGAGGCATACCACCTCCCCTCCGGCCAGTACGATGCCTGGCTGGCAACCCTGCGCCGTCACGGCCGGCTGATCGCGCCGGTGATGCGAGAGGGCGAATATCGCTTCGACGTACTGGCTGACGATGAGCTGCCCATGCTGGGGCGCGGGCTCACGCGCCGCTCGCCCAAATGGGTCTTTTTCCCTCAGCACGAGGCCATGCTAAGGTTCCGCCGCCAGGCGGATGATTATGCCAGTGCCGAGGTGGCGCAGCCCAATAACACACCGCAGGTGCTGCTGGGTGTAGCTCCCTGCGACGCTGCCAGCCTTCCGATGCTGGACCGCATCTTTATGGATAACTATCACGACCCCTATTATGCCGCGCGCCGCCGGAATACCCTGGTGATCGCCCTGGCGTGTGCCCGACCGACGTCCACCTGTTTCTGTCACGCTCTGGGCGGCGGCCCGGCGGATGCTGCCGGCGCCGACCTGTTGCTGACGGTTATCGACGGGGGGTACTTGCTGGAAACCATTACCCCGGCCGGTCAGAGCGCGGCCGCTGGCTGGGGGCTCGACCCGGCTGATGGCGATCATCGCGAGCAGGCTACCAGGGCACATGCAGTTGCCGTTGAGAAGCTCAAGCCGATCGAGTCGCTGGCGGGTATCGAAGCAAAGCTGGAGGGCCTGTTCAATCACCCGCTGTGGCGTGAGGCCGCCGAAAAGTGCATCGCCTGCGGTACCTGCACCTATAACTGCCCCGAGTGTCATTGCTTTGATATCCGCGACCTGCCCCTGGCAGATGGCGGTGAGCGCGTACGCGGGTGGGATGCCTGCATGTATGCCCAATTCACCGTGCATGCCAGCGGCCACAATCCGCGCCCCGACCAGGGCGCGCGCTGGCGCCAGCGCATCATGCACAAGTTCAGCTATTTGCCAGCCAACATTGGGTTGTATGGCTGTGTCGGCTGCGGACGTTGCATTACCAGCTGTCCGGTGCGCCTCGATATCCGCCAGGTGCTGGATGCCGTGCGCCGGGCTCTGCCCGAGGAGGCCTCGCGTGGCACCGTGTAACTGCCATAATCCTTACCTGCCCTATCCGATGGTGATCCGTCAGGTAACCGACGAGGTCGAAGACCGCTCGATCAAGACCTATGACCTGGCTTTTCGCGAGAGCGCAGATGCTGAGGCGTTCCGCTGGCAGCCGGGCCAGTTCTGCGAGCTTTCGCTGCTGGGCGTTGGCGAGGCGCCTTTTGGCATCGCCAGTTCGCCGGCTGAACCTGAGCTGCTGCGCTTTAGCGTCAAAAAGGCTGGCGTTGTGACGGCCGCCCTGCATCGCTTAAAGGCGGGCGATCAAATCGGCTTGCGCGGGCCGCTCGGGAATGCCTTCCCGCTTGAGCTGATGCGCGCTAAAAATGTGCTGATCATCGGCGGCGGGTTTGCCTTTACCACACTGCGCGCACTGATCGTTTCACTGCTTGACCAGCGCGCCGACTATGGCGATATTACCGTTATCTATGGCGCGCGCACGCCGGGGTTGTTGATGTATCGCAGCGACCTGGATGCCTGGCAGTCTCGCTCGGATATGCGGATGATCCAGACCATCGATCAGCCCTATGTCGGCTGGGAAGGCCAGGTGGGGCTGGTGCCGGCCGTACTTGAGCAGACGGCGCCGAGCCCATCCGCGACCATTGCGATCGTCTGCGGGCCGCCCATCATGATCCGCTTTACAATGCCGGTGCTCGCGCGCCTGGGGTTCGAAAACCAGCAGATCTATACCTCGCTCGAAAACCGCATGAAGTGCGGCATCGGCAAATGCGGGCGCTGCAATATCGGGCACAAATATGTTTGCCTGGATGGGCCGGTCTTTAGTATGGCAGAGCTGAGCGCCCTGCCGCCCGAATACTAGGAGCCGGATGTATACCGAAAACACAGTCAACACCTTTCTCGAGGCTCTGGCATCTTCAGAGCCGGTGCCGGGCGGCGGCAGCACCGCAGCTCTGGGGGGCAGCCTGGCGGCAGCCTTGGTGACGATGGTCTGCAACCTGACGCTCTCCAAAGAAGAATACGCCGATGCTTGGGAGCGCCTGGAGGCTATCAAGACGCGTTCCGAAGCACTCCGCAGCGATCTGGCGCACCTGGTGGATGCCGACATGGCGGTTTATTCCCACGTGATGGCTGCTTACCGCCTGCCGCACAAGAGCGCTGAGGAAAAAGCAGCGCGTCAGACCAGCATCCAGGTTGCTCTGGTTGAAGCCGCGCGGGTACCCTTGCAGATTGGCGAGTGCTGCGCCGAGGTGCTCGCGCTGGCGCAGGAATCTGCCCGGATCAGCAACAAATGGGTGATCAGCGATGCCGCCGCGAGCGCCCTGCTGGCGGAGGCTAGTCTGCGGGCGGCGCTGCTCAACGTGGATGTCAATATCGCCAGTATCAAGGATGCCCAGGTGGCCGCCGAACTCGCGGAACGCGCCGCTGCCCTCACGGCGCGCTCCAGTGAGACCAAGGAAATGACCGTCAACCACGTGCGTGCCCAGTTTGTGGGTTAAGGAGGCACCTATCAGCGCTCAAATTCTGGATGGCCGCACAATAGCCAGGACGATGCGGAGAGAAATCGCAGAGCGCGCTGCTGCATTCAGCGCGCAAGCTGGTCGCCAGGCCACCATTGCCGTCGTGCAGGTCGCGGCCGATCCCTCGTCGGTGGCCTATGTGCGCCAGATCGAAAAGAGCTTTGTAGGAGCCGGCATGGGCTTTGGCCTGCACAGCCTGCCAGAAGCGTGCACGGCAGATGAACTAACAGGCCTGATCCGGCAGCTCAACGCCGACGTCGGTGTGGATGGTGTGATCGTGCAGATGCCGCTGCCAAAACATCTGCCGCAGAGCCTGGTGGCCGACCTGCTTGACCCCGCCAAAGATGTCGACGGCATCACCTCGTTGAACACCGGACGCCTGATGCAGGGCTTGGGCGATTATTTCGCGCCGGCTACTCCCGCCGGTGGCATGGAGCTCCTCCGGCGCTATCAGATCCCATTGCGCGGTAAACGTGCCGTGCTGGTGGGGCGCAGCAACGTGGTAGGCCGCCCTATGGCGCTCCTGTTGCTGCACCAGAATGCCACCGTCACCATCTGCCACTCGCATACTGCCGAGTTGAGCGAGCTCACCCGCCAGGCGGATGTACTGGTGGCGGCAATCGGCAAGGCCGGCATGATCACGGCTGACATGGTCAAACCAGGGGCGGTGGTGATCGATTTTGGCGTCAACATGGTCGGCGACCGCATGCTGGGGGATGTCGAGAGTGAAGGTGTCGCGCAGGTGGCGGGCTATCTGACGCCCGTGCCCGGCGGAACCGGCCCGATGACCAACGTTATGCTGATGTTGAATACCCTTATGGCGGCTGAACGCTTGTTATAAACTGCATCTGTTGGAGGAAATGTGCCAAGTGATATAGAGATTGCCCAGGCTGCTAAACTGATCCCGATCCTCGACATTGCCGCTCAGCTCGGTCTGACCAAGGATGACCTCGAGCCGTACGGCTGGTACAAGGCCAAGGTCCACCTGGATGTACTGGATCGCCTTCAAGACCGACCGACTGCCAAGCTCATCGATGTGACGGCCATTACCCCCACCCCGCTGGGCGAGGGCAAGACCACCACCACCGTAGGGCTCTCGCAGGCACTCGGAGCGCATCTCAACAAAAAGGTCTTTACCTGCATCCGCCAGCCCTCCATGGGGCCGACTTTTGGCATCAAGGGCGGAGCAGCTGGTGGCGGCTACTCGCAAATCGTGCCGATGGAGGATTTTAACCTGCATCTGACGGGCGATATTCATGCCGTGGGGGTGGCGCACAACCTGCTGGCGGCGGCTGTCGACGCCCGCATGGCGCACGAGTTCAAGATGAGTGACCGCGCTCTTGAAAGGGCGGGCCTCAGGCGCTTGAATATCGATCCATTTTCGATCCTGCTCAACCGAGTCGTCGATGTCGAAGATGCCGCAGCGCGTCAGATCATGATCGGCCTAGGCGGGCTAGCAAACGGCTTGCCACGCCAGACCGGTTTTGATATCACCGTAGCCAGCGAAGTCATGGCGATTCTGGCGCTGGCGACCAGCCTGAGCGATATGCGTGAGCGCCTGGGACGCATGGTGGTCGGCAACGACCGCAAAGGCGTGCCAGTCACGGCTGAGGACCTAGGCGTGGCGGGGGCGATGGCGGCGCTGATGAAAGATGCCCTGATGCCCAATCTGATGCAGTCGCTGGAGGGTACTCCGGCTTTTGTGCATGCCGGGCCGTTTGCCAACATCGCGCATGGCAACTCGTCGTGCATCGCCGATATGATTGCTACAAAACTGGCTGATTATGTCGTCACCGAATCAGGTTTTGGCGCCGATATCGGCATGGAAAAGTTTTTCAATATCAAGTGCCGCACCAGTGGGATCATGCCCTCCTGTGTGGTGCTGGTGGCAACCGTGCGCGCACTCAAGATGCACGGCGGCCTGGGGCGAGTCGTGGCTGGCAAGCCGCTGCCCAAGGAGCTGGTCGAGGAGAATCTTGAATACCTCGAAAAGGGTTGCGCCAATCTGATCGCCCATATCAACATCGCCCGCCAGTTCGGCGCGCCGGTGGTGGTGGCGATCAACCGCTTTACGCCCGATACCGATGCCGAGATTGAGCTCATCCGCCGTATGGCGGTGGAAGCTGGCGCCGAAGATGCCGTGCCGGCTGAGAACTGGGCCAAGGGCGGCGCCGGTGCGGTGGCTCTGGCTGAGGCGGTGCTCAAGGCCTGCGAAAAACCGAGCCAGATCTCGCTGCTATACCCGCTCGATATGCCCATCAAAGACAAGATAGAGACTATCGCCACGCGCATTTATGGCGCTGACGGGGTGGATTACCTGCCCGAGGCCGAGAAGAAGGTGGAGATGTATACCGAGCTGGGTTATGACAAACTGCCGATCTGCATGGCCAAGACCCATCTCTCGCTTAGCCATGACAGCAAGCTCAAGGGTGTGCCCAAGGGTTGGTGCTTGCCGATCCGCGATATCCGTGCCAGCGTCGGCGCCGGCTTTTTGTACCCTCTGTGTGGCGATATGCGTACCATGCCAAGCCTGCCCAGCCGGCCGGTGTTTATGGATATCGACCTCGACGAAGACGGAAGGATCCGGGGCCTATCCTGATGCCAGGAAGCCCGTCTGCCCAGGGCGGGTAGAGTGCTCTCGGAGCGTGTAATGCGACGCATCGGCATTTTGGCGGTCTTGCTGGGACTGACTATGGGGATGGTGCTGTGCGTCACCGCCTCGGGCTCAGTGCGCGGTGCAGAGATGCTCAAGCCATCCTCTCCACCGCTTGCCTGCGACCCGGTCTATTCCGGCGAGATGCGCTCAACCTATCGCATCTGCAACGATAAAGCCAACCACCTTGTGGCACTTGGTAGTGACGTACGCTGGGCGAACTATGCACAGTTTCGGCAGTCGCCTCAGCCAGCTACGTGTGTGACGGTTTTGGTTGTGACGCATGCCTGGTTGACGAGTACGGCACCCTATCCCCTGATACGGACGGGTTTACCGCCCGATGCGACAGCTGCACTGGTACCGCAAGGGCGCGTGATCGCCTCGGATGACCCGGCTATCGTTGCGGCTGCGCAGTCGCTTACCTCGGGCATTACCCGGTAGCAGGCAGCAGTCGATGCGATCCTAACCTATATCAAGGCACGGCTGGTTTACTCACCCACCGTCACTCTTAATGATTCGCTGGACGTCTTTGACACGAATACGGCGGTGGATTTGGGGTATGCGAACCTGGCATGCGCCTTTTTACGTGCCGCAGGGATCCCCGCCAAGCCGGTTATCGGCGGTGTGTTGAGCGATGCAACCCTGGGATGGGCCTGGCCGGTGCCTGAGGGTGGGGCACGCCGTTGGTGGATCCTGGTGTATTACCCGGATAGAGGCTGGGTACCTTCTGACCCGTATCGCACGACGAACTGGGTCGATAGCGTACATCTGGCAGTAGTACCGTCTGACTTTGGTCTGAACTATCTGTACGTCACGCGCACCGACCATCGTGAATCTAGCATGACTATGGTCGACGAGCTGGCGCGTCCTGACGACTTTCCGGCTGGGGATGGCACTAGCCTGCTAATGGCTGGTCCGCCGTCGGTTAAAGCGCTCCTACAAGCTGAACCTTCTGTATATAGCCTGGCGCTAGATGCCAGTGCGCCAGTTACCAGCTTTACCATTACCCTCGCCAGCCGGCGCTGTAACCCGGCCTGGCAGCTCACCGAGCAAGCGGAATGGATCACGCCATCGCTGACCAGCGGCAGCACGCCTGCTACCGTGGAGTTTACGGTGGATGCCAGCGCACTCGAGCCCGGCTGGCACCAGAGCGAGCTCTTGCTCTCGACCGCGGATGGCGAGTATGTGCCCTATACGCGCAGCATTCCGATCCATCTCATTCTGGGCGATCCGTTGCAGCACGTTTACATGCCGCTTGCCAGGCGTTAACCGCACCTTGGCGTTGCTGCGCGGCAGCCGTACAATGGGGCAATGATGAGCACTGCCAAACGCCTGCCTCAGCAAGTTGCCCAACTGGTCGATGCACTGGGCCTCTTTGTCCCTGGCGAACGTCTGCTGGTGGGCGTCTCGGGAGGTGCCGATTCGCTCTGCTTGCTGCATGTGCTCCGAGAGCTTGCCCCGCCGCGCGGCCTGGTGCTTGCGGTTGCGCACCTCAACCATCTCATCCGTGGGCAGAGCGCCGCAGCTGACGCAGCATTTGTCGCAGAGTTGTGCCAACAGTGGGATATTCCCTGTACCCTTGGCGAGGCCGATGTGCCCGCCATTGCCAGGTGTACGCGCCGCTCGCTGGAAGAGGCTGCCCGTCAGGAGCGCTATCGCTTTCTGGCGCAGACGGCAGCGGCTTGTGGTGCCGGCACCATCTGCGTCGGGCACCACGCCGATGACCAGGCTGAGACGGTGTTGATGCACCTGCTGCGCGGTGCCGGATTGGATGGCCTGCGCGGCATGCGCGTGGTCGAGCCCGTGCCGGGGGCTCCCCAGCTTTGCCTGGTGCGGCTGCTTTTGCAGACTACTCGCCAGGAGATCGAGGCTTATTGCTGTGCGCATGGCTTGGAGCCGCGCATCGATGAGACCTCGTCCGACCTGAATCTGCTGCGCAACCGTCTGCGCCACGAACTGATTCCAACCCTCGAGCACTACAACCCGCAGCTACGGGCTCGCCTGGTGCGCACCGCCGAGGTGCTGCAGGGCGATGCCGCCTTGTTGGAAGAGGTCGTACAGGCAGCCTGGGATGCTGTTATTATCGAGGACGCCACTGAGCAGGTCGTGTTTGCGCGCGCGCACTTCCTGGCTCAATCCCGCGCGCTGCAGCGTGCCCTGTTACGCTGCGCGATTACACAATTATCGAGAAATTTGCGTGACATATCGTTCAATTCGATTGAATCCGCGTTGAACATGTTGAACAAGGGCGTAACGGGCAGCCTCGCCGACCTGCCCGGCGGCCTTTTCGTGCAACTGGGCTATACCGAGATCGTGCTTGAGCACAGTAATCGTGCGGCCTGCACGCCCGCCTGGCCTGCCATGACGCACCAACTGCCATTGACTCTGGCACTGCCCGGTGAGCTCATCAATCAGGCTGATGGTTGGCGCTTTTCGGCCGAGCTGACCGAGCCGCAGACTGGGCTGCAGCTGGCTACTGCGGATCCGTTCACCATCGTGCTGGATGCCGAACGCCTCGGTTATGAGCTGACGGTTGGCACGCGCGCGGAGGGCGATCGTATGCAGCCTCTCGGGATGGGCGGACGCAGCGTCAAGCTGCACGACATGATGATCAACTGCAAGGTACCGGCAGACCAGCGGCCCTTTGTACCGGTGGTGCGCTGCGGAGCTGAGCTGGTGTGGGTCGTGGGCTTGCGCCAGGACGAGCGTTATGCGATCAAGCCCCGCACGCGCCAGGCGATGCTGCTGCGTTTGCATAGGCTGGTGGGATGATGAGTGAACGGGTGATCCTGCTCAGAGGCAAGGAAAGAGCCCTGCACAACCGCCATCCCTGGGTGTTCAGCGGGGCGATCGCCAGAGCCCCGCAGGTGCCGCCCGGCAGCCTGGTGGAGGTGCACGCCGATGACAGCACCTGGTTGGCGCGCGGCTATTATAATCGACATTCGCAGATCGCCCTGAGGCTGCTCACGTGGGAGCCCTCCGAGGCGATCGATGATGCCTTTTGGCAAAGCCGCCTGCAGGCGGCTATCCAGCGCCGTGCAGGGCTGTATCATCCCGGGCAGACCACCGCGCTGCGACTGGTGTATGCCGAATCCGACGCGTTGCCCGGCCTGATCGTCGACCGTTACGATAACTGGCTGATCCTTCAAGCCCTGACGGCCGGTATTGACCGTATCAAGCAGCAGCTGGCCGAGTGGTTGCTGGCTCTTACCGGATGCCGCGGCGTGTACGAGCGCAGCGACGCGGATGTGCGCTCGCAGGAAGGCTTGCGCCAGATGAACGGCCTACTGGTGGGCAGCCAGCCGCCCAATCCGGTAAGGGTGTTGGAGCACGGCCTCACCTTTGAGGTCGATACCCTGCATGGGCACAAGACCGGCTTTTACCTCGACCAGCGCGAAAACCGCCGTCTGCTGGTTCCCTACTGCGCCGACGCGCGGGTTCTGAATGCCTTTGCATATACCGGAGGCTTTGGCGTGTATGCCGCCGCTGCTGGAGCACGCGAGGTGGTCAACCTGGATAGTTCAGCCGACGCACTTGCACGTGCCGAGCGCAACATCGCCCTCAACGCGCCAGATGCGAGCGTCACATCGCTAGAAGGAGATGCCTTTACACTGTTGCGTGAGCTGCGCGCTCGCGGTGAACAGTTCGACATGGTGATTCTGGATCCGCCCAAGTTTGTGTTTTCGCGCAATCAGCTCGAACAGGGTCTGCGCGGTTACAAGGATATCCTCCTCCTGGGCATGCAGCTGGTGCGCCCCGACGGGCTGCTGGCGGGCTTTTCGTGTTCGGGGCTGGTGAGCCGCGAGCTCTACCAAAAGGTGGCCTTTGGCGCCAGCCTGGATGCCGGCCGTCAAGCGCGCATCCTCGCCCAGCTTTCGCAGTCGCAGGATCATCCCGTCTTACTGACCTTTCCAGAGGCGGCTTACCTGAAGGGGCTGCTCCTGAGGATCGAATAGTGGTGTTGCATCTCCAACTAAACCCGCTACAATAGCGTGTATCCACGCAACGCGGAGGCTGGTTATGAAGACGCTGTTACAAGGGATCGACAGGGTGTTGATCAGCCAGGAAGCGTTGCAGACACGCGTGGCAGAGCTGGCCGAACAGATCTCTGCGGATTACAAAGGCCTGAATCCCCTGCTGGTGTGCGTGCTAAAGGGCGGTTATATCTTTTTGGCCGACCTCAGCCGCGCCCTCAGCATCAACCACGCGGTCGATTTCATGGCTATCTCCAGCTATGGCAACGGATCGGTCTCGAGCGGGGTGGTGCGCATTCTCAAAGACCTCGACCGCGACATCAGCGGCCGCAACGTGCTGCTGGTCGAGGATATCATCGATACCGGCAATACCATCGCCTACATCATGGAGAACCTGCGCACGCGCCAGCCGGCCAGTGTGCGGGTCTGCACGTTGCTGAGCAAACCGTCGCGCCGCGAGGTGTTTTTGCAGGCAGATTACGTCGGCTTTGAGATCCCCAACGACTTTGTGATCGGCTACGGGTTGGATTACGCCGAGGCTTACCGCAACTTGCCCTATATCGGCGTCCTCAAACCCGAGGTCTATAGCTGATGCTCTAATTTGACGCTGCCAGCCCTTTCGCTATGCTGAGGCCAGCGAGGTTGCATGCGTATTCAAGCGCTCTCCGTTAATCAAACGCACGTTATCCGTATTCCCTCCGGCGCGGTCGGCCGCGGGAAGGCGTTTGATGGTCTGCGCTACTATTATGCTGGCTTTATTAAGGAGTAAGCGACCTGCACGCAATCCGATCATAGCAAAGCAGCAAAAGCAGGCGTTCAGTAACAAGCGTGAGGTGAACCTCACGTTTTTTGTTTTTCAGGAGAGAACATGACAACCCGAGGCTTCCTCGGTGCCACCACCGCAGAGAACACGTCCGAGAGCATCCTGCAGGCTACCCAGGAACTCTTGCAAGCCCTGCAAGCGGCGAATGACTTTGCGCCAGATGACCTGGCGGCGATCTGGTTCACCGCCACGCCCGACCTCACAGCGGCCTTTCCGGCGCGCGCTGCCTGCTAACTGGGCAGCTATGTACAGTGGGATTGGCAGCAGCCGCCATCGGGCAGGATATAAAGCGCCAGCAGGACCGTATGCGCTTTATCCTGCCACGCACCATCGGCGATGTGGTCATCGATGACACCGTCACCCAGCAGAACTGATTTTATGGTGCTGCACGGCCCCAACCTCAACCTGCTGGGCAAACGCGAGCCTGGTATCTATGGGCATGATACACTTGAACTGGTCAACGAGCGCCTGCAAGCCTGGGCTGAGGAACAGGGCTGCGAGCTGCGTATTGTGCAATCCAACCACGAGGGCGTGCTGGTAGATACGATCCAGCAGGCACCCGACTGGGCGCAGGGGATCGTGATCAATGCCGGCGCGCTGACGCATTACAGTTATGCCCTGCGCGATGCACTTGCCGGCGTGGCGTTGCCTACGGTCGAGGTGCACCTGTCAAACATTCATGCGCGCGAGGCATTCAGACACGAATCGGTGATCGCACCGGTATGTGTGGGGCAGATCTGCGGACTGGAGTGGTACGGTTACATCCTGGCGCTGCAGGCACTGCAGCGCCAGGTGAATTCCGGAGTTTAGCGGCGACCCTTGTCGCTGCTCTTGCGCCGCAGGAAGGCGGGCAGCTCGATCGGGTCGTTGTTAAAGGTACGCGGCTGTACCGGTTCGGGTTCGGCAGGCGGCGGAGCAACCGGCTCTGCCGGCGCAGGGCTCGGCACGGGGCGTTCGTAGACGGGTTCTTTCGGCTGAACTACCGGGTTGGGGCGGATCACGCGCTGCTGCTGTGCAGGCGCCGAAATGCCGGTGCGGTTGCTGACCTCAAAGCCCGTGGCGATCACGGTGATCTGGACCTTGTCCTTCATGCGCTCGTCGATCACTGCGCCAAAGATAATGTTAGCCTCGGGCGAGGCGTTCTGATGGATCAGTTCGGCCGCTTGGTTGACCTCAAAGAGCGAGAGATCTGGCCCGCCGCGCACGTTAAAGAGCACACCGTTGGCGCCGTTAATATCGATATCCAACAGCGGGCTGGTAATGGCCTGCTGGGCAGCCACAAGGGCGCGTTCGTCGCCGGTGGCACTGCCCACCGACATCAACGCCGCGCCGCCCTTGGTCATGATGGCGCGCACATCGGCAAAGTCCATGTTGATCAGCCCGGGCACTGTGATCAGCTCAGAGATACCCTGAATACCCTGACGCAGGATATCATCCGCCATCTTGAAGGCATTTTCGAGCGTCACCTGGCGGTCGGCCAGCTGCAACAGGCGGTCGTTCTGGATGATGATCATCGTGTCGACATGTTCGACCAGGGTCTTGATACCGCCATCCGCCACCCGCGCCCTCCGCGAGCCTTCAAACTCGAATGGCCGCGTGACGACAGCGACTGTCAGCGCCCCCAGCTCCTGCGCGATCGAGGCGATAACCGGTGCAGCACCCGTGCCCGTACCACCGCCGATACCGGCGGTAATAAAGACCATGTCGGCATCGCCAAGTGCTTCCTTTAGATCGGCCCGCGATTCCTCAGCTGCCTTGGCGCCCTGTGTAGGGTCACCGCCGGCGCCCAGGCCGCGCGTGACGGCCGAACCGATGCGCAGCCGCACCGAGGCATTCGACATCTGCAGTGCCTGGCCATCGGTATTGACGGCGATGAACTCGACGCCGCCCAGGCCAGCTTCAATCATGCGGTTGATGGCGTTCTGTCCACCACCACCGACGCCAACGACCTTGATTTTCGCAAGCGGATCTTCTTCGGGGAACAAACGGCCGTTTTCATAACCAGATGGTTGGTGCATGTCATCCATCGAAGAATATCTCATAACGCCTCCAGCCAGCCCTGCTGCATAGGGGAACACTGCTCGAGTCTAGCACAGCGACAAAGGGGTGTCAAGGATAAACGAGAAGAGCGGGTTAACACTCTTCTCGGTACCAGTACTGTCTTTATAGTTCGGTATTGTTGCGCTGGGCAACCAACGACGTGGCGCGTGCGATAAAGTCGTCCAGTACCATGGCTCCTAGATCCTCGCCGCTGCGCAGCCGCACCGAGACCGAGCGCGTATCGGCTTCGCGGTCGCCGATTACCAGCATATAGGGGATCTTGTTGAGCTGCGCCGTCCTGATCTTGGCGTTCATACGCTCGCCCGATGCGTCCACCTCGGCACGCAACTCGGCTGCTGCGAGTGCCCGGGCTATCTGCTGGGCATAGTCATGATGCCGGTCGGCGATGGGGATGATCTTGGCCTGCACCGGAGACAGCCACAACGGGAAGGCGCCGGCATAGTGCTCGATCAACACGCCGAAAAAGCGCTCGAGCGAGCCAAGCAGGGCGCGGTGCACCATATAGGGGCGGTGGTTCTTGCCGTCGGCGCCGACATAGCTCATGTCAAAGCGTTCCGGCTCGTTAAAATCAAACTGGATCGTGGTCATCTGCCACTCGCGCCCGAGGGCGTCCATCACCTTCAAGTCGATCTTGGGGCCATAAAAGGCCCCGCCGCCCTCGTCGACCTCGTATTCCAGCCCCTCTGCCTCGAGGGCGGTGCGCAGGCTGGCGATGGCTTGGTCCCATTGAGCCTGTTCACCGAGCGACTTTTCCGGGCGCGTCGAGAGGTAGGGCTTGATCTTGGTAAAGCCCAGGCTCTGCCACATCCTGAGCGAAAAACGCAGCACAGCGAGCACCTCATCCTCGATCTGCTCGGGCGTGCAGACGATGTGGGCATCATCTTGGGTAAAACCGCGCACGCGCAACAAGCCGTGCAGCACGCCGGACCGCTCGTAACGGTAAACCGTGCCGAGCTCCGCCCAGCGCAGGGGCAGGTCGCGATAAGAGCGCGTCTGCGTCTGGTATATCAGGATATGGAAGGGACAGTTCATCGGCTTGATATAGTAGTCCTGCCCATCTATATCCATGGGCGAGTACATGCCGTCGCGATAGGTGACCAGGTGGCCCGAGGTCTCCCATAAGGTCGAGCGCCCGATATGCGGGGTATAGACCAGGTCGTAGCCGCCGGCATAGTGCTGCTTACGCCAGAAATCCTCGACGATGGAACGGATGCGCGCTCCCTTGGGGTGCCAGTAAACCAGCCCAGGCCCGGCATCTTCATGCAGGCTAAAGAGGTCGAGCTCGCGTCCCAGACGGCGATGGTCGCGCCGCTCGATCTCTTCCAGGTGCTGCAGATATGCCTCCAGCTCTTCCTTGTTGTTCCACAGCGTGCCATAGATGCGCTGCAGCATGGGGCGCTTTTCGTCGCCTCGCCAGTAAGCCCCCGCGATTGACAAGAGCTGCAGGGCGTTGGCCTTGATGTAGCCGGTATGCGGGACATGAGGCCCACGGCACAGGTCTACAAAGCCGTCATGCTGGTAGAGGCTGATCGTCTCGCCTTCGGGCAGCTCGTTGATCAGTTCCAGCTTGTAGGGCTGGTCGGCAAAGATCTCCAGTGCTTCGTTGCGCGAGATCTCACGGCGCTCGAATTTGTGGCGCACCTTGATCTCGTCGCGCATTAACTCGGTGATCTTGGCCAAGTCTTCGTTGGTCAGGTTGCGCGGCAGGTCGAAATCATAATAAAAGCCGGTGTCGATGGCTGGGCCGATCGCCAGTTTGGCGCCCGGAAACAGCTTCATGACGGAGGCTGCCATGACGTGTGAAGCACTGTGACGCAACATCTCGAGCGTAATGGGTTCCATGATCCCTCCTGCAAATGAAACAAAAACCTCTCGCTTGGGGCGAGAGGTTGTCGCGGTTCCACCCAAACTCCGCAGCCGATTGCGCTGCGCTCTATGCCCATAACGGGGGTTCCGGGGCTCCTTATTGACTGGGGAGCCGGCTCGCAGAGGGTTTTCGCTGCGTCTGGATGGATGCGGCTTGCAGTCGCGACCGCATCTCCCTGGCATCTGATCGCAGGTACTCGTTCTGGTCAAAGCCTTTCAAGGGCGGATTATAGACCCCTGTGCAGCGAGCTGCAAATCGGCAGCTGACGGACGTTGACAACGCATGCTGCTCGTGCATACTAGCACATAACTAGCCATTGGAGGGAGCTTTATGCGCACAATTCGCGTTGGTTTGATTGGTTCTGGCGGGATCGCCCAGACCCACTGTCGGGCGATCAGCGAGGTCGAAGGCATCGAGATCGCCGCGGTATCGGATATCGTCGTCGAAAAGGCTCAAAAGACTGCGGCTCAGTTCGGCATCCCGGCGGTCTACAGCGACTATAACAAGATGCTGCAGGAAACCGATATCGACGGAGTGATCGTGTGCACGCCCACGGCGCTGCACGCTGCCCCCACCATCGCGGCGCTCAAGGCTGGCAAGCACGTCTTGGCCGAAAAGCCCATGGAAGCCACCCTGGACGCGGCAGCCGAGATGGTACGCACCGCGCACGCCACCGGCAAGATCCTGATGGTCGCGCTCAAGCTGCGCTTTAGCCCTCAGGTCATTACCGCGCGCCGCGTGGTCACCGAAGGCACCCTGGGAGACATCTATTACGCCGAATGCGTGGCCGACCGCCGGCGCGGCAACCCGGGCGGCTCCTTTGTGCGCAAAGATACCGCCGGTTTTGGCGCGGCTGCCGATATCGGCGTGTATGCCCTCGATACGGCGCTCTACATCATGGGGCATCCCAAGCCGATCTCGGTCTCGGCTATTACCTCGAACTATTTGTCCAAGAACAACCCCGCCGTCCTGGGAGCCTGGAATCCAGATGTCACCAACACTGAGGTGGAGGATTTCGGCGTGGCCTGGGTGCGTTTTGAAAACGGCATCCGCATGGTTTTCAAGACCAGCTGGTGCATGCACATGGATTCGCTGGGCGGCACCTTTTTCCTGGGCACCAAAGCCGGGCTGCGCATTGGCGTCTCTGAGGTCAAGGGGCCCGAGGAAGGGTTGTGGGTCTATCGCGACGAGTTCGGCACCCTCACCAACACGAGCGCCTTGTTCATGCGCCCGCTGCAGGGCATCGAGCTCTTCAAGCGCGAAAACCTGGCCTTTGCCGATGCCATCCGTGAGGGCAAGCCCTCGCCTATCGATCCCGACGGCATGCTTCTGACCAACGTGATCATCCAGGGTGTGATTGACTCGTCTGCCGCAGGCGGCAAAGAGGTGGCTGTCACCGTCCCGGACGTGCACTAAGCATCAAACAAGAACCCGCTTTGCTGTCTGAGGTGCGGAACAGAAAGGATTACATTCCAGACAAGGACGCATATCTATTCGCGCCATTGGCTGGAACGAGCAGACCAAAGCAGAGATATAGCGGGCGGTGTAGGCTGAAATCTGTAGACACGCTTGAGCAGCGCAGCATAAGCAGAGTGCGGAAACCTCAACTGCAAGTCGAGCTTACCTATCAGCGTTTATGGCAGCTCAAAGTGCGTGTATCCGTGATGAACGGCAATACCAACATTCCTGCCAAGAGATGGAAGGCGGAACGCAGCAAGCTGACCGCCGATATAACATGCTGAGAGGCGATGTAAAGGAAGCCGAGTAAATCCGCAAGAGCGTTTACAGTATCTTGCGACGGGAAATACACAGGAAGAAAACTATATAAACAAGACACGAAACGATAAAAGACAGAGCGGTGTGGAAATAATTTCACGCCGCTCTTTCATTAAAGATTAAGGCTGCTCAAACTTTCCGACACGGCGGATCTTGGATTTTCCGAAGTCATAGGCATCTGCCCGTAATTACAGGTCTTTTGATCTAATAGAACTGTTGATAGTAAAAGATTCCCCGCAATCTATTCACCGAATTATTTTTCGGTTATTACAGCAATCTAACATCGTTGAGACGTTCACTATGAGATAGTATTTATGGCTTATGGTACTGGCGTGTGCACAAGATTTAAAAGGTAACTATTTATAAAAGATGGCAGAAAAAACTATGCCTAAAAGTGCATTAAGGTCTTGCTCGTGACGTTACGTAATGATTTATAATACATATCAGGAGGCGGATCATTATGGAAAAACATAGGGCAATTCCAGAGGGATTTATGACTGTTGGTAATGCAGCAAAGAAAATGGGCGTGACCGTCCGTACGCTCCAGTACTATGATAAAGAGGGTCTGCTCTCACCGTCGGAAAAAAGTGAAGGTGGGCGTAGGCTTTACACAGATAAGGATTTGGTTGTGCTTCATCAGATTTTGTCTTTAAAGTCATTGGGTTTTTCTTTGGAGGAGATAAAACAACATCTGATTTCGTTAGAGACGCCAACTGATGTTGCGAATGCACTTACCGAGCAGGCAGGCAAAATACGTAGGGAAATAGAAAGACTGAATGCTTCTTTGAAAGCCATTGAGCAGTTAAAATCCGAAGTTTTACAAATGCAAAAGGTAAATTTTAAGAAATACGCAGATATAATTGTTAATCTTCAAATGAGCAACGAGTATTACTTTCTGATCAAGAAATTTGATGATGATACGCTTGATCATATCCGTGACCGTTTTGATAAAGACAGTGGTCTGGATTTTATAAACAGGTTTAATCACTTGTGCAATGATATATTAAAGCTCCAAAAAGAGAATGTGTCACCAGAAAGCGAAAAATGTCAGCAATTAACAAAGGCTTATTGGGATTTGATAGTAGAGTTTACAAACGGCGATATGAGTATGCTGCCCAAGCTACTGAAAATTGGAGATTTTGAAAACACGACCAATGAATGGGAGAAAAAGCAAGCAATTATCAATGAGTACTTAACGCCTGCTTTGGGTATTTATTTCTCAAAGATTGGAGCAAACCCGTTTGGGGAGGAGCAGCAATGAGCAGTGCGATTCAAGTACGTGATTTACGAAAAAGCTATGGTGATCATGTTGTTCTCAAAGGCCTCAATTTTCAAATTGAAAGGGGAGAGATCTTTGCTCTTCTTGGTGTGAATGGGGCAGGCAAGACAACTACATTTGAATGTATCGAAGGATTAAAAAAGTATGACTATGGTGAGATTTCTGTAAATGGAGAGATGGGTATCCAACTACAATCCGCATCTTTGCCTGCACACATAAAACCGATGGAAGCTGTCAAGCTATTTGCAAAATGGAAAAAAGCAAACATTGATCATGATATTCTTTCAGCCCTCGGTATAGAAGAAATCAAGAACAAGTATCTCGAGTTATCGACAGGACAAAAGAAACGGCTGCATCTTGCTCTTGCACTAATCGGTGATCCAGACATTGTTTTTCTGGACGAGCCTACTGCGGGACTTGATGTTGAAGGTAGGCTGTCACTGCATGAACAAATCCGAAAACTTAAGACACATGGAAAAACGATTGTTCTCGCTAGCCATGATATGGCGGAAGTAGAAGCACTATGCGATCGTATTGCCATTCTGAATAATGGCAATATTGTCTTTTGCGGTACAGCTGAGGAACTGACCAATGAAGTTGGGAGAAAATACCTGGTACATATAAAAACGCAACAAGGGGATCGCACTTTAGAGACGGATAATATAGAAGATACGTTGTACTCACTGCTTGGTGAACTAAAACAAAAGGATATTCATGTACTGGATATTAAGGTTGATCGCGGCACATTAGAGCAGCACTTTATTGAAAAGACGAGGAGTTAAGACGAATGAGCGGTTTTTTATATGGAGTAGCATTACAATGCAAACTGGATATACGAAGTAAAAATTTGCTAGTTACCTGTTATATTGTTCCGCTTATTTTCTTTCTTCTGATGGGTA
>JAAYDC010000015.1 GCA_012729455.1 Chloroflexota bacterium | reverse complement strand
TGCGCACAATCTTGGCAGACCTGAACAACATGATCGCCCTAAACTCGGGTATGACCGAGTCGGTTTTTACCGCAATTGCCAATGAAATCGAGTTAGAACTCTACCGTCAACAGTACGCCGCAGGCTGCCGATTTATGGAGTTCACCTCAGTGTATGATGATCCTGGTGTGGTCTACCAATCGACCATTATGGGCCTGCCAGAGCCAGTGCGTAAGCGAGTTAATGAGCTGTGTGGTTATATTTCGAACGACGACCTGGCGCAACGCTGGGGCATCGGCAAAGAGAAACGCGTCATTCATGGACGCCAGACGATCATATAGGAGACCAGCCAGGTGATAAACGATCTGGATGAAACCATTCGCCAGCTCCTCATTGAGCAGGCTGGTTTTGCTCCCAACAGTGTGGCGATCAGTTTTGACCAGCCCACCAGCGACTGGTCGGCACGCCTCAATCGCCCGGTGATCAACTGCTACCTGTATGATATCCGTGAAAACCTGGAGCTGCGCTCGCACGAGCTGCGCACAATACGCAACTCTAACGGCACCGCCAGCCAACAGCTGGCGCCATTGCGCTACAACCTGAGCTACCTGATCACCGTGTGGACCCAACAGCAGGTCGAAGACGAGCACGCCATCCTGTGGCGCGTGCTGGGCGTGCTGGCCAATAACCCTGTGCTGGCGGGCTCTTATGTGCAGGGAGCCTTGCGCGATCAGCCGCTGCCTATAGCGGCGTCCACAGCGCAGCCCTCCAGCGCTATCCAGAACCTGCCCGACCTGTGGGGTGTGATGCAAAACCAGCTGCGCCCGTCGATCAATTATACCGTGACGCTGGCCATGGATCGTCCCTACATCGCAAGCGCTCCGCTGGTACTGAGCCGCGAGCTGCGCATGAGCGGCGCTCCCGACGAGACTACCTGGGAGATCGCTGGGATCGTGCATACCGGTGGGAAAGAGCCTCGTCCTCTGGCTGGCGTCACCGTGGCGATCAACGAGCTGGGCGTGCAGGTGGTGAGCGATGCGCTCGGGCGCTACCGCTTCAGCGGGTTGGCGCAGGGTACTGTCGAAGTGGTGGCAATGATGGGCAAGGCCAGCGTACGTAAGCGCGTCGCCGTGCCGCTCGAAAAAGCAGATCCGGCTGGGTACGATTTGATTCTTTCAATATAGGAGGTGGACACTGCGTGACTGGGGTTCGAGAGAGCCGATTCGTGACTAATGAGGAGTAAAGATCAATGCCTACTTATCTATCTCCGGGTGTTTACATGGTCGAAGAAGACCGCGGCACCAAGCCGATTGAATCCGCCGGCACCGCCGTGGCGGCCTTTATCGGCTATACTGCCAAGGCCGAGACCCTCCAGGATGACGGCACAGTCGTTAGCCTGCTCAACAAGGCTGTCGCGATAGCCAACTGGAGCCAGTTTGTCGACAAGTTTGGCGCTTTTGCCGAGGGTGCCTACCTGCCGGATGCCGTCTATGGTTATTTCCAGAACGGCGGCGGACGCTGCTATGTGATCAGCGTCAAGACTGTGGCGGTCGCGGATGGCGCGCGAGCCAGTGTCAAACTGCTCGGGACTGGCGAAAAGCCCGCCGATGCCCTGCTGATCGAGTCCAAGCCGGGCGCCAAGGCAGCTGGGGCGCGTGTTACTATCCGTTCCGACGAGCCGCCCGATACCTACACCCTGATCGTACAGACGCCTTCTGGGGTGGAAGAGACCTTTAGCGGGCTTTCGCCCAACAAGGGCGATGCCTACCCCGAGACGGCTGTCAAGAGCAAGATCGTGTCCGTCAAGGTGCTCAAGGCAGGTGTGCTGCCGGCCGCCGGCACCTTTGAGCTGGCCGTTGCGCCCGTCACCAGCAAGGCGGTGGCCGTGGCCGATTATCGCGGCGACATCACAGAGCGCACTGGCTTGAGCGGACTCGAGGCGCTCGACGAAGTCACCATCCTGGCAGTGCCCGATCTGATGATGAGCTACCAGCTCAACGAGATGTCGTTGGCCGACGTACAAGCCGTCCAGCGGGCCCTTTATGAGCACTGCGAAAAGACCAAATACCGTTTTGCAATCCTGGATTGCCCACCTGACCTGATGCCGCAGCAGGTGCGCGACTGGCGCTTAAAGGCCAACTATGACTCTAAATACGCTGCCCTGTATTATCCGTGGATCGAAGTGCCCGATATGGTCAAGGGCAAGGGTACTGTGCGCATTCCGCCCAGCGGACACATAGCTGGCGTTTATGCCCGCACCGATGCCGAGCGCGGGGTGCATAAAGCCCCGGCCAACGAAGTGGTGCGCGGTGCGTCGGGTCTGCCGGTGCAGGTCACCCAGGGCGAGCAGGAAGTCCTCAACCCGCTGGGGATCAACTGCATCCGCGCCTTTCCGGGGCGTGGACTGCGTGTGTGGGGTGCGCGTACCCTCTCGAGTGACCCAGCTTGGCGCTATGTCAACGTGAGGCGGTTGTTTAACATGGTTGAGCAATCGATCGAGCGCGGCACCCAATGGGTGGTGTTTGAGCCCAACGACATCAACCTGTGGGCCAGAGTGCGCCGTGATGTGACGGCCTACCTGCGCACGGTGTGGAGCTCGGGGGCGCTCTTTGGTGCTACGGCCGCCGAGGCCTTTTACGTGAAATGCGACGAAGAGCTCAACCCGCCCGAAGTGCGCGACCTGGGCCAGCTGATCATCGAGATCGGCATTGCCCCCGTCAAGCCAGCCGAGTTTGTGATCTTTAGAATCAGCCAGTGGTCTGGGCCGGCCACCAGCTGACACCTGCGAGCCTTAAGGAGTAACCATGGCAGATAACAAGAATCCGCTGGTCAGTTTCCATTACGCCATCGATATCTCGGGCGCCGTCAAGGGCTACTTTACCGAGTGCAGCGGGATCGGTTCCGAGCACGAGGTAATCGAACACAAGATCGTGGACGACTCCGGGCATCAGCTGGTGCAAAAGATCCCTGGCCGTCTCAAGTGGGATGACATCACCCTCAAACGCGGCATCACCGATAGCCTGGATATCTGGGATTGGCGCGACCTGGTGGTACAGGGCAAGGTGGCGGATGCGCGCAAGAACGGCACTATCACCATGTTTGACCAGGAGTTAAAGCCGGTCGCCAAGTGGGATTTCGTCAACGCCTGGCCGGTCAAGGTCTCGGGGCCGACCGTGAAATCAGATTCCAACGAGTTTGGCGTCGAAGAGCTGATTATCACCCACGAAGGCCTGACTCGCTCCATGTAACCCTGGGGAGTGCGTGTGCAGACAGAATTTGCTTTCGAGTTACCGCGCGGTTACGTGGCGGATGGACAGGTGCATCGCCAAGGGGTGATGCGCCTGTCTACCGCGCGCGACGAAGCCAGCGCGTTGGGCGATGCGGCGGTACGCGCCAACGAGGCGTTTTTACCGATCGCCCTGTTGGCGCGCGTGGTCACCAGCCTGGGCTCGCTGACGGCCATTACACCTGAGATCATCGAAGGGCTGTTTGTCGTCGACCTCGAGTACTTGCAGGCGTTCTACGACCGCATCAATGCGAGCGAACCGGAATGGGTCGAGGCTGAATGTCCGCATTGCGGACAGAGCCTGGTCGTCAAGTTGGTACCTCAGGATGACTTACCATGAGCAATAACCGTGTAGAGACCCACGCCGCCCACCAGTTTGTGGTACAGATCGACGGCATCTCCTCGGCAGCCTTTACCGAGTGCACCTTGCCGTCGCTGGAGGTCGAGGTCGAAGAGGAAAAAGAGGGCGGCTATAACGAGGGCGTGCACCTATTGCCGGGGCGCGTGCTGCGCGGCACCTTGACCCTCAAGCGCGGCATCAGCACCGACCAGGCCCTCATCAAGTGGTATAACGAAGTGTTGCAGGGCCAGCTGGGCAAGGCGCTGCGCCAGGTCTCAGTGATCCTCTATAGCCTTGAGGGGCAGCCGGTAGCGCGCTGGGATTTCAAAAATGCCTACCCGACCAAATGGTCGTCGCCAACCCTCAAGACGGGCGAGAGTGAGCTGGCGCTGGAAAGCCTCGAGCTGGCCTATGAAAGCGTGGCGGTTACATGATCCGCTTGCGTGGTTGGGTACAGCGCCGCCTGGTGGATCGCAGCGAAGAGGCGCCGCGGCCGGATGGATGGATCCCGCGCGCGTCCTCTGCTGCTGTGCGATCCGCTCCGCGTTATGCGGCGCGTGCCGTGGCCAATGAACAGGCGCTGTACGAGGCCCCCGTTGAGGCATTCGAGCCGCCGGCGCCAGAGCCGGAAGCGCTGCGGCTATCCTTTGCCGAAATGACGGCGATCCTCGCCAGCCACGACAGCGCCATCGCTCCGCCGGTGGAGCTGCCGACAGCACCCGAACCAACGGCTGTCCCGGATGAGAGCCCAAAGGAGCCAGTAAGGGTGCGCAGCAGCTCCGAGGAGCTAGAGCCGGTAGATAGCGTATCATCTGCGCTGCCCGAAGCGACGGCAGCATCTGAGCCACCCGCATCAGAGCAAGCTGTGCACTCGCAGGCAAAAGCACCTCCGGCGGCTCCTACATCAGCTGCAGCTCCCGTGGTGCGCCGCACCCCGGCGCAGCGTGCTGTTGAGGAGACTGCCGAGGCTGTGATGTCGCCAGAGCCGGCTGCACCCGAACCAGCGGCTGCCCCTGATGAGAGCCCAAAGCAGCCCATGGGGGTGCACAGCAGCTCCGAGGAGCTGCAGCCGGTAGATGGCGTGCCATCCGCGCAGCCCGCAACGACGGCAACATCCGAGCCTCCCGCGCCAGAGCGAGCTGCGCAGAGGCGGGCGGAGGCGCTTCCAGAGGCTCCAGCACCAGCCGCAGCCCCGGTGGTGCGCCGTACCCGGGCGCGGCAGGCTGTTGAGAGGGCTGCCGAGGCTGTGGTATCATCAGCGCTGCCTCCAGAAAGGGCTTCACCCGAACCAGCGGCTGACCAAGGAGAGTCGGGTGTCGCCGAGACCGCGCCAGAAGCGCCGCCTGTTGACGTGCCGGATGTGCTGGCGCCTCAGAGCACCGTTGCTGAAGAGGTGATGGTAGCACGTGTGCCCGTCCCCGAGGAACCCTCGGTATCCGAGGCACCCGCTGCGGCGGTCCCTACAGCTATCCCCAAAGAGGCGGCGTATGCTGTTGTTGAACAGGGCATGCGCCTGCCAGCAACGGACGCACCTGTTGGCGACGCGGGTGAGGAATTACAGGCGCATTATGAAGAGCTCAGCGAGCTGGATAGCCCGCCGGAGCGAGCACTTGCGCAGGCTCCCTTGCGGCGGACTGCTGCGCGGGCGGCGGCGCGAACAGCGCCTGCCTCACCGCTGCCAGAGCCGGCTGCGCGTCCTGAGCCAGCCGAGCACACAGCCAGCCCAGCCGCGCCGGCCGCGGTGCATCGCCATGCAGCCGCGCGGGTGCGTGCGGTGACACGCCTGCCGAGGGATGAATCGCCGGACGTGGTTGCAGAAGCGCCGTCCGCGGAGCAACCTATACGCCTCGAGCAAGCCCTGGGGTTGGAGCCCGCAGCGGCGCCAGAGGTAGCGGATGAATCGCCAGTCACAGAGAGTGACATGTCCGAGATGACGCCACCAGCCCAGGCTGCCCTGGAGCGCTCAGGCACACCCAGCGCGCGTCCGACTTTACGAGCCGTCGAGCCGCGGCCAACGCGTGAGGTCACAGTGCAGCGCCGTTATGTCTCAGCACCGCAGCAAGAGGCGCCGCCCGCCGTACCCGAGGCTTCAGCGCCTCCGCCGCAGGTCGTGACGGTCAACCGCCTGCCGATGGAGCTGCCAGTGCGGCGCGTTCGCGAGCACGTGCAGCGCGCCCCCGACGAGGAGCCGGCCGCGGCCTCCCAGACAGCCGCACCGCAGCCAGAAGCGCCGCCGCCCGCTGCAGCTCAGGCGCCCGATATCGACGCTCTGGCGGAGCAGGTTTATCGGCGCCTGGCCAAGCAACTGCGCATCGATAGTTACCGCCGAGGTACGCGCTAGAGCAAGGAGCATTCTATGCCCACAACGCGCGGCGGGCTCGAACCCGCCCTGGTGATCAACAAGAACACCGGCGACCAGGTCGCCTGTATGTTTAACCCTTACGAGTACACGCTGACCAAGCGCAACGAGTTCGAGTCGGGCAAGACCAAAGGGAAAAACATACCCAAGATCAGTTTCAAGCAGGGCGGTGCCCAGTCGCTGCGTCTACGCCTGCTGTTTGATACCGTATCCGACCAAAGCGATGTGCGCGAGATCACCGCACCGTTATGGAAGATGATGATGATCGACGCCGACCGCGCCAACGCGCGTACCGGCAAGGGTGAGCCGCCGCACGTGATCTTTCGCTGGGGGCGCTTTGAGCTCGAGGCTGTCATCACCGACATGAACCAAAAGATGACTCTCTTCCTCAAGGATGGCACACCGGTACGCACCACCGTCGAGATGACGCTGCTGCAGGTGGTTGACGACACCCAGTATGCCAAGCAGAATCCCACCTCTGGCGGGGGGATCGCACCGCGCACGCGCACCCTCTATGCCGGCGACCGGCTCGACCTGATTGCCTGGCAGGAATACGAAGACTGTTCGCAATGGCGCCGCATCGCTGAAGCCAATCAACTGAGTGATCCGCTCAACCTGCGCGCCGGGCAGGTGATTCAGATCCCGCCGATGGAATAACAAAATGTCGCGCGAAGACGCCTTTATCCGCCAAATCCATGTGCGCGTGAATGGCACGCCGCTGGATGCCGAGTTGATGAACGACTTGTATCAGGTACAGGTCGAAAGCTCGCTGCATCTGCCGGCGATGTGCACCCTCATGCTGCACGATGCCAACGCAAAACTTGCCAACAGCAACCAGATACCGCTGGGGGGGTCGCTCGATGTGGGCGTCTCGGATGAGCAGGGCAAGGGTGAAAAGGCGCTGTTCAGCGGTGAGATCATCAGCATCGAGCCCGAATTCGGCGAGGGTATGGTCGTCAACCTCGGTGTGCGTGCCCTCAACCGCCTGTATCGCCTGCAGCGCAGCCAGCGCACCGTCGCCTACCAATCTGTCACCGATAGCGATATCGCCCAGCAAGTTGCCCAACGCTGCGGTCTCAGCGCCGTGGTGCAACCTACCAGCACGGTTCATGTGCATGTTATGCAGGATGGTATCAGCGACTATCACCTGCTGCGGCAGCGTGCCGAACGTATTGGCTATGGGGTATGGGTCAGTGGCGAGGAACTGCATTTCGAGCCGCTGGCAGATAACCCCGCTCCGGTTGCTACCCTTGAATGGGGCCAGCAGCTGCGCGAATTTCACCCAGAGATCAGCCTGGCTCAGCAGGTCAGCGAAGTGCTCGTCAAAGGCTGGGATCCGCTCAACAAGCAGCCAGTGGTGGGCTCATCAACCTCCTCGCAGGCGCAGCCTGCCATCGGCGAAACAAACTCACCGGAGCAGACGGCAACAGAGCTGTTTGGCTATGCCAGCGACATGGTTACCGGTGCCGACGCACTCAACCAGCAGGAAGCCGATGCCCTGGCACAGGCACGCATGGATGCCATCGCCCAGCAGCACGTGCGCGCCGAGGGCAGCTGCTATGGCAATGCGGCGATCCAGGCGGGCGCGGTGGTGCAATTGAGTGCCCTGGGTGATCGCTACAGCGGACAGTATCGTGTTTCGAGCGCACGCCATTATTGGGATACGACGCGCGACTATATCACCGACTTTGTGGTGCAAGGCGGTGCCGCCGAAACACTGGCTGAATGGGTTCAGTCGCAGCTGCAGCCCACCATCCAGCGCCCTGGCGTCGCGATTGCGATTGTCACCAACAACCAGGATCCGGATGGCTGCGGACGGGTCAAACTGCGTTACCCGTGGCTGGATAACACCCTCGAATCCAACTGGGCGCCTCTGGCGAGCTTGGGCGCCGGCAAACAGCGCGGCTGGTATGCCCTCCCGGAAGTTAACGACCAGGTGCTGGTTGTATTTGAGCAGGGCGATATCGCTCGCCCGATCGTGGTGGGCGGCATGTGGAGCCAGGTCGATCCGCCGCCTTTGGCTAACGACGAGGCGATAAGTAATGGGAAGGTCACGCGGCGGGCGATCGTCTCGCGCAGCGGCCATCGCCTGGTGTTTGACGAAGAACAGCCCGCCAGCGCTACATTCATCTCGGCCGGCGGGCATCGCATCGTGCTGGATGACGATGTCGGCACCATGACGCTCGAAACTTCTGGCGGCCAGCAGGTGTTGCTGGATGACAACTCCCGCACTATAAAGGTAAGCGGGACGGGCAAAGTGGAGGTGGATGCCAGCGCGGATTTAGCCCTTTCTGCGGGCGGCAACATCAACATCGAAGCTAATGGCACCGTAACCGTCAAGGGCGCCCTGATCCAACTGAACTAGGAGGACTGATGAGCGGAATGCCCGCCGCCAAAATGAACGACCAGATCGTTGCGATGGATACCCACATCGTGATGGTACCCTCGCCGGGCGGCCCCGTTCCAACCCCGACCCCGGGGCATCCCTTCAATGGAGTCATTAACGGTAATCTGAGCAATAATGTTATGATCAGTGGTATGCCGGCAGCCACGGTGGATAGCACCGCGCAGAACATGCCGCCGCATATCCCCATCGGTGGACCGTCGTTCCAGATACCGCCCAGTAATCAGGCCAGGATCGTGCAGGGGTCACTCACGGTGATGGTTAACGGCCGCGGTGTCGCGCGCAACGGCGACCCAGCCCTGACCTGCGATGACCTGGTGCTGGCGCCGCAAGGCCAGGTGGTGGCAGCCGGCACGGTGCTGGTGGGCTGAGGCAGGAGGCAAATGTGGCAAACCCGTTGATCGGCAAGGGCTGGGCGTTCCCGCCCCATCTGGACGCCCTCGGCCAGGTAGCCCTGGTGAGCGATGAGACCGAGATTGCCCAGGCGATCCTGATGATTCTGGATACCGTGCCAGGGCAGCGCGTGATGCGTCCCGAGTTCGGCTGCCGTCTTCACGAACTCGTTTTTGCGCCCAACAGCCTGGCGACGACCGGTCTGGCGGAGCGTTACGTGCGCGAGGCGCTCGGGCGCTGGGAACCGCGCATCGACCTGATCGACGTGCGCGTGCTGCCGGATGACACCAACAGCACCACCCTCGAGATCCAGGTGACCTATCAGATCAAAGCATTGCATGCCAGCCGCAGCCTGGTATATCCATTTTATCTGATCCCGGAGGAGCAGCAGGATGGCACTCCCAACCGCCGTACTCGATGACCGTACCTTTCAGAATTTGGTCGATGAGGCCAAGAAAAAGATTCCGCTCTATTGCCCGGAATGGACCGACCATAACGTCTCGGATCCGGGCGTTGCGCTGATCGAGCTATTTGCCTGGATGATCGACCTGCTGCTCTACCGTCTGAATCAGGTGCCCGAGAAACACTATATCAAACTGCTGGAGCTGCTGGGCATCAAGCTTCAGGCGCCCATGGCCGCCGTCGCCCCGCTGACCTTTTACCTCTCGGCACCGCAGCTGCATACTGTGGTCATCCCGCGCGGCACATCGGTGGCAACCTTGCGGGCTGACCAGTCGGAGCTGGTAGCCTTTACCACTAACGAAGAGCTGAGCATCCTGCCGGCCAGGCTCGACCACATTCTCCTGCGGCGCCTGGCAGGTGATGGCACAGTGCACTACGAACCGGTGGCGCTCAGCCGGCTGCAGCCCGAGTTTACGCCCTTTACTGCGCAAAAGCCGGTCTTTGACGAAGCGCTCGTGCTGGGGATGGATGAAGCCTACGATAACCATGTGCTGGCTGTTGACCTGACATGCGTGCGCGCGGCTGGCATGAGCATCATCCCCGAGAACCCGCCCTTACGCTGGCAGGCATGGACCGGCCAATCCTGGAGTGATGTGGTGCTCGAAGAGGATGGCACCGGCGGCATGAGCTGGAGCGGCCAGGTGCGTATGCGAGTGCCGGTGCTGGCCAAGCGTGAGATTAACGGAATCGAGGCCTACTGGCTGCGTTGCCAGGTGGTGCAGCCATCCGGCGAACAGCGCGCCTACAGCACCTCGCCCATCATCCGCAATGTCAGCATTGTCAGTTGGGGCGGCACCGTCACCGCCACACACTCTATCGAAGTGACTAACGAGCCGCTGGGCCGCTCGGATGGCTCGCCAGGGCAGATCTACCGCCTGACACATACGCCTGTTTTGCCGCGCCGCGAAGACGAGACCGTCGAGATCTGGGGTCAAGGGATGGAGGACTGGCAGGCCTGGCAGGAAGTCGAGGATTTTGGGGATTCGGGCGCGGACGACCGCCATTATACCCTCGACAGCGCCTCGGGCGAGATATGTTTTGGCCCGGCAATCCGCCAGAGCGACGGCACAGTGCGCCGTTATGGGGCGATTCCCGCGCGCGGCGCGGATATCCGCATGAGCCGCTACCGTGTGGGCGGCGGCGTGGCCGGCAATGTGCGTGCCGGCGCCCTGCATGAGATGCGCAGCCCGATCGCCTACGTTGACCGCGTTACCAACACCAAGGAAGCTCTGGGCGGGCTCGACCCTGAATCGCTCGAGATGGCTAAGTTCAGGGCTGGCAGCCTGCTGCGCAGCCGCGGCCGCGCCGTCACAGCCGAGGATTTTGAACACCTCACCTTGCAGGCCTTTCCTGAGGTGGGGCGGGCGATGTGCCTGCAATCGCGCCCAGCTGCCGGCGCGGTGCGCGGTTCAACTCCTGGTCAGGTGTATGTGTTGGTGATTCCGCAGCTCGGCGGGGTCGAGGCGCAGGGCTATATCCCTCTCGCCAGTCTGACGCTGAGCGAAGAGCTGCGCCAAAAGGTGCTGAGCTACCTAGATGAGCGCCGCCTGCTCACCACGCAGCTGGAGGTGCGCTCGGCTACCTACAAGCGCGTGCGGGCTGAGGCTGAGGTGGTGGCGCGCCCCGGCACCGATATCGAGCGCCTGCGTCAGGATATCGTGGCAGCGCTCAACCGCTTTATTAACCCGTTGGTGGGTGGCCCCGACGGCCGCGGTTGGCCGTTTGGCCGCGAGCTGTACCTCTCCGACTTGTATACTTGCATCCAGCAGGTGAATGGCCTGCAATACATACAGACGGTTACCATGAGCTGGATTGATGAGGCTGATACAGCCCATCCGGCCGAGCGCAAGCTTGACCTGTTGGCGCACGAAGTTCTAGTCTCTGATCTGCACAGCGTCACCATCAGCCTGGAGTAAAGGGGGCGCGCATGCCAGAGCGCCTTGGCACCATCACGGTTACTGGCCCTGATGCACAGCCATTCGAATATGTGATCAAGACGCCCATCGTGAGGGTGGGGCGCATGCCCGAGCCTCAGAATGACCTCGTTCTGGCGCACAACTGGGTCTCGCGCTCACACCTGCGCATCTATTGCGACCGGCTGCCCTTTCGCGTGCAGGATCTGCACAGCTCGAACGGCTCTGCCCTGAACGACGTGCCGCTGCCGGCTGACGAGATCCGAGATATCAAGAGCGGCGATGTGATCTCGGTGGGGCCCTTCCGCCTGACGGTGCAGGTGGCCGAATCGTTGTTGCAGGAGGAGGCAGCCCCGCCACCGCTTATCGCGATGCAGCCCAGGCCAGCGGCAGCTGATGTGCCGCCCCCGATCCAGCCGATCAAGCCTCCGGAGCCCGCACTCGAGCGTTGGGTGGGGATGGACGGCGAGACCTCGCGCTGGCTGCAATACCTGCCGCCCATGTTCGCCGAGCACCCCTTCCTGGGGCGCTTCCTGTGCCTCTTTGAAGACCAACTTGGTCCGCTGGAGCAGACTATCCGTCATTTTGATGTGTTTCTCGACGTGCAGTCCGCGCCGGCTACCTTTATCCCGCAGTTGAATACCTGGCTGGCCGGCATTGTCGATGAGAGCTGGCCCGAGGCAATCAAGCGCGCGATCCTGGCGCGGGCAACCTGGCTCTATGAACGGCGCGGTACGCGTGCCGGACTCGAGGAGCTGCTGCACCTGTGCACCGGCGCCCAGGTCGAGATCATAGAAAACAGCGATGGACCCTTTACCTTTCGGGTGGTCCTAACGGCTGAGAGCGGGGCGATCGATCAGCGCCTGGTAACGCGCCTCATCGACGGCTATCGCCCGGCGTATACCAGTTATCAAATAGACATAAAGAATCCGTAAGCGGGCTGCAGACATACAGTTTCTGAATATCGAAAAATGAGGGTTGTGCAATGAGTGATTTGGTTGGCCAGGTCCTGGATAGCACCTATCGGATTGAGAAATTGCTGGGCGAAGGTGGAATGGGGGCGGTCTATAAGGGCCAGGACCTAGCCCTGGGGCGCGCGGTCGCGATCAAGATCATGCACCCGCATATTGCACGTCAGGAGGGGTTTCGCGAGCGCTTCCTGCAGGAGGCGCGTGCGATTGCGTTGCTCGAGCATCCCGGCATCGTACAAATATACAGTTTTTCACGTTCGACTGATATGCTTTATATAGCCATGTCGTTTATTGCTGGGCAAAGCCTGCGCGTCTGGGAGCAACTGCTGAGCGACCGCCAGCAGCTGATGGCGATGCCAGAAAGCCTGGCGCTGGTTGCCAAGGTCGCCAACGCGCTCGATTACGCCCATCGCCGCGGCGTGGTGCATCGCGATATCAAGCCCGGCAACATCATGCTGCGTACGTTGGCTGCCGGCGAAACGGACGCCTTTGGCCTGACCTTTGCCCCTGTGGTGACCGATTTTGGCCTGGCGCGCCTGGCAGAGGGCGGTGTGATGAGCCAGACAGGTGCCACCATGGGCACACCCGTCTATATGTCGCCCGAGCAGTGCGAGGGCACGGCGATTGATGGCCGTTCGGATGTGTACTCGTTGGGCATTGTGCTGTATGAGCTGCTCACCGGGCGCATCCCCTTTAACGTCAAGACGCTCACCGAGGCGGTGCGCGCCCATACCCAGGAACCGCCGCCACCGCCGCGTTCGATCAACCCGGCTATCCCTTCGCAGCTTGAGGACGTGGTGCTCAAAGCCATGGCTAAAAAGCCCGAGGACCGCTTTGCCACCGCTAGTGCCTTTGAAGAAGCCTTGTTGGAATTGCTCAAGGGTATGCCCGCTGCCGCAGTGGTGGAAGACGCCACTGTGGTCGGCAACGTAAGCATGTCGACGTTGGTGGGGCAAGCCGCCGCAGCGCAGCCCGATCGCGACCAGTGGCCGACCCCGCCCAGCACGCCAGTAGCGGGAGGCGGGCGCGTGCTGGTGATGAAACCTAACGGAGAGGTCGAGACGCACCCCTTTGGCACTCGCAAACAGCTGGTGATTGGGCGCGATGCCAGCGCAGATATCGTGCTGAACGACGCGCGCGTCTCTCGCAAGCACTTGCAGGTGAGCCTGGCTAACGACAAGGTCGAGGTGATCGACCTGGATAGTACCAACGGCACTCAGCTCGAGGGCAACAGATTGTTGCCGGGTATCCCCGAGCAGTGGAAGACCAGCCAGGCGCTGCGCATCGGCGACCACTGGCTCAAGCTCGAGTTGACCCCCGAATCCGCTCCAGTAGCGGAGGGCGTTGTGCCTGTTATGACAATGGCAGAAGCCCCCGTCGCCGCGGCAGCAGCACCGGCAGCCAGCGGTCTGCTGATCACCGCCTCGGTGGAGCCCGACATGCTCACCGTCGAGCCCGGCCAGAGCGCGGCGGTTACGGTGCGCATCTTTAACCAGCAAAACCAGGTCGATCATTTTAGTGTGCGGGCTGAGGGCATCCCAGCGGCCTGGCTCAAGACGCCGCAGCTGCCGATGCGCCTCGCCCCCGGCGATGTTGGAACGATCACGGTCCAGATAGCACCGCCGCGAGTCGCCTCCAGCACAGCCGGACCGATTAATGCTGCGCTGGTAGTGACCTCGCAAGTCAATCCCGATAAGGAGCAGCGGTTGCCATTGCACCTGCGCGTGGCGCCCTTTAGCAACCTGGCGCTGGCGCTAGTGCCCTCCAACCTGACAGCAGCTGCCCCCGCGCATCTGGTGGTCGAGAACAATGGAAACCACCCCGAGGCGCTGCAGTTGAGCGGCAGCGACCCAACCGGCACGCTGGCGATCGCCCTGCCGGCTGCTCCGCTGGTGGTGGCGCCGGGCACAAGATCCAGCACCGTGATGTCGGTCAAGAGCACCGTCAGGCGTCCGCTGGTAGGTAATGTTACTAATATGCCCTTTATTGTGCGGGCGCAAAGCGCCTCTGAGCGGATACAGAGCGTCCAGGGGATGGTGACGATCAAGCCCTGGCTGCCAGCCTGGGCGCTGCCGGTTCTGATGATGCTGTTAGTGGCACTGGCGGGCGGGGCGCTCTTTGTCTGGAGTGCGGTGCGCACGCAGGAGGCGGCTAATGCCACTGCTACTGCACAGGTGTTGGCGCAGGGCAGCGCGGCGGTGTTATCCACCGCCCAGGTCAGCGAGACACGTACCGCCCAGGTGGTCATCGAAGATAAGACGTCTACTGCCCAGATCGTAGCAGAAATCAAGACCAGCACCGCAATGAGCGCCTCGGAAGCCAAGACGGCTACAGCGCAAGACGTCTCGGAGCAAAAGACCAGCGATGCTCAATCTCTGGCACAAACCGAGACCAAAGCCGCCGTCTCTCAGACCGAGATAGCCATGGCCGGCACAGCCACGGTCAGTGCTGAGCAAACCGCGACCGCTGAGTCGCCCTCTACGACGGCTACTGTATCGGTTGTGAAAACGCTGGTATTCAAGCCCGGATTGTTTAACCCGATCGGCCCTGTTTTACGTTATGGTATGGCCAGTTATTCCACCACATTTACAGGTCCAGATACCAAAGTAACTTGGACCTCGCTGCCCGAAGGTGTCTGGCAGATGAGCCCCCAAGGCGCTCATATGAACTACATTGAAAGGGCCTGCTATATCAGCAGCCAGAACCTGGCCAACTTTAGTATCGAAGCTACATTTCAATACATCAACGGCTGGTCGTTTGGTCTGCTTTTGCGCGGCAATGCCGATGCCACCACCGGTATCAAAGTCCTCTACCTGCCAAGCCGGGGGGCGATAGCCGTCATCGATATCGGGTCCGGCAAGGACTTGTCGTTGATCGAGACGCCGATTGAGCCCGGTCAAGAATACACGATACATGTCGAGGTAATGGGCAACGAGTACACTATCGCACCGGGCGACAGCGAGTTCAGTTACACCGTCACCCATGATGGCTACAAAGACGGACAGATCGCTCTGGTTGGAGAGATGGGCGAGTTCATCTGCACCCGCTTGTACATCTGGGAGGCAAAGTAACAGGGAGGATAGCTACCCGATATCGCTGAGCGCTAGGCTCTGCACTTCAACCTCTTCCTTGTTAACAGAATAGATCAGGTGTAGCTGACCATCCAGCTCCAGGCTGCAGGGATACTGGTAGCCCGACCCCTTGTAGCGGCCTGGCAGATGCGGGGCGGTGGCCTCGTCGCGCAAGAGCAGAGCGCGGTCAAGGTGCCAGCCATCCTGCGATAGTAGCATTACCAGCGGGATACGCTCGGTGCTCAGGTTGGGGTTCAGGATCAGGTAGCGTGTGCCCGTACTGAGTGTGCCGGCGCGGCACTTGCTGACCGCATCCGGCACCGCACTGGGTACGGGCACAGACCAGGTCGCGCCCATATCGGCACTAAATGCAACCCACAGCCTCTGCGAACCGCCATCATCGCGCATCCACAATACCAGCGTGCCGTTCGCGCACTCGTACCAGCTCGGTTCGTTCTTGAACACGCTGCCCGCGCCGCATTCCAAAGCTACCTGGTGCCAGGATGAGTTCGCCGTCAGAACGGGCGAATCGCTATAGATCACCTGCGTGCGGCCGGCGTGGTCCTCACCGGTCATGACCCAGCGCCCGCTGGAGGTGCATCGCGGACCTTCGTTGAGCAGCAAATCGTAAAGGCACAACTCTGTCCAGAGCCAGGCGCCTGTTACCGGATCGTTGACTAGCGCGCCGGTAACCACCGGCAGGCTCCACTTGCCCGTGCCTCCGGTGCCATCCTGGACGCGCCCCTTGTATTCACTGAAAAACACGGTGAGCCGCTCGGTTCCTTCGGCGGAACCGCCGTTGATTGCAGTGGTCGCGGCAGCGGCGAGCATCGGTGAGCGCGCCAATATCTGTGGCGTGCCCCAGCGGCCTTCAGGGGCTCGCCGGCACCAGCTTTGTACCTGCCCGGGAAGATCCTCGCCGTTGTGACCGTTGCTCCAGGAGGCCACCAGTTGGCCGCCTGCCGCCGTGAGGGAGGCGTGATGCGAATAGTCGTAGCCAGCGCAGCTGGCGGTAAAAAGGCGCGCGATCTGTCCACGTACTCGCGGCAGCGCATCCCATGCGCCGCGCTCGAGGATATCCAGTACCTTGGCATCGATTGTGATGTTCATCAAATACCTCCGCTTAAACTTCCGCCAACAGCCCGCGGATATAGCCGAAACAATAAGCGCGTGCAATATGTGCCTGAGGTGTATCGCCATCGATGCACGGCATGTGGTCGGGTACGATCACCCCATCGTAGCCGCAATCGCGGTAGGTACGCAGCGCACGGCGCATGTCGATATCACCCTCATCGGGAAAAACCTCGTCAAAACAGCCCAACCCCCCGCGGATATTGCGAAAGTGCACCCAGAAGATGCGCACGGCGCTGGCAAACTCACGGATCGCCTGGTAGGTAGACTTGCTCGGATCGCTGCACATCTCGGCAATCGTCCCCTGGCAAAAGTTGAGTCCATGGCTGGGGCTATCGCTGAGGCTCAGGAAGCGGCGCACCCCTGCCAGGCTGCCCAGCACGCGCGGAACACCCCGGTAGATTATCCCCTCGGGCAGACCAGGGTCGTGCTGATGGCAGGCCAGGCGCACGCCGGCTTCTTCGGCTGCCGGCATCACGCGTTCGATGTAATAGGCTATACGCTCCCAAAGCACCTCGGGATCAAGCTCTCTTCCGCATAACGGCTCTTCGGCGAGCAGATTGCGGTAGTCGAAATGGCTGTAGCGTACCCCATTGCGCCCGATGGTTTCGCCGGTGCGTACCACTGGCAAGAGCGCCAGGTTGTAGCAGAGCGTCTTGATGCCAGCCTGCCCGGCGGCGCGGATCGACTTGATCACCAAATCGATATCCTTATCGCGCTCAGGGGTACCCAGCATGATGTTGGGCCATACCTGATGCTGGATCCCCGCCGAACTGAGCGGCAGGTGCATGGAGGCCAACACCAACCCATGCGATTCGATCTGTTTGCGCGCGCGCACGAGCTTTTGCGCGTCTCCGCGCGCGCAGTTTCGATGCCCATCCCGGGGGCAGTAAAGAGCCCCACATGCGTTACGCCCAACTGGCTGACATAACGCAAATAAGCGTCGTCCAGCGGCACCTGGTCACCGAGATGGATCATGCTGTGCCCGCAGCCTGTGCCGTCAGCTCGGCCAACGCAAAGGCGCCCAGTACACCGGATCGGTTACCGAGCCCGGGCGGTACGATGAATTGGTCGATATCGTGCAGGATCTCCCGCACCTGGATGTAGCCGTTTAGGTAATGGGCAGTGCGTTCGCGCACGCGCTGGTATAAAAAAGTGTGTTCCATCACGCCGCCACCGATGATAATGCGGCGAGGACAGAGCGTCACCACATAGGTGGCGCATCCCTGTCCCAAATAGTCGGCCACCAGGTCCCACACGGGGTGTTCTTCTCCCAGCTCGTTGCCGCGCACGCCCACACGCTCCTGGATAGCCGGCCCGCTGACCATGCCGTCCAGGCAATCACCGTGGTAAGGGCAATGCCCGGGGTATGGGTCGCGCTGCCAATCGTGCTGCGGGCGGATATGTCCGGCCTCGGGGTGCATCAACCCGTGCAGCAGTTTACCATTGGTGACGACGCCGCCGCCTACGCCGGTGCCGACGGTGAGGTACATAAAGTCATCCAGCCCCTGCGCGGCGCCCCAGCGTCCTTCGCCCAGGGCAGCCACATTTACGTCGGTATCAAAGCCGACCGGTACCCGCAGGGCTCTCTGGACCGCGCCGGCAAAGTCGGTGCGCGCCCAGCCGGGCTTGGGGGTGGTAGTGACATAGCCATAAGTTGGCGAATTGCGATCCGGATCGACCGGCCCGAACGCGGCGATGCCCAGGCCGCTCAGTGCCCCGTGCAGGCGAGTTTGTTCCTCAAAAAAGGCGATCATGCGCGGGATGACTTCACCGGGCGCAGCGGTCGGAAAGCGCGTCTCGGCCAGGAAATTGCTCGGATCCGTGCCGACTGCACACACAATCTTGGTGCCGCCCGCCTCGATGCCGCCATATAGTGCCATCACTTGCCTCCGTCAGGGGTTGCGGACAGCTTAACATGCTTTATCCATTCGGACAACCAAAAAAGGCAGCCCATGAAGGACTGCCTTTTTACATCGTGACGAACTCAACGAGGCTGCTCAGGCCTTAACTCGCGATAAAGGTCCGGAACCAGTTCCTGAATGACCAACTCCATCTCATAGTCGCCGATAGCCGTCTGACGGCCGCCGTTAAACTCGCTGTTGATCCATTCCAGGATCGGTTCCAGGCGCGGGTCGCGCTTTTCGATCGTCACATCCGCCGGCAGCATAAAGTGGCTGCGGATCCAGTGCAGCAGGCCGGCGGCGCCCGAGGTCTGGCTGAGCATTACGCGCGCGGGGCGGTTGAGCAGCGCCTTGGTATCAAAGATGTTATAGATCTCTTCGTCTTTCAGAAGGCCGTCGGCATGGATACCGGCGCGCGTAGTGGCAAAATCGCGCCCCACCAGCGGCTGCATGGGCGGGATATCATAGTTCAGCTCGCGCTGATAGTACTCGGCGATGTCAGTGATCACCTGGGTGTTCATGCCGTCGGTGGTACCGCGCAAGGCCGCGTATTCAAACACCATCGCCTCGAGCGGGGCATTACCGGTGCGCTCGCCGATGCCCAGCAATGTGCAGTTAACCCCGCCGATGCCATACAGCCAGGCAGTGCCGGCGTTCACCACCGCCTTGTGGAAATCGTTATGGCCGTGCCATTCGAGTAACTGCGGGTCAAAGCGCGCATAGTGGTTCAGGCCATAGGCGATGCCCGGCACGCTGCGCGGCAGGGCAGCGCCGGGATAACTGACCCCATAACCGAGCGTGTCGCAGGCGCGGATCTTGATCGGGATGCCGCTTTCCTGCGAGAGGCGGTAGAGATCGAGTGCAAAGGGCACCACAAAACCGTAAAAATCGGCACGGGTGATGTCTTCCATATGCACACGCGGACGCACCCCTTCTGCCAGGGCGTCTTTGATCACCCCGAGGAACTGGTCGAGCGCCTGAGCGCGTGTCATATTCAGCTTTTTAAAGATGTGGTAATCCGAGCAGCTCGCCAGGATGCCGGTTTCCGTGATGCCCATCTCTCTGACGAGACGGAAATCCTCCTTGCGGGCACGTATCCACGAGGTGATCTCGGGGAACTCGTAGTTTAACGCGCGGCACTGTTCGAGTGCGGCGCGGTCCTTTTCGCTGTAGAGAAAGAACTCGCACTGGCGGATGATGCCCTTGGGCCCGCTGAGCTCGTGCAAAAACTTGTAGAGCTGCACGATCTGCTCGACGGTATAGGGCTCGCGCGCCTGCTGGCCATCGCGAAAGGTGGTGTCGGTGATGTAGAGCTCGTCGGCCGGGTACATCGGCACGTGGCGGTGGTTGAACGGGATCTTGGGTACTTCGTTATAGCTGTACAACAGTCGGTAAAGGTTGGGTTCGGGCACATCCTGCAGGCTATACTGATACTCTTTCTGTTCGAGCGTATTGGTGCGTTTACTAAATTCCAGCATCGTTTACTCCTTAACATTTGGCAACGCGGGTAAGGAGGTCCGCCAAAACCCGCAAAAAACAAAAAGCGCCCAAAACGGACGCCTTTGCCAGTTGAGAAATACTAGCACAAGGCACAGGCAGTGTCAAGATATCGGCAGAGCGCCGGATGGCTCTTTGCAACTGGTCAACAGCTTGCCTACAATACGATATACCATCAGGGGATACCACATGGCCGAGACGCTCACCCCGCGCCAGCGCTTTGCGCGCATTGTCGCACACCAAGAAGCCGATCGTGTGCCGCTCGACCTCTCAGGCACCTCGCTCACCAGCGCCGACGGGCGCGTGATCGCCGGATTGGGGCAACTGCTGGGTATTGATGCGCCGCATATGAGCGATGATGAAAGTGTCGATGAGCGCATTCTGCAGGCTCTGGGGATCGATTTTCGCCGAGTGGGCAGCCTGATCGGCGGCAAACGCTGGATGGCGGGCGAGCGTATGGTCGATATCTGGGGCGTCGAGCGCGCCTGGTCGGGCGAATACTGGGATATCGTCTACTCACCCCTAAAGGATGCCACCCTCGACGACCTGGACAATTATCCTTGGCCGGACGCAGCCGCGATTGCTGCCGAAGCTCCCCTCGAGCAGTATGGTCAGCGCGCCCGTGCGTTGATGGCCGATACGGATGTAGTAGTCGTGGCAGAGCATCCCGTTTACGGCGTGTTTGAACTGGGTTGCTGGATGTGCGGCTTTGATGACATGCTCTGGCGTATGGCGGGCGATAAGCCCTTTGTGATCAAGCTGTTTGGCATCCTGCTTGAGCTGCAGAAAGCGTTCATCAAACCCTATTACCAGGCTCTGGGGAGCAACATCCACCTGACGACCTCGGGTGACGACCTTGGCACCCAGATCGGCCCCTTTCTCTCGCCAGCCAGCTTTCGCGAGCTGATCGCACCTTTCTTTAGCGAACGCATCGCCTACACCCGCGAGTTTACCCCGGCCCTGTTCTGGCACCATACCTGCGGGTCGGTTTATGACCTCCTGCCCGATCTGATCGCGTGCGGCGTACGGATCCTCAACCCGATCCAGCCAGGCGCCTGGAAGATGGAGCCCGAGCGCCTGAAAGCCGACTATGGCACGCAACTTATCTTTCATGGCGGGTTTGATACCCAAAATGTGCTGCCCTTTGGATCGGCAGAAGAGATCGAATCCGAGGTCAGCCGTATGATGCGGATCATGAAAGCCGGCGGTGGTTATATCTTTTCGGCGGCGCACAATATCCAACATGATGTGCCAAGTGAGAACGTGCTAAGCATGTTCCAGGCGGCACGCCGTTTGGGCACCTATAACAACACGGAGGAAGCACAATGAGCGATAACACAATCAACCTGGCGATCGTAGGAGCCTGCGGACGCGGGGGCACCTTTCGTGGCATGTGTGAGGCTATCCCCAGCCTGCACCTGAAGGCAATCTGCGACAATAACGTGGCTGGCCTCGAAGAGGCTCTCCAGCGCTTGGGAGCAGACGAAGCCTATGCCAGTTATGACGAAATGCTCATCAAGAGCGATATCGACGCTGTGCTGATCGGCACACCTATGCCGTTGCATGTGCCGCAGGCGATTGCTGCTTTGCAAGCTGACAAATACGTGCTCAGTGAGGTGCCGACGGGGGTTTCGATCTCGGAATGCCGACGCCTGGTAGAGGCTGCCAACCAGAGCCGTGCTTTTTACGCGTTGGGCGAAAACTATATCTATACGCGCAGCAACATCTTGGTGCGTGAGCTGGTTTCCCAGGGGCTCTTTGGGGTGCCCTATTATGCGGAGGGTGAGTATCTGCACGAGCTCAAGGAGCTTAACGAAATTACCAAATGGCGGCGCGTCTGGCAGACCGGCATCGATGGCGTGACCTATTGCACCCATTCGCTGGGGCCGATCATGCAGTGGATGCCGGGCGACCGCGTCGTCTCGGTGTGTGCTGCCGGCTCTGGCAGGCACCATGCGGATCCGCGCGGCGACATCTATGAAGGGCAAGCCTCGAACCTGATGCTATGCAAAATGGCTTCCGGCGCGCTGGCCAAGATCCGCGTCGACATGCTTTCGGATCGCCCGCATGCCATGAACTGCCATCAACTGCAAGGCACCCTTGGCAGCTATGAATCCAGCCGCGCGTCCGGCGAACCCGACCGTATCTGGCTGCACGGCAAATCCGCTGATGCCAACAAGTGGGAGCCTCTCTCGAGTTATGACGCATACCTGCCCGAGTGGTACCGCGCCCAGGAAGAGACTGCGCGTGCCGCCGGACATGGCGGGGGCGATTTCTACGAGTTACTCGATTTCAGTGAAGCGATTTTGGGGCACAAACCGCCAACCGTCGATCTGCACGGCGCCATGGACCTGACTTTGCCGGGACTCGTCAGCCAGCAATCGATTCTGGAAGGCGGGCGTTGGTTGGATGTGCCCGATTCGCGCATCTGGTAGCCTGAAGGAGACGCATGATCGTTGAAATGTCTTGCGGTGCCAGCGAGGAACAGGTCGAGGCGGTCGTCCGCCGCGCCCAGCAGTTCCATCTGGGCACCCAACTGAACCGCGGTACCGACAAAGTGGTCGTAGCCATCTTGGGCGGCAATACCAGCAGCCTGCCGGTGGAACTCTTTGCGGTCTTGCCGGGGGTCGAATCCGTGACGCGCATCATGCGTCCTTACAAGCTGGCCTCTCGCGACTTTAAGAGCGCCGACTCACACGTGCTGGTTGGCAATGTGGCGGTCGGAGCGCCGCGCCTGATAGTGATTGCCGGGCCGTGCGCTGTCGAATCGCACGAGCAGCTTCAGGAGACCGCGCGATGGGTGGTTGATCACGGTGCCGCCATCGTGCGCGGCGGTGCATTCAAGCCGCGCACCTCGCCCTTTAGCTTTCAGGGGTTGGGCGAAGAAGGCCTGCGTTTGTTGGCCGAGACCCGTGCCAACCTGCATGTGCCCGTGGCCAGTGAGATCACCGATGCTCACCAGCTGGATGCCATGGTGGCATCCGTCGATCTGTTGCAGGTGGGGGCGCGCAACATGCAGAACTATACTCTCCTGTGAGCGGTCGGCGAGAGCGGCAAGCCTTGCCTGTTAAAGCGCGGCCTGGCGGCTACCGTCAAAGAGTGGCTGCAGGCAGCCGATTATGTGCTGGCATCAGGCGGCGAGGTGATCCTGTGCGAGCGCAGTATCCGTACCTTTGAGGATTCGACGCGTTTTACCTTGGATCTCTCCGCAGTGCCCGTCATCAAGCACTCTTCGCACTTGCCGATCCTGGTGGATCCGAGCCACGCGGCCGGACATCACCAACTGGTGCCCTCCCTGGCCAAGGCAGCGGTCGCAGCTGGCGCGGATGGCTTGATCATCGAAGTGCATCCGGATCCGCAAAATGCCCTCTCGGACAGTCTGCAGAGCCTCAACTTTGACACTTTTGGCCGTTTGATGGGCGAAATCGCGGCGATCGCGGGGGTATTGGGGCGCGCACTATAGCGATTCATTTGCCCCCTAAAAGGGGGGCGCCTGTCGTCAATATGGGGGGTATTGACGACAGGCACCTACACCATACAGACGGCTGGGTGTCTAGTATGGGTGAATGCAAGGTTTCCCTTGAACATTCTGTCAAGATTATACACCTCCGCTGGCTCGTAGAACAGAGCCATATCGCGCTTTTCTACACGTCATTTGCACGTTGCCGGGCACGCTAAATAACCTACTCCTATGGGCTAAATGGCCTATTTTAAAGCCTTGCACTCCTGCCTGTTCGCGGTTACTCTGTGCCCAGCGCTACTTGTATGAGGAGTGTCATGCAGCAGCTTGCCGTGGGTTTTGCCAGAGAGGACATTTCGCCGCTGGTGCCCGTGCATATGGGCGGATACGGCTACCGCAGCGCAAAGTCTGTGGGGGTGCACGACGACCTGACCCTCAATGCGGTAGCACTGTCGGATGGCGCTCAGCGCGTGGTGATCCTGGTCTATGACCTCGTTTCGTTCGATCTTGAGGGTGACGCCGAGATCAAGGGCGCAGTAGCTGCCGCTACCGACTTGCCGATTGATGCAATTATCACCAATACCAGCCACACCCACGCCGGTCCTATGACCGTGCACGACGCCTACCAGCCCTACGAGCCAGCCTATATGGGCATGGTCATCCAGCGCAGCTGCCTGGCTGCCCAGGTAGCTCTGGCAGACCAGCAGCCTGCCAGCCTGTCCGTGGGTGAAGCGCCCCTCGATATTGGCCACAATCGCCGGTTAAAGGCCGAGCATGGTGTGAGCCTTTCGTCTAACCCTGCAGGCCAGACTTGGCACGCCGTGGATGTCTGGCGCTTGCAGCGCGCCCATGACGCCATCGTGCTGTGGAGCGCGCCGGTACACGGTGTGGTACAGGGCTCTGATAACCTCTATATCTCAGCCGAATGGATGGGCGCTGCCCGCCGTGCTCTGGAAGCAGCTGAACCAAGCCTGTGCAGTGTTTTTATGCAGGGCTGCTGCGGTGACCAGAACCCGTATCGTGCGCCAGACGCCTTTGCGCAGATCGAAGCGCTTGGTCACAAGGCGTCCCGGGCGATCCTCCAAGCCCTGGCGGATGCTGTACCGCTTGCCAGCCTGCCGCTTGTTAACCGAGTCACCAAAGTGCTGCTGCCGCTGGATGAGCCCAACGTGCCGCCCGATCCGCCTCTCATCCCGGATGGGCCGCGTCCGCTGCGGCCGTCGCGCACAGAGCGCGCCATACCCCTGCACGGTTTGCGTCTGGGCGACGCCCTGTTGGTGGGCATGGCGGGTGAACCATTTGTAGAATATGCCGCCTACCTCAAAGGACATGTGGGAACCAAGGCTGTGATGGTGCTGGGCTATACCGACAGCACCCTCAACTACCTGCCGACCGACCGCGCTTTTGCCGAGGGCGGTTACGAACCCGGGGCGTGGATCTGGTATCCCGGTGGGGCGCCCTGGGCGCCGGCTATCGAAGCGCCACTCAAGCGTGCCCTGACAGACCTGGCCGATGACCTGAGGAGTTTGCCGGCGTGAAAACCGTGCAGCTCCCCAACACCTCGCTCGTCAGTTCGGGGCTGGGCTTGGGTACCGCTTCGTTTGGCACCAGCCTCGACCAGCGCACTTCGTTCGCCATGTTGGATGCCTGGCTGGAGTGCGGTGGCACCATGATCGACACTGCTAACGCCTATGCTAACTGGATACCTGGCGAGCGCAGCCTGAGCGAAAAGACGATCGGTTTGTGGATGCACAGCCGCAGTACGCGCGGCCAGGTGCTCCTGGCGACCAAGGGCGCCAACCCCGAGCCCGGGCATCTGCACGAGCCGCGCCTGGCGCGTGCAGATATCCTCGGCGACCTGGAAGCCTCTCTCAATAACCTGCAGTGCGATTATATCGACCTGTATTATCTGCATCGAGACGACCCGAGCCGTTGTGTGGGCGAGATCATCGAGACGCTCAATGAAGCAGTGCGTTCAGGCAAGGTGCGTTACCTGGGCTGCTCCAACTGGCAGCTCGAGCGCATCCAGAGCGCCCAGGCCTATACCGCCGAACGCGGCCTGCAGGGTTTCAGCGCCAACCAGCTCTTTTGGAACGTCGCCGTGGTCGACTATGCCTCCCTGGGGGATGACACCATCGCGATGATGGACGTGCCGACTGCCGATTTTCACCGCCGCACAGAAATGGCGGCTGTCGCCTATTCGGCGCAGGCTAATGGATATTTCTCAAAGATGGCGGCTGATCCGCAGGCCGAACTGCGTAAGAGCACGCGCAACAACTATGACACGCCGACCAACCGTGAACGTCTGGCACGCATCCTGCAGCTGGCAGGTGAAACCGGCTTGAGCGTCACTCAGATCGTGCTGGGCTATGTCCTTGGACAACCCTTTACGTCACTAGCGCTGGTGGGTCCGCGCGACCTTACTCAGCTGCACGATGCCGCCACTGCCGGCGATGTCGAGCTCAGCGCAGAGCAGATTCGCTTTATCGAAACTGGCAGCCAATAGGAGGAGCATGAGTACATTACTAGCTGGTTTTGGGCGTTCCAACATCACACCGCCCGAGCAGGTCTATATGATGGGGTATGGGGCGCGCAACGTGCCCAGCGTGGGCATCCATGACGACCTGTATGCCTCGGTGCTAGCCCTCAGCGACGGCGAGGCAGCGCCCGTCATCATCGTGGCTCTGGATGTGTGCGAGTTTGATGTCGATTGCATCAAGGTGGTCAAGGGTGTAATCCAGGGCATCACCGGGCTGGCGCCCGAGCGCATGCTGATTAATACCTCGCACACGCACGCCGGGCCGATGGTTTGCCCGGGATCCTACAGCCGTTTTGAACCGCGTTACTATGGCGAGATGGCGGTGCGGGCGGGGATGGCTGCCAAACATGCGTTGGACGACCTACAGCCAGCTGAGCTGTCCTGTGTACGTGTGCCGCTCGAGATTGGCGCCAACCGCCGCCAGGTGATGGCGGATGGCAGCATCCAGATCGGTGTAAACCTCGCCAAGCCGCGCGATCCGCACCTGAATGCCTGGGTGATGCGACGCGCGGATGCGCCCGACCTGGTGCTTTGGTCAGCGCCATTCCATGGCGCCACAGTCACATCGGATAACCTGTGGATCTCGTCGGAATGGATGGGTTCGGGGGTGCGTCAGTTCGAGGCCGCCAACCCTGAGGTGCGCGCCCTCTTTGTGCAGGGTTGTTGCGGCAACCAAAACCCCTATCGCGAACGCAACAGCTTTGAACAACTCGACGAGCACGGTGCTGCTGCCGCGCAGGCACTTGGACAAGCCCTTGTGGAAGCGCAAACCTGTGAGTCGTTGCCGCTCAGGTTGCTGAGCGATAGTATTGAGTTGCCGTTAGATTCGGGCGGTACCTTTAGCTGCCCACTCAGGGCTCTGCGCCTGGGTGATGCCGTGCTGCTCAGCATGGGGGCTGAGCCCTTTATCGAGTATGCGTTGGCCATGCAGGCCCATTACAATCCCACCCGGCTGCTGGTGCTGGGCTATACCGATGCTACCATCGGCTATATCCCTACCGCCGAAGCCTTTGACGAAGGCGGATACGAGCCCAATTCGTTTGGGTGGTTCTCTCAGGGACAAAAACTGAGCCCAACGTGTGAAAACGTGACAAAAGAAGCGCTGTTGCGAGCATTGCTGGCCGTCACCAGCTGAGGAGGCTCCCATGACTACGCCCATGACCACCCACGAACGCATGCGGTGCATGTACAACCACCAGGAGGCGGATTGTGTGCCGATCATCGAGTCGCCCTGGGGTTCGACCATTGAGCGCTGGCAGCGGGAAGGTCTGCCAACGGGCGCCGACTGGGAGGCCTTTTTCGGGCTCGATTCGCTAGTTACGATCGGCTGCGATAACAGCCCGCAGTATCCAGCCGAGACGCTCGAGCGCACCGAGGACTATACCATCACCACCACGCCTTTTGGCGTGACGATGAAAAACTGGCGCCATATGAGCGGCGTCCCCGAGTTTCTGGATTTCACCGTGGTCGATCCCGATTCGTGGGCACGCGCCAAGCCGCGCATGACGCCCAACCGCAACCGCATCAACTGGGCGCACCTCGAGCGCAACTATGCCAACTGGCGGCGCGAGGGCAAGTGGATCTCAGCCGGCTTCTGGTTTGGATTCGACGTGACCCATTCGTGGTTCGTTGGGACAGACCGCATCCTGATCGCGCTCCTGGAAAAGCCCGAGTGGGTCAAAGACATGATCGACACCATGCTGGCGCTCGACCTGGCGATGTTCGAGCAGGTCTGGGAGGCTGGTTATCATTTTGACGAGATCCGCTGGCCCGACGATATGGGTTACAAGCAGGCCCAGTTCTTTTCGCCCAACGTCTACCGCGAGATCGTCAAGCCGGCTCACAAAAAGGCAGCCGACTGGGCGCACGCCAAAGGTATCAAGGTGGCACTGCATTCGTGCGGCGACATCAATCCCTTCTTGCCGGATATCCTGGATGCCGGCATCGACATGCTCAACCCCCTCGAGGTCAAGGCAGGTATGGATCCATTGGCGCTCAAGGAGCGCTACGGCGACCGTCTGGCGCTGCATGGCGGCCTCAACGCCGTGCTCTACACTGAGCACGAGGCGTTGTGGGCCGAGATGGAACGCCTGGTGCCCCAGTTAAAAGTCTCGGGCGGTTATGTGCTCAGTTCGGACCACTCAGTGCCCGATAGCGTCAGTCTGGAAGAGTTCCGCGCCTTTGTGGCGCTGGCACGCCGTCTGGGCATGTACGACTAGGGTAGGGGGAATAGCTGGAGTCGCATGTATGAGGATCTTGAGGCGCCAAGGCTAGGGGGCTATGTATATGAACAATCCTGGGCTGGTATGGGTTGAGTCGGCGTACCAACTGCTGCCCACAGGCGACCTTGCGCGTATTTTGCGTGCGCGCAAAATACGCGCGCGACGCATGCAATGTGTTCTTTGTGACATGACCAACGCTTCAAGGTTGTCAAGCCGCCGCCGGTTTGGTACGATATCAGCATTGTTTTGACTGACTTTGTCTAGCAGGAGAATCGGCTGTTATCGGCATGACTCAGTTATTCAGTTCCAATGGCGGGAGCTGTAGAGAGCTGCCGCCGCAATAAAAAGGGGAGGATCGTATGTTTAACGGACTAGGTATGAACCTCGGCAACCTCTCGCGGCTCTCAAACGCCAGGACGCGCTCGATCAGCCCGGAAAACTTTGACGGTGCCAAGGGCAAGGGCGGCATGGCTACCGAGGGCACCGGCGCAAACGCGGCGCGTGATCTGGGGCGCGGCTGGAAAATCTCGCCCTCGATCCTGATTCACCCCGGCGAGACGCGCGAACTGGCCAATATCGAGGGCTCCGGGGCAATCCAGCACATCTGGATGACCCCCACTGGCCACTGGCGCTACAGCATCCTGCGCTTTTACTGGGATGGTGCCGAGCAGCCCGCTATTGAGGTGCCAGTTGGCGACTTTTTCGCCTCCGCCTATGAGCAGTTTGCTCAGCTTTCGTCGCTGCCGGTGTGCGTCAATCCGCGCTCAGGCCTCAACTGCTACTGGGAGATGCCCTTCCGCAAGCATTGCCGCATTACCATGACCAACCTGGCTGACGACCCGATGACCCTCTTTTACCAGATCGACTACACCCTTACAGATGTGCCCGAAGACGCAGCCTACCTGCACGCTCAGTTCCGGCGCACCAATCCACTGCCCTACAAGACCGACTATACCATCCTGGATGGTGTGCGCGGTAAAGGCCACTATGTGGGTACCTATATGGCCTGGGGCGTCAACAACTGCGGTTGGTGGGGTGAGGGGGAGATCAAGTTCTTTATGGATGGCGACGGCGAGTTCCCCACCATCTGCGGCACCGGTACCGAGGACTATTTCTGCGGGTCCTATGGTTTTGAACTGGGTGCGGAAAATGGCGGTTACCGTGAATTTACCACTCCCTACAGCGGCCTAACACAGGTTATCCGCCCAGATGGGTTCTATTCTTCGCAGACGCGCTTTAGCATGTACCGCTGGCACATTATGGACCCCATCCGCTTTGAACAGGATCTGCGCGTCACCATGCAGGCGCTGGGCTGGCGCAGCAAGGGCCGCTACCTGCCGATGCAGGACGACATCGCCTCGGTGGCTTACTGGTATCAGACCTTGCCGACAGCGCCATTCCCGTCCCTGCCAGACCGCGATTATCTGGAGCTGATCTAGCGCTCACGCATTTATAGCACAGGGCTGCCCAACGGCAGCCCTGTTTTTGTACGGCTGGTTCAGGCTTCCGGCGGTACCACGCCGATCGTCAGCAGGATGTTGGCATAGATGCGCTGTTCGCCTGTGGCGATCACCAGCGCGACATCCTGCGAGCGCGCCGCTGTGTAAAAGCTAAAGCGCTCAAGAAAACCCAGCTGCAGCCCCGCGGGCAAGATGCGGCGAAAATCCGCAAATATGGGTGCCTCCTTGCCATCGGCGGGCATCATCACCTCGGCCGCCTCGACCGGGATCGCCTGGCATAACACCGCGAGCACCTCATCAACCGGCGCAGAACCGCGCGTCAGGTTCAGGTAAACCCGTTCGGCAGCCGGATTGGCGCCCGTCGAAAAGGGATAGTTGCCGTCGGCGATCAGCACCTTGGAGCCGTGCCCGGCGCGTGCCAGAGCGTTAAGGATCTGTGGGTGGGTCAGTTTTGTCGTGAGCATATTTGTCTCCTTATGATGGTATGCGGTTGAGCTGTTGTACAATCCTGAGCAGACGCTCGCGTTCGCCGGCCATGCGCTGCAGGAGCGCCAGCGTGGCACGTGCATCGCCCAGTGCCGAATGGTCGCCGCCGTCGAGCGGCAGCCAGCGCAGGCCTCTGCCCGGCGAACGCTGGTGAGCATAGCGCGCATACGGCAGCATCACACATTCCCAGCGCAGCGGCGGTGGCAGCAGGCGATGCACGCGATAGGTGTTGGCGAGCATGCGGCTGTCAAAGGCCGCGTTATAGCTCAGCAGCAGCTTGTCCGCTGTTTTGGCGCGAAATTCATGCTCCAGCGCCGGCCAGCTGGGCGCATTGCGCAGCCGCTCGTTGGTGATGCCATGCACGCGCTGGCTGCCGGGCGTGACCGGCTGGACGGGGCGCACGAGCGTATCGAACTGTACCCGGCCGGCGGTGTCGATCATGGCGATCTGCACGATTTCACCCTCCAGCGAGGTCGTCTCCGTGTCGACGATCAGGACCTCGCTGCTGGAGACAAGCGCCTGAGCGCGGTCGCAGGCGCGCAGGATGTCGCGATAGTCGTCGCCGCGTAGAGAAGATGGAGTGCGGCGCAGACTCTGGCTCATTCGTGCTCGGTGCATGCCAGGATGTCCTCCTGCACGCTGGGCGATAGCTCGACATAAAACGAAGAAAGCCCGCTCACACGCACTACCAGGTCGCGGTAGTCCTCAGGATGTGCTCGCGCAGCCTCGAGGGTCTGGCGGCCAGTCACATTAAACTGCATCTGCATACCGCCGCGCTCAAAGTAAGCCTCCATCAGGGCGCGAAAGCGCTCGCTGCCAGCTTTCCCCGCCAGGGCAGAGGGTGAAAACTTTAGGTTCACCACGGTACCGCCCACCACCGGCTTGTAATCCACCTGGGTAAGTGATTTTATAACCGCAGTCGGGCCGTTCAGGTCACGCCCAAAGCTGGGGCTGGCGGCATCGCTGACGGGCTGGCGTGCCAAGCGGCCATCCGGGCTGGCGCCCAGTTCGGCGCCGCACCTGATGTTGTTGATATTGGCGGCCATCAATGGTACATAGTAGCCGCCGGTGGGAGAGCGCTGGGCCAGTACCAGATCGGTAAACGTGCGTACTACCCGTGCGGCCAGTTCGTCGACATAGGGCGTGTCGTTACCGTATTTCGGTGCCTGGTGCAGCAGGCGCTGGTGCAGCGTTTCGTTGTGGCAAAAGTTGTCAGCCAGGGCGGTGAGCAGTTTGTCCCAGCTGAGGGCGGCGTGGTCATAGATAAACCACCTGATCGCCGCCAGGCTGTCGCTGACGGTGCCCAAACCCATGCCGGCGATGCCGTGCAGGTCAGGATAGCGCGCTCCGCCATCGTTGATGTCGCGTCCGCGTGCGATGCAGTCGCGCGTCAGAGCAGAGAGCAACGGGCTGGTAAAGCGGGCAGGATCGGCACTGCTCGATACGTTCTTTAATTGGGCGATGTGGCGCTCGACCTGGCCAGTCAGGTGTGCCTCAAACGGCTGGTACAAGTCCTCAAAGCTGGCAAAGCTGCGCGGGTCGGGACTGCTGTCGCCCGCGGGCGTCTCGGGGAGGCGGCTGGCGCCGCCCAGCAGGGTGTGCTCGAGGGCAAGGGACATACTGATCATCGAATCCGACCAGGGCGGCACGCATCCCTGGATTTGCGTTTCGATGCAACCCACAAAACAATAGTCGCGCGCATCCTCGAGAGGGATCTTGAGGTGTTCACAAATAGCCAGGATCAGCACGTCGTCATTAAAGAGCGAGGGAAACCCGATGCCAGTCTTTATCACATCGGCACAGGCCAGCAGAAACTGGCCCGATTTGCTGGTCACGCGCGCTGAGAGATTGCTGTGAGGAGTACTCATCGCGCGCGTCACGTCCAGAATCAGGTAGCTGAGCGGGTTTACCGCTTCGTCGCCGGAGGGGGTGGTGCCGCCGATGGCAATATTTTGCACCGAGTTGGGCAGGCCGGGCTCTTCCAGCTTGGCCCACATGCATCCCAGCACCTCTTTGGTCCGCGCATCACGCTCAGCTTCGGGCTCTGCCAGGTAAAAGGGAAGCAGATACTGATCGAGCCGGCCGAACGCCATCGCACCGCGCCCCTCAATGGCCCAAATGACGTGCAACAGCCATACCAACTGAACCGCCTGACGAAAGCTCTGCGGCGGATGGTGCGCGACCCGTTCACAGTCAGCGACAATGCCGGCCAGCTCCGCGGCGCGCACCGGTTTCTCTTCCTGTGCGAGTGTGCGGCAGGCATGGGCGTGGCGCATCACAAAATCGCTCGCGGCGCCCAACGCTAGGCGCATCGAGGCCGCAAAAACGCGCTGGTCGCTGGTGGGGTAGGCGGCTGCGTCGATGCGGGCGATCAGCCCATCCAGGCCGATGCTCAGCAGCGTCTCATAGTCGGGGGCGCAATGGTCAACATGCTGCCAAAACGAGCGTTCACCGATTTCGGTGTTCAGCGCGTGCAGTCGCTCCCATGCCACATCGTCGATATTCGCCGGACGCTCCGGCAGCACCGTGCCGCTCGGGGCTCCGACGATCACATCCTGCGGACGGATGACCACCTGACACTGCTGCAAGACGGCCTGCAGCGCCAGAGCGCGCCGTATTGTCATTGGCTGGTCAGCACTGCCCTCAAACGACTGTCCACGCCAGTAGGCGCGCATATCGACGCCCTGTGCCTGGTTGCCGTTGCGGCGCAGCTCGTTCAGCAGTTCGTGGGCCCTGGTGTATAGATCAACCATGGTTTAACTACCAGTGTTGTGCGCATTGTAGGATAGCTTAGTCTATCCCGCAAGAGTGAGCCGCCCCAGAGCGGTTGCGCGAGCGGGTTAGATGGTCTACAATCCGGGGATTGGTGGTGTCGGCAGTGCCTAAACCAACCGAGGTTGTACGCGATGGAGGAACAAGATGGCGAGTGACTATATATATGCCGTGCGCGGTTGGCTGGAGTTGAGCTGGCCTGACGAGGAAGTGGAAGGCGTCGACGAGACCGCAGAGCAGCACGCTGCCAAGGTTGCGCGCATCCACGAGTTGCTCACCTCAACCGCCACCGCCATCGAACTGGCTGATCGGGGTACCCCCGGTGAAAAGCGCTACCGTGCCGGTTGGTGCTGGCCGCAGGATGACCTGGGCGGCACCGAGTATGTATTCTTCGGCGGCGATGTGGGCGAACCGGCAGTGGTGCTCAACCAGGTGCGCGAGGTGATCGCCATCGACCCGTTTGTCGACGGTTATTTTTCGGTCGAGGGTGAAGACGGCGAGCAGGTGCGCCAGTGGCTGATTAAAAGTGGCAAGATATATTCGCGGCGCACGCTCTTTCCGGATTTTGATGAAGAGGGCATCCCCCAGGGTTACTCGAGCTTGCCCAGCTCGTAATCCTTTTGCGCCAGAAAATGCTCTGCCTCAATAGCCGCCGCGGCACCTGACCCGGCGGCTACGATTACTTGGCGATAGTGCGGGTCCTGCACATCGCCGGCCGCAAACACGCCCGGCACATTGGTCTGATAGTGCCGATCGGTCACGATGTAGCCGTTTTCATCTAGGTCGATCTGCCCGGCAAAGAGCCTGGTATTGGGCACCAACCCGATAAAGATAAACACGCCGTCGGTGGCCAGCTCGTTGACCTCATTAGTCTTGACATCGCGCAGTTTTACGCCCGTTACCACAGTATCGCCCAAGATCTCTTTAATCACCGAGTTCCAGCGGAACTGGATCTTTTTCTCGGCAAAGGCGCGCTCCTGAGCGATGGCGCTGGCACGCAGCGCGTCGCGGCGATGCACGACGGTGATGCTGGAGGCAAAGCGCGTCAGGTAGATACTTTCGTCCATGGCACTGTCGCCGCCGCCCACCACCACAATCGGGCGGTCACGATAAAAATAACCGTCGCAGGTGGCACAGGTCGACACCCCGCGCCCAAAGAACTTGCTTTCACCAGGCACGCCCAGGCGGCGCGGAGATGCGCCGGTGGTGATGATCACTGCGCGGGCGGTATAGCTATTACCGGCGGTCTTGATAAGGAACGGGTAGACCGTGGAATCGAACTTGGTAACCTCGTCGAACTCGATCTCGGCACCGAACTTTTTGGCCTGGTCGATCATCTGCTCGATCAGGTTGAGCCCGACGATACCTTCCTGAAAGCCAGAGTAGTTTTCGATTAAAGCCGTTTGGGCAACCTGCCCGCCAAAGGCAGAGCCGGCGATCACGAGCGGTGCGCGATCAGCGCGCGCGGCATAGATGGCTGCCGTCATGCCTGCCGGTCCGCTGCCAATGATCACCAGGTTGCGCGCCTCTGGCTCGCTCTGGCTGTCTCCGGATGACTTGCTACCCAAGCCCGTCAAGCTTAACGAAAGATCCATGCTGCCTCCGCATTACATTCGTTCCGTTATATCCTAAAGCGGTCCCGGGCGGAAAACCTCGCCCTGGCCCGCAATACAGCCTCAATTATCAACTATATTATTTAACACGATGAAACAATGCGTTAACCCGACCTAACGCACCTTTACCAGCTGCCAGTTGGCGCCACCATCGTTGGTGATAAACAGGCGGTTCGGGTTGGCGGCTGCCCAGCCATGCGTGGCATCGAACCAGGTCACGCACTCGATGGTGGCATCGCCCAAGTTGGCGTCCTCCGCCAGGATGGACTCTGCCCATTTACAGGCTTTGGCATCCGAACCGACCAGTGTAAAGCGCCCCAGGGCTATGAACCATTGACCTTCGCCATTGGTCGCGAGTGAGCCGGGTTGCTGGCGCAGCTCACCCAGCCAGGGGATGCGGCAGGGAACGGACTGGTCCATGGTGGTGAGCGCCACCTGCTCCCAGGTTGTGCCGCCATCGTCGGAACGGTGCATGGTCTTTTCCTGCAGGTCGCCGCCTGGCTGCGCACCGCTCATCAGCCATAGCTGGCCACTGGGGTCAACAGCCAAGATGCGCACCACTGTAGGCATACCATCCGGCTCGGGCAGAGTTGTCCAGCTGGCACCGCCATCGTTGGTCTGCCACAGGTACCAACCATCGGCATCGCTGGAGAGCACCCAAGCCTGGGTGGCACTGCTGACGACCAGCTGGGGGGCAACGCCCTTCCAGCCCGAGGCGTTTGCGGCAGTTTTCCAGGTTTTACCGCCATCGTCCGAGGTGGCGATCTGCCAGGCGTCATCACTTTCCCCGATCACTGCCCACAGGATGCCGAGTTTGGCGCTCAGCGAACGGATCGGCTGGTCGGAGGCAAACCAGGTATTGCCGCCATCGTTGGTGTAAAACGCGCTTTCGCCATAGATCCAGCCGTCTTTTTTCGTGATAAAGAGCACATTGTTGACGCGCGGTTGGTTTTGAATTTCCTCAGCCAGCGAATCGGTGGTGTAGGCCATCGGCACATGCTGCGGTACCCAGTGCTCGCTGCCATCCGTGGTAACACGCAGCACCACCGGCCGCGACTTGCAGGTCGCCAGGTCGTCGGCGCAGGCGCTGCCCAGCAGCCAGCCATGTTTGGCGTCGATGAACGAGATCGCCTCGATCTGTCCGACCGCAGCACTGACCGGGTTGAGGGGAGCCGGTGATGGCAGAATTAACGGCTCGGGCGTGGCGGTTGGCGCAGCTGTGGTGGCTACCTTGATCTCGACCGAGGGACTCGGCGTAATGGTTGGAGCCAGGGTCGGCTCGGGGGCAGGCGGAGTGGGCGTCGCGACTGGCACACAGCCCGCCATAGCGGCCAATATGCCGACGATCAAATATATCGCGGTTGCCCGTTGCCATTTATCGTGCATGGCAGACCTCATAGAGAATATACTTTGACACCATCTACAACGTTATTATACTTGAATCTAGTTCGCAACTAAACGCAACTGAACCTGGCCAACCGGCACGGGGGGGATCCTGTGCGGCGGAGGCCTGTGAACCCCGTCAGGTCCGAGAGGAAGCAGCGGTAAGCGGATCCCTCTGGGTGACGCAGGCAAGTCTGTCTCGAGGCAGGTTGGTCAGGTTCAGATGCGCTTACACGATACTAGGAAGCCTTTGTGAGGAAACGCGTCATCGTAGTGGGCGGTGGTGCAGCCGGGCTGATGGCAGCCGGCAGAGCGGCAGAGTGCGGTGCCTGCGTCATCACCCTCGAAAAAGAAAACAGCCCTAGCCTCAAACTGCTGCAAACCGGTAATGGCCGTTGCAACCTCTCGAACCTCGCCTCTGCTCAGGAACTCACTCAGCATCTCGGACCGCAGGGCCGCTTTATGCGCAACGCCTTTGTGCAGATGGCCAGCCCAGAGCTGCGTGCGCTCTTGGCGCGCCTGGGCATCCAGACGGTGAGTGACGAGCTTGGGCGGGTGTACCCCGCCAGCGGCCGTGCCCAGGACGTGCGCGATGCTCTGGTGCGTTATGCTACTGGCCGCGGCGCCGAGCTGCGCACGTGCGCAGAGGTCGTCGGCCTGCGGATCGACGCTTCGCGCGTGCAGGCTGTGCAGCTGCGCTCGGGTGAGGTTCTGACGGCGGATGCTGTTATCCTGGCGACGGGCGGACGTGCCTGGACGCGCTGTCAGGCCGAATCGTCGGGCTATGCTCTGGCTGCGATGGCCGGGCACACACAGACGCCGCTGGCGCCCGGGCTGGTACCTCTGGTGGTTCGCGAGGCGTGGGTTGCCCAGTTGGAGGGCATTTCGCTCGAGTCTGTCACGCTGCGTGCTGCCCTTTCTGATGGGCATTCCCTGGAGCAGAATGGTGCCCTGGTGTTCACGCGCGACGGCATATCAGGGCCAGCGGCGCTGAACCTCTCCAACCGCCTGGCCCTTGGCCTGCGCGGCGGACCGCTTGGCATGACGATCGACCTGTTGCCAAACCACACACGCGAGCAGATAATGCACGGGATATTTGTTAGCCAAACTAATAATAAACTATCTGATGCAACCAACAATCTGCAGGCGTTGCTCCCCAGACGGCTGTGTCAGCAACTCGAGGCGCTGCTGCAGCCCGAGATGCCCGGCCAGCATCTCAGTCGCCATCAATGTGAACGCGTTATCAGCCTCATTAAAGGTTTGTCGTTGACGGTAGTGCGCACGCGCTCTTTCCGCGAGGCGATGGTGACCGTCGGCGGAGTAGCGTGCGAGGGCATCGAGCCGCGCAGCATGGCATCGCGCCTATGCGGCGGACTCTATCTGGTTGGCGAGTTGCTCGATCTGGCCGGCGATACGGGTGGTTTTAACCTGCAGATAGCGTTTTCGAGCGGATGGGTAGCCGGCAGCGCGGCGGTGGTGGCATGATGAAATCCAACCGGCACCTCCCCGAGCTGTTAGCCCTGGTGGGCCTGCTGCTCTTTACGGCCCTCCTGGGCATACTCTATCGCGAGACCCAGCATATTGTGGTGGTGGATATCAACGGCATTGCCTACCGCTATCGCACCCACCAGCAAACGGCTAACGGCGTGCTGCGCGAGATGGGCCTGGCATTAAGGGCCGAGGACCGCGTCGTGCTGCCCGATGATGCGGCCATGTTGGAGGGGGAGCCGATCCGCGTGACGCTGGCGCGCCATGCCCTGGTGCTACACGATGGCTCGGCCGACGAGTTGCGCATTATCGCACGCTCCGTCAGCGATGTGCTCAGCCGTGCGATGGTTTCGGTGGGGCAGCACGACACGGTGATAATGAACGACCGGCCTGTCGACCTGCACGACGCCCTTGAGCAGCTCGTCGTGCCGGAGGGCGCGACCCTGCGCACCATCCGCGCCGCGCTCGAAGAGCCGATCCGCATCAGCGTCGAGCGAGCCGTGCTGATCCACATGACGGACGGCTCGCTGCCATCCAGCTTTTATACCACGGCCAATACCGTAGGGGAAGCCCTCTACGACCAGGGCGTGCTGGTGTATGAGGGCGACAAGGTTAATCCGCCGCTCAATGCTCTGCTGAGCCCCGAGATGCGCATTGTGATCGAACGCTCCAAACCGGTCACGCTGGAATCGGGCGGGCAGACCCGCCTGGTGCGCACGCGTCTGGAGACCGTCGGCGAGTTGCTCGACCAGGAACTCCTCAGCACCAGCGCCAAGGATTACATCGTGCCCGACCGCCACACCCCGATTGTCAGCGACCTGGCCATCCGGGTGGTCTATGTGCGCGACGAATACGAGATCCAGGACGAATACACCCCTTACCGAACTCTCTGGCGCGCCGACCCGACCCTGCCGCTCGACACGCGCGCCGAAGAGCCCGGCCAAGAGGGCATCATCCGGCGGCGCATCCGCACGCGCTACGAAAACAATGTGCCAGTATATCAGACTGAGGAAGAGGTTTGGGTGGCGCGTGAATCGCGCGACCACATCTATAAATACGGCACCGATATCGTGATGCATCCGCTGGATACCGGCAGCGGTACGATCTATTACTGGCGCAAGCTACGGGTGTTGATCACCTCCTATAGCCCGGCGGAGGCCGGCACCCCGCGCGACGCGCCCTGGTATGGCCTCACGCGCATGGGGCTCAAGGCCACCAAGGGGATCGTGGCGGTGGATCCCAATGTCATCCCGCTGGGCTCGTGGATCTATGTGCCCGGCTATGGCAAAGCCTATGCCGGCGATACCGGCGGGATGATCATCGGTTACCATATCGACCTGTGCTATGATGACTGGAACTATATCAACTGGTACGAATACGGCACCATCTATCTGATGGAGCCAGTGCCCTATAACGTCAACCCAATCCTTCCCGGACAGGGACCGCCGGCAGATGTCGATGAGTGGTAATACCTCGGAGCAAGTGCGCGCCCTGTTAAGGCGCCATCGCATCAAACCCTCCAAGGGGCTCGCCCAGAACCTGCTGGTCGATGACGGCGTTTACGAGCGCATCGTCCAGGCGGCTGAGCCCACTGCGAGCGACCATGTACTGGAGGTTGGCCCGGGCCTGGGGCTGCTCACTCGCAGGCTTTGCCAGGCGGCCGGCAGCGTGACAGCTGTTGAACTAGACGCGCGCATGATATCCGCGCTGCGTTCCGAGCTGGCAGATTGCGCCAACCTGACCCTGGTGGAGGGCGACATCCTCGAGCTCGATCCGGCTAGCCTCCATAGAGACGCTACAAGCGCTTACAAGGTAGCGGCTAACTTGCCCTACTATATCACCTCGGCGGTGCTGCGACACCTGTTGGCAGGCGAGCGTCGTCCCGAGCTGATGGTGCTGATGGTGCAATATGAGGTGGCGCAGCGTCTGACGGCGCAGCCCGGCCAACTGAGCCTGCTGGCACTCAGCGTACAGGTGTATGGCACCACGGAGCTGATCTGCCGGGTACCGCGCAGCGCGTTTGTGCCCGAGCCCAATGTGGCATCGGCGGTGGTGCGTTTCAGGGCGTACGAACAGCCGCGCATCGCACCCGATCGTCTGGCGCTCTTTTTCCGCCTGGTGAAGGCCGGCTTTGGCCAAAGGCGCAAGCAGCTGCACAACAGCCTGGCAGCCGGTATGCACTTGGAAGCCGCGCTGGTCGCCCAGCAGCTTGTACGTGCTGGCATTGAGCCGACCCGGCGCGCAGAGACGCTCAGTCTGCCCGAATGGGACGCCTTGACGCAGGTGTGGCGGGAAGAGCTAGAACCATGAGAAAGCTGGCATTTTGTATCCTACTGGCGGTGGTTTTGACGTGCTCAGGCTGCGGCGGCGATGTGAATGCGCCTGCTGCAGCCACTCCCGAGGCGACCGCCATGCCCGCAGCAAGCGCCATGCCGGAGCTATCTCCTAGCGCTACTCCTGAAGCCAGCGCTACTGCCACTGTGGCGGGTCCGACGGCCATCCCCACCGCAGTGGCTTTTGCCCTGCCAAAACTGGAGCGCTTTGTCATCACCTTTTGGGTGACGCCAATTATCAACGAAGAGAGCCTCGAGCAGATCGCCGATGGCGGTTTTAGCCTGGTGATGATCAGCCCGGTGGCGCCCAAGCGGGGCCTGCGCCTGATGGACATTGCCCACGGCTTGGGCCTGCAGGTGATGCTGACCGATCAGGTGATTTCGCCATTTCGCATTGACCTGCGTGGCGACCTGGAGACATTTACCAGCGCCTACAAAGACCATCCTGCCTTTTGGGGTTATTACCTTACCGACGAGCCCGCGGCGGAGGATTTCGCCGGGCTGGCGACCCTCAACCGCACTCTGCTGGAGCTCGATCCGCAGCACTTGCCCTATATCAACCTTTTCCCGATCTATGCCACATCCGGCGCCCTTGGCACGTCGGATTACGACACCTATCTGCGCACCTTTATCGAGACGGTGCGCCCGGCGATTCTATCCTACGACTATTACATCTTTCTCAAGGCCGGCGACCGCCAGGATTACTTTACTAACCTGGAGGCTGCCCGGCGCGAGGCGCTGCGTGCCGAGATCCCCTTTATGCAGATCATTCAGGCCAACGAGCACATGAGCTACCGTGATGTCGACGCGGCTGACCTGCGGTGGCAGGTCTATACCACACTTGCGTATGGTGCCAAGGGCATCTCGTATTTTACCTATGCTGTGCCGCCGGTCGATTCATTTGGGGATGGCCTGCTCGACCGCTCCGGCCAGCCGACCGCCAAGTGGGGGTATGCGCGAGAGATCAACCTCGAGGTAACGCAGCTGGGCGAACACCTCATTGGGCTGACATCGACCGGCGTTTTTTTCACCGACCCGCCCAAATCGCCCTGCCAATCGCTGGCGGCATCCGAGCTGGTGGCGCAGGCTGAGGGCGGCAAGCTGCAGCTGGGCGAGTTCCGCGACGAAGCCGGCGGCAGGTGGCTAATGGTGGTCAACCTCGACCGCAGCGCGCAGGCTCGGGCTACGCTGGTGCTCAAACCCGGGATCACCGCGGTGCAGCAGGTCAACCGCGGCAACGGTGAGTTGGAGGCAGTCACCTGTGCCGCGGATGCCACCTGCGGACCGTCCGATGCCGGCTATGCCCTCACGCTTACCCTAGCGCCGGTGGATGGCGTGCTGCTCAAACTCAATTAGACATAACGCTTAACCGTTTATGCGTCTGGGTGGCAGGTCGGGCGCGCTAATCTGCCCCGTAGGCTACCGTGCCGGCTTCACTCGGCAGATACTCCTGCCATAAAAGGTCGCTCAGGCGCTCGGCGTCGATCCCCAGGCCGTAAGTGTTAAAGTACTCGGCGGTGCGGAGCAGGTCGCGCCTCAGGATCATGCGCGCGCTGCGGTTGCCCAGCAGGCTGGTGACCTGAGGCAGGTCGATGATGATAATCTGCCCCTCCCAGTAGAGGATGTTGTAGGCCGAGAGGTCGCCGTGTATCAGACTGTGCTGCATGAAAATCCGCACATTTTCGACCACGCGCTCCCATAAGCGTCGAGCTTCACCGCTCGTCAGCGCCACTTCAGTTAGGTTGGGGGCAGCCAGATGCGCGTCCCCGATATAAGACATCAGGATAGCGTGTTCGCTGCTGGCATAAGGTTTGGGCACATCGGCGCCGGCTTCTGAGAGAGTGCGCAGGGCGCCATACTCGTGCGCCAGCCATGAGGCCTGAGATAATAGAGTGCCGTAGCGCGTTTTGGTGCGCATGGCGCGCATCTCGCGTAGTTCGTTGGCGGCGATTACCTTGCCTGATTGCGCCAGGATCTCGCGCCCCTCGCGGTAGAGGGCGTCGTTGCGCAGGCTGCGAAACATCCTGGGGCGATAGACCTTGGCTGCCAGGAATTCAACGCCGGTTGCCGGATGTGCCCGGCAGCGGTAGACGGTGGCCTCTTTACCGCCGCGCACCTTGGCCAGCACGTCACTGATCAGTGCCTGCTCGTAAAGCGGACCCAGCGTTTCGAGCAGGTAGCCGCGCTCGTAGCGGCTGGGAGTATAGGTGGTCTCAAAGCCCACCTCGTGCAGCGGGTCAAGGTCGGCTTCGCCATATTCGCTGTCGCGAGAAACGGGCCGCGGCGCTTTGGCGGGGCGCTCTGGTCGCGCATAGTTATCCTCATACCAAGCGATCTGCTCTTCAAGAGTCGATTTGCTCACACGGGTTCCTTTCGTGGTTAGGTTGGTCGGCCTTGGATCCCGCAGTAATAAAAATAATAAAAAACCGCGGGGCATCGCTGCACCCGCGGGTATGGCAAAACGGATGGTTTGCTAGGTGCGGCGCAGCAGAAACTGGCTGGGGGTGTAATCGTACTTGGCCATGTGTGTTGCGCCTCCTTTCGGAAGATGGTGTTATCCTAGCGCCTTTATTCTGGCTGTCAAGCTGGAGAGATCAATTCATGCTTGCGCTGCACCTGACCTTGCACTAGAATGCGCCAACATGTGCAGGAGAATAGCAATGAAATACCCGATTCTTCCGTGGGACCCACAGCATGACTGGGATGGCTCAATCGCTGAGCGCCGTCATGGGATTGCCTCGATGGCTGAGTGCAACTTTGGACTGGCGGGCTTTGTGACGCGCGCGGATCTGCCCGCCTGCCGGGCGGCCGGGTTGCAGGGCATCCTCTACGACGATTCAATCGGGCCCAACAACTATGACTGGAACGCCGTCAGCGATGCAGAGATGGATACCCGTATGCGCCGTTGGACAGAGGGCACTGCCGACGACCCAGCTGTCTACGGCTATTATATTATAGACGAGCCGGGCGCCAATGACTTTCCCGGGTTGGCACGCGCGGTTGCAACCCTCAAGCGCTATGCCCCCGACAAGATCGCCTACATCAACCTGTTTCCCAACTATGCTACCCTGGGGGCTAACAACCTGTCGCAGCTGCAGGTCGACACTTTTGAGGAATATGTCGAGCGCTTTGCCAGCGAGGTCAATCCGCCCTTTATCTCGTATGATAACTATCAGGTTCAGTATTCACAGGATCTGTCTGAGCCGACTATCGCCGCCAGCTACCTGACCAACCTGGTGCAGGTGCGCAATACCGCACAGCGTCATCGTCTGCCGTGGCGCCAGATCGTCTCCTCTAACCAGATTCGTCCCAGTTCGACAGTTCCCTCGCCCGCCAACCTGGCGCTGCAAGCCTATACCAGCTTGGCGGCAGGCGCGAGCTGTGTCGACTGGTACACCTATTATCAACGCGGATACACCTACGCGCCGGTAGATGACCGCGAAGAGCGCAGCCAAACCTGGTATTACCTGGCCGAGGTCAACCGTCAGCTGCAGCTGGTTGGGCCAGAGATCAACCGCCTGCGCTCGACCGGCCTCTACCTGATGGGCTATGACGCGCCGGGCTATGCACAGGCTCCGCACGTTCTGACCGCTGCCGTCGAATCGAGCGAACCGCTCATGGTGGGCACCTTTGAAGACGCTCGCGGCGGTCTGTATGCCATGCTGGTGAACCTGAGCCTGGAGCGCTCTGCCAAGGTCGCCTTCAGGGTGGAACCTTATGGCGTTACCTTGCAGGCGTTTTCGAGCGGTACTGGCACTTATCAGCCGCTGGATCATCGTCAACCGCTGTGGATGGTAGCCGGCAGCGGGATTCTGGTGCAGGTTCGTTCCTAAAGGAGGGTGCGCGTATGCAGGTCGATTTGAGTGGCAAGACCGCCCTGGTGACTGGCGGCGCACACGGCATTGGCCGGGCTATTGCCCTAGCACTCGGTGCCAACGGCGCGCGTGTCGCTGTGACGGATATAGACCAGAACGGCTTGTTGGATGTTGATACTGTCTTGCAGGAAGCCTGCAACGCGCATCTGTGCCTGCGGGTGGATGTGACCGATTATGATTCCATGCTGGGCGCGGTGCGTGGTGTCGAAACTGCCTGGGGCAGCTTCGACATCCTGGTGAATAATGCCGGCATCAACACCTCGGGCGGGCGTGTGGTGCTGCACGAGTATAGCCCCGAAACGTGGGATAAAATACTGAATGTGGATTTGAACGGCGTCTATCACACCTCGCGCGCGGCGCTGCCCGCCATGTTGCGCGCTGGCGGCGGCCGCATCGTCAACATCAGCTCGGTGGCTGGGCTGGTGCCGCTCCGGCTGCAGAGTGCTTTTGTGGCCGCCAAGGCCGCCGTCGCCAACCTGACGCGCTCAATGGCGCTGGAATATGGCCCGCAGGGCGTGTTGGTGAACTGTGTGGCGCCCGGTTCCACCCTTACGCGCGGCACCGAAGCGCTCTTTTACGGCAGCGATGGCAGTTACAGCGACAAGGCTGCCAGCCTGATCTCCCATATCCCGCTGGGGCGCCCCGGTAAGGTCGAGGAGATCGCCGCGGCGGTGCTGTTTTTGTGCGCGCCCGAAGCCAGCTATATCAATGGCGTGGTATTGCCGGTGGATGGCGGTTGGCTGGCCGGCTATAACCGTGACTGGTAAACCTACGAGGAGGCAGTCATGAAGATCAAGGATTTCAAGCCCGATACCAGAGAGCCCGGCATCCCCAAGCCGGATAAACCCGCCATGCCGCACGTCGTCACCGTGCAGGATGGCGTGCCAGTACGCTACCCCGGCAGCGATGCTGTGGGTGTGAGGGTCGTGCATCCCTCCAACCCCAAAGCCTATACCGAGGCGATGGGGATCGTGATGTTCTACCTTCCACCGCATGCGGCGCTACCCATCGGCAGCCACTGGACGGAAGAGACCTATTGCATCCTCAAAGGCCACGGCGTAATGACTCTGGCCGGCACGCCCACGCCGGTCGGGCCGGGCAGTTTTGTGCATCTGCCGCCCTGGTGCGAGCATGGCATCGAAAACACCGGCAACGAGGGCATGGAAGTGCTGCTGTGCACGGTGCCGCCTAATCCCTGATCTGGCGGTTGGCCAGCTTCCGAACGCGGCGCATGGCTTTAAAGTCGCGCCATACGCACGCCAGCTTTTGGTGTGCCGAATAGGGGTGCGAGTGGTTGACGACTGCAGCAGGGCAGTAGGCGAGCCGGTAGCCCGCGGAGTTGACCAACAGCGTCCAGAGCTGGTCTTCGCACGAGGCTAACGACTCGTCAAAGGGTGTCTGGCGCCAAACCGCCAGACGGATGGCCGACGCAGCATTGGTGAACAGCATTCGTACGGCTGCTGCTGTGCGCCAGCCCGTCTGGCGATACATCCAGTCGGCCAGGGTCATCGCATAAGAGCGCTGCCACACCCTATCAGAGACCTGCCGCGAGGCACTGCCGGCTACCTGAGGATCCGTCAGGGGCGCCAGCAACTCAGCCAGCCAGTCGTGCCCGAGCGGGATGGCGTGCCCTGCCAAACTGATGCCCACCTCACCGCACGCCTCGGCCAAGCCGCGGTTGAGGGCATAGCCGTAGGTAAAGCTCTGCGGCGCGATCTCGATTATGCGGCAACCCGCCTCGCGCGCGATCTGCAGCGTGCCGTCGCGTGAGCCCGAATCGACCACGATCACCTCGAGCGGGCACACGTTCTGTTCATTCAGCGCACGCAATACCCTTGGCAGGCTGGCGGCCTCGTTAAGGGTGCGAATAACGACTGAAGCTTTTGGCAAGGGCGTCATTTGCCGGCGCGCAGGTTCTCGGGCGCACCCTCCAGCAGACGGAATTCCAGCCAATCGATCTCGGCGCCGTCGCCTGTCGGGCATTGCGCCACCAACCCCACTTGCACCACATCCGGAAGGTCGAGGTGAAACAGCCTGACCATGCGCCACTCGCCCGGCTGGATGGCATAGTGCATCGCCAGCACGTTGCCGCGCCGCACCACCTGCAGCCAGAGGGTATCGGTATCCAGGTCGACGCCATTGGCATCGTCCGAGACGCCGCGCGTGACCACGCTGACGGCTGCGTGTGTGCCAAAATCAGTGGCCTCAAAGCACAGCTTGGCCCAGGTAGTGGCATCTTTACTCACCATGATCACGCCGGCATCATAGATGCTTTTAAAGGCGTGGCGGATGTGTGCCCGAGCGGTGAAATCACCCGCCACCGGCATCCACAGGTAGGGCGCCGAATCGGCCTGAACGCGCCCGGCTGGGTCCTGAAAAAAGTCGGCCCTGGCGGGCACTCGCACACGAATACCTCCGCCAGGCAGCAGATCCCAACCAAGCGGTGGATTGGTCCAGTTGAACGAACCCAGACGGTTGGGTTTTAGGTCGGCTAACAGATTCGTCATGAGGTTCCTCCAGTTTGTTGGATCTCGACCAAGATCGAATGCGTGCGGGAGGCATGGCCAGGGCGAGTGCCGATGGTTGATATCCGCATATTGGCAGAGCCGGCTAGTTCGCCCTCCGCCAGGCGGTCGGGGGCATCCAGCAGCCGGTGCGCCATATAAACACGCTGGCAGCCGCGCATATAGGGACCGCGCAGCGGGTTATCGCGGATAGAATGCACACGCCCATTCTCGACGTGTGCCACCAGCGGGCACCCCCCGCTGCAATCCTTGGCGCATACGGCCGGAATCCCGCGTATCTCTGTCATCACCAGCTTATTACTAGGTTACCGCTGACGTCCTCGACCAGGACGTAGCTGCCGAAGCGATCCTGCGCGGTGCTAAAGGGATGCGCGTCGTGGGCTTCGTCGCCATGCCAGATGCGCTGCACCACCGGATCGGCACCAGCCGGCAGATACGCGCGCACAGTGGCATCCTGCAAGCCGCGCAGCCAGATGCGCCGGTGGATATCGACCTCTACCGAACACACTTCGGTGCACGAGATGATTCCGCTGGTTTGCTCAACAAAGACGCGGCATTCGCGCTGCCAGCCGCGCGGCATGCGATAGGTCGAAAAGCCATCCTCGATCTCGGTCTCATACCCCAGTAGGAGCGGGGCACCCTGCGGAAAGCGCATGCGCAGCTCGGCGGTCGTATCGGGCATATAGCCGCTGAAAAAGAAGGCGTTGTCGTTGCGATGCACCGCCACCAGCGCATCGCGCGTGCCGGCCTTCGGCTTGTCATAACGGAAGGACAATCCCATGGCGTCCAGGACCCAGCGCAGCCAGCGCCCGCCGAGCTGGTATTCGGCCGGGTCGTCGGATTGCAGCAGCGCGCGACCGCGCACATACTTGCTCGAGTTGGTAGCGCGTGTCCAGCCGATCTGACCGCCGTGCCAGCCCTGTGGCCGAACCAGCACCGCAACCGTGCGCTGCGCGCCGTCTTGTCCGACCGTCGCCAGGCGGGTGCGTTCGCCAGTGGTGGCGGCGCCGGAGGCATCGATTTCGGCAATCCCGCCGGCGTTGAACAGTGCGCGGTGCAAGAATGTCGCCGGCCAGCTGCCATGGCGCACTTGATCGGGGATGGTGGGCATCTGTAGAGTGAACTCTCCCTCGAGCGGTTGGGCCTGCGCCAGCCCCAGCAGATCCAGCAGGCGCTGGCTGGCGGGGTAGGTGGGCCCATACAACAGCACCGCACCGCCCGCCTCAGCAAAGGCCAGCAGGCTGGCCTCCAACGGCGATTCTGCCGCGGGCACCGGGGCGCACAGCACCGAGCCGTCGTACATCCTGGGCTTGGCGGCCAGTGAGGAAAGCAGTTTTTCGGTCGAAACCACCGTATTCAGCGGGAAGCCGGCGTTGATCGCCTCGCGCATGGTCCAGTCGCCGTAATAGACCAGCGGCAGATCGGGAGCCGCTCCAAATGTGAGGGCGTGGTATTCGTTAAAGGGATAGACCCACACCAGCGGCCCAGGCTGGTCGGGGGGTGTGAGGCGGGCTGCCAGGATGTGAGCCGTCACCTCGTTGGAACCCTGCACGGGCATCTCACCGTACGAATTGTCGATTGTTAAAAAGTCGAGGCGGTTGGCAATATCGATACTGCCGTCGGCGGTAACGCGTGCCACCGAAAGGGGCAGGAAGAGATCGTGCGGTTCGCGGCCATAGCGGTCGAACCAGGGCGAGTTGATCCACCATGGATCGTGCAAATAGAATCGAAATGGGAAACCGTGGTCGCCGGGCACCTCGGCCATATGGCTCATATAGCCGGCCATCTCCAGCCCAAAGTCGCCATCGATGGCTGCCCAGGGCGAATTGGGCGGAGGCGTCATGTTAAAACCGCCGTCATAGATGCGCTTGAGCGGCACGCCGTCGCTGGCCAGGTCGATGCCGGTGCCCAGGTTGGTGCCGCGTGTCTCGATCGGATACTCGGGGCACTCGCGCCGGAAATCCTGCCAAAACCCGACGATCTTGTCAGCCACGGTATTGGCTTTGCTGGGGTTAAAGCGCTCGCCATCAAAGAGCGCACCGGTAGAGCCCCAGGTCTCATAGCCAAAGCCAAAACCGTTCGAGAACCAGATATAGTCAAAGCCCAGGTCGCTAAGAAAATGCTGGCTCTGGCGCCCTAAAAAAGTGCCCAGCGGGGTATCCTGCGGTATGCCCTGCGGGTAGCCGGCGTAAACCTCGTTATCGGCGTTGAGGGTGGCATAGCAGCAGATAAATGTGCCGCCACCGGTCGAATCGGGGCGAAGGAGCTCTGGGTGGCGGGTGTATTTAAAGGGCGACTGGGCAAATTCTGGGCCCGGATCAAAGGTGGCGCCTACTCGCACAGGTAGGCCCGTCATCTGCGTGCCGACCTCCTTGAGGATATCCACGATCATCTTGAGCGTGCCATAGGTCATCACCGGCGGATTTTCGTGGAACTGCACTGCCGTGCCGTGCAGCGAGCTGCCGCGCGCGCCGCGCACCGCCGGTTTGTGGCGCGTCGTTCCCGCGCTGCCCAGGTAGCGCGCCCACTCGACGGTGTCGGCAAGGTCACCGCTATAGTCCAGGATCTCGGAACCATCTGCGGTCCACAACAACACCGAGACCATCTCGGCATGGCGCAGCATGGCACTCCATTGTAAAAAGACCTCGCGGCTGGTCGCGCGGATATCGGCTTCGGTTATCAGCTTGAATGGTTTGGGGCTCATCTCGAGGGTGACGTTGCGCCATACAGTGGTCATGCCGGCTGCCTCCAGGGTGATGATGTGATCTTATTGCCCGGCGCGCGCTCCGTCAAGCGCTGAGGCTGGCCAAATACCGCGCGGGCGTGTAGAATCATGCCAGCTTATCTTGCGGAGGAGCATATGAGCGGCAAAATCCCGATGCGCGTGGTGCCCGGATATTATTCGCAGACGTCTGGCATCCAGATCGGCACGCAAATGTCAGCCAACCCCACCGACGACAACTTTACCTTTGCTCGGCAGCTGGGGCTTGAATGGGCCATGATCGCCCTGGACGACCCGGCTGACCACACCCTCGAAAACTATAAAGCCGTCAGCCAGCGCTTTCGCGACCAGGGCATGCAGATCTATCGCTTGGCAGATAACCCGCGCTGCCACAACATGCCAGAGGTGACCCTCAACCTGGAAGGGCGCGACGCCAAGATCGAGCTCTACCTCAACTATATCCGCATGCTGGGCGCGGCCGGCATCCATTATTCTACCTATGCCCATATGGGCAACGGCATCTGGTCGACGGGTAACGAGCCAATCCGCGGCGGCGCCATGGCGCGGGCTTTTCGGGTCGACCAGGCAAAGGAGGGCTGGTGGCTTGGCCAGACCTTTACTGGCCCTCTGACGCATGGACGGCGATACAGCGAAGAAGAGCTGTGGGATAACTATGCCTATTTTATCCGCAAGGTGGTGCCAGTGGCTGAGGAAGCCGGCGTCTATATCGGCATCCATCCGGATGATCCCCCAGTGTATGACTTGGGGGGCGTACCGCGCTGCATATTTGGCAACTTTGAGGGCTACCGGCGCGCCATTGAAATAGCGGATAGCCCCAATGTGGGCGTCTGCCTGTGCGTAGGCTGCTGGCTCGAGGGCGGTCCGGCGATGGGCAAGTCGGTAGCGGATACGATCCGCTACTTTGGTGCTCAGAACAAGCTCTTCAAGGTGCACTTTCGCAACGTGACAGAGCCGATGCCCGAGGGCTTTGTCGAGACGTTTTTAGATGATGGCTATGGCGACATGCACGAGGTGATGCGTGCCCTGCGTGAGGTCAACTTTGATGGTGCGATCATCTCGGATCATCTGTGGCGCATGGTGGGCGGGCGCTATGCTGCCGAGGCATTGGCAGTGGGCTATATGCGCGGGCTGGTGCAGGCGGTCAACAACGAGTTCGCCGATGCCTGATGCGCGCATCTTGCGCGCGCGCTTGACATACAGATAGTGCTGTTTTATGATGACACTACTAGATACAGTCATCTGGAGGTCCTGTGAGTGACCCGTTTGATACACACGAGGACTATCTGCCGGTGCCTCCTTCGGCAGTCGATGCCGATCCGGCGCAGACGATCCGCGAGTTGATGTTCCGCGTCAGCAAGCTCGAGCAGGATCTGGCTGAGCGCGATACAGCCGCCCAGGGCGACCTTGCCGAGGTAATGGTTGATCTGGTGAGCATCTCGGACGAGCTCAACCAGATCGTACAGCGCTGGGGGATCGCCACCAACGCCCAGGAAGCGGCTATGGTGCGCGCGCTGGTCTCGCTGGGGCGCAAGATACAACAGGCCCTCGCCAAGCAAGAGGTCAAGCAGATCTCGGTGGTAGGGCAGCCCTACAACGCCCAAACCAGTGAGATAACCGGCACCGAGGTGACCACTTCGGTGATCCCGAACACGGTGCTGCGCGAGAGCGAGCCCGCCTACACCTGGAAGGGCGGTTTACTGCGCAAAGCGCAGGTGGTCGTCGCGTCGCGCTCGGAAGGCTAGCCAGCCATGGACGAACAAAAGAACACCAGCCAGTATACGCGCGTGGTGATCTGCCCTTACTGCGACGGCAGGGTCTCGGGCGAGAGCACCGTTTGCCCTGGCTGCCAGGAGGATCTGGCGGCGCTGGTGCACCTCGAGTATCTGGATGTGATCCGCTATAACCAGGCCCTCAGCCTGATCCGCGAAGGCCGCCGTGACGAGGCGATCGAGATGCTTGAGGCCTCGATCAAAGCCAACCCCGAGTTCGCGCCCGCCCATGTGCAGCTCGCCAAGCTGGCTGCGCGTGATGGCAACTGGGAGCGCGCGCGCGCATCGGTGCGCTTGGCGGTACGCAATGCTCCGGCAGATCCCGAAATCGCCGCGCTAGCGGATGCGATCATCGCAGCCGCGCCGGCGATCGAACCAACCGCGACTGCTAGCACGCCCGCGGCTATCCAGGAGCCCGAGCCCGTGACTGCATCAGAGTTTGACGCACTGCCGCCCTTTATCGCCCAGGCCATGGCGGACGAGGAAGCCGACCAAGTGGCGCAGTCGGCAGATACCGTCGAACCAATTGCAACGCTCAGCGAGCCAGTGCCCGAGCCCGCTCCGCAGGAGCCGACTCCTGAGGCACCGCCGCTGACGGTGACCTCGCGCAGTCGGCTGATCGTGGATCGGCCGCCAGAGCGCCCGCCGGTCGTGCGCGCCCCGCTGCCGTGGCTTACCCGTACCGAGCGCAAGGCCGAGGAGCAGGCAGCCGTGCCGGCCGAAGAACCCGCGCCTGACGTACCTGTACAGCCAGAGCTACCGATGCAGGAGCCGGTAACGCCCCTGTGGCAGGAACCAGCTGCTGCCGAGCCAGAGGTTCCGTTCGTGAACCCGGTGAGTGCGTCCGATCCGGCGCCTGTGCGCCGTACTGCCAGTGTGGCGGTATCGCAGCAGACCACTATCTGGCCGGCAATCCGCAAGGGCATCCTGATCACCGTAGGGCTAACGATGCTAATCCGTGCCCTCTCTGGCGACGAATAACCCAACCAAGCGGAGTGTGAAATGAAGACCTCGCGTGAAGTGGTGGATGACCTGCTGCGCAAGCGTTCTCCCGAGCGGGTCGCTCTGATGGACAGCCCTTGGGCGGATGCGATCATGGAATGGGTTCAGCAGGGCTACCCGACCAAGCTGGTGGCTAAAAAAGTCGGCGACCAATTTTGGGATCCGACGGACGGACGCTGGTATGAGGTTACCAAAGCGGGCGAATACCCGGAGCCGGTCTCGGTGTGGCAGCATTTCGGTTACGACATGGTCGGCGTCGGCGGCTGGTTCGACTGGATGCCCATACGCGGCTATAACGAGTTAGTCGAGGAAACCGACGAGTGGTCGATCCACCGCAACGGCGCCGGCGCAGCCTTAAAGTACTGGAAGCATAAATCCGGCACGCCCGAGCACATTGACTTTCTGATGACCTCGCGCGCTATCTGGGAAGAGCAATACCGCCCCAAGCTGATCGATTTTGACCCGGAGCGCGTCAGCCTGGGAGGCCAGCGCGCCGGCTTCCGCGAGACGCGTGCTGCAGGGGTGTGGAACCACTTTGGCCACATGTTTATCTGGGAGATGATGCGCCAGAGCATGGGCGATGTGACCATGTACACCAGCCTGGTGGATGACCCTGGCTGGATCCACGACTATAACCGCGTTTACACCGATATGTTCAAGCGCTACTTTACCTACCTCTTTGAGCAGATCGACATACCCGATGGCATCTGGCTGTATGAAGACCTGGGCTATAAAAACGGGTTGTTTGCATCGCCCAAGGTACTCAGTGAGGTGATTTTCCCCTATTACGCAGAGGTGAATGCCTTTTTCCATAGCTATGACCTGCCGGTAGTGCTGCATTCGTGCGGCTCGGTAGCCGAAGCCATGCCGATGATCATCGACGTTGGTTTCGATGCCATCAACCCGATGGAACGCAAGGCGCTCAACAACGATCCGTTCGAGTTTGCAGAGAAATATGGTGACAAACTCGCCTTTGTGGGCGGTCTGGATGCGCGTGTACTCGAGAGTAACGATCGCGACATCATCAAAAAAGAAGTGGCAGAATACATCGACGGCATGAAAGCGCGCGGCGGACGGCTGGTGTTTGCTACTGACCACTCGATCTCAAACAACACCAGTTACGACAGCTACCGGTATGCGCTCGATGTGTACCGCGAACATATGTGGTATTAGTAAACCAATCCAACAACAGGAGGCGTGGCATGACCAAGTTTCAACCGCAGGATTATTACATCGCCCCCGAGGGCAATGACCGCTGGACGGGCAAGCTGGCAGAGGTGGCCGCCGGCGGCAAAGATGGGCCATTCCGCACCATCGCGGGGGCACGGCGTGCATTGAGCGCCCTAAAAGCCAAGGGTAAGTTGAGTGGTGCCTGCACGGTCTGGCTGCGCGGCGGGCGCTACCCCATGACTGGCCCTGTCGAGTTCGGTCCGGAAGACTCTATGCCGGTCACCTATGCCGCCTATCCCGGCGAAACACCGATTCTGGATGGAGGCGTGCTTATCACGGGTTGGGAACCTGGCACGATCAACGGCCAAGCCGCCTGGATAGCTCCTCTTCCTCAGCGCGACGGCAGCGCCTATATCCCTAAACAGCTGTTTGTGAATGGCGAGCGCCGAAGCCGCTCAAGGCTGCCCAAGAACGACTTTTACTGGGTAAAAGAGATCGTCGACGAGGGCTGGGATAAGGGCTGGAACGGCTACCCTCCTTCGCACAGCTTTATCCTCAACGAGGGTGACTTCAAGCCCTGGGTCAACCTGCAGGATATCGACATCGTCGCCCCGCACTATTGGATTGAAGAGCGCCTGCCAGTCGAATCGTTTGACCCCGTTACCAACAAGGTGGTCAGCGCGCGCCGCAGCGCCTTTGGCTTAAAGGACGACTGGGCCGACCGCTTGGCGCGCTACTATATCGAGAACGTGCGCGAGGCAGTCCTCGAGCCCGGCGAGTGGTACGCTGATCGCTCCGATGGCAAGCTCTATTATATCCCCAAGCCCGGCGAGACGATCGATTCCGTCGAGGCTTATATCTGTCTGGCCAACCAGCTGCTGGTTTTAAAGGGCGATCCGGATACCAACCAGTTCGTCGAATACCTGCGCTTTGAGGGGCTCACCTTTGAGCACACCGAGTGGATCCAGCCCGACTATTTCGTCGAGCAGGCCGGTCTGCGACGAGCCAACCTGGCATCCGCGGCACAGGCGGCCATGATCGTGCCAGGTGTGATCGTGATGGAGGGCGCGCGCTACTGCGCCATCGAGGACTGCACCATTCAGCACATCGGCTGGTATGGCATCGAGCTGGCCGATGGCTGCCAGGGGATCCGCCTGGTGGGCAACACCATTACCGACATGGGCGGCGGCGGCATCAAGCTCAACGGTTCGGATGCCAAGGGCGCGCTGTGCCGGCGTACTGGCCACAATACCATCACCGATAACGAGATCGGCAACGGCGGCATTATCTTTCATGCTGCGGTTGGGGTGCTCTCGCGCCACAGTGCCGGCAACACGATCAGCCACAACCACATCCACGACCTGTACTATACCGGCATCTCGGTTGGATGGGTGTGGGGCTATGCTGAAAGTGTCTCGATCAACAACACCATCGAAAAGAACTATATTCACGACCTCGGCAAGCGTTTGCTGAGCGATATGGGAGGTATCTATCTGCTGGGGGTGGCGCCCGGCACGGTGCTGCGCGGCAACCTGATCCACGACATCGAAAAGTGGAACTATGGAGGGTGGGCGATTTATCCCGACGAGGGCAGTTCGCATCTACTGATCGAGAACAATATCGGCTACAATACCTCCAGCCAGCCCTTCCACCAGCACTATGGCATGCGTAACCTGGTACGCAACAACATCTGGGCCTTTGGCCGTGAAGGCCAGGTGCGCACCAGCCGTGTTGAGGGTCATCAGCAGATCATCTTTGAGCGTAATATCGTGGTGACCAACGGCCAGCCGGTGATCATTGGCGGTTATCCCGGTATCCTCGACAAAAAGGACTACTGGAGCGACCTGAACCTGTTCTGGGACGTCTCAGGTGCCGCGCCGATCACGGCTGACATCCAGACCGACGAAAAGGCGATCCCCTACAACCATACTGTCTACGATATGGACGCCTGGCACGCCATGGGTTTTGACCGCCACTCGATCATGGCAGACCCCAAGCTGGCCGATCCGGCCAACGGCGATTTCACCATTGCCGAAGATTCACCGGCGCTGGAGGTTGGCTTTGTGCCGTTTGACCTCGCTGATGTCGGACCGCGCCCGAAAGGCTCTCGCTGCTAACAGGCAAAACGCCCCGGGGCAACTCGGGGCGTTGTTTTGTGTCTTCAAGGAGTGAGTATGGAGCTGCAGCTGCACTTTGATGAGGCTGATTGGGAACGCATCGAGCGCGACTATAGCGCCTGGTGGGCGCATGAGCTGCCGCGCCCGATTGTGCAGATCGGCGGCTGGGACGGAACCCGCCTCGAAAACCCGCTGCCCAGCTTTATGAGCAATGTGCCGTTCGATGTCTCTGCCGAAGAGATCGTGGAACGCGCCGCTGAATCGTTCAGGCATCGCTATTATTACGGCGACGACTTTCCGCACTGGTGGATCAACTTTGGCCCTGGCATGGTGGCAGGCCTCTTGGGCGCGGTGGTGCACTCGGTCGAAGAGACGGTCTGGTTCGAGCCGCCCGGGGATACCAGCATCGAGGGGCTCTCGTTTGCCTACCAGCCGGATAACCCCTGGTGGCAGCGTATTCTGGCGATCACCCGCGCGGGTGCACAGGCCTTTGGTCAGATGGTGCAGGTCAGCCATACCGACCTGGGCGGCAACCTCGATATCCTGGCGTCCTTTACCACCACCCAACAGCTGCTCACGGACCTGTACGACCATCCCGAGACGGTCGAGCGTCTGGCACTTCAGATCACCGAGTTGTGGAAGCGCTACTATGACGAGCTGGATGCGATCATCTACCCAGCTTGCCGAGGGCGCGTGCCCTGGACCCCGATCTGGTCGACAGGGCGCTGCTATATGATGCAGTGCGATTTTGCCTACATGATCTCGCCCGAGATGTTTGACCGCTTTGTGATGCCCGACCTGGTCGCGCTGTGCGACCACCTCGCCGCCGGCTTTTACCACCTCGACGGCCAGGGGCAGATCCCGCACCTCGACAGTCTGCTCTCGATCGAGCGCCTGCGCGGTATCCAGTGGGTGCCGGGCGATGGCTCGCCCACCGCTGAGCATTGGCTCGACCTGTACCAGCGCATCCGCAACGGCGGCAAGCTATGCCAGTTTTTCTGCACACCCGAAGCGGCGCTGCAGATCGTCTCGGCTATCGGCGGCAAGGATATCATGTTCAGCGTCTCTGGTTCGATGGATGCGGAGCAGGCGCGCGCCTTTTTGGACGAGATGCGCCAGCGCGACGTCTGGAAATACTAGCGTCTGTAATCAAGCAGCGTCACACCGCGGTGACTGCTCTGGGCGGCCAGGCACTCAGTTCTCCAGCAGGGCTCTGAAAGAGCACCAAATCGGCATTCAGGCGCCTAAAGCCCAGTGCGCCATTTGTCTATGCCGGCCAGGTCTGCGTGGCGCCATCCACACGCAGTACTTGCCCGCTGATAAAAGCGGCTTCCTCGCCAGCTAAAAAAGCCACCGCGCGCGCAACCTCGATCGGCTGGCCGTAGCGCTCGAGGGTGCCGCCCGTCAGCACTTTGGCTTCGTCGATCACGCGGCTGTGCACAAAGCGCTGAGTGACGGTATCGCCCGGGGCGACCACATTAGCCGTCACGTTATAAGGACGCAGGTGCAGCGCCAGGCAGCGCGTATATTCGTGTACGGCAGCCTTGGCCGTTGCATAGATGGCCGATTGCGGTACACCGGCAGTGCCGGCGATGCTGCCGATGTTGATGATGCGCCCGGCGCGGCGCGTGCGCATTTCGGGGGCTACCGCCTGGGAGCATAGCATACAGGTCATCAGGTTGCGGTTGAGTACTGTCAGCATGTCATCGTAAGCGATGTCTACCGCATCGTTGATCGCCGGTTTACCGGCGTTGGGCGCACCCGTGCCCGCCGCGCCGATATCGCCGCCGGCGTTGTTGACCAGGATGTCGATTTGCCCAAAGCGCGCGCGAATGGCTTCCACACAGTGCTGCACAGTGAGGGGATCCGATAGGTCGCCCGTGACGCATAGCACCTCCGCCCCGCAATCCGCGCTGATCTGGTCGGCCACCGTCTGCAGTGAGTCGGCCTCATTAAAGGCGCGCGTTGAAGTCGGGCTGGTGCCATGGATCGCCACCTTGGCCCCGATCTCTGCCAGATAGGTGGCAATGGCACGCCCCAGCCCGCGCGATGAGCCAGTTACCCAGGCGACACGACCTTCCAACGGGCGAACTGTATTGATATGCATGATACTCCTTAGTATTACGAACTAACTAGCTGACCAGACTCATGTAAACGTTCAGCAACTGACTGCAAACACCAGCTCGACGACGATTCGTTCTCCACCTGCACCTCGGCGAGCATGTTGCGCGCGCGCGACGACGCGCACAAACGCTCCCACGACCAGGTATCCCAGCGCAACAGCCGACGCAGAGCTGCTTCTGGCTGGGCGATCACGTTGGATAGGTGCTGGGTGAGGATGCGCTCCATGGCTGCGTCGCGCGAGAGGGCGCGGGCTTGCTCGGGCACCTGCGGGTAGCGATGTAAAAAGAGGTCATAGACGTAGGCATATCCCCAGCGTCCGGTATTGGCAATCCCCGATTTTACGATCTTGAACCCCAGTTGGAGCTCTGCCACAGCACGCTCAAAACGGCGCGCGATGTCACCACTGCCAGCCAGACCGGCATAACGTCGCAGATGGGTAGTCGCCTGCGCGCCATGCTCGAGCAGGGCTTCATAGATGGCACGCGCGTCGCGCGAGAGCGTGCCAGCCGCGAATTCTTCTAGATAATCATCCAGCTGGCCATAGTTATCCGTCAGGGCATAAAAAGCTGGCAGCAGATCGAGCGAAATAATCGTCGGTTTGCCGCGCAGCTGCTTGCCGTAATAGACCTGGCGTTCGATCGGCAGGTGGTCTTTGTAATCCCAGGTGCGCGAGATCTCGGCATCGTAATGGTCGGGGATAAAGGCGCGGGGACGTCCGGCGATGGCCTCAAAGAGGGTCGGGATTTCGACGTTCTGGTCGCCAAAAACGAAACAAAAGCCCACGTCGTTGACGAAATCGAGCGCCTGGTCCAGTGTATGCACGCGCAACTCTGGCCTGCGGCGGTAACGCTGATCACGCGCGGCCACCAGCGCCGCCATTGACAGGCGGGCGACTGGCGGATGCTCAGATTGGCGGGGCGCCATGGGTGAGCTAGCTCTTTTCCACGCGCTCGCGCAGTTGGCGGATCAGTTCCGGCACCACTTCATAGACATCGCCGATCAGCGCCAGGTCGGCAAAACGCATGATGGGGGCTTCCGGGTCGTTGTTGATCGCCACGATCACCTTTGAGGTGCTCATGCCGGCGCGGTGTTGGATCGCTCCCGAAATTCCGCAGGCGATGTACAGCTCGGGCTTGACGGTGCGACCGGTCTGGCCCACCTGGTGGCTGTAGCTGATCCAGCCCTCATCGACAGCAGCGCGCGAGGCGCCTACCGAGCCGCCCAGCAAACTGGCGAGCTCTTCCAGCATGGCAAAGCCTTTGGCATCTCCCAGTCCGCGTCCGCCCGAGACAATCACGTCGGCTTCGCTCAGGCGCGCATCGGCACTCTGCGGGATAAATTCGAGCAGCCGGCTGGTGGCGGTCTGCAGCGCCAGGCGCACCTGCACTTCGATGACGCTGCCCGTGCGCGCCGGGTCGGCTTTGGCCGCCTCAAAGACGCGGTGGCGCACGGTAGCCATCTGCGGTCGGTGGTTGGGCGTCAGGATGGTGGCGATGATGTTGCCGCCAAATGCCGGGCGGATCTGGCGCAAGGCGCGTGTCTCCGGGTCGATCTCCAACCCGGTACAGTCGGCCGTCAGGCCAGTATGCAACCTGGTCGCCAGAGCGCCGGCCAGGTCACGCCCGCGCGAGCTGGCGCCCAGCAGCATAATCTCGGGCTTGTGGGTTCTCAACAGCTTGTGCAACACCTGGGTATATGGCTCGGTTCGGTAGGTCGCCAGCTCGGGGTTCTGCGCCAGATAGACGATGTCGGCACCCTGAGCGATGGCCTGTTGCGCCAGATGCGCGACATTATCACCGAGGACACAGGCCGAAAGCGGCACCCCGAGTATGTCCGCCAGGGCGCGTCCTTTGCCCAGCATCTCCCACGAGATGCTGGCAGCCTGGTCTTCAAACTGCTCGACCCAGGTCCATACCCCCTGATAGCTGGCCAGGTCAACCCCGGCCGGCGCACGCTCGGGCAGGCTGAGGGCATCTACCGGGCAAACCGGCAGGCAGGCACCGCAGGCGGTGCAAGCCTCGTTGACCACGGCGATATCGTCTTCGATGAGCAGCGCGCCGAGTGGGCAGACTGCGACGCAGTTTCCACAGCCGATGCATGCTTCGCGGTCGATCTGTAAGAGTGCCATTTGCTATCCTCCTCAGATGAGCCGTTCTGCAGCAAGGGCTGCGATCAGGTTGGCGCACTGTTCTGCAACGTCGTTGCCCGGCATAACCCGTAGCGCCACCTGGCGTTCGGGCGGCGGGTCGATCGTCACGACCCGTGTCGGAGAGCCATCCAGCCCAAACAACGCCGGGTCGTGCCCGGGGAGCTGGTCGGGGCCCCAAATGGCTACCTCGGCGCGCTGGGCACGCCGCAGGCTGCGCGGGGTCGGGAAGCGCGGTTGGTTGATATCCTTGAGCACCGTCAGCAGTGTGGGCAGCTGCGCCTCGACCACCTCGACACCCTCCTCGAGCAGGCGCTCGACGCGGATGCTGCCGGCGGCGGTATCCAGCGCGCTGATGCGGCTGACATAGGTGAGCTGCACGATGCCGAGATGTGCGGCGATGCCCGGGCCTACCTGGCCGGTGTCGCCATCGATCGCCTGGCGCCCACAGATTACCAGGTCGTAAGGGGCCAGTTGTTGGATGGCCAGTGCCAGGGTATAGGCAGTTGCCCAGGTATCAGAGCCGGCAAAGGCACGCGATGAGAGCAGCACGGCTGCGTCGCAGCCGATCGCCAGCGCCTCGCGCAGCTCTTTTTCGGCCGCCTGTGGTCCCATGCTCAACACTGTCACGCTGCCGCCGTGGATCTCGCGCAGGCGGATGGCCTCCTCGATGGCGTACAGGTCGAACGGGTTGATCTGTGAGCCGACCTGGTCGCGCCGCAGAGTGTTATCTTCGGGGTTGACCTCGACGACGGTGGTATCTGGCACGGATTTGATGCAAACAATGATGTGCACGTGCTGCCTCCCGTTCTGCAAGCTCGCCCAGTATAGCGCATCGGCACTGGCCGGGCAAGCCCTTGCCTTGATTCGGCGCTTGCTAAGAGCTAAAATGAGGGTATCAGTGATTAAGGAGCCAACTATGCTGGAGGGAATCCATTGGCTGGGTCACGCGAGCTTTCGCCTCAACTTGAGCGGAGTGGTTGTCTATGTCGATCCGTGGAGGCTGCATTCCAGTAAAATCAAGGCCGATGTGGTACTCATCACCCACGACCATCACGACCATCTTTCGATGACCGACTTGAAAAAGATCAGCACCCCCGAGACGGTCATTGTCTATGCTGCCAGGGAGGAGAAACAGTTACCGGGCAGCAAGGCTATCCGGGTCACACCCGGTGAGAAGCTGACCATCGGCGAGATCGAGGTTGAGACTGTGCCAGCTTATAACATCGGCAAAGCCTTCCACCCGCGCGAAGCCGGCTATGTCGGCTATATCGTGCGCCACAATGGCCGCAGCATCTACCATGCCGGCGATACCGACAAGATCCCCGAGATGGCCGACCTGGGCTGTGATGTTGCACTCCTGCCGATCGGCGGCAAATACACCATGGACGTGCCCGAGGCGATCGCAGCGGTCGCGCTGATCAAGCCGGGTGTGGCGGTGCCGATGCATTATGGCCAGGTGACACCCTCGGATCGCGACGAGGTGCGCTTTGCCCAGGGCTTGCCGGCTGGCCGAAAGGCCGAGGTGCTGAGCGTCGAGTAGCGCTCAGATAAAGCGGTGCACTTCAAAGCGCTTGAGCTGGTAGCGCTCACTGGGCCGGATGCCGGCCTTTTGCAGGGCGATCTGCACCTGATACTGGGGCGTGTCAACGCCCTCCAGGTCGGGCAAGAGCAGCCCACGGCGGTTGCCAAACGAGACGATCACGCCATAGCGCTTTGGGTCGAGCTGATCGAGCGACTCGATTGGTTCGGCAGCCCCCAGCAGGTCGACCGAGATCTCCAGACTATCGAGTTCATCCGCCCGCAGGGGTGCAAAGCGCGGGTCGTGCACTGCCGCGCTGATCGCGTTGCGGATGATCTCTTGGGCGGCGTTGGGGCGCGTCGGCTCGATGGTGCCGATGCAGCCGCGCAGCTGCCCACCGCGGTGCAGCGAGACAAACGCACCGGCGCGCTCGCGCATTTCGGGCGTTAACTCGGCGGGCTCCGCCAGCACCTCATGCTCGCGGATATAGCGCTCAATCGTGCGGCGCGCCAGCTGCACCAGGGCGTGTTCAGCCATTTTGCCCTCCTTTAAGCAGATTGTGCAGCCGCCCAGGGTGGTTGGTGATAATGCCATCAACGCCCAGCGAGACCATCTTCTGCAGGTCTTCCGGCGTGTTTACCGTCCACACGTTCACCAGAAAGCCCGCTTCATGCGCCCAGGCCAGGTATTCCCCATTCACCATGGTCCATTCTGGATGCAGAGCGCGCAGCTTTAGGCGCTTGAGCAGACTGGCCAGCTCATCGCGTTTGGGTAGGTTGAGGGAATACAGGAGCGCGCAGGCGATCTCTGGGTTGGCGCGCTGCATGCGCTGTAACGAGAGTGGATTGAACGACGAGATGATGGTTTGCTCAATCAGGCCGCGCTCTGCCAGCTGCTGGGCGATCTCGTCTTCGATGCCGTCGCCGCGCACACTGCGCGACTTGATCTCGATATTGAGCTTGAGCCCGCCGGCTGCCAGGTCAAGCAGGTCGCTCAGGAGAGGCAACGGCTCGCCGGCATACGGTGCACCGAACCAGCTGCCCGCATCCAGTTGACGCAGCGCTTCCCAGGGGTGTTCGTGCATCAAGCCCTTGCCGTTGGTGGTGCGGTTGAGAGAGTCGTCGTGCAGGATCACGATCTCGCCAGTTTTACAGCGCGAGACGTCGCACTCGACGCCGTCGGCGCCATCGTCAAGTGCCCGGCGGAAGGCCGCTATGGTGTTCTCGGGCGCGTCGGCGCTGGCCCCGCGGTGAGCATAGATCAACGGACGATGTGGATTCGTCATGTCACTCCTCTTTGAGCATGTTACGTTCGGCCCATTCATATGGGTCAACCTGGACGCTATTCACGCGGATCTCCCAGTGCAGGTGCGGGCCAGTCGAGAGGCCGGTCGTGCCGAGGTGGCCGATCAGCTGCCCGGCGCTGACCAGGTCACCCTGCGCCACCGAGATATCCACGAGGTGATTAAAGGCGCTGAACACACCGGCGCCGTGGTCGATGATCACCGTATTACCGTGCAGCTGCAAAGCCTCGGCCAGCACCACCAAGCCGGTGGCATCGGCGAGGATCTCGTCACCCTCGTTGCCGGCGATATCCAGCCCGCCATGGAAGCTATTCAGCACGCCGTCGTACAGCCGGCGGATACCAAAGCTCGATGATATGATCCCTTCATAGGGTATCTGAAACTGGCCGTCCCAAAGGGCTATGCTGCTGCTCTGACTAAAGATAGCCTTGAGCCGTTCGGCTTCGGGCACTGTGATTTCCGGGTCAAGCAGGGCGCCGACTTCGGGGGTAAACTCGATCTTCTCATAGTCAAAGGGGAACTCAACCACGGTAGCCTGGGCGCTGGCCTCGGCGCTGCCGCCCTCGGCATCCTCTGCGGAGACGAAAACATCCAGCGGCGCCAACTCGGCGATGGCCGAGACGCCGGCAAAGGCGCGATGGGTGAGCTGGTCGTCGCTGACAAAGCGCAGCGCCTGCCCGGCAAAGGTACCGCTGAGCTCAGCGGTACGGTTGGTGCGCGCGATCACTAGTACCGTGCGTCCCTGATAGACCTCGGCCGGCAACAGCGTCAGGCTAACCTCGATGGGTGCCAGAGTTGGGGTGGGCGTGACCGTTGGGGTAGGTATGGCGGTTGGGGTGGGTGTAGAGGTCGATGTGGCGGTAGGCGTAGAGGTGGGGGGGCTGGTGGGCGTGGCGGTCGGCGGAAAAAACAGCTCCGCTAACGAGCGCGCCTGCGCACAACCGGCCAAGCCCAACGACACGGCCAGGAGCAGAACCGCGGCCGCCAGCCAGGTCCAGCGTCTAGTCCTCACCAGAAGCTTCCTTACGCGCCCAGTATTCCTCAGCCAATACCGACATAACGATCTCGTCGCGGAATTTGCCCTTGATGAATCTGGTTTGGCGCAGGCGTCCTTCTTCGACAAAGCCTGCCGCGAGGTAACAACAAAGCCCGCGCGGGTTGATGTCATAAACACGCAATCCGATGCGGTTGAGGCCGAGGCCCTCAAAGCCGATCTCGAGCAGCATCCCCAGCGCCTCGCGCCCATAGCCCTGGTTCCAATAGGCCTTTTCACCCAGTACAATGCCCACTTCGGCGCTGCGTCCGGTCGTATCGATTGCGTGCAGGTCGCAGTTGCCGATCAGCAGGCCGTCTTCGTTGAGCACGATGGAATAGCGGTTTGGGCGGTTCATCTCGTCGTTCATGTAGCGCGCTTCCTGCTCGCGCGAGAGCGCCGGGTAAGCTTGCCCCAGGTAGATGGTCACCTCCGGGTCATTGAACCATCGCGTGAATGGCTCGAGGTCTTTCGCTTCCCAGGCGCGCAGCGTGATGCGTTTGCCGATGATCATCACGATACCTCCATTTGACCCTATTATACCCATTTTTGCCGGCTTTGCTTGATTGACCTTCGGCCCGTTTGGGTTACACTTTCAGTAGTAAACATCAGGAGGCCGGCATGAAAATCGTGGTGGGGCCGAATGCGATTGGGTTGGAACGTGTCGTTGGGCAGCTGCAGCGCGAATTTCCGCAGCACGAGGTGATCCTTGCCCAGCAGCCCGAGCTCTTCCGCCAGGAACTGGCCGATGCCGACATCCTGTGGGGCTCGTGTAACCGCGCCGAATTCCTGGCAGCCCCTAAACTGCGCTGGGTTCAGGCGCCCAGCACCGGCGTGAATGGCTTTATGGCGATCCCCGAATTCGTGGCGGGCGATGTGCTGCTTTCCAACGCCAGCGGTACCCATGGCAACAGCCTGGCCGACCACACCATGGCGCTCATCCTGGCTCATACGCGCGGGCTGACGACCAGCTTCCGCCGTCAGCAGGAGCACGCCTGGGCATCCAGGGAGCTGCGCAACTACCTGCTGGAGCTCACCGACGCCACGTTGGGCATTGTCGGTTTTGGCGTGATCGGCCGCACCATCGCCAAGCGCGCTGCCGCCTTTGACATGCGCATCCTTGCGGTGGACATTATCCGCGGGCAGGTGCCTGCCTATGTCAAGCGCCTCGACAGCCTGGAGGAGCTGCCGGCGATGCTTGCCGAATCAGATTACGTGGCCGTGACGGTGCCTTATACGCCGGATACGCTTGGATTGATCGGCGAACGCGAACTGGCGCAGATCAAGCCGGGCGCGTTTTTGGTGGGCGTTTCACGCGGCGGGGTGATCGATGAAGACGCGCTGGTGGCGGCACTGCGCAGCGGACACCTGGTCGGTGCGGCCCTGGACGTCTGCGCTGTCGAGCCGCTGCCCGCCGAGAGTGAACTGTGGGATGCCCCCAACCTGATCATTACCCCGCACACCGCCGGCGGCAGCCAGTTCGAGCTTGAGCGCCTCTATGCCACATTTACCGCCAACATCAGGCGCTTTGAACGCGGTGAGTTGCCGCTTATCAACCAGATCGACAAAGTGCGCGGGTTTTAGAAAGGACGCCATGCAAGTTAACGGGATCCCCTATCGCACAGTATGGATGGCGGGCAGCGCGGTGCGCATGATCAATCAGCTGCTCCTGCCGCATCGTTTTGAATTGATCGACCTGCCCAATTATCACGCAACCGCCGATGCCATTAAGACCATGGTGGTGCGCGGTGCCGGCGCGATCGGCGCGGCAGCCGGTTACGGCATGGCCCAGGTGGTGATGCAGGCGCCCGATTCGTCGGCTTTTTGCGATGAGCTGGCCGCCGGGCGCGCCCTGCTGCGCGCTACGCGCCCCACCGCGCAGGACCTTTTTTACGCCATCGAGCGCGTCTATCAGGCAGCCCTCAATGCCGACACTGTAGCGCAGGCGCGCGAGGCAGCTTTGGCAGAGGCTGAGCGCCTGGCCGACGAGAACGCCGCGGCGGGCGAGGCGATCGGCCGGCATGGCGCAGAGTTGATCCGCGACGGCGCGAGGGTGCTGACACATTGCAACGCCGGCTGGCTGGCTTTTGTCGATTGGGGCAGCGCGCTGGCGCCGATCTATATGGCGGCTCGTCAGGGCAAGCGCGTCTCGGTGTGGGTGGATGAAACGCGTCCGCGTGGGCAGGGCGCCTCGCTGACGGCCTGGGAGCTGCAAGGCGAGGGCATCCGCCACACGCTGATCGCCGATAACGCCGCCGGGTTATTGATGCGCCGCGGCGAGGTCGATTTGGTGATTGTCGGCGCCGATCGCATTGCGCTCAACGGCGATACGGCTAACAAGATCGGCACCTACGAAAAGGCCCTTTGTGCTGCTGCCAACCACGTGTCCTTTTATGTGGCGGCGCCCACCAGCACGATCGACCCGGATTGCACCACCGGTGATGATATCCCGATCGAGGAGCGCAGCCAGGATGAGGTGCTCTACGTCACGGGCATGGATGACCAGGGCAAACTCACGCGGGTGCGCATCTCGCACCCTGAAGCGATTGCGCGAAACCCGGCTTTTGACGTGACCCCGACCCAGCTGATAATGGGCATTATCACTCAGCACGGTATCCACAAACCTACCGAGCTGCCCGTAGCGCGCTGTTAAAACAGGTCGGCTGGGCTGATTTCAGCCAGGCGCGGATGGCGTTGGTCGCGCTCGGATAGGAGCGGATTCGCCACCGGCCAGGGGATGCCGATCTGCGGGTCATCCCACGCCAGGCCGCGTTCGGCGGGAGGGTCGTAAAAACTCGATACCTTGTAGAGGAATTCGGCGACTGGGCTGGTGGCACAAAAGCCGTGCGCGAACCCGGCCGGGATATAGAGCATGCGCTTGTTTTCGGCGGACAAGGTCACGGCAAACCAGCGGCCATAAGTCGGCTGGTCGCGGCGCAGGTCGACCACCACATCATAGATCTCGCCTACCACCACACGCACCAGCTTGACCTGTCCAGGGGCGAGCTGATAGTGCATCCCGCGCAGGGTGCCCTGATGCGAACAGGAGTGGTTGTCCTGCACAAAAACCGTGCTAATGCCCAGGTGCTCGAGATCGCGCTGGTTGTAGCTTTCATAGAAATAGCCGCGCGCGTCCGGGAACAGGCGCGGTTCCAGGATACACAAGCCCTCAAAACCAGTTTCAGTGCGTTCGACCATGAACTACCTCAATTTCGACGAACAGGATATAATAGCCGGCATGATCCAGTTCCACCGGTATCGCCATACTGTAACAACCGCAGGCTACGCGTTATGACGACCCTTTCGCTGCGAGAGGGCGTCGGACGCGTCTGGCTGGCCCTCTCCAATGCCCTAAAGCTACGCCCCCAAAACCAGGAAGAGCGCAACATGCAGCTCCTGTACTTTAACACGACCATGGTGGGAGTGGCAAGCGGTGGCATTGTGGCCTTTTTACCGGTCTTTCTGGCGCGGTTGGGGGCGTCACCAACGCTGATCAGCTGGCTGACCTCTGGGCCTTCGCTGGCGGCTGTCTTGTTCCTGTTACCGGGCGCACTGGTCGCCGAGCGCAGCAGCGACCTTGTCAAGGTGCGCATCAAATGGGTGACAGTGGTGCTGATGGCATACCTCGCCTGTGCCATTGCACCTTTTTTCGTGGCGGTTGAACAGCTGCCATACGTGCTGGTGGGGATTTGGGTAGCCAAAGTACTGGCGGAGGCGGTAGCGATCCCTGCTTGGACGGCAGTGATGTCAATGGCCGTCTCGGCGCAGAACCGCGCCAGGGTTAACGGCACCCGTTGGGCGCTCATGTCGCTCGCGATGGCGCTATCCTCTGCCTTTTTTGGTTGGATGCTCGACCACGTCAGTTTTCCGATCAACTATCAGCTGGTGTTCTTTATCTCGTTCATCTTTGGCCTGATCGACCCGCTCTTTTTCCGGCGCATCGTGGTAGACTCTACACCTGTAGTAAGGTCACCCTCTAGCCTGCCGCTGCGTGAGCGGGTGGCAAACTATATAAAGCCGGTGATGACTCACAAACCCTTTATGGTCTATCAGGCGGTAACATTCCTGTATCGCATCGCGCTTTACCTGCCGATTCCGCTCTATACTTTGCTGTGGGTCAACGAGCTCGAGGCAGCCGACACCCTCATCGGCCTGCGCGGTACGCTCGGATCGCTGGCACTGGTAGTGGGGTACCTCTTCTGGGGACGCGTGGCCAACCGCTTTGGGCATCGCCGCATGCTCTACATCTGCGCTGCCGGCTTGGGGGTTTATGTGATGCTTTCTTCGCTGATACCCTCCGCCTGGTGGATCCTGCCGCTCGCTGTGTTGTGGGGTGCCACCATCGCAGGGGTGGATGTCGCCCTCTTTGATATCATGCTGGGCACCCTTTCGGCCGAACGTCAGGCGCTCTTTGGGGCCTTTTGGAGCATGGAAGCCAACTTTTGCATGTTCCTGGGTCCGCTGATCGGCGCGGCGCTGATGAGCATCTGGGGGGTGCGCACCACCATGCTGGTGGGTGGCATCGCACAAATCGTGACGACCGCGTTTTTCCTTTGGCTGCCGCGAGACTAACAGGAGCTGGATATGCCGCTTTACGAATACTATTGCCCCAAATGCAAGCTGCGCTTTGAACGCTTGTTAAAAGTCAGTGCGGCTGATGAGATCTGTGTGCCCTGCCCAGAGTGTGAAACACCAGCCGAGCGCGCGATCTCTCGGTTTGCCATGCGCGGCGAAGAGGGATCGTTCGGCGATGACGACGACGATGGCGGTTCCGAAGCGCCGGCTCCCAACTATACCCCGAAATCCGATATCGAAAAGTGGCGTAAAGCAGCCAAGCACGGCTGGTAACTAGAGCCCCGCCCACAGGCTGTTTTGCAGCGCCAGGATGGTGCGTATTGCCTCGACCAGACGCGCATAGTAGGCCGCCGTATCGTGCCCCAGACCCAGGCGGCGCGCCAGATAGGCAAACTCGTCGGTGTGCACTTCTGGTACCGTCAGATCAAAGGTGTTGCCGCGCACCATGCGTAGGGCGTCCACCGTGCGCCGCAGGAGCATGTAGGCATCCACCAGTGCGTTGTGTTGTGCCGTCTGTATCAACCCGGCGCTCAAGAGCGCGTCGATCGCCTCGAATGTGTTGGTCCGGCGCAGCTCCGGGCGGCTCGCGCCGTATGCCAGCTGCAGGATCTGTACCAGATATTCGGCATCTACCGTGCCCCCCGGGCTGAACTTAATATTGATAGTACCGCCCTGCACCAGGTTGCGCACCTGCCGTTCGCGCATAGCGCGCACAGCGGGCAGATCCACCGCGCCGGATTGGTAGAGGTATTCATCACGCAGCGCGGTCAGCGTGCTGCATAGAGCCTCATCGCCGGCCAGCGGGCGCAGCTTGATCAGCGCCTGACGCTCGTAGGGCCAGGCCGGGCCGGTCGGGGCATAATAGGTGCGGAACGATTCGAGCGAGACCGCCAGGCTGCCGGCACTGCCGTAGGGACGCAACTGCAGGTCGATGGTAAAGATGCCCGCTTGACGGCTGCGTATCACATTGAGTAATTCGGTTACTACCTGCTGGTAAAAGACCCCCGCCAAAGCGTCGCTCGCTTCGTAGACAAAGATCAGCTCGATATCCGAGGCGTAACCCATCTCGCGCCCGCCGCACTTGCCCAGCGCGCTCAGGCACCAGCGCGAGGGTTGCGGCGCATCGCCCAGCTGGGCTGCAACGCGGGCAATCGCCAGCTCGATCGCCTCCACCAGCACCACATCGGCCAGGTCGGTCAGCTCGAGTGCAAAATGGGTAAACTCGGGCACCAGCTCGTGAATGTGGCGCAGGTCGATGCGAAAAATCTCGCGGTCCTTGAAGCGGTTGAGCGCATCGATGCGCGCGGCATCGTCCTGGGCTTGACCGAGCTCGGAGCGCAATTCGCTGCGCAACGCCTCGCGGTTCTTGACCAGGCGCAGCTCGTTGATATCGCTGACCAACGGAAAGAGGCTGTCGTATTGCAGCCGCAAAAAGTCATCCCATAAAAAATCGCTTACCCCCAGCAGCCTGGCGACGCGCGCCAGTACCTCGGGGCGCTCGAGTGAGGCCAGCTCGTGCATCCAATTTTCGCGCCGCATTAACTCGCCCAGCAGCTCGCGAAAGTGCAGCAGGGCAGATTCCGGGTTGGGCGAGTGCGGTAAAAGATGGGTAAAGTGCTTGACAAGGATAACCGCGGTGGTCAGCTCGTGCTGGCGGTTTTCAGCGGTGACCTTGGCGCCATCACGATCGGTGAGCCAAAAGATGTCGTGCGCACGCCGTCCGGTGGTATCCACCGTTACCATCGAGATCTGAAAGTCCATCAGCGCCAGCGCGTTGGTGACTTCGTAGAGAAAACCGAGTGTATCGGCAGCCTCGATGTGCAGCATGGTATAGCGTGCCGAGGTCTTGTTATCGACCTTTGTTTCGATCGGCTGCAGATGCGGTACGGTGCCGCTGGTGGGCGGGATTGTCACGGCAATGCGCTTGGCCAGCTCGGTGTGCACCGCCAGCGAGCGCCCAGCCTGCAGCTCGGCGATGAAATACTCCAAGTCGTCGTGGTAGTGTTGCCAGGTGTTTTCACTGCGCGCTAGTAGCGTGTCGGTGAGGGTCAGCACATCCACGATCTTGCGCGTCGAGTCCTCCGATGTGTGCTGCTCATCCTCGGCCAGCGGTTCGTAAGTAAAGATGTTGCCATCTTCAATGTTGAACTCGTAGGCGCGGATCAGCCCGCAGATCACCGGGAGTTCGCCAGGGAAATCATAGCCTACCACGGTCAGCGAGATTTGACCGCTGGGCAGCGTAACGGCTTCGATCTCGACCAGGTTATCCGGCCGCAGCCGGCCGATCAGCTCAGCATGGTGCTGGATCTCGGCATCGGTGAATGTTTCGCGATAAGAGGGGCTCAGACGCTCGAGATGCCGCACCACCTGGGGCGCCAGGCCTTCGGCGTCTGCGCTGGAGGGAGACGACTTGTCATAAAACTGTTCATCAAACACCTGACGGATGGCGTTCGCGTGCTGTTGATAATGCGCCAGCAGCACGCTGCCGGCGGTATCCCCGCTAAAGCCCAAGCGCCGCGCCAGCTGGTCGAGCTCGCCGGCTGACTGAGGTACCGAATGCAGCTGGTGATAATCCATGAGCTGCAGGTAGTGTTCGAGGGGGCGTAAAAAGGTATAACCCTGCGAGAGGATGCGATAGTCGTGCTCGCTCAGGATAGTGTGTTCATGCAGCTGTCGCAACGCGGAGAGCGTGTTGCGTTCGAGCAGCATGGGGAGCTTGTCGCAATGGCGCAGCTGCAGATACTGGGCCACAAACTCAATGTCGCGGATCGACCCGACCCCCAGTTTGACCTCACCCCACAGTTTGCCACGCTCTGCCAGGTCGGCCTCTATGCGTTCCTTCATCTCGCGCACAGTATCGCGGATGCCCATCGCATCGCAGGCCGCCATCAGGGGGCGCACGTCCGCCAGAAAGCGCTCGCCCAAGGCCAGGTCGCCGGCGATAGGGCGCGCCTTCAGCAGGGCCTGCAGCTCCCACAACCTGGCTGAGCGTGCCAGGTACCGCAGGTATCCGGCGCGGGTGGGCAGGAGCGGACCGGATTTGCCCCACGGGCGCAGGCGCATATCCACGCGGTACATAAAGCCCTCGGGGGTGACAGCCGACAGCATCGCGATGGTGCCCTCGACGCTTCGAAGCAGCGTCTGGCTGTGGCGTTCGGCCAGGAACACCAGGTCGATATCTGAGCTATAGTTGAGCTCCTGTCCGCCCAGCTTGCCCATGCCGAGAGCGGTCAGGCCGTCTGGATATGGCTCTGGACCTTGCCTACAAACCTGCAGGCAAGCCTGCACCAGGCTTTCAGCCAGGTTGGATAGCTGCCGCACGACGGTATCCAGGTCTGTCAGTCCAGCCAGATCGCCCACGCCAATGCGCAGCATCTCCCAGCCCTGCCAGGCGCACATCGCAGTGGTGAGTGCGCTGCGCTCGGGATACTGGGCGATCAGGCTATCCAGTTCAGCACGATAATCCGCCAGTGACCGTGTATGCCTGAGGGCGGTATTGTTCTCGAGTTGCGGCCAGCGTTCGGGGTGGCGCAGGAGCACCTGCGAGAGGTGCTGGCTGCCGGCAAACAGGCTCATTAATACCCGCAGGATGCGCGAGTTGGCAGTGGCTGAGTGCCAAAAACGCGCCGGGTCGCTCAGGCGGTCGGTAAAAGTCGCCAGGTTAAGCAGGGCGCGCTCTGGATGAGCGGTCTGGCCCAGTAGTCCCGTGAGCTTCTCATCCCACCCTGCGCGCTGCAGGTCGTCGGGCAAGCCGGCCAGGACGTGCTGCAGCGTGCTGGCTAGGCGCGGATCGAGCCAGACAGGTGCAGGCATGCGTCCTCCCGGGCACTTAGATGTCGTAATAGAGCATAAACTCGTAGGGATGCGGACGCAAGCTGATCGGCACCGCCTCTGTTTCACGTTTGTAGCTGATCCAGGTGCTGATCAGATCCTCGGTAAAGACGTCGCCCTTTAACAGAAAGTCGTGGTCGGCTTCGAGTGCATCAAGCACCGCCATCAACGATCCAGGCACTTGCGGGATATCCCTGAGCTCTTCGTGCGGCAGGCCATAGAGGTCCTTGTCCATCGGCTCACCCGGGTCGATGCGGTTCTGGATACCATCCAACCCCGCCATCAGCATGGCAGAGAACGCCAGGTAGGGGTTGCAGGATGGGTCGGGCGGGCGGAACTCGACGCGCTTGCCGGCTGGGCTCGTTGAATAAATCGGGATGCGGCAGGCAGCCGAACGGTTGCGTTGCGAATAAGCCAAAATCACAGGCGCCTCAAAACCGGGCACTAGGCGCCGATAGGAGTTGGTGGTTGGGCTGGTAAAAGCCAGCAACGCCGGGCTGTGCTTTAACAGACCCCCAATATACCAACGCGCCACGTCCGAAAGCTGGGCATAGCCGGCTTCATCGTAAAAGAGGTTCTCGCCGCCCTTCCATAGGCTCTGGTGCACGTGCATACCTGAGCCGTTATCGCCAAAGAGCGGTTTGGGCATAAAGGTAGCCGTCAGGTTGTTCTGACGCGCCACCGACTTGATGATGTACTTGAACTTCATCACGCTATCGGCGCACCCGAGCAGCTGTTCATAGCGCTGCACAATCTCAGATTGCCCGGCGGTGGCCGTTTCATGATGGTGCAGTTCGATCTCGAGTCCTGCGGACATCAGCGCCAGCACCATTTTGCTGCGGATATCCATCAGCGAGTCGGTAGGCGGCACTGGCGAGTATCCGCGTTTGGGCGGTATCTGCCCGCCAAAGTGAGAGCTCTCTTCCTTGGCCGAATTCCACCATCCCTCGGGGCTGTCGATGCGGTGGTAAGCCAGGTTGGCGTCATAGCCGTAGCGCACATCCGAAAAGATAAAGAACTCAGCCTCAGGCCCGATATTGGCGACATCCGCAATGCCGGTCTGGCGCAGATAGGCCTCGGCCTTGCGCGCCACATAACGCGGATCGCGCCCGTAGGGCATCAGCGTAATCGGATCATAGACGTCGCAGATCACGTCGAGAGTCGGCACCTCAAGGATTGGGTCTATAAAGGCAGTGCTGACATCCAGCTTCAGCAGCATGTCAGATTCGTGGATCTCTTTAAAACCACGGATGGAGGAGCCGTCAAAACCCAGCCCGTTTTCGATGACATCCTGGCCCAGGCGCTCAACCGGAATAGTGAGGTGCTGCCAAACGCCCGGCAAGTCGCAAAAGCGCAGATCGACCATACGGACTGACTTGGCCAACGACATCAGATGATCTATGGCATTAGACATGCGATACCTCCTGATTAAGCCGAGACACGCTCCTGCATGTGTTCCTGCAGGCTCTTGACGCTGACTTTTCCGCGGCGCAGGCATTCGATCGCCTGGATGGCCGCCTGTGCGCCGGAAAGGGTCGTCAGCACCGGCACGCCATGGCTGATGGCTGCCTGACGCAGCAGGTGCTCGTCGCCAAAGGCACGGCTGCCCAGTGGGGTGTTGATCACCAGGTTGATCTCACCGTTAATGATCAGGTCAACGCCGTTGGGGCGACCTTCGCTGACTTTGAGTATCCTGTCAACCTGTAATCCCTGGTCGCGCAGAAACTGGGCGGTGCCGCGCGTAGCCAACAGGCGGAACCCAAGATCGGTCATCTTTTGGGCCAGCGGTGTCAGGTTGTGCTTGTCGCGATCGTTGACCGAGAGAAAGACGGTGCCCTCGCACGGCAGCGAGTTGCCGGCCGCCATCTGCGCCTTGGCATAGGCCATACCGAACTCGTCATCCATGCCCATCACTTCGCCGGTTGAACGCATCTCCGGCAGTAGAATGGCGGCCTCGCCAGGGAACTTGACAAAGGGCAGCACTACTTCCTTGACAAAGTGTCCGCGCAACAGCGGTTCGTCGGGCACGTCCAGCTCGGCCAGGCTGCGGCCAGCCAGGACCTCGCAGGCGACCCGCACCCAGGTGATGCCGGTGGCCTTGCTCACATAAGGCACGGTGCGCGAAGCACGCGGGTTGGCTTCGATCACATACACCACACCGTCTTTCATAGCGTACTGGATGTTCAGGCAGCCGCGCGCATCGAGCGCCTCTGCCAGGCGGCGGGTATAGCTCCGCAGGGTCTCAAGGCTCTCTTCGCCCACCATGACGGTAGGGATCACACAGGCGCTGTCGCCCGAATGAACGCCGGTCAGCTCGATCTGTTCCATGATAGCGGCGATGCGCACATCTTTGCCGTCGCAGACGCAATCCACGTCCATCTCAAAGGCATCTTCCAGAAAACGGTCGATCAGGATCGGCGTGTCTTCGGCCACCTGCACCGCCGAACGAATATACTGATCAAGATCCTGTGGCGTATAGACGATCGCCATGGCGCGTCCGCCCAGCACGTAGGAGGGCCGAACTATTACCGGGTATCCGATCGATTCCGCCACCTGAAAGGCCTGCTCGACCGAGCGCGCGATGCCGTGGTCGGGCATGGGCAGGCCTATGCTGGCCATCAGCGCGCCAAAACGCTCGCGGTCTTCTGCCAGGTCGATGCCCTCCGGCGAAGTGCCCAGGATCGGCACGCCGGCCTGTGCCAGCTTGTTGACCAGCTTGAGGGGTGTTTGCCCGCCAAACTGCACCACCACGCCCTCGGGGCGCTCCTGGTCGTAGACGTTGAGGATGTGCTCGAGCGTTAATGGCTCAAAGTAAAGCCGGTCGGATTCGTCATAGTCGGTCGAGACTGTTTCGGGGTTGCAGTTGACCATCATGGTCTCGTAGCCGATCGCCCGAAAGGCCTTGACGGCGTGCGTGCAGCAATAGTCGAACTCGATGCCCTGACCGATACGGTTAGGACCGCTGCCCAGCACCACAATCTTGCGGTTATCGATCGGGTCGGATTCGTTGACCGATTCATAGTTCGAGTACAGATAGGGCGTGTGGGCAGGAAACTCGGCTGCGCAGGTATCGACACGCGAATAGACCGGCGCCACCCCCAGCTCTTTGCGGTAGCTGCGCACCTGCAGCTCGTTCACGGCGGGTGCCACCAGGCGGGCGACCAGGCTATCGGTAAAGCCGGCGCGTTTGAGCGCATACATCAGCGGCTCGTTAATAGCATCCAGCGGTTTGCCGCGGATTTCGTCACGCAGTACGTGCAATGAGCCAATCTCGCGGATGAACCACGGGTCGATGCGAGAGAGTTCGTTGATCTCTTCGACGCTGAACCCCTTGTCCAGCGCTGCACTCACGTAAAAGATGCGGTCCTGCCCGGGCACTGCCAGGTGCCGGCGGATCTCCTCGAGGCTGGCTTGCGCAGCATGCGCGTCGAACACGCCATCGCGGTTATCTTCGCGCGCGGACAGCCCCTTACAGAGCGCCTCTGTAAAGGTGCGGCCGATCGCCATCACCTCACCGACGGATTTCATCTGCGTGCCGAGGGTTGCATCGGCCTGCGGGAACTTTTCCATATTCCAACGCGGGATTTTCACAACCACGTAATCCAGCGTTGGTTCAAAACATGCCGGCGTCTCGCGCGTGATATCGTTCTTGAGTTCGTGCAGGCGGTAACCCACTGCCAGCTTGGCGGCGATCTTGGCAATTGGAAAGCCGGTGGCCTTGGAGGAAAGCGCCGAGCTGCGCGAGACGCGCGGGTTCATCTCAATCACCACGCTGCGTCCATCCGCCGGATTGACGGCGAACTGCACGTTCGAACCGCCCGTCTCCACGCCGACGCGCTCCATCACGATGCGCGTCTGGTTGCGCAGCACCTGATATTCCTTGTCGGTAAGGGTCTGTATGGGCGCTACGGTGATGCTATCGCCGGTGTGCACGCCCATCGGGTCGAGGTTTTCGATGCCGCATACCACCACAAAGTTGCCATCGGCGTCGCGCATGCCCTCGATCTCAATTTCTTTCCAACCGATGACGCTCTGTTCCACTAAAACCTGGTGGGCCGGGCTCTGCTCCAGACCGGTGAGGATCATGTCGTCGTAATCGTGGCGGTTATAAGCGATGCCGCTGCCGGTACCGCCCAGGGTGAAAGACGGGCGGATGATGGCGGGCAGGCCGATCTCGGGCAGGATCTCGCGCGCTTGCGCAAGGCTGGTGATGATATGGCTGCGCGGAACGTCCAGACCGGCTTCCAGCATGGTGCGCTTGAACATCTCGCGGTCTTCGGCCAGCTCGATTGAATGTGCGCGCGCGCCGATCAACTCGACTCCGTAGCGTTCCAGCACGCCGGCGCGCTGCAGGGCAACTGCCAGGTTGAGGGCAGTCTGTCCGCCCATGGTCGAAAGCAGGGCATCCGGGCGTTCGCGCGCAATGATCGATTCGATCATCGGCACCGTCAGCGGCTCGACATAGGTAATGTCGGCCACCCCCGGGTCGGTCATGATCGAAGCCGGATTCGAGTTCACCAGTACAGTCTGGTAACCCTCTTCGCGCAGCGCCTTGCAGGCCTGCGTGCCGGAATAGTCAAACTCGCAGGCCTGGCCGATGACGATCGGTCCCGAGCCGATGATCAGGATCTTGTGCAGATCGGTGCGTTTTGGCATATTCTCAGGCCTCCGCCTGCTGGTTGGGTACCAGCGAGCTCACAAATTCAGCCAGCAGGTAGGCGCTATCGTGCGGACCGGGTGATGCCTCGGGATGATACTGCACCGAGGTGATGCGCAGCGCTTCCGACGCGCCGCTCTCGACTGTGCCGTCGTTGAGGTTGCGAGTCGTGTTCACCAGCGGGCTGCCGGCTGGGGCATCAGAGGCGACCACATAGTGGTGGTTTTGTGCGGTGATCTCGACCATGCCGCCCTCATAGCGCTGTACGGGCTGGTTATCGCCATGGTGGCCAAAGAGCAGACGTTCGGTGCTGCGTCCGCAGGCTAATGCAATCAGATGGTGCCCCAGGCAGATACCAAAGAGGGGCAGCTTGCCCAACAACGCGCGGATGCTGTTGACGGTCGGTTCCCAGGTGGTCGGGTCGCCGGGGCCGTTACTGACCAACACGCCATCCGGGGCGAGCTGCAGGATTGCCTCAGCACTGGTGTCATACGGCACAACAGTGACCCTGGCGCCGCACGAGACCAGCGCGCGCATGATGCTGTGTTTTGCGCCGCAATCGATCACCACCACGTGCGGGTTGGTGGCGCCCGGGTGCAGCGCCGGCGGCCGCCATTCGGCCACCAGGGCTTCATCCCACGCGGTTATCTGCGGGCTGCAGACTTTGGAAGCCGGACGCAGGTCGATCATCTGCGGGGCATTACGCGCCATCTCAACCAGGCGGTCAGGATCGAGGTTGGTGGTGGAGATAGCCGCACGCATGATGCCCTTGCTGCGCAGTAGCAGTGTCAGATGGCGGCAGTCGATGTTGTCGAGTGCAAGGATGTTATGGCGGCTCAGATAGTCGGGCAGGGATTCGCTGGCGCGCCAGTTGCTGGGTTGGGTGCATATCTGCCGCGCGATGACGGCGCGCACATAGGGCTGGTGAGATTCATTATCCTGCGGGTTGACCCCCGCGTTACCAATGTGCGGGTAGGTGAACACCACCATCTGGCCCCAGAAGGATGGGTCGGTGATGATCTCCTGGTAGCCCAGCATCGAGGTGACAAAGACGATCTCGCCCGTCCATTCGCCCTCGGCTGCCACCGAACGACCGATCAGGGTGGTGCCATCTTCGAGGGCGAGCAAGCCCTGACGTGCGCTCATGCCATAATCCTCCAATTACGTCTAGCGGTACGCGTGCGAGGAGGGGAGGCGCGACCCTGGGCGACCCTCTCCGGATTCTGTGCGCCGATTTGCGCGGCGGTTGCTGGCGGTGCGTAGTTCGACTCCAGATAGTACACCACACCCGCCGGCTCGCCAAATGCAGGTACTAGATTGGTTAGATACTATGGACAGGCCCAGCCATCGACAAGAGACCACAGGAATCGGTAATATAACCAGAACGTGAGAAGCTAATTGCCGAACGGCTGCAGCTATCCCGCTGGTATAACATGCTGAAAGATAAAGAAGTGGATCAAATCCGCAAGAGCGTTTATAGTATCTTGTGTGAGGAAACCGATAGAGAGAAGCCCGCGCACAATAATAATCTTGCCACTAAAAAGCGGGCGGAAAAAACTTGCGAGCTATGTACCAAGGATAGGAGAGGATCTATTATCCTTATTCGGTAATGCGGATTACATTTGAGAGGAGATAAACCATGAACTACTGTGTATATTCAGAAAACGAATGGATTTATCCTGACAGCAGTCCGGCAGGAAAGTCGGAAATCCAATTGTACGCACCCAGGAACAGTGATGTGTGTTTTCAGGTGCTGGCTGATTTGGAGGTGCAGGAAGGAGAAACGATTACTGTTCGGATGAATCATCTTACGGGATATCTTGCTGTTTATCAGCTCCTGCCTGCCCATGTGGGAGAAAACAGTGGTGCCAAGATACTAACAACTTTTGATTATGAGAGTGTAAAGCATTTTGTTACCAGAAAAGCTCCCTTTGACGTGTACGATATCACCAAGCCGGTGGAAAACGGACAATTATACGCAGGCAGAGCAGCTTTTTACTTTCGGATTGATGTGGAGAAAGATGCCGTTCCCGAAAGCTATGAGGGCAGTCTTTCTTTGAGGATCGGAAAGAAAGAAATAGAGATTCCGGTTACATTAAAGGTATATGAAACAGTACTGCCGGATTTGAAAGACAGTTCGTTCCATATGATCAATTGGATTTATTACAAGGAATTGGCAAAACAGCATCAGGTAGAGTTCGGCAGTGAAGCCTTCAGGGAAGTGTTAACCGCATACCTTGAAAACCAGCTGGACATGCGAAATGATTATCTCATGATCCCTTCCGGAGTTCCTGTCCGTGATGCAGAAGGCAAGGTAATTGATTTTGATTTTACCCATGCCGCCTTTGTGGGAAATCTTGCTATGGAAATGGGATTTAAAAAGATCCTGGGAGGCTTTGTTGCCCGGTTTGAACAATGGGATGAAGCGGAACAGTGGCTTCTCTGGGATCGCCAGGTGGGTGTGACTACACTGGAAGGTTATCGCCAGCTGAAATTATACTTTACAAAGGCCTGGAAATGTGTGCAGGAGAATCAGTGGGAAGCACACTATATGCAGTGCCTTGTGGATGAACCACAGTTTCCAAACAGTCTTTCCTACAGAGCTTTGTCGGGCATCTGCAGATCACTGATGCTGGGAGTAAAGATCAATGACCCGGTAGAATCAACGGAAATTTACGGCGCATTGGATGTCTGGGTAGTGAAACAGACTATTTTTGAAGAATATTATGATACCTATCGTGAACTACAGGATATGGGAGAAGAGTTGTGGATATATACCTGCGGGTTTCCGGCGGGATCCACGATGAATCGGGTAATCGACCTGCCTCTTACCGTAAGCAGATTAACACTGTGGTTATGTTACCATTATCAGTGCCCCGGATTCCTCCATTGGGGATATCATATGCATAATGAGGAATTGGAAAAAGAGACCTGCTATCTACCGGGAAATGATAAAACGATACGCTATCCAGCGGGTAATTCCTTTGTGGTTTATCCGGCGCTGGATGGAGAGAGAAAACCCTGGTACAGCGTGCGGGGCCACCTGCAGAGGCTGGGAGCATACGATTATGAGTTGTTCCGTATGCTTGGTGAAAAGTATTCCTTTGAGAAAGCGGACGAGCTGATCAAAAAGGTTTGCCGGGGATTTGATGAATATGATTCATCTGCGGAGCTTTTGGATCGTGTAAGGCAGGAGGCTTTAGAACTGCTTGGGTAATCCGTACGAGTACGGGTTTTTACCACTACTGCATCTTATTTAAGTTCTTGTATTGCCTGCCATAAAAATGGCTGTTTGCAGTCTACAGGGCACTTGATAAAACGCTTCATGGCGCGCTGGCTTGATGCGCTCGAACGTCGCTGACGACCAACTGCAGGGTCTCCTGCCCTAGCCAGCTGTCCAGGCTGGGCTGGTAGATCAGGTCGATCGCCTGGCCGGGCTTGAATTCGGTGATGCGTGCCCCCTGGCGGAAGGCGATCGCCGGCAACGAGCGTTGCCCATCGCTGACCTGAAGCCGCAGGTGCTGCCCATCAGCCCCGACCGTGCGGATCTGCTGCAGCGTCAATCCCAGGGTAGCCAGCGAAGGCTCGGGGTTGGCTTCGCCGGTGGGTTCGAGTGCCCGCAGCTCGCGCGGCGATGCGGGCGTTACCATCCGCAGCGGCACAATGGCATCTACCAGGATGCGCGGGGTATACAGTTCAGTTGCCGACGCGGCAGCGAACTGCTCGCTCAGGCCAGATCGCAGGGCTTCCAGGTTGGCGTTGGGCACCGTCATGCCGGCGGCACGGGCGTGCCCGCCATAGTGCTCCAACAGCGCCGAGAGCTGGTCGAGCGCCTGGGTGATGTGCACGCCCTCGATGCTGCGTGCCGACCCCCGAGCGCTCTGCTCACCCTGCTTGAACACCAGCGCCGGGCGGTAATACTGCTCGCACAGGCGGCTGGCCACCAGCCCCACCAGGCCTTCGTGAAATTCGGGGTGCGCCGCAAAGAGCACCGGTTCGGCGAGCTCATCCGCCAGGATCTCCTCTGCCAGACACACCTGTTTCTGCAGCATGCTTTGGCGCTCCTGATTGATGGTCGAGAGCTGCTGCGCCAGGGCGGCCGCCTCTTCCGGCTGGTTGGTGGTTAAGAGCTGCAGGGCGATCGCTGCGTTGGCCAGCCTGCCGGCGGCGTTGATGCGCGGCCCCAGACGAAAGCCGATCGCCTGGCTATCCACCGTATCCGGCTGGACCTGGGCAGCCTGCATGAGGGCCAACAAGCCCGGCCGCGAGGAGTTGCGCAGCGCATCGAGCCCGAGGGTCACCAGCGTGCGGTTTTCATCCACCAGCGGCACAATGTCAGAGACGGTGCCGAGTGCCACCAGCTCGAGTACCTCGCGCGGCAAGGCACCCTGCCCGAGGGCCTGGCTGAGGGCACTGAGCAGCTGGTAGGCGACCCCCACACCGGAGAGCTCTTTGAACGGGTAGCTGCAGCCGGGCTGTTTGGGGTCGATGGTAGCCAGCGCACGCGGCAACACATCTGGCACCGAGTGGTGGTCGGAGATTATCAGATCAAGTCCCAAGCGCGCGGCGGTCTCGGCCTCGTTTACGGAACGAATACCGCAGTCGACTGTCACTACCAGGCGCACCCCACCGGCCGCCAGCTGCTCGAGGGCAGGGTCGTTGAGGCCATACGACTCGTTGAAGCGATCGGGAATATACGGCCGGACGTGCAGCCCCATGCGGCGCAGCTCGCCGGACATGAGCGCCGTAGCGCTGATGCCATCAGCGTCGAAATCGCCATACACCGCCACCAGCTCGCTGCGCTCTCTCGCCAGCACCAAGCGCTCGACTGCCGCGGGAGCACCCGCCATGGTGAATGGATCGCCCAAAGAATCGAGCGAGGGCTCTGTGAAAAAGGCCGCCACCTGTGAGGGCGTGTCGATACGCCGTGCCCACAGGATGGCAGCCAGTAAGGGGTCCATGTTGGGGTTGGAGGCGGTAAAAGCCGGGTTAGCGGCGCGCCGCAGTATCCAACGTGAAGCGGTCATGCGTTCCTCGCAGGGCAGGATGGCTGATTATACCCGTCCGCTGCCCTGCGAGGCAACTGGGCGCTAAACGATGCGGTTGTTAGCCAGGAATTTGGTCAGCCATGGCACATCAGGGGTTTCGCCCTGGTATGCTTTGATGCCGTAATACGCAAATGGTACCACCGGCAGCACAAAGATCAGCCAGGTTAAGCAGATGGAACATGGCAGCACAGCGCCGATTAATACTACCACCATCGCCGCCAGGATCTCGTACAAGAGAGTGGCGACCAGCAGCGCCAGGCTATGGATGGCGTGGTAGCGCAAGAACTTGATCTTGTTGGTCTGGTCTGAAAGCAGCGCGATAGCCGGCGCAACTGCCGGCAGGATCAGCTGCGACCAGTAGATGAGAGCACCCCACAGACGGTCATCGCTGGTCGTGTTGAATGCAGGGGCCGGCTTTTCCTCGGGCAGAGCAAACGGGTCAAGTTGCTGAGTTTCTAGGTTGGTCATCTTTCCTCCCGGTACGGGAAAACTTATTCCCTTTGTAATGAATACGTTAAGATTCGCGGCGGGTTGCACCATTGCCCGGGCAACGCCGCTGCGCTATAATAGCAGCCAGTCTGTACCTCTGAAGGAAGCCATGGCACGCATCATACTGCTCGGAACGCCCGAGTTTGCCATCCCGATCTTTGAGCGGGTCGCCGCCGAACACACTGTGCTGGGCGTCATCACCCAGCCCGACCAGGCTGTCGGGCGCAACCGCCGGCAGCTGGTGATGCCGCCGGCCAAACAGTGGGCCCTGGCACAGGGGGTGAATGTCTACCAGCCCCAGCGCCTGCGGCGCGCTACGGCGCTGCTGGAATCATTGCGCGCCCAATCCCCGGATGTGCTGGTGCTGGCGGCTTATGGGCAGATCCTGCGCGAGCCCTGGCTGACGTTGGCACCTTACGGATGTGTGGGCGTACATGCTTCGCTGCTGCCGGCGCTGCGCGGCGCGGCCCCCATCGCACACGCCATCCTGAATGGTCTGCGGGAAACAGGTATCAGCCTGATGCGCACTGACCTTGGCATGGATACCGGCCCTGTCATCGCGCAAAAGGCGCTGCTCATCCGTGGCGATGATACTACCCTGACGCTCACCGGCCGGCTGGCGCATCTTGCGGCTGACCTGTTAAGTGAGGTACTGCCCGACTACCTGGCGGATAGGATCCAGCCTCAGCCGCAGGATGACGCTCTTGTGACCCTGGCACCGCCTCTGACGCATGCCCAGGGCGAAATCGACTGGCAGCGCCCTGCGGATGAAATCGACCGGCAGGTGCGCGCCCTCTATCCCTGGCCGGGCGCCTGGACACGCTATAACGGCGTGGTGGTCAAGATCCACAGCGCCAGCTACAGCGAGGTTACCGCCGACGCAGTCCCCGGCACGGTTACGCTCCGTGCGGGTGCTATGCTGGTTGCCACCGGTGTTGGCAGCCTGATACTGCGCAGCGTGCAACCGGCCGGCAAACGGGTCATGTCGGCAATCGACTATGCCAACGGCCAACGCGGCCTGGTCGGCAACCGGCTGGGTTAGCAGGATGATATACTCACAGCCGTCATCTGCGCGCGAGTTGCGGGTCTGCCGCCTAGGGCGCCAGCCCTATCAGAAGGTCGAAGCGTTGCAGCAATCACTGGTAGCGCAGCGTATCGCCGGCGATATCCCCGATACGCTGCTCCTTTTAGAGCACGACCCGGTGTTTACCCTCGGACGGCGTGCCGATCCGGCGCATATCCTGGTATCCGAAGAGGTGCTGGCGCGCGAGCGAGTTGCGGTGTGCTGTTCGGAACGCGGCGGCGATGTCACCTATCACGGCCCCGGCCAGCTGGTGGCCTACCCGATCCTTTCACTCAATAACCTGGGGATCGGCCCGAGCGACTATATGCATCTGCTCGAGGATGCCGGTGCAGGGGTGGCGGCCGGATATGGGCTGGCGACCCATCGCTGCGAGGGGCTCGTGGGGGTGTGGATCGGCCGCAACAAGCTGGCTGCATTGGGAGTTCGCATCCGCGGCGCTGTGTGCTATCATGGGTTGGCGCTCAATGTTGATCCCAACATGGCGCACTGGGCAATGATCATTGCCTGCGGTATCACCGATGGCGGGGTTACCAGCCTGGCGGCCGAGCTGGGCTATGCGCCTGATATGGCCGAGGTGCAGGAGCGCTTTTGCGACAGCCTGTGTGATATCTTTAGCATGCGGCCAACCGAGATTCCGGTTGAGTTACTTGAGATGTCTGCGGAGGGAGAACTACAGTGATCGAAAAGCGTTTAGCGGGACTGCGTGCGGCGATGGATAGCCAGCAGCTCGACTGCCTGATGGTGACGCAGCCCAACAATATCCGCTATATGTCGGGTTTTACCAGTCCCGATGCGGTGCTGCTCATCACGGCACGCGAGGCACTGATCGTGACCGATTCGCGATATTTCGAACAGGCGGAGCAGCAGGCGCCCGATTTTATGCTCATCAAGATCACCGAGCGCATGCGCACCACCCTGGCAGAGGCTGTCGCTTCGCTGTCAGCCCGGCGCCTCGGGTTTGAGAGCCACGCGATCACTGTCGAGCTGTATAACGACTACCGCGCCGCGCTGCCGCCCGAGCTTGAGTGGGTGAGCGTCACCAACCTGGTCGAGGGGCTAAGGGCCTCCAAGGACGCTGCCGAACTCGAGACGATCGTCAAAGCCATCGCTATCGCCGATGCTACCGTCGAGCACCTGATGGGTTGGCTCAAGCCGGGCGTCAGTGAGCTCGAGATCGCCTGGGAAGTCGAGGTGTTCATGCGCACGCATGGCGCCAAGGCTATGTCGTTCAGCCCCATCACGGCAGTCGGCGAAAATGGCGCCATGGCTCATGCCGTCCCTGGCGAGCGCCGTCTGCAGGTTGGCGAGATGCTCGTGATCGATATCGGCGCCCAATATAACGGCTATTGCTCGGATGTCACGCGTTCTTTTTGCTTTGGCAAGGCCGATGACACCTATCTGGAGCGCTGGAACCTGGTGTTGCGCGCCCAACAGGCCGCCGAGGCTGGCCTGCGTGCCGGCATGCCGGGCAGCGAGGGCGATGCTCTGGCGCGCGATGTGATCGCTCAGGCTGGCTATGGTGACTGGTTCGGACATGGCTTGGGGCACGGTGTAGGGCTTGAGATCCACGAGGACCCGCGCCTTTCGCGCCTGGCGACCAATCCATTGCCGGAGGGCTCTGTCGTGACCGTCGAGCCGGGCATCTACCAGGCTGGTTGGGGCGGTATCCGTATCGAAGACTGTGTTTTCATTACGCCAAATGGCTGCCAGGTGCTCACCAAAGCCCCCAAAGTGGCCGTCATTGGGTAAACGTGCTCGCTTAGGACAGGAGGTATCTCATGCGCAACCAAGCACAAGCGCCGACCTTGCAACGCAGCCCCTATATCTGGTACGCAGTCGCCGTGCTGTGCGGCATCCTGATCGGCCTGCTATTCGGGCGCATTTTCAGCGCCGCGAGCGAGCTGCGCGCCACCCCCGTTCAGCTGGATGACGCCAGCCGAATCAGCTGGATCTCGATGGCTGCCGAAGGCTTTGCCCTGACGGGCAACGACGCTGCTGCACGTTCGCGCCTGGAAGTGCTCATCAGCGACGATTACACCTGGAAGGACATCAGCGCTGCCATCGAAGGAGAAGCAGCCCAGCGCGATACCCTCGGCGATAGTCATGGGGCCCTGCAACTGCGTCAGCTTTCGCAAGCCCTCAACCTGCCGGCGCAATCGACCCCTGTGGAGCCGCCAGGTGCGCAACGCAGCGATAGAGTCGGGCGAATCCTGCTCTTTATTGGCGCCGTCACTGCCTTTTTGGGGCTGGTGGCTCTGGGCTTGTGGATGATGGCGCGACAGACTCTCAAGCGACAGCGCGCCGAGGCCGGTCCAGATGTTAGCATCGACACGATCGACACCGAATACGCCGAAAGCGACCAATACGGCGTACCCAGCCACGCCCTGCCAGAGGATGTCACCGCTTCCTATTACGTGCCTGAGGAGCTGGACGGCGCACCGCAGCGCCTGATGCCCTCGCCAGCCTTTGAACCGCCCGACCCATACCTCGCGCACGAGGATGAGCTGCTCGAACAGGATAGCCCGCCGGCTTATCCGGTGGATACCCTGGCTGAGGGCACCATCCTGGGCACTTATGAGGCAGAGTACACCTTTGGCATCGATGATTTCGACTGCTCGTTCACCATCTCGCTGCCCGACGGCGTATTCATGGGCGACTGTGGAGTGGGTGTCAGTGATGTGCTGCCGGCAGTGGGCGCCCAGCACGTCGATGCGCTCGAGGTGTGGCTGTTTGACAAGGGCGATGTCAGCTCGGTGAGCAAGTTCCTGGTGACGGAATATACCTACGAGAACCCGACCCTCAACAACCGCCTGAGCGCCAAGGGCGAGCTGGTGCTGGCTGAACCGGGCGCGGTCATTACGCTCGAGACGCGCTCACTGCGCGTGACAGCCCAGGTGGTGGCGGTGGAATACGACAGCAGCCTGGATCCCAACAACACTTATTTCCAAAGGGTGCTGCTCGAACTGACCTCAGAGCTGGCCGAATAGCTAGACGCGCTCTTCCGGATCAAGCAGGCGGCGATATTCCTGCATGGCATAGCGGTCGGTCATGCCGGCAATATAGTCGCATACAATGCGCTGCACCGGCGAGCCGTCGATCTTGTCGCTGTATTCGGGCGGGAGCAGGTCTGGCCGTTCGATAAAGAGGTCAAAGAGCTGTTCGACCATGCGCATCAGCTTGGATGTCATGCGCATGACCCGCCAGTTGCGATACAGCGACTTGAAGAGAAAGTCCTTGAGCCCGCGGTTCAGTTGCAGCTGTCTCTCCGAGAAGCGCACCAGATCGTGCGGCTGGCTGCGCACCTCTGCCGGAGAGGCAACCCCGGTGCGTTGCAACTCGGATTCGGTGGTGTTGATCACATCCGTCACGTTGAGGTTGACCAGATAACGGATCAGCCGGTTGCGGTCGAGAGTCGTCATCCCGTCGGGGTTGATCTCGAGCTCGGTGAGGGCCTCATCCCACTGCGGTACGCCCGACAGCTGGCGCGGTACGATCAGCCCCGAGCGCAGGCCGTCATCGAGATCGTGGGTGTTGTAGGCGATCTCGTCGGCGATGTTGATGATCTGCCCTTCGATCGAGCTGCGCAGGTGTGGCTGGTAGGCGCCGGCCTGCGGGGTGTCGTACTCGGTGGAGTGCTTGATGATCCCCTCGCGCACTTCCCAGGTGGTGTTTAGCCCAGGAAATTCTGGGTAGCGGTCTTCCAACTCCTCAATGATGCGCAGGGTGTGGGTATTATGGTTAAAGCCACCATAGTCGACCATGCGCTCGTGCAACACGCGTTCGCCGGCATGCCCAAAGGGGGTATGCCCCAGGTCGTGCGCCAGGGCGATCGCCTCGGTCAAATCCTCGTTAACCAACAAGGCGCGCGCCAGCGTGCGTGCAATCTGGGCGACCTCGAGGGTATGCGTCAGCCGCGTACGGTAATGGTCACCCTCGGAGTTCACAAACACCTGGGTCTTGTATTCCAGCCGGCGAAAGGCGGTGGTGTGCAGCACACGGTCGCGATCGCGTTGAAAGGCAGTGCGGTAGGCGTGCTCGGTTTCGGGGTGCACCCGACCGCGCGTGAACGCGGAGCGCTCGGCATAGCACGCCAGGGTGGAATTCTCACGCTCTTCGAGCAGTGTGCGGGTTGCCAGCATCGGCGGCCTCCGTGTAGTTCGGGTTGTTGGGCTTATGGTAAGGCAGGCCGTGCGGGGGAGCAAATAATGTGCTCTGCTATGTTATAATGTGGGCATGTCACACCCATCACAGCGCTGGATAATACACGTCGACTATGACGCCTTTTTCGCGTCGGTCGAAGAGCTGCTCAACCCCGATCTGCGCGGTAAACCCGTGTTGGTGGGTGGCAGCCCCGAGGGGCGCGGCGTAGTGGCATCCTGCTCGTACCCCGCCAGGGTGTTTGGGGTGCGCTCCGCTATGCCTATGGCGCGTGCGCTGCGGCTGTGTCCGCAGGCGATCGTGGTGTGCGGGCATTACCGTGTCTATGGCCAGTATTCTCGCAAGATCATGAGTATGTTCGATGAGATCACCCCGCTGGTCGAGCAGGTTTCGATCGACGAAGCTTTTCTGGATGTGACCGGCTGCGAGCGCCTGTGGGGCAGCGCTGATAGGATCGCCGGTATGATCCAGCGGCGCGTGCAGGATGAGCTGGGGCTCTCCGTCTCACTGGGGGTTGCCACGGCCAAGATCGTCGCCAAAATGGCCTGTGAATCCGGCAAACCGCACGGTCTGGTGGTGGTGCCGTCCGGCCATGAAGCGGCCTTTCTGGCGCCGCTGGCGATCGAAAAGCTGTGGGGCGTGGGCCAGGTCACCAGCAGATATTTGCGCTCGCTGGGCATTAACACGATTGGCGATCTGGCAGAATACCCCGCCGCAGCCCTAGAGCGCACCCTCGGCCGTCATGCGCATGGCATGCAGCAAGCCGCGCGCGGCATCGATGAGAGACAGGTGAACCCTGGGCGCGAACGGCGCAGTGTCTCCAAGGAGAGCACCTATATGGAGGACGTGCGCGAGCGCAGCACCCTTACACGCACCTTGCTGCAGATGAGCGAACAGATGGCGGCCATCCTGCGCGCCCAGCATCTGGTGGGCAAGACCGTACGCCTCAAGCTGCGTTATCACGATTTCACCACCATCACCCGTCAGGTGGCACTCGAGACCCCTACCGACCAGGATCAAGTGATCTATGAGCAGGTCGTTGCGCTTTTAGACCAGGCCTGGCCTGTCGGTGCGGCTGTGCGTCTGATCGGTGTGGGCGTCAGCAACCTGATCGAAGAGGGCGGCTACCAGCTCAGCTTGTGGGATCATACCGACCAGCGCCGTTCGCGCCTGAATGTAGTGATGGACGAGATCCGCGAACGCTTTGGCGACGACGCCATCCTGCGGGCTTCGCTCCTGGAGCGTCCGCGCGATCGTTGACAGACTCTCCGCTCAGTGGTGAAAGAGGCGCAGCTCCGTCAGCGCCATGACCATGCCATATTCGTCGCAGGCCTCGATGACGGCCTGGTCGTTCAGCGATCCGCCCGGTTGTGCCACATAGCGCACCCCGCTGGTGGATGCACGGTCGATCGAATCGCGGAAGGGGAAAAAGGCGTCCGAGCTGAGCGCCACCTCATGAATCTGTGCCAGCCAATCGGCACGATCCGCCTGGCTGAGGCGAACCGGCACATCGCGGAAGCAGGCCTCCCAGGCGCTCTGTTCGGCACGCGTCAGCTCACCCCCCAGGTACAGGTCAATGGCGTTGTTGCGCTCTGCACGCGCCAAACCTTTGGCGAACTTTAACCCAAGCACGCGCGGGTGCTGACGCAGGAACCATAAATCCGACTTGCCGGCCGCCAGGCGAGTGCAGTGCACCCGCGACTGCTGCCCGGCACCCACCCCCGTCACTTGGCCGTTATGCGCCAGAGTAACAGAGTTGGATTGGGTGTACTTTAGTGCGATGGTGGCGACGATCAAATCGCGCATGCCGTTGGGCGGGATCTCTGTACTGCGTGTGACGATATTGCGGTACAGCTGCGGGCCGATCAGGGCATCGTCGCGATGCTGCTCGAGGGTGATGCCAAACACCTGGCGTTGTTCGAGTGCCGGCGGCTCGTAGGCCGGGTCGATGCGCAGCACGCGGTAGCCGCCTCCGCGCTTGGCGCGCAATAGTGCCAGCGCTTCGGGTGTGTATCCGGGGGCGATCACGCCATCCGAGACCTCACGATTGATCAGCTGGGCGGTGGGCAGGTCGCACTCGTCCGATAGAGCCACAAAGTCGCCGAACGACGACATTCGGTCGGCACCGCGCGCACGCGCATAGGCGCAAGCCAGCGGCGAGAGCTCCAGATCGGCCACAAAGCAGGCTTGTGCTTCCGCCCCGGAAAGGGGGATGGCGATTGCTGCGCCAGCCGGGCTGACATGCTTGAAGGAGGTCGCCGCGGGCAAACCGGTGGCGGCTTTGAGCTCACGCACCAGTTGCCAGCCGTTCAGGCCATCCAGCAGGTTGATGTAGCCGGAGCTGCCCGAGAGCACCTCGATCGGCAGCACGCCGGTCTCTGTAAATACCCTGGCGGGCACCTGGTGGGGGTTCATCCCATAGCGTAAAGTCAGCTCGTGCATGCGATCCTCCTGGGGGGCAGGCGCTATCTAGAGCGTCTCAGAATCGATGTAAACTGGCGCCAGTATGTTATCCACCGGCACATAGTCGTCGGTGAGGATCATGGGTGCTTCCAGGTCGAGGTATTCCTGCAGTTCGCTGGATGACAGCGGGCGCAGGTTGTTAGCCAGCTTGCTAAGGTTGATCGGCTGGTGGCTGGCGACCACCACAAAAGTGGTGCGAAAGGTCGAACGCCACGTCTCAACTGAGGGGATCACCTCGACGTACGGAAACACCTCGCGCAGGGTGCGCACATAGGCGCGCATAAAGTGGCCATGTTTGCCGCCATCGATGATGTTGGCCATGTAGAGCCCATCGGGGCGCAGCAGCTTGTCGACCAGCCTGGCAAATTCGAGGGTCGTGAGGTGGTAGGGCACCGAATAGTCGTTAAAGGCGTCACCAAAGATCAGGTCATAGCTGTCGGCAGCTTCGGTGGTAGCCATCACATAGCGTGCATCCAGGTTGACGGTCTCGATAGCGGTATCCGCCGGTAGGTTGAGGCGCTGCTGGGCAATCTCAGTCACACCCGGGTCGATCTCGGCGACCACCAGACGGCTTTCAGGCGCGACTACCTCGAGGTAGCGCGGAAAGGTGTATCCGCCGCCGCCCACAAAAAAGCTGTCCAGCTTGCCGCGCTCGGCCAACAAGGGGCGAATGACGTCGGCATAGGTGCGCTCGTAACCATAAACCAGGCGCTCGGGGTTCTTCAGGTCGACATAACTATGAACCAGACGATCGAGCACCAGCTCACGGATGATCAAGGGCTCCGCCTGGATACCCTCAACCGTGGCGAGGTCTTCGTTTTGATCGCGGTCGTAGGTGTTGATGCAAAAATAGTTGGTCTCCATGGCGCATTCCGAGTCGAGCAGGCCTGTTTTATAGAGCGTACCCAACAGGGCGCCATAAAGCAGCACCGCGATCGCCAGGGTAGCCAGTGAGCGGCGATGGCTGCGATCGGCCAGGAACCAGACCGCCAGCGCCAGTTGGACCAGCGAGACAATTACGATGATCGTCTTGGTGCCAAACAGCGAGATCAGCCAGAAACCGGTGGCAAAGGTGCCGATGATCGAGCCAGCCGTTGACCAGGCATAGATCTTGCCGACCTTGCTGCCGGTGCGCGCGAGATCGGTGAGGCTGATGCGTACCACGATCGGTGAAATGCAGCCCAACACCAGGCTGGGCAACAGAAAGATGATCGCTATATAGATCACCACCCGCAGCATCAGCGGAAAGCTTGGGCTCCAGCGGATCAGGTTGACGGCCTCACGCAGCGGAAAGATCGACAAACTGGCAATGGCTGCCAGTGCAAAGATGATCCCCAGGAGGTAGGTCGAGCCAAAGCGATCTGCCAGGCGCCCGCCGATGTAATTGCCAAATGCGATGCCCGCCAGGATTACGCCGATCACCGAGGTCCAGGTGTAGAGTGAGACGCCGATCTGCGGGGCGATAATGCGCGAGGCGACGAGTTCGATCACCATCGAGGTAGCGCTGGCGATAAACACGATGATGTAGGGGGTCCAGAGGCGCTGCTGGAGGGTGGGCTTGGCCGTGGTCATTCGGGCTCCTTCACAAGGGCGTCCGGGAGAGTATAATGCCGCTATGAGAGCTCGTCAAAGGAGCTGGAAATGCGCGCTATCATGTTGATGTTTGATTCGCTCAACCGCCGGATGCTGAGCCCCTATCATCATCTGCCCGGGGCATACTCCTGGGTGCAAACGTCCCAGTTCAGCCGCCTGGCCGAGCACTCGGTCACCTTTGATAACGCCTATGTCGGCTCGATGCCCTGCATGCCGGCGCGCCCTGAGCTGCATACCGGCCGTTATAACTTTTTACACCGCTCGTGGGGACCGCTCGAACCGTTCGACGACTCGATGCCCGGTCAGCTGCGTGACGCCGGCATTCACAGCCACCTTGCCAGCGATCATTACCACTACTGGGAGGATGGCGGTGCCACCTATCACACCCGTTACAGCACCTGGGAGGGCTTTCGGGGCCAGGATGGCGACTGGTGGGTACCCGACCTGCGTGAGGTCAACGAGCCGGAATTGCTGAACAACCCGCGTCCGGTACGCCGATTGCGCCAGGATCACGTCAACCGCTTGCATATGGCGGACGAGGCCGACATGCCCCAACCGCGCATCTTTGCAGCCGGGCTCGAGTTCCTGGCAATGAACCATGAGGTCGACAACTGGTTTCTGCACCTCGAGACTTTTGACCCACACGAGCCCTACTTTAGCTCGGAGCGCTTTCGCGCGCTCTACCCACACGTCTATGAAGGTCTGCAGTTCGACTGGCCCAACTATGCACCGGTCATCGAAACAGACGATCAGGTGTGCAGCATATGCGCTATATGAGCGCGGCACTGCACTCGATGTGCGACTGGTACCTCGGCCAGGTGCTGGACGCCATGGACCGCTACAACCTGTGGGATGATACCCTGCTGATCGTCAATACCGATCACGGCTTTCTGCTTGGCGAGCGCGACTGGTGGGCCAAGGTCGCTCAACCTTTCTGGAACGAGGTCGCGCAGACGCCGCTCTTTATCTGGGATCCGCGCAGTGCTGTCAGCGGGGAGCGCCGTAATGCGCTGGTACAGACTATCGACTTGCCGGCTACCATCCTGGAGTATTTCAGCCAGCCGCTGCCGGCGGACATGCAGGGTGTGCCACTGGGGCTGACGGTAGCGCACGATACACCGGTGCGCGAGGCGGGCCTGTATGGGCTCTTTGGGGCGCATGTAAACGTCACGGACGGGCGCTATGTCTATATGCGCGCCAACCAGCAAGCCGATAACCGGCCGCTGTACGAGTACACCTTGCTGCCCACCCACATGACCAGCCCGTTTGCGGTCGATGAGCTGCAGGATATCGGGTTCGCGGAGCCGTTTGCGTTCAGCAAGGGGTGCCGGCTGATGCGTATCCCGACGTGCCATGCGCTGAACGCTGATCAGCGCTTTGGCAACCTGCTGTATGACCTGCAGAGCGACCCGCTCCAGCAGCATCCCCTACAGGATGCCGCACTCGAGGCACGGATGTGCGAGCTGCTGGTGCAGGAAATGCGCCGCAACGAGGCGCCCACCGAGCAGTTCGTGCGCCTGGGCTTGAGCTAGATCGTTTTAACGAGGATGCCGGGGCGGCGCAGGTCGGCCGGGGTACACGAGCCGGTGCAGAACATGGCTACCCGCAGCTGCCCCAAGTACGCCTCAAGCTGAGTATCGAGTGCTTGAGCCGATTGTTCCGCTGCCTTGAGGAGCGGCAGGGCATAGCCGGCCACATCTGCGCCGAGCGCCAGGGCCTTAGCCGCGTCGATGCCCGAGCGCAGGCCGCCGCTGGCGATGATGGTCGCCTCGGGCAACGCCTGGCGCAGAGCTATCAGGCTCTCGGCCGTGGGGATGCCCCAGGCGCGGAAGGCAGCCGCCACCTCGCGCTGGGTGGCGCTCTCGCTGCGATGCCGTTCGACCTCGCTCCAGCTGGTACCGCCCGCACCGGCAACATCCAGGGCACCCACGCCGGCTTGGATCAGCTGGGTTCCCACTGCAGCGCTCAAGCCCCAGCCGACCTCTTTGATCACCACCGGTTTGCCCAGGGCAGTGCAGATCGGCTCGATATGCTCAAGCAGGTGGCGAAAGTTGTGGTTGCCGCCCGGCTGCAGCGCCTCCTGCAGCGGGTTGAGATGCAGTACCAGGGCATCCGCCTCGATCATCTCGACCGCTCGCCGGCATTCGTCAATTCCCCAGCCGTTGACCAGTTGTACGGCTCCCAGGTTAGCCAGCAGCAGGATATCGGGCGCCACCTCGCGCACCCGGTAGCTATCCGCCACGTTCGGGTCGACAATGGCGGCGCGCTGCGAACCGACCCCCATTGCCAAACCAAAGCGCTGGGCAGCCGCTGCCAGACGGCGGTTGAGTTCGCCGGCCTGCGGGGTGCCTCCCGTCATGGCTGAGATCAACAACGGGGCCTGCAGACGCACGCCAAAAAGGTCGGTGGAGAGATCCACATCAGAAAGGTTGATCTCGGGCAGGGCATTGTGTACCAAACGGTAGGATTCCAGTCCGGTCGTCAGTCCAGACGAGACATCCTGGCCGAGGGTGATATCGAGATGTTCGCTTTTACGCTTGGCATGCATCGGGTGGTATGCTCCTTGCATGGCTGGACTGTACGCGCGCTTGAGGCATCCGTCAACCCGAGCCGTGCCGGACGGCGTAACCTCTGAGAGCGCGAGGTGTTAATGCATCAAGCAGGCGTTGAACTTGAGCATCGCCGGGTGCCGAGTATAATAAACGAAAGCACGGACAAGACATATACAAGGAGTGGAAAATGGCCTCAACTTTGGAACGTGTGCAAAGAATTATCGTTGACCGTATGGCGCTCGATGCCGCAACCGTCGTCCCCGAAGCCAAGCTGCGCGAGGATTTGAAGGTGGATTCGCTCTACCTCGTCGAACTGCTTAACGACCTGGAAGACGAATTCGGGTTTACTATCGCCGATGAAGACACCAAGGGCGTAGAAACCGTGGCGGATGTTGTCGCCATGGTGGAATCCAAACTCGGCGCCTGAACGCTGACCACGACATAACCCGGCTGCCTGATCACCTCAGGCAGCCTTTGCTTATTCCAGTGAGATGGGCAAGGGATTGGCTGATTCGGCATATAGTGTGGTGATCCTGGCAGACGGCAGTGGCAGCTCAAGGCGGAGGCTACCCTGGACGGTGAGACGCTGCTGGGGCGCAGCCTGCGGCACGGCATCGGTGGAACTTGGTGCTGGCTTGCGATATGTCCTTTGGCAGCCAGAGGTCGTTGCACTGCTGGCACGGGCACGTGCGGGGGCTGAGGCGGTCATCCCGCGTCTGGCGGTGGGGGGGGTGGAACTGCTGCACGCGTTCTACCACCGATGGACCCATGCTGTTATGCAACAGGCGGTTTCGGCGGGCGAACGTCGCGTGGGGCGGGCTGTTGAACGCCTGAAAGTGCGCTATGTAGAGGAAGCCACGCTGCGCTCGTTCGTCAACATCAATTCAGCTGCTGACCTGGAGGCTGCCTGCGCGTTATTGAAGCCGCTAGACGGTCTCGACGGCGCGGCGGATTAACGGCAGGTATTCGAGCCCGCGGCCGGCACCCAGCGCGGTGCACAGCATCGGCTTTTCGGCCACATGGCAGGGCACACCGGTCTCGCGCGTAAAGAAGCGGTCGATATTGCGCAGTTTTGCGCCCCCGCCCGAAATCACCATCCCGCGATCGATGATATCCGCCGAAAGCTCGGGCGGAGTGCGCTCAAGCACCGCACGCACATTGCCGACAATGATCGCCAGCGGTTCGGCCAGCGCGTCGGTCACCTCGGTCGATGTAATTGTGATCGTGCGCGGCAGACCGGCTACCTGGTCGCGTCCACGTACTTCCAGGCGTAGCTCTTCATCCAACGGCAGCGCCGAGCCGATCTCGATCTTGATCTGTTCGGCGGTATTTTCGCCGATCATCAGGTTATACTTGCGGCGGATATAGTTGGCGATGGCATCATCCAGCTTTTCGCCGGCGACACGCACCGAACTGGATACCACGATGCCATACATCGAGATCACGGCCGCCTCGGAGGCGCCGCCGCCGATATTGACGATCATGTTGCCGGTTGGTGTGCCGATCGGTAGGTTGGCGCCCAGGGCGGCTGCCAACGGCTCGGGGATCAGGTGTGCGATACGTGAACCGGCTTGCATGGCGGCATCGCGCACCGCGCGGCTCTCCACGCTGGTGACGCCGACTGGTACACTGATCATTACTTCCGGGCGGCGGTCGAACGGGCTGGAAACCTTGCCAATAAAGTAACGCAGCATCGCCTCGGTAACGACGTAATCGGCAATCACACCATTACGCATCGGACGCGCCACCTCGATCGTCTCGGGCGTGCGCCCCAACATGGCGCGGGCTTCGTTGCCGATGGCGAGGATGCGGTTATCGACCTGAGAGATAGCGACCACGGAGGGCTCGTTGAGCACAACACCTTTGCCGCGTACATAAACCAGCACGTTAACGGTGCCGAGGTCGATCCCGATCTGCTTGTCGAACATACATCCTCCACGGGGCTGAACTCGTTGGGAATCATAACACAAAAGCCACCTGTGTACAACAGATGGCTATTTAGGTGAATCAGTCGTACGCGCAAGGGCACATCAAGGGGTTTGCGGCACCTGCGCGGCTGACCACTCGACTGGTTCGCCTTCCTTTTGGTCGGGCAGGGCGTGATCATCCTCTAACGAGCGATTAATTACCGCTCCCAGGTCGGCCAGGTGCCGGTCGATATCCTGATAGCCGCGGTCGATGTACATCACATTGCTGATTGTGGTGACGCCCTCGGCAGCCAGCGCAGCCACCACCATAGCCGCTCCCGACCGGATGTCGAGTGCCTTGACCTCTGTGCCAACCAGCGGGGTCGGGCCGTGCACCACCGCGCGGCGGCCGTTATCCTCGATGTCGATATTGGCGCCCATCAGGCGCAACTGCTCGACATATTGCAGCCGGCCGTCAAACATCAACTCAGTGGTGTTGCTGATGCCCTCTGCCTGTGTCATGGCAGCAGTAAAAGGCGCCTGCAGGTCAGTCGGGAAGCCCGGGTACGGGTAGGTCTGGATGTCGACTGCGCGCAGCGGCTGCGCATAACGGACGCGGAATTCCGTAGGACTTATCAGCACTTCAGCACCGGCTTGCTGCAGTTTGGCAGTCACCGCCCCGAGATGCGGCGCCACAGCGGCGTGCATGGCGACCTCTCCGCCAGACACGAGGGCGCCCAGCGCATAGGTGCCGGCCACCATGCGGTCGGGCATCACGCGGAAACAGGCACCGTGCAGCCGGCCGACACCTTCGATATGTAGCGTGCTCGTACCAGCGCCCGAGATGCGCGCCCCCATGGCGCACAGGAAGGCGATCAAGTCGGCCACTTCCGGCTCGATCGAGGCGTTTTCGATGGTGGTAATGCCATTAGCCAGGACAGCCGCCATAATAAGGTTCTCGGTGCCGGTGTGGCTGGGGTAATCCAGGATCAGGCGTTCGCCGTGCAAGCCGGGTGCGCAGATCACATAATTCACCTCAGCGGTGTTGATTTCGGCGCCCATCATTTGAAAGCCCTTCAAGTCGACGCTCACCGGGCGGGTGCCGATAGCACAACCTCCGGGATGAGGGGCTTCGGCTTGGCCAAAGCGGCTCAGGAGCGGCCCTACCACCAGAAAGCTGGCGCGCATCAGCTTGGCAAGATCGGGAGGCAGATAGGCCTTGCCGATGCGGGAGGCCTTGATGCGCAGGGTGTTGCATCCCTCAAAGCGCGCTGCCACGCCCAGATGGTGCAGCACCTTGAGCATCGTTCGAATATCTTCGATATAGGGCACATTTTCGATCAGGCATTCATCAGCGGTTAATAAGGTGGCCGCGATGATCGGCAAAGCGGCGTTTTTAGCGCCCTCGACTGAAATATATCCGCTGAGGGGATGTCTGCCTTCGATAATCAGGGGCATATCCTCACCTGTTAACAGTCACTAGCCGATAGTATCTGGCTGGCATTATCTTAACCGATATATAACGATCTGGCAAGCATCCCGATCCTGCTTGGATTATGGCCTTGGATGCGCCATGCTCCTATACTATAATTGCTGCATGGTGAGAGATAACATTGTTGGATGCTGAGCGACCGGCCGTCACAGTGATCATTGCAGCGCACGCACCGCTGGCAACGGCCATGCTGGCTGGCGCCGAGGCTATTACGGGCACGACATCCGCGCTGCAAGTCCTCGACCTTGCTCTGGATGAAGCCCCGGCACACTATACAGAGCGTCTGGCATCCGCCTGTGCGACCGGTTCAACTGCTGTGGTGCTGGCAGATCTCTATGGCGGGACACCCTGGCAATCGGCGGTGACCCTGATGCGTCAGACCCCGCCTGTGGTCGCGCTGCTGGTGGCAGGCGCCAACCTGGCGCTGGTGTTGGAGGCTGCTGTGGGGGTTCAGCAGGGGGCCACTCTAGAACATATCGCCCAACAGCTGAGAACGCTGGCGCCCAAGAGCATCGTAATACAGCCGCATGGGCGTGATGGTGACGTCTGAGAGCGCTCGCGCGCGTGTGGTCATCCGGCTGGATGACCGCCTGATCCATGGTCAGGTGGTGGCCGACTGGCTGCGCTGGCTCGCGCCCTGCGATATCATGGTGGTCAGCCTTAGTAACCCGCCGCCAGACGCCGCACTGTTGCGCGTTGTCACCCCGCAGCAATACGACTTGGCAGTGCTTACACCAGAGGCTGCCCGGCCACTGTTAAGTACGCAAGTGGTACCGCATAACCGGTTGGTGGTCACGGATAGCGTATCGGCGCTGGTGGAGCTGCTGCCGTCTGGCTGGTCGGGCGAGGTTATCCTTGGGGCGCTGGCATGGCGTGTGGGGCGTGAGTACGTGTTCGAGCGTGTCTATCTGGATGCCGATGAGGCGGAGGTGCTGCAATCGCTCGCAGATTCCGGGGTGCGCTTGATATATCGCGCGCGCTACCACGATTCCGGCCTTCTTTGGCGCAGGCGCTGAGCGTGCCGTTGGCGGTGCTTGCCCTGGCAAGCGCGACCTTGTGGCTGCCTACCAGCGCCACAGCCCAGGCGGTACCGCCTGCTCCTGCGCTGATCAGCTGGGGCGCCGCGGCCGCGGTTGGCCTATGCTACTTTATCTCGCAAAGCGCTCTATTGGCTGGTGTCGGCTACTTTACGCTCTACCGCCCGTTGGTGGCCGGCACCCTGGTAGGGCTGATCCTGGGCAAGCCCGCCGAAGGCGCACAGATCGGGGCGTTCATCAACCTGGCTTATCTGGGCTTTTACGCCCCGGGCGGGGCACTGCCCAGCGATATCGCCCTGGCCGGCTACCTTGGCACCGCCCTGGCACTGGCCAGCCCGTTGAGCCCCTCTGCGGCGCTGGCACTGGCGGTGCCAGCGGGCATGTTTGGCTATCTTACCTATCAGTTACGCATGAGCCTGAGCGTCATCTTTGTGCGCTGGGCCGAGCGCCTGGTGATGCGAGGAAAGCCGCGTGCGTTGCTGTGGTGTAATGTGGTGGCACCGCAACTGCTGGTCTTTGTGCTGAGCTGGCTGCCGATCACATTGGCGTGCCGTTGGGGTCCGGGTTGGCTGGCGAGCAGCCTGGCAGCTTTGCCCGGATGGATCCTGCCGGCCCTCAGCGGTATAGGGGCGCTGATGCCGTTAGTAGGCCTGGCATTAGCGCTCGCCCAGCTGTGGGATGTACACAAAGGGGTCCTCTTTGCGGCTGGTTTTGCCGTCGCAGCGCTCCTCGGGTGGCCAATCCTGCTGCTGGCGCTGATTGCTGGCTTGCTGGCATGGCGCTTGACGCCGCGTACCATAGGGCAGGCGCAAACCCGGGCGGATAAGGCAGCGCCCGCAGATACCCCCATCACGACGCTACCGCTTGCCACGCGCTGGCGGGTATGGCTCAACTGGCTATTCTTCTCACACGGCAGTTACAACTATGAGCGTATGCAAGGCTTGGGAGTGGCACATGCCCTGTCTCCGGCGCTGGCGGCCCTTTATCCGGCTGGCAGCAACCGCAACCAGGCGATCGCGCGCCATCTTGCATATTTCAACACCGAGCCCAACCTGGGCGCCTTTATTATCGGTACCTCACTGGCTATGGAGGAACGCGTGCAGGCGGGCTTCGTCGAACCCGACTCTGTGCATGCGATGAAAACCGGCCTGATGGGACCGCTGGCGGCGGTGGGCGATACCCTCATCCAAGGCACGCTGGTGCCCGCTGCGCTGCTGCTGGCATTAGGCTTGACCCAGTCGCACGGGTTGTGGGGTCCGGCTCTCTATGTGGTGGGCATCTCGCTGGTGATCTGGGGGGTAGGCGCTGGTGCGTTTTGGCAGGGGTATCGCAGCGGCCGGGCAGTGCTGGATCGCTGGCTCGCCAGCGGTGTCTGGCAACGCGTCCTGGCAGGCCTCGAGCGCTTTGCCAGCCTGATGCTGGGGGTGGTGCTGGCGCGCCTGGCACCTCTGCAATTGAACCCAGACATGTGGCCGGCAGGCCTGGCCGGACCAGTCGGTCAGGCACTCTCTCTGCTGGCAGTTTTAGGGTTGGTCTGGCTGTTTCGGCGCGGATTCAAGCTCCCCTGGGTAATGACAGCGCTATGGCTGGTGGGTGCTTTGCTGGGGGTGACGGGGGGGCTGGCGCATGCCTGAGTGCGAACAGCGCGGATGGTTTATCGGGGTGGATCTGCACGCTCGCGTTGCCGCGCGTCTGGCGGCATTGTCACAGTACAGCAGTGCAAACCTGGTCGTAACAGCCAAGGGCCGGCAGGCAGAGGCCGCCAGCGTTACTGACATGCTCCTGCTGGGAATCTCAGCCGGCAGCCACATCACTCTTTGTTCCGATATGCCCTTGCCGGACACTGCCTGGGCTGAGATGCTCGAGCTGCTGCAGGCCTGCCCGGATGACCAGACTCACTGGCAGGGATGCGGCCTCTCGGCGGGCGAGGCGGCTGCAGCGCCGAGTTGGTTGCCACCCATGGATAAAACAGGCGCTGTTGTTGACCCGATAGCGCACCTGAACGGCGCACAGTTGGCACTCGCGCGCGAGTTGTACTCGACACAGGCATCCGGTGCGGCTGAACTGACTGAGCTACTTGAAGCCGAACGCCAGCTGTTGGAGCATCCGCGTTTGGGCGAGATGCTGGCCGGTACGTTGCCCTCTGGGGCTGCTGCGATGCTCATCGAAAGCGTGCGCGCTCGCTTGCTCGCGCAACCTGAAGCGCTATCTAGTTCGCCGTGCATTCTGCTCAAGGAAAGCGTGCAAGTTAGTGAGCTCCTGGAGGCTGGCGCGGGCAGGATCGCCGCGGTGGTGTGCGGCACAGGGGCCTTTACCTCGCACAGCGCCATTGCAGCGCGTGCGTTGGGCATTCCCATGGTGGCCGGATTCGGCACCGCGCAGCTGGCTGCCATGGCGCAGCACCCCCGGCTGTACGTCGACGGCGCGCGCGGGATCGTACGCGTCGCTCGGGCAAACGCGCACGTCACTGCGCCTGTTCAGGTTCCGCCGCAACCTAAACTGGTGTGTAAGAGCGGCTTGTGGGCAAATGGCGATTCGCCCGCGATTATTCGGCAAGCCTTGGCCGACGGCGCGGCGGGGATCGGCCTGGTGCGTGCTGAACAGTGGCGCAGCGGTGATGCTGACTATGTCTATGGGTCCGCCAGCCTGCCGGGCGAGTTAATCGAGCTCGCTCGCTCTGTGCCAATCATCTGGCGTGTTCAGTCCGCCTCGGTGTTGCCTGTCGAGACCCTGTGCAGCTGGGCGCGGCAGGCGCGCGGTACCCGGCTGGCTTTTGCGCTGGCTGGCGTGCGCACGGCGGATGCCTGGCTGGCGTGGCAGGCAGCCTGGCAAAGGGCAGCAGAGCCCGATGCCCCGTCGCCGCAGGGCGTGCTGATCGAGGTGCCCGCTCTGGCGGATGACCTTGAGCGCATCGCACCTCGCGCCGATTTCGTCTCGATCGGCAGCAACGACTTGGCAGCGCACTATTACGCGCTCGACCGCGACGATCCTGCTCACATGCTGCCGCGCGCGACGCTGCAGCCCGGCTTCTGGCGTCTGATGGCGCGCATTGCTGAGTGTGCAAGGCAGTACCGCAAGCCGCTCTACATCTGCGGAGAGGCAGCCGGCTTGTGGCCTGAGGCGCTCCTGTTCGATGCCCTCGGCATGCGCTTGAGCGTCGCGCCGCATAGGCTGGTGCCGATCGCGCGCCAGCTTGAGCAGCATCGCTCACAGGCCATGCGGGCGGTGGAAGCCATACTGAGTGCAGACCAGTTCGACGATACAGCTGCCGCGTTCACGCAACTCGGGATACGTGTTCATCCAGAGGTTTTCTCATGAATCAGACATCCGTCCCGCAGTTTGTCGTGATTTTGGCGGCTGGTAAAGGTGCCCGCATGGGCTTGAGCGGCGAACACAAGGTGTCCCAACGCATCGGCGGACGCGCGGTGATCAACCGTGCCATCGCCACTTACCGCGAGGTTGGGATCCCTAATACCGTGGTGGTGGTAGGGCATCTGGCCGAGCAGGTGCAAGCGGTGGTCACCAGCGAACATGACGGCATTCTGTGGGCAAACCAGGCCGAGGCACGCGGCACGGGCGACGCGGCACGCGTCGGCCTGCAGGCTGTGGCACAGGAGGATCCGCTAGGTGACCCGCAGGTGCTGCTCGTTGCGGGCGACCGATTGATCGACGGGGTCCTTTTGGAACGGCTCTTTCGCCAGCACGCTCAGCAGGGCGCCGACCTCACCATGGTGACGGCGCGCGCGGCCGAAGGATCGCATCAGGGGCGCGTGCTGCTCGATGCAGCCGGCGGGGTTCTGGCTGTCGCCGAATGGGCTGACTTGGCAGCCGCCCCGAAGGATGCCCGGCTCGTTTATGGCCCTCGCGAGCATCAGCAAACCTTTACCCCGGAAGAAGCAATGGCTGCCGAATTGGTCAACGTCTCGATCTATCTGGGGCGCCGCTCACTGCTGGTCTCCGCCCTGTCTCAGCTGGGCACCGATAATGTGCGCGGCGAAGAGTACCTCTCCGACATCGTGAACCTGGCGGTGCGTGCCGGCAATCAGGTAGGCTTAATGGTCGCGGAGGATCCGCGTCAGGTGCTGGGCTACAACACACCTGCGGAATTGGCGGCTCTGGACGCCTACTGGCAGACCCAGCATCCGGTTGCCTTGCCGCGTCCCGCTGATCAGGCCCTGCAAACGCTGCAGCGCTGGCGTGAGTGGTTGGCGGGCGATGATCTGGCTTCACGGGCGAATTTTGAGTGCCTGTATGGCCCATCTGAGCAGCTGGTTGCCGACCGGCGGCGCGCCATGCAGGAGTTGGTGGCGCATGGCGAGGCGCTGCTGGGGCCGGTTGCCGAGGTGCTGCTGATTCGCTCACCGGGGCGCGCCAACATCCTCGGCCGCCACATCGACCATCAGGGCGGCGTCTGCAACCTGCTGGCGATTAACCGCGAAATCCTGATGCTGGCACATCCGCGCAGCGACGACCGCGTCACCCTGCACAACCTGCAGCCCGATCGATTTGGCGAGCGCAGCTTTGCGCTGCGTGAACTGATCTCACAACTGCCCTGGGATGACTGGCTCAATCTCGTCAACAGTGAACAGGTGCGCGCTCTGTCGAATGTGGCCCAGGGCGACTGGGTGAAATACATCAAAGCCGCCCTGGTGCGGTTACAGAAGCGCTTCCCGACGCAGCCACTGTGCGGGATGGACCTGGTGGTCTCGGGCGATATCCCGGTGGCTGCCGGGCTCTCGTCGTCGTCGGCACTGCTGGTGGCCGCCATCGAAGCCGTCATTCGTCTGAACGCCCTCGAGCTGGAGCCCAGCCAGTTTGTCGACCTGGCCGGCGAGGGTGAGTGGTTCGTGGGCACCCGCGGGGGCAGCGCCGATCACGCGGCCATCAAGCTTAGCCAGGCTGGTCAGGTCGCCCAGGCGGAGTTCTTTCCCTTCCGGCTGGCTCGCATGGCACTCTTTCCGTCCGGTTACGAGCTGGTGATCTGCGATTCGGGCATCAGCGCACGCAAGTCGGCCGAGGCACGCACTACCTTTAACCAGCGCATCGCCAGCTATCGCATCGGACTGGCCTGGCTGCGTGCTGCCTTTCCGCAGCTGGCCGAGCGTATGCAGTATCTACGCGACGTGAATACCCGCACGCTGGGCATTTCTTTGAGCGAACTGTATCGCATGCTGCTGGTGCTGCCTGAGGCGGTCGCCCAGCGTGACCTGCCCTTGGCAGTGCTTGAACAGCTGGACCAGTGGGGTTTGCAGGAGGCGGCGCCCGACACGACCTATCCGGTGCGCGGGGTAGTGCTGTATGGCCTGGCCGAGTGCGAACGCTCCAGGCTGGGCATCGACCTGCTGGCGGATGGCAACGGCGCGGGCTTTGGCGAGCTAATGAATGCCTCGCACGATGGCGACCGCGTCGTCAGCTGGGTGGACGGTCAGGCTGTGCCCTATACTGCGCCAACCGATGATGTCTATCTGCTGCGGCTGAGCGATTCGGCAGCACGTGATCCGCTGGCGCGGGCGAGTGCGCTGGCATTTCAACCGGGGGCATATCGTTGCAGCACGCCGGAGATCGACCAACTGGTGGATCTGGCGTTGATGGTGCCGGGGGTGGTCGGTGCGCAGCTAGCTGGAGCAGGCCTGGGCGGATGTATGATGGTGCTGGTGCGCAGCCAGGCGCTGCAAAAACTCACCGGCGCCCTCGAGAACGGCTATTACCGTCCGCGCGGGCTGCCGGTGATGGTCTCAGCCTGTACTCCCGTGCAGGGCAGCGGTATCATCAACCCATGGGGCTAAACGCTGTATCATCCAAATGGCGTCAGCTGGTCGGCAGGGATATCCACCCCAAAACCAGGCTCGTCTGACACATAGACATAACTATCCACGGGTGCGAAAGTCCCGTTATACGAATGACCTTCGGCCAGCGGAACACCCGGTGCGGTACCCACAAAGTACTCGCCCCACGGCATGTTAGGCATGGCGATCGTCAGGTGCGTGCCATAGGGTGACATGGCGCCGCCGTGCAGGCAGACGGTCAGGCCAGCCACATCCGCCATCTCGGCGATACGCCGGCAGGCCGTCAGGCCGCCTACCCAGTGTATATCGGGCTGCAGGATATCCAGCGCGCGGCGCTTGATCAGCCACTGAAATGGCCAGGGGGTATACATGTGTTCGCCGGTCGCCAGGGTCTGCCAGGGCAGGCGTTCACGCACGGCCACATGCCCGTCCAGATCCTCGGGGATGAGGTACTCTTCTATCCACTTTAGGTTGTAGGGGCGCAGGCGCTCAGCCAGGCGCACAGTGTATTCGACATCAAAGGCCATATAGCAATCCAGCATGATCTCGACCTCGTCGCCCACCTGGTCGCGCGTTTGCGCCACCAGTTGCTCATTGAGGTCGATACCCCTGACGCCATCCACCGGACCGTACGGGCAAGCCAGCTTGACGGCCTTGAATCCGCACTCGAGGTACCAGTCGACATCGTTGCCGGTGGCATAGGTAAAGATTTTCTCGCGCAGTTTGCCGCCCAGCAGCTGCCAGACGGGCTTGCCCTGCAACTTGCCGGCCAGGTCCCAGAGTGCAAGGTCGACCCCGCTGATGGCAGACGAGGCCAAGCCGACCGTGCCATAGGGCTTGGACATGCGAAACATCAGGTCCCACAGCTTTTCGATCGCCAGGGCATCCTGGCCAACCAGCAGTTTTGCAAAGTGATCTTGGATGATCACCGCTGTAGCGCACCCAAACGAGCAGGGGCCCAGGCCAAAGGTGCCATCTTCGGCAGTGACCTTGACCCAAAATCCTGGCCAGGCGGGCAACCACGACGAGCGGTAACGCTTGAACTCTTCGAACTTGCTCATGGGGTTGGCTACTTCGGCGTTTGCGACCCAAGCCGGACGGCGGACTTTGGAGGTCGCTTTGGGGGTGGGGCGAGCCTGCAGACACTCAATCGATTTTATTTTCACGCTTGTGCCTCCAAAGAGTTTGGCACATACTAGCGCGCGGCGCAGGCAGCGTCAAGGTCGCTAAAAACAGACACACGCCAACCACAGTCTCGTGGCTGGCGTGTGTCTGCGTGGTTGATTAGGACTCGCGGCCAAACAATTTGGCGAGTAATCCCTTCTTTTTCTCGGGGGTCGCCGTCTGCGGGACTACATCCTTGAGGCTGGCACCGCATCCTTCACAATAGCGCGCGTCGGACATGTTGCTGCGTCCACATTTGGGGCAATCCTTGAGCTGCGGCATTTTGGGTGCTTCGGCATTGACGTCCATGTCTTTCCTCCCTGTCCTGAGCGAGACCGTTTGGTTTGCTTTCGACTACCAAGCCAACTGATAATGGATTAAACCGAGCAACATTAAGCCAGAGCTATTATAACACATGCATTTACGCTTGTAAATGGATTTCACGCTCCAAAAGTGCTATTTAAAATGTCGGGCGCGGATATTTGCATTCGATCATCAAGCAGCTGACAATGGAATCATACAAATATAACTGGAACATTTCGACAAGCACGGCAATGTGAGAGGATGGCGTCACGATGAAAAAGCTAATACGTCCTGCCTATTTGGGTGTGGTTCTTCTAATAGTCAGCACTTTGTTCACCGGTTGTCTGAGCCTTGTTCAGTTCGATAAGATGACCAAACAACTCGAGGCGCAGGGTACAGCGCTGGCCAATGCGCGCGTGACCCAAACGCCCTCGCGGCCGACAGTCGCAACCAGCCATGTCACCCCGCGTCCGCGTGTCACGCGTGCGCCGGTCGCCACGGTAGCGCCCGAGGATACGACCAACCTCGAGCTGCTCTACCAGCGCATCAACCCCTCGGTGGTCAACATCCGCGTGGCGTCGCAAGCGATGAACCTGGATTCCTCCGAAGGTCCCAGCTATGCAGTGGGCGAGGGCTCTGGCTTTGTGTACGATGACCAGGGCCACATTGTCACCAATAACCACGTCGTGGAAGGCGCGCAGATGGTGTACGTCACTTTTTGGGATGATACCAGCCTGCCCGCCAAGGTGATCGGCACTGACCCGGATAGCGACCTGGCAGTCATTCAGGTCGATACGGATATCGAGCATGCCGTACCGCTCGTCTTGGGCGATTCGGACCTGGTGCGTGTCGGCCAGGAAGTCATTGCTATCGGCAACCCCTTTGGCCTGCAGGGTACCATGACGCTCGGGATCATCTCGGCCCTTGGTCGCACCATCCCTGCCGGCGCGCGCACGTCGTCGGGTGCCGTCTATACCATCCCCGATATCATCCAGACCGATGCAGCCATCAACCCCGGTAACTCGGGTGGACCGCTTTTGAATATGGAAGGTGAGGTCATCGGAGTCAATGCGGCGATTGAATCCGCCTCAGCCAGCAATGCCGGCATCGGCTTTGCGATCCCTTCAAACATTGTGAAAAAGGTCGTGCCGGTGCTGATCGAGACGGGTTCCTACCAGCATCCGCGTCTGGGCATCAGCACCTTTACGATCAGCCAGCCAGTGGCTGAGGCATTGGGCATGGGCCCCGATCAGCGCGGTGTGATGGTGGTCAAGATTGCGGCCGACAGCCCTGCGGAGCGCGCCGGCTTGCGCGCCGCTACGGGCACCACTCAGGTGATGGGCGGTAACGTTCCCACTGGCGGTGACATCATTATCCAGATCGATGGCACTGACGTGAACAAGTTCGACGATCTGATCAGCTACCTGACCAGGTACACCGAGGTTGGGCAGACCATCCAGCTGACAATCCTACGCAATGGCAGCACCATCACTGTTGAGCTGGTACTGGACGCACGTTCCTGACGGTCCAACAAACAAACAGGGAGGCCATGCCTCCCTGTTTGTGTTTTACATAACAAATCTCGTCAGGGTATCAGCACGATCTTGACCGAGTCGTCGCCGCTGGCGGCGATCTCCAGCGCGCGATGGAAATCGCTGAGCGGCAAGGTGTGCGAGACCAGCGCCGCGCCATCCACCACGCCATTTTGCAGGTAACGGATCGCATTGGGGTAGGCATAAGGCCCCAGGTGTGCGCCATGGATGTTTAACTCTTTGACATCGCCGATTACCGACCAGTCGATCGGCACCGGCCCGGCGTGCACCGAGAACTCGACAAAGGTGCCCAGCTTGCGGATCATCTGCAGCCCCTGGTTGATGGCTGGCCCCGCACCAGTCGCCTCGATGTAAACATCGCAGCCGTAGCCATCCGTCAGATGGATCACGCGCTGCTCAGCATCGCCCTCGCGCACGTCGATCGCCATGTCGGCGCCTAACTTTTTGGCCAGCTCGAGGCGCTTGGGCTTGGCATCGAGGGCGATCAGCAGCCCAGGCCCTTTTTGGCGCGCCACCTGCAGCATGCACAGGCCGATCGGCCCCATGCCGGCGATGACCACCGTATCACCCAGTTGAATATCACCACGCTCGACGGCGTGGATCCCGCAGGCCAGCGGTTCGATTAGGGCGGCTTGTTCATAGGGGATCGTCTTGGGCACTTTGTGCACGATCGCATTGGCCGGGAAGCGCATATACTCGGCCCATGACCCCTCGGCGCGGTCTTTCTTAAATCCATAGATGTCGTGGGGCTGGCACATCCAGTATTGACCGCGCTTGCAAAAACGGCATTGCCAACATGGCACGATCTGCTCCGAGACAGCCCAGTCGCCCAATTGCAGGCCGAACTTTTCTGCGGCGCCTTCGCCTAGCGCCACAACCTCGCCAACAAACTCGTGCCCGGCGATCACCGGCGCTTCGATGTAGGGCGCGATCTCTGGCGAACCCCACACCCGGGCGCCGTGCCAGGTTTTAACATCACTGGCGCAGATGCCTGTAGCGAGCACGCGGATCAATACTTCGCCCGCTCCGATGAGCGGCACATCCACGGTTTCGAGTCGGTAATCGTCGGGGTTGTAAACACGTACTGCGAGCATCTTTTCCGGGATCGCCATGATGGTCTCCTAGTCTGTTATGTGTATTTGGATGGATATGGGCAGTTGAACACCTATACGATAATGTCTTGGCGCCAGAATGCAAGTGTTAGTCCTTGGCTTGACCCGATCAGCTTTTCAGAGTAGATTGCTTGGGCTCGCTTATATACTACCGAGGTAGGCCAATGCCAAGCATAGATCTGCGCAGCGATACCGTTACGCTCCCCACTCCAGCCATGCGCGAGGCCATGTATCATGCCGAGGTGGGCGATGACGTCTACCAGGAAGATCCCACTGTGCGCCGCCTGCAGGAGGCGACGGCTGAGAAACTTGGCAAGGAGGCAGCTCTGTTTGTCACGAGCGGGACGATGGGAAACCTCGTGGCTCTCCTGACACACTGCCGTCGCGGTGATGAGGCCATCATGGGCGATAATTCGCACACCTTTATCTATGAATGCGGCGGGGCCTCGGTGTTGGGCGGTATTTCGATGCACACCGTCCCCAACCTGGCCGACGGCAGCATGGATCCTGCCCAGATCGAGTGGGCCATCCGCGGCGACAACGTGCACTTTCCGCGCACCAGGCTGCTGTGCCTCGAAAACACACACAACCGCTGCGGCGGCACGGTGCTCAGTTACGAGCAGATGCACCGCCAGATCGAGGTGGCGAAAAAGTACGGCCTCGCTATCCACCTCGATGGTGCGCGCGTCTTTAACGCTGCTATCGCCCTAGGTGTCAAGATGGCCGATCTGGTGGCAGAATGTGATTCGGTGCAGCTGTGCTTTTCCAAGGGACTGGCCGCGCCGGTCGGTTCGGCGCTGTGCGGCTCGAAAGCGTTTATCGACGAGGCGTTGCGCAACCGCAAGGTGGTGGGCGGCGGCATGCGCCAGGCTGGTGTGCTAGCGGCAGCCGCCCTGGTGGGGCTCGAGCAGATGGTCGACCGCCTGGCCGAGGATCATGCGAATGCGCGCATGCTGGCCGAGGGTATGCTGGATATCCGCGGGGTCAATGTGGATATGAACCTGGTGCAGAGCAATATGGTAATGTTTACGCTCAACTCGGACAAGCCACAGGAGCAGGTGTTGCAAGAACTCGCCGCCGAGGGTTTACGGGTATCTTCAATGGACTCCCTCCACCTGCGTGCCGTCACACACTTGGGCATTGGCGAAGCAGAGATCAAGCAGGCGTTGTGTATCATGGCGCGCGTGCTGGGCGGCCGGAAAGCAGGTGCAGTGTGACGGACACTACTACATCCATGCCCGGTGTGACCAAACGTCAGCAGCTGGCGTGGTACCTGTACGATTTTGGCAACTCGGCTTATGCCGCCATCGTGTTGTTGGCGGTCTATTCCACTTATTTTAAAAATGCTGTCGTCGGCGGAGCACTTGGCACGCGCCTGTGGGGCACTGCCATCGGCATCGCCATGCTGGTTGTGGCGATCATCTCGCCGATTGTAGGCGCCATCGCAGACTATTCGGGCGCCAAGAAACGCTTCCTGTTTGTGTTCACCGCGCAGGCGGTGCTCTTTATGGGGCTCTTGTTCTTTGTCCAAAAGGGCGACATCGTCACTGGCATGCTCTTTTTCATCCTCGCCGAGATCGGTTACCGCAGCGCCCAAGTGGTTTATGATGCCTTTTTGCCCGAGATTGCCGCTCCGCACGAGATGGGGCGCATCTCCGGCATCGGCTGGGCTGTCGGTTCAGCCGGAGGCATCGTCATCTTGCTGCTGGCACTGCCGCTGATCCTGGTGTTTCCGGGCACGCTGACCGTGCGTCTTGTGATGGTGCTGGGGGCCGTCTTTTATGGCATTAGCGCCGTCTTTATCTTTATCTGGCTGCCCGAGCGCGCCCCGCATCGCAGCCTGCCGGCGGGCGAGAACTATATCACGGTCGGGTTCAAGCGCCTGTGGCGAACTATCCGCGAGGCTTCGCGCTACAAGCAGGCAGTGCGTTTTGTTATTGCCAGCATCGTCTTTAACGGCGGGGTCATCGCCGCCATGGATTTCGCCGCTATCCTGGGCGGCACGCTGTTTGGTATCCAACAGCAGGGGCTGATCATTTTGGTGATCCTGGTACAGGTCACAAACGTGTTGGGAGCCTGGGTTTTCGGCAGCCTGGTGCAGCGCGCCAGTGCCAAGGGGTCGCTCCTGGTGGCGATCGGGCTGATGGCGCTGGCGGTTTTATTGATTTACATCACGCCCAACGCTACGATGTTCTTTATGGTTGCATCGTTGGCAGGTCTTGCCATGGCGGGCGTGCAGTCGGTCAGCCGTACCATCGTAGGGTTGATTTCGCCGGTGGCTAAAAGCGCCGAGTTCTATGGCTTTTACTCGGTGGCCGGACGCACATCCTCCTTCCTGGGGCCGTTGGTATATGGCTGGGTAGCGGCGGATTTTGCCCATCGCTACATGCTCACCCATGGGATGGACCCGATAGCGGCCGATAAAGCCGGCTTGCGAGCCGGTCTCTTTGTGATGGCCGGCCTGATGATCGTGGGCATGCTGATCTTGTTATTGATGGACGAAAAGGCGGCCATCGCGGCCGCGTACGAGGAATCCGAGATAACGATGTCATAGTATTGACACTCAGGTGGTGGGCATGGCTGAAGCGACTGACCTGGTGTATCCGCGCAGATGGGTGATCCGCAAACTGCTGCATACTCTGGCGAACGCAGCCCTTCGCAGCATCGCCGATGTGTCGGTAATCGGTCGTGAAAACCTGCCCAAACACGGTCCTCTGCTGGTGGTCTCGAACCATTTCAGTTACCTCGACCCGGCCATTATGATCAGCATCTTGCCCTGGCCGATGGAGTTTCTGGGCGGATTTCGCATGCCCAACGCCCCCATGTGGGCGACCCTCTTCCCGCGGTTGTGGGGTTACTTTGCCGTGCATCGCGGGGGTAACTCACGTGCTGCGCTGATGGCTGCACAAAAGGTCCTCAAGCTGGGCGGTATTGTGGGCATGTATCCCGAAGCCTCTGCCAGTGCTGCCGTGCTGCGCTCTGCACGGCCCGGCGCCGCCTTTCTGGCGCTGCGCAGCGGTGTACCTGTGCTGCCGATCGGCACCACCGGCGTTCGCGATATTTTTCCGCGCCTTCGGTTATTCCAGCGCGCGCGGGTCGAGTTTCGTATCGGCGCACCTATTGGCCCCTTTAACCTGGTGCCAGATGTGCCCGAGCGCGAGCAGATGGATGCCCTGGGGCACGAGATCATGCAGGGCATTGCCACATTAATTCCTGAAGAGCGCCGCGGACGCTACGCCGCCAGCCTGGCGCTGCGCGCACAAGCCGCTGCCATGGACGTCTACGAGTACGACCACAATCCCGAGTAAAAGCCTGTCCTAAACCAACGAGGCCTGGTTGCTAGTGACCAGGCCTCGTTTTGTGTTAACAGGTTGGTCCGGACGGGTTATTCCTCGTCCCAGTTGTAGGCCAGCGACTCGTTGAGTGCCGGCAGCTTGACCATGCGGGCACGCTCCATACCCGGCAGCTGACGCACATCCTCCAACAGGGTGTGATTCAGCTCGTCGTCCAATCCCAGGATCATGATCGATTGCCCGCCCTGGCTAAAGCGTCCCAATTGGGCGAACGAGATGTTGACATTGGCCTGTCCCAGGAGCTGACCGATGGCGCCCACAAAGCCGGGCCGGTCGTGGTGCAGGTCAACCAGCATACTGCCCTGCAAGACGGTATCCAGGCGGTAGGAATCCAGTATCACCAGGTGCGGTTCGCCCTGAATGATGGTGCCGGATATGTTGGCTGCGCCGCAATCCGGAAAGTGCGCCGTGATCATGGTATGGTGCAGCTTGGAGTTGCCGGCCTTTACCTCGGAGACGATCAGTCCGCGCTGGCGGGCATACATGGTGGCGTTTACGCGGTTAATCGGCGCATCGCTGACAGCCCCCAGCAGCCCGGCCAAAAAGGCCGAGGTAAGCCCGCGCACATCGCGCGTCGAGAGCTCGCCATCATAGGTCAGCTCGATGCGGCTGCCCATTTCGCCGCGCCACTGAATGAAAAAGCTGCCCAGACGTTCGGCCAGGTCAATGTAGGGCGCCAGGAAGGCCGCTTCGTTGGGCGGCAGGTAGGGCAGGTTGACGGGGCTGGAGGGCATGCGGCCTTCCAGCGCGTCGATAACCGCCTGTGCCACGTCCAGTGAGACGGATTCCTGCGCCTCGATAGTAGATGCTCCCAAATGCGGGGTTGGCAGCAGGTTGGGCAGTGCCACCAGCTCGGTATCGCGCACCGGCTCGACTTCGAACACATCCAGGGCAGCGCCGGCGATCACGTTGGTGGAGAGGGCGATCTTGAGGTCGGATTCGTTAATGATACCGCCGCGGGCGCAGTTGATGATAAAGGCACTCGGCTTCATCCGGCGTAACGCGTTGAGGTTAATCAGCCCCTTGGTTTCAGCCGTCAGCGGGGTGTGCACGGTGATAAAATCAGCCTGAGCGAGCACCTCATTAAAGCCAAGCAGCTCAATACCGCTCGAGGCGGCGCGCTCGGGAGAGGTATACGGGTCAAAGGCGATCACGCGCATCTCGAGCCCTTTGGCTTTGGATGCCACCAGCGAGCCAACGCGTCCCAGGCCGATCAGACCAAGCATCTTGCCCTTGACCTCAAAGCCCTGCAAAGAGCTCTTTTCCCACTTACCTGCCTTGGTGGTAGCGATTGCCTGATACAGGCGGCGCGCCTGGATCAGTATCATGGCGATGGTCTCTTCGGCCACCGCGTTGCTGTTGCCGCTGGGCGCATTCACCACGATGATACCGCGCTCGGTGGCAGCGTCGACATCGATGTTATCCACGCCGGTGCCGGCACGGCCTACAACCTTGATGTTCTCTGCATGTTCGATCAGCGCACGGTTGACCTGTGTGCGCGAGCGCACCACCAGGGCATCGTACGAACCGATGAGGCCTTGCAGCTCCTCGGAAGAGGGGTTTATGACGACATCGACCTGCGCGTTTCGCTGCAGGATCTCCATGCCGGTCTTTTCGAGCGGTTCGGTTACCAGAATGCGCATCTCTCTTCTCCTCGGTTCAGGTTAGGCCCACAATCCCAGACTCACCTAGAGCAGGCGCAGCACCAGGCCTGTCAGTAGTTTGGGATAGAAATAGGTGCTTTTTTGCGGCATGGTTTCCAGACGGCGGGCGCTCTCCCAAATCTGCGAAAGCAGAGTCGGGTTGAGGATAAAAGTCGCCTGAGCCTCGCCGCGCGCCACCATGCCGGCAGCCTCGTCTTCGTGGATGGTGTAAAACACGTTTTCACCGCCCTTTAGAGCGGCCGCATCGATCCCCAGGCACCCCTCCATCACAGAGTGCTGCAGGATGGCGACATCCAGCGTCTCCGGAGCGCCCGCAGCACGCGCAGCTGCGTCGGCGGCGGTACGTCTGCGACAGATAAATCGCCCGTTGGCACCGGTATACACGCCAAAGGCTACGCGGTCGTTGCTCGAACGGCGAATTGCTTCCTCCAGCGGTACGTCCGCAGGAGCAGATTCCACCACAAAGCGCTCGGATAGACAGCGCAAGAGCTTATCGATATCAAAGCCGGGCAAACCCCGCACCACGCGATGGGTGGGCAAGATCACAAGACCAGGATCCTCAACCGCGCACACATACATCAGCACGTAGTCATAATCCTGTGCATCTGCTGGTGCACCCACGGCGGCACGCCGTTCATCGCGGTAAGCCAGGGCTGTCTCGTAGCGATGGTGGCCGTCGGCGATCACGATCTCTTTGTCCGCCAGGTAACTGCGAAGCGCCTTGAGCTCGTTGGCCGAATCGATGGCCCAAAAGATCTGGCGTACACCATCGGCATCGGTGTAATCCAGCCACGGTTTATCTGGCGGCTGCAGCCAGGCTTGCAGCTGAGCGCCCGGATCAGACAGCATGCCGAATACAGGGCTAAGCTGCGCACGGGTGGCGCGCATCAGGTTGAGGCGGTCGGCACGCGGTGCCGTACGCGTGAACTCGTGGCGGTAGATGCCCTTGCCCCACTCAGCCAGGCGCACAGCTGCGAACAGGCCGCGCCTGGTAAAGGTGCGCCTGTCCGGCAGGACGAACTGCTGCACATAGGCATAGTAAGCCGGTTGTGTATCCTGCACCAGGATGCCCTCGGACAGGCTATCTCGCAGGCGTTCGGTCGCGAGCGCATACCAGTTGGCGGGGTCGGCACCCTGCGGGGTGACATCGATGCGCGCGATGTTGTGAGGATGCTGCCCTACCAGGCGTAGGCGGTCAGCCTCCGATATGATGTCATAGGGCGGTGCCAGCACCGCGCCATCCAGAGTATTGAGCGCGTAATGGACGCCGCGAAACGGCAACATTTCAACCATATTCTCTCCTGCCAAACAAAAAACCAGCCCGTTCCGGCTGGCCGTTTACCGAACCCAGCAAGGACAGCGCATGGCACGCCATGGCCAGTTCGGTTGCGGATAATGTATCACGAGGATCAGGATGTGTCAAGCGCCTCTCGCAGAGGTTGACCAGCAGGTACCAAGCCCTATAATGTGTGATTGACGACATATTGGAGGCTTGCAAACAGATGGGTCAGACAGTTGTCTTCTTTGATTGCTTTTCGGGCGCCAGCGGTGACATGCTCCTGAGCGCCTTGCTGGACGCTGGTTTTGAGCTGAAAGCCCTGCATGAGGGCATCGGCAGTCTCGGGTTGAGCAGCGATCTGGTAACGAGCGAACGTGCTATCCAGCACGGCATTACCGCTACTACCCTGACGGTGCACGACCCGCACGATTCGCAGCCCGCCCGCTCTCTGCCTGCGGTGCGCAGGTTGCTGGCAGCCAGCGGTCTTTCAGAACGTGTCACCGGCCAAAGCCTGGCGGTTTTTACTGCCATCGCCGAGGTGGAGGGCGCAATCCATGGCCTGGCCCCCGACGAGGTGCACTTTCACGAGCTATCGGCGGTGGATTCGCTGGTCGACATCGTCGGATTTGCGCTGGCCCTTGAGGCGCTGGGCATCGAGAAGGTTTATGCGTCTCCGCTACCTCTGGGCCTCGGGATGATTCACATCGCGCACGGCATGATGCCGCTGCCAGCAGCGGCTACCCTGGCATTGCTGGCACGTGCACAAGCCCCTACGATTCCCTCGTCGGCGCAGATCGAGCTGGTCACCCCCACGGGCGCGGGTTTGCTTGGCAGCCTGGCCGAGTTCCGCCAGCCGGCCATGCGCATCCAGAAGGTGGGTTACGGCATGGGTAAAAAGGAGCTGCCGTGGGCTAATGTGGTGCGAGTGTGGATCGGCGAAGAGCTGGACCTGCCTCCCGCGCGCCATACGCCAGTCAGTAGCGCGCACACCCACAGCCATACCAGTGGCTCAGACCACATCCATGCTCATGATCACGACCACGCTCACGGGCACGCGCATACTCATGCTCATGACCACAAGCATGGCCACGACCATCCTCACAGCCACTAGCACGCGGAGGTGTTGCCATCAAGACGCATGGGGAACTGATCGCCGAGATCGATGCGTGCAGCCTCGCACCAGATGAACTGGCCTTCTGGTGGTTGGGACAGCTCGGGTATGTGATCAAGGCTGCCGATCGCATCCTCTACATCGATGCCTATCTGGCGCCGGGCGAAACCCGCCTGGTGCCGCCGCTGCTGGATCCGGCCGAGATCAAACACGCCGACCTTGTGCTGGGCACCCATCCGCACGGTGACCACATCGACCCAGTGGCCTTTCCGGGCATCGCCAGTGCCTCGCCGCAGGCGCGCTTTCTGGTGCCGCGCGGCTCTCTCGACCACGCTGCCAAGCTGGGGGTGCCGCGCGAACGCCTCGTAGGTATGGACGAAGGCCTGACCTATGAAGACGAGGCTGGCGGGATGCGTGTTCAGGCGGTAGCGGCAACCCACGAATTCCTCGATCATTCCGACACGACCGGCTACCCCTACCTGAGCTATATCATCCAGCTGGGCGGCTTTACCATCCTGCACTGCGGCGATACCTGCATCTATGAGGGCTACTAGAGTAAGCTCAGTCAATGGCAATTCGACCTGATGTTCGTGCCGATCAACGGTCGCGATGCCGTGCGCCTGAGCAGCAACACGATCGGCAACATGACCTATCAGGAAGCCGTCGATCTGGCTGGTGCTCTGCAGGCCCGGCTGGTGGTGCCGGCCCACTATGGCATGTTTGCGCACAACAGCGAGGATCCGCAGCTGTTTGCCGATTACCTGACCGTTAAATACCCTGACCGGCACTGCTGGATCGGCGAGCCCGGCGAGGCGGTTCGAATATCATCCATCTAGAGCGCTCTGCATGAGACAAGCCCTACTCGACGTCGCCCCGATCGCCATACTGATCGCCATTGGCTTTGCGCTGCGCATCACCAACCTGGTGAGCGCCGATTCACGCCAGGCCCTCACGCGGGTGGGCTACTATGTCACCATCCCCGTGGCGATCCTTACCTCCCTGGCGCGTATGCGCCTCTCGGTCGATGGGCTTGCCGATCATGCTGATGTGTATCGTCTGGCTGCTCACACGCAACGTCTCCAGCCGCGCTGTGCGCGGCACAATGCTGATCTCAATGGTCGGGTTGGTAGTGATGGGTTACCCGCTCGGGCAGATCCTATACGGCGATGCAGGCGTAGCGCGCGTGGCAATGTACGATATCGGTAATGTGCTTTTTATCAGCACGGCGGCGCTGTGGATCGCCCAGGCGTATGGCACGCGCGGGCGGCAGAACCTCTCCGGCAGCTTGCTGGCGATCCTCAAAACGCCGCTGATCTGGGCGGTGATAGCAGGGGTGGCGCTCTCACTCCTGCGCATTCCCATTACGGGCGTGGTGGCGGATGTCACCGACCGCCTGGCTGCCGCCAATACCCCCCTGATGATGATCTCGGTGGGCACCTACCTGATACCGCGCATGTCGCAGTTGCGCCAGGTCTTATTGGTAGCATTCATCCGTATGGTGCTGGGCGGGCTGTTGGGCTGGGCGCTAGTACGCCTGGTGGGCTTGGGCAACATGGAAACCGTGCTGATAACCACTCTGGCGAGCTTGCCGGTAGGCGCTACACCGCTGATCTATTCCAGCTCTGAAGGCCTGGATGCAGAGTTGGCCGCCGCTTGTATATCGTTCACGGTCGTGGTTAGCGTGGTGGTGATCAGTTTTTTGCCCTACCTCTTGCGCACCTGGTATCCCGTCGGCTAGAGCTGCGGATCCAGCGGCGCCAGGTAGTGCGAACTGGCCTGCGAGAGGTCGGCATAAACCCCGCGGTACTTTTCCGGCAGTAACTCGGCAAGGCGACACATGATCTCGTCGGCGACCGTCTGCCGTTCGTCGGCGCTGGGGCGCTCGGGCAGCACCAGGGTAAACGGATCACCCACTGCCACATAAAAAGGGGTGCGCCGTAAGCGCTTGAGATTGCGCTTGATGTCTTCGTGGCCGTAATAGACCAGCGGCAAAATCGGCGCGCCGGTGCGCTGCGCCAGCAGTACAATGCCAGGATGGGCGCGCTGCAGGCTGGCTGTAGGACTGCGCGTGCCCTCAGGCGCGATCGCCAGCAACCGCCCATCGGCCAAGGCGCGCTCGGCCACACGAAAGGCCGTCAGATCGCCCTCACCGCGGTGCAGTGGGATGCCGCCCCAGGTGTCAAACAGCCAGGCCAGTAGCGGGTTTTGCCAGGTTTCAGCCTTGATAAAGGCTGTCAGCGGTTTGGGCTGCACATGGCTGGCGATCATCGGCACTTCGAGAAAGTTGATGTGGTTGACGGCGATGATCATCGGCCCCTGCTGTGGCACCTTGTCAAGTTGGCTCAACTCGGTGCGGCAGGCGGTACGCAGGATAACCCGCAAGATGGCATTGACGGCGCGGTTTTTAAATGTCACGCACAGGCCTGCGGTTGGTAGATGATGCTGAGCATGTGCGGCAGGATCCCGACAAAGCCGGGGACGGCCGTCTCTACGAGGTCATAGCCGAACTGCGGTTCACTCAGACGGTAGCGGATAACAGGGATTGTGGCGGCGCCGTTACCACGCTCCTTGACGGGATTCACGGTGATCTTGAACAACTTGCCTGCTTTACTCTCAGGTTGGGTGACGGCGCAACGCTGCGGAGTCACATGCAGTATAGTGTAAACGTGATGATCTTCAAACAATCTGTTTAGAACACCTGACGGGCTGGTGTATAATGACCCGCACAAGGAACCAGTATGAACAGCGAACACCATCAGCAAAACCGTAGATCGTGGAACTATATCACCGCGGTGCATAACGCCCACAAGCTCGATCAGGCCGCCCACCTGGCGGGCGGGGGCTCGACTCTCTTTCCCGAGGAGCTCGAGCTGCTCGGTGATGTGGCCGGCAAGCGCATCGTGCATCTGCAGTGTAACAGCGGCCAGGATACCCTCAGCCTGGCGGTGCTGGGCGCCACGCTTACAGGTGTGGATATCAGTGACGAAGCGATCGCTTTTGCCCGCCAGTTGGCAGCTGATAGCGGCATTGCTGCCGATTTCGTGCGTGACGACGTTTTCGACTGGCTGCCACAGGCGGCTGCGCGCGGCGAGCAATTCGACATTGTGTTCTCTTCTTATGGGGCGTTGTGCTGGCTCTCGGATCTGGTACTGTGGGCTAAAGGCGTAAAGTCGGTGCTCGCGCCGGGCGGCGCGTTGGTGCTCGTCGATTTTCATCCGCTTTTTAACTATCTCGACGATGACTGGAGTTTGGCCAGAAAAGCATCCGGGCGTGCGCCGGTTTTCTATCCTGAAGGCGTCGGTGACTATGTGGGCATGTCTGGCGAGCTGCTGGCGGTCAGCGGTTATATTGAGGTGGACGCGCCCCCCAACCCGCACGGTGTCTGGGAATATGGCTGGAACCTGGCCGATATTGTCACTTCCGTGCTGGAGGCGGGTTTACAGCTGACGGCCTTGCGCGAATATCCATACACCAATGGCTGCCTTCTGCTGCCTGGTATGCAGCTCAAGCCGGACAAGCGCCTGTATCCGCCGGCGGACTTGCCGCAGGATCTGCCGTTGTTGTTTGGCCTGCGCGCTACTCTAGCGGGCTGAGACAGCCTCTTGGGCAGTTGGATCTATCATCTGCGGGTAGCTGAGGCACTATCCGCGCACGTGCTGGCTGAGCACGCCCTGGTTTTTACCTGTGGCAACCTGGCCCCCGATTCAGGACGGCCAAATGCCGACTGGACCGCCTTTATTCCTCCTAAAGAGGTGACGCATTTTCTGCGTCCTCAGCCGTTGCGTCCGCGCATCGCCGACCTTGACTATTTCCGCACATACCTGCAGGCGGTTGAACCGGAAACAGCGGAATATGCTTTTTTATTGGGGTACTTTACACATCTGTTGGCCGACAACCTGTGGATTGTGCACATCGAATCTTCCAGCCGCAGTGAACATAAAGTGCTCTTTGCTGAAAGGGGCAGTGCTGCCTGGAATGTGCTCAAAGAGGATTGGTACGATCTTGATCGCCTCTACCTGGCAGAGCATCCTGAGAGTGTGTTCTGGCGCATGAGTGTGGGCTTGCCCGAGCTTCAGCCATGGCTGGAACTGCTCGATAGGGGGGCATATCTGGATCAGTTGGGGTATATCTGCGCCTACTATACAGACGGCACCGTGGCAGATGCCCGGCGTTCTTACCCGTACCTAAACCGCGCCACGATGGATCGGTGTGTTGCCGAATCAAGCCGCAAGATCGAGCACATCCTCGCGCAGCTGCCGGACGCATCACTGGATGACGAACCGAGCGCGCTGTGCCTGCTCACACCAGATGACCTGCAGCCCTTTCACGCGCCACTGGGCGACGTTACAGGTATAGGAAGCGCTTGACCAGGTTGCGGCTGTGCTGGTCGAGTTCCATGACATTCTTGATCTCGTAACGTGCCTGGTTGACGTCAATGATCAGCCAGCGGTTAGGCTGAACCTCGCGGGCAAAATGCACCACACTGTCGCGCATCACGAACTCTCTGGGGCCTTTGTTGGTCTCCACCGTCCAGTAGATAAAGCCAAACTCTTTTTTCAGCTTTACGACGCGCTGGATCTCGGGCACAAAGTAATACAGCTCAAGCTCTTCGGCGACAGCCCGTTTGGATTCCTCTGGTAGCTCCTGCCAGTTGTCGATGATGCCGATCTCAGGCTGTTCCTCGATGTTGGCATCGCGCACCGAAAGGTAGCGATCATCCTGTGAGACCGGAAAACATGAGCGCAGCACTACTCGCTGATAGGTGGTGCCATCGCCGGTGACCAGCGATAACGTGTCGCCCTGACGCTTGAAAGAGAGCGTAGCAGGATCGAGGTGGTTGATCTCGAACGACCGCGGAGCTGCCTTTGTGGTGGTAGGGTCTTCCATCACAGCGCCGCCGCACGTTCCAGGCTGGCGAACTGAGTTTGCAGCTGCACCAGGTTATAAAAGGCACCCTTGCTCTCCATCAGTTCCATCGGCTTCCCCTGTTCTTCGAGCTTACCGTGGCTCAACACCATGATACGGTCGGCGTTATAGAGCGTCGAGAGGCGGTGGGCGATCGCGATGGTGGTGCGGCCTTTGACGAGCGAATCGAGCGCTTCCTGAATCTGGCGTTCGGTCTCGGTGTCGACCGAGGAGGTGGCCTCATCCAGGATCAGGATACGCGGATTGTGCAGGATGGCGCGCGCTATCGATACGCGCTGCAGCTCACCGCCCGAGAGACCGGTGCCTCCTTCGCCCACGATGGTGTCATAGCCCTCGGGCAGCATGGTGATAAACCCATGTGCGTTGGCTGCCTTGGCCGCCACCAGGATCTCTTCGCGCGAGGCATCTGGCTGGCCGTAAGCGATGTTCTCGGCGATTGTGCCGCGGAACAGGAAGGGTTGCTGCAGCACCAGGCCGATTTGCTTGCGGATCTCGTCCATCGAGAGCTGCCGGATGTCAACGCCATCGATGCGGATGGCGCCCGAGTTGACGTCGTAAAAGCGGCAAAGCATGTTGATGAGCGTGGTTTTGCCCGCCCCGCTGTGCCCGACCACGCCGATCATTTCGCCCGGCTCGATCTTGAACGACAGGTCCTTGAGCACCGGATAGTAGGGATCGTAGCCAAAGGTCACGTGGTCGAACTCAATCCGACCAACCAACGAGGGCTTGGCTACCGGGTGATCGACCTCGGGCTGCGGTTCTTCATCGAGCATCTCAAAAGTGCGCTGAGAAATCGTCATAAAGCGGTTCATGGTTTGCGAGACGTTTGTAAGGTTCGAAAGCGGGCCATAGAACATACCCAGGTAGTTCAAAAAGGCCATCAGCATGCCCAGCGAGATCTTGCCCTCGAGGACTGAACGCCCGCCGGCATACCAGATGATCAGCCCGCCGGCTGAGAAGGCAAACGAAAGGAACGGGAAAAACTTGCTCCAGGCCAAGTCGACCTGTAACTGCGACTTTAACACCTGGCCGTTACGTGAGCGGTAGCGCTCGTTTTCCAGGCCCTCCTGGGCAAAGGCCTTGACCACGCGTACGCCCGAAAGAAAAGTGTTGAGCATGGCGTTCAGGCGCCAGCGTGCGATCCACACCCGCTCAAAGTAGGGGCGCATGTAGCGGTAATAAAAGTAAGCTGCCACGATCACAAAGGGGGTCGGGATAAGCACGTACAGGCCCAGCGAGGGCGACATGCTAAAGAGCACCACACCGATGCCAATCACTAACAAAAGGTCGAGGATAAAGGTTGTGATCTGTGAGACCAATCCCTGCAGCTCGGATGTATCCGTATTGATGCGCGTCATCAGGCGGCCGATCTGGTTTTTGTCGAAATATTCGATCGGCAGGTTCTTGATATGGCTAAAGAGCTGGTCACGGATATAGGAAGTAAAGCGCGAGCTGACGTTGATCGTCGAAAGGCTGGAGCCGATCGTGACCAGCACGCGCAGGATGCGCACACCCAACAAGGCCAGCACAACATACAAGAGCATTTGGGCGTTGCCATTACCGCCGAGGGCGTCATCGATCAGAAGCCTTGTGAGGTAAGGGGGAATCAGATCGAGCAACACGCCGGCCGCCAGAAACATAAATACCAGCACCATTCCGCCCCAGTAAGGTCGTGCGATCTCCATCAGGCGCCGGAAAATGCGCCCGCGCTGCACGCAGTTGGGACATACCTTGGACGAGGTATCCACCAGCAGACGGTTACACGTCAGACAGCGGTGACTATCGGCATCCGGGTCGGGTATGGGAGTGTTGGGGCCATCTTCGGCGCGCGTCTGCAGATAGTGGGCTACACGGCCAAAGCGGTTGGTCAGCTCGTTGGAATAGTGCAAGAGCACATGCGGCTGCTCACCGACGGTGATCTCGATCAGGCCATTACCGACACAGCGTTCGACCTTGGCTGCAGTAATGTCATCGAGGGCAAAACGGTAGCGTACTCTGACCTCGTTTTCGGGTGTGCGATTGAGCACCCACAGGTCGTGGTGATCAATAATCAGCCATTGCTCGCCAAACGTTCCGTCGGGTGCCAAGTCAGATTGGACTAGCAACCGTACCAGCTCGCTTGAGCTGCCACGCTCTCTGAGCTGATGGATCACTTCACTCGGCAGGTCGCCTGGCATCAGCACCAGGCGATCTGAGGCTATTCTTTCGCGTTTGGACATCTCTCCTCCCCTAGTGACCACGCGAACGAAAAAAAGGCCACCATCGGTGCAATGGTGCCCTTTCAACGCCTACGAGGTTAGCTGCCGGGCTCGGGCGGAAAAGGTCGCCCTACGGTTAGTTCTCCGATTCGCCCCACGGGCTGGTTCCCCCGCTGCTGTCGCATTCGGCGCTATAGCCGGTTCATCAATGACATCCATCATAAGCCAATGTGAAATGCTTGTCAACCAAGGAGCAACCTGGCTAGATCGGTTGCTCCTTGCCAGCCCAAAGCACTAGCTGGTGTGCTGGCCGCACGCCAGCTAGGAGGATATAGGGTGCTGCGCGCCGGGCATCAGCACCGGCTTTGGTCAGCTGCTCCAAGCTGTTCAGGCGGCGTGCTCGCCGCCAGTGCAACAGGCGGTTGGCCGAGGTTGGCCCGATGCCAGGCACGCGCAACAGCGCCGGTAACTCTGCGAGGTTGAGCTCGACAGGATAGAACTCGGGATGGTGCAGTGCCCAGAGAGTTTTGGGGTCGGCTGTGCGCGGTAGGTTACCGAGTTCATCCAGCACCAACTCGCGCCATCCAAAGCCATAAGTCCGTAGCAGGAAATCAGCCTGGTAAAGGCGATGCTCGCGCCACGATGGGGTGGGGTCATGGCCCTCCAGCGGGGTGCGGGGTATCGGGCGAAAGGCGCTATAGTAGGTGCGCGCGAGCCGCAGCTGCTGGTAGAGCGCCGATGCCGTTGAGAGGATCTCGCGGTCGCTCTCGCCCGCAGCGCCCACCACCAGCTGGGTGGTCATGCTCACACGCAGCTGTTCGCGGTCGATCATGCGGCGCGCACGCTGCAGCGGCGTGAGCAGATCTGGCAGCTGCTTGGACCCCGAGAGCACCTGCAGACGCGCCGCCGAGGGCGCCTCCAGGTTGACGGACACACGCTGCGCCAGCTGCAGCGCGCGCTCAATGATGGCATCCTCGACGCCGGGCATCAGCTTAAAGTGGATGAATCCGCCAAAGCCGTAACACTTGCGCAAGAGCTCAACGCTGGCAAGCATGTGTTCGGCAGTATGGTTGGGGCTGTCGGCGATCCCGGAAGAAAGGAACAGGCTATCAGCGCGCCCGCGGCGCACCACCTCATCAAAGTTGCGCGCCAGTTCATCGGGTGATAGCTGGTTGCGCGGGATATCGTTGGCACTGCGGTTGGGGCAGTAGTTGCAGCTTTGGGTGCAGATATTAGTCTGCAGCACTTTGAGCTGGTGCAGGCACTTGCCGTCCGGCATCAACGCGCGATAGATCGCACCCGTAATCGGGTCACGGGAGCGCGTGGGCGCTCTGTCCGTGCTCGAACATTGGTCATATTGGGCAGCCAGCCCCAGTTGAGCAAGGGTCTTGATAGCAGACATGCGCGCCTCCAGGTGAGGGTCATGCCTATACAATAGAACGTATGTTCTGATCTGTCAAGAGCTAAACTGGATCTAGCTCATGCGCGGTACACGTGCGAGGATCTCGGCTACCAGCTCATAACTGATTGTGCCCAGCTGCCGGGCAGCCTGATCTACGGTGATCTGTTCATCGCCCTGCTTGCCGATCAGCACCACCTCATCGCCCTGAGCTACGCCTAGAATCTCGGTCACATCCAGCATGGTTTGGTCCATACACACACTGCCGATCAACGGCGCACGCTGGCCGCGCACCAGCACCCAGCCCCAGTTCTGGGGGCTGCGCCGAAACCCATCTGCATAACCGACTGGGATAACCGCCACACGGGTGGGGCGTTCGGCGATAAAACGCCGTCCGTAGCTGACCGAAGCACCCACCGGCAAGTCTTTGACCTGTGCGATCTGGCTTTTAAAGCTGAGCGCGGCGCGAAATCCACTCGGCAGGGGTACCTGTGCGGAAGGGTTGATGCCATACAGCGCGATGCCGGGCCGCACCATGTCGTAGCGGCTGTGCGGAAAACGCAACAGAGCGGCGCTGTTGGCGGCATGCACGATGCGCGGCAGCCTGCCCGTTTGGCGTAGGTTATCCAGCAGGTTGTCAAAGCGCGCCAGCTGTTCTAGGGCGTAGGTCGGATCGGATTCGTCGGCGGTAGCCAGGTGCGTAAAGATCCCTTCAACCTGCAGGCCCGGTAGGTCCGCCAATGCAGCAAGAAATGTAGATACCTCCTCGGGATAAAGCCCGAGGCGGCCCATGCCGGTATCGACCTTGACATGGCAGCTGGCGGTGCGGCCTAGGCGAAGGGCCGCACGTGAGAGTGCCTGCGCGCTTTCCAGGTCAAAGACGGTAAGGGGCACATCGTGCAGCACGGCGTCGTGGGTCTGCCATGCGGGGGTATAGCCCAGCACCAGCAGCGGAGCACGCACGCCAGCCTGGCGCAGCACAATCGCCTCGCCCAGACAGGCCACTCCCAGCGCCTTGGCGCCGTTGTTGAGCACCGTGTGAGCGGTCTTGATGGCACCATGGCCGTAGGCATCCGCCTTGAGCACCGCCAGCAGGGCGACATCCGTGCCCACGGCCTGCTTGAGCAGCCTGGTGTTGTGGGCGATCGCCTCCAGGTCGATCTCGACCCAGGTAGGGCGCTCAGGCCGGCTCAAGCGGATCTCCTGCCAGCCGCGATTCTGACGCGACAGCAGATCGTCCGCTCGGGTGGGCTCTGCCAGCAGCTCGCGGGTGATCGTCTCCATGCGCGCCTCGGCGCTGCCCTTTACCAGCAGCAGGTCGCCAGGCTGTAAGGTGGCTTGCAGATAGCGCACCGCATCCTGACGCGTGGCGGTCACGTGCAGCTCGCTGGGCGGCAGGCCGTTCTGAACGGCAGCCTGGCCTGCCAGGCTGCTGTATTCGCCGTGTGTCACCATCTGGTCGACCATACTGCCCGCCAGGCGACCAACCTCCTGATGGGCGCTCAGCGTCTCGGCGCCAAGCTCAGCCATATCGCCCAGGAGCAGGATGCGGCGCCTGGCTGGCAGGCTGGCCAGCAGCTGCAGGGCACTGGCGGCCGAGACAGGGTTGGCGTTGTAACTGTCATCCAGAATGCGGCTGGCGTTGAGGCCTTCAAGCAGGCGTGTGTGCCCGGGGAGCGGTACCACCGTCGCCAGGCCGGCGCGAATTGCTTTCCATCCCAGGCCGTACAGGCGTCCTAGCAGGCTGGCCGCCAGTACGGTGTAGGCATGCTGCGCGCCCAGCAGCGGAATGCTGAGGACTTGTTCATCATCACCTTCTACCACTGTTACCAGCGTGCCTGCGTCACTGACCTGCACATCAACCAGGCGCAGATCGGCGTCCTTGGTGCGGCCATACCAACTCAGCGGTGCGCGGCTGACTCGAGCCATGCTCCGTATATAGGCGTCGTCACCGTTCAGGATGGCGTGACCATCCGCCGGCAGAGCATGCAGCAGGGCCGCTTTTTCCTGGGCGATGCGCTCGAGAGAGCCAAACAGCTCGAGGTGGCTGGGACTGATCTGGGTCACGATGCCAACCCGCGGCCTGGTGATGGCTGCTAGATCGCGAATCTCGTTGATAGAGTCGCTGGCCAGCTCGAGCACCGCGTGCGTGTGCGACGGATCGAGCGATCCCAGCGAGATCGCCATCCCCAGGCGTCCGTTATAGTTGCCCACGCTTTTGAAGACTCGGTAGCGCTGCGCGAGCACGGCGGCAGCAGCTTCCTTGGTGCTGGTTTTGCCAAGGCTGCCCGTCACGGCGATGACCTCGATCTTGCGGGTACGCAGGATGTAACCGCTATACTCGAGCAAGGCCTGTTGGGTATCACTTACCAGCACATAGGCGATCCCACCCGGGCGTTGATCGGGCAGCCGGCTGCACAGCACGCCGCGCACACCGGCCTGAAGCGCCTCGTCGATGTAGGCGTGGCCATCGCCAGACGAGGTGACCAGCGCACAGAACAGGTCGCCGGGTTGAGCAAGGCGCGAGTCATAGGCAAAGCCGTTATAGATGCGCGGCCCTTCCTCACCATAAAGCTGGGCGTGAGTGGCTTGAATCAGGTCATCAAGAGCGATCATAATCCCTCCATAGGGGTATTGTGTCATAAATCCAGCAAACCGCAATATCGGTTGCATCCGCGCTCATCAGGATTTATAATGGCTGAACATAGGGTTGAGAAGTACGAAGGGAGATCGCATGTATCAGAAACTCGTGCTGGTAGGCAGGTTAGGGCGCGACCCCGAGATGCGCTATACCCAGGATGGCACGCCGGTCACCTCGTTCAGCGTGGCGACCGACCGGCGTTGGCGCGACGCCAGCGGGCAGCAACAGCAGCGCACCACCTGGTTCCGTGTGACAGCCTGGCGCCGTCAGGCAGAGCTCGCCAATCAATACCTTTCCAAAGGACGTATGGTGCTGGTGGAGGGTGAGTTAAGCGAACCCAAGCCCTATCAGCGCAACGACGGCACCTATGCAGCCTCGCTAGATGTGAATGCTACTGTCATCCGATTCTTGGGCGGCCGCGATGACGGCACCTCTGGCGGTGGAGTCGGTGCTGATGACGCCACCTTGGGCAGCGTCACGCTTGAGGACGAAGAGATCCCCTTCTAGATCATAGCGTGCCTGGCATGACCGAACGCTTGTACCGCAGCGACCCGTATCGCACGCGCTTTGACGCGCGTGTTGTTGAGCGCTGTTCGCACGACGGCCAGCCAGCGGTGATGCTTGACCGCACCTGCTTTTATGCTACCGCCGGAGGGCAACCGCACGATCTGGGTACTCTCGGTGGTGTGGCAGTGCTGGATGTAGTCGAGCTGGACGACCAGCGCATCCTGCATGTACTGTCAGAACCCCTGCCGGAGGGGGTGGTGGTAGCGGGTGAGATCGATTGGGCGCGCCGCCACGACCACATGCAGCAGCATACCGCACAGCATATCCTTTCGCAGGCCTGGCTGCAGAGTGCCGGTGCCGAAACCCTTTCTTTTCACCTCGGCGCCGACGAGTGCACCATCGATATCGCCCTGAAGAACGCCTCGCCCGTGCAGGTGCAGGCCGCGGAAGATCTCGCGAACACGGTCATCTGGCGTAACCTGCCCGTCACTGTCAACGAATACTCGCCGGATGCCCTGGGCGATGTGCTTCTGCGCAAGCTGCCCGGCACACATGAGCGCATCCGCGTGGTGGCCGTGGGTGATTTCGACTATTCGGCTTGCGGCGGCACCCATCTGGCGGCCAGTGCCGAGGCGGGCATGGTGCTGATTGTCGCCACCAAGGCTCATCAGGGCGGCACGCGCGTCTCCTTCGTCGTAGGACGACGCGCGTTAGCCTACCACCGGCGGTTATCTCAAGCTGCTAACCTGGCGGCCCGCGCGCTGAGTATCCATGTCGACGAGCTGCCCGAGGCGATTATCCGCCAGCAGGAGGCGCTTAAAGCGGCCCACAAGCGCGATCAGGAGCTGACGCGCCGCTGGCTGGAAGCCGCGCTCGAGCGCAATTGGGAGCAGGCAGACTGTATCGCCGGCTATAAACTGGTCGATCTGGAACTCGACATAACGGCCGAGTCGTTACCGCAGGCGATTCAGCTCCTGGTAAGCCACCCCAGGACGGTCGCGATGGTAACCAGCAGAGCGCCGGCGGTGCAGATCGCTCTGGCAGCTGATGCGCCGGTTGGCATGCACTTGGGCAACCTGCTGTGCGAGGTGCTGGGCGAGTTCGGCGGCAAGGGGGGCGGTTCGCCTGTATTGGCGCGTGGCGGTGGTTTAGCCGCCGAAGCAACCCCCAAGGTGCTGGAACGCCTAAAGCAGTCACTGAGCGATCATCTGAGCATGGATAGCGAGCAAGAGACGGGAGAAGAGCGATGAGTAGCACGCAAGAACTGGGACCAGGGATCTACTGCCGAATGCTGGAGGGTGGTAACTGCGGAGCGGTCATCGCATCGGAACATACTTTGCTGGTGGATGCCCCGATATTGCCATCCGAAAGAAAGGCCTGGCTGCAGGCCCTGGCGGAACTGGGTATGCAGCGTGCCGAGATTCTCGTCAACACCGACTATCATCCCGAGCACATCCTGGGCAACGCCAACCTGGCGCCCGAGGCGGTCTGGAGCCACGAGGCTGCTGCGCGCTACATTGCGCGCTACAAGATGGCTGCCTCCGAGCAGATGGTCAGCATGGTGCATGACCTCGACCCACGCCGGCTGGAGGGCCTCGGTGAGATAGAGATTCTTACGCCTACCGTCTCCGTGGTTGATCGCGTGACCTTGCACTGGGATTCGCACATCGTGCAGGTGCTGGCATTACCCGGACACACGGCTGCCTCGTTGGGCGTGCTAGAGGTGGGCAGCGGCATCTTTTTTGCCGGCGATAACGTGGTCTGCTACGAACCGCCCTCGATGGCGCAGGCTGACTCAAAAGCCTGGCTAACGTCACTGGCCAAGATTCGCGAGCTCGCGCCACGCGTGTTGGTGCCAGGCATTGGCGAGTTGTGCGATTTGGAGGCGATTGATAACCTCGAGCGCTATCTGACGGATCTGCGCGAACAGGTCAGTGCCCTATTTGCAGCGGGAGCGAGCCGGCGTGAGTGTGTCGAAAAGGTCACGCTGAGCGGTTATTTTAGCGATGAACACACTTCGCGGGCCCGCCGACGCCTGCGTGAGGCGGTAGAGCGAGTGTATGCCGAGGTGCGCCAGGAACAGCGGCAGAAATAGGTGACCGAAATAGCCCCCACCTCGGCGCAGCCGCAGGCCGGTCTCTATGTTCACATCCCCTTTTGCCGTTCGCGCTGCGCCTATTGCGACTTTACCACCTTTGCGGATGCCTCCCTCTACATCCCGCGCTACCTGGCGGCCTTGCGCCGCGAGTTGGCGCTCAGCCGCGCAGCCTGGCAGGGATACCGCTTTGATTCGCTCTATATAGGCGGCGGCACCCCCACCATACTGCCGCCCGGTGAGCTGGCTGCCCTGGTGGCGGAACTACTCGATGAACTCACATTTACACCTGACCCCGAGGTCACCGTTGAGGCTAACCCAGATAGCGTCACCAGTGCGGGGCTGCAAACACTGGTAGATGCAGGCGTCAACCGGCTGAGCCTGGGGGTACAGAGTTGGCAAGCCGGCGAGCTGGGCGTCCTCGGGCGCTGCCACAGCGCGGCACAGGCCGGCCGGGCGATCGAGGCGGCGCGCTTTGCCGGGATCCGTAATCTCAGCCTGGACCTGATGCTGGGTTTGCCGGGCCAGAGCCTGGCGAGCTGGCGGGATACCTTGACGCACAGTATTGCGTATTCGCCCGAGCATATATCGGCCTATACTCTGACGCTGGAAGAGGATACCCAGTTAGCTCGTTCCGTAGCACACGGCGAGGTGGTGCTGCTCGACAATGAGGCGTGTGCCGATCAGTACGCCCTCTTGCGCCAGATGCTGGCGGTAGCCGGATATGACCAGTATGAGCTGTCGAACTGGGCGCGCAGCGAGTGTGGCGGTGACCTGCGCAGCCGCCACAACCTGCATTACTGGCGTAACCAGCCCTACCTGGGTTTGGGTTTGGCGGCTTTTTCCTATGACGGCATACACCGCTGGGGAAACTCACGCGACCTGGCTGGTTACCTCGCCAGTCTCAAGCGCGGCGAGCTACCTCCGCGTGAGAGCGAGCACCTGAACGCCAAAGCCGCGCTTGGCGAGACCATCATGCTGGGATTGCGCCTGGTGCGCGAGGGCGTGCGCTGGGAGTCTTTATCAGCACGCTTTGGGCTGGATGCGCGAGCCATCTATGCCCAACAAATCGAGGAGCTTGCACAAGCGGGTTGGCTGGAAGCCGATGACCAGAGCATGCGGCTCGCGCCGCGTGCCTATTACCTCGCCAATGTGGTGCTGCGCGAGTTTGTCTAGCGCAGGATCAGCCGCTTGGCGGTGATCTGGTCGCGCACCTGCTTGAGGTGAGCAGCCTGCTCGGCGCGGTTCACGCGCTCCAGGTTGTCGATGTATTGGTCGACCATAGCTACCAGCTCATCCGTCAAGCCAGCGCGATGCTCCTCAAGCAGCTGGTTGGTGCCGTCGGGATAACTGGCGCGCATCAGCTGGTTGATCAGCCTGGCAGCCGGCGGGAGATCCGCCTCGAGCAGCTCGAGCGCTCCATCAAGGATGGCTTGCAGCTGGGCAGCGCGCTCATCGCGCTTGCTGCGCACGGCCTCAGCGCGCAGCCGCGCTACGGTGCTGAGCATGACCTCGTCCAGGTTGCGACGCTGCTCACGCAGAGCAGCAGCCAGATCGGGAGCGTCTAACAGGTCCATAATGCGCAGCACAGCCTGGTCTTCGACGCTGCGCAGCATGCTCTCTTGGACGTCCAGTTCCTGCAGGATCTTGTCGCGCAGCTCAGTCAGCTCTTGGGCACGCTGGCTGTCTTCGGCGGCCTGGGCGGCCTCGATCTGTCCTGTCAGCACCTGGAAAAAGGCATAATCAAGCCGTGCGCGGTTCAGGGCGATGTACGAGCGCCAGTTGTTTTCCTTGCTGCCCGCCAGCAACAGTTCGATCAGCTCTTCGGCAGTAGCGTTGGGCGGTGCCTGACGCGGGCCGGCGATTTCGACCAGCGTCAGGATTTTATCGCGCAGGGTTTCGAGTGTCGCGACGGTCTCGGTGTTGCCTTCAGCGGCGCTGGCATCGATCAGGCTGCTGATCACCAGCAGGAACTCGTAATCCAGCTCGGCGCGGTGCTGGTCTACCACTTCGGCAAAGGCTTTGTCATCGTCCATCAGCGGTACCAGCTGGTTGAGCAGCCTCATGCGGTTGCGCTGTGCAGCCAGAGCCTCAGGGCTGACCCCGTCGGCCTCCAGAATCATGTCAAACAACCCGTCCATCGTAAGGGCAGTTTTGGGCTGGAAAAAGTAGGCCTTGCGCTGTTCGGGCGGCAGGCTGTCCATCACCGCCTTGACCAGGCTTCCGATATAGCGTTCCGATTCCTCGTTCGTCATGCCCAACTCTGCGGGCACAAAACTGATCAGCAGTTCATGTCCCGGGTCGTGATATAGGATCGGTGAGCTTAGCATCCCGCCAGCCCCGCATTCGGGGCAGTGCGCCACGTTGATTTCGCCGCGCAGCAGTGCTTCCTTTAGCTCGGGCTGCTGGCCCACGTCGATGATGGTGTGCAGGTCGACGTTAAAGGGATGATGGCATTGCGGGCAGTTGACGCGCGTGGGCAAGACGGGAAAAGCCATGGTTGTCGCTCCTTGGATTGATCAACGCGCTCAGCGCGTGCGGTTGGCGAGGCAGCGCTCCAGAAAAGCACTCGGGGTCGTTTCGGTGGCGGCGAGGATTTCGGCCTCGTGCATGCCGGCGGCCAAGGCGATCACCTTGGCGCGTTCCAGGCTGATCATATCGTCGGGATGGTGCGTATCGGTATCGATCACCATAAAAGCCCCGGCTCGGCGGCAGACCTGCACAACATGGCCATTGGTGAGTGAATGCCCCTTGCGCGAGCTGACTTCGATCAGACAGCCGCGGGCAGCTGCCAGGGCAGCTTCTTCGTCGGTCAGCAGGCCTGGATGTGCCAGTAAGTCGACATCGGCGCACTCGACTGCCGCCCGGTTGGTGCCCGGTGCCACCGGCTCGACGATTGTCTCGCCGTGCACCACCACCAGGTCAGCCCCCAGCTCCTTGGCGCAGCGCGCCAGCGGGGCGATGCTTACCGGCGCCACATGCGTCAGCTCGACACCGATCAGCAACTGCGTTTCAAACGTGCTGCCCTGAGCCTCCAAAAAGGCATGCAGGTTACTCAGCAAAAACGGCAGGTTGCTGGAATCGGCGTGGTCGGTGATGGCCGCCGCGCGGTAGCCGTGCACGCCGGCATGACGCAGCAGTTCTGAAGGCAGCAGGCAGCCATCCGAAAAGAGGGAATGCATATGCAAGTCGATGCGTTTTAGTTTCATAAGCGCGTAGTATAGCGCCAATGCGCGCTAATGTCAACGTTCAGGCACTGCGCACCGCCAGAGTGTGCACTAGTTCCTGCAGTATGCTGTAAGCTGGCTCCGCGGCACCTGCCCGGTCGAGAGCCTCCAGCGTACCAGCCAGCCTGGCGTCGACGCGCGCTTGGGTAGCGGCGCGCGCTCCGGCACGCTCAAGCAGTTTGAGCATCGGGGCGAGGTCCTCCTCGCGGTAGGGGCGTTCGATGAGCGTTGTCAAGTCGTTCAGACCGCGTTCAGCCTCCCAGTGCAGGGTGTAGAGCAACGGGAAGGCCTTTTTGTGGTTGATCAGATCGTCGGCGGCGGACTTGCCAGTCACTTGCGGATCACCCCAAACCCCCAGAATATCGTCGACCATTTGAAACGCCAGACCCAGCTGTGCGCCAAAGGCACGATAGTATTCAGCTACCTCTTTACTCGCCCCGGCCGCCAGGGCGCCGCTCTCGGTGCAGGCTGCCAGGAGCGCACCGGTCTTGCCGGCGATCATGCGCTCGTATTCGTCCAATGAGACAGTGGCACGTTCTTCAAAAGCGATGTCGAGGTACTGCCCCTGACACAACGCCAGACAAGCACTTTCAAAGGTGCGCACGATCTCAAGCAAGCGTTCGGGGCTCAACGGCACGTCACTTGGTTCGAGTAATGCTAGCTTGGCGACCGACCACATCGCATCGCCGGTGTTGATCGCCTGTGGGATGCCCCACAGCTTCCACACAGTGGGGCGGTGCCGGCGCGTATCGGAGCGGTCTTCTATATCGTCGTGGATCAGGGTAAAGTTATGTACCAGCTCGAGGGCTGTAGCAGCTGGCAACGCGGAGCGCCAGTCGCCGCCGGCAGCCTGGCAGGCCAGCAGGCACAGCAGTGGCCGCAGGCGTTTGCCTTGCGGGGCGCTTACAGGCTGCAATGTTTCGCTGCGCCAGCCCAGATGGTAGGCCATCATCTCATAAAGGGGTGTCACCTGCTCGTCAGGGCTGAGCAAAGCTTGCTGCAGGCTGTGCTCGATGGCAGCCAGATACTCGGCGGTCTGGTTTGTCACGTTTTTTCCTTGTATGATGGTGTTGCTAGTTGTTGGGTACGGTCGCGAACTCTTCGACGCGGTTATCGCTCGAACGCCATCGGCACAGGATACGCAGCGCGCTTGCTGGGTCAAAGGCCCACTGATAGACCCATCCGCCGATGGTGAACTCGCGCGAGACAGGCAGCCAGTTCCTGCCCGTAATATACTTGAAGAGTGGATTACGCCGCTGCAGGATTACGGCATAGGGTTCGGCCGCCAGCAGGATCGCCTGGCGATCGGCATAGGCTTGCACCTGCGGCACCAACCAGGTGCTGGTGACCGTATTGCCCGGACAAGTGGTCTGTTCGTCCTGGCGATGCATCCGGATCGAAGAAGGTGCCAGATTAAGGCGATTGCATAACAGGGCCAGCGATGCCACGGTGTTCTCGAGAACCGCGCCAGCCGGCGGCGCGCTGTTATAGTTCCCCACCATCACCACGCCGATCGTTCCCACATTGTGCCCTGCCACATGCGTGCCGTCGCTGGTCAGTTTTGTAAAGAGCCAGATGCCATCCGGTGCGCAGAACAGGTGCGGGCCCGATTTCCACCCCTCATGGGTGACGCCCTGTTCGTCTACCCAACGGATGGTCTCGTAATAGGCTTTGAGGGCATACAGCGAATCCTTGCCGCGCCAGTTGGCTGCGGAAGGCTCATAGCTGTGGTGCAGATATATCGCCGTAGGTGCTTTAGCCCAAGTGAGGCTACGCAGGTAACGCGCAAACTGCGCCGGGGTTAGCACGCGTCCTTCGATCACAATCGGCGGTTCCTTGATCACCGTCTGTGATGGCGGTGGCGGAGGCGGCGTGACCGGTTCGGGCGGATTGCTGGCCGCTACGGTAGACATAATTGTTGGGGTGATGTCAAAGTTATCCCATGGAGGGCCAAAGCTGCCAGCACAAAAGATAAAAGCGCTTGTCACATAGCTGTGTTGCCCCAGCAGGTCGCGATAGGTATTCAGGTCGGCGGCATAATCAGCCTCGCTGATGCCGGCGGCGCGCCAACCGCCAGGGGTGCCCACCACGCCACCATCAATACCGCACTCGGTGATCGAGACGGCGGGTTGCTCGGTAACTCCTGCATCGCGCAGGGCCTGGAAAAAGCGCGGAAAGCGCATATAGTTCCAGCTTTCTTGTTGCGGATTGCGGATGCGCCCCCACCAGTACTCGTGAAACCCAAGGTTAAAGCCATTCGCTGCGGCGTAGCGCACCACCTCATGAAAATGCAGCGCCATATTGGGCTCGGGCGTGCCCTGGCTAAAGTTGAGCACCGTGCCGGTATAACCGCGGGCTTTAGCCAGCTGCATCCAGCGCAGCGTGCAGGATGCCAGGAGTTGGCAATCGGTGGCCGAGTTCGTCGTCGGTTCGTTGGCAAATTCCCAGTGACGAATCCACGGCCTGTCGGCGATAAAACCGCCCATCTCGTTCCACCAGCGGTCAGCACCGTCTGCCCCTTGGACTATATAGTTGCCGTCATCGACAGGGTTACCGTTGTTGAACATGATGCGTCCGGTGCAGACACGGTCAGGAAAGGGGTTCTCGGTAGGAGGCTGTACCAGCTTGATGGTGGCGATGCGCCCGCCGGCAGCGCGGACAGCGTCGACAGTATTGGTAGCGATGTTGACAAACTGAACTGAGAGTTGCGGCATGCTGGCTCCCCCTATTGGTCACCCACAGTATAGTGTTTGAGGCCTAATGCGCAACACCATCCGGATGCTTTCGTAAAGATTTAGTAAAGAATACACAGAGGAGCCCACATCGCAGTAATACTGCATATAATTGGACAAGGGGCGCTATACAGAGGTTTCTCCAGGAGGTTTGATCACATGCCAGAGCCGATTCTGCAAGTGCGTGATCTGGTCAAGCGCTACGATCAGGTCGTGGCGGTCGATCATCTTTCGCTCGATGTCAACGAGGGGGAGATCTTTGGTCTGTTAGGTCCTAACGGTGCCGGCAAGACCACTACAATCCGCATTATCATGGATATTTTCAAGGCTGACGAGGGGCATGTCTCGGTGCTTGGACGCGACCCCGGAAAAGCCAGCGGACTGATCGGCTACCTGCCTGAAGAACGCGGTCTGTATACCAAACGCAAGGTACTGGATTGCCTGGTCTATCTGGCACGGCTCAAGGGTATGTCCAAGCCCGACGCGATTGCCAGTGCTGGCCGTTGGCTCAAGACCCTCGGGCTGGCCGAATGGGCACAACGGCGCGTGCAGGATCTTTCGCGCGGTATGCAGCAAAAAATCCAGTTTATTGCCTCTTGTGTGCACAATCCCAAGCTGCTTGTGCTGGATGAGCCCTTCCAGGGACTCGACCCGGTCAATGTCGAGGTCATCCGTAACCTTATGCAACAGCTGCGACAGAATGGCACGACACTGGTGCTCTCGGCACATGAAATGAATCGCGTCGAGGAATTGTGCGACCGCATCGCCATTATCAACCACGGTCAGCGCGTCCTCTATGGCCACCTGCGCGAGATCCAGGAGCAGTACGGCTCCAACATCATCCGTCTTCAGACTCCAGCTGAACTCGGCGAGCTGGAGGGTGTCACCAAGGTAGAGCGGCGCAACCAGGAGTATCTCTTACAGATCGGCAACACCGACCCGCAAATGATCTTGGCGCAGTTGGTCAGTCGCGGAGTGCAGATCGACTTTTTCGAGACCGGGTCTGCGCCACTCGAACAGATCTTTATCAACGTGGTTACGGGAGGTCAGCAGCATGTCTAAAGTGTGGGTGATCGCCAAGACCGAGTATGTGACCAATATCCGCCGTACGGGTTTTATTATCATGACGTTGCTGATTCCGTTCCTGGTGCTCCTGTTCCTGCTGATCAAAAACCTGGGAGGAGCAGCTATCGGCAACTATTTCGAGAGCCAGTTCAGCGGTTCGGACAAACCGATCGGCGTGGTGGATGGCTTTGGTGCCTTTTCGCCGATCTTGCCCGAATATGCCGATTACGTCCTGTATCCCGACGAAGAAACCGCTATCAAGGAAATCGAGGCTGGCAAGGTCGCTTCGGTAATGTCGTTCCCCGCCGACTATCTGCAATCCGGTAGAGTCAGGATACTAGCCAGCGACACTACCATGGGAGCCATGACCCGCCTGGATAGCGACCGCACAAAGGCCTTTATCATTGCCCATGTTTTACACGGCAAGCTCGACGAGGCTACCCTGGCAAGGGTGCAATCACCCTTTATCCCCGAAGTTATCGAGGTTGACCTGCCCGACCAGGATGGCGGTCCCAGCTCCGAGGGGCAAATGGTTGCCAGATTCATGCTGCCTTATATCTTTAGCATCTTTCTGGTTACGGCCGTCTTTTCCTCCAGCGGTGAGCTCTTGCAGAGCGTCTCGGAAGAAAAGACCAACCGTGTGATCGAGCTGATCCTCTCATCGGTATCTCCGCGCACCCTGCTGACGGGCAAGATCATCGGTATGGGCGCCCTGGGGCTGACCCAGATCCTCATTTGGCTGGTATCGATCTGGCTGCTTTCGGCGGGTGCCAAAAAGTTTACCGGTGCGGTGCTTCCCATCATCAGCCGGCCCGAGACGTATGTGCTTATCATTGTGTACTTTTTGCTGGGCTATATCTTTTATGCCGTATTGATGGGTGTTGCCGGCGCGATCGGCACCAGCCACCAGGAGGCCAACCAGATCAGCGCTATCTTTACGATGATGGCGATGACGCCCTACTTTTTGGCGGGAATTATCTTGCAAAACCCCAATGCTACGATCGTGCGGGTGGTCTCGTTCATTCCGTTCACCTCTGCCACCACCATGCTGATGCGCGTGGGGTTGGGCAAGGTGCCGGTTGTGGATGTGATCGTCAGTATCTTGATATTGGTGATATCGATCCCGCTGTTGCTGTGGGCGGGTGCCAAGGTCTTTCGCATGGGTTTGCTGGTATACGGCAAGCGCCCGTCGATGGCGGTCATCTGGAAGGCGATCAAGTCCTCCTGAAACTACCTTGAGTTATACCCGCGGTTGACCTATCATAGCGTCATCACTCTAGGAGGCATGCTATGGTTAGGTGTACCGCATATTCGACCACTGTCTGGCGCCTGGATAAGCGTTACGAAGAGATCGTCAGTGCCTGCCGTGTGCAAGGTATCACCCACATCGGCATTCTGGCATCCGTTACTGGCAAACTCTACGGCACTCCCGAACGTTTAACGTATTACCGCGACAAGTTGGCTCAGGATGGTATCAGCGTCTGGGCCGAGGTTTTTGGCATTGGCCACCCGGCCATGGGTAACTATTATCTGCCCGATGGCACCCCGCCCGACCCGGCGCTGTTCTGGGAGGGTGATTTAACGTTGATCCAAGACGGGGCTCATACCGGCCTGTTGCCCACCGGCTGGCAGTATGCCGTCAACGAGTTTGGCAACCCGGTCTATTCCACCGCCTGCCCTAACAAGGCCTGCACGGATGGCAACCTGTGGGTGATGCACGAGCTGACCCCGATTTTTGACGAGATCTGGTATGACGACGAGTTCCGGCTGGATGGCGACCAGGGAGCCGGCCGGCCACATACCAGCACCGCCGCCTGCTATTGTGATGCGTGTCTGGCCGAGCTCAGCGAACAGCTAGGACGCACCGTCACGCGCGAACAGGTGCTCGCCGACGAAAAACTGCACGCCGCCTGGAGCGATGCCAAGACGACCAAGATGGCCAAGCTGTGGGAGGCAATCTGTGCTCAGGGGCGGGCGATCAAACCGCACTTGCGCATGGGGTTGATGATCCGCTGGAGCGGTGAAGAGCGCGACGGTATCGATATGGCCAAGCTGCTGCCCTCCTTTGGTGAGCGGCCGCTCCTGCGGGCCGGTGAGGGCCACTTTACCGTCGCCGAGTACACCAAGCCCGAGGGGCAGGCGATCGAGTACCTCGAGACGGTCTATCACGTCTCGTGGTTCCCTCAGGATGTCGATGTATGGAGCGAAACCACCTACTTCAGCGGTGTCCGTCGAGAGGATATCCTCAAAAAGGTGGCTCTGGCGTTGGGGGCGGGGGTGCGGGTGATCGCCTATTGCCCATGCGTGACTGGCTGGGTCACTGAGCAGAACTTTCTGCGCGATGACAGATTCACCATCGATCGCTGGGCAGAGGTATTCGGCGACGCCGGCCGACAGTATGAGCCGATCGTGATCTTACGCGGCGCAGCGGCTGGGCGCGGCGACAGCGAGCCGGTAAAGCGCGTGCGTGACCGCCAGATAAATCCGCTCTTCAGTATGGCTGGTTTGTTTGCCACCTCAGCCCGCATCGGCGCCTGGCGCGATGACGGCTCACAGCCGATCGTGGCGGTCACCGGCCGTACCGTATGGGATACCTCGCTGGCTGACCTGGCTGGCCGGCAGATCGTGCTGGATGGCGCTGCCCTGCTTGAGGATGCCCCGTTCCTGCGCGAGCTCGGTATCAGCGCTGCACATAAAGGTGCAGAAGGCTTGGTCGCCTTTGAAGGCCAGGGCTACCAGGCGGATGGTCAGTTATGGACCAAGGGCTCAGTTACGGTAATTCCGTACGTATGGCAGGATGTGCCGAAAGAAGCCTGGCCTGCGCTCCTTTCCGAGATCCGCCGGGTACTGGCCAGTAAGACGCGTGCTTGTGTGGTAGAAGGCGACCCGTTCGTGTTGCCGGTGCATTATCGGCGTGACCTATACGACGCCATCCTGCTGGTCAATCTCACCCACGAGGAGCGCCGCATCCATTTACGCGCCCCCGCCGACCGCCCCGAGCTGCTGGATGGCGATGGACGTCCAGTTTGCGCCGATATGACGCTGGCAGCCGACGAAGTCAAGCTGCTAATCGCCCGCTAAAAACTTACGCGGAGACGGCCACGCGGCTGTCTCCGCGTGTTCGTATCAGTTGGCAATACCGCGGGGAGGCGTATAATCGGCCGAGACCTCAACGTGGAGATGACATGAGCCATTTTGACAGGATAATCGACCGGCACGGGACCGACTGCGTCAAGTGGGACACTTACGGCCCTGATGTGCTGCCTATGTGGGTGGCCGACATGGATTTTGCAGCCCCGCCTAAAGTGCTGGACGCCATCCGTGCCATCAGCGAACACGGTGTGCTGGGGTATGGTTCGCAGGCCGGCAACCTGGCGCTGCTGACAGCCTGGCAAGATCGCCTGAGCGAACGCTACGGCTGGCAGGTTGCGGTCGAGGAGCTGATTCCGCTGCCAGGCGTGGTAGTGGGCACCAACCTGGTCTGCCGTGCGATAGGCGAACCAGGGCTGGAGGCGCTGGTGCCGGAGCCGGTATATGGGCCTCTGCGCAGTGCCCCGAGCTATGGCAAGATGAAGATGGTGCCCGTTACGCTCAGCCCTGACAGCACCGGGAACTATCACCTGGCATCTGACGCGATCCGTGTGGCCATCACCGAGCGCTCGCGCGTACTGATCCTGTGTAACCCGCACAATCCGCTGGGGCGCGTCTTTACGCGTGCAGAGCTCGAAGGCGTCGCCGAGTTGGCGCTGCGCCACGACCTGCTGATCCTCTCGGATGAGATCCACTGCGACTTTATGCTGGGCGAGAGCCGCCACATCCCCATTGCCACACTGGGTGAAGAGGTGGCACGGCGCACCATTACGCTGATGGCGCCCAGCAAGACGTACAACATCGCCGGGCTGCACAGCTCGGTGGCGATTGTGCATAATCCAGAGCTGCTGGCGCGCTTAAAACGCGAGATGGCTGGCATCGTCCAAGGGCTTGATATCGTCGCTCGCGCTGCCACCGTGGCTGCCTTTCGCCATAGTCAGCCCTGGCTCGACGAGTTGCTGGGGTATCTACAAGCCAACCGCGACCTGCTCTCTCAGGCGGTGCGCGAGCGCCTGAGCGGTGTGCGCATGGCACCCTGCGAGGGTACCTATCTGGCATGGCTGGATTTCAGCGCCGGCCGCTTGACAGAGCCAGCCTCGGTCTATCTCCGGCGCCAGGCACGTGTGGCGTTGAATGCCGGTACCGACTTTGGCCCGGGCCTGGAGGCTTACGCACGCCTCAACTTTGGCTGCCCGCGCAGTCTGCTCGAGCAGGCGATCGAGTGCATGGCCGCTGTATGGCCGCCTCGCAGCGAATACCAATGCAATACGGAGGGTTAAACATGCATATCATTGTAACAGGTGGAGCGGGTGCCATCGGCCGACATGCGGTGCACGAGCTCCTGTCGGCCGGGCATAGTGTGACTACCATCGACCTGCGCGAGCCGCCGCAGTGCATGAGTGGTGAGCAGTTTATCGAGGGCGACCTGACCATCCAGTCTGAAGCACTGCGGGTTATCCGCGATGCGGATGTAGTGGTGCACCTGGCGGCGATCCCCAACCCCGATAGCGATCCTCCCGAGCGTGTGCTTAGCGTCAACACGGTCAGCACCTATAATGTAGCTGAGGCTGTGCGCCGGAACGGCATTCGCCGTCTGGTGTATGGCTGCAGCGAGTCTTCGTCGGGTTTTGGCATTCACTATGTGAATATAAAGCCGCAGTATCTGCCGATCGACGAGACTCATCCAGTCTGCCCGCACGAGACCTATTCGCTCAGCAAGCGCTTTGGCGAAGAGATCGCCGTGTGGTATGCGCAGGCCTATGGCTTTGAGGCAGTTGCGCTGCGCTACGCCTGGGTATGGCTGCCGCGTGACGCTGCCGGCATCCAGGCGCTGGTGGAACGCCATCGTGCCGGCAACTGGCAAGTGGGCAGTTGGTTTGGTGCCTACATCGCCCCGCAGGATGTCGCTCAGGCAGTGCGGCAGGCGTGTGATGTCCCGCTTGGGTGTGGCCGCCTTGAGGCATTTTACCTGACGGCTGAGAGCACCTTTTATCCGGTGCCGACCCTCGAGGTGCTCACCGCCATCTTTGGCGAGTTGCCCGAAGTGCGCGATGCTGATTACTTTGTGAGCAACCCGTATGCAACGCCCTTTGATACGCGCAAGGCTCGGAACATGCTGGGATTCCGTCCAGCCTATGACTGGCGCCACTATGAAGAGTGGGTATACGCCACGCCCAAGTGAAAGGAGCTCAATGAGCGGAAAACTGCAAGGTCGTGTTGCGATCGTCACTGGCGGGTCGCGCGGGATCGGCGCAGCCGTCTGCAAGGCCTTTGGTGCAGAAGGTGCACGGGTGGTCGTCAACTACCTGGCCAACGCCGAGATGGCAGCAGATGTCGTGGCTGAGATCAACCGTGGCCCGGGACAGGCTATCACGGTGCAGGGGGATGTCTCCAACCGTGCCGATGTGGATCGCATCGTAGCAGCAGCGCACGAGGCTTTTGGGCCGGTGGATATCATGGTATGCAACGCTGCGCACTATCCGCGCTCGCCCTGGTATGAGATCACCGAAGAGGTGTGGGATCGCGTCATGGCTGTCAACCTAAAGGGCACGCTTTTTTGCTGCCAGGCGGTCTATCCCGATATGCGCGCGCGCGGCAAGGGCTCGATCATCAACCTGACGAGCGTGACCGTCGAGCTGGGCTGGGGGCCATTCCTGCATTATGTGACCTCCAAGGCCGGGCTGATCGGATTGACACGTTCGCTGGCGCGCGAGGTGGGCAAAGAGGGTATCCGCGTGAATGCCGTCATGCCGGGCGCCATCCGCACCGAGCAGGAGGAACTGGATTTCCCCAACCAGGATGAGGTGACGGTAGCCATGGCCCAGCGCCAATGCCTGGCGCAGCGCGGTTTGCCGGCCGATATGACGGGCGCGTTTGTATACCTGGCCAGCGACGATTCAGCCTTTGTGACCGGCCAGGTGATCAATGTCGACGGTGGTTGGGTGCACTACTGAGGTCAGCGGTCAGGTGCGTCGTGCTGCACGAGGGCGCTGGCAGCATCCCATCCGACGATCAGCCCCGCGCTTACGCCGGCACATAGCGCGGCACCCAGGCTGGCTTCTTCGCGCAATCCTGGCAAGACAAGCGGCAGCCCAAAACGGCTGGAGAGGATCTCACCAAATACCGGGTTGAGGCGGATGCCATTGCCTGAGCCTACCAACACACGCCTCGCGCCGGTGATGGGCTGCATGGTATCGGCCATGCCATAGAAGAGCTCTGCGATACCCTCTAGCAGCGCACGCGTCAGATGCCCCGGGGTCAGGTTATCGGGCGAGATACCGCTCAGGCTGGCTCGCAGCTCGGGATGGCTGCGCGTACCGCTAAAGAGCGGGATACAGCGCAAGCCATCGCACCTAGGCGGGACCGCGGCTGCCAGCTGATTCATGCGTTCGTACAGTTCGGTGCAATCTTGCAGGCCCAGCAGTTGCTGCCCGACCAGCTGGTAAAAAGACTGCAGGTAGGCGTACGATCGCCCGCCAAAGAGCCCCGCGCCCACCAGCAGAAAAGCTCCTTCCAGATAGGCGCGCGTATCGAGCCCCTCCATGCGCGTAAAGGCGTCGATCTGCGCCGAGCATTGCGCGCCGGTGCCGACATTGAGCAGGATGCTCTCCTGCGGCTGGCGCACGCTGCCCAGAAAGCTGGCCTGGTTATCGCCCATAGCCGTGGCGATGGGCAAACCCTGTAATAGTCCGGTTGCGTTAGCCAGATTCGGCGCCAGCGCTCCGGCGCGTTCTCCGCTGGCTGCCGGGCGCACAAACAAACCACGCTCCAGCCCGAGCCGGTCGATAACCGGCCAGGCCCATTCACTGCGTACAATGTCGAACAAGCCGCTCGAGCCGGCCAGAGTGGGGTCGCTGCAGGGCGTGCTATCGGTCAGGTGTGCGACGATCGCATCCGGGATCAGGCAGGCCCAAACCCGGCGAGGCAACTGCCCGGTCTCCTTGAGCCAATAGATACTGGGGCCGGCATAACCGGTCGCCGGTCGGCACCCCATGGCGGTAAAGGCAGCCAAACCGCCGGCACGGCTGATAAAGCGTTCCAGGCTGGTGTCACCCTCATCGTCAACTGCCAAGACGCGGCGATCCTGCCAGGTGATGGCCGGGCCGCGCGGGATGCCGTCGTAGCCGACCAGTGCCACGCTGTGTTGCTGCCCAGTTACGCCCAAGGCTTCGAGCTGGCCAACAGCCTCGCCCAGCCTTTCCGCCAGTTGACGCAGCAGCCCGGTAACCAGTTCATAGAGAACCGCGAGGTCAAGTTCAGCGCGCTCGCCAGTGTGGGTTGCCGCGGAATTGGGGCATTGCACACTCACCACAGGCGCAATACGATCATCCAGGCGGTATACGGTCGCACTCAGGTGAGTCGTGCCGATATCCAGCCCCGCGATCAGTGCTCCGCGCTCCATCAGGCACCCTCGTTGTAAGGTGCAAGGCTGTGAAAGGCCTCCCGGATCCACTGGTAGTTTTGTTCGCTCATCCCCAGTGAGGCATAGTCTTCGATGTAACCGATAAATCCGCCGTCGAATGAGCCCAGCTGGTCGCGCAGGAGGCGCGTATAGGCGAATATCTCATCGCGGGTGCCCGAGATGGCGCGCCTCTGGTGATCGACCGAGCAGCAAAAACATACCTTGCCGCCATAGGTGGCGCCCAGGCGTTCGACTCCAAAAATATCGGGCTGGAGGAGCTCGATCACGTCGGCACCGCATTCGATCAGGTCGGGCAGGATATCCCACACGTTGCCGCAGGTGTGAAACCATACCTTTTTGCCCTGCGCGTGGATACGCGCGAACTGGTCGGCGTAGCGCGGCTTAAAGACCTTGCGAAAAATCTTGGGCTGCAGCATCAGGCCACGCTGGGTGCCCCAGTCGTCCCCAAAGGTGACGCAGTCGGCCGGGATGTCGGCCAGCTGTTCGATCAGGCCATTCTCGAAATCGTACACCAGGTCGAGTACCTGTTTGGCGCGTTCGGGGGCTTCGTAGAGGTCCATCATAAAGGCCTCAAAGCCGCGGATAAAGGTAGCGGTGTTAAACCCGCTGATGCCGATGATAAAGCGCGTAAAGCGGTGCTGGTTGGCAGCCAAATCGGCTCTCACGTGCTCTAAACGGCCGAGCGCATGCGGGTCGGGAGGGCGGTAGGTGGCGTAAGCCGGCCAATCGGCCAGCGGGTGTCCGCTTGGTTGACCCATAGTCTGGTCCATACTGTGCCACACAAATCCCCACTCACTCACCCCGGGTTCGGAAGGCACAAAGTCAGCCGCGGCATGCCAGCCGGTGGAATAGGTGTCAGAATCGTCAAGGTCGCGGTTGCAGTAGTGGATGGGCACGCGCGGCGGTTTGGTGCGCTCGATAGCTTTCAGAACGACATCTCTGGGCAGCATGGGGTAGGTAGCCTCCGCTGGATACGCTGCCAGATCTTGGCAGCAGTGGCGCCATTCTAGCGCAGCATCCGAGCTGAGGCAACCTGCCAGCTAGTCGCTGGGCTGCCGGATCACCTCGTACAGGGTGAGGTCACGCAGATCGCTGCCGCCCGCATCGGTATAGTAGGGCAGTCTGTACAGATATGCGGCAGGCTGCAGCTGTGCAAATTCGGCAACATCGCTCAGCACCCTCGCCATCGACAGGCTGTCATCCAGCAGGTAGACGCGGCGGCCCTCGGATTGTAAGCTGCTTATCAGTCGGTCGAGCTCGTAGCGGTCACAGCGCGAGGCACGGAAAGGGACAACGCCTGCGTAGAGTTCCAGGGCGCCGCTGTGATGCGAGCTGCCTACTATGGCTCTGTCCGGCAAGGTCTCTCGCAGTCCTTCGAACTCGGCGCGTTGCGTAGCCCATAGAAAGCCATAATTATTAAAGGCGCGGCTTTCAGGCAGCATCAGGATCGGCTGACTGCGCTGGCACAGCATCGAGAGCAGCGCTAACACTATGAGCCCGGTCGCCAGCTTGCTGCGACGCGCCAACCGTCCTGCCAGCCAGACCACGCCGCAGGCGGTCACCAGCGCCAGGATCGGTAAAATGGGCATCAGATCGCGCGCCTTTAGATGGGTATAAGGTGCCTGAAAAAGTACTATCAGCGCCACACAGCTCGTCAGATAGGCGAGCAGATGCCCGTGGCGGCGCGCCAGGTTCCAAGTGCCGGCCGCAAGCAGGGGCAGCAGGTAGAGGAACTCGGCTGCAGAGAACCAGTTTTCTGCCAGCATCCGGCTGGTACCTGGCACGGCAGAAAGGGTAAAGTGCTCCAGCTCGAGCGACTCGACCGTCAAAAAACCGCCAAACACCTGCTGATGATAGATCAGGTCGGGTAGGGCGGTTACCAGAGCTGTGGTTGCCATGATTGCTGCTGGCCGCCAGTGTATGCGGCATTTTAGTAGTACCACCGCCAGCATGGGCAGCAGGATCACCACCTGGGTATGGCGCACCCAGTAAGCCATCCCGAGTGCAATACCGGCGACAGCTGCCCAACCAAGTGCTGCCATCTTTTCACGCCGGGCTGCTAGCCAGGCGGCGGTGATCGCCAGCATGGTAAAGCCGGTAGCGGGGATATCCGCCATATGCACTAGCGTCCAGCGCACATACTCGTTCGATGTGCCCACTATCCACATGCTGAGGACAGACACAGCGATACGCTGCAGGCGGTTGGTATCCGGCAAGAGCGCCGCGCTGCACCAGCCAACCGCCACCAGGGTGAGCAGTGCCAGCAGGGGGGTGCCCAGGTAGACAGCCTCAGAGCCGGCCAGGCGCACCAGCAGCCCAAGCAGCCAGGCATGTCCGGCAGGCCACACGCTGGCGGCTTCCAGCTGGGAATTCAACGGCAGGCGATACCCCAGCGAGAGGACCGCCTCGGGGTAAAGGTCCAGGCGTTGAAACACCTCAGCCAAGGGGAAACGGTGCAGGAAGGAGCCCGTGGCGGCCCAATCCAGCGCCATCTGGATATAGCCATACGGGTCGCTGCCGGTCACACCGCGCGCTGCCAACGGCAGGTAGGTCCAGCTTGCCCAGAGCATCAGGGCGAGCGCGCTCAGCAGAAGAGCACCGAGCGTGATCTTTGATGATAGGACGGCATCCGGCGCCCAGGCGCGCAGCACCAGGGTCGTTATCCCGCCCACCAAGAGCAGGGTAGGGATCCAGCCGGCAACACCGGGCCATAACGCCGGCCAGGCGGCCGCCACCGCCATAAAGGGCAGCAATACCAGCCAGTCGAGAGGCGGCACGAGCATCGGTAAGCCGCGCAGACGCCTGATTACGAGCGGCAGGGTTACCAGCAAAGCAAACCATGGCGACCAGCGCAATATCGTCAGGGTATAAGCCAGCAGCGCAGCTACTGCCAACGGCACCAAAGCGCTCACCATCCATGAATAACTGGCTGGTAGGCGGTATCGCCACTTTACTGAGGGTTGGTCATGGTCCGGCATAATGTTCAATATACACCATTTTCATGTAATAAGGGCTTGAATCCACCGACAGGGTCGCTATAATGGGTTCAAACTACAGCGAGGTGAGTGCATGTCAGTGATACGCTTTGGGGTTATCGGGTGCGGTGAAATTTCGGCGGCAACCTGTGTTGGGCTGGCGGCATCGCCCATCACAAAGATCGCCATGCTGATGGACACGCGTCCCGAGACGCTCAACGATTTGCACGAGCTCTATGGCGCTCCTACGACCCAGGACGCTGAAGACGTCTTTGCCAACCCGGATGTCGATGCGGTCTATATCGCCACACCACACGATACACACGTACCGTTGGGGATCCGTGCAGCACAAGCCGGCAAGCATGTGCTGATGGAAAAGCCCATCGCCACCACCCTCGCTGATGCTGACAAGCTGATCAATGTCTGCCGCGAGGCGGGCGTCAAGCTAGGGGTCTCCTTTTATAACCAGGTGGATGGTGGGCAGCGGCTTGCTCGCGACATGATTCTTGGTGGAATGATTGGCGATGTCACTGCGGTGCGTTTGAACGCGATTGTTGATAAACCAGCGCACTATTGGCAGGCCGGCTACACGCAGCGCGTTTCCACCGATTGGCGCACCAAGCTGGCGCGTGCCGGAGGAGGTGTGCTGATCATGAATGTCATTCACGACCTGAACGCGATCCGCTTTGTGACGGGACTGGAAGTGACGCGCCTCTATGCCGAAAGCGATACTCTCAGCACACCCGTGGAAGTCGAAGACACCGTCGGGGTGGTGATGCGCTACAATAATGGCGCTATTGGGGTAATCCAAGCCGGCTCAGCGATGCGAGGCGGTGAACATGAGTGCCTGACAGGCCCACGCATTTATGGTACCAAGGGTCAGATCATCCTTAACCCCTCTGGCACGCCGCGTTACTCTATCATGATGAGCACCGAACCTGGCGAAGGCTTCGAGCCAGGCCAGTGGCGGGAACTGGTCAACCCAGGCCGCATGATCGACCGGCAAGCTATTGAAGAAGGTTTTGCGCGCGCCATCCTGGAAGATACTCCGCCGCCTTGCACCGGAGAAGATGCGCGCCGCGTGCTCGAGATTGTGTTGGCCAGCTATGAGTCGGCCAGGCTGCACCAGCCGGTAGCGTTGCCGCTATGAGATAAAAATCATCGGGATCACCAGCGGACGGCGCTTGGTCTCGTTGTAAAACAGCCGTTCCAGGCTGCCCTTGATGCGCGTCGCCAGCATGTCGGCGTCCAGCACGCCGCTGCTGCCCGCCACGATGTTGCCGATCGTCTCGACCGCCTTTTGCAGCAATTGCCCCGAGGCGGGCTGCCACACAAACCCCTGCGAGATCAGTTCTGGCTCGGTCATCAGGCGGCCGATACGCTTGTCGATCGCCACTTTGGCGATAACAAAACCGTCCTGTGCGAGGGTCAGGCGGTCATGCAGGACAGTACTACCGACATCACCCACCAACGAGCCATCCACATAGACCGTATTGAGCGCGATCGTCTCGCCGAAGGCTGCACCGGCGGTGCTGAATTTGAGTGTCTGGCCATTATCGAGCACAAAGACCTCGTTTTCGGTGTACCCCATGGCATACGCCAGCTGGGCGTGGCGGTAAAGCATGCGGCTGGCGCCGTGCGTCGGCACAAAGTAGAGCGGCCGCAGCAGGTTGAGGAGCAGTTTCAGCTCCTCTTGAGCCGCGTGCCCTGAGACGTGCAGTCCTGCCTGTTCGCCATAGATCACATCCGCGCCCAGGCGAAAGAGCGAATCGATGTTGCGATATATGGCGGTCTCGTTGCCGGGGATGGCCTTGGACGAATACACCACCGTGTCGCCCTCTGAGATGGTCAGGTTGCGAAAGTGCCCCTTGGCCATGCGCCCCAGGGCAGCGTTGGGCTCGCCCTGCGAGCCGGTCGCGAGAATGCATACCTGGTTGGCCGGCAGGGCATTGATGGCGGTAATCGGCAGCCTGGAATCGTGCGGGAAGCGGATATAACCCAGCTTTTCAGAGATCGAGACCGATTCCTCCATGCTGCGCCCGGCGATAGCGACCTTGCGGCCGTATTCCACTGCGATCTGGATCACCAGTTGGATGCGCGAGATCAGTGAAGCAAAGGTCGCAACGATAATGCGTCCCTGCGTCTGGCTAAACACCTGACGCAGCGAGGTGATCAGTTTACTCTCAGAGGCGGTATAACCCGCCGATTCGGCGTTGGTGCTATCCGACATGAGCAGCAGTACGCCCTCGTTGGAGAGCTTGGAGAGTGCCCCCAGGTCGATGGTCTTGCCATCAATGGGGGTGTGGTCGATCTTGAAATCGCCCGTATGCACCACCAGCCCCAGCGGGGTGCGGATCGCCAGGCCGACCGAATCGGGGATTGAGTGGTTGACGTGAAAGGGGGTCACCTCAAAGGCGCCCAGCTTGATCGATTGGCCCGGCAACATGGTGTGCAATTCGGCATTGGAAAGCAGGCGGTCGTCGCGCAGTTTGCCCTCGATCAGGCCGCTGGCCAGCGGCGTTGCATAGATCGTAGCCGAGATCTGGGCCAGCAGATAGGGCAGTGCGCCGATGTGGTCTTCGTGACCATGGGTGATCAGGATGCCGCGGATGTTGGCCTGGTGCTCAATCAGATATGAGAAATCGGGAATCACCAGGTCGACCCCGGGCATGTCGTCGTCAGGGAACATCAGGCCGACGTCGATTACGATAATATCGTCGCCATATTTCAGCACGGTGCAGTTCTTGCCAAATTCGCCCAAGCCCCCGAGGGGAATAAGTGTCAGTTTATTCATGTTGCCTGCTTTCTTCTAATGCAGCGGTGTCGTCGGCACCGACGTGACAATCAGGTTCATACAGTACAGTTCAAGACCAACCGCGGTGATATCGGCTTCGAGGGCGGTATCATCGGCGCCGGCTTTGTCGAGCTCGAGCAGGTGCAGCTCGCCAGCAGAGAGACCATCAGCCCCGGCAACTGTACGGTAATAAGGTGCAAACTGCTGCCAGCTCGATGTTGGTGCGCATCATCTACAGAAGCCACTCGAGCTCGTCGGGGAACTGTTCCGCCAGGTTGGTGCTGAAATCCATCAGCGGCGCTCTTCGTCAGCCGAGAGACGTATGGTAATTGCGGTGCTGGGGCGGTCGGCTTGCTCGTCATTGACGCGGTTGATCACATGGTCCGGTTGGCGGTAGACTCCCAGCTGCAGGCCGCTGTGCAGGTCTTGCTGGTAAATGGCTGGCAGATCCATCCAACGCACAAAGACATAACTGGCTGACCAATAGGCTTCGGGCACCCCAAATTCGCGGCGCAGCTCACTGAGCGTTCCGCTGGTGTCATAGCTGCGCACTGCCAAGGCGTGGTCAAGTTGAGGCACTGGCTGGGTGCGCCAGGTCCACCATGTTGCCAGGCGCGTTGCAGCACTCTGCAGAGCCGGGGTCTCCCACCCGAGCAGCAGGGCGCCATCATCTACTGACCAAAGCTCGCGATGCGGGATCTCGCCAGCCATCCCGTCCACACTAACAGATGGCAGGGTGTACAGTACTGCCGAATGTGCTTTGTCGGCGACGGTGACGATAGCCTCTTTGGCGGCCATGTGGTGCTCGAGGTACTGGCTCACTTCGGGCTGCGGCTGTAAAAGCAGCAGGTGATGCGAGCCATAGAGAGGCACAGCCAGGCAAAGTCCATCGCTCGGGCACAGGTTGATCACCTCAAATTCGTCAGCAAGCAGATAGCGCAGGCTGAGGATACGGCGGTCGGCGCCCAGGGCCTCTCCGCCAACGGTGTACAGGCGAGCAGCGCCATCCAGCCGCAGGACCTTACCGGTGGCGTTTGCAGTCTGTTGCCAAAAGCGCAGCGTCATGCCGTATGGGGCCGGAATGCTGCGCTGCTGGAGCGTGAGCAGCAGAACGCGTGCGCCATACACCGGCGCTAACAGCAGCACTAGCAGGAGCATCGCAGTTGCCAGACGCTCAGCCACCAACCAGGAGCGTTCGGCGTAACGATGCGCGAGCACCAAAGAGATCAACTTGGCCAGGGCATATCCGTAAAGCATCATCACCAAGGGGGTGAGCGCACTTGGTTCGGCCAGAGGCTGTGCCTGCGGCATCCCCGCTAGCGCCCCGCAGGCTGCCCCCAGCAACAAGAGCAGGCAGACCAGCTTTTCGGAGCTGGGCCGGCGGTTCCAGTTCGCCAGGCGCCAAAACGCCAGCAGCAACACACTTGTCAATGCGGCGATCCATACCACGGCCGAAGCCTGCTGGATGCCCTGCAAGAGCTCTGCAAAGCGTCCAACTGGCGGCGTGCCCCCCAGCAGGCTGGTGAATCCCCAGCCGCTGGCTATGCGCACCGCCGCTGTGAAAGCCTTACGGCCCCAATGCACGCCGGCGGCGTGCAGGCTCGCTAGCCAGGTGAGCAATGCTCCGCCAGAGGCGGTATAGCCATAATATAGGTAGGGGATCAGGAGCGCCACACCTACCAGGGCGGCAGCGATGGCATGACGCCAGGCAACGCGCCACCAATAGATCAGCGAGATAACCGCCATGATCACCAGCATCGGCCAGTAGGCAGTGTGCAGGTTCAGCAGCAGCCAGGCAGATAGCCAGCTTAATAGCCAGCCGGGCGCCAGGCGGCGGTTGAGGGCCATCTCTAGGCCGCAATACATGGCTGTGACCAACAACGGGGCATACATGTGCGGGCTGATCACGCGGCTCTGCAGGATCGCCCACGGGCTGGCAGCCCATACCAGGGCCATGAGAATGGCAGCACGCATGCCAAACCACCGGCGGCAGGTGCTGTAGGCAAGCAGTATAGCGCCAATTTGCAGCAGCACGCCCCATACCAGGACAACTATCGGGTTGCGGCTAAAGAGCAGGGGGATGGCATACAGGTAGCCAGCCAGAGGCGGCTGCGGGCTAATTCCCTCCAGCGGCGTGGAGATCAGCAGCAGGTCACCGTGCAGGATCGTGTCACTATCGAGCAGCTGCTGAGCTGAGGCCGCCCCAAAGGGCGCCAGAGAGAGATGCACGAGGCGCAGCACGAGCGCCAGCAGCAGGATGCCCACCAGCGCGACAACCTCGCCAGAAAACCAGCGCGCCCCGCCAAAGCGCAGTCGGGGCATCTGCCGCAGATGCCCCGACTGCCAAAAGTTATTCAGCATGCCGGCGCCGTGATGGCTCTGGCCAGCCGGTAAAGGGTCTGGCTAGATGTCAAGGATAACCTCACTCAATGGGCGCTTGGGTACATGGTGGATGCGATCCGCCGTGCGGTAGTATTTGATGGCGCCATCGACGGCCTCTTCGATCTGCACCGTCTCAACCGGCCGCCCCAGCGCGATTACCAGCAGGATTTCGTAGCGTTCCGGGATATTGAGCGCACTGCGGAGCGCATCGCGCCGGACCGCCCCGAACATGCATCCACCCAACCCTAGTTCGTTGGCACCCAGCAGGATCGTCTGGGCAGCGATGCCGTGGTCGCAGCCGGCACTGACGCTAATTTCATGATCTAGCAGGATGATGATATACGCCGTAGGGCGCTCCTCGGCGGAAGGCGTACCGTCCTTTAGGTATCCTGCCCAGGAGAGGGTCTCAAAGACACTATGGTTGCGCTCTGGGGTATTGGACAGAACGTACTTTAACGGTTGACGGTTGGCTGCCGAAGGGCTCAGACGTGCCAGGCTTATCAGTCCTGTAAGTGTCTCGGTATCGATGGCAGCACTGCCATCAAAACGGCGGTAGCTACGGCTATGTTGCACCAGTCTGTGAAACATGGTCCCTCCCTTTCAGCTAAAGAGCGTCTGCGCTGCACGCATTCGTTCGATGATAGCCACCCTAAAGGGGCAGCGTTCCTCACAGGCACCGCATTCAATGCAGTCATCTGCATTGTTGACGAGATTATGATACGAACGATAGATCGCTTCCTGCTCCTGAAGCTCGTAACGGTCGAGGTAGCGCATTACCTGAGCGATGTCGATCTCGGACGGACAGGGCAGGCAGTGGTTGCAATAGACGCAACCGCCCTGAACCGTTTCGTTCACCTGAGCGATAGCCGGCCCATAGTCGCGTTCGGCGGGGGTGGCATCCAGGTAGGCGAGCGCAGACTCGAGCTCAGCCACATTGGCACAGCCCGGCACCGCACATGCTACTCCCGGCTGCGAGAGAGTATAGGCCAGACACTGTACAGGGGTTGCAGCCGATCGGCCATCCGGCCGGCGCTCGACCAGCTTGCCGCCGCCGTAGGGCTTCATCGCCACCACTGCCACACCTCGCTCGCGGCACTCTTGGAGCAGGTCGTGAATGGATGCCATCGAGTTGAATTCGGGGCTCACAAAAGTGTGCCCAGCCAGGTGTACGGGGAAGAGCAGCATGTCGATCGCACCGGTGCGCACTGCCTGCAGCGAAGTGCTCACCGTGTGGCCGGCAAAACCAACCGCACGCGCCGAGCCTTTCTTGACATAATCCTGCGCGAGCCCCAGCAGCCCGTCCAGGCGCAGCACATCGTCGGTATCTTCCTGGGTATCGACGTTATGCAGGAACACCACGTCGGCATAGTCGGTACGAAAGCGGCGCAGATAGTCCTCAAACCACTTGCGGCAAACCGCGACATCTCGGGCAGCCTCATACTGGTTATCGGGTACGGTAGACCCCAGATGCGCCGAGAGGATCACCTCTTTACGGAGGGGAGCAAAGGCTTCGCCCATGGCATCGCGATAGTGCGGCTGGGCTGGAAAGAGTTCATAATACGTCACGCCACGCTCATGAGCCGCACGTACCACCTCAATAATCGTCTCGCGGGTGGCAGGGATGAGGTATTCAGTGCCCAGGCCGATCTCGCCGACCGACCAACCGAGCTGACCAAGAGTACGCGTGGGCATCGGCGTCCTGGGAGCGCTCACTGTATAACCTCACAGCTTCCGGCGGACTGGCCATCCAGCGACACCGTGCCGATTGCCAGCGCGCCCAGCTCGATCGGCACCCGGCTGGCACCATAGGTCAGCACACCTCTGTTGGGTTCTGGCAGCAGGTTGAGGATCAGCACGCGCTCGCCCACCCAGAAGAGGGCCAGGTCTTGGCCGGCGCTGATACGCGGATAGTTCGGTTCGAGGCGCGCCAGGTGGCTGCGCAAGAGCTCCAGATGTGAGGTACCACTTTCACGCAGCGAGGCATTCAGCACGACGGTAGCACGCTCGGCCAGCTGCGGGTTGGCGGCCAAGGCATCCTGGTCGCAGATGATCGCGCGATAGTTCCCCAGGGCTGCTTCCCAGGGGCCCGTCAGGTCGTAACTACCCAGTGCCAGAAGAATCTCGCCGCCTTTTGGAATGACCGAACCGCGCACACTCAGCACCGGCAAACCGGCGCGCAGCGGCAGGGCAGGCGGATGGATCGTCTCTCCGCGTGTGCCATCTGTACCCGAAACCATGTGGATCGGGTAGCGGTGCTTAGGCTTGGAGAGGGCCTCAATGCGCCTGAGGCCAGGCATAGCTGCGGCCATGGCGTGCCAGTAACGATCCTCGATAATCCACGTACCGCCCATAAAAAAGAGGTTCTCTGTACCGGCTGCCAGAGTCAGGCGCGCCTTGTGCACCCAGTGTTCTGGGCTGAGTGCACGCGGTGGGAAAATGGTCGTCTCGCTGTAACTCCTGCGGCGCCCGACCGCTGTCAGGTGCTGTGAAATCCCAGCCAGCAGGTCGATCTTGCCGGCGATAGTGCCATAATCGGCGTCTGAAAAGTACATTTCGCCCACGCGAAAGAACATGTCGGGGTGTTGGGCGCGCAGCTTGGGCAGGTTGAGTCCGTGGCGTTCATCGCCCATATGCATAACCATCAGCCCGATGTGGTCGATCTCATCCGCCAAGGCATCCATCAACCGCTCGACCTTGCTGCAGTTATAAGCCACCCAGGCTTCCAGCAGGGTTCTGTCATCCAGCTGCTCGATTGCCTGGGCGATCTCGCGGCGCGAATAAGTAAAACCCACACGCTGGTTGAAATCTGCCAGGCACTTGTCACAAAAACAACCCTGGATCGCATCGCCCCAGTTGCCCATGCGCAGATCGTCGTCGGCCGAAAACGTGGTATAGCCCAGCTTGCGCATGCGCCGTACAGCCGCGGTATTATCCGCCATCATGTTTGGCTCGATATCCGCACAAAAGTAAACCGGTTTGCCGTGCCGGTCGACACGGTAGCGCCAATTTGCGGGCACCGTCAGATCGAGGGTAGGGTCATCGGGGTTGAGGGAGTTGCCCGGGTGCCCTACCACCACGCTTCCAAAGCCGCTGCTATCAAAGCCTTGCTGGTCGAGGATAGCCTTGCTGGCGCTAAAGGTCGCATCATCGGCAACTGTACGGCCTGTCAGGCTGTCGGTGGTCCAAATGCGGTTGACGCCAACCTCCCTGAGGGTTGGCAGCAGGGTGTCCTGCAGCGCGATGATATCCTGCGGCATGAGTGAATAGTTTATTTCCATGTGCCTAGCCCCTTGGTGATGAGCGGATTCTATCCTATTGGCGGTGCCCTGCCAAACCAAAATGGCACACGCGGGCGTTTGCGTGTAGGATATAGGTAGCATGCAGTGACTAGAGGGTAGAGGTACAACGTGCGGCAATACCCACCATATCGATATCAAGCACCCGATCCCAACCCAGGCAAGTTGCGTGCCAAGATTCTGGCAGTCATCCTGGCAGGGATGGTGATGATCGCCGCGCTGATCGGCATTCTGCTCGAAACCAGCAGGCCCGATCCCAGCCCAAGTGCGACAACAGAGGCTCCCGAGAGCGCCCCGCTCACCGACAAAGAGCTGGTCGATGATTATGAAGAGCCGCCCCGGTCCGGCCAGGGGCGTGTCGTTCCGAGCGAACCGCAAACTCCGCTCGAGAATCCCTATTACGGTGCCTATACGCAGGTTGCCGGCGCCATGCATGAAGACTCGCCTGAAGAGTGGCGCGCCTTTGCGCGCTCGTTGGTCGGCACGCACGTGGCGTGGAGAGGAACTGTGGTCAATCTGCACAACCAGCGTGAGCTGTGGATAAACAACACGCCCGACCAGACGGCCTATCCTGAAGTGGTTCTGCATCTGACCAAAGATGCCACCCAATCCGCTGGCGAGCGCGTCAGCTACGAGGGGCGCATCGCGCGCATCAATGTCATCGATGACCGAGTGATCGTGCACCTCGACAACGTAGTAATCAAATAACACAAATGCAAAGGGAGCTTGCCATGCAGTGGGAACAACTGACCGCGCCTGATTTCGCCAAGGCTGTTACCGAGACGGGAGTGTGTCTTCTGGCACTGGGCGTGCTCGAGCGCCATTCCAGCCATCTGCCGCTGGGCACCGACATGCTCAACGTGCACAAGTTGGCAACTCAGGCAGCCATCGAGGAGCCAGCAGTGGTATTCCCGCCCTTTTACTTTGGCCAAATCTACGAGGCTACCTGCTTTCCTGGGGCGTTTACGATCAAGCCCACCCTGTTAATTGATCTGCTGCAGAGCGTGCTGGACGAGATCGGCCGCAATGGTTTTAAAAAGATCATCCTGGTTAACGGACACGGCGGTAACCACAGCCTGCTGGGGTTCCTGGCGCAGATGAGCCTATGGGAGCAAAAGCCCTACACGGTGTACCTGTTCAAAGATGAATTCACCCCCGAAGAGAGCGCTGCCTGGAAGGCCCTGCTCGAGACCGAGCAGCACGGACATGCCTGTGAGTGCGAGACGAGCATTACCATGGCCAACTATCCCGAACTGGTCAAGATGGAGGACGTGGAGGCTGAGCCGGCCCTGCCGTTGGGCCGCGCGCGCGACGTGCCGGGGGCGTATTTGGGGGTGAGCTGGTACGCCAACTATCCAGAACATTACGCCGGAGATGCGCGCACCGCCAACGCCGAGAAGGGTGCAGCGCTGGCCAAACTCGAGCGGTATGCCCTGGTGCGCTTTATCCGCGCCGTCAAGGCTGACCGGGTGATGCCCGCCCTCGAGGCGGAGTTCTTTAACCGCAAGGCCCAACTACGAAAGGACTAGTGCCGTGTGGGATCAACCGCGCACAATCAAGCTCTATCTGCACCCGCCGCTTTCACAGCGCCAGGTCACTCTGTGGCCGGATTTCAAACTCGTCAACAAGCAGGTGGTGCCGCCTCAAGGGCAAGAGCCGGATGACTATGGCTTGCGCCTGCTCTTTGGCGATGACCTGCAGCCGCTCGATTGGCTCAATAGCAGCTGGCAAATCCGCGACGACGGCGTCCCGCTGCCTGCCATCAAGGCGCGCTATGGTGCACTTGAGCTTCAGCTGGAGGCTTTCTGCACAATGGCTGAACAGCCGGTTACGCATGCCAGGCTGACGCTGCAAAACACGTCGGTGGCCCCGCAAACGATGCGCCTCGGCCTGATGCCGCGCACCGGGCTGGACCGCCTACTGATTGGCATGCATGGAGACTATTATGCTTCCTACCGCCCGCAGCTGGCGCATTGGGATATGATCCAGGCTACCTGGCAGCTGGATGGCCAGCGCCTCAGTGATGGGGCACATCGCATCGCCATCGGCTTGCCGGATGACGCCGAACTGCGCTGGCAGGGACGTAAATCGGCCGCGTTTTTGGCCAACCATTTGGCTATCACCGAGCTTACCGTGGCTGGTTTGGGCGAGGCGCAGGTTATCATCCAGATGGGCGATGCTGTCGCCAGCGCCGACCCACAGGCCTATACCGCGGCATATGCTGAGGCGCTGGCTTGGTGGCAGGCAACTCTGAGTGAGATCACGCGGCGCCCGGATGTGCCCGCATCCCTGGAACCGATGGTACTGCACCTCACCAGCCAGTGCCTTCAGATGCTGGCGATGACCGCCGATGGGGCGATCTGGCCGCGCCAGGGCGGGCGCTACGACGGCGTATGGCCGGTTGAGACGATGGAGTGGATCAGTGCGCTTGCTCATCTGGGGCTGCATCGCTGGAGTGCCAGGGCACTCGAGTTTTTCCGCGGTCAGCAGGCTGTGGACGGCGAGAACGCTGGCAAGTTTGAGGGCATCAACTCGCCGCATTGGCAAAACGAGACGGGCGGCGTGTTGTATGCGCTTGGCAATCACCTGTCATTCAGCCGGGACTCCAAGGCGCTGGCCAGTTGGCGTGATGCTATCCTGGCGGCGGTCGACTACCTGGAGCGCGAGCGCAACAAGACGCGCGGTGACGAATCCGCGCTGGGTTACGGTCTGATGCCGCCTGGCATCGGGCACGACTGGCAATATGAAGGACAGTACTGGTGCTTTTCCGATAGCTTAATTTTTATGGGGCTAAGCGCCGTTGCCCGTGCTTTCGACGAGCTGGGCGATCCGGCTAGCCAGCAGCTGGCTGACATCGTCAGTGATTACCGTGCCTGTCTGGAGCGCACCCTTGCACGCGTGGTAGCAGGGCAGGACGCTCGCGTGGATGTGTACATCCCCAACGTGCTGGGGATCAGCGAGCTTTACCCGCCATTCGGGCCATACTGCTGTGACGGTCCCAGCAACCTGGTGCGTGCCGGCATTATCGACGCCAACAGCCCGCTGTTTGAGCGCCTCGAACTCTACTGGCGCAAGCGCGGCTGGATGCAAAACGGCCTTACTGCACCCATGACGGAATGCCTGATGACCCAGGGGTATTTTGCCGACCCGTGGGCTGGCTATACCTGGTATGTTTCCATGTCAGATTTCCAGTGGTATCACGCTTGGTTAGCGCGCGGCGAGCGCGATAAAGCTGCCGAAACCCTAGCAGCTCAGATCCGTTATGGCATGAGCGCTGAGTATTACATGCTGGAGCGTTACGCTGCCAACGATCCGACCTTTTGCCCCTGGCAGCCCAACGCCAGTGCCAACGGGCGTACGTTAGAGATGCTCTTTAGCTTTTACGGGGAGCGCACGGTTTAAACGAGTTTTCGAAATTGGTCGGTTTACCTATTGACATTTCGAAACGAGTGGTGTATACTCTTGGTCACAGAGTCTCGAGAGATTAATGACATCTCTGAGCGGCACATTAAAAGGCTAGGACAGTAAGCGGATACCTGAAGAGGCGAGAGCCTTGAAGGGGTCTGTGAGCCGGAGGAAAGAACGCAGGAGTGCGATCGGGAGGCCGGCGGGGAGCGGAGAAACTCGGTACTCCCGAGTGAACCGGGACCGACTGGGACTGGGCCTTTGGAGGAGACACTCCCAAAAACGCGATGGGCTGAAGGCAGAGAGCATCAAAGGTCACTTGAGGCTCTGTGCTTTTGTGCTCCTCACTTACTACCCTCAATAATCCGCTTGCCTATATCTCTGCATTGCACTAGCATCTCACCAAACTAAGGAAGTGCGATATGACCTTTCCAGCAATCGGGATGCCCGTCCGACCTGATTTCACCGCCAGTCTTTCGATGACGATGCGTTACTTTCCGGATAACGACCCGGCTAACATTCGACGGGTGATCATCGAGTTACTTGACCTGTGGCGTCCGCTTATCGCGCGCGCTAAAGAGCTCAACCTGGGCCTAATGATTGGCAACGGCGAGCACATCTACCGCTGGAGTGGCAACCTCGACGACGAGTTCGAATGGGACCATTACAAAGGCCACAACAACCAGGAAAACGCGCGATACTCGTTTGATCCCATCCCTCTGCGCCCGTTCAAGGAAGATTGGTTTCACTTTACCTATCGTGACCTGCAAAACATCATCAAAATTATCCGCAAGGTTGCAGCTGAACAGACCGGTTTACCAGTGCAGATCGCCACGCTGGCCGAACCCGGCCCCGAGTTTTGCGAATCGCTATTTCGCTACGAGTGGCACCCCGAGATCGTCAGCTTTATGGGCGGCGGCCACGGCGTCTCGATCGACTACAAGGGCATTCTGCACGCTGACAAGCGCCGATACGGCGCTTATCCGCACGGCATCCCCGAGGGCGAGCCTTTTGGGCGCTTCCTGGGCAAGCAGGTGGCCGATTTTTGCCGCGTAATGGATATCCAAAACATCTCGTTCTCAAACGGGCTCGGGTTTGGCACCTACCCCTGGAATATCGTGGGGCGCAACTTTGACGGTGAACGCTTTGGGCTGACCCCTTATCACGAGCTGGCCAACGACATCCTCGAGTTCTGGCTTATGTACAAGACGGAGGCGCCGAAGCAACGCGTCAGTGCACAGGGCTCCAATTGGCCGGTGGGGGTGGATGTGGCCGCAAAGGGCGTACCGCTATTGGATCTTTACGACCGCCGTTTGCTGGATAATCCCCTGGGCTATACCGTCTCGGTGTTTTTCGACGACTCGGTAGGCTTTGCCATGGCGTCCAACATGTCGCGCATCGCCCATACCCCCAACTGGGATCTCTCGTTCTACCTGCACGACCCGTGGTACCCGCAGAACCCATGGGAGGACTTTCCCTACGATCACCAGGCTTTCGACCTTTACGCGCCGGCCAGCATCGGGTTGGTGGGCGCCGAGGGCAAGCTGATCGCCCCCAACGGCTTTGGCACCATTGTACATGACGAAAACGCCGACCTGCAGCCCATCACGGCGCGCAGCTTTATGCCGCATCTCGAGACAGCTCTTGACAATTTGCCTGACCAGGTTGGGCCGCTAACCTGGCTCTATCCCATTCGCGAATATCACAGCATGATGTCGGAACAGCCTGAACGTGCCAACGCCATCTGGTTTGGCGACGTCTTTACCGCCAAGGCCATCGACGCAGGGCTGCCGCTCAACAATGTGGTTTCGACCGAGCACTTTGAGCGTGCCCTGGCAAGCGGAGTGCTGGACGGCACGGTGCTCTATACGCCCGCGTCAGCCGACATGCGCGCCTATTGGCCGCAGCTTGCCAGGTGGATCGAACAGGGTGGACAGGTGCTCTTTTATGGACCGCTGGAGGGCGCTCAAGCCGAGTTGCTGACGCTGCTGGGCCTTGAGCTGGCAGAGCCGATCTCTGGCGAACTGGCGCTTGACTGGCAGCGCAGCGATCTGGATTCACTTGGCGCGCTCCGGCAGCTGCTTCACAACCCGGTTACGTCTGGCGGAGGCATCCGCGAGGTACAGACACCCGGCACCGCCTCCGAACTGGTTTGCAGCGTCAGCCAGGGTAACGTAACGCGCGCCTATGCGGTGCTGGCACGAGGCGCAAAAGTGGCCTGGTGCCGCGGCAGTGTATCCCTTGAAGTCGCCGAAGGGCAATGGATCCGCAATCACGACCGATCGCGTACCTTCAACGGTGCGCGCATCCCGTGCATGCTGCTGGGGGCGATGGGCTGGCACATCCGCCACCTGCTGCGTTCCCCGCAGCAACGCGATCCGCAGGGCTTTATCTCCCGCTACCGCAACGCCTTTATCCTGAACGGCTACAAGCCGGATAACACCGTGGGCCTGGCGCTGCGCTTCCCCGGTGGTGCTCCTGTGATGACTGGCGATGACACCTGGATCGAAGGCGGGTTTGCTCACTATGCTTTTGACAAGTCATATCGCAAGGAATGCCGCGTGCTGGTCGACCAATCCAGCGGTTCGATTAGCTGCCGCAAGACCTTGAACAAAGAATTCAGCGAAAGCGAGATCAGTATTACCGGCCTTGAGGATGCCACTGTGACGCTTTATCTGCCGCTGGACAAGATCGATGGGGCATACATCCGGCAGCCCTCGCGCCAGACCACCGCACAGGATAATGCCAAAGGACCTGTCGGCCAGTTGAATACGCCGGCGATTCGTGAGGGTGATAAACTGGTGCTGCGTGGTTTGAACGGCACGTTGTTGGTGCGCTGGTAAACCACATGAAAGAGAGGGCGCCTTGAGGCGCCCTCTTGTCTTAGTCGAGGTCGATCAGTTTACGCTTGACAGCTTCGGTAACGGCTTCAGTACGGCTGGCAACGTTGAGTTTGGCATAGATATTGGCCAAGTGTCCCTGCACGGTGCGGTCGCTGATGCCGATATCCTGGCCGATGGCTTTATTGGTATAGCCCTTGGCGGCCAGGCGCAGGATCTCGAGCTCGCGGTTGGTAAGGTCCTCGAGTGAGGAGGCGTTGTCGGGTTGCGCTGGCGTTGTGCGCTGGATCTGGCGCACAATTTTATCTGCCACCACCGGGCTCAGCACCGTTTTGCCCTGATGTACTGCACGCACGGCCTTTTGCAGTTCCTCGATATCACAATTCTTTAGCAGATACCCGTTAGCACCTGCCTGCAGCAGTGAAAACACATATGGGTCTTCATCATATGCCGTCAGGATCAGGATTTTGATATCGGGGTGCTGCGCCTTTAGTTTTTGCGTGACCTCGACGCCCGTCATGCCGGGCATATTGATATCCAGCAGCACCACGTCGGGTCGGTAGGCGTTGATCATCGCGATCGCCTGGTTTCCTTCAGCTGCCTCTGCTACGACGGTGATGTCGTCAGTCAGCTCCAGGTATTGGCGGATTCCCTGGCGGACGATCGAGTGATCGTCCGCGATGATCACATTAATACGTTCAGCCATAATCACCTGCTACTGTCTTGTGTAGATGAGGGCACCTCGTCGGTGTGCTCTTGGGCGTCGTGCTCATGCTGGGCATGGTAGGGCAGGCGGATCAGATAATGGGTGCCTTGGCCCTCGGCCGAATTCATCTCGAACTCACCGCCCACCGCGATCACGCGTTCCTGCATTCCTACCAGCCCATAATGGCCATGGACAGCCAGAATGTCGGTATCCTCAGGCTGGTTAAAGCCCACACCATCATCGTCGATCTTTAGGACCACGTGTTCGACATCATAGATTAAAAGCACCGAGACATGGTCTGCTTGTGAATGACGACGCGCGTTCGAGAGCGCTTCCTGGGTAAGTCTAAAGATCGCCAACTCGATATCCGGGTCGATCGGGCGCGGGTCGTTCTGTACATCAAACGTCGCATCGATGTGGTGATTGTTGGTTAGCTCGGTGGTCATACCAGCCAGGGCTTCCAGCAGGCCGGCGCCCACCAGGTTGACAGGTCGCAGAGCCCTGATGGTGCGGCGCAGCTCTTCCATCGTGATACGGTTCACGTTGCTGGCTTGCTGCAGGCGCTCAGCTGCGTCGGCATAGGCTTCTCGCTGCAGCAAGCGCTGGGCAATCTGCAGCCGCTGGCCAACAGCTACAATCCCCTGCATGGTTTCATCGTGCAGGTCGTGCGAGAGGCGCTTGCGCTCGTTTTCGCGCACGTTAGTCACGCGGGTGGCGTACTGTTGCAGACTCACCTGATAGCGACGCATGCGCTGGCTGACAAGCTTCTGCGAATAATTGAGGCGCGCAATCACATCCAGGCCGCTGAGCACTTCGGGCTCTGCGGGCGGAGGCGGATTCTCGGTGCCGATCGCCCGCATCTGGTTGGATAACCGCCTCAGTGGCACAACAATGTTGACGACCATCAACACCAGCAGTATAGCCGCCACGATGCTCGAGATCGTCCCCGAAATCAGGCTAAACCGCGGTACCGCGCGCAGCGATATCAGTTCGCGGAAGGGGTCTTGCGCCACGAGCAGCCAATCGCTCTGAGGTACAGCTGCAATACCAGCCAACATGGTAGCGGGCAACGCCTCGTCGCGCACCAGCATAAAGCGGTCATCGGTCAGATCCACGCCATCTAGATGCGCGATGGTAGCTGGAAGGAACTTGGCGCCGGAACCTGCGCTGGCGACCTCTGCGAGGTTGGAACGCTCCAGCAGGGCGATACTGCTGACTGTGTGATCTGAGATATGCTGCAGGCAGGTTTGCGTATTGGCAGATACTGGGGTGTTGCTGTTTGCCAGACATACATGAGTCAGCTCTGCCAGATTCTGGGTATGCAACAGATACCGCTCGGCGACGTTGTTATACAGCGTGATTTCGTGGCCCAGGGCGTTGATCACCAGCACAAAAACGAGCAGGCTCGCCCATAGGGCAGGCTGCGCAATCAGTCTATTATACCATTGCTCCGACGAAAAAGACGGAGGTTGTGTCATTTTACCCAGCCAGGACTTGACCCCACCATGTACGGAGCCTATTATACCTCACTAACGTCCGATAAACAATATACCAACTGGCCGTCAAAGATGCCTCTCTGACGGCCTTTCTGACACCAGCAGCAGACTATGCGCAGTCGGTGCGCGCTGTCCGGTAGGCCTGGTCGATCGCTTCGATGGTACGAGCCCCATCCACCACCGAAACCGAGGGCGTTGCGCCGGTGCGCACACACTCGAGAAAATGAGCGACTTCCAACGCAAAGCGATCGGGGCCTTCATAGTTGACCTCGACCCAATCGCCTTTGGGCAGCTGATAGCGCAGGTTGGGGGTTCGGTTATAGTCGAGTTCGATCACGCCGCCTGTGCAGTAGAGCCGCACAATCCATTCGCCTGGATCTGTCAGCCAGGAGGCCGATATTTCGCCGGTGATACCGCTCACCGACTTGAGTGCGACGGCTGCCGTATCTTCAACCTTGGTCGGCAGGCGGGTATTGATCACGGCACGCACCTTTTCAATATCACCAGCGATGTGCCTAAAGATCGAAAAGGAATGCACTGTGGTATCCAGCAGCACACCACCGCCGGCGATCTCGGCATCCGCAAACCAGCGCTTTTCGACGCCTTCAAAGCGTCCGGCAAAGCGGTTGTAAAAATGCACCAACTCGCCCAATTTGCCCGAGTTTACCAGCCCTTTGGCCTGGTTGAGAGGCCCATGAAAGGTGTGGCACAGCCCGTTCATAAAGACAATTCCGCTCTCTTCAACCAGCCGGATCATCTCATGGGCTTCATCGACGTTTCGCGCCATCGGCTTTTCGCACAGCACATGGATGCGGCGCGCTGCCGCTTTTGCTGTGATCGGCAGGTGGCTGTTGGGCGGTGTGCAGATGCTGATGGCATCCGGCTTGACCGTATCGAGCAGTTCGTCGATGTTGGTCGCCGCTACACAATGATGCTTTTCGGCAAATGCCCTGGCTGAGGCCTCAATCTCGTCGGCACAGCCGACGATCTCTGCCTGCGCGCCGGCAGCCGCATAAGCTGCTGCATGCGCTTCGGCGATTCCGCCGCAACCGATGATCGCAACCCGCACTGGTTTCATATTACTCTCCTCCGATCGATTTATAACGCCAGATCTGCTTCGTGATAATGGATTGCCTGACACGAGACATCGCCCCAGCCGCCAAAGTGCTGGCTCATGGCGGATCCGCATGCATAATACAGCACCGTCACGATATGTCCATCTGCCAGCTGCACCGTCGAGGGGTAGCCAAGGTCCTGGTTGAGGATGCCATCGCCGGCCAGCAGCACTTCGCGGCTATAATCCGCACCGGTGCCGGTCTTGCCAAGGTAGAGCAGCCCGGCACCGTAAGGGCGGATGCGCCGTCCATAGCTGAGCAGCACCCGTCCGCTCTGAAGCAGCGTCAGGTCGGCTGGGTGCTCGCCTATACGTGTTACTGCTTTTGGCTCCGTCCAGCTGCGTCCGCCGCCATCATTGCTGCGTGTGAGGGCGATCAGCCCGCTGGTGGATCGACAGGCTGCCAACAGCGTGCCATCCGCCAACGGCAGCAGGGCGGTCTCGTTATAGCCCTCTGCGATTACCGATTCATCGCCCCAGGTCTGGCCGTCATCGCGTGACCGGCATAACACGGTGATGTCGGGGGAGCCGTCCGGTGCTCCGCGCAGCGAACCATAGAGGTTCATCAGCAGAGTACCATCCGCCTCGGCGACGATACGGCCATACGGTGAAGCCAGGTTGATCAGTTCTGAGCGGTACAGCTGCGGTGTGCTCCAATGGGCGCCGGCATCGCCAGAGCGCGTGATATAGGTGGCGGCAACCTCCAGCTCTTTGCCCTTGGCAGGCTGGTAGTGGCGCCCGGAGCCATCCTCTGCCATCGGATATGCCTGCGCGCCCGCCCGCCAGAACGCGGCGATCAGCTCGCCCCGGCGGTTGACGCCCAGGGCTGGGTTGCGGTCGTCGTTCCAGCGCGGTGTTACGGCGATAGGGTCGCTCCACGAGATACCGCCATTCTCCGAGATGCTGGTCGAGAGCGTGCCGCTGATGCCCACGTGCGTAGCACCGCTGCGGAATATTACAGCCAGGCTGTTTTCGCCGGTGCGCACCAGCACCGGAAAGTAGCCCTCCAGGGCACACACCAGGTAGCGCTGAAAGCTTGTGCGCCGTCCGATAAAGCCATCCGTCGATCCGCGCAGGTAGTTAGTAGACATAATCCTTCACTCGTAGGTTCCATAATCGAGGCAGGCTTGATACATCGCCTCAAGGTTGGCCTCAGGTACATTGGGGGGCAGGTTGTTGGCCTCCTTGAGGATAAAGCGGCCGCCTTCCTTGATGCCCGAAAGCAGGATATCGCGGGTGGTGTTGTAGACCGCATCAGTGCTGCCGTTCAGCAATATCGATACCGGCGGGCCGCCCAATATCTCTACTTCGGGACCCAGGTCGCGCCGCAGCTTTGCAAAATCGATCGGGAAGCCGGTATCGATGGAGCGTACGTTCAGCTCGTCGCACAGGAAGCGAAAATGGTGCTGAGCATCGCCGCACAGGTGGATCGAACGTGGTCTATCGGGAAAAAACGTGTCGAAAAACAGGCGGTGATGCGGAAGCAGCGCTTTTTGGTAGAGCGCAGTGCTGATCAGCTGGATCGAATCATCTGCCAGGCCAACTCCGATGGTCTCATCCTGATAGTAACAGCAGATAGCCTGTACACGGTAAATCGCAGCGCGGATGATGCGGTCGAACAGGCGGTGGGCATAATCCGGGTCGAGCACCAGGTCAGTTAGGGCAGCTGCGCCGCGAATGTTGGCGGCCACCGTGAGTGGGCCATCGCTGCCTGTGGGGGTATAGCGGTTCACGCGGATAGGCAAGCCCTCGACAGTACGGCCGGCTGCGGCTTCCGCCATTTTGTCACGAAAGTCGAGGCATTCCCTGTAAAAACCGCTCTCCAGCGGGTGTTCGATGTCGATCTCGAATATCTCGTCGCGGTGGTCGTCATCAAGGTAAGCCTTTACATCGGGCACCTGATCGCTGCGGAAAACCAGCGGGGCGCCGAAAAAGACCGACTCCGATACATTTTGCCGGTCTATACCCACATTCCATTCATTGGGCAAGCCGTAGGGGTCATCGGTATAAGCCGCTAGTACCAGGCTACGGTAGCACTGCCAGTCCAGCTGGATCTCGATGGCTGCTTCAGGGCTGGTAAAGTAGGTCTCAAAAGAGATACATTGCGGGTTCAGCTTGGGGTTGAGCAGGATAATACGCGGGTTAGTCGCCAGCATCATGGGCACGCGCGTCGGTTTGCGCGCCCAGTAGGCATCCCACACTGCCTGCTTTTCCCGGTTTGAGACGCGCGGGTTGCTCATGTACCCCCTGCAGATACTGTTCAACAAAATGGGGGCGAGAATCCTCACCCCCATATCGCCAGGCCGATTGCGCTCAGCTGCCCTTGAGGATGGTCTTCTGGCCAGCTGCAACGAGCATCTCTTGAATCTCGGGGCGCGTAAAGAACATCATCATTTCCCACGCCGCGGTCTTGTTCTGGTAGTTGGCTGCGTCCGGCAGATAAAAGACGCTGGGCTTGTCAACCCCAGCCATACCGGCGTTGATCGGGGTGGTCAATAACGCGCCATCCACCGTGCTGGTGGCCAAGGCCTCTTCGGTCCAGGTGTCCATCCAGCCGGTCTCGGCCTCTGCCATCAGGCTCAGGTCCTGGATGAAATAGATGTCCATCCATTCCTTGGCCCAGTCGGGGGGACCGATGATCAAGTACGGGGTGCGCGAGTCCTTTTCGAACTTTTCTTTCAGTTCGCTATCAGGCACATAAGTTGTATTGATGATGACGTTGGGATACTCTTCCTTGAACTTGGCCAGCACATCGTTCAGTACCGCTTCATTCTCGCCCGACCAGTCGTACCACAGGTTGATGATGGCAACAATACCTTTTTGGGTCAGCTCAGTAGGTGTCGCCGTGGGCTCGACCTCTTCATCCACGACCTCTTCACCACCGCCTCCCGTCGTATCATCGCTGACGGGTGGGGCGTCCATCTGTCCTGGCGTAAACGAGCACGAGCCCAACACCACAGCCAGTGCGATCAACACTACCAAGAACAGCGATTGCTTTTTGAACATCCTTCCTCCTAAAGTGAACAATTTGCAAACTCTGACCTGGATCCTCAACTTTTGTCAGCTTTAGTTTAAAGCCTCCTTCAGAGAGGTATATCATATCGTACACATCATAATAAAATGGAGCGCGGGAGATGTCAAGCATTGTTCACAGTTGACATCCAACTAGGAAAGTCTAGTATGGCCCTATAGTCAAGAGGTTTGCTAAAGTATGCGACTGGTTACTTTTTCCGCTATGCAGTTCGTGTATTGCACACCCTGGCGTCTTTTCATGATTCATTCGAGCTGCTGACCGCGCGTGCCATGACCGAGGAGACAGGAATACCGGTCAGGTATCTGGAGCAGATCCTAGGGCAGTTGCACACAGCGAAGCTGGTAAAGAGCCAACGCGGAGCGAGCGGGGGGTACCGGGTTGCCCGCGAGGCACACGAGATCAACCTGGCCGAGGTCTACCAGCTATCTGAAGGGGCAGATGGCTTTAAGTTGCAGTACCGTCTTGGCGGCCTGCTAAGGCGCGGCCTGTGTCGAGCAGGTTGTCTGGCAGGAGTGGTATCGCACCTGTCTGGATTACCTGGCCGGGCTGACCGTGCAGGAGCTTGTCCACATGCCCCAGGAATCACGACTAAGCGAGTAAAACGAGGGAACTCTATGCGTATTTATGACGATATCACTGCAACGATCGGCCGTACCCCGCTGGTGCGCCTCAATAAACTAGCTAAAGACCTCGGGGCAGAGGTGGTTGCCAAGCTGGAATTCTTTAACCCCGGGGGGAGTATCAAAGACCGCATCGCGCTCAATATGGTACTCACCGCAGAACGATCCGGCGCGTTGGCGCCCGGCGGTACCATCATCGAGCCCACCAGCGGCAACACCGGCATCGGGCTGGCCTTGGTAGCAGCGGCGCACGGTTACAGGCTGGTGCTCACCATGCCGGATACGATGAGCCTGGAGCGCCGCCAGTTGCTGTCATCCTATGGTGCTACCCTGGTGCTTACACCCGGTGCCGAGGGGATGCAAGGGGCGATTGCCAAAGCCGAGCAGATCCTCAGCGAGACACCGGGCGGGTTTATCCCGCAGCAGTTCAAGAATCCCGCCAACCCGGCGTCACACCGCGAAACCACCGCCAGGGAGATCTGGGAAGATACTGACGGGCGCGTCGACATCCTGGTGGCAGGCGTCGGTACGGGCGGCACGCTGACGGGCGTGGCTGAGGTGCTCAAAACCCTCAAACCAAGCCTGCGTGCGATTGCTATTGAACCGGATACCTCCGCAGTGCTCTCGGGCGAAAAGGCAGGTCAGCACCAGCTGCAGGGCATTGGCGCTGGTTTTGTGCCGGATGTACTGCGCACCGAATTGATCGACGAGGTGGTGCGGGTAACCAACGAGGACGCCTTTGCGACCACCGTACAGCTGGCGCGCCAGGAGGGTATCCTGGCGGGCATTTCCTCAGGAGCGGCCATGTGGGCAGCCCTGCAGGTGGCTGGTCGCCCCAAGAACGCGGGTAAAATCATTGTGGTGGTGCTCCCAGATACGGGCCAGCGCTACCTGAGCATGAACCTGTTTGACAACCAGGCCTGAAACACGCAAACTAAAACGCTGCGTGCCAGAGTGCCGTTGGGAAGAAAGGAACTGATATGTCTGAGAAACCTTTAGGTTTTGACACAAGAGCGATTCATGCCGGGTACGCACCCGATACAGACGCGCACGCGCGTGTCGTGCCGATTTACCAGACCACTGCGTACGAGTTCGATAGCACCGACCATGCTGCACGGCTCTTTGCCTTGCAGGAGACTGGCAACATCTACACTCGCCTCATGAACCCCACCACCGATGTGCTCGAAAAGCGCGTCAGCGCCCTCGAGGGCGGGGTTGCTGGGCTGGCTTTTTCCAGCGGTATGGCTGCCATTACCGCGGTTGTGGAGGCCCTGTGCCAGACCGGCGACGAGGTCGTCGCGTCGACGAGATTGTATGGTGGCACTGTCACTTTGTTAGGCCCCACCATGGCGCGCCGTGGTATCACTACCCATTGGGTCGATAGCGATGATGCGGCTACTTTTGCTGCCGCCATCACCGATCGTACCAAGCTCGTATATCTCGAGACGATCGGTAACCCAAACCTGACTATTCCGGATATCAGCGATATCGCCGAGGCAGTGCATGCCAAAGGCGTACCAGTGGTGATCGATAATACCACCGCCTCACCAGCCCTGTGCCGGCCGCTTGAGCACGGCGCCGACATCGTGATTCACTCGACGACCAAGTACCTCAACGGCCACGGCAACTCGCTGGGAGGCGTGGTGGTGGATGGCGGCAAGTTCAACTGGGATGATGGCCGCTTCCCTGAGATGATCGAGCCCGATGAGGCTTACCATGGTGTGCGCTATGTCGAGGCCTATGGCCCAGCCGCCCTGGCACAGCGCGTGCGTGTGCGCGTCCTGCGCGATACGGGCGCGACGCAGAGCCCCTTTAACGCCTTCCTGACGCTCCTGGGGGTTGAGACCCTCAGCCTGCGCATGCAGCGGCACAGTGAAAACGCTTTGGCGGTCGCCAAGTACCTCAGCGCGCACCCCAAAGTCGGCTGGGTGCTCTACCCGGCGCTGGAGAGCCACCCCTCGCACGCCAACGCGATCAAGTACCTGTGCGGCGGTGCTTCGGGGATGATTGGCTTTGGCATCAAGGGAGGCATCGAGGCTGGCGGCAGATTTATCAACAACCTGCAGCTTCTGGGGCATGTGGCCAACATCGGCGATGCCAGGTCACTAGCGATCCATCCGGCATCGACCACCCATCAGCAGCTGACGCCCGAAGAGCAGGAGCACGCCGGCGTCACGCCCGACTTTGTGCGGTTGTCGATCGGCCTCGAGACGATTGACGATATCCTGGCCGATATTGACCAGGCCCTCGGCTAACTACTAAACCCTGGAGGGTTGTGCTTGTCTATCGATGACGAAGTCCCGATCACTACGAACTCGAAACTGGGTGGCGACAACTCGGTTGGTTTGGTCACCCCTCAGTACTTTACCTTTGCTGAGGCGCCCAATGAGATGGCGCTCGATTCGGGTGCACGGATCGGGCCGATTACGATGGCTTATGAGACCTATGGCACGCTCAATGCGGCGCGCAGCAACGCCGTGCTGGTGTTTCATGCCCTTTCGGGCGATGCACACGTGGCAGGGTATCATACCCCCGAAGACCGGAAACCCGGGTGGTGGGACCTGCTGATCGGACCCGGTAAGGCACTCGACACTGACTACCTCTTTGTGATCTGTGCCAACGTCTTGGGAGGCTGCAAGGGCTCGACCGGCCCATCCTCCGAAAACCCGCGTACCGGCAAGCCTTACGGTATGCAATTTCCCGTCATCACTATCGGCGATATGGTGCAGGCCCAGCGCTTCCTGATCGATCACCTCGGCATAGACCGCTTGCTGTCAGTGATCGGCGGCAGCATGGGCGGCATGCAGGCGCTCGAATGGGTGATTCGTTACCCCGAACGTACCGCGTCGGTGCTGGCGATCGCCACTACCGGACGACAGAGCGCCCAGGGGATCGCTTTTGACGAGGTAGGCCGCCAGGCGATCATGGCTGATCCCAACTGGGCGGGCGGTAATTACTATGGGCAGGCTTCACCTACCGCGGGGCTGGCAATTGCGCGCATGATCGCGCATATCACATATCTCTCGGATGCACAGATGCAGGCCAAGTTCGGCCGGCGGTTGCAGAGCCGCGAATCGCTGGGCTATGACTTTACGGCCGAATTCCAGGTCGAGAGCTATCTCAAATACCAGGGCGATGCTTTTGTGCGCCGTTTTGACGCCAACTCGTATCTCTACATAACAAAAGCAATCGATTACTTTGACCTGGAAGCCAGCAAGGGTTCGCTGATCGAAGCCTTTAGTGGTATCCAGTCGGAGTTTATGGTCGTGTCGTTTACCAGTGACTGGCTATATCCGCCATACCAGGGCAAAGCGCTGGTCAGGGCTTTGCAGGCTAATGGTATTCCGACCACTTATCTGGAGGTGCCCAGCACCTATGGGCACGATGCCTTTTTGCTGCCCAACGAACGGTATGCGGCAGCCATTCACGACTTTATCATGAATATCTACCAGCGCGTCACCAAGGGAGAAAACTGATGCCCACTGCGCTGCGCCACCGTGCCCGCCGCCGTCCCGACTATGCTATGATTGCCTCTTTTATCGCCCCCGGTAGCCGCGTACTCGACCTAGGCTGCGGCGATGGGCAGTTGCTGGTAGAACTGTCACAACAAAAGGGATGCCAGGTGCGCGGTATTGAAATCAACGCGCGTTTTGTAGCCGAGGCGATTCACAACGGCATCCCGGTTTACAACGGCGACATGCTAGAGGGAATGGGGCACTACCGTGACCACAGTTTCGATGTGGTAGTGCTGTCGCAGACGCTGCAGCAGACACTGGACCCGCAGGCGGTTCTGCGCGAGATGCTGCGCATTGGCGAGCGTGCTATCGTCAGCTTTCCAAACTTTGGCTTGTTCAAGACAAGGCTGCAGCTTTTGTTCAGCGGACGCATGCCGCGACACGAGTTCCTGCCCTATACCTGGTACGAGACGCCCAACGTGCACTTGTGCACCGTCAAAGACTTTTACGATCTATGCAGCGACATGGATCTGGAGGTCACGCGCGAGGTCTTTCTTTCACCCAGCGGTAAACGCCTGCCACACCGACTAGCCAATCTCTTTGCCGGACTGGCTATTTTCGAACTGCAGAGCTAGGCTGGCCTTTTTTCTAATGCCTTGCATTTCGATCTGTTATTTGATAGGATACAATCAGCACGCACCGAGATATGGAGGATAATTCTATGTCATCTCTGGCGCCGCTGGAAACCGAACTCAAAGAAATCCAGGAGAGTATTCGCGAACAGATCGAGAAAAAGCAGACCATACTTCGTGAAATCGAAGATGTGGTCAAGGAACGCTTCAAGGCTGCTCAGAAAAAGCTGCGCATCACGCTGCCGATCGGTATCCTGGTTGCCCTTGGGCTATGGATCTATGCGCTGCAGATGAACCTCTCCAAGAACACTGGTGCGGCGAACGAGCAGTATCCCTGTGCTATCCCGGTCTTTTTGGTAATCGGCGGGATCGCCGCGATCGTGATCAGTATATGGCTAGGAATCCCCAAGGAGTCGGCCATCCGTCGCCAGGCGATCGAAGAGCGCAATGCTGAGGTCGAAGAGGTCAACCGTACGCTGGGGCCGCTTCAGGCCAAAGAACGTCAGCTCAAGCAGGAGCTCGAGCGCCTGCATTATGTGCAACGCTGAACTGGTACCATTCGCCCGCCCGGTGGGGTGATACCCTGGGTTGGCAACGTGGTGCGGGTCGTGCAATCTAGCTGGGCTAAAGGGAGCAATACCCTTTAGCCTTTCAATTCAGAGAGGAATTCGAGTGTTGCTATGAGCTTGATGCTGACGAGACGCCGGTTGCTTCAGCTGGTCGGCAAGGCAGCCTTGGCTGGTGCGTTAGCCGGCTGCGGGAGGAGCCTCCCAACTGCCGCCCCGTCGGGCGAAACACAGGCCCCCCAGACTGCTGAATCCAGCGCGACTCCCGAGCCAACCCAACCACCCGAGCTACACGGCACCATTCTGGTGGCCGTCTCTGGCGGCAGCTTTAAAGCCTGGCAGGCCTTGGCGGATGCCTATGTCGCCAAACACCCGAAGGTAGAGGTGATAATCGAGCTGCAGAACAAACCGTTGGCCGAGCGCGATGCGTACTATCGCAAGCAGTTTGCCTCGGGGCAGCCGGATATGTCGCTGGCGACCATCAACACCCTGGTTGAGCTGGATGCCCTACAGAGCTTTATGAACTGGCAACCCTACTTGAATGCTTACAGCCCCTATACTAACAAACCCTGGCAGGAGGGACTCTTCCCGGAAGTGGTGAATCCGCTGAGCGAGCATCCGGATTCGCAGTACATGCTCTCGACTGAGCTCTATCAGGTGCTGTTTTACTATAACGCCGACCTGGCAAGCAAACAGGGGCTCGACCCGGATTCTCCGCCCACGACCTACAACGAACTTGTCGAGTGGGCGCATTCGGTGCGCGAGGGTTTTGTCGGCATTGATCTGCAAGAGATCAGCGACCAGGTGGATTGGCTGACGCGCGCCTATGCTGATCCGTGGTATGCTACCCCCGATTTTTGGAGTCTCTGCCGCTGCCAGCCAGAAGATGCCTGCTTTGTGGCACGTGAACAGGCCTTTCCGGCCGAAGACTGGCGCACCAACCCGCACTATGACGACCCGAATCGCGTGGATATGAACCTTGTGCGCGCCTGGGAGGCCTTTGACCAGGGGCACTTTATGGGAGCGCTCGACAGCTCTTTCGAGCCGATGATGCTGCGTCTGCGTGAGCTGCTTGAGCCGGCTACATTGCCGATCGACTGGCGATTGAATGTACGCACCCAACCGCTGTGGTTCTATACGGGCCAGGCGCTCCTGCATCCCGCTGGCAGCCCATTTCCGGCTGTCTTTAACCAGGCGATGCAGCAGCTGCCTTCAGGGCACATCGGGCTGTGGCCGCAGGGACGCCAAACCCCTACGCCCGACCCAGCAATCACACGTGGCAACCGCTTTGAGCTAGGCGCCTTTGCGCTGCCCCCACAGGATAACGGCTCGGGACAGTTGGCTTATCAGCGCACACTCGAGCAGCCGGTGGGCTATTGGGGGATACCGCGAAAGATCCAGCAGCAAAACGACCTGGAGGTCGATTTTGTCATGTTCCTGACCTCACCAGAGGGGACCGCGCTGCGCCTTGCGAGCGAGCTGGATCCTGAAAACGCCGAGGGCAACCTGTTTGGATTGCCGATGGTAAAGGATGTGCAGTTCCCCAGCCAGTGGGCGCGGGTGTTTGCCAACCTGAAGCCGCAGGGCACTATTCTGAAACCCACACCGGTGCATATGGTGTTGGGGGGCGTACCGTCAGCAGCAGACCAGCGCTTTATCGCCCTGGCTGACTTTTTCGAGGGCACCAGCGATGCTGCCACCTTAATGAGCACCCTGCGTGCCCGCCGTGAGCTTGACCGCGACGCTGAGCGTGCCGGCGAAGAGCAGTAAGCAGTAGAAGCGAGGCGTGTCTTGAGTAGGCGAGACGTGCGTAACCCTTTCCGGCAGAACCAACCTGCCGTTTGGGTCATTCGGTTGACGCTGCTTGCTGCGTTGTTAGCAACCGCCAGCACGGTGTTGGCATTCCGCATGGATGACCCCTGGCGCCACCATTCGTTATGGGGCAACGGTTATGTCTGGCTGAGCAACGATGGCAGCTCGATCTGCTCCAACAACGGCTGCGTCAGCCTGTACCAGCTGCCAGCAGCGCCTACGCCGAGCCCCACAATTCGGCATTCTCCGACACCGCCTGTTACGCCGACGCCCAGCCCCAGGATGACGCCTACTACATTGCCCCAACAGCCTCAGGGCGGCGTGGTCGGCGAGGTACCCTTGCGAGGTCAGACCAAGTATGTCTCGTGCGAGCTGCGCACAACCGCCAACAACGTCGAGTGGTATTTCCGCTACCGTGTTGGGGTGGATCCGGCTGAGCGCATGCCGGCCGGTTACAAGGATTTCGAGTATTACTTTATCGATATTGTTGGCGAGCATTGCAACCCGAACCGCGGGTTTCGCGGGAGCATTGAAGGGCGCTTTGTTACCGTGTGCGACCCGGCAGTGGGTGGGTATGGCGTCTATCCTCGCCCGATAGAGCCCGGTCTGGCGGCGCTGGGTGTACCGTACCGCACGGTATACCTGGAAGTGAATGCTGACAATGCTCAGCTCTTGCGGGATATTTTCGCCGAATCCTATGCCAACAACCAAGTGCTTTCGTTGTGGGTGCGCCAAAAGGTGGATGCACCCCTCGAGTGGGAGACCGACCCGGAGACCGGCGAGGTGTATCCCATCGGCACCCACGAGCACGCAATCTCCGGCCGGGTTGTGCGCAACACGGATGGTATCCTGCTCTTTGACGTAATCGACCCCTGGCCAATGTATGACGGCGTGCGCTATCCGCTTGGGTTTGGCCAGATGATCGAGTGGATGGGTAACCTGGGCGTATATATGCTGCAAGTGATCGGGTAGCGGATACCATGACATCCCGGCTAACGCCAAGCCGATCTCTGGATAACATAACGCTTTATCATATCCGACAGCGCTGGCAGAGCGTTGCCCTGGAACCCGAGCGCGTCGTTGAAGAACGTTTTACAGCGTTCGCATCCCGGCTGGCGCTGACCGAGGGCAGTAAAATCGCGATTACCGCCGGCAGCCGCGGGATTACCAGCATGCCAGAGGTGCTGCGTGCGATCGTGCGCGTGTTGCGTGCGCGCGCATGGCAGCCATTTATCTTCCCGGCGATGGGATCGCACGGCGGCGGTACTGCCGAGGGACAACGCGGCATGTTGGCTGAGCTGGGCATTACCCTCGAATCGGTTGGGGCGCCGATTGTGTCCTCTATGGAGGTGGTGCCCTTGGGCAGTACCCCGCTGGGTACACCGGTTTACTTGGATGCTGCGGCCGCTCAGGCGGATGGCATCATCGTGGTCAACCGCATCAAAAAACACACCAACTTGGATGCAGCTATCGAGAGCGGCCTTGTAAAAATGCTGGCGGTGGGGATGGGCAAGCACCGCGGCGCCGCTGCTATCCATCGATTAAACACCTCCGAAATGGGCGACGAGCTGGTGCCCTGCGCGCAGCTGGTGCTGGCTACAGGCAAGGTCCTGGCCGGTGTTGCATTGATCGAAGGGCCCACCAACCAGCTGGCTGAGCTCGAGGTGCTAGCGCCGGATGAGATCATAACGCGTGAACCAGTGCTGCTCGCTCGTGCTAAAACCCTGACGGCCGGGCTGCCGTTTTCGCAGTGCGATATTCTGATCGTCGAACGCATGGGTAAGGAGATCAGCGGTACAGGCATGGATTGCCACGTCATCGGCCGTCGCCGCATCATCGGCGAGCCAGAATGGCAAGATGCCCCCGATATTCACTCGCTGGTGCTTTTACGACTGACGCCTGCCAGCCATGGCAACGCTGTTGGGGTGGGGCTGGCGGATTTCACCACCCGCGAACTAGCGCAGGCGATCGATTGGGAGATAACACGCGCCAATGTGCTCACCAGCGGCAACCTTGAGCGTGCCAAACTGCCGTTGGTCTTTGAAAGCGATCGGGCTGCCCTCGAGGCGGCCGGCTTTCGTGAGCGCGGCGTACCCGCCGAGGCACTGAAGCTGGCCGTTATTCGTGATACACTGCATCTGCAAGAGCTGCTCGTGTCGCAGCCGCTGCTGGAACAGCTCAATGTGCCTTGTGAGGTGCTGGCTGGACCGCTGCCCCTGCGGTTTGATGCCAACGGTCGTTGGAGTTTTATCTGGAAGGATTGAGCACTGAGGTTGGAAGCCGAAGCAGCTCTACTGAGCACGCGTGTACGTACAGCTTGCCCACATCCTTGGGCCGCGCCTGATCAACCAGATCGGGTCAAGACGCATCAGCTTGGGGGACCTGCTGGGCGCATCAGCCTACTGGCTCAAGCGCATATTCTCGCGGCCGGAAAACCGCGCCGAAGCGTTCAAGCTGGCTGATGGCATCCGCCTGGTAACCAACGGCTGGGCGATTCATGGAACCAGCGGTTATACGCTCGGCCGCTACATCTTTACCTACCAGCACGAGTTCGATCGGTCGTTTGTGATTCACGAGTATGTCCACGTCCTGCAGTGGCGCGCACAGCCCTGCTTATTTCTGCTGCATTATGGGCGTCGAGGCTTTAGAAACTGGCCAGAACTCGACGAACATGGATGGCCAAGCATTGTCGAACGGCGCAATCCCTACGAGGTGCAGGCTATGCAGGTCGAAGCGCTCTATCGGCGTGAACCCAGGTTACCAAACCCGTGGCAGCTTAAAGAGGAACTATTAAGCGATCTTGAGATACAGTAGCAATTAATATAATACGATAAATAATATTAAAGCCCCGAGGAGCCTAAACTCCTCGGGGCTTTATATACACTGAGGTTAGTAGTGCTCGAAAGCGCTGACGTCCAGCACAAACACCGTCGCACGCCGTGGCGGATGCGCTGCATCGGCACCGGTGGGGTCGGGAGTGGGGCCAGCGCTGGCGTTGATCACATCCAGGGTCCGGTCGACGGCTTCATCGTCGACACCGATCATCAACGTGACATAACCACGGCGCAGGATGCCGCCTGTCGAGCTGATGCGCGTGGCAGAAATGCCCTCCTCAGTTAGTGCAGCCAACACATCGGCCGCATAGTCGTCGCGGATAATCGCCAAAATTAGTTTCATCCTGCCTCCTTAAGATGTGATGGTCTCCACGTTAGTATCATGGGTGATCACCAGCCCAGCTTCGCCGGGGCCGGGGAATTGGCTGCTGTTCCAATGCAGTTTTAAACGCACGCTCTTGCCGGGTTTGATATCGACACGGCTACGGTCACATTGTAGCGCTTGGTGAGTGGTTGCCAAATCGGCGCTCAGGAGGGCCCTGCCGATGTTCTGCAGGGCTACTTTGGCAGTCCAGGCTGGGCCATCGGGCACAAATATCAAGCGTTCGGGGGCCACCAGCTCGGGCAGTGCGACAATCGCGAGCTGTACCTCGACCACGCCCTCACCGCCGTTGGAGGCGATGCGCACCTCGCCGGAGAGTGAGCTGGTGTTGATCGGCAGCTCCTCAAGATCGCACACGATAGTTATTCCGACCGAGCGGCCCGTGGCACACACGAACGAGAGCCGTTCGGGCACCAACCAGCTATCTGAGCTGCTCAGGGTGCCGGAGAGCTCGCCCAGGCCGCGGTTAAAGATACGCAGTGAGCCGTTTACAGCGTGGGCGTTAATGCTCTCCAACGCCAGAATAGCAGGCTCGACCGCAAGTACCGGCGCCGCGATGCCGGCATGAACCGTCAACTTGGCGCGGCCGCCATCCGAATTAATCGTCAGGATGCTCTCAACCTCGCGCTCGTCGGCATCAAATGCCAGCGAATAAGCCCTCAGCACGACTGCCTGAGCGGTGCCAGGCCGGCAGGTGCCCTGGGTTGGGCTGATCTCGAGCCAATCCGCAGTGCTCTGCGCCTGCCAGGCCAAGAGACTGCTGCCTGAGTTGCTGATCACCAGCTCCTGTTGGGCGGATTCACCGCGTGGGATGTAGCCGAAATTGATACTTGAAGCGGATAGCTCCATCAACGGCTGGATAACGGCTATATGCGCGGCGATCTCGGCAACCGATGCACCCGTATCAAGGCTGAGGATAGACACCGCATTCTCAGAGTCATAGTCCGCTTCACTGCCCAGCTGGTTGCTATCGGCAGTGGCGCTCAGCGTGAGGGTAGTGCCGGGCTCCAACCGCAGGTCGTTGGGTCCTACCTGCAGCCAAGGGGGGTGCACCTCCAGGATGCCCGCGAATGGGGCGTTGCCCTCGTTGCTGATGAGCAGCTGGGCTGTTGTGAGTTTGCCCAATGCCACGCTCCCAAAAACAAAGCCGGCGGTCTCAAATACCAACAGGGGCGCCATCACCGTAGCACGCACATCCAGCGCGAGTACAGTACCATCGCTGTGGAGGACCTGCAGTGCACCGGAAAGCTCCTGCCGGCCGGCGGGCAGGTCCTTTGCTGTGAGCACAGCACGCAACGACACAGTTGCACCAGCCTCGAGGCTAAAGGAGTCAGTCGAAAGCCAAAGTGATGGGTGATTGCTGATTACCTGGCCATGTGCAGGGCCATCGCCGCGGTTAACAAGTTTCAGGCTACGCTCAACCGCCTCGTCGGGTGGCAGCGCGCCAAAATCCAACACCGTTGGCTCCAGTACGAGGGCTGGGCGCTGGCGCCAGGCGGAAACCGCTACCAGGGCCTGACCGCCGTTGGTATCCAGCGCAATGGCGGCTGGCGTGGTCTGTGGTCCGTTTGGCAGCATGCTGGGCAGCAGCTTGATGGGAATGTCGCGGCTGGTGCCTTGCGGACAGTTGAACTTGCTGCCCGGCACCTGTACCCATGGTACGCGCGCACTGGCCGCCCCGCTCAAGAGCAGCGTGCCGTGGTTCTCGATGCTCAGCATCAGCTGGCGCGGCTCGTTGGATGTCAGTGTGCCGAAATCCAGCTGTGTGCTGGCCAGATGCAGGCTGGGCGTACCGCGTACAAGGCTTCTAAAGCTGATCCAGCGGCTGCCGGCGTTGGTCTCAATAGCCAGTGCCTGGGGCAGGAGGTTATCGCCAGCTGGGACCAGGTCAGCGTCGATCGTGACGATGGCGCGAGCACTCTTGCCACCGGGTATCACAAAGAGCTTGCCGGGCGCACTCAGCCAGGGCAGGGCAGGGCGCAGGCGGCCCTCGATGGGGCTACTGCCGCGGTTGTGCAGCGTCAGCACCACCCGTCGCTTTGGATTGCCCGGGTCGGGCTCGTAGCGGATTTCCTTGGGTGTAACGGTGAGTGCCGCCGCGCGCGGTGGGTTGGTCGCGGCAGGGGAGGGCGCAGAGGTGCGTGCGGGCGGCGGTGCAGGCGGCGCGACACGCTCAGACGCCTGTATCCCGTAGCGCGGATCGGGCGTAAAACCCAGCGCCTCCATCGAATCGGCGCTCGCAGCTCGCCGTGACATGGCACTACGAGAGCGCGGCACAGGGCGTGAATCGCTCACCACTGGCCGTAAGGAATGGGCGATCCAGTCACTCTCGTCGAGGTTCGGCACCCTGGCGTGTGCTTTTTGTACACGCTCTAAAAGGACCTGCACCGAATCGGCGCGCTTGGCAGGATCCTGCGCCAGCATGGCCGTCAGTACCTGTTTGATGGCCGACTGCGCGGCCTTGTCGAGCCCGGGCAGGCTGATGGGAGGCGTGCCGGAGGTGTTCTCCAGTGAGCGATGCGTCAGCAGGGCTGCAATACAGCGGCCGAGTGTGTAAATATCGGATTGCAGAGTGGGCTGGCTGCGCGCCAGCTCAGGCGCCGCGTATCCCGTTATACTGCCGTAGGGTCCGAACTCTGTCGGAGCTACCAGGGATGTCAAGCCGTGGTCGATCAGCATCGCCAAGCCGGAAGTGGTGGACATCAGATGCTGTGGGGCGACAAAGGCCAGGTTCAGGTCGGGCCGGTGGGGCTCCAGCGCGTGCAAGAGTAGACATAACTGTTCCAGCCAGAGCAAAATTAAGCCCACAGGAGGCCGCCAGTGGTTATCTCGGGCCAGGGTATGCCAGCTGATGCCTGCCACATAAGGTGATATGACATAATAGCGCTCCGTCTCGACGATCAGTTCGTCGATTGGCAGCAGGCTGGGGTGTTCGACCTGACGCCAGCGATTGACAGATGCCACAACGCTGGTCTCAAGGGCACGCTTTTCGGCTGCGCGAAAGTGCGCTGTGGTGCGCAGCTCGGTAATGCGTACCAGCTGCGATGATGCGGTATCGAGCCGCTCAGCGCGATAAACGCTGCTGATATTGCTCGAAGCGAGCGTCTCCAGAATACGAAAGCGCTCTTTGAGCAGTTTGGTTGGCGCGGGGCTATATAAACGAGTAAACTCCTGGGCGTTGATATCGCTTTGGTGGGCGCACACCGCACATTCGGTGATGTACCACTTTCTGGGCGTTTGGCAGCGCGGGCATATCTCGACCAGCGCCGTGCGGCACGCGCTGCAGACAGCCGCTGAGGGTTGGTTCAATGCTCCACATTTGGGGCAGCGTTGCAGCGCCTCGGAGGGACCCAACTGGGATGATGCTGCTTTGGACATGCACATTATTATAGCCAAAAACGTGGCGGTCTCAAAGTTAATGCGTCTTACACCAGTGAATATGGTCTGTTCTAGCGCAACAACGCCAGAGAGGAGCTCCTATAGCCCGATTTGACCCGTTCGGGCTACTGAGATATAATACCATTTATTAAACATTAAATAATATTACAAATGATAATCATGCAGAGAGGATGCCCATGAGCGCCCTGGCTACCTCACCCGCCCAGGATCCTCCCGAAACGATCAACCAGGCCGGCGAAGTGATGTTGACGCAACTCGAGCTGAGTCCACTCACCAAACGCACCTACCGCCACGGTTTGAATGCCTTAGTTCGCTATTTCCACTCCAGCGCTGGAAACTATCAGGCTGCTGACGAGCTCGCGCCGGTGCCCCTTTCAGAGATCACCGAAGAGACCCTGGCATCATTCAATGTATGGCTGCGCGAGGCTTATCCCGATAGTTATATGCCCCCCAAAAACGCCCACTCGCACGCAGCGACGCGTACAAGCCGTACCTATCTCGTGGCTGCACGTCGCTTAATGAACTGGTTAGACCTGCGCGACCTGTTGCCTCCCGGCATTACCTATGAGCGCATGGCGCGCCGCATCGATGAGGGCCGTGGCCAGCGACGCGAGGGCTACAAGCAGCGCAAGGTGGATCCCGAGGTGATGCGTGTATTGACTCACTACCTGCGCCAACCGCTCCCAGAGAAACCCGGCATGGCGCGGTTAACACTCCTGCGTAACCGCTGCCTGATGGCGCTTTTGTATGACACGGGCATGCGCATCTCAGAAGCCCTGGCACTTTCGCGCGAGGACGTGCTCGATGGACGCGCCACGCGCCTGCGCCTGGTCGTTACCAAGAACGGCAAGCCGCGCACCGTATTTCTCTCCGAAGATACCCGCCAACTGATCGCCGACTATACCCGTGAACGCCAGGATTCGCTGCGTGCACCACTGTTTGTCTCGCATCGCCGTGGCCTTGGCCGTGCGATCAGTCCCAGCCATGCCTGGCTGCTAGTCAAAAAGGCTGCTGAAGCCGAGGGCTTGTATGCCAGTACCTCGCCGCACTCACTGCGGCACCGGCGCGCGCAGGATCTGCTCAATGAAGGTATGCCGCTCGAGTGGGTCGCCGCCCTGCTGGGCCACCAACACCCCGATACGACGCGCGTGGTATACGCGTGGGAGACCGAAGAGGAACGGCTAGCCGACATGGTTGCCACTTATGGGCGCAGCCCCACCGATGTGGCGTCTCCGACCGAATCATCGCGCGACGACTAAGTTATGTCTAGTAAACAGTGGTTGACAGGCGTTCAGCGAGCTCTTATACTGTAGACAGTTATGAGACGACTGAGGTGTTATGCCTTTCCCAACCGGTAATATGTTCCTCAACCACACACCTCCTGGCCTACCGGGCTTGGCGGTGTGATTTTTTTCAAGGAGGCTTTCACAAGATGGATTCTGGCATGATATCCAAGATCGAGAAAGCTAAACGATATGCCGAAGAGCGTAACCGCGTTACCTTCAAGAGCCTGGCGGTCGAGTTCCGCGGCGAACACTCCAATTATGAGGTAACCTACTGTGAATCTGGCTGGAGCTGCCAATGCGACTTTTTCCAACGGCGCGGTGTCTGCAGCCATACCATGGCGATGGAGCGCATCCTCGAACCGATGATCGCTATGCCCGAAATCGCCGAAGACAAAGAACAGGCTTAGAGTGCTGAGTAGCGGCATTGACCTGATTGAACTCGCGCGCATGGAACGCGCACTTTCTCATGCGCGCGAGCGCTTTCTGCAACGCGTCTATACCCCCGCCGAACAGGCCTATTGCAGAGACCGATTGGAAGAGCTGGCCGTGCGTTTCGCCGGCAAAGAGGCGATCTCCAAAGCCCTGGGTACCGGCATTATGGGCATCAGCTGGGTGGAGATGGAGATCCTGCCAGACGCGCACGGCAAACCGCAGGTGATCTTACACGGGCGTGCCCTTGCACGCGCCCAAGAGTTGGGGCTGACGGAATGGTCGATCAGCCTGTCACACAGCGACCATTATGCCGTGGCCATGGTGGTAGCCGCCGGCTCGAGCGCCTTTCGATAAGCTGCCAGGGTGGCGTGTGCCGTGCGTTGCCAGCTAAACTCGCAGGCCCAGGCGATACGCGCGGCGGTTTTTACCGCGTCGTCGGCGTTCTCCAGTTCTTCAGCAACCGCTAGAGCCATTGCGTGCGGACTATATGGATCCGCCTGCTTGGCGACTGTCCCCCCTACTTCGGGCAGGCTGGCACAGTTACTCGTCACAACTGCCGTCCCACACGCCAGCGCCTCGAGTACAGGAAACCCAAAACCTCCGTAAAATGAAGGATATAAAAGGACATCGACGGCATTATAGGCCATCAGCGGATCATGATCACTGATCAAACCCATAAAGCATATTGCATCGGTCAAACCCAGCCGCTCAGGCTGCGGGTGAGATGACCGTAGGAGTAGTCGAGGATATGCTCGATGTCTCCTGGGGGCTGCGAACGTACCCAACGCGGATAGTCCAGCAGGCGCGCCAGGTGTCGTGAACGGCGCGGCGATTGTGGCGGGTCGGGCATGCATACCGAGAAGCCAGGCTCCTGCAGGGCTGTCAGCGCATCATACAGTTCGTTGGCATAGCGGTCCATGCTGAGCCAGCCCTCGGCAGGGGAATCGCGCCAAAGGTTCGCCCTCATAACGTGCTCTCCGCGGACGAGCCCCCCTTCCAGAGCGTCCGCAGCTGGTGCCAGGCCGAAGACAGAGCGCGTCCTTCGCCGGTAAAGAGCACGGCAGTGTAAACAAGTCCAGCCGAGATTGTCGTGACGATCCCCAACCATAGCGGTTGGGCCGCAAGACGTGCCCCGCCTGTCAATGAAAGGAGCTCAGGCCAGCAGCCTGCCAGCAGCGCCGCCGCGACCGCTGCGGCCGGCCATCCGAGCAGCCGGTTCAGGCTGTAATCAACCGAGCGCCGCACGGCGACCAGCATGCCGATCGCACCGAGCATCGACATGATGTTTACCGCTACGACGGCTCCAAGCATGCCACAAACACTAACCAGCAGTACCGTCGCACCGAAAAACACCACCAGCTGCAAGATGCGGATCCCTGCCAGGACGCGGGTGCGACCAACCGCCAACAACAGCCCCTCACCCGCCGCCAGTAACGGATCGAGCAGCGCCAGCAAGAGAAAAATGCGAAACGGTTGGACGATCACCAGCCAGTGCTCTCCAAGCACCAGCGGGATCAACCATGGGGCCGCACTAAAGGCCACCACTCCATAAAGCCCTCCAAGGCGCAGCAACCCGGCCGTGACGCGGATAAAGGCCTGTGAAAGGCGCAGCCTATCATTTTGCAACCTTGCAAAAAGCGGCTGCGCCACAGTCATCACCGGCACGGCTAAAACACGCCTCAGATAGTGCCCATATTCGGCTGATTTGACGTAGGCTCCCAACGACGAGCTCCCCAGGCGCGCGCCCACCCAGTAGTCGTTGGTGCGCTCGCTTAAAAAAGTCGTTGTATTGTTCCACCATAATGGCAAGCTAAAGCGCCAATACCAGCGCAGGGTAGCGCGGTCGGTGGCAAACGTAGGGTTCCACGGGCGCAATACACCCCATACAAGAATCAGGCGCATTGCCACACCGCTGCCTAACTCTGCGGCTAATGCCCACACCCCCGCGCCGCGCCAGGCCAGCCAGGGCGCCACTATCGTCATCACCAGGGATGCGCAGACGTTGATCAGCGCCAGCTGTTTGAACGCCATGGCGCGCCGCAGGAGAACCTCCATTACCTGGCTGAGTATCGCCGCCAGGTTGATGCCCACCAGCACCGTCATCAGCCTGGTAAACGACGGGATTTGTTGGTAAGCGTTTCCTAAAGGGGCTGCCACCAGCCAGGCGACGACAGCGGCCAGGCTGCCAAAACCAACGCGCAGCAGCATAAAGCCTGCCAGCGTGCGATCGTTGGGCTGGGGATGATGGATCACCGCCGAGTCAAAGTCGAGGGTCAGCAGCCTAAAGATAAGGTCTGTAAAAAAGATAGCCAGCGCTGCCAAACCGAAAACTTTGGGCAGCAGAAAGCGAGCCAGCAGGATCGAGCGCACCAGCCCTAACACCAGGGTGACGATAGTCGAAGCGCTGGTATAGGTCCCGCCGCGCAACGCCAGATGGCTGATCTGAGCCGTTTGCTCAGCCTGACGTTCAGCGGTCTTGCGCTTTGTGCCCACGTCAGCTGATGATGCGTTCGACAAAGGCAAACGGATTGCGCTTCATTTCTGCCACACCCCGCGCCCACAGCGCGCGCGCTTCCATGATGTGCACTCTGCCTTCGAGCACGGGACCCTCGTGGAGTTCTGTGCCGCGCGCCAGGAAGGGCTCCAGGCGCTCGTAGCGCTGGCGCCAGCCGCGGAAATCGTGGTGTCGGTGACGCACATTGTGCACCTGGCCGTCCCAGTCAGTCATCTGGTAGGTATAGTACTCGCGCAGGAAAAATGGCGGACGTGCCAGCTCCTCGACACCGTGCATCGAGGTATTCGGGCTGACACCGCAACCCAGGAATACCACCTGGCCCCACAGATCGCGCACCGTGCGCAACGGCGAATGAGCACCGACGGGTGTCTCATCCTCAGCGTGGCGGTCAATCAGGTGTTGTGCCAGCGGTCCGATGCCGCATACCGAGTGAGTCGGGTGCCAGCTGCGCACAACGCCAGGCATGGTGCGAAAGTATTCCGAGATCGCACCCACGCACGAAGGTGTGTGGCGGATATCGAACAGAGGCTGTTCTTTGGTAACTGTGCTGAACGAAAAGCCTGGCAAAAGCAGGGTGCCCTGCTTGCCCAGGGCGCGGCGGAGCCCGGCGATGACGGTTTCCGGCCCGCCCTCCACCCATCCCAGTTTGGAGAGCGACGAGTGAACAAACACAACACTGCCTGGCCGCAGCCCGGCAGCGAGTAATTCATCAGCAATTCGTTCGGCGTGGTAGCGCGCTTTCGCCATACCAAACACTTTCAGGTTGATGGCGCGAGTGTACGGGCTAGCGGCATGCTTGTCAACTGCAAACGAAGCTTACAGTTGCTTTTCGCTCCTCATCCGACCTACAATACCATCAAACCGGCATTGCCAGGTGGCTCAACGGTGCGGGCGCGTAACCCAACCCGCAGGAGCGTTGTGTATCGTTATGGGGGCAATTCACCCTTCTGATTTATCGTCTTTCGCACTCAACCCGTTCAGATAGCAATAGACAGGAGGCAACATGGTTTATCAGGCACTTGAATCACGTTACGACAAGATGCCCTACCGGCGCAGTGGCAGGTCGGGTCTGCTGCTGCCATCCATATCGTTGGGGTTATGGCACAACTTTGGCGGGGTCGATCTGCGCGAAAATGCGCGCGCCATGATCCATCGCGCCTTTGACCTGGGCATCACCCACTTTGATCTGGCCAATAACTATGGGCCGCCGCGAGGCTCGGCCGAAGAGACCTTTGGCTCGATCTTGCACGCCGATTTGAAGAGCTACCGCGATGAGCTGATTATCTCGACCAAAGCCGGTTACCAAATGTGGCCTGGACCGTACGGCGATTGGGGTTCGCGCAAATACCTGCTCAGCAGCCTTGACCAGAGCCTCCGGCGCATGCGCCTGGATTATGTCGACATCTTTTACAGCCACCGGCCTGACCCCAACACGCCGCTTGAGGAGACCATGGGGGCGCTCGATCAGGCGGTGCGTTCAGGCAAGGCCTTGTATGTGGGGATCTCATCCTATAACGCCGAACAGACCCGCCGTGCTGCCGCGATCCTGCGCCGTATGGGCACTCCGGCGCTCATCCATCAGCCGGTATACAACATCTTTAACCGCTGGATCGAGGACGAACTGCTGGAGACGCTCGACTCTGAGGGGATGGGCTGCATCGTCTTCTCGCCCCTCGCGCAGGGCTTGCTGACCGAGCGCTATCTGGGAGGTATCCCGGCTGATTCACGCGCCGGCCGTCCCACCGGCTTCCTGCGGCCCGAACACATCACCGATGCAGCCGTGGCCAAGGTGCGCAAGCTCGCCGAGGTCGCCCACGCGCGCGGCCAGTCGCTGGCGCAGTTAGCCATCGCTTGGGTGCTGCGCCATCCGGGCATGACCTCAGCACTGATCGGCGCCAGCCGCGTATCACAGATCGAAGAGTGTGTTGCCGCGCTCGATAACCTCGTCTTTACCGATGACGAACTCAGCGCCATCGACGCAGCTATCGCCGACTAGGTTACTTGACCCGCCAGATGCCTTAGTTGTCTGGCGGGTTATGCGGTTCTGGCGGCTGCGGAGGAGGTGTCTTTTTCTTGCGGCGCCGATTGGAGATGTGCTTCTCGAGCGCCGGCAGAACGGAAAGGATTATTAAAACCAGCAAGCCGGAAAGCACAGTGATATAGTACACTCCCATACCGGCGGCCATTCCCAGTGCCGCAGCTGCCCACAGCGCGGCGGCCGTAGTCAGCCAGTAGATCTCGTCGTTCGAGCGCATGATGATGCCGGCACCTAAAAAGCCGACACCGCCAACTATGCCGGCCATGGCGCGGATTGTGTCGGGCGGGACGCCCATCGCCGCGGTGGCCTGTGCTGCAGCCAGGTAATAGGTGCAGGATGCCAGCGCAACCAGCATAAGTGTGCGTAACCCGGCTGGCTTGCCGGTACGTTCGCGGTCCCAGCCGATCATGGCGCCCATAAGGGTGGCAAGCACCAGTCGCACTAATACCTCCCACCAGGGGATCATCCTGAGCCTCCTTATGGATTGAAAGGCTATTATACCCGTGTTGCCCGCCGCACGCCAGCCCACCACAACTTTATCCTGCTTGCTGCGTATTGAGTTAGATGGATACACAACCACTAACCTCGGGCACAATCGTAAAGGGCCGCTACCGCGTCAGCCGGCTGGTGGCTGGCGGGGGTATGGCGTGGGTGTACCAGGTCGAGGAACAGCTGCCGGACGGCAGCACCTACACCTGGGCGATGAAAGAGCTGCGCTCCGATCCCGATGATACCCACTCTCTGGACGAAGCACGTGCCCTCTTTACGCAGGAAGCCAATATCCTGGTAGGGCTTGATCATCCAAACCTGCCCAAAGTGGCGGCTTTTTTTGAATCAAATGGGCGCGTTTACCTGGTGATGGATTTTGTTCAAGGCGAATCGTTGGCCAAGCGTCTTGAAAAAACCGGCGCACCGCTGCTGCCCTCCACGGTGCTGGATTGGGCTATCCAGATCTGTGAGGTGCTGAATTACCTGCACAGCCGCAAGCCGCCCGTGATCTTTCGCGATTTAAAGCCCAGCAACGCCATGATAACCCCCAGCGGCCGTATTAAGCTGATCGATTTCGGCATCGCGCGCACTTTCAAGTTCGGACAACGGCGTGATACGATCACGATGGGCTCTGAAAACTATGCCGCGCCCGAGCAATGGGGTGAGCAGCAGACCGACGCGCGTGCCGACCTGTATGCCCTGGGCGCTACCATGTATCACCTGTTGGCCAACAGTGCCCCCCTGCCCTACTTTGTGCCGACACCGCGTCCTTCGCTGAGGCAGATGAATCCAGCCGTCAGCGAGGCGATGGCAGCTGTTATCGACCGCGCCATGGCCCACAATCGCGAGGCTCGCTACCAGAGCGCCCGCGAGATGCAACGTGCCCTCTACGACTGCCTCTCGCGGCACGAACGCCGCCGTATGGAGCAGATTATTGCCGAGATCAGGCGTGAATACCGCAGTGGGCCACCTCAGTGTGTGCTGGCTACACCGCAACCCGCTCTGACGCAGCACAAGGTATTGCCAACCGCTGCACCGGCTCGCCCAGCGCTGTCGCGCCCAGCGACAGTGCCTAACAAGAGCAGACCGACACCACGCTCTGCCGGGGCAAAACCGAGCACGGTTGTTAATATCGACGGTTATGTCAACCAATGTCCACTCTGCGGAGCTTTTAACCGCAAACAGGCCCACTTTTGCCGTCAGTGCTGCTGTAGCCTGAGCCGTGCGCCGCGTGTGCAGCTGCGCATCGTCAACCAGGTTGGCAATAACAAGGTCTTTTCCCTGCAGGATGGCGACCATCTGCTTGGACGCCGCGGCGGAAGTTTGCCCGTGCAGGTTGACCTGGACTACTATGATCCAAAAGGTTATATCTCGCGCAATCACTGCCGCATCACGGTGCGCAGCCCCTTGGTTACCGTCACGGACCTGAATAGCACCAACGGCACTTTTATAAACGGGCGCGCCCTGCAACCTGTTGTAGCACAGGCTATGTTAGCTCACGACCGCCTGCGCGTTGGACGAATTGAACTCGAGCTGCTCCTGGAGAGCAACCCGGATGGGAGGTAAGGGATGAAATGTCCAGCATGTGAGCGTGACAATCGTGAACAGGCTGGCTTTTGCGCCTTTTGTGGTATCCCCCTGCCCTCTGACGACGCGCAAACGCAACCATCAACTGCACCAGTGCTGCCCGCCGAGCAGAGTCTCGCGTCGGGCACCTTGTTGGGTGGGCGCTACCGCATTACCGCAGTTCTGAAGGATACCCCCACCCGCAACCGCTACCAGGCTGTCGACCTGGCGCATTGCACGGCCTGCGGGTCGGACGAGAACAGCGCAACCGACACCTATTGCGCCAAATGCGGCGCCATGCTTGAGCCCTACCGCACTTTGGAGCTTGATGAGCACCTGCTGACGCCTCCTGCGCAGCATGACCTGGTATTCATCGAGGGCGGCCGCACTTATTATGGCTACCTGATGCCCGAGCAACCGCCCGCCCTTGCGGCCGAGGCACCCGGCGGTTTGCGCTTATCCTGGGGGTTGGCTACCGACAAGGGGGCTCAGCGTGACCAAAACGAAGATTACGTCGAGGGACGCGCCTTTACTCGCTATGGCGTCTGCGAGCTGGCCTTTTTCGTGGTAGCTGACGGTCTGGGCGGACAGGATTCGGGCGAGGTCGCCAGCCGAATGACGGTCGAGGCGCTCTGGCAGGCACTGGAAGCAAGCACCTGGACGCCAGCGGCAGCCGGCAAATTGCCTCCGGCGGATGCCATACCGCAGCTCCTGCTGAAGGCGGTGCAGGCCGCTAACTCTGCCATCCTGGAGGCGCGTCGGGCCCAAAATAGCCAGATGACCAGCACCCTGACGTGTGCTTTACTGGCAGGCGGCGTCGCGTACATCGCCAACATCGGTGATAGCCGCACCTATCTGCATAACCAAAGCGGGCTTCAACGTGTGACGAAAGACCACTCGCTGGTGCAGCGCCTGGTGGATACCGGCCAGATTCAACCCAACGATGTCTATACGCATCCGCGCCGCAACCTGATCTACCAATCGGTCGGCGACCGGCCCGACCAGCAGGGCGACCTCTTCCAGGTGCCGTTCGGCGCCGGGGAGCGCCTGCTCTTGTGCTCAGATGGCCTGTGGGAGATGGTGCACGACGACGGCATCGAAGAGGTACTGCTGGCTGAATCCGACCCGCAGCGTGCCTGCGAGCGTCTGGTGCGCAATGCAAACCTCGCCGGCGGTGAAGACAATATCAGCGTGATCGTTGTACAAGTGCTCTAGGGCGCCATGCATGTTCTGACAGGAGGTGGACAGCATGTCCGATGCAGTTCAGGTCAAAGTAACCCTCAACAAACCCTATATCCCCGTTACCAACAGCCAGCAGCTGATCTATGCCCTGGTCGAGGCGCAGCCGCAGGCGGTCATCAGTCAGGAGCGCATCGGGCTCAACATTGGCTTTGTGCTGGATCATTCCGGTTCAATGCGCGGTGAAAAGCTCACTCGCCTGATTGAGGCTGTCGAGCTGGCACTGGCAAAGCTTGCTCCCGACGATCTGGTTTCGCTGACGGTGTTTAACGATTCGGCCACCGTGGTGGCTGGCGGTGCCCCGCTGGGCAAGCAGGGCAACCTGAGCCAGCGCGTGCAGCGCATCGTGGCGGGCGGAGGGACGCAGATGTCGCGCGGGATGAGCCTCGGTCTGCGCGAAGTCTATCGGCAGTATTCCGAAGAGCGCACCAACAAGCTGCTCTTGTTCACCGATGGGCAGACCTTTGGCGACGAAGAGCAGTGCCTGCGTCTCGCCAAAGAAGCCGGCGAACACCGCATCCCCATCGAGGTGCTGGGTCTGGGAGACGATTGGAACGAAAAGCTGCTGGATGAAGTCGCAGCCCGCTCGCTCGGCAATGCCGACCAGATCGTCTCGGCCGACGAGATTGCACCGCTCTTTAACCAGACGGTCGAGCGTGCACAGCAGGCTGTCTTGCGCGACGCCCAGCTGATCATGCGACTGGTGGCAGGCGTGAGCCCTCGTCAGGTGTGGCAGGTCACGCCGATGATCACCAACCTCGGCTATACCCCCGTGGGCGAGGCTGACGTGCAGGTGCCGCTGGGCGAGATGGACGCCGTCTCGGGCAAGGCTTTGCTGGTCGAGATCCTCGTGCCGCCGCGCCAAGCCGGGCGCTACCGCATCGCCCAAACCCAGCTGATCTATGATCTGCCCACGCAGGGGATCACGGGGGCCAGTGTGCGCGGCGATATTGTGGTCAACTACAGCACCGATCCCACTCAGACCGCCCAGTACGACGCGCGCGTGATGAACCTGGTTGAGCGTGTGACGGCATACAAGCTGCAGACGCGTGCCCTGGCGGATGCTCAGGGCGGCGACATCGCCGGCGCTACCCAAAAGCTGCGCGCCGCCGCAACCCGCCTGCTCGAACTTGGTGAAACCGACTTGGCGCAGGCGGCTCAGCAGGAGGCCAATAACCTGGAATGCTCCGGACAGATGTCATCGAGCGGCACGAAAAAGCTGCATTACCAGACCCGTAAACTCACTCAGCGCCTGACCGAGAATCCGACAGCGCCAGATAAAGGAGAATAACCATGCGCACCTGCTCCAATTGCCAGAATACCGTCCAGGATGACGCCATCTTTTGCGATCAGTGCGGCACTCGCCTGCCCGCCAAAGAGGCCCAACCCGCAGCTGCCCCGCAAACCGAATCTGTTCAGCCAGCGGTACAGCCGGAACCTGTTGCTGCTTCTGAGCAGCCGACTGCTGTGCCCGCAGCTGCCCCGGCCGAACCACAAGCCGCGCCGGCGGCTGTTGTTTCGGAGGCGATCTGTCCGTCATGCGGGGCGCAGAACCTGCCAGGCGAGGCATTTTGCCAAAACTGTGGCACGCCCTTGGCGGCTCCCGAGCCAGTGACCAGCGCACAAATCCCTGTGGTAGCTCCAGAGGCGGCCAGCGCGGTTGTTGCTGACCCGCATACCTGCCGCGATTGCGGCGCAGGTGTCAAGGATGACGACGAGTTTTGCTTTGCCTGCGGATCCGACCTAAAGAACCAGCGCGGGCTTGCGCCGGTGCAGTCGCAGGCCGCACCAGTCGATGCTGCGGCGCCGGCTGTCGGCGGGCTCAACTGCCCGAGCTGCGGCGCCCAGGTAACCGCTCAGGACGTCTACTGCGAGAACTGTGGGACAGCCCTCAAGGGCGCCGGAGCAACGGCAGCAGTCGAACCCACCCCGGCTGTGTCGCAAGCGGCTGCCGCGGCCTCTGAGGCGTGCCTGGTGGTATCCGCCAGCGGTACCGAGTTGCCGCTGCCCGCTGTTGCCGAGGTGGTGGTGGGCCGCGAAGACGCTTACTCGGGCGTATTCCCCGAAATCGACCTGACAGCGCACGGCGGTGTGGATGGCGGTGTATCGCGCAAGCACTTTAAAATCAGCTCGAGTGGCGGCAGCTATACGATCGAGGACCTCAACAGCACCAACTTTACCTTGCTCAACCGTCAACGCCTGCAGCCAGGCACGCCGCAGCCGCTTAAATCAGGCGACGAGATCGATGCCGGACGCGTCAAGTTGATCTTCAAGGTCGGTGCGTGAGCCTGAAGTGTCCTGCTTGCCAGCGCGAGGTCTTGCCCAGTTCGCGGTTTTGTCCGTACTGCAGCGCCGCGCTGGCGGGTAAAATCACCGTCGGGTCGACCCTCGATGGCGGTATATACCGCATCCAACGGTCCCTTTCAAAAGGCGGCATGGGTGCGGTCTACCTCGCGCGTGACGGCCGCGCCTTTGACCGGCTGTGCGTCGTCAAGCAGATGCTGGATTACTATGATGCCGCCAATCCCGAGGAGCGTGACCGCGCACAGCGGCGCTTTGAGGAAGAGGGCCGTACCCTTAGCATGCTCTCTCACTCGGGCATCCCGCGCATCTATGCCTTTTTTGTCGAGGCAGGACGCTACTATATCGTGATGGAGTACATCCGGGGACCCAACCTTGAGTCGTTCGTCACTCAAATCAACCCGGATGGCGTGGCGATCCCGCCGGTGCGCACCCTGCCGCGCGAGGATGTGATCCGCTACGCCATCCAGGCCTGCCGCATCCTCGAATATCTGCACGGATTACCGCGCCCCGTGATCCACCAGGACGTCAAGCCTGCCAACCTGATCCTGGATGATCAGGCTGGCGAGGTGCGTCTGGTGGATTTCGGCACTGCCCGCCAGAATATCCCGCCCGACGCGCTGCATGGCGCGCCAGCCTCGATCTATGGCACCGAGGGCTATGCTCCGCCCGAGCAGTACCAGGGTAAAGCGGTGCCGCGTTCCGACGTCTTTTCTCTTGCGGTGACACTCTACCAACTCCTCACTGACGACGATCCGCGCATGCATCCCTTCCAATACCCCAAGCTGGGCCAGATGCCGCGTGAGATCAGCCAAGCCCTCGAGCGTGCCCTCAAGCCCGACCCGAACGAGCGCAGTCACGCGCGCCAGCTGCGCCAGGCGCTCGAGCTGTTTGCCACCCCCAACCGCCAGGTCGAGACCTTTACCTTTCCGGGCGGTGCTCAGATCCGCTCGGTGGCAACCCTGGCGCCCCTTTCTGACGAGCACTGGGAAGCGGCTAAGAGCTTTATGTACCATGGCGATTACCAGCGTTGGCTGCGCGATCTCAACCGCCTCGACCTGGTGCTGGCGGCAAATGAAATCGTCCAGGCGGTGCCTGACCAGGATGCCGGGCTCGAGCAGTTTCTGCGCGTGGTGGATACCGGGCTGACGCGCCCGCACACCGTCGCGGATCCGGCCCAGCTCGATTTCGGGAGGGTGGCGCGCGAGGCGGGTATTTCGCGCTATGTAGAGCTGATCAATACCACGCGCGGATATACGCGCGCGCAAATTTCTGTCAACCAGCCTTGGCTGGAGGTGTTTCCCACCGAATTGCCGATAGCAGTCCAAGCTCCAGCCAAGCTGCGCGTGGCGGTACATGCCGAAGCCCTGCCGCTGCGCCAGGAACAACATGGCCAGGTGCGCATCACCTTGCCTGACCAGGAGCCCCTTACCATTTCCGTCACAGTGCGTGTTTCGATACTGCGCGAGCTGTGGCGCATCAGCTGGCGCGCGCTGTCTTCCGCCATCCCTGAGGCATACCGCACCACCGGCGGGCTGCTGAGCGGCTATGAGCGCATCCGCAGCACCCTGGCACGCCCCTTTGTGCGCTGGCCATGGCTGCACCTTCTGTGGTATCTGGTGCTGGCAGCCCTGATCGTGACAGGGCTCTATTACCTGCCCGCAGACCGCCAGCTCGTCACCCACTGGGTGTCGCTGGCACACCCTGAGGCTTGGTATGGCTATATCCTGCCGGCGCTGTTAGGCCCCCTGTTGATCGCCGCCGCGGTCGTCATTGTGCCATGGCTGCTTTTACTTGTGGGTGGCTTGCTTGTGGGATTCATCAAGGGCGCCTGGCGCTCGTTTGTGCGCTAGCGCACTACCCCGACCAACCCCAAGCGCATGTCGGTGCCCTTGCACTCGGGCAGGTTGCCGTGGATCACCTCGGCCTCAAAGTGATGCTTGCCATAGTGCAGGTCATCCGCCACGATCTCGAGTTTGTACCAGCCAGTCGGCCCGGCCCAGGCAAAACGCTCGCGTTTGGTCTCGCGCCACTCTCCGTCATCCAGCCGGTAGCGCAGCTCGCCCGACTGAGAGCCATAGTCAAAGCCCAGCACCAGCCCGCGTCCCTCGAAATCCAGCGAAAAGCGGGCGCCTACCGCGGCAGTATCCAGCACATAGGGCATAAAGGGATTGCTCTCGTTGTACCAGCGCCGCAGGAGCCAGGGCCCCTCGGTACGCACCTCACTGAGCGGCAGGATGACCGAATTACTCCAATGGGCTGCGTTGAGCGGCTCCGGCAGAGCGCCGCGTTCGGGCGCCTGCACTTTTCCGGCGAGCATCGGCTCTAGCAGTTGGATGACCGCCTCGCCATAGGCCAGGCTGCCGTGTGCCTGAGGATGCAGCCCGTCGGGCAGCCACTCCTCCCAGCGCAGAAAACCCTGCTGCACGCGTTGCAGAGCGTACAGGCTCATCCAGACGCTGTTGAGCCGATAGTGTTCTGCCAGGGTCTCGAGCGCAGCGATACTGACGGGCATCCGGCCGGCTATCATATCGTTATAGAAATCCTGGATATAGGTGTAGACCAGCACCACATCGCGGCCGGGGGGCGCCAGCAGCTTGCGCAGCAGGCCCTCCTGCGTGCGGCGGCGCCGCTCGGGCTCAAAGCCCGAGTCGTTGACGGCGTACTCGACAAAGATCAGGTCGCAGCCCGTGTCGATCAGCGTTTCCTTTGCCCTGAAGACCGCGAGATCCGAGCCAGTCGCGCCGATGGCGCCATTCTCGACCGTTACTCGCACCTGTGGATAGGTCGCCTTGAACCAGCGCAACACCGGCTCGGGCCAGTTCCAGCCCGGGCGCGAGTCGGTGATGGATCCGCCCATAAAGCCGATCGTGATCTGCCCGCTCTCGATGGCGCGGCGCGTGTAGGTGAGATCAGAGCGTACCTGCAAGATCTCCATGCTTTACCCCTTTATCGTGTGGTCTCATCGTTTAGTATCCAGGCAGACAAGCTGTCCAGGTCGGGAAACAGGCGTGTGCCCGGTATGAACTCGGCAGGAGTGTGGGTACCCGTCAGCACACCGGCAAATGCCATGCCGGCAGCCGCTGCGGCATCCGCGTCGACGCGGTTATCGCCCACATACAGGCAGCTGGTTGGGGCGATAGCCAGCTGTTCAGCTGCCAGTAACAGGCTATCCGGGGCGGGTTTGTGAGCAGATACATCGTCGCCGCCCACCAATACCGAAATATATACGGCAATACCCTCGCGCTCCAGCACGCCCGAGAAGCGGCTGCGGTATTTGAGCGACACCACCCCCAGGGTATAGCCCTCCGCTGCCAGACGTGGGATCATACGGCGGGCACTTTCGTAAAGGCGGGTGTTGGCAGCCATCACCTTTGCTGAGCAGGCGATAAATGCCTGGGTAAAAGCCTCGCGTGCGGCCGTATCGTCGCTTCCGGTGAGAGCTCGGTAAGCATCTGCAAGTGTCATACCGATCGTGCGGCGGATCGCCTCCGGTTCAGCAGGCGGTAAGCCCAGGCTGTCCAGCGCGGTGTTGGCACACAGGATCACCCCCGGTGAAGAATCCGCCAGGGTATAGTCGAAATCGAACAGGACCGCGCGCCATGCGTTACGCTGCATCTAGAGGTGTACCAGGCGTGAGGTGCGCACACCAATACCGCGCAGTTCGCGCGTGCTCACCCCATTCAGCTCTACCTCGGGATACGGGCTCACCGCGCAATAGTAGTGATAGAGCGTACCGCGGTTGAAAAAGATAGCGGGCTTGTGCGCATATTGTGAATCCATACTGCCCACAGCACCGACATCGATCAGCGGCACGGGTGCCTTTTCCCAGTGCAGCAGATCGTCGGAAAAAGCCACCCCATTACGCGCGTGTCCGTCAGTGGCCAAGCCATAGTAAAACATCACCCAGGTATCGCCGGCTCGCAGCACATAGGGGTCGCTGGCGAATTGTTCGTCCCAGGTTCCAGCCGCACCCACCGGCAGTACCGGGTTGCCGGCATACCGCTCCCAATGCACCAAATCGCGCGAGGTCACGAGGCCGATTTGTTCGAACCAGGGCCAGCTGTCGCGGTTCTTGGCGTTATAAAACAGGTAATAGAGGCCATCATGTGCTACCAGGCACGACTTGTAGAGCCCGCCCCGCTCCCAGCCGGCGCCCTCTTGGCTGTGCAGGAAAAAGGGCTCGAGCTGCCAGTGACGGGCATCATCCGACCAGCACAACCCGATGGCAGCCGGCCCAGTCTCATAGCCCGGCGCCGGATAGGCATGGTAGGTACCCAATAAACGGCCATCCACGCGCTGCAGCTCGCCGGAGCCGTACAGGTCGTTATCGCGCATGATCCATGTCAATGCGACATTGAATTCGGTGGGCGAGCCAACCTCGCCGCGGTCGATCACCATGCCCTCTTTGCGCCAGTGCAGCAGGTCGCCCGAAGTGGCGATCCCGCTGCGATAACCAATCCCGTCAAAGCCGATAAAGGTCATGGCAAAATGGTTGTCTTCGCGGAAAACAAAGGGACAATCGACTGCCAGGCTATCGTAACGACCGGAGATGAACGAGGGCGCGACCTGCATCCAGGGAACCTGCCAGGAGGTGCGCAGTGCCTCGAACAGCTCATCATATTTGTTCATGGGTATCCTCCGTGTGTGATCAGGCGGGACCAGGGCCCCAGTATTCGCGTCCAAATGGCAGCCCAAAGGGTTCTTCAAAGGGACGGAAGGGCACCATGGCGGCGATCTCGTCCAGCTTGCCCAGGATTTTCGGCGGTAATGGCCCCTGTTCAATGGCAGCAATGTTGCGGTCCAACTCCTCGACTGAGCGCACTCCCGAGAGCGTGGTGGTGATGTGCGGGTTAGAGATCACAAAGCGCATCGCCACATCGGTGATCGACATCCCCAGCTCATCCAACAGACGGTAGAGGGCACGGTATTGCTCACGGCGCGGCTTGGAAAGCCACGCGGCTCCGGAGGCGATCTCCTGGTCGTAGCGGGCAGCCAGGGCGCCCTGCTGCAGAGGCGACCCAATGATGATGCCCATGCCCTGCGCGATAGCGGCCGGCAGCACCTGAATCTCAGCCTCGCGCCACAACAGGCTATAGTTAAAAGCCGTCAGCAGCACATCAAAGGCGCCCGTCTCGATGATCGGCACGATCTCATAAGCGGTGGTGCCGCCCAGCCCGATGGCTTTTACAGTTCCGGAAGCCTTCAGGTCGCGCAAAAAGTCGAGTACCGGGCCGGTATAGGCGCGCTTATCCGTCCACCAATCGTACTGACGCGGACGGTCGGGCTCATGGATCATCAGCAGGTCGATCGGACGGCCAAGGAGGCGCTGACTCTCGGCAAAGCTGGCTTCGAGCCCCTTGCGATCCTGGGCGTTAAAAGGCTGCGGACGGCCGCCCAGCTTGGTCGAGAGCACAAAGGGGGTTTCGACGCCTTGCAGGGCGCGTCCGAGCACTTCCTCGCTATCGAGATAGCCGGGAGCGGTGTCGATATAGTTGATGCCGCGGTCCAGGGCAGCGAGGATCGTCTCACGCGCCTGCGGGTAGGCGCCGCCCACCTTTGAAATAAACAGCCCACCCAACCCCAGCAAAGTAACCTCGAGATTGGTCTTGCCAAAACGTCGCTTTTCCATGGCTCCCTCCTGATGCTGCTGAAGAGCAGTGTGCTCTAAAGGTTTGACATTGGCTCTGTTTGCGCTAGTGTAACCGGTGACACGGCATCCGATGACTATGCGAACTATTGTATTCGAGGTAGTGCGTTGCGTAAACCTACAGACCCAGATCCAACTCATGAACCAGATATTGCACCGCTAGAAGGGCCTTATTGGAAGCGCTTTATCGAAGTCACGGTGCTGTGTTTCACCATTGGCGCGACCGGTTTCGGCGGACCGGCTGTGTTGATCGCCATGATGGAAGACGAATTCGTCCAGCGACGCAAGTGGATCAGCCGGCAGTACTTTTTGGACCTGGTGGGCGCCACCAACCTGATCCCGGGGCCCAACTCGGTCGAGATGTCGATGCACATCGGCAAGATCCGCGCCGGGATGCCCGGTCTCTTTGCAGCCGGCATCGCCTTTGTGGTGCCAGCCGTGGCAATCACCCTGGCGCTGGCATACATGTATGCACGCTTTGGCAGTCTGCCAGCAGTGGCGCCCTTTTTGTATGGCGTCAAGCCTGTTATCGTGGCAGTAATCGCCTCGGCGGTACTGCGTCTGGGTAAACCGGCCGTCAAGAACTGGCATCTTGCCCTGATCGGCGCCGTCGTGGTGGTGGCGACGCTCCTGGGACTTAACGAAGTGATCGCCATGCTCGGCGGCGGTATTTTAGGGATGCTGTGGCTTCAGCTGGTGGTGAACCGTACGGACCGCAAGCTGGATGCGGGCCGAATCACCAGCTGGATCCCCTGGGTGATGCCGACCCTCGCGGTTGGCGGAGTGGCGGCTGCGGCCGAAAAGGTACCGGTTACACTGAGCGCCATCTGGTGGTTCTTTTTAAAGATTGGTGCGGTGCTGTATGGCTCCGGCTATGTGCTGATCGCCTTTATCCAGCGCGGTATTGTCGATGACCTAGGCTGGCTGACGCAGCCTCAGGTGCTGGATGCCGTGGCGGCTGGGCAGATCACCCCCGGGCCTTTTACATCGACGGCGGCATTTATCGGTTACTATCTAATGGGTGTGCCGGGCGGTATTGTGGCAGCTGCCGGTATTTTCACGCCGTCTTTTATCCTGGCCTATCTGCTCAACCCTTTGGTGCCGCGCCTGCGCAAGTCCACCTGGACGGCAGCCTTCCTGGATGCCGTTAACGTGGCTTCCGTCGGCCTGATGGCGGCTGTCACCGTCGAATTAGCCCTGGCCACGTTGTTGGTCTTGCCGTTGGGTCCGGAGGTGTGGATGAAATGGCCCACCTGGGTGATCGCGCTTTTAGCCGGCTTTGGCGCCATCCGTCTGCGCATCAGCCCGACTTGGCTGGTGGTGGCGGGGTCACTGGTCGGCTGGCTGTTGGGCCGTTTTACGGGTTATGCCTGATCAAAACCCACACGTGGAGGCGAAGACATGGTAAAGACGATCGTATTGATCGGCGCGGGCAGTGCTATGTTTACCCAGGGGCTGGTGGCTGATCTGATCCTCACCAAAAAGAACTGGCGGCTGTGCCTGGTGGATATTGACCCGCAGGCGCTTCAAGTCGCACAGGGTCTGGCTCAGCGCATGATCCGCTACAAGGATGCCCCCATCTCCCTGCTGGCGAGCACCGAGCGCAGCGCCATGCTGCGCGGGGCTGATTATGTCGTCACCACGATCGGCGTTGGCGGACGCACAGCATGGCTGGCAGACGTGCAGATCCCACGCCGCTATAATATCTACCAGCCAGTGGGGGATACAACCATGGCCGGCGGCATCTCGCGCGCCATGCGCATGATCCCGGCGTTGGTCGAGATCGCCAACGATGTAAAACGTCTTTGCCCGCAAGCCCTGTTTGTGAACTATGCCAACCCCATGTCGGTTAACTGCTGGGCGATCCGCCAGGCGACGGACGTGCCGGTGGTAGGCCTGTGCATCGGAACCTATGATGTCGAGCGGGAACTGGCGCACCTGATGGGATACGATCCGAGTGAATGTACCTTTAACTCGGCAGGTATCAACCATTTTACCTGGGTTTACGGCTTCAAGTATCGCGGAGAGGATGCCTGGCCGGCAGTACGCCGGCACATTGCGGCACATCCGCCCGAGCATAACCGCTTCTCGTGGAGCCTGTTCGAGGCCTATGGTGCCTACCCGGCCGTCAACGACCGCCATGTAACCGAGTTCTTTCCGCAGCGCTTCCCGAACGGCTACTATTACGGCAACACCTTGGGGGTGAGCGCCTTTTCTCTCGAGCAGACCATTGAGTATGGCCAGCGCATCTATGAACACATGGGGGCGCTTGCACGCGGTGACGAGCCGATTAACGAGCGTCTGTTTGAGCGCGCCGAGGGCGAGCATGGCCAGCTGACTGAGATGATCGACAGCATCGAGCAGGATGCTGCTCGCCGCTATGCCGCTAACCTGCCCAATGCCGGGCTGATCCCACAACTGGCGCCAAATGCCATTCTGGAGGCGACCTGCCGGGCGGATCGCGACGGGTTTACGCATCTGCCAACTGAAGGGTTGCATCCGGCGCTGGTGGCACCGCTGATGCAACGCATCGCCGTGCACGACCTGACAGTGCAGGCTGCATTGACGGGCGAACGCAAGCTGCTGGTGGAGGCCATGTTGCTGGATGGCTGTATCAGCGACCCTGTCAGCGCTGAGCGGCTGGTGGATGATCTGCTGCAGGCTCAAAAGGCCTTTTTACCGCAGTTTGCCTGATGACAGTGTAGAGGGGGCCTAATATGGCAAATCAGTATTACATCGGGGTCGACCTGGGAGGCACCAGCCTGCTGGCGGCAGTTGTTGATGCCGAAAGCGGGCGCGTGATTGGTGAATCCAAGCGCAAGACGCGTTCCGAGCTGGGCGCTGATGGTGTAACAACCCGCCTAGTCGAGACGATCGAGAGGGCGATCAAGGAGTCGCGCGTCAAACGCGACGATATCGTCGGCATTGGCATTGGGGTGCCAGGGCCAATCGATCCGACGACCGGAGTGGTAGTGCGCTGCGAGAACCTGGGCCCCAGTTGGGACCAGTACGAGCTGGGACGCACCCTGGATACCATGCTGCACTTGCCCGTCACGCTCGATAACGATGTGAACGTGGGTGCCTTGGGCGAGCATGCCTTTGGCGCCGGCAAGGGCTATTCCGACATGGTGGCTATCTTTGTCGGCACGGGCGTCGGCGGAGGGGTAATCATCGATAACCATCTCTACAGCGGTTCGCGCAACTCAGCCGGCGAGGTGGGCCACCTGATCGTGCAAGCCGAAGGGGGCCCGCGCTGCAACTGCGGACAGAATGGCTGTGCCGAAGCGCTCTGCTCACGTCTGGCAATTGAGCGCTACATCCTCGAGGCGATCGCAGCGGGAGAATCCAGCATCGTGCCCGACATACTGGTACAAGCGGGCCGCGAGGATGTTTCTGCCAATATCATCGGCACGGCCTACGAGGCAGGTGACCAGGTGACGATCGCTGCGGTGAACAAAGCCCAGTTCTATTTAGGGATTCTGGTGGCCAGCTGCGTCAACCTGCTGGATCCGCAGGCTGTGGTGGTGGGCGGCGGTGTGCTCGAACGCATGGGGGATGCCTACCTGGAGCCTGTGCGCGAGGCGGCATATCAGCGTTTTATCAACCATGCTGCCGCTGAGGAGGTCAAGATTGTCCGCGCCGGCTTGGGAGATCACTCCGGAGTGGTCGGAGCTGCCATACTGGCACGCGATCGCCTCAGCTGAGCCGTCGGTTTTTACAGGCTCGCCCGGGCAAAAGTTGTCGCGCATGCCTGGGCTGTCTATAATGGACCGTCAGACACTTATTTAGGCACAAGACAATGATAAATCCTCCGCAAGTCGGCCCAATTCCGCCTCCCAGCCGTCCCAAGACCCAGACCGGCATGGTTGTGGGGCTCTTGCTGCTTAGCCTGATGTGCTTTATCGCTGGTATGTTGGCGATGTACCTCGTCTCGCAGGTACCGGAACTCCGCACGCCGCCGCGCCTCGCGCAGACCAATCCAACTGCCAAAGCCACTGCGACGCTGACCAGCCAGCAGGGCGAACAGCTGCTCATGGATATCACGCGTATCCTCAAGGACGAGTACATCGACCCGGAATCGATCGATACCACCAGAATGTATTATGGCGCTGCCGCCGGGCTGGTATCGTCGCTGGGCGATATACATACGATGTTTGTAGAGCCCATCGCTGCCGGCTATGAGGCTGAGCGTATGGAGGGCTCGTTTGAAGGCATCGGTGCAACGGTCGAGGTGCGTGATGGAGATCTGACGATCGTACGCACCATTCCGGGCAGCCCCGCCCTGCGCGCTGGCCTGCAGCCGGGTGATGTGATCGAATTGGTCGACGGCACGCCCACCAAGGGGCTGACCGTTACCGAGGGGGTGACCCTGATCCGTGGACCGCGCGGTACCAGCGTCAAACTCACTATCCGCCGTGAGAGCACCGCCGAAAAGTTCGATGTCACCGTCACGCGCGACCGCATCGAACTACCGGCAGTGACCTACAAGATGCTGGATGGCAAGGTCGCCTATATCCAGCTGACCGTTTTTAACGCGGTAGCAACCAAGCAGGTGAGGGCTGCCATCAAAGAGCTGCTGGCGCAAGAGCCGGTTGGGATGATCCTCGACCTGCGCGGCAACCCGGGCGGCTACCTGCAGACGGCCGTCGAGATCGCCAGCCAATTCCTGCCGCGCAACACGCTGGTGCTCACCGAGGTCAAGCGCGATGCGGATCCGCGTGAGTTTCGCGTGCGGCAAGCTGGCGAGGCAACCACGATTGAGCTGGCTGTCTTGGTCGATGGCGGCAGCGCCTCGGCTTCTGAGATTGTGGCAGGCGCCATCCAGGATGCCGGACGCGGCATGATCATCGGAACAAAGACGTATGGCAAGGGCTCGGTGCAGGCCACCCACGATATGATCAACGGCTCGAGCTTGAGGGTCACGATTGCCAAGTGGAACCGGCCCTCAGGCGCCAACCTGGATGGCAACGGCATCGATCCGGATCTGATTGTCGAATTTACTCAGGAAGACGCCGAAGCTGAGCGCGACCCGCAGTTGGACGCCGCCATAAAAGTGCTGACCGAATAACATGGCCAAGCACGCTCAGGCAACACGTCCCAGCGGTGATCGGGTGGTCGCGCAGAACCGCAAGGGTTTTCACGATTACTTTATCACTGAGACGCTCGAGGCGGGACTGGTGCTGGTGGGATCAGAGATAAAATCGATCCGCGCCAACCAGGTGAACCTGCGCGATAGCTATGTGACGATCCGCAACAATGAAGCATGGCTGGTGGGTGCGCATATTGCCGGCTACCACGAGGCCAGCTATCAGGACCACGACCCGCGCCGCGACCGCAAGCTGCTCTTGCACAAGCGCGAGATCATGCGCTGGCGCGTGATGGTCGAGCAGCGCGGGTATACGATCATCCCTACCAAACTGTACCTGGTCAACAACCGCGCCAAAGTCGAGATCGGCCTGGCGCGCGGTAAAAAATTGTATGACAAACGCGAGGCGATTACCGACCGTGAAAACGAGCGCAACCTCGCACGCGCTATTAAGGAAGCCTACCAATGAGCTCAAGGCCTTTGATCCTCTTAACCAACGATGACGGCATCTACTCGCCCGGCCTGGCGGCGAGTGCACGCGCCCTGCACGGCTTGGGGGATATCCTGATCGCTGCCCCGCAACAGCAGCAATCCGGGGCAGGCCGCAGCCTGGCTGGCGCCGGCACGGTAAGCAAGGTAGAGCTGGATCTTGGCTTTGACTTGGCCGGGGCTTTTGCCGTCGAGGGCACGCCGGCCCTGGCAGTGCGCACTGCCATCATGGCACTGGCCGATAAACAGGTCAGCCTTGTGGTTTCGGGCATCAACTATGGCGAAAACATCGGCATCGGCATCACCGTTTCCGGTACGCTGGGCGCCGCGATCGAAGGCGCTGCGTTTGGCGTGCCGGCGCTGGCGGTGTCGCTCGAAACCGATGTGATCCATCACTATACGATAAGCGATGAGGTCAGTTTTTCCTGTGCAGCCGATATCACGCTGCGCGCAGCGACTCATATCCTCGAGCAGGGGCTGCCGAGGGGTGTTGAGATTATCAAGATCGATGTGCCAAATGATGCTCACCCCGACACCCCGTGGCGGTTGACCAACCTCTCTCGGCTTTTTTATTATGAATCCACCCTGGTAGCCGATAGAAACGGCCAGCTGCAGGTGCAGGGGTATACCCGCACCGAGCGCTTTGATGAGCTCGAACCCGAGAGCGACGCCTACGCCCTCCTGGTCGAGCGTGCGGTCTCGGTGAGCCCGTTGACTATCGATTTGAGCGCACGCGCTGCTCTGGACGGCTCATTTAGTTGGCAGCCTTTATAATAAGGATCTGAGATGTGCTTAACACGGTCCTCGAAAACCAGTTTCAGTCGAAGCGTACGGGCATACATTGGGCTGTTGGTATTGGTTAGCCTGCTACTGAGTGGCTGCACACCACCTGCGACGCAGACCCCGGCAGCACAGGCCAGTGCCACGCCGCACTCCAGCGCTTCAGCGCAGGCAGTCACAGCCACCACAGCGGCCAGCGTCGCGCCGGCAGCAACGCTCAAGAGCGCGGCAGAGTATCTATCTGAGACACCCTGTGACCATCCCTATCTGCCGTTGCGGCCCGGCACCAAGTGGGGCCTGAATACCGCCGAAGTAGTCATGACTTTGGAGGTCAACCAGGTGGTTGAGGGCGCCGAGATGACTGCCGCAACCAGCACACGCAGCTATGATTTTGGCGAGCGTTATGAGCAGTCCTGGACGTGCACATCGGATGGCATCCGTTACGACGATATTATCTATGCCGATCCGAACTCGCGGGTCGCTCTGCCGATCGCGGTTATCGAACACACCGGCCTTTACCTGCCCTCGGCTGACAAACTCGTGGTTGGCTACAGCTGGGATGAACACAGCGTGACGGTTAACCGTGGTTATACCATTACGATGGACCTGCACTATACGGTTGAATCGACTGACCCGGTAACAGCCATCCAGCAGACGGTTTCGGGCGTGCAGGTACGGGTCAGCGGTGAGATGCGCGCGGTAGACAAAGACGGCAAAGAGACTGTAAGGTCGGTCAACTTTCTGCGCGTGTTTGGTTTGGGCATTGGCGTCGTGCTGGATGACGCACTACGGCTCCAGCGTATGCAAGTTACTTACTAGAGGTGTCGCAGGAGGAGAAGTGATGCACAAGCAGCCTTCAGCTGTTGTGGCGAATTGGTCACGCCAGCGCGCACTTTGTTGGCCGGTTGGGCTGCGCGATGTGCAGGCGGGCGGATTTCTTGGCGAGCGCATTGTACGCAACTGCCAGCACAGCCTGCCGCTCGGGTTCGCCAGCCCGGTGGCAGAACCCTTTGCGCGCCTGAACCACAACGAACCATTGTTACCGCAGCACCTGCGTTTTATCCAGGATAGCGACCTCTACAAGCTGCTGGAGAGCGCCAGTTACGCGCTGTCCGCATCGCACGATGGCGAACTGGCTGCGGCGATTGAATGCAACCTGCAGGAGATCCTGCAGCGTGAGCAACCCGGCGGAGGCTTTGTCCTGCCGCCGCGCAGTGTGTTTGATACCAATGCCTACCACGAACTCTACGCCGCCGGACACTTTATCGAGATGGCCTGCGCCCACCATGCTGCTACGGGCAAGACCCATGCCCTGCAGGCTGCTTGCCGTTGGGCGGACATGCTGATCCGCGAGCGAGATGCCGGCAACCCTTATTTTACCGAGGTCGGCACGCGCGACCATCCCGAGATCGAACTGGCTTTGGTGCGCCTGTATCGCGCGACGGGCGAGAAACGCTATCTCGATTTCAGTGCCTGGGTAGCCCAGCAAGCCCGGCTGGTTGCACCCATCGGCGATATACACGCGGGTGCCGGCAAGACACATGCCGTGCGGGTAGGCTACCTGATGTGCGGTTATGCCGAGCTTTACCTCGAGACGGGTGATGCGCGCTTCCTGGAGCCCCTCAAGCCGATCTGGGATGACATCTGTGCTAGCCGCCTATACCTTACCGGCGGCGTTGGCATGAACGAAGCTATCCCGCCTCAAGCTTACAACCTGCCGCAACATGGCGCGGTGGCCGAAACGTGCGCCTCGATCGCCCTGATGATGTTCGCATTGCGCGCGCAAAGCCTGTGGGATGATCCGGCGACCTTTGATACGGTCGAGACGATCCTTTACAACCACTTTTTCGGTGCGCTCAACGCCGAGCAGGATGCGGTTTTTTACTATAACCCGATCCGCCAGACCGGAGAGGGGTACAGCCAGAACGCCGGCAAGTCGCCCTACGAGCGCGTTCGGCTGCCTGATTTGCATACCTGCAGCTGCTGTTTCCCGAACGTATGGCGCTTTTTGGCGGACTTGCCCGAATACCTGCTGGCTACTGACGGCAATACCATTACGCTCAACCTGTACAGCGACCTGCGCGCGTGCGTGCAGCTGGCCGATGGCGATGTCGAGCTCGAGGTAGTGACTGGCTACCCCTATGATGGACGCATCAGCTGCCATGTTTCGGCGCCGGCGACGCTGCGCTTGCGCGTGCCGGGCTGGTGCACCCAGGCGAGTGTAACGATCGACGATAGCCAGCCGTGTGCGGTGCAGAGAGGTTGGTTGGAGGTTGCCGCTCGGCCGGACGAGGCTGTGGTGCTGGAACTGGCGATGCCGATCCGCCAGGTGGCGACTGATGAAGCCGTCGCTGCCAACCTTGGTCAAGTGGCTTTTATGCGCGGTCCGCTAGTGTATTGCTACCAGGCTCCGGCGCAGGATGCCGAGTATCCCGTTGAGCGCGTGTATGCGCGCGCCGATACGCTGCCCAAGCTGGTGCCTTCCGATGGTGTGCCCTGCCTGGAAGCAGAACTGTGGCAGGTACAGCACAGCGACTCGTTATATTATGACAAGTCTTCTGCCGGCTACCGCCCCTTCCAGGCGTTACTGGTGCCCTTTATGCTTCATGGCCACGGGATTGGCTCCAGCCACTGGACGGTCTTTTTCCCGCTCGCCTGTTCCTGAATGCCTCAACAGCTGGCAGCGTGTAAGGTGCGATGATCGGTCCGTTAATCCTGGCCGCCAGTGGCCTGCTGATCGTTGGAGCACTGCTTGAGGCTACCGCCAGGCACCGACGCTGGTCAGCATGGCTTGGGATCACCGCCACGCTGGTGCTGGCAGCGCACCTGATGGTTGGCAGCGAACCCTTTCTGCCGCGCCTGTATCCCCTTTTGGGCGTGACGGCACTCGTCCTGGCACGCAGCCTGCGGGCGATCCTGCATTCCCACCCCACCACGGCTCATCATTCGCAGCTGGTTTCTGTACTGACGTTAATTGGCGTACTGTTGAGTCTTCTTGTACCTGCAGTTGTGCTGCCTTTTCACCCCTATCGTGGAGCGGTGCCTGACGGACAGGTCGTCAGTTATCGGCGCTACCTGGAGTCCCCCGCACAGCGTGTGCTGGTGCAGGTGTGGCTCCCGCGGCAGCCGGCTGGGGCGCTGCGCATTGTGTTGTTGGCGCCCAACAGTTTGAGCACCTCCGCTAGTGCGGCTGGCTTGGCAGAACGTCTGGCGGCGCGGGACATGCTGGTGGTTGCCCCTCAGCTGCCGAAGCAGAGCCTGTGGAGTATCCTGCCGGATGGGCGCGTGCAGCTCGGGAACCGCACCTACATTGAGCATGCCCTGGCGGTTGCCAGCGGACGCTTGAGCACATCAGAGACGCGCACCCTGCTGGCCCCCTATCAGGAGGAGCGCCGTATCATGCTGGCAGGTGCGCTGGATGCCGTGCGCAGCGGGCGGTTCGATCCGGATTTGCCACCGGGCAGCCGCATCGACCCGGACGGCTGGTCTTTGGTGAGTTATATGCCCGACGACGCAGCAGTTTTAGAATTATGTAAATATGTTTCCGGCTGTCGTGCTATCGTGTTGGTGGATCATTACCCTGTATACAGCCACGCTGCCGCTACCCCCGCGATGCTGGCCCTCACCACCGAGCGATACCGTGAGCAGCTCGCGCGCCAGCCTTTTTTGGCGGTTAGTGGCGCCGACGCGCCCATCCATGCAACCCTTGAGGTGCCGGTAACGGGTCCGTTGAGCCTGACTGGTCTGAGGTTACAGATACCTTGGCTGGCAGGGGTGCTCGAACCGCCTGGTGCCTCAGCTGACGCCCTGTATCAGGTGGATGCTTGCCTGACAGCCTGGCTGACGGACCCCAACCCAACTGCAGAGAGCGCTTTACCCGCAGAGTGCGCCGGCTTCCAGTAATGCTGCCACTGCTTGGCTCTCAGCCGGCCGAGCTGGTCTCCTCGGCTACAGGCTGAGGGAGCCATTCCTGCGCAATGCCGTCGAGTTGCCGGCGGATCTCAGCAAAGGGTACCCCAAGGTCGAGCGTCTTAATCCCGATGCGGTTACCGCCTATGACGGTGTCTATATCCGGCAGGATCTCTTCGTCGGTCTTGGCATACAGCAGCAGGCCGCTGACATCGCCGGTGTTCTTTGTATCATAGTTTTTCACGTAAGCGTAAATCTGGTAGAGGTTTGCGGATGAAACCGTAAAACTGCCGTACTGGCCGGCTACCAGGGTATTGCCATAGAACTTGGCATCGATGATCAGCGTGCTTCTACCGTGACTGAGCACGACGTCGGTCTTCATCAAAGGCAGCAGGTCGACCGGTTCGGGGGTATCCCACTGAATCTGTCTTGAACTGGGCTGATAGAGGTTAAAGTGTCGCCGGTAGTAGGCGAGCAGGAACTTTTCAAAGAGCGTTTCCAGCCGTTCGGGGTCAAGGAAGGCAGCCAGCTTGCGAGCGCCAGGCTCGGTAGCCAGCAGGAGGCCAGCCAGCACCAGGTAACAGATGCCTATCAGCATGCGGTAATGGTCGTTGTTGCGGTGAAAGTGCAGCGTGCTCCATGGTATCGCCGAGGGATTCAGACTGTCGATGTCGCTCAGGTAGCGCAGGATCCGTTTGAGCGCGGTACGCCGCTCGGACTCGACTTCGGGTGCCGCGGCCAGCACATGGGCGGTGGTCTTCAGGATGCGGTTCATGGTGGTGTGCTCGGAGAGCTCGTCGTAAAGGCAGGCGATGCGCTTTTCTCGGCGTATCAGCAGGTCGATCGAGCCAGCCATATCGATGCGCCCGCGCAGGGTGGGCAGTTCGTCGCTGTGGGCGGTGTATTCGCGCAGTAACCCGCGCTTTAACAGCACCGACATACCAGTGGCGAGAATCCCGGCAAACAGGTCGTGGATGTTCTCGAACGACTCCGGGTCGATGCTGGCGTATTTATCCTGCCGCAGAGATTGATAAACATACGCCAACATATAGTAAATGTTGGCGATCTGGATGCCTTTATAGCTAGCCACTTAGCACTTTTAGCACGTTGCGCAGTGTTTTAGTCCACTTTTCTGCCTCACCCGGTTCGTCGTACCAGTATTCCGCCAGGATCGGCAGCAGGTCGTACTCGATGATCTGTTTCACCAGATCGTTTCCGCAAGCATCGTACCCGCAGAAATAGCTGTGACCGATGCAGAATCCCTCACCCAGCGACGTATCCTGCACAATCTCCTTATTTAGCTCCTGCACCTGCCGTACAAGGCTGTCCAGGTTGGGGTTTTTCAGCTCGCTCAGGTATTGTCTGAACATGGCGTTCTCAAAGGCTGGCTTCATCGTGAAGAAACTAAAGCGCCGCCTCAGGGCATAGTCGATCAGCGCCAGGCTGCGGTCCGCGGTGTTCATCGTGCCGATGATGTAAATATTTTCTGGTACAGAAAATTTCTCGTCTGAATAGAGTAGCTGAAGTTTGATACCGCGCTTATCGTTCTCAAGCAGCATGAAAAGCTCACCAAGTATCTTGCTTAGATTGCCACGATTAATTTCATCAATGATGAAGAAATAAGCATTATCGCTGTCTATTTCTGCGTCTTTGCAGAAATTGTAGAAAGTACCTCTTTTGAGTTCAAACCCGTTTTCAGTAGGGCGAAATCCCATGATGAAATCCTCATAGGAGTAGCTTTGATGAAACTGAACCATCATGACACGCGATTTATCTTTTATCCCCATAATTGAGTAGGCTAAG
>JAAYDC010000014.1 GCA_012729455.1 Chloroflexota bacterium | reverse complement strand
TGTGCTCGACATAGCGCACATAGTCCGACAGCCGCCGCGCAGCGGCGTCATCGGCGTACTTGCTGTCGGGCAGGTAGATGTCGACGATACCATCCAGCCAGCGCAGCGTCTTAACGCTGTCATAACCGCTGGTGTTATAGACCAGCGGTATGTGCAACCCATGGGCACTCGCCTCAGCCACTGCCGTCAGGATCTGCGGCACATAGTGGGTGGGCGTCACCAGGTTGATGTTGTGGCAGCCCATGCGCTGCAGCTCGAGCATCATGCCTCCCAGGCGTTCGGGGGTGACCTCCTTGCCCGACGCCAGCTGGCTGATGGGATAGTTCTGGCAAAACCGGCAGCGCGCCGTGCAGTGCGAAAAAAAGATTGTCCCCGAGCCCTCACTGCCGCTGACGGGCGGCTCTTCCCAGCGATGCACATTACAGCTGGCTACCCTCGGCAAGATACCCGCACGGCAGTAGCCCAGCACACCGCCGGTGCGGTTGGCATGACACTGGCGCGGGCACAGGCAGCAATCGGCCAGGGCACGCTGTGCCAGACGCGCGCGTTGCCGCAGCTCGCCGCTGGCGGCCAGCGCCAGGTAGCTGGACGCGTGAGGAGCGCTCACTTGTGCGCCTTTACGCGTTCAAAGCGGCGGAACTGCTCCCACTCGGGGATGTCGTCCTCTTCGCGCAGGGTGCGGCGCAGCTCGAGGATCTGGTCGCGCAGGAGCGAGGCCTGTTCGAACTCGAGGTTTTGCGCAAAGGTGCGCATCTGGGCTTCCAGCTCCTGGATCAGGCGCGTCGCCTCGTACTTGGGCACATTGGCATAGGCGCGCTCAGCCGGCTTGATCTCGGCGCCGGCATGCAAGGAGGCCGTCAGGTCACGCACTTGCTTGATGATCGTGCTGGGGATAATGCCATGCTCGCGGTTATAGGCTTCCTGGATAGCGCGGCGCCGTTGGGTCTCGTCGATGGCGCGGCGCATCGAATCCGTCATGCTGTCGGCATACATGATCACTTCGCCATTGACGTGCCGGGCGGCACGCCCGATGGTCTGGATCAGCGAGGTGCCCGAACGCAGAAAGCCTTCCTTGTCCGCATCCAGGATCACCACCAGCGAGACTTCCGGCAGGTCGAGGCCTTCGCGCAGCAGGTTGACGCCAACTACCGCGTCATAAATGCCGGCACGCAGGTCTTGCAGGATGTCGACGCGCTCGAGGGTCTCGATCTCAGAGTGCAGGTAATGCACGTTGATGTTGGCGTCACGCAGGTACTCGGCCAGGTCTTCGGCCATATGTTTGGTAAGAGTGGTTACGAGGGCGCGCTCGCCGCGCGCCACGCGCCGTCTAAGCTCGCCGATCAGGTCGTCGATCTGCCCACGCGTGGGGCGCACCGAGATATGAGGATCCACTAAACCGGTCGGGCGAATAACCTGTTCGACCGCCTGGGTGCTGATGGAAAGCTCAAAGGGAGCGGGCGTGGCCGAAACAAAGATGCACTGGTTGATATGGTCTTCGAACTCGGCAAAGGTCAGCGGGCGGTTATCCATGGCCGAGGGCAGGCGGAAGCCGAAATCGACGAGCACCTGCTTGCGCGCCAGGTCGCCATTGTACATGCCGCGGATCTGCGGCACCGTCATGTGCGACTCGTCGATAAACATCAGATAGTCGTGCGGCAGATAATCGAGCAGCGTCCAGGGCGGCTCGCCGGCCGACCGTTGGGTGAGGTGGCGCGAATAGTTCTCGATGCCGGTGCAGTAACCCACCTCACGCAGCATCTCGAGGTCATAGTGGGTGCGCTGCTCAAGGCGTTGGGCTTCCAGCAGTTTGTCAGCATCTCGCAAGACCGTTAGGCGCTCTTCCAGCTCTTCTTCGATGCTCTTGAGCGCCACCTCGAGTTTTTCCGCTGGCGTAACAAAGTGCTTGGCCGGGAAGATATCCAGGCTGGTGTGCTCGCGCAGCACCTCGCCGGTGAGCACGTCCACCTCGTTGAGGCGGTCGATTGTATCGCCCCAGAACTCGATGCGATAGGCGGTAGTGCCGTAAGCCGGCAGCACCTCGACCGTATCACCATGCACGCGGAACTTGCCGGCCGACAGGGCGATGTCATTGCGCTCGTAATAGATGCCCACCAGCTGGCGCAGGAGGCGTTCGCGAGAGTAAGGCTCGTTGAGGCGCAGTTTGACGACTACCTTGCCGTATTCCTCGGGGTCGCCCAGACCATAGATGCACGAGACCGAGGCGACGATCACCACGTCACGGCGCGAGAACAGCGAGGCGGTGGTCGAGAGGCGCAGTCGCTCGATCTCTTCGTTGATCTGGGCGTCCTTTTCGATATAGGTATCGGTGCGCGGCAGATACGCCTCGGGCTGGTAATAATCATAGTAACTGACAAAGTATTCCACGGCGTTCTGCGGAAAGAACTCGCGGAACTCGGTGTACAGCTGGGCAGCCAGAGTCTTGTTATGCGCGATCACCAGGGTCGGACGTTGCGCCTTTTCGATGATCTGCGCCATCACAAAGGTTTTGCCGGAACCTGTCACACCCTTGAGGGTCTGGTAGTGGTCGCCGCGCGCCACGCCCTCAGCCAGGCTGGCGATGGCGGCGGGCTGGTCACCGGTGGGTTGAAAGTCAGAGACGAGTTTAAAATCCATGCTTGTACCCTGGAGGTGCACTCCATAGTCTAGTACAAATGTTCGATTCGTGCAACGTATACCTTTTCATGACAATGACAGGATGTGCATTATAATGGAGCCATGCAAGCAAACCCAGATTCAAGTCATAGCATCCCGCAGACCATGCTGCAGCGCCTCGGGCGCGTGGTGGTATATGGCCTGCTGGCGGCTGTACTCGTGCTGGGCATCCTGTGGTTGGTCTATCAGCAGTGCTATGCCGGGCGCATCTACCGCAACATCACCATCAACGGGGTCGACGTCTCCGGCATGACGGCCTCGCAGGCGGTGGCAGCCCTCGAGGATAGCACCCAGGCCGACCGCCTGCCCTTTCTGGCGCTCAGTGCTGGCGAACGCACCTGGCTGGTGGCCCCCTCACAACTGGGCATTACCCCGCTGGTGGAGCCAGCCGTGGCGCAGGCTCTGGCGATGGGGCGCAACCGTGGGTTCCGGCAGGACCTGATCACCCAGATCAAGCTCTACTTGGGATGCTACGCTATCATCACACCGGTGCAGATGGATACTTCGCGCATGATGGTATATGTGCGCGAGCTGGCCTCGGAAGAGGTGCACTCATCGCGCGCCGCTCAGGTGGTGCTGAGCGGCATCGAGATCGAGGCCCAAAAAGAGAGCGCTGGGCGCGAGATCGACTATATTGCCACCCAGCAAGCTATCCAGCAGGCATTCATCAATAGCCTGGGCCAGCAGGGCTGGGTTGCTCAGCGGGAGAATGTCGCGGCGGCGGCGCTCAACCCCGATCCGCTCTCTGTCAACCTGGTGTTTTGCTCGATCATTCCGCGCCTGACAGATTACGAGTTCGCTGCCGACCGGGCCAAGATCCTGATGTCGAGCCCAATTACGCTGCAGGCTGGCATTGAAGAGATCGGGCTGCTGGGCGAACGTTCGATCGTGACCAAGACCTGGGTGATCGACCAGGCTATGCTGGCATCCTGGCTAGAGCTCGACGACGCGCAAACCGCGGAGGCGGTGAAATCCGAGGTGAGCCTGAATATCGAAATGGTGAGTGCCTATTTACAGGGGCTCAATACCCAGATCTCACGCCCGCCTATGGAGGGCAGCTACCACTACGATACCGGCTCCGGGCAGATTATCACTCAGAAACCGCCCCAGGTGGGCTATTCGCTGGATGTGCCGGCTGCTGTGGAACTGGTGCAAAAGCTGGCATTTTCTCAAGAGCGTACCGGGCAGATCCCGCTGCGTTCGGTGCAGCCCAACATTACCCTTGATGACCTTCAGGCGCTTCTGCCGCTGGAGCTAATCAGCTCGGGGCACACCGTCTTTGAGCTCTACCCGGCCGAGCGCCTCGAGAACATCCGCCGCGCGGCCGAGGATTTCGAATTCGTGGTCGTGGCACCCGGGGTGACCTTTTCGTTCCTGGCCAACCTGGGAGCGGTGACGATCGCTAACGGCTATAGTGAGTCGTGGGTGATCTATGGCAACCAGACGGTGAGGGGTCCGGGCGGCGGGGTTTGCCAGGTGGCTACCACGCTCTTCAGGGCGGCTTTTTACGGTGGATTCCCGATCGTCGAGCGCACCCCGCACAGCTATCGCATCGCGCGTTACGAACCGCCGGTAGGCCTGGATGCAGCGGTTTTCTCACCCAGCACGGACCTCAAGTTCACCAACGACCTCGATACCCCCATCATCATCATGAACTCGATCGACCCGGGCGGAGCGATCACCTTTTTTATCTATGGGATGCCGCCCAACCGCTCGGTGCGCATCGAGGGCGAGGAGCTTTCCAACCCGGTGCCGGCGGGTGAGCCGATTACCCAGGTCGACGACAAGCTTGCGCCCGGCGAACGCATCCTCGTCGAGAGAGCCCATGATGGAATCGATGCGGTGTTGACGCGGGTGATCGAGCAGGATGGCCAAGTTGTTTCCCGCGAGGAGTTCTTTTCGCGTTACGTGCCCTGGCCAGCGCGTTATTTGGTCGGACCCTAAACACATTCTTGACGTTCCGAATTATCCAATATAGACTAGGTCGTAATTTGCGCTTGCCGCAAAAAAGCTTTGCGTATTCTGCGATAAAACACACTCTAATATACAAGGCGGTCACCATACTCAAGATGGATAACACGCAAATAGAGCCCGAGGAAGATTTCGCCTCGGCTTGGGAAGCAATGGGTCAGGATTCATCCATCGCCGTCCCTTCAAAAGGAGATATCCGCGAGGGCACCATCATCAGTGCCCGTGGTGACGAGATCTTGGTCGATATCGGTGCCAAAGAAGACGCCGTCGTCTCATCTTATGATCTGCAGCACATGTCCAACGAAGAGCGCCGCGAGCTGCAGGTGGGCAAAAAGCTGTATGTGTATGTGACGCGCAGCGAAGATCGCGATAGTGAGCTGGTTGTTTCGATCAACCTGGCGCGCGCCTATGCCGATTGGCAGGAAGCCGAAAAGCTGAGGGAATCGGCCGAGCCGGTGCAGTGCACGGTGACGGGGAGCAACAAGGGCGGATTGGTATGCAACTGGCGCGGTCTGCAGGGCTTTATCCCGCTCTCGCAGATCTCGGGCCTGGGCTCTCGCGATACCTCCTCGCAGGATGCTCTGGCAGCCTACATGGATATGGAACTGACCGTCAAGATCATCGAAGTCAACCGCCGCAGGCGCCGCCTGATCATGTCGGAGCGAGCAGCACGGCGCGAATCGCGCTCGCACCTGCGCGAACAGTTGCTGGCATCGCTGCAGGAAGGCCAGCTGCGTACTGGCACGGTCAGCAGCCTGCGCGATTTTGGTGCCTTTGTAGACTTGGGCGGTATCGATGGCCTGGTACACATCTCGGAAATATCCTGGTCGCGCATCCAGCATCCCAGCGAGATGCTGAGCGTCGGCCAACAGGTGGAAGTGCTGGTGCTGCGTCTGGAACTCGAACGCCAGCGCATTAGCCTGTCGATCAAGCGCACCACGCCCGATCCCTGGCAGACCCTGGGCGATAAGTATCGTGTTGGGCAGGAAGTCAACGGTGTGATTACCCGCATTGTCGATTTCGGCGTCTTTGTCGAGATTGAGCCGGGCATCGAAGGACTGGTGCATCAGACTGAGCTGGCGGATGGCAGCTTTAGCACGCCGCAGGAGCAGCTCCCTTCGGGCACGCCCGTCAAGCTGATCATCCTGGCGGTTGCGCCAGAGCAGCATCATCTCAGCCTGAGCCTGCGTTCCGAGCCTGAAGCCGAAGACTGAGGCTGCGCTCCTGTTAATACAGCCAGAGCATTGCTCTGGCTTGTTTATTTGTTGGTGCAATTCAACTCTGGCGCGGGAGTGTGTTATAATCTCTGCACCAAAAGTGAGCGAACGTCATGCATGCCAGTGAGCCCACCACAGGCAGAACTTGGGATTGGCACTTTTCGGCTTATGGAGTGCGTCCGCGGGTGACAATCTCCTGGGCGTTCATCTGCGGCCTTTTGGCTGCCGGCGTCGCACGACTCAACCTCAGCGTTTCACCCGCGCTCCTGATCGCTGCCTGGCTGGCGGCTGATCCCCTGATGGGCGCCGTTGCCAGCCATTTGTTAACCCTGCGTGAGATGCGCCTCCTGGTGCGCGAGTTGGTCAGTTCGCCCTATGAGGGCAACCAGCCCCTGCCCGCAGAGCCGCGTACTAACGGCCAAAAATGGCGCGACATTACCCAAAAGTTGTGGAAGGATCTGACTGCCTTTCCCGGATTGCTGGGCCACAGCCTGGCGGCGCTGGCCACTGCCATCGCTGCTCTGGTGATAGCCAGCTTTATCGGGCCATATGCGGTCGCGCTGGCAGCCCTGTGCCTGCTGGGCTTGGGATGGATCGCCATCCTCACTGGAGATAATGCTGTAGAGCAGATCGACCTAGCAGGCGGATTGCAGAGCACGATCGCATTTTTATTGGGCGCGGCGGTGATGAGTGGGCTCTCGGGGCGGTTGGCGGTGTTGGCCGCTCTGTTGCTGGCGGGCGCCCTGCTGCGCCCTGTTTGGCTGCGCACCCGGCTCTACCGTCTGGGAGGCATGATGGCAGCCGTCTGGGCGGGCATTGTCACGATGCTCTTGTGGACGCGTCAGCCGGTACCGGCGGCGCTGGTGGGGTGCATTGCAATTGCCGATTGGCTATGCTTGCGTTACGATATTGATCAACCGTTGGGGTTCCTCTCGACCCAAACGCCATGGTTAGTCGCCCTGTTGCTGATCGGGCTGGCGGCTGGGCAATGGGCTTGACGGGTATCTGGCGATGGTTGTGGCTCATTCCGCTGGCCGGTGTCATCGTCGGATTGCTTTACTGGCTGTTGGTGCTTTCGGAGGGCACCTATCTCGGCAAGAGCACGGTTGCCTGGCTCTATGACCGCTATGCTAAGCGCTATGATCGCGTCAAAAGGGTGCGAGCATATTACGAGCAGCGCTTTGTGGGCTTGCCCCTGGCTGAGTGGCTGGCAGGGCGCGCGCCGTGGCGTGTGCTGGATGTGGCTGCCGGCACCGGGCGGGTAGCCACGGCATTGGCGGCCAGCATCGATGAACCGGGCGTGCTGGTGGCGGTAGATCACGCCGTGGGCATGCTGGAGCAGACGCCCCGCCGCGGGGCCGATTCGCTGCTGGCGGTGTGTTATGCCCAGCAGGATGCCGAGCATCTGGGGATTGCCTCAGAGTCGGTCGATGCGGTAACGTGTCTGGAGGCACTGGAGTTTATGCCGCACGGGAAAACGGCAGTGCGCGAGTTCTTGCGGGTGCTCAAACCCGGCGGGATGCTGCTGGTAAGCAACCGCATCGGGCACGACTGCTGGTATTTTCTGGGCAGGCTGTGCAAGCGAGGCCGTCTGGAGGCTTATCTGCAGGAACTGGGCATGGAACAGGTCCGCCGGCAAGATTGGCAAGTTTTTTATGACCTGGTGTGGGCGTTCAAGCCGAATCCGAACCGTCTGGAGACGCAATGAAAAAGGATTTCATCAGCCTGGCAGATTTCAGCCCGCAGGAGCAATCCGACCTGCTCGATCTGGCGGTTGCCCTCAAGGCTGAGCAGCGTGCCGGCAAAGCGCAGCCGCGCCTGGCGGGCAAAACCCTGGCGATGGTCTTTCAGAAGCCTTCCCTGCGCACGAGGGTCTCGTTCGAAATCAGCATGCATCAGTTGGGAGGCAAAGCGCTCTATATTGCCCCCGAAGAGATCCAGCTGGGCAAGCGTGAAAGTGTGCCGGATGTGGCACGGGTGCTCTCGCGCTATGTGGATGGCATCATGGCACGCGTGTTTTCGCATCAGGATCTGCTCACGATGGCGCAGTGGGCCAGTATACCGGTGATCAATGGCCTCTCGGATTACAATCATCCCTGCCAGGCGATGGCTGACCTGCTGACCATCCGCGAACACCTCGGCACCCTGCGTGGCGTGCGGCTGGTTTACCTGGGGGATGGCAACAACGTGCTGCATTCGCTGATGGCAGCGGCCGCCAATGCCGGCATGCAGCTCGTCGCGGCGGTGCCCGACGGTTACAAGCCCCTGCCAGAGGTAGTGGCCTGGGCGCAAACGCGCGCCCAACAGACGGGTGCCCAAATTGAGCTGGTGGAGGATGCGCGCTCAGCCGTACGGGGCGCCGATATGCTCTATACCGATACCTGGACGAGCATGGGCCAGGAAGCCGAAGCGGCTGTGCGCCGCCAGGTCTTTCCGCCCTACCAGATTAATGCCCAGCTGTTGGCGCTGGCCAAGCCGGGCGCCGGCGTGATGCATTGCCTGCCGGCCCATCGCGGTGAAGAAATCACCGACGAGGTGGCCGACGGCGCTCAATCGTGGCTGTTTGACCAGGCAGAGAACCGCATGCACGCCGAAAAAGCCGTGCTGGTGCGTATACTCGGAGATTCAGGGTGACAGACATCATTTGGGTGCTTTCCAAGCTCGAGTGGGCCAACCTGGTAGATATTCTGCTGGTAGCAGTAGTGATCTACCTGGTGTTGCAGCTCGTGCGTGGCACCCAGGCTGTTCAGCTGATTCGCGGGGCAATCCTGGTGGCGCTGGCGCTCACCATCATCGGCAGCATTGCGCGTCTGACTGCCTTTTCGTGGCTGTTGCGCAACGCCGGACAAGCCCTGCTGATTATAGTAGCGGTGGTGCTGCAGCCTGAGCTGCGCCGCGTGCTCGATCGCCTAGGGCGCGCCGGCGGGTTGACCTATTGGGCGACCACCGGTTCGGGGGTTGACCACACCGCTCGTGCTATCGCCAGCGCCTGCGCGCACCTCTCGGGGGTGCACCATGGCGCGTTGATTGTGATCGAACGTGAGACCGGTCTGCAGGATTATATCGATACTGGCGTGCTGATCAACAGCGCCGTCAACAGCGAGCTGCTGCAGACGATCTTTTTCCCCAACACTGCCCTGCATGATGGCGCCGTGATCATCCGCGGCAACCAGATTATAGCGGCCGCCTGTCTGCTGCCCCTTTCCGAGGCGGTAGCAGCCGAATCGCACCTGGGCACGCGCCATCGCGCAGCGATTGGCATTACCGAGGCGTCCGACGCGATCGCGATCGTGGTTTCGGAGGAAACCGGCATCATCTCGATCGCCCACAACGGACGCATGGTGCGCCACCTGGATGAGCGCCGCCTGGTGACGCTGATGCTCTCACTCCTAAAACCCGATCAGCCCAACAAGACAGGCTTGGCGGTATTCTGGGAGCGCATCAAAGATCGCTTTGGCCCGCAGACGCCCACCGGGCAGGGAAAGTCATAATGCGACTCATGAGCAAACGCGGCTGGGATAACCTCATCTCTGCACTGCTGGCACTCTTACTGGCGGTGGTGGTGTGGGTGAGCGCCTCGCTGGCTAACGACCGCCCGCGCGTCGACTATTTTCCGCAGGCTATTCCAATCGAGGTGATCAACCTGCCAGAGGGCATGATACTGACCACTGAGTTGGAGAAAACCGCGCGCGTGCGCATACGCGCCTTTGAGACCAGCTGGGGATCGTTAACGGCCAGCAGCTTTCGCGCCGTGGTTGATCTGGAAGGCTTTGATCTCGGCACCGGCACCGCGCCGGTGCGAGTGACCAGCTCGGACCGTATGGTGTCGGTGCTGGAGGCGCAGCCCGCGACGGTCTATGTCGACCTGCAAGCGTTGGCGACGTGCGAGATGACGGTAACCGCCAATCTGCAAAACGTCACGGATCTGCCGCTGGGGTATTCAGCCACCATCAGCCATGTCACGCCCAGTACCATCAGCGTGCAAGGACCTGTCAGCCTGGTGAACGCAATCACCGAGCTGCAGGCCGTGGTGCCGCTGAATGGCCAGCGCAGTTCGTCAGCGCATACTGTCGACGTGCGCGCGTTTAACGCCGACGGCGAGGAGGTCAGCGGCGTCAAGTTTGCGCCGTCAACCGTCCTGGTCGAGGTAACCATCGAGCGCCAGCTGAACTATCGTGATGTGGCCGTGCGTGCGTTGACGACCGGGCATCCTGCCAGCGGTTATTATATCGCCGGTGTCACGGTCGACCCGGGCACCGTAACGTTGGTGGGGCCGCCCAATGTGGTAGCCGACATGCCCGGGCTGATCGCCACCCAGGGAGTCATCGACATTACCGGTGCTACCAAAACGGTAGTGCAGTATATGCCGCTCGAGCTCCCCAGCGGAGTGAGCATCTATACCGAAGACGGTACGCCACGCCAAAACGTGTTTGTGACCATCCAGATCGCGCCGGTGATGGGCGGCTCGACCATGGAGCTGCCACTCGAGGTACGTAAGCTGGGCGAAGGCCTCTCGGCACACCTCTCAGTGCCTTCGGTGGATGCGATCATCACCGGGCCGACAGCAGCTCTCGATAACCTCACCCCTGCGCTGATGGAGGCCTATGTCGACCTTTCCGGTCTGGATGTTGGCAAGTATCAGGTCAGGCCGGTGGTGCTGGTGCGCAACACGCCGGATGCAGCGCTGCGCGACCTGCTTGTGACGAGCATCTCGCCGGAATCCATCGAGGTCAAAATCACAAAAAGCGCACCCACGCCCACGCCCTGATCCACAGCGCAACTTGTAACGTCAGGAATTCGTCATGGCATATAAAGCATTGGTCGCCCTGGTTGGGCGCCCTAACGTTGGTAAATCAACCCTTTTCAACCATCTGATCGGCGAGCGCCGCGCGATCGTCGAGGATCTGCCTGGCACCACCCGCGATCGGCTGTATGGCCAAAGCGAGTGGCTTGGCAGAAACTTTGCGGTCGTCGATACCGGCGGCTTGGTGCTCGAGCGCAGCGATTCGATTACCGAGCAGGTGCGCGTGCAGGCTCAGCTGGCCATCGAAGAAGCCGATGTGATCGTCTTTGTGGTCGATGTGACCGAAGGGCTGATCGGCACCGATTTCGAGATCGCCGAGTTGCTGCGGCGCACCAATAAACTAATCGTGCTGGCGGTCAACAAGGTCGATAACCCCAAACGCGGCCTCGAGTTGGCCGAGTTTTACCAACTAGGCCTGGGCGAGCCGTTTCCAGTATCGGCCCTGCGCGGTCAGGGCGTGGCCGACCTGCTCGATCAGGTCATTGAGGTTCTGCCCAAATCAGGCACTGCTGACGAAGACGATCAGGTGCTGCACATCGCCCTGGTGGGTAAGACCAACGTTGGCAAGTCATCGCTGCTCAACCGCATGATCGGCGAAGAGCGCGTGATCGTCTCCGACGTGCCGGGCACCACGCGCGACGCGGTAGATACCCATCTGCGCTACTATGGCAAGGATATCGTGCTGATCGACACAGCCGGCATCCGCCGCCGCGGCAGCATCGCGCGCGGCATCGAAAAATACAGCGTCTTACGCGCCTTTCGAGCGATCGACCGCGCCGACCTGGTGCTGTTTGTTATCGATGCCAGCGCCGGCATCACCGCGCAGGATGCTCACATCGCTGGCTATGTAATGGAGCAATTCAAGAGCGCCGCAGTGCTGGTAAACAAGTGGGATCTGGTGCCCAAAGAGACCAACACGCAGGCTGAATTCGAGGCCAAGCTGCGCGGAGAGCTGCGCTTTTTGTCGTTTATCCCGATCCTGTACATCTCAGCGTTAACGGGCCAACGCACCGAACGCATTATGCCGCTGGTGCTGCGCATCCACGAAAGCGCGCAAACACGCCTCTCCACCAGCGAGATCAACGCCATGATCCGCGATGCCACCGCTAAGCACTCGCCGCCCACCCAGGCGGGTAAAAAGCTGCGCTTTTACTATGGCTCGCAGGCCAGCAGCAACCCGCCCACGATCGTCTTTTTTGTAAACGATACAGAGCTGGTGCACTTTAGCTACCAGCGCTACCTCGAAAACCAGATTCGAGAACGCTATCCTTTTGAGGGCACCCCGATCCGTCTGATATTTCGCGGCCACGACGACGAGACCGAGCGCTCTAAACGCTAGCTAGTGTTCAAAGCCAGCCTCATAGATTGGCCGGTAGATCTTGCGGTCAAACACGGCACAGCCGGACTCGGTATGGTTGCGCATCATCTGGCTGCAGCGGCTGCAGGCTGTGCAGCATTTACGCACATCAGCGCCATGCCCGGCCAGCACGTCGGCGGGCAGGTCAGGATAAGCCAACGCCAGGCGTCCCAGGCCGATCAGGTCAGTCCAGCCATCCGCCACAGCGCCCGCACCGATCGGCACGCAGTGCTGGCGCAGCCACGAATAGCCCGAACCCATCACCAGCATCCTGCCGGCGTGTTGTTTCAGTGCGCGGGTAAGGTGCAACAGGCGCACCACACCCACCAGCGGATGTTCCTCTGGCAGGCTGGCACCGCGCAAGGTCTGGTCATAAGGCCGGTTGATGTGCGGTGTAAAGTAAGGGTTGCCGGCCGTTACGTTGATGCCCGTTACGCCGAGGGCTGCCAGCTGCTCCACCAGACGCAACGGCTCGCACAGGTCGGGCTTGCTGGGGTCATCCGCCTCGATGCCCCAACCCCACGGATACGGGTGCCCGTCATAGGCGTTGAGGCGCACCCATACCTCGAGCCCCGGGCACTCCCGTAGGACTGCCTGGCAGGTCTCAAGCAGTATCCTGCTGCGGTTGGCATAATCACCGCCATATACCCCGGGGCGGGTGTGGGCTGCCAGCAGCTCGTTAAAGAGGTAGCGATGGCAGGCCTTGATGTCGACCGCGTCAAAACCAGCTTGCTGCGCCAGACGGGCAGCCCGAACGAATGCTTCGGGCATGGCCGCCAATTCGGCATCGCCGATCAGCGGGTAATCGGACGGCAGGTTGTGGCGGGCATCCAGCACACCGTCGCGGTGGGCGATCACGCTCGGTTGGCTGTAGCGCCCCGAATGCGTCAATTGCAGCATCAGGTATGGGCGCTGGCTTGCCTCACGGCGGGTGATGTGCACCAAGTCGTTAAAGGCTGGTGCGGTAGTGTCATCAAGCATCAACTGGCGCGGATTGGCGCGTCCCTTTGGCAGCACCGCAGTGGCCTCGAACCAAATCAGCCCCGCCCCGCCGCGCGCAAAGCGCTCATAACGGCGCACGGTGAGGGCACCGGGTGCCCCGGCCATAGTGCCGTCACAACCCTCCATGGGTTGCAGGGCAAAGCGGTTGGGGATCACATGCAACGTAGTAGCGAGCGGTTCGGCGAGTGACTCGGACGGGCCAGGCGTGGGCAGCTCAAGCCCCAGGGCTTGAGCTGCATGCTGGAGGTCATCTAGCGACCGATAGCGAAATTGCGTATGCACATGGCGGTCGAGAGGTCGTGACAATGGCTTGCTCCCGGGCCAACCGCTTTTGACAGCCTTTAGGCCCATACCTAGAATCAACAGACAGTCTACCTAAAGAGCGACGCATGTCCAGACGCGAACAGTTATGGGCTACGGTGGGATTCGTGGTCCTTGGGTTGCTGCTCACTATCCTGGTGACGCTGCCGACCTATTCGGTGACCTTGACGGTGCTCGGGTCCGAGCTGGCCTTGCATATAGGCACCAACGTCCAGTTCGCTTTGGTGGTCACCCTGCTGGTGTGCTTGGGGAGCGAGTTTTCGATCCGATCTCACCCCGATTTGCCCGACCGCTCAATCGCCTACACGGTCACGTTCTGGGTGTTGCCGGCGATCGTGACAATCTCCTCTTACACGACATTGCCATTGATCTTGATCTCGGGCTGGCCGCTGCGCGGAGTTTTTATCCTGGGAGTGGGGTTGCTCCTGTACCTAGTCTTCTCAGCCCAGTATCACAGCCTCGATCGGGACGGCAAGTCGAGTTGGCTGGCACGCCTGGTGCTGCAGACCACCGCTTATCTGGCGGTGCTGGTGTTCATGGTGCAGATCTCGAGCGCCGGGCTGCGCGCTATAGTCTCGTCGACAGCGGTGTGGCTGGTGAGTTCGCTGCTGGCACTGGAACTGGTGCGCGAACTGGAAACGAGAGCAGTGCGCGTCTGGCTCTATGCTCTGCTAGTCGGCCTGATGATGGCCGAATTCCGCTGGGTGATGAACTATATCCGCGCCGACGCACGCATCGAGGGCACCGCGCTCTTGCTCTTTTATTATTTCATGGTTGGTCTGGTGCGCGTGCGCTTGCAGCGGCGCCTGACAGCCCGCATCATGCTCGAATATAGCATTTTTGCCGTGCTTGGATTCGTCGTTCTTGCGATGATCAGCCGTTCGCTTTAAAACAGCTTGATCATCGAGCGGGGGATGCTATAATAGCGGTACTCGCCCAAGGAATCTCGTCGTGATAGAGCTGGACATCTATTCCGTTCTCTACAGCATGCTCGACCGCCACCGCCTCGTCTTGCTCAAGGAGACGCATGGCGAGCGCTATCTGCCGATCTGGATTGGCGATTTCGAGTCGGAAGCGATCGTAATGCGCCTGCAGAATGCTTCGGTGCCGCGCCCCCTCACCCACGACCTGCTGCTGACAGCCATTAACGAGTTGGGCGGACAGCTGGCCTACGTGGTCGTTAACGACTTTACCGAAAGCACCTATTATGCCCGCCTGGCGCTGCAAAAAGGCGGGAGATTGCAGATGGTGGATGCCCGCCCCAGCGATGCGATGGCCCTTGCGCTGCGCGCTGGTGTACCGCTGTATGCCGATGAAGGCGTGATGGAAAAGGCTGCTATTGCTGAATCGGCGGCGATTCCGCTTTCTGCCGGACAGGATGATTCGCTGCAGCTCTTTCGCGACTTCTTTGATACCCTTGATGACGACCATCCCGAGGCACACTGACGATGGCAACTGACCGCTTACCGCCCCAGAATATCGAGGCCGAACAGTCGGTGCTTGGCAGCCTGCTGATCGACCCGGACGCGATCGTGCGCGTCAGCAGTGTACTCAAGCCGGAGGATTTTTACCGCGAGACCCATCAGCTGATCTATCGTGCTATCATGGACTTGCACGAACGCCGTTCGCCGGCCGATCTGGTGACGGTGACGGATGAGCTTGAGCGCCTGGGCGCGCTTGGCACCATCGGTGGGGCTTCGTATCTGACATCGCTGGTGAATACAGTGCCGACTTCGGTCAATGTCGAATACTATGCCCACATCGTCGAGCGCACACGCGTGATGCGCCGGCTGATCGAGGCCTCTGCCGAAATCGCTGCCCTGGCCTATGAAGACCGCGAGGATATCGCCGAGGTGGTCGACATGGCCGAAAGCATCATCTTTGACATCTCCCAGCGGCGCGGCGCGCGCGACTTGACGCCGATCGCCGACATCATCAGCGAGTACTATGACCAGGTCGAGGACCTGTCGCTGCATCCCGACCGTTCGTCCGGCGTGCCGACCGGCTTTGCCGATCTCGACGCGCTTCTGGGCAATATGCAGCGCTCCGACTTGCTGATTGTGGCGGCGCGCCCAGGAGTGGGCAAGAGCAGCTTTGCCACCACCATCGCCAGCAATGCCGCGCGCCAACATGCCGTGGTGGCCATGTTTACCCTGGAGATGTCGTCCGAGCAACTCGTACAGCGCATGATCTCGGCTTCGTCGGGGATCGATTCCAAAGACCTGCGCACCGGTCGGGTGCTCGATCGCTGGGACGACTTTACGCGTGTCAGCACCCAGTTGGCGGGTACTCAGATCTTTATCGACGATTCGTCCTCGCTGACGCCGATGGAGATTCGTTCCAAGGCGCGCCGTCTGGCGGCCGAATACAGCCTGGATCTGATCATTATCGACTATCTGCAACTGATGCAGGCCGGCGACCGGCGCAGCGAAAACCGCGTGCAGGAAATTTCGTACATCACCCGCTCGCTCAAGTCGTTAGCGCGTGAGCTGGATGTACCAGTGATCGCTCTATCGCAGCTTTCGCGTGCTGTCGAAAACCGCCCCGATAAGCGCCCGCAGCTCTCGGACCTGCGCGAGAGCGGTTCGATCGAGCAGGATGCCGACATCGTCATGTTTATCTATCGCGAAGACATACTCGGTGAGCCCACCGACCGCAACAACATCGCCGATATCATCGTAGCCAAACACCGTAATGGGGCATTGGGCACCATCTCGCTGTATTTCAATCCTAAACTCACCTGGTTTGCTGACCTGCACACGCCAAGTGAGGAGGTGGGTGGGTACATCAATTGAGCGGCTTTACAGGATACCCTGAGGGGGCCAGCTATACGCCTGTCCCCGATCTCTTTTTTTCGGACGTGCTGGCACTGGTCGACGACGCGTCCGAGCTCAAGCTGGTGCTGTATCTCTTTTGGGAGTTCTACCATCAGCGCGGGTCGCCGCGTTATATCACACTCGGCGAGCTGGCGGATTGCGGTGTGCTGCTCTCTGCGCTGCCGGGTGAGGACATCGAGGACAAGCGCGCCGAGTTGCAGCGTGCGGTTGAGCTGGCAGTTGACCACGAGCTCTTGCTCCGCCTGGAGCTGGAGGATGCTGACGGTTCGGAGGTCTATCTGTTTATCAATTCGGCGCCCGGGCGGCGCTGGGTACGCGAGGTGCGTGCTGGGCGGCTGCAGCTGGAAAGCCAGGGGCGTGTGGTGGAGCCCGTCATCCGACAGAAGCGCCCCAACATCTATACGCTCTATGAGCATAATATCGGCCTGCTGACGCCTCTGATGGCCGACACCCTGAAGGAGGCCAGCGAGACTTATCCGGAAGAGTGGATCACCAGCGCCTTTCGCATTGCTGTGGAGCGTAATGCGCGCAACTGGCGCTATATCAACGCCATCCTGCAGCGCTGGGATGTAGCCGGCAAGATGGATACCTATGCCTAAAGATAGCCAAGCAAGCGCCCCGTCACAATCCTGCCAAATCTGCCGTGGGTTGGGCTATTACCGCGTGAACGTGCCGGTCGGTGATCCGCGTTTTGGCAAGGCGATATTGTGCAGCTGCCGCAAAGAGGATATCGCCAGGCGCCACGTCGAAGCCCTGCGCGAGACGAGTAACCTGCAGCATCTGGCAGATATGACCTTTGATAGTTTCGTCATCGATAGTAACCGGGCCAGCGAAGTGGCTATGTCGCTTTCGATGGCACGCAACGAGGCGCTGGCCTTTGCCCAGCAGCCCAGCGGCTGGCTGGTCTTTACCGGTTCATACGGCTCGGGCAAGACCCATCTGGCGGCTGCTATCGCCAACTATCGCCTCTCGCAGGGACATCCGGTGCTGTTTGTGGTGGTGCCGGATCTGCTCGATTACCTGCGCGCTACCTATGCGCCCAACAGCCCCTCGACGTACGATGAGCGCTTTGATAAAGTGCGCAACGTACCGATGCTGATTCTCGACGACCTCGGCACCCAAAACACCACCCCTTGGGCGGCCGAAAAACTCTATCAGCTGCTCAACTATCGCTACAACGCGGCACTGCCGACGGTCATCACCACCAACCAGTCGATCGATGACCTCGACCCGCGTCTGGCCTCGCGCCTGCGCGATCATCAGCTGGTGGCCACCATCCCGCTGTATGGCACCGACAAGCGTTTGGGCGGCACTACCGACTATTTTGGCTCGTTGGGGGCGTATCAAAACATGACCCTGGAGAGTTTCCAGGAGCGTCCCAATGAGCTGGATGCTGTGCAGCAGGCGAGCCTGAGGCAGGCACTTGCCGCTGCCCGGCGTTATGCCGAGCAGCCTACCAACTGGCTGCTGATCCGCGGCACCTATGGCTCGGGCAAGACCCATCTGGCGGCAGCAGTCGCCAACCGCGTGGCGCATGGCGGCAAATCGGTGCTGTTTGTGGTGGCGGCCGATCTGCTCGATTACCTGCGCGCTACCTTTCAGCCGGGCAGTGCCGTCAGCTACGATCAGCGCTTTAACGAGATCCGCCGTGCCTGGCTGCTGGTACTGGATGACCTCAGTACCCAGAATGCCTCGCCCTGGGCGCGCGAAAAGCTGGTACAGATCCTCAACTACCGTTATGTGAGCGGCTCGGCAACGGTTCTGACGATTTCGCACTCAGATTGGGAATCCCTCGATGAGCGCTTACGCAGCCGTCTGGAAGACACCACCGTTTGTACCACCCTCGATCTCGACCTGCCCAGCTTCCGCGGCTCGCGCAAACCCAAACAGCCCGTACGGCGCTCTACCCGCCGGCGCGAAATCTGAGCCGCGTACATCCGCGCGAAAGGATGCCGTGAAACCCAGCTACCCGATCTTAATCCGCCGCGTGGGGATAGCCGTATTGGTACTGGTCCTCTTGCTGGTCGGGCTGACCTATGCGGGGCATCGCAGCGGGTTGCTCGAATCATGGACCGGCGAGGTAACCCTGGTTGAACAGCTCAAGGGCACTGCCGCGCTGGCCCTCCTAAAGCTGAGCCAGCCAACCCCGCAAACCGCGCCATATACCCCCATGCCCTATACCGGGGTGTGCCCGTACGGCGTCAACACCTTTCTGGAGCAGGAAGCTGAGGTGGCCAAGGTCGAGCGCTCGCTCGAGCTGATACGTGATGCCGGCTTTTGCTGGATCCGACAGGAATTCCCTTGGGAGGATATCGAGATCTCTGCCAAGGGCGACTATTGGGACCACAAGTGGGATATCGACGCCTGGGCCAAGTACGACCGTATTGTCGATCTGGCGGAGCGCTATGATATCGAGATCATTGCGCGCCTCGATCGCCCGCCAGCTTGGAGCCGTGTCGTGGGTTCGGCCGAGGGCTGGACCATGGCGCCGCCCGATAACTATGATGATTTTGGCGATTTCGTCTATGCTGTGGTGAGCAGATACAAGGGAAGAATAAAGTACTATCAGATCTGGAACGAGCCCAACATCTACCCGGAATGGGGCGACCAGGCTACCGACCCGGCGGCTTATACAAAACTGCTGCAGATCGCGTATCGGCGCGCCAAAGAAGCTGACCCGAATTGCGTGATCATCGCCGCAGCCCTCGCCCAGACCACCGAAGAAACCCCGATGATATATCAACCGCGCAACCTCAGCGACCTTACTTATCTGGAGATGATGTATCAGGCAGGTGCGCGCGGCAGTTTTGATATCATGGGGGCGATGGTTTACGGGCTGTGGACTGGTCCGGCCGACCAGCGCACCAGCCGTGATCGCGCCAACTATGCCCGGGTGCAGCTTTTGCGCGAGATAATGGTGCGAAACGACGACGCGGCTGTGCCGATCTGGGCCAGCGAGGTGGGCTGGAATGCCCAACCCGAGACGCTCGAAGGCCCGGTGCCATATGGCCGGGTGACGCTCGAACAGCAGGCGCGCTATGCTGTACAGGCTTACCAACGTGCTCGCGATGAGTGGCCCTGGATGGGCGTAATGAACTACTGGTTCCTGCGGCGTGCCTCTGATGCCGAGGTCAACCAGCCCTGGTATTACTTTCGCATGTTCGAGCCTGACTTTACTCCCCTGCCGGTGGCGGAGAGCATGCGCGCTCTGATGCAGACACCCGCTTATATCCCGCCCGGCTATTGGCAGGAAGACCATTGGGTGCTGCAGTATACCGGCAGCTGGCAGCTGCAGACCGAGCCGCAGGCAGTATTAGGAGCTTACCAGCGCGGCGACCAGGATGCGGCTGTAACGCTGCGTACCAACGGCGGCAGGGTCGAGGTAATTCTGTGGCAGCCGGCCCAGGCGGCCGTGCTGGAGGTAACCGTCGATGGTGCGTCTTCGCGCACGATTGAGCTGGCAGCCGGTAGCGAGCCGTCGCGCACCGTCGTATTGGCCGACCGACTGCGCCCCGGCGAGCACACCCTGGCGCTGCGGGTCGTGAGCGGCACCCTCAACCTGGATGGCTTGCTGGTCTACCCGGTCCCGAGCCGCGCGGGCGAATGGGTCGGCCTGGCGCTCGGGGCGGTGATGCTGCTGGTCGCCACCAGCCTGATTCTGCGGCGCAAACACCGTGTTAACCCGCGTTAAGCGCTGGCTGCCGCTCCTGGTCATCCTCATACTGGCGGCGGGCCTGCGCTTCTACCGACTGGGGAGCCAGAGCCTGTGGAACGACGAGGGCACCACCGTGGCACTGGTGCAGCGCGACGCGGCCACAATCGTACGCAACGCCTCGGCTGATATTCATCCACCCCTCTATTATTTTGTGCTGGGCGGCTGGGTGCGCCTGTTTGGCACCAGCGAGGCCTCCGCGCGTTCACTTTCGGCGCTGGCCGGTGTAGCACTGGTAGCGGTGACCTACCTTCTGGGGCGCCAGCTGCTTATGCCAGGCGGTGCTATCCTGGCCACATTGCTGGCTGCCATCGCCCCTCTGCAGGTTTACTATAGCCAGGAAGCGCGTATGTATATGTGGGCAGCCCTGTTGGCAGCCCTGTCGTGGGGGGCTTTTATTTGCTTATTGCGCCGTTCTCAGAATCTGACACGATGGAGCTGGAGGGATGCGCTGCTGTGGCTGTTGGTCAGCAGCGCGGCGGTTTACTCGCATTATGTCACCATGATGGTGATTGCCATGCAGAGCGTGACTGTTTTGGTGGCGGCTCTGCGGCAAAGGCCATTTCGTTGGCGTTGGTTGCTGGTGTGGATAGCCGCTCTGCTGGTGCTGGTGGCGCTATACATCCCTTGGCTGGTGGTTGCCGGGCGCTCGATGCTGGGCTGGCCGGACGTGGGTGCGCGCCTCGGCAGCCTTGCGTTGATGAGCCAATTCGCGCAGGTGCTGACCTGGGGCGTGACCATGCCGCCTTCCTACCTGATACGCGTGGTTGGCTGGCTGGTGCTGGCGATGGCGCTGCTGGGTCCGCTGCTTGTGGGCCGCCAAAAGGCCTGGCCAACGCTGCTTTGGCTGGCAGGGACGCTGGGTTTTGTCCTGGTTGCCTCGCTGTGGCGGGTGTTTTTCAAGGACAAGTTCCTGCTCTTTGTACATCCCGCCTATGTGTTGGGTTTGGCAGCGTTCATCCAGGGCTGCTGGAGATACTTCCAGTCCAAGGCGCTCGCGCGCGTCGTGCCGGCTTTGTTGCTGGTGGGCCTGCTTGGTGTGGCAGGCGTCTCGCTTGGACATTTATATACCGACCCGGTTTACCAGCGCGACGATTATCGAGGACTGATCGCCGAGATCCAGCGCACAGCCGGCCCCGATGACGCCATCCTGATCAACGCCCCCAGCCAGATCGAGACGGTTGGTTACTATCACCACGGTCCGCAGGAGCTGGTGCCGTTGCCCCTCAGCCGGCCGCTGGATCCGGCCACAGTGCAGGCACAGCTGGAGGAGCTGGTAGCAACGCATCCGCGCATCTATGGTCTCTTCTGGGCCACCGATGAGAGCGATCCCCAGCGCTTTATTGAGACCTGGCTTGACCAGCATACCTACAAGGCCGAGGATCGCTGGTTCGGTGCGCTGAGATTGGTGATCTATGCCGTGCCGGCCAAGCTAGAGCAAACCCCGCAGGTGCCGCTCGAGTACACCCTGGGCACGCAGATTACCCTCAGGGGCTATACCCTCAGCACGCCGCGCCTCAGGCCGGGCGAGATCGCCCAGCTTACGCTATTCTGGCAGGCGCTTGCTCCGATTACAGGGCGCTACAAGGTGTTTGTGCATCTGGTAGGCTCAAACGGCGAGATCGTGGCGCAGCGCGATAGTGAGCCTTCCGGCGGCGCTCAGCCCACCGATGCCTGGCACCCCGAAGAGGCAGTCATCGATCGCTACGGCATCGCCCTGCCGGCAGACTTGCCGCCGCAGACGCTGACGCTGCGCATCGGGATGTACCAGATGTTTACCCTCGAGCGCCTGCAGATCAGCCAACAGAGCCAAGCGCTGAGTGACCATATCGATCTGGGTACGATCGAGGTTATCGGCGAATGACCACCCTGCGCGACACTGCCTTGAAGCTGATTTGGCAGCACAAGCTGCACGTGGCACCCAATGCTGCTGAGGGCTTGCCGCGCGCCTGGCAGCAGCGTATTGGGAGCAGCCTTAATCTCTCTCAAGAGCTGATGAATGCCCATGCGGCTCTGCCAGAGGGGATGTTGCGTTACTGGCTGGCGCGGCCGGATGGTCACCTGTTGGTGGATCCGAACCTGCCGCCCGGTTATGCAGAGACGCTCGTATGGCGCGCCGGCCCGTTGCAGAACTGCGTGGTGCTGCGCTGGGCAGAGGTGCTGGAGCCGTTGGCGGCGCTGCGGGCATCCGCCGTAATGCTGGATATCCTGCTGGGGAGCGCCGCAGGAGCGGCACCGCAGATGTTTTCAGAGGGTTTTGGGGCAACACCGGAATTGGCCAGGGCAGCCGAGCTGTATAACGAACTGGCGGGGTTAGGATACGGCGCCGAAGCCTGGGGGGTGCAGAGCAAGGCTGACTATTGGGCGATGTGCCTGGCGCTGGCGGTGCATGCCCCTGCCGAGCTCAACCGTGAGCATCCCCTGTTGGAGCGCCACCTGCGGCGTACTCTGCTCAGCGAGCCCTTTTGGCGCACCGTAAACGCTCAGCTGCCCAGCAGCTGACCCACCAAGTCGTATTCCTGCGCGCCGGTGATGCACGTCCTCACCAGCTCACCGACCTGGGCGGTGCCGCTGGCCACGGTCAATCCGTCAATCTCGGGTGCCTGGCGGTAGCAGCGGCCGATCACCAGCCCCTCGCCCACCCCCTCCACCAGCACGGGCAGTTCGCGGCCGACGTGCAGTTGGTTGCACTCGTACGAGATGCCCTGCTGCAGCTCCATGGCGCGTTCAAAGCGCTCCTGAGCAAGTTCGGGGGTCACCTGGTCGGGCAAGGTGTCGGCATAGGTGCCGCGCTCACGTGAGTAACGAAAGACGCCCACGTGGTCAAAGCGCAGCACGCGCATCAGTTCAAGTAGCTCGTCGAACTCGGCCTCGCTTTCACCCGGGTACCCGACAATATAGGTCGAGCGCAGCGCGATATCGGGGATGGCGCGGCGCAGGTCATCCACCAGCTTGAACACTGCGTCGGTATCGTACGGGCGGCGCATGCGCTTGAGCACCGCGCTTGAGCCATGCTGCAGGGGGATATCGAGGTAATGGCAGGCGTTGGGGGCTGTTGCCAGCCACTCGATCAACCCGGGGGTGATGTGCTGGGGATAGGCGTACAGCACCCGCAGCCAGGCAACCTCGGGTACCGTGCGCGAGAGGTCGCACAGCAAAGCCGCCAGCCCGTCGCGCAAACCCAGGTCGCGCCCATAGGCTGTCGTATCCTGGGCGATCACGCTGATCTCGTGCACGCCCCAATCGGCCAGCTCGCGCGCCTCGTGCAGCACCTCGTGGGGTTCCTTGCTGTGCTGCGGCCCTTTGATCAGCGGTATGGCGCAGTAACCGCAACTGGCATCGCAGCCATCTGCGATCTTTAGATAGGCGCTGGCGCCCTCGGGTTGGCTGCGTGTGACCGAGCTCACCAGCAAACGGTCGGCGTCCGAGCTGACCCGGGCACCCCGCAGCTTGCCGGTGGCAGCCAGCTCAGCCACTGCCTGACGCACCAGCGGCCAGGCGCGCGCCCCAATAAAGGCGTCTACCCCCGGCACCAACCGTTGGATGAGGGCAACATCGCGCTCGGCCATGCAACCCATCACCAGCAGGTGCTGGTGGTGCTTTTTGCGCTCCGCCAGCTCACGCACTGCCTGCAGCGACTCATCGCGCGCATCGGCGATGAACGCACAGGTGTTGACGATCAAGAGCTCTGCACGGCGGGGGGCGTCCACAAAAACGTGGCCGTCCTGCCGCAGCAGTTCGGCCACCATTTCGCTATCAACGCTGTTTTTGGCGCAGCCCAGCGTGACCAGGTAGCAACGCATCCGGGTTTATTGGCCGCCGGGCAAGGTGTCGATGGTATAGTTGATTTCGGTAATCTCGCCGCTGGCACCCGGCATCCCCACCTCGACGCCGTTGACGGTAAGAGTGACGGCTCCGCCGTTGCCCATGCTGATATAGATCACCGAGTCGGCGTTCCATACCTTGCGATCGCCCGCCTGCAGGACGCCGTCAAAGATGACCCCCTGGTCGGCCAGGACGTAAAACCAGGTTTCTTCGAGCACATCAACCACCACTTCGATGCCATCCGCCGGAATGGCGGTGGGAGCGGGTGCTGTGGTGGCGGCAGGTTCTGCCGTAGGCGCTGCGGTGGCTGAATCTGCCGGCTGCTGGGTAACCGTGTTAGCCGGCTGGGCAGTCGATTTCGCAGGGGCGGTCTGTGTGCTGGCAGGCGCATTGGTCGGGTCGGCCGTCAGAGTAGCGTGCGGGATGGCCGAAGCCTGCACCCGAGGTGTGCCGGAGCCGTGGATCAGCCGGCGCACGGCATCTCCCGGGCCGCCGCTGCCCGTCACTTCGCCATAGATGTACCAGCCCGCCAATGCCGCGACCAGCAGCCCGACAACCGCTAAAAAGATCAGCGCGCCAAGGTTGACGGGCTTTTCGGGCAGGAGCGGTTCATCGAGCACATCAGGGCTATTCTGCCGAACGTAGCCGGTACGCAATTGGTCGAATTCATCCAGGATCGACTGCGGATCCAGGTTGAGGAACATGGCATAGTTGCGTAGAAACCCGCGCGTATACACATCGCCGGGCAGGTCCGCAAAGCGCTCTTCTTCGAGTGCCTGCAAAAAAGCACGGCGAATACGCGTCTCGTGCTCGGCCTCAACCAGGCTGATCCCTAGCGCTTCGCGCGCTTGTTTGAGTTTATTGCCGATATCTGCCACGACGGCACAATACCTCTCAGCTTTCTCTGGGCATCATACTTGCTTCCGAACGCTTCGTCAAGATGATACGGATCGTCCGAAAAAGAGCCGATATAAATTTGGGGAAGGGCCAAAAACTGACTTGACATAGCACGCCTGTTTTGCTAGAATAGGAAGATTGATCCTCCTACATGCAACGGCGCATCGGTACGTGAACCCGGTGAGATCAGGGTAGGATGCCAGGCTAATGTAGAGTCGATCCGCCAAGCTAGCCGGCGGATTTATTTTTTTGTTAGAACTGAGGGTAGTTTTGATGGCACTGAACATCAACGATAAGGATAACAAGGCGTTACAGCTCTTGCTCGTCAAAGCTGAAGAGCAGGGCTATGTGACGCTGGATGATATTATGGGCGTTTTCCCCGAAGTCGAGGAGAACATGCCCGAGTTGGAGGACCTGTTCATCCACCTCAGCGAAGAGGGCGTACAGGTCATGTACGAAGACGCCAAGAAGGAAGAATCTGAGGCGGCTGAGCCGGTCGAGGACGACAAGGAGACGCTTGAGGTTGAGTCGCTCGAGCCCGATGTCGAGTCGGACAAGCGTTTCGACCTTTCCGAGATCGCCAGCGACGATACCATCAGCCTGTACCTTAAAGAGATGGCGCGTGTGCCATTGCTGACCGCCGAACAAGAGGTCAGCCTGGCGCGCCAGTTTGAGCAGGGGCTGCTGGCCCAAAAAGAGTTTCAGACTAACCACTCGCTGACAGAGGACCAAAAAGACGAGCTTGCGCTGGTGATCGAGCGCGGCGAGGCCTCGCGCACGCACCTGATCAAGGCCAACACCCGCCTGGTGGTGAGCATTGCCAAGCGTTACCTCGGGCAGGGAGTGCCGTTCCTCGACCTGATCCAGGAGGGCAACCTGGGGCTGATCAAAGCTGTCGAAAAGTTCGACTATACCCGCGGGCACCGCTTTAGTACCTATGCGACCTGGTGGATTCGCCAGGCGATCACCCGCGCGCTGGCCGACCAGGGGCGCGTCATCCGCCTGCCGGTGCATCTGAGCGACCGCATCCGCAAGGTGTATCAGGTGGCGCAGCAGCTCGAGCAGGATTGGGGCCGCCAGCCCTCGCCTGAAGAGATCGCCGACCAGCTGGCATTGCCGGCACAAAAAGTACAGTGGATGCTCAAAGTGTCGCAGCGCCCGCTTTCGCTAGAAAAGCCGGTGGGCGAGGAAGAAGACAGTGAGCTGGGCAGCTTTATCCCCGATGATGAGGCGCCTACGCCATCGGATTCGACCTACCAGCACCTGCTGCAGCAAAAGCTCGAGGATATCCTGACAACCCTCACCCCGCGCGAGGCCAGGATCCTGCGCCTGCGCTTTGGCCTGCATGATGGCCGCAGCTATACGCTTGAAGAGGTCGGTAAAAAATTTGGGCTGACCCGTGAGCGTATCCGCCAGATCGAGCACGAGGCGCTCGATCGCCTGCGCCATCCCAGCCGCAGCCGCCAACTGCGTGATTACCTGGTCTAGGCACAGTTCCAAGCAACAAAAAACAGGGGCAGCGAAAGCTGCCCCTGTTTTATTACGTGACTAGATTCTAGTCGTCGTCATCGTCATCATCGTGATGGTCGTCATCGTGGTCATCATGGTCATCATGGTCATCGTCATGATGGTCGTCATCGTAGTCATCGCCATCATCGTCGTCATCCATATCGTCATCATGGCTGGAAGCCGACCGAGCAGCGTCGTCGTCGCGATCGCGCTCGAATTTCAGGATCGTGCCGTTGCGCGCATCGATCTTGAACTCGTACTCGTCGCCGCCGGCCTTGAACTCGATCTCATAAACGCCGATCTCGTCGTCGTCATCGTCGTCATCATCCAGCTCAATCTCAAACTCGCGCACGTCTTCGGTACTGACGCCGGCATATGCAAGGGCGATTTCTTTGGCACGCTGGGCGGTGATATAAGCCGAGGCGGTGGGCGTCGCACGCGGAGTGCGGGTGCCGTCACTGCTCTTGATATCGACAATGGTATCTTTGTCGTGCTTGATAACAGTGCCGTTGGTGGCGTTGATGTCGTACTCGTACTCAAAGCCGCCCGCCACAAAATCCACCTCGTAAACCAGCACACCGTTTTCGTAATCCAGCTCGACCTTGACCACATCCGAGGCGGACACATTGGCGTGCTGCAGGGCGATCTCGCGGGCGCGGTCGGCACCGATGAGGCCCTTTTCACTGGCGCGGCCGATCGATGTAACGCTATCCAACTGCAGCTTTTGCGAGCTGGCCAGCAGGCTGAGCTGGTTGATCGAGAGCGGCACGAGGTCCTCAAAACGATAATTCGGATTCTTGTCGATGATCAGCTTGATCAGTTGGGCCTTGCCCAAGGTAATGCCATAGATCTCGGCTTGTTTGCGCAGCTCGGAGCTGGGATGCACCGTCTGTGAGAGCACAGCGCCATCAAAGGCCGAGTTGGCCAGCAGCTTGTTAATTTCTCTGGCGAGCTTTTCCTCGAGCGCCGCCCCAACCGTCGGGTCGGCGTTATCCACGCTGACCAGGATCGAGTTGGCGAGGTCATTGAGATACCCGTTACGCACCATTGAGCCGATCAGAGCGTTAACGGTGACATCCAGGCTACTGCCTGTCAGGTCCATATCGCCGATCACAGTGCGCCCTTCTTCGTTGAGCGCGCGGACTGCCAGCACGCGTTCCTTGCGGTTGGCGGTAATCTCGATGCTGGGGTTTACATCCAGCGAGACGGTCGATGCTACGGCGTTATCGCGGTTGTAGATAAAGTAGCCGGCGGCCCCCAGGAACAGGAACACAAAGGCTGCGGCGATGGCTGCAAAGCGGAACACCCACGGATTGCTTGGTTTTTCGACTGGCATGATGATCACTCTCCCTTTCTGTGCCTGGCAATCGGAGAGGACAGCATCCAGGACGTCCGGTGTCGCTCGGGTGAACGCACGGCGAACTTGCGCTTCGATCTCGCTGTTTTTCATGACTGTCGCTCTCCTCTCACGAGCAGTCCCCTCAGCTTTTTGACTGCGCGATTATACTTGGAAATCACGGTCGGCAGCGGCATCTTCAGCAGCGAGGCCGTCTCGCGGTGCTTGAAGCCTGCCAGAGCATGGAGTACGACTATCTGCCGTTCCTGATCCGACAGGTTTTGCATCACTTTGTGCAAAACCAGCGCATCATCGGCGGTCAACCCCTGGTGCTCGTCTGCCATCAGCGCCCACTCATCTTGCGACAACTCGCTGGTTCTGGATTCCTGACGCAGCTTCATCAAGCTAAGGTTGCGTGTGATCGTCAGGATCCAGGCCATCGGTTTGCCCTGCGAACGATACGTGGCGCCGGCTGTAAAGATGGTCACAAAAGTATCGTGCAACACATCTTCCGCGTCGCTCGCGTTGCGCAAGATAGAGAGCGCAAAAGCATAGACCGAGGCACTCGTGCGATGATACAGTTCCGTGAGTGCTGCCTTGTCACCCCGGGCGATCGCTTCCAGGAAGACATCCAGTAAACGCGGATCCGTATCATGGCGGTATTCGATTGCTGATGTCAGGCTGAGGGCCATCTCGATCTCCTGCTCTCACCAGGTTAATGCATGAGAGCCCTGTTTTAATGCATCTTTAAGATGCCAGGCACAAAATGGAATAATTTGGTGATCGGGGAGGACGATAACGATTGGCGCAGCTGCATGAATTGCATCAGCCGCGCCAGACCTGTTACATGCTGATGACGGTGTAACCCTCTGCCAGGAAGGGTTTCATGCCGGCATGTCCCGACATCTCCTCAAGCATCGTCAGACCTGAGGCGAGGTTGGCGTCGTAGACGCCCAGCGCCATCGAGCAGGCCTTGCACACCCCAGCGATGATGCCAGCCGCTTTGGCGCGCCGATAGAGCGGGTGGTTGTCGGCCTCAAAGGTCGCCACCAGTTTGACGGACGCCCCCTCGAAAACGATGCGGACCTGCTCGCCGGCATTGGCCAGGTCCAGAGCGTTGAGCAGGATGTGCTGAAAGCACATTTTCTCGCCCGTCATGCCATAAAAAAGATATTTTGTCATGGGTTGGTCCTTTCCAGAGTGGTTATACAGAATGCCCCCTTGTGGCTCTCAGTATAACACACTGGGCGCCTCAGCCCACAAAACACCGACCTGGCGGGTGCGCCAGTGCAGAGGCGGATCAGGTCTGATCGTACCGACGGGGGGTCCGATGGTGTAAATGCGGAGCATAGCGGCGCTCCTGACTATGGCTACATGGCAGGCATACGCCTGATTGTGCAGTCACGCCGGAGTGGATTCTATACCGTACCTCATAACAGGATACTGCCGCTCCCAGTTACGCGCTGGAGCGTCAGCCTAGATCGAGCGGGGCGCCGACTGGAATTTGTCATACCTTTTTTATCGGATGTCTAATTACGGTTTTTAGTTTTTCAGCAGTCACCTTGCGTGCATCACTTAGGTAAATCTCATGATGCATACGCTTGTCCGTAATATCCAGAGCATATCCCTGACTTTCCATATACTCGTGCATAAGTGAAACAGTTGCAGGCTCATTATCGTAGGGACCGATGTGCATGCACTGGACACACAGCCCTTCGTCATAAGTCATAAACTCTACCTTGGAAAAGTCTGTTTTCTTTTTCCTCGTTGCTTCAGAAACAGCCCAGTCGAAGTCGGCTATTTTTACAAAGTCAGGCAAGCGGATGACTGAAATCCACTTGAATTTTGCCTTTTGCCCGTAATCGATTCCACGAATACCATCTTGCCACCAAAACCCTTCCAGCGGAGGGACAACGTAATCAAAATATCCTTCGATCCGATGGTCACCCAATTTGCTCATTTTAATCGTGAATGCGACACCATACAGTAAACCTATTGACTGCTTGTACTCACCATCCTCAATATTAGGATTTCCTTGCCCCCGCACCGCGATATAATTCATTCTCGGAACACTGACAATACAAGGCTTATTCTTTGGCATATAATATTCCTTGTATTCCTTTTTAAAATCAAAAGCCATTTTGTGTGCCTCCGAATTTTCTATACAAGTGCTATTATCTCAAGAGCCTTCCATCAAGACGAAGGAGGGCTTTAAAAAACATAAAAATTCTACAACTCCCTTTTCTGGGTGCTGTTTCTCCTTTTGGTGTCAAAAGAGTAACCAGAGAACATCTTGAAGGCGATAGCCATACAGGTCAGTATTTGCATGGGCTACGAACGGCAACGTATTTGTTACGGTCACTCTAACTCAATTAGTTTTTTAACAGTCCAAGGTGACATGGAGTCATCTCAATATTAATTATGTGACTATTCTAAACTAACTAGCTTAACCCGATTTAACCTTGAATGAGTCTTAAATTATAGTTCGAAACTGAGTATTGCCACTTAAAAAGCCCGTGCACATGCCTGTCTGTTTTTGTATTATTATGAACAAAATATTTAAAAATAATCAATTATTATCAATTAACTATATAAACCTTCCTATCATCATGCTAATGTATCCTATTAGCCTTGTCTTTCGTAGACTCTGATGATATTGTTATACACTGTTACAGTTTACGGATGGTCAGGACCCAGGACTTGTTCTCGAATCGCTAATGCCTTTTTGTGCCATTCGAGCGATTCTTCATATTGCGCGGTATGATGTAACCATTGTGCCCCTGCTGCATACAAGCCGGCTATTTCTTCTGTTTCTGTTTTCAATTCTTCGTGTGTTAAGACCGATTGTACATGGGGCATCAGCCTGGCACATATATCCCATGTTTCCATATCATACTGACCATATGAAAACAGCTTGTATAGAATCCCTACACAATGGTGAAACCATTGGACTTTATCTTTTAAGGATTGTCGGATTACCTCCTGAAGCAAACGATGAATGCGGAACTGGCCTTTATCGGTTTGGATCAGCGAATATCGTGTAAGGTCTCTCGTAGTCTCGTCGAATTTCAGTTCGTCTCTAACAACGCTTGCCAATGGTTCAGGCAGATATTCACTGCTTTGGAGGAACATATCCTTATGAATATGATCAGGCGCCAGAAAAGCGAAAAGCTTGAGCAGTTGTTTCGCACTTTTATTTATTTTATCTAGGGAAATATTCCAAGTCGTAGCAACAGTTTGCTCGTAGGAAATGGACTTATATTCAACATTTTCAAATAATACAAGCCGGTATTTTTTGAAAAGATCAGTATATTCTTGATAGGACTTGTCATTTTCCAACATATAGGCTGCCGCTTGGTCCAGAGCCAGCGGCAGATATCCCAGTTCCTTGGCAAGTTTTTTTGCATCGTCAATACTTTGTTCTAGCTTGAAACTACTAAAAAAGTCCACTGCCTCCTGTGGCTGAAATACGTCCACTTTTATCTTTTCCACATTACGCCATTCCGGACTTTTTGAGGTAATCAGAATGTGCCCCGTATTGCTGCGCGGGAGGTACTTTGCTAATTCCTTTTCGCTTTCCGCATTATCATAGATAAACAGCCAGTTTGGCTGTTGTGACATCCATCCCCAAATAGATTGCAATATGTCAGATTCTTCATATGAAATGTTCTTCTTTATAATACCTTTTTGCAACAATAGGTCCTGATATGAATTCAGCAACGCAATCGTATATTCTGCATTGACCCACCAGATGGTGTCATACAAATATCCATTGTTTAGTGCATAGGCAAGTGCAATCTGTGTTTTCCCAACAGCTCCCATACCACATAGGACGATGGAATTAGGATTACTCTCACCAGGTTTTAAGAATCCCATCAGCTCATTAAGGATTTCTTTTCGTCCTGTAAAGTGATGATTCTTGGTATAGGGTATATTGTTAAAAGGAAGTTGCCCCGGGAACCTCGGCTTCTTTGTGCCGGGAAAGCCAGGCTTGGTTCTTGGTATGCCTTTTTCGGTTATCTGCATCAGTCTTTCTTTTGCTTCAGATTCTTCTACCCCAAAGAGGTCAACATAGATAATTGGTGCTAATAAACCTTCAGGTTGATAATCGTCTATACGGATTGGGATAAATAAACCTTTTTCACTGCTTGGGTCTCTGGTAAATGCCGCTGTCCACTCAGCCTGACAATATACCTTTCCCATGTATCTAGCGGATAGAACCGCAATGAATCGTTCACAGTTTCTTAGTGCATCATGCATATTTTTAACGAAATTATCCCCTGGCTTGAAATCCCAAGCCATTAAATATGTGGTTTTGTCGTTGGCCTCTAGTACTGAAGCGATCCAGGTTGCCCATTTTTTGTCTGCTTCAGTATAACTAATAAAGAAGTCCGTTTTTTGCATTTGGACAACCTCACCCCTTGCTACTAAGGACTGGTGTACTATTGTATTTACAAAGACAGGCTTTTGTCAAGGTAAGCCTTATATGTTAATCTGCTTCAGTCTATTTATTGCCTCTTTTTCATCTATCCAAAAGAGGTCAATATGGATGATTGGTTTCAATAAACCTATGGGGCCATAATAGTCTGAACGGATTGGGATTAGCAAACCTTTTTCACTGCTTGGGTCTCTGGTAAATGCCAAACTCTATTCAGCTACTCCCACTCGATCGTCGCGGGCGGTTTGGTGGTGATGTCATAGACCACGCGGTTGACCTGCTGCACCTCGTTGACGATGCGGCTCGAGATGCGCGCCAGCACCTCATAGGGCAGCCTGGCCCAGTCCGCCGTCATGGCGTCCTGGCTGGTGATAGCCCGCACGGCCACGACGTCGGCATAGGTGCGGCTGTCGCCCATGACCCCCACGCTGCGCAGGGGAGTCAGTACCGCGAAATACTGCCAGATCTCGCGCCCTAACCCGGCCGCGGCGATCTCTTCGCGCACGATCGCGTCCGCCTCGCGCAGCGTTGCCAGGCGCTCGCGGGTAATCTCGCCGATGATCCTGACCGCCAAGCCCGGACCCGGGAAGGGCGTGCGATAGACCATCTCCTCGGGCAGGCCGAGTGCCAGGCCGACCTGGCGCACCTCATCTTTGAACAAAAAACGCAGCGGTTCGATCAGTTTGAGGTGCATGCGTTCGGGCAAGCCGCCCACGTTGTGGTGGCTCTTGATGCGTGCTGCCGACTTGGTCGTCGAGGCGCTCTCGATCACATCAGGATAGAGCGTGCCCTGCGCCAGATAATCGACCCCGCCGATCTGGCGGGCCTGCTCCTCAAACACCTCGATAAACACGCGCCCGATGATCTTGCGCTTTTCTTCGGGATCCGTCACGCCCGCCAGTTCGCGCAAAAAGCGCTCGCTGGCATCTACCGAGATATAACTCTCGCCCAGCATGGCCCTGTAGCGCGCGTTGGTCTCGGCGACTTCGTTCTTGCGCATCAGGCCGTTATCCACAAACACGGCTGTGAGCTGCTTGCCGATGGCGCGGTGTACCAGCGCCGCCACCACACTCGAATCGACCCCGCCCGATACCCCGCAGACCACCTTGCCGTCGCCCACCGTCTGGCGGATATCGGCGACGTGCTCTTCGATGAACGAGCCGGGTCCCCAGTCGCCGCGGCAGCCGCAGATGCGTATAAAGTTCGCCAGGATCTCGCTGCCGCGCGGGGTATGCGCCACCTCGGGGTGGAACTGCAGGCCGTACAGGCGGCGGGTTTCATCCGCCATAGCTGCTATGGGCGTATTGGCTGAATGCGCCAGCACGCCGAACCCATCCGGTAAAGTTTCGATGCGGTCTCCGTGGCTCATCCACACCTGCAGCCGGTCACCCAAACCCTCAAAGAGGGGCGAATTCTGCTCGTTCACCAGCTCTGCCTGGCCATATTCGCGGTTTTGCGCCGCCGCCACCTGCCCCCCTAGAGCTTTAGCCAGAAGCTGCATGCCGTAACAGATCCCCAGCACCGGCACGCCCAGCTCGAGCACCACGCCGGGCAGCGTGGGAGCATCCTCGTCATAGACCGAGCTGGGCCCGCCGGAAAGGATCACGCCGGCCGGCTTTAGGAGGCGCAGCTCTTCGGCGGCAATATCCCAGGGCACCAGCACGCCATAAACGTTTGCCTCGCGCACTCGGCGGGTTATCAGCTGACTGGTCTGCGAGCCGTAATCGATGATCGCAACAACGTCGTGATGGGATGGTTTGGGCTGCGGCATCTCTTAACCTCACGGTTATGGTAAGGGGTGATTTTCGGATTATAATGCCCCGCCCCAGCCGCTGCAAGTTGCCTGCCAAAGCTTCCGCCGCTACAATCGTGGCACGAGTATGAAAATCGGCATCAGCGGCGCCTTTTGGGGATCGATCACTACCGGCAGCGGACAGCATCTGCGCGGACTGCTGCCGGCATTGGTCGCGGCTGCCCCGCAGGACCAGTTTCGCCTCTACCTGCCGGCCTTTGGAGATGCCGATACCGCTCAGGACGATTCCCCAATGCCGACCACCCGCCTGTACACGCCCTTTGATGCCAGCAGTCCGCGTTTGGCCAAGGTGTGGTTTGAGCAGATCAGCCTGCCGCGGGCAGCCGCGCACGACCGGCTGGATGTGCTGCACGTCCCCTACCAGGGCGCGCCCGCGCTGCACCGCGTGCCGGTGGTGGTGACGATCCACGACATGATCCACCAGCTCTTTCCGGATTACCGCCGCAGCCTGGGGATGCGCGCCTATATGCATCTGGCGGATTGGTCGGGTCGGCGCAGCCAGCAGATCATTGCCGTCTCGCACAGTGCCGCGCAGGATATCCGCAGCCATCTGGGCGTGAGATCTGAACGCGTGCAGACGGTTTATAACGCTGTGTCACCCAACCTGGTGCCGCCCTCTGAGCAACAGCTGCAGCAAACCGCCGAAAAACTGGCGCTTCCGCAGCGCTATCTGCTTTATCTGGGTGGATTCGACCGACGCAAGCGTGTCGAGCTCTTGCTGCAGGGATATGCACAGCTGCACGAGCAGCTGGAGGGTATTCCGCTGGTGATCGCCGGGCGCCTGCCGGCGCCTGGCTCGGCCGTCGCCAGCGATCCGCGCGAGATCATTCAGGCGCTTGGCTTGGATGAGCGGGTCCTTTTGCTGGGCGGCATTGCCGAGGAGGACAAGGCCGCCATATATGCGCTCGCTGACGCGCTGGTGTTCCCCTCGATTTATGAGGGCTTTGGACTGCCGGTGCTGGAGGCCATGGCGTGCGGCTGTCCGGTCATCACCACTCTGGCGAGCTCGCTGCCCGAGGTAGGAGGGCAGGCGGCCCGCTATGTACCGCCTGATGATGCCGGCGCACTGGCGGAGGCGATCCTGGAGGTGACCACGCGCCCCGAGCTTCGCGCGGCGATGCGTGCCGCGGGTTTGGAACGTGCCAGGATGTTCTCGTGGCGGCGTTCGGCAGCCGAGACCCTGACTGTCTATCAAAAGGCCCTCATGGGATGACCTTGCCTCGTATTCCATTCCCGCGCGTGTTTTTTCAGGAGAGCTGGCTGCGCGGTGCAGCAGGCGCACTGACTGGGGTGTTCATCGTGCGGCTGGTCTGTGAGTGGTTGCCGAGTGCCTGTGTGCTTCTCTGGGTAATGGTTGCTGCACTGGCAGCGGCGCTCCTGGGAATTTGGGCGCTGAGCAAACTGCCGCATTTGTGCTGGTATCCGCTGCTGAGTGCCGGCGTCTATGTGCTTTGGCCCGGCACGCAGCCCGTGGCAGGCGCCTGGCTGGCAGTGCTCATCGTCGTGTGGATGCTCCTGCTGCATGGGCCGCGCTGGGTATGCCACAAACGGGAGGCATTGCTGGTCTTTGTATCGTTCCTGGTGCTGTACGGCATCACCGCCGCACCGGGTCTCCTGCCGGCTGATAGCGGCGAGTTCCAGATTACCAGCTCCGTGCTGGGCATCCCGCATCCGCCGGGATATCCGTTTTATACCCTTCTGGGTAAGCTGGCGACTCTGGCACCGCTCGGAAGCCCCGCTTGGCGGCTGAACCTGCTGAGTGCCGTCTTCTCGGCCCTCACGTTGGCGCTCCTATACCACACCATCGTCCATGAGGTGCACAGCCGCATCGCCGCCCTGGCAGGCGTGCTGATGCTGGGCCTGGCGCCAACTTTCTGGGTTATCAGCACCACGGCCAATATCCGCAGCCTGGTGGCATTGCTGAGCATGGCTTGTCTTGCCAGCCTGCTGGCGTGGGCGCGTTCGCCCACCAGCCGGCGGTTGGCGATCTTTGGACTATTGTTTGGGCTGGGCATCGGGCATCACGCCTCGATCGCCCTGCTCGGGCTGCCCTTTGCCGTGTTTATTCTGGCGCATGATCCGCGCTTAATCTGCCGGCCGCGACGATGGCTACCGGCTCTGGGCGCCTTCCTGGCGGCATTTCTGGTGCTGCTTTACCTGCCCATCCGCAGTGCCATGCAGCCAGCCTTTGACCCCGCCCCGATTCGCAGCTGGGCGGCCTTATGGGGGCATATCAGTGCCAGCGGCTTTGGCGGAGACATGCTCTACTACCGAACCGCCAGTGAGCTGGCAGCCCGGGCAGGCGTGGCTTGGCAGATCGCGCGGTTACAGTTTGGCACATATCTGCCTTGGCTGTTGCCATTGGCAGCCCTGCTGGCGCTGTGGCTCAAACCCGGGCGCGCCGCGCTGGTGATGGGCGTGCTGCTGGTAAACCTGTTGGCGGCCCTCACCTATCGCGCGCCACAGACTGTCGAGTACCTCCTGCCCAGCTATGTGGCCGCTGCTATACTTCTGGCGATGGGTTTGGCCGCGCTGAAAAGATTGGTGCATGCCTGGCCGTCGACTCTGATCACCGCGCTGGTGCTGCTGGCTACGCTGCAGGTCGGCTGGCAGAGTGCCCAAACTGCGCAGGTGATGCGTCAGGATGATACCACCCGCGTCCAGGCGCTGGCACTCTTGCAGCAAACTCCGCGCGACGGCGTGATCCTCTCAAACTGGCATCAGGCGACCCCATTGTGGTACCTGCAGCTTGTCGAGCGGCAGCGTCCGGATGTGCATGTCGAATATGTTTACCCGCGCGGTGCCAACCCCAACGACCAGACCTGGCTGGAACGCATCGCTGCCTGGCAGGCCGAGGGCCGGCCGGTGGTGGTGACTAATTGGTTCTACGCCTATGAGCGTCTGCCAGAGCGTTTTACGCCGATTGCCGGTGCCTGGCAGGTTGGTCAGGATATTGATGCGGCCAGCCTCTCCGAGCTACAACCACTGGACGCTGAGTTTGAACCGAGTATCCGAATGGTCGGCTACCGGCAGGCGCTACAGATCTATCAAGCCCAGCGGAACCTGCATGTCACCCTGGCCTTTGAGGCACTGAAGCCATCGGAGCAGGACCTGACCCTCTTTATCCAACTGGTAGGGCCGGAGGGGCCGGTCGGACAGGCTGATGTCACCTATCCTGCCAGCCGTCTGCTGCCCGGCAGCGTGCAGCTGGAAGAGGTGATCCTCGCCCTGCTGCCGCACGCGCAGGCCGACAACTATCAGCTGATCTGCGGGTTCTATACCAACAGCGCCGGAGAGATCACGCGCCTGATGGTTAACGGCCAGGACGCGCTGGCTCTGACGATGATCGAGCTGCCAGCCGTCACGGCGCAGCGGCCTGTTGCGAATCACCAGTCGGCCGCCTGGGCCAACGGTCTATTGCTGACCGGGTATGATGTCGACGACTCGTTTGCCCAGCAGCGCCGTCTCTATCTGCATCTGGCGCAAGGCTGGTCAGACGCCGGCACAGATGGGCAAGCTGCGGAGCTGCAGATCGTGACAGATGGGCAGGTGGCAGCCGCCAAGGCGCTGGCGGTCCTGTCGCCTGGGGCACATCAGTTGGTCGCATTCGATCTGCCAGCCGGCAGCCGTGCGCTCAGTGTGCGTGTGTTGGGCGATGATGGCCAGCCTGTGCCGATTTTAGGCGCCTGGCATCTGGCGCAGCCGCGCGACCTGGCGCTGGTCCTGCCCTCCGAGCCGCAGACCTGTATTCCGCTGGCGGGCGGGATTACCCTGGTGGGCAGCCAGGTTGATGCCGGCAAGTCACTGCGGCTGAGCGGGTGGCTGCGCGCCGACCAGCCTATCACGCGCGACCTGTCGCTTTCGTGGGGAGCGGTGTCGCCGGATGGCACGGAGCGCAAAGCTGACAGCACGCCGGCGATGGGGGCGATCCCTGCTCTCAAGTGGGGATGGGGCTGGCTCGTGCAGGATATCCAGCACATCAGCCTGGAGGGGGCGCCTTCGGGCAGCACGCTGGTGACAACCCTGGAGCTGTATGATGCCTTTACCCTCGCGCCGCTTCAGGTACTGGACGAGCGCCGTGTACGTGAGGGTCAGGGGACCCGGCTGCGCCTGGCAGAGCTCACGGCACCCTGACGCTGCCGATGCTCGCGAGCGTGCGCCGATCATAGAGGACTACCTCGATCTGGGTGGGCGTGACGGCATCCGGCGGCAGCGGAATCAGCACCTGGTCGCTCAGTACCTCGCCCGGGCGCCATAGCACCGTCGGCCAGCTGCCAGCCAGCGGCTCCAGGTCGCGATCGGCGATGCGCTGTCCGTTCGAATCCAGCAGACGCAGCGAGAGATAATAGTTGAGCGGTGCCTGGCGCTCGCTACGCCATATCAGCCGCACGAGCGCTATCCCGGCATCCACACTCTCGAGCTCAGCCTGCAGCAACGTGATGACCGGCTCGAGATCCGCCGGGCCAAAGCTGGCCAGCGGCGCGGAGGGCTCCGTCTCGGGCAGCGTGGCCTTGCTTGCCGTCAGCGGTAAAGTTGCCACCAGCCCCAGCTCGACGCCCTGAGCATTGGTGATACTGAGGGCCTCTTCGCCGCGAACGGCTGAGAGGCGCACCACATACATGCCCGGAGGCAGATCGCCTGGTACCGCCAAAACCATGCTGGCGGCTCCGGCTGCCGCTTGGGAGCGTGCCCACACCGGCGCCGGCTCACTGTGGTGAGCACTGATGGCCACCAGTTCTCCGCGCAGCATCACGTCCTCGGCTGCGGCGCTCCAATCCAGCTGCAGTTCGCAAGTGCCCCCGGGCACCAACTCACCGCTGGTAAAACGGTAATCGGTGAGTACCACCGCGTTGCCCAGACGCAAACCGCCGGGCTCGTGATGCAGGTAGGGCGCCCAGACGAAATCCTGCACCAGCGGACCAGGGATCGCCTGCGGTGGCGGCAGGATCTGGCCAACCGCCGCAACGCCAAGCAGCATCAGCAGCACCCCGCCAGCCAGGCACGCTTGCCTGCGTCCCTGACGGCGTGCAGCCGCCCAACCCAGCCAGGCCAGCGAGACGAGCGCAGCTGCCAGCGAGATCCAACCGGTGGTGCGCCGCGTTGGGGTGGGCTCAAAATGGAATGCAACGGTATGTTCGCCAGCCGGAAGACGCAGCGCCAGCCAGCCGAGCCCCTCAAGCGGCTCGACGCCCTGCGCGGCGCCATCCACCAGGGCTTGCCAGCCCGGGTAAAAGCTGGTGGGGAAGGCGAACAAACCGTCCGACTCGACCAGCACGCGCCACTCTTGCGCGTTTGAGCGCATCTGCAGGCGTTCAGCGTGGGCAAGGACGCCTTCCAGCGCGCGTACTTGCGGCGCCGATCCCAGCAACTCGGGCGAGGTATAGGGGCGCGGGATGGTCCAGCGAGGCAGGTATTCGCTTCGAACTGTGCTGCCGAGGTTACCCGAATAGGCCTCGTAAAGCATCAGACGCTCGCGGGTGATGTCACCCTCACCCAGCGGGAGAAAAGTTGGCCGCAAGCCGGCCAGAGCGTAGAGACTCAGGGACAGTGCAAGGATCGGCACCGTGACGCGCGCCGCGCGTTCAGGTAGCCAGTTCACGGCTGGCACGGCCAGCACAGCGATGCACAGCGCCTGCAGCGAAAGCAGCCGCCACGGGAACTGCGCCAGCTGCAGCAAGGGGATGTGCTCCCATATCCAAGCCGAATAGGGTGTTATCAGGTAGGTGGTGCCGAGGGCACCCGCCGCAAAAGCCAGCTGCCAGGCGCAAAGGCGCCGACGTCTGAGGACATCCGCCACGATCACAGCCAATCCCGCCAGCGCAGCGAGAACTTGCCAGGCACTCATCTGGAAGGGGTTGCGCTGGGCATCGATGCTATAGTTAAAGGGCAGCTCAATCTGTACCAGGTCGAACAGGCGAAAGTGGCCGGCATAGCTAAAATAGCCGGTAGTCTGCTCCTGCAGCTGCACCAGAGACTGTTCGTGGATAGCCGGCAGCCAGAACCACGCGCTGAGCGCCAGCCCCAGCGCCAGGGCACCCAGCCCGCGCACTAAAAAGCGGTAGTTGGGGCTCCAACCGCCCTCAAAGGCGCAGATGACCAGCACCAGCAAAACCAGCGGGGTAAAGAGCATCGCCGAGACGTTGTGGCTGAGTACCAGCAAGCTATAGCTGGTCCCTGCCAGAATAAGGTTGGTGGCAGATGCTCGGCTGCGCAGCCTCAGCAGGCTCCACAGCACCCAAGGGAAGTACCCCATGGCAAAGAACTCGCCCAGAGCGTCGCCGCGCACATAGAGGTTGACCAGATGAAAAGGCGCCAGGGTAAAGAGGATGGCAGACAGCGCGGCTCCCCACGGGCGCACCTCTAGCTCGCGCAGCAGCAGCCAGGTGCCGATTGCCCCCAACAGCATGGCGACGGCTTGGGTCAGCTTGATCGCCAGCACCGTGCCATAGCCAGCCAGGCTGAGCAGCCCGGCCAAGTAAAAGGGGAGAGGGGCGTAAAAGTCGTAAAAGGGATAGCCATACCCCAGGGCGCCATCGGGCATCCAGCGCGCCGGAAGGACCCCCTGGCGCAGGTTCTCGGCCATCTGCTGTACACGCTGCAGTAAAAAGGGCGAGTCGCCGCCCGCACGGGTGGCCAACAGGCCGCTATCGATAAAGAGCGGGGCTGCCGCCGCCAGGGCGACCGCGATCACGATGATGAACGCGGCATGGCGCTTGAGCCAGTTGATCTGCCTCATGGCAAGGCCTCAAGGGTAATGGGCAGCTCCAGTGTATCCAGCTCACCCTGGCGCGTAAGCGGCTCCATCTGCGGCCAGCGATACCAGCCGATAACGAGCAACACCTCACCGGCTGGCAGGGGCTGGCCGGCAACCAGCTCGTGGGGATCCACCACCACATCGCCGGCACGCCACAGCTCAGTGCCATAATAGCCCTCAGCCGGCGTTCCGTCATGCTGGGCAATCATCTCGCCGCCCTGCAGGAGGTGCACATAGGCTACCAGCGGTTCGCCGGGAGCCTGCTGTGCGCGCCAGGTAAGCGTCACGCGCAGGCGGTCGGCGGCTGTGCGCTCTACCTGCGTATCCAGCAGGCCAATGCCCTTTTTCCACTGCGCTACCGGCGTTGGGTTAACGGCAGCCGGTTCAACCAGATAACTGATATACAGCAGCCTGGCATCGGCTTCCAGATCGCCGCGTTCCAGCGCGCCAGACTGGGCACTGATGCGCATGCCGGCCGGTAGGAGACTCAGGGTGGTGCGGTTATCCTCATAGGGCCACAGGATGACAAGCGCCCCGGAATCGTTGGGCGCTGCCGCAGCTGGCGGCAGGCTGCCGTCGCTGCCTAACAAAGTTAGCCCGGCGCCCTGCGGAAAATAGTAGTGCAGACTGGGCCAGGTATCCCACAATCTCTGCGCCAGCAGCACCGGAGCTGCCTCATCCGCGGTGGTTTGGTAAGCACGAATCTCCTCCGCCATCTGGCTAACGCCCGCCTCAAAGTTATAGTAGACCGCCTCCGACTGGAGATGCTGCCGATAGGCGATGAACGAGGTGGCTCCGCTTTGCAGCACAGCTGTCAGCACCAGCGCCCGGCCCAGCCAAGGAGCCCCGTGGGGTGCGAGTTTACGGCTCAGCCAGGCCAGCCCCAGTGCCGGCACCAGATAGAGCACCGGCAAAAGACCGACGGCCCGCAGCATATGCGGGGCGCCCTCTGCCAGAATGGTCGGAAGACTTAGCAGTACCAGCCAGATCCCAAGCAGCACGCTACGCTCGCGCTGCTGCGGGCTGTGCGCCAGCACCGCCAGCCCACCCAGTGCCGCCAGGGCGATCAGCGGTTCAAACCAGGGCCGCATGGGCACATTGTGGCGCGGGATAAAATCCCCGCGGTAAAAAGGCGCCAGCAGTGTGCGCCAGGCACTCTCCGCCAGGGCGTGCAGTTGGTAGCTGCCGCTGATCGCTGGGCTGGTTAGCAACACCTGGCTGCTGCGTCCCCAAAAGTCGGTCGGATGCACCGCAAAGTAGACCAGCAGCGGTATAGCCGCCAGCAGGGCTGCTCCCCAAAAGGCCAGCCAGCCGCGCCACCAAAAAGCTCGCCGCTCAGACAACAGTTGATAGAGTGCGTACAGCAGGATCGCCAGCACCATAAAGCGCGCCGGTAAATAGGTGTTAAAGGCTGCCGCCAACAGCACACCGCCGGCCACCATCGGCAGGATCCTTCTCTTTTGTAAGCCGCGCAGGAGCGCCGTCAGCAGCAGCGCGGTAACCAGCGGCAGGATGCTGGCGCGCACCGCAAAACGGCTCAGGCTGAGCGCCCATACTGAGCCCATCGCCAGGCCGGCTGCCGCCACGCCCTCGCGCTCGCTGAACCATTCGCGCCCCAGGGTATAACTGGCCGGGATCAGGGCGATGCCCGCCAGGGTGCCAGGCAAGCGTAATGCCAGGGCAATGTTGCCAAACAAGGCGATAAAGGGCGCCAACAACCAGGCGTACAGTGCTTCGCGGCCGTTATTGGCGGTGAGAAAGAGGGGCATCTCACCTCGCAGGATGCCCTGTGCTGCAATGCCCTCGAAAGCCTCGTCGCGATAGATTCCCGGCGGCAGGTCGGCGAGTGCCCATAGGCGCAGCAACGCGCCTGCAATGGTAAAGCCAACTACTACCAACGCAGCCTTCTGGGAGGCGGAGAGCCGCACCAGGCGTTGTCGCAAAGCCTGTGCTGTCATCTGGCTCATAGCGTCGGCAGCTTGGGCAAGGGCACAGGCACAGCATCGCCCAGGCCATAACGCACTGCCGCCTCTAAACTTTGCCGGCGCAGACGACCAAGCAGCTCGCGCCCCTCGGCAGTGGTGTTGAGCTCCAGATGCGCGGCGTGGCTATCGAACCACACGGCTGCTGCCTCTGCTGGGATCTCCAGGCGCGTGAACAGCCAGGTCAGGATACTGCCGTACAGCCTGGTGTGGTCATACTGGCCAAAAGAAGTTGTTGGCTGACCATCCAGGGTCAGGCGCGGCACCTCGGCCAACAGGGCGCCCGCAAGCAGCGCTTCGACCACTGGCCCCGTCTCGCAGCCAAAATGGTCGTAATCAGATTCGCTGATCGCCCCCAGCTGGCGCGTCTGCTCGCTAAAGAGGTATTCTGCCAGCTGACGGCCATAGACCTTGTAGCCGCTGTTGATATCAGCCTGATTCGGGCTAGTACACAAGCCCAGCGGCAGAGCCCGGCCTTGCTGGGCGAGGCTGTATCGCAGCGCCTCCAGAGTCACCTGATCGAGCAGGTACTCGAGCTCGCCGCGCACCCAGCCCATCGGGCGCGAACGCGAGCGGCGTGCACCGATTACCAGCCAGTTCGTCGAGCCGGTTGCCGTGTGCAGATGCTCTGCGGCGCGCAGCAGGGCCGGCAGGTCGCTGAGGGCATGGTCGGCGTCACAATCGCGGATGGCAAAAGACTGGCTGTCAGTATTCGCCGCCAGCGCGGCACGTATCCCCTGGCCGATCACCCACAGCTTGCCGCGGTTGGTCGGCTCTACCAGCAAATGATAGGCGCCCAACTCATCGCGCAACTCGGCAGCCAGCTCCGCCGAAGACGGGTCGCCATCCACCACCAGCCAGACCTGTTCCCAGGCCATATAGTCCGGGGTATCCTGCAGGGTCATTCTTAGCAGGTTGCGCGCCAGGCTGCGCTCGGTGCCGCGCGAAAAGTACACTGGGATGATCATGGCGCAATCGGCGCACAAACGCCGCTGGCTCGTCAGGCTGGTCATGTAAACTCCTCTGGATAACCCGATCAGCATGGGCGCAAGTGGGCGCGCTGTCAAGCCACGCCTGAACAAGGGCTCGCGAGCACACTATGCTATAATAGCAGACTATAGTGCCGTTTTGGAGCCACATGCACGAACGTTACCTGGAAGAGCTCGAGTTTACCAAAATCATAGCCCAGCTGGCCGAGCATACCTCGTTTTCGGCTGGACGCGAGCTGGCTCTGGCGCTGCGTCCCTCTTCAGAACGTGACGTGGTTGCCCAGATGGTCGCGGAGACTAGCGAGGCCAAGGCGCTGCTGGCGCACCGGCCCGATTTTGGTGTGGGCGCCGCCCACGATGTGCGCGCACAGCTCGAACGCGCCGCTATCGGTAGCTTGCTGGATGTGCAATCGCTCCTGGATGTGCGCGACACCCTGCATGCTACGCGCAACGTGCATCACACCCTTATGCGCGTACAGGCCGAATATCCTCTGCTGGCGGACTGGGCTCAGGGGCTGGACCCGCTGGAGCTCATCTATGAAGAGATCGGGCGCTGCCTGGATGACGACGGCCGCGTGCTGGATACTGCCAGCCCCGAGCTGATGCGGCTGCGCGCCGAAAGCGAATTAGCCCGCAGCCGCCTGATGGAGCGCCTGCGCCGTCTGGTGAATTCTGCCAGCGGAGCGCGTTACCTGCAGGAGCAGATCATCACCGAACGCGGCAGCCGCTATGTCATCCCGCTCAAGGCCGAGTACAAGGGGCGCATTCCTGGCATTATCCACGACCAGTCCTCTTCGGGCGCGACCATCTTTATCGAACCACTCGATACTGTCGAGCTTAACAACAACTGGCAGAGCCTGCAGATCCAGGTGGCCAAAGAGGTCGAGCGTATCCTGTATGCCCTCTCGAGGATGGTCGGCGATGAGGCTGAGACGATCGCGCGCGACGTGGCGCTGCTGGCTGAAATCGACCTGATCACCGCCAAAGCGCGCTACAGCTATGCCCAGCATGCAGCACCCGCCGAGATCAGCCCACCGCGAGCCAGCGATTGGCCGCCGCTGCAGCTGGTGCGCGCCCGCCATCCGCTGCTGCCGCCAGAGACCTGTGTGCCGATCGATGTACAGTTGGGGGGCGCGTTCCGCGTGCTGCTGGTGACGGGCCCCAACACGGGCGGCAAGACGGTGGCGCTCAAGACGGTTGGTTTGCTGGCTGCCATGGCTCAGGCCGGACTGCACATCCCTGCCGCCGAGGGCAGCCGCCTCCCGATCTTTGACGGCATTTATGCAGATATCGGCGACGAGCAGAGTATCGAAGCCAGCCTCTCGACCTTTTCGTCGCATATGACGCGCATCATCGATATCCTGCGCTTGGCCAGCTCGCACTCGCTGGTGCTATTAGATGAGTTGGGCGCCGGCACCGACCCGACCGAGGGCGCTGCCTTGGCGCAGGCCCTGCTGGAGGAGTTGCTCGAGCGCGGCTGCCTGGTGTTTTGTTCGACCCACTATAGCCAGCTCAAGGCCTTTGCGCTCAACCGCGAGGGCGTGCGCAATGCCAGCGTCGAGTTCGATATCGAGACACTCTCGCCTACTTATCAACTGGTGATCGGTTTGCCGGGGCGCAGCAACGCTTTGGCGATCGCTCAGCGTCTTGGCCTGCCGGAGGATATCCTCGCCATGGCGCGCGAAAGGATCTCAGCCGAGGCTGCCGAAACCGATGCCATCCTCGCCCAGGTCAAGGCTGCCAGCCAAGCGGCCGAGGCGGATCGTGCACGTGCCGCGGAACATGCCCGAACAGCTGCCAGGCTTGAGCAGGACCTGATGCGGCGTCTGGCGGCAGTCGAAGCCGAGCGCCTCGAGGTACTCAACGCGGCGCGCTGCGAAAGCCTGGAGGAAATCGAGCGCACGCGTGCCGAGCTGCGCCAGATCCGGGCAACCTGGCAAAACCAGGGGCACACGCCGGCGGCGTCAACTCAGGAGGCCGAACGCGAGCTGGTGCGCATGGCGCGCGCGGTCGCCCCCGAGCGGCCCCGTCCCACGCCAGGTGCGATGCCCGAACGCCCTTTGCAGGTGGGCGACACGGTGTTTGTCAATTCGCTCCAACAGACGGGTGAGCTCCTCAGCCTCAGCCCGCAGGGAGCCGAGGTCAGAGTGGGCGGATTCAGACTGCGTACCGACCCGGCCGGTCTGCGCTTTTATGAGCGCCCCGCCCCCGAGCCGCAGCCGACACGCGTGACGACCAAAGGTGCGGCGGCCTCGCCGGGAATGGAGCTGGATATGCGCGGCTGGCGCGCCGAGGAAGTGGCGCCCGAGCTGGATAAATACCTCAACGATGCCTATCTGGCTGAGCTGCCGTGGGTGCGCATCATCCATGGGCGCGGGATGGGCATCCTGCGCGAGGTGGTGCGCCAGCAGATCGAGCTCCATCCGCTGGTTGCCAGCCATCGCCCGGGCCAGCGTGGTGAGGGCGATGACGGGGTGACAGTCATCACCCTGGCCAAGCGCCACCCGGATAGCTAGAGGCTGCTCAGCAGCCTTTGCGCGACAGCCAGGGTCATGCCCGGCACGCTGGCCAGCTCTTCGGCGCTGGCCTGACGGATGGCCTCCAGCGATCCAAAGCGGGTGAGCAACGCTTTGCGGCGCTGCGGGCCGATCCCCTCGACCTCTTCGAGGATCGAGGCCGTGCCAGCCTTTTCGCGCAGTTTACGATGGTAGCTGACGGCAAAGCGGTGTGCTTCGTCGCGGATGCGCTGCACCAGGTAGAGGGCCTGCGAATCGCGCGGTAGGAGCACCGATTCGGGCTGATTTGGCAAAAAGAGCTCCTCGTTTTGCTTGGCCAGACCAGCCAGAGGGATCTGGATGCCCAGCTCCTCGAAGACTTCCATCGCGGCGGCCAGCTGTCCGCGCCCGCCATCCACAATCACCAGATCGGGCTTGAGCGACCAGCGATTGACCTTGCCGTCCACGGATTTGCCCATCTTTTCGCCGTAGCGTGTAAAGCGTCGCCGCAGCACCTCAGCCATCGAGGCGATATCGTTAGCGCCCTGCACGGTGCGGATGCGAAACCGCCGGTAATCCTGCTTGCTGGGCACCCCCTTGTTAAACACCACCATGCTGCCCACCGACGAGGTGCCCTGAGTGTTGGAGATGTCATAGCATTCGATGCGCACTGGCGCCTCGGGCAGTTGCAGGGCCTGCTTTAACTGGTCGATCGCCTCGGTCTGCTTGGCGACATCGGCTTCCCACTCGGCGCGCAGCTTGGCGAGCGTCTCGACGGCGTTTTCGCGCACCATCTGCATTACCGCCAGTTTTTCGCCGCGTTTGGGCGATTTGAGCACCACGCGCTTGCCGCGTTTGCTGCGCATCCATTGTTCGATGATGGCAAACTCGTCAAGATCGCTCTGCAGCAGCACTTCGGGCGGGATTGAGGCGGCTTCGTCATAGAACTGGGTCAGGAACGAACTGAGGATCTCTTGTTCGGATTCATCCTGCGTGCCCGTCAGCACAAAGTATTCGCGACCGATGAGCTTGCCATTGCGCACAAAGAACACCTGTACGCAGGCCTGGCCATCCTCGCGCGCAAAGGCTATAAAATCGTGATCCTGCAAATGCCCCGAGACGATGCGCTGGCGCTCGACCACACGCGTGATCGCCTCGGCCGAATCGCGCAGTTTAGCGGCGCGCTCATACTCGAGCTCCTCGGCGGCCTGGTCCATCTCGGCGCGCAGCCGGTCGATGATTTCCTCCTGCTTGCCCTCCAGGAACAGGCAGGCGCGCTCAATAGCGGCGCGGTATGTCTCTTTATCGACCGCGCCGATGCACGGCCCCAAGCACAGGTTGATGTGATAATACAAGCAGGGGCTGCGGTCCTTGCCGGTGATCACCCGGTTACAGCTCCGATAGGTAAAGAGCCGTCGAATCAACTCGAGGCTCTGATAGACTACTTGGCTGGAGGTAAACGGGCCATAGTAGCGCGCCCCATCGCGCTGCATCGAGCGCACCATCAGGATACGCGGAAAATCTTCCTGCAGAGTCACCATGATGTAGGGGTAGTGCTTGTCGTCTTTGAGGCGCACGTTGTAGCGCGGCTTGTGGCGTTTGATCAGTTCGCATTCGAGCACCAGCGCCTCGAGCTCGCTGCCGGTGACGATCCATTCCAGGTCGTCGACCTCGGCCACCAGGCGCTGCGTTTTGGGCGGATGCAGGGCGCCATCCTGAAAGTAGGAGCGCACCCGGTGGCGCAGCATGAGGGCCTTGCCGACATAGATAATGCGTCGGTTGGCGTCGCGCATGATATAAACGCCCGGCTTGAGCGGCAGCCCCGCCAGGCGTGCGGTGACCTTTTCGTTACAGTGCATCGCGCTTCCTGATCAAGTCAGTTTAATATTGACCAATCGGCTCCATCTGGCACGAATAGTGCCAGATGCTTATTACTCCTGCGGCAACAAGACTGCCTTGAGTGCGCGGCGTTCTTTCACCGCCTGCAGGGCTTGGGTCGCCTCGTTGAGGGGGAACCGGTGGGTAACCAGCGCGGCCATCGCCTCGGGCTGCTGGCGAATCAGGCTGATCGCCTGGTGGGTATGACGCGTATCGCTCACCCAGCAGCCTTGCACCGTCACGTTTTTGCGCACGATTAGCTCAAAAGGCGGCAGGGTGGCATCTCCAACTGGTTCACCCATCCCAGGCATCAAGAGTGTGCCGCCCGGACGCAGCACCTCAAGGCCTGCCAGCATGGCATCCACGCTGCCGGAGGCTTCCACCGCCAAATCGGCCCCGCGGCCATGGGTGGCCTTGCGTACGGCTGCCGTCAGGTCGGCGGTGCTGAGCTGGTGACGGTCATACAGATGCGTTGCGCCCAGACTGCGGCAAAGCTCGAGCCTGGCATGGTTGCCGCCCACCACCATGATCTGTTCGGCACCGCCAGCCCTGGCAAGGGCAACCGCAAAGGCTCCCAAAGGCCCCGGTCCAAAGATGATGCAGGTGTCACCGGGGCGCTGCAGTGTCATATCAAAGGCGTGTGCGGCGGTGGCACCAGAGCAGCTGGCCATCACCATTACCGCTGGATCGTCGGCTTCATCCAGCGGGAAAAATACTGTGCCGGCATCCAGCACCATGTGGGTGGCATAGGCGCCCACCAGGTAGGGTGGTTGGCTGCGGCTGCGATGGATGCCATACGCCCAGCGCTTTGGGCAGAGGGAAGGCGTATGCAGCACTTGGCAATAGTGGCACATTCCGCAGCTCACGCCGCGTTCCCACAAGACGTGCTGGCCTACCTCGAGCGTACGGCCGTTAATATCCCGGCGAGGGCCATTCAACTGGCAGATGCGACCGGCGCCCTCATGGCCGAGGATGATCGGCAGTGGGGTGCGCGGATCTTGTCCACGCCACATGTGTACATCTGACCCGCAGATGCCGGCTGCCTCGACACGGACCAGCACCTCGCCGTCGCGCAGCTGAGGGATTGAGATGTGCTCCATCACCAGGGGCTGGTTAAAGCGCTGCAGCACTACCGCGCTAGCTTGCATGTTATTATCCTCCTACTTGCAATCGTATGCTGCATGTACTACATTATTCGCTATATCAGGCGATTATGCCAATAATGTGCCTTAGAAGGAGCGCCAGAAATGTGTTTGTTCAAGAAAAAGGTCACGAACCGTTGTCCGGAATGTCGTTATTACCTCATGGTCGAAGGACACGGCTATTGCGCCAAGGCGGTAGACCCATCCACCAACCTTAGGCTGCTTTCGGGTGATGCCATTCGCCGGCAGTGCCCGCCCTGTCCGCGTGAGATGACCTGCCCCGATTGGGCAGCAAAGGAAAACTAGCCACAACAGTATGATCCTGCTCGAGAACCTGGGTTCTCGGGCAGGGTCTGTGTTGCGAGTGCTGTTCAACCTGCGCGATGTACCGGCAAGCAAAGGTCGCTGTTGGCAGCATCATTGAATGCCTTGTCCCAGACTCCCCGCTGTCTGGATTACCTTGAACTGTGGAGCCAGTGCCCCCGCGAGCTCGTCGTATGCCCACGGGTACAGACAGTTTTGCTCAACCTGTTGCTGCCAGCCTCTTGGCTGCGCGGTTGAGGAGCGCCATCTCTAGGCAGCCATCTCGGCCAGCTCGCGTGCAACTACCACGCACACGGAGCCGACAGCGTGCTATAGCTGCTTGGATGGTAGCCAGCGCCAAACCGCCATCGATGGCTGCTGTCAGGTTCACGATCTCGCCCCATAACTGGCTCGCCGCGGGCTTGCTCACGTCTACCCGCCGAGACGCGGGTGATGCGCAACCGCTCGTGCGCTACCCAGTAAAGTGCGCTGGTTCCTCCGGGTCACTATAGCACAGCATGCGATTGACATCGCCGCATGCCTGGCCTATCGTCAGGCTCAGGAGGCTCGTATGGTTTGTCTGATCGGGATCGATATCGGCTCAACCAACACAAAAGTCTGCGCATTTGATGAAGGGGGCAGTCTGTTGGCAAGTGCCACCCAGCCGACCCCCTGGCGCGCTGTTGGTCCGCGCCGAGCACATGCCCATGCCAGTGCCCTGTGGGCAACGGCTGCCGAGTGCCTGCGCACGCTAACAGCGCAGCTCAACCCGAGTGACGTGGCCGGTGTGGCGGTTGCCAGCATCGGGGAAACGGGCGTGGCGCTGGATGCCCGCGGCGAACCGTTGTGTAAGGTGCTGGCGTGGTACGACGAGTGCAGCCTCCCGCAGGCGCAGGCGGTTGAAGCGCTTTTGGGCAGCCGGCGGATCTACCAGGCAACCGGTTTGCCGCCCGGCCACACCTACACAGCGCTCAAACTGCTGTGGCTGCAGCAGGTGCACCCAGACGTGTTGGCACATACCACGCATTGGTTGCCAGTGTGCGACTATGTTGCCGCATGTCTGGGCGCCCAGCCGGCGATGGGCTATTCGCAGGCTTCGCGCAGCATGCTCATGAAGCTGGAGACGCGCTGCTGGTGGCAGGAGGGTCTGCAGGCACTTGGCCTGCCGGGCTCGATATTACCCCAACTGCTGCCCGAAGGCTCGCCGACAGGCCGTGTGACGCCCGCAGCCGCCCAACAGACTGACTTACTGGCCGGCACACCCATCTTCCTAGGCGGACACGACCACGTCTGCGGCGCGCTGGCCGCCGGCGTCTTGAGCCCCGGCGCGGTGCTGGATTCTACCGGCACCACCGAAGCACAATTGACGGCGATCGCCGCAGTGCAGCAGCACCTGGCTGCCGCCAACCAGGCTTTTTGCCTGGGTTGCCATGTGGTGCCCGATACCTATTACGCCACCGGTGCGATCCTCGGCGCTGGCGGTCTGTTGGCGTGGCTGGTCGATCTGCTGGGCCTGACGAATGTCGATGAATTGCTCTCCCTGGCACAAACCAGCTCGCCAGGGGCAGAAGGGCTCTACCTGCTGCCGCATCTGGCAGGGGCTGGCTCGCCGGATCGGGATTCTGGCGCGCGAGGGATACTGGTAGGCCTGACGCTCAGCCACCGCAGGGCTGATCTAGCACGCGCTGCTTTCGAAGGACTGGCATATGAGCTGCGAGTATTGTGGCAAGCCCTCGAAGCCTATAGCGGTGTGCCGATCAAGCATGTGGTAGGTGTGGGCGGGGGTGCCCGCAGCGCAGCGTGGAGCCAGCTCAAGGCGGATGTCACCGGGCATGCTCTGACGGTACCGCAGCAGAGCGAGGCCGTCGCGCAGGGCGCCGCTCTGCTGGCGGGGCTCGGCGCGGGCGTGTATGCCGATGCCGTCAGCGCCGTTGATCGTATCCGGCAAGCAGAGTCGCGCTATCAGCCCGAACCCGAACGCCAGGCGCGCTACGATCAGCTTTATGAGGGCTATATCATCAAGCTGCGGGAGAAGGCTGCCATGCTCGGGAGCCTCTCCGGTCACTGCTATTTGGAGCTAGCTACCAAGAGCATTTGACCAGCCAGCCTCGTTGTAGGATAATGGCGAACGATCTGCTTGTAAGGAGAAGGATACGATGGAGAACGATCAAGCGCCGGCCGTCCAGGAAGAGCCCACTATCCAGCCGGCTGAAAGCGCAGCTCCTGCCGAAGCCCCTGCACGCCAGGCGGCCAAACCGCCCGCAGTAGGCACCACCTTTAAAGGGCGCGTGCGCAGTGTGGTCGAGTTCGGGGCTTTTGTCGATATCGGCGCCGGGCGCGATGGTTTGCTGCATATTTCGGCACTCAAGCGCGGCGGTCTCGATAAGACGATCAAGGTGGGGGATTCGATCGAGGTGGTGGTGCGCCGTATCGCCCCCGAGGATAACCGCATCAGCCTCGTGTTGCCCGGCGGTCAGGTGGAGGATCGCTCATCCAAAACGCCGCTGGCTGCCCTCAAAGTTGGCAGCACCGTAGATGGTACTGTGGTGCGCCTGGCGGATTTCGGTGCCTTTGTGGATATCGGTGCGCAGAGCGATGGCTTACTGCACGTCTCAGAGCTTCCTTGGGGTTATGTCAACAAGCCCAGCGATGTGATGAAAGTGGGCGACCAGGTGCAGGTTCGCATCCTCGAAGTTGATACACGCCGCCAGCGCATCTCACTTTCGATGCGCCAGGTGCAGGAAGAGGCCGAGATGTCCGTCCAAGCCGAAGAGGCCGACAATGAGCCGCTCCCGACCGCTTTTGAACTCGCCTTTAGCCGCGCTCGCCAGCGCAGGCCGTCCAACGCCAACCGCCGTTAAACACGGTCTTTACGCCGCCTGCCGGGCCTGAAGGAGTTAGCGGACATGCTGTTTGGTGCAGCTTTCCGTATTGTCTTTCGCAGTTTGAAAGACGTCTGGGAAGACGCCTTTCAATTGGCGCTAACCAACGTGGTGTGGCTGTTCCTCTCGATTGTCGGGCCAATACTAGCTTACCTGGTGTGGACGTATTATCCCCAGCCAGTGCTGGTATGGGTCTCGACAATCTTGGCGCTGCTTTCGCTGCCGCTGGCTTCGTCGGGCATGATGCACGTGACCAGCCGTACCGCGCATGGCAACGCCGTACACCTCAGCGACCTGTTCGCCGGCATTCGGCGCAGCTTTTGGATCAGCTGGTTGTGGCTGCTCGCCAACCTGGTGGTGCTGGCACTGGTGTACATCAGCTTGGGTTTTTATACCAACCTGGTGCAGGGACCGTTGGAGTTCCTGGTGGGCGGCTTTTGGCTGGCGGTTGCGCTGGTATGGATCATGATGCAGATATATTTTTGGCCGCTTATTGTTTTGCAGACCAAAATAAACATGATCCGCGCCTGGCGCAATGCCTTTATCTTGGTGGTGCAGGAACCCCTCTTTGCCATGATCCTGGCGCTGGCTATCTTTTTGCTGACCGGCTTGTGCATCATCTTTTCGGTGGCGTTCATGGTCGCCTATATGGCGATCATCGGGTTGATCGCCAACAATGCTACCCTCTATCTATTGATTCGTAATGGGGCGATTGAGGCCCCGAGGTTTGAACTAAAGATGTAACCCCACGAGGAGGCAGACAATGACTGATCGCTCTGCATTGCGCCGTCTGACGGTAGACCGCCTGCAAGTAGAGGTCTACCCTTCCCGCTCCGAGATGGGCAATGCCGCTGCCAAGGCGGTGCTGGCTCGACTGCGCCAGTTGCTGCAGGAGCAAAAAACAGTGCGGATGGTATTTGCCGCTGCCCCCTCGCAAAACGAATTCCTCGATGCCCTCACTGCTGGGTGCAATATAGACTGGCAGCGTGTAGAAGCTTTTCATATGGATGAATACATCGGCCTGCCGCCCGATGCCCCGCAGCGCTTTGGCGCCTTTCTGGATGCGCACATCTTTAGCCGGCTGCCCTTTGGGCGCATCGTAAAGATCGATGCCTCTGCGCCGGATGCCCAAGCCGAATGCCAGCGTTATGCCGCGTTGCTGGCCGAGAAACCGCTCGACATCGTGTGTGCCGGCATCGGCGAAAACGGCCATATGGCCTTTAATGACCCGCCCGTGGCGGATTTCAACGATCCTGAGGCCGTCAAGGTGGTGCGCATGGACCTCATCTGCCGTCAGCAGCAGGTCAACGATGGTGCCTTTGCCACCCTGGGCGATGTGCCCGAACAGGCCATCACCCTGACGATGCCCACCCTGCTCTCGGCGCGCTGGCTCTACTGTATGGTACCCGGCGTCACCAAAACGGCAGCGGTGGCGCATACCCTGCACGACCCGATCAGCACGGCTTGCCCGGCAACCGCCCTGCGCAACCATCCCGCTGCGATCCTTTACCTGGATGCCGATTCCGCGGCGCTCATCTAGAGGAGGAACTATGGCAAAGCTTTCGGTCTGTGTAGAAATGTTCTGGCAAAGTTTGAGTATCCCCGAACGCATCGCGCGCTCCGCGGCGCTGGGTTATTCGGCGTTCGAGTTCTGGGGCTGGAAGGGCAAGGATATCGCCGGCATCCGCCGCGCGATGGACGATTCCGGCCTGACCCTGGCTGCGATGTGCATCGAGCCCAACTTTTCGCTGATCCGCCGCGACGCCGCCGATGAGCTGGTGGCGGGCATGCAGGAATCAGTGCACGTGGCCCAACAGCTCGGGTGCCGCACGATGATCGCCACTACCGGCAACACCTATGACGACGAGTCGTTCGAGGCCAGCCGGCGGCGCGTGGTGAGCCATCTCAAGCTGGTAGGTCAGGTCGCGGCTGATCATGGCATCACCCTGGTGTTGGAGCCGCTCAACACCCTGGCCGATCATCACGGCTACTGGCTGACCAAGATGGCGCAGGCGGTTGATATCATTGACGAGGTCGATTCACCGGCCGTGAGAATCCTGATGGATCTGTACCATCAACAGGTCCAGGAGGGCAACCTGATCGCCAACCTGCGCCAATACATCGGGCGCATCGGGCATATGCACTGCGCCGGTGTGCCGGGCCGCCATGAGTTGGTGGGCGGCGAGCTCGACTATCGCGCCATCTTCAAGGCGGTTGATGAGGCTGGCTACCAAAAGTATATCGGGCTGGAATACGCCCCGACGATCGATAGCGACGAGTCGCTGCGCGAGCCGCTTACCCTGGTATAGTGCCCTCAGCACGGCTGAGGTGCTTTAAAGCCAGCTCCAGGGCGGCCTGGACGGTGGCGCGGTTGTTGGCCGCGCGATCGCCATTCCAGCACAGGTGCAGTACCTCGGATGTGCAACCGTCGACATAGGCGATGTATACCGTGCCGACCGGCTTGGTGGGCGTGCCCCCCAGCGGACCGGCGATGCCGGTGGTCGCCAGAGCAACCTGTGCCGCACACATCTGCTGCGCCCTGCGTGCCATCGCCAATGCCGTTTCCTTACTGACGGCCCCTACTGTGGTAAGCACCTCTTCGGGCACGCCCAGCAGCTCGTGCTTGATGCGGTTCGAATAGGAGATCACCCCGCCTTGGTAATATTCCGAGCTGCCCGATACGCTGGTGAGGGTGTGGCCCAGCAGACCCCCCGTGCACGATTCGGCAGTGGCGATCATCCAGCCGCGCTCCACCAGATAACGGCCTATCAGGATCACCAGTTCTGTGGGTGTTTCCATCAAAAAACCTCGCTCAGCCTAGTGCCTGCAAGATAGCACACTCGCCAAAAGTGCGCACCTTTTGGCTGCGCCTCTTTCTTATGGTAATATAACTGTTCAAGGTGTACTCAAGAGCATGTGGCGTTTAGTTGGGCACGATTGGGCGGTGGATATCCTGGCGCGAGCCCTGGCGGCTGAGCGCCTGGCACACGCCTACCTGTTTACCGGCGAAGCGCAGATCGGCAAACGTACCCTGGCGCTAGAATTTGCCGGCGCGCTGAACTGCCAGGCTGAGGATGTGCCCTGCGGTGAATGCCGCGCCTGCCGGGCGACGGCTGAGGGCAACCATCCCGATGTGATCCTGATCGATGGCCAGAACAAGATCAAGATCGAGCAGATCCGTGACCTGCAGCGCCAGCTGGCGCTCTCGCCCTATGAGGGCAAGTTCAAGGTCTGCATCATTACCGATCTGCACCTGGCGAGTACCGAAGCAGCCAACGCGCTTTTAAAGACGCTGGAAGAACCGCCCAGCCGCGTGGTGTTGCTGCTGACGGCCATCTCTACAGAGGCGCTCTTGCCCACAGTGGTCTCGCGCTGCCAGGTGATGGCATTGCGCCCATTGGCGAGTGAGTTGGTGATCAACCACCTCGTTACCCACGAGGGCCAGACGCCCGAGCGGGCTGCCGAGATCAGCCGCTGGGCCAGTGGGCAGATCGGCTGGGCCATACAAGCCGCGCGCGATGCCAGTCTGGTAGATGAAAAGGCGCGCCGGGCCTCGTCACTGGCTGAGTTGCTCAGTATGCCGCGGTATGCTCAGATTCGAGCCGCCGAACAGCTGGCCAAGCGCGACGACCTGCGCCAGACGCTCGAGCTTTGGCAGCTGTGGTGGCGAGATGTGCTGCTGACGGCTACCGGCCACGAGGCGCTGGTGATGAATGTCGGTCAGACGACAGCGCTGCGCCAGAATGCGCGGTTAAGCGGTGAAGCGGGCGCTGCTCAGGCCTATCGGGCGGTGTCGGATGCCCTGATCATGATCGACCAGAATGTGAACCCACGGCTGGCGTTGGAAGCCCTGATGCTGGCCTGGGATTAAGAACCCAGAGGATATCTATGCCCACGGTTACCAGTTGTAAGTTTCTCGGTAGTTTCAAAACCTATTATTTCTCCCCCAGCAACCTTGGCCCGCTGCAGGTCGGCGACCAGGTTGTGGTGGAGACGGCGCGTGGCCGAGAGTTGGCCGAAGTGGTTGTGCCCGAGCAGGAAGTGGTTGATAGCGCCGTGGTGGGCGAGCTCAAGCCGATTGTGCGTCTGGCAACCGCCGATGATCTCAACATTGCCCAGAACCTGCGCAAGCGTGAGCCCGATGCTCTGCTGCACTGCAAAGAGTGTGTGAGGCGCGCCAACCTGCCGATGAAGGTCGTCAGGGCCGAGTATAACTTTGATGGCTCAAACCTGACCTTTTTCTTTACTTCGGAACAGCGCGTCGACTTTCGCGATCTGGTGCGCGAGCTGGCGCACCTGTTTCGCACCCGTATCGAGCTGCGCCAGGTGGGTGTGCGCGATGAGGCCAAGGTAATCGGCGGGATCGGCAAATGCGGCTATGCGCTGTGCTGTGCCACCTGGCTGCCCGAATTTTCGGCGGTCTCGATCCGCATGGCCAAACTGCAGGATCTGCCCCTCTCGCCGATGGAGATCTCGGGATGCTGCGGTAGGCTGTTATGCTGCCTGAGCTATGAAAACGAGCAATATTCCGAGGTCAAGGCACGTTTCCCCAAAGTAGGCAAGACGGTGCAGATCGCCTGTGGTCCCGTCAAGGTGCTCAAGGTGGATGTGCTGACCGAGATGGCCTCGGTGCTGCTCGAAGATGGCACCATCCGCCAGCTTACGGCTGAACAGATCAGCGGGGAGGCCCCCCTGGATTACCCTGTCGAGGAAGATCCAGCGGCAGATGAACCGCATGATGTGCTCGATGGCGTGCTGGCGACCCTGGGTGAAAAGGCACGCCAATCGCTGAGCGACAGCCGTGCTTTTGGCGGTGACCAGCCGGCCTATCAACCCGGCAACCGGCCGCCGGCGCAACGCAGCAGCAACCGCTGTCCGCCGCGCCAGCCAGATGCCCAGCGCCAACCGCGCGCGTCGCAGCCCGCCAATGCTCAGCCGCGTCCCGCCCAAACCAAGGGAGAGGCTACTGAACAACCGCAGGGCGCTAACACAAAGGGGCCACGCCGTCCGCGCCGCCGCGGGGGCCGGCAGCATCGTAAACCGGGAACTCCGCCCCCGACGCAGGAGAGTTAAGGCGCGTTACGGGCGAGCTGGTTCTGCCGCCAGGAATGCTTCGAAGGCGTCCGGAGGCATTGCCACACCGCCCAGCAGGTTATTAGGGGTGCGCTCTAGGCCGTGAAAATCGCTGCCGCACGTCACCAACAAGCCCTGCTGCCTGGCCAGGAGCATTAGAGCGGCGCTCATGTCGCCCGTGTACCCCGAGTAGTAGGCTTCCAGACCGCGCAGCCCCGCCTCGCGCAGGCTGGGTACCAGATGCTGGTCGTACCAGGGGTGCGCCAGTACCGCCAGCCCACCAGCGCGCTCGATCAGTTGAATGGCATCTTCGGGGCTGACCTTGGCGCGCGGCACATAGGCAGCGCCCCCTCGCCCCAGGTAGACGCTGAAAGCTTGCTGGATCGAATCTACATAGCCGGCGCGTTGCATGGCTGCCGCGATGTGCGGGCGCCCCAAAGCCTGTCCGGGCGTCTCCTCCAGCAGGGCTTGCCAATTGAGCGGTAACCCCAGGGCTTTCAGGCGCTCAAGCATTTCCTGAGCGCGTGTCAGACGCGCCTGTTGCAGCCCTGCCAGGGCACCCTGTAAACCCTCATCCAGCGGATTGATAAAGTACCCCAGGATATGCACCTCGCTGCCGAGTGTTTGGGCAGAAAGCTCGATCCCTGAGAGCACGCGCAGCTGGCTGCCGCGCGCGGCATTCTGGGCGGGGATAACGCCATCCAGGGCGTCGTGATCGGTGATGGCTATCACATCCAGATGCTGAGCAATGGCCTGGCTGACCACCTGCTCGGGGGTGAGCAGTCCGTCGGAGCATGTTGTATGGATGTGTAGATCAGCGCGGATGCTGGGCTGACTCGTCATGCCGATCCATTGCTAAAACTAATTGGACCGGCTGATCGCCGGCCCAATATGTAAACCCTATTTGGCGTATTCGACGGCGCGTGTTTCGCGCACCACGGTAATCTTGATCTGGCCGGGGTATTGCAGGCTCTCTTCGACCTTTTTAGCGATGCCGCGCGAGAGTTCGATGGCGCCCATATCGTCAATTTCTTCGGGCTTGACGATGATGCGTACCTCACGCCCCGCCTGGATGGCAAAGGACGAATCGACCCCCTGGAATGAGTTGGCAACCTGCTCCAGCGCCTTGATGCGCTTGATATAGTTCTCGAGCGATTCGCGGCGTGCCCCCGGACGGGCACCCGAGATGGCGTCGGCGGCCTGCACCAGCACAGCCTCCAGGCTGGCCTGCTCCATCTCGGCGTGGTGTGAGCCGACGGCGTTGATCACCCCTTCAGGCATGCCATAACGGCGCAGCACATCCGCGCCGATGATGGCGTGCGGCCCGTCGACCTCGTGGTCGATAGCCTTGCCAATATCGTGCAGCAAGCCGGCTACTTTGGCGAGTTCGACATCGGCGCCCATCTCGGCTGCCATGATGGTGGCCAGGCGGGCGCTCTCGATCGAATGCTGCAGCACGTTCTGGCCATAGCTGGTGCGGTAATAGAGACGCCCGAGCAGTTTGATCAAATCCGGGTGCAAGCCGTGGATGCCCAATTCGTAGGCGGCGCGCTCGCCCTCCTCGCGCATTTTGGCATCCACTTCTTCTTGCGCCTTTTCGACAATCTTTTCGATGCGCGTCGGATGGATGCGCCCGTCCAGGATCAGTTTGGAGAGCGCCAGGCGCGCCACTTCACGGCGTACTGGATCGTAGGAGGAGACCACCACTGCTTCGGGGGTGTCGTCGATCACCAGATCGACACCCGTCATGCTCTCGATGGTGCGGATGTTGCGTCCGCCGCGGCCGATGATGCGGCCTTTCATCTCGTCGCTGGGCAACTCGACGGTCGAGACAGTGGTTTCGGCCACCTGGTCGGAGGCGATGCGCTGTATCGCCAGGGTGACGATCTCACGCGCCTTGCGTTCGCCCTCGATCTTTGCCTCTCCCTCGATCTCGCGGATGATGCGCGCGGCGTCGATACGGGCATTCTGCTCGACTTCCTGCAGGAGCAGCGCCTTGGCTTCCTCCTGGGTCAGGTTGGCGATGCGCTCCAACTCGGCGATCTGTTTTTGCCAGGCCTTGTCCAGTTCCGACTGGCGCTGATCCATGCTGTGGCGGCGTTCATCCTGTTTGCGTTCGCGTGCCTCGAGGGCATCCAGACGATGGTCGAGGTTTTCGCGGCGCTGTACCAGGCGGTTTTCCTGGCGGTTCAATTCCTGGGTCATCTTTTTGGCGTCGGCTTCTGCTTCCTGGCGCAACTGCAGAGCAGCATCCTTGGCAGCCAGCTCAATCTCCATCGCCTGGGTGCGGGCTTCCATCAGGCGCTTTTGGGCTTCTTCCTCAAGCTGGGTATCTCGCCGTGTTACCAGGCGCCCACGCACCACATAGCCGATCGCGAGGCTAACCAGTGCAGCCGCCAGAATCAATGCGATCCAAATCCCTGGAGTCATTGTTCGTCCTTTCGATTTATATAATACGGGTCTTGCCCGTTGTTGCCGTGCAGCTCTTCGTTTTGCCGGGCACTGATCTGCGCCCAAAGCTCGCTGACAACGGTATTTATCACATCAAAGCCAAAGCCGCGACGCTGCAGAAAGGCGTTCAGTTTGGCCCTAAACTCGTACTGCTCCAAATTAGCCAGTTGCCGGGCTTTGTGTTCACCGGCTCTTTTCGCGTTATCCTCTTCGTCGATCTCGGCAAGAGCTCGCTTGGTCACCTCGGCGTCTACACCGGCACGGCGCAACTCGGCGCCGATCGCCCAGCGCCCAAACGGTTTGGAACCGCTGCGATGCTCGACCCAACGGCGGGCAAAATCGTCGTCGTCGACCAGCCCATAGCGTTTGAGCCGCTCGATGACGGCCTCGCTGGCCGCCCCAAGCTGTTTATCCGCCAGGTAACGGGTGATCTCTGCCTGGCTGCGCGGCCGAAACGAAAGATAAAAGAGTGCACGCTCATAAGCACGCTCAACCATGTCCCGTTGGCGCAGCTGTTCCAGATCAGCGGCATCCAGTTCCTGGCCAACGTGCAAACCTGCCGCTACAATCTCGGTCAGTACCAGCTCGCTGCCATCGTCTAATATGACGCGCATGCTGCGGCGCTGGCCGCGCTGGCTTTCGAGATGCGTTACTTGCATGATGTCCTATCAGATAGCACACGGGCTGTAGCCACATCGCTACAGCCCGTGTATGACGCGTTTCGACGGATTCGGCGACTCTGGTGCGAGATATCAGACAGCGTTCTGACATCAGGCTCGCATTATGAGCTTACGATCAGTTAATTAGATCGAATTCCCGACATTATGTCGTTAAGCGAACACACTAAAACAGGTTGCAGCGATACAGCGCTACTCAGCTCTCCGAATCGCCCTGGTCATCGTACTCGCCTGCCGCACTGGTTTTCAGTGCCACACTGGTGCTGCGGATGGCTTGCTCGATCTGCGCAGCGATCTCTGGGTTATCGCGCAGGAACACTTTGACGTTCTCGCGGCCCTGACCAAGGCGCGTCTCACCGAACGAAAAGAAAGAACCACGTTTCTCGATGATGCCACTCTCGACGCCGACATCCAGCAGGCTGCCCTCTTTGGAGATGCCATGGTCAAACATGATGTCGAACTCGGCCACGCGAAACGGCGGCGCGACTTTGTTCTTTTTCACACGCACGCGCACGCGGTTGCCGATCACCTCGCCGCCCTGCTTGATGGCTTCCATCTTGCGCATATCCAGTCGGATGGCGGCATAAAACTTTAGGGCGTTGCCGCCGCTGGTAGTCTCGGGGTTGCCATACAGCACCCCGATCTTCATGCGCAGCTGGTTGGTAAAGACCACCGCGCAGTTCGAACGCTTGATCGCACCGGTTAGCTTGCGCAGTGCCTGCGACATTAGCCTGGCCTGCAGTCCCATGTGCGAATCGCCCATGTCGCCCTCGATCTCAGCCTGCGGCACCAGCGCTGCCACCGAGTCGACGATCACTACGTCAACCGCCCCGCTGCGAACCAGTGCCTCAGTGATCTCGAGTCCCTGCTCGCCGGTATCGGGCTGCGAGATGAACAGCTGGTCGACATCTACCCCGCACTTGGCTGCGTACGACGGGTCGAGCGCGTGCTCGACATCGATGAAGGCGGCTACACCGCCCAGACGCTGGCATTCGGCGATAATGTGCTGGCACAAGGTCGTCTTGCCAGAGGATTCTGGGCCATAGATCTCGATGATGCGTCCGCGCGGGATCCCGCCGATCCCTAGTGCCATATCGAGCGCCAGACAGCCGGTCGGGATCGCTTCAACCGTCATGGTGGTGGAATCGCCGAGCTTCATGATCGAGCCCTCGCCAAAGCGCTTTTTAATCTGCGCGACAGTGGTCTCCAGAGCTCTGACTTTGCCTTCCGCTTCCATGCCGGTTACCCCTTGGTTGGTTGTGCAAGTTTACAATAGATGTACATAAAACGCAAGTGTCTTGGACACTTACCCTGGTTTGGATGCAGCAAGCTCCCGGGCTAGAAAAAAAGCGGCCGAATGGCCGCCTCTTTCGTTACGGGTTAGTTTGTATCGCCGAGGATCTGAGCTCGGATATCGGCAACGCCCTGCTGCAGTTTGCTGAGCGGGACCTGCATGTCCTTTTTCCACCGATCCACAAGGCTGGACACCTGCTCGGGCGGTACCAACCGCCAGGTCAGCTCGCCATCAGAAGGCTTGGAGACCGGGAAAGGCACCTTGCCGGTAAAGCGCCGCACCCACAACACGACGGCGGCGATGAAAAAGATCGGTCCTAACAAGCCCAGTACAAAACCCTTTAACGGTGATTTGTTCATCGCAAGTCTCCTGGAATCTGCTTGACCAACAGCTTGGCCTGAGCCACAGCCTCGTCTACTTCCAGCAACTCACCGCCGGCACGGGTCGGCACTGGGATCTTGCCGGTCGACATCAGCAAGCCCAAGAACACAAGCGGGAGGGCAATGATATTGGCTCCCACCCAGATGCCCATGAGATATCTTAACGATTTAAACATATCGCTTCCTTTACCCATCTCCTGCTAACGCTTGCCCACCATCATATCATGATGGCAGGCTATGGTCAAGAAAAAAACCGAGCCTCCCAACGCGTGGGAGGCTCAGAGCGGGCGACGCGATTTGAACGCGCGACAACCTACTTGGAAGGCAGGAGCTCTGCCAACTGAGCTACGCCCGCACAGTCGGGGTGAGAGGACTTGAACCTCCGACATCAGCGTCCCAAACGCTGCGCGCTACCGGGCTGCGCTACACCCCGCCCTGTTTGCCAGTATAGAGAATCCGGGAGCGGCGTCAAACGTGGACGGCTGTTAAAAGATGCTTTTGATCTTTTCCAGTGCCTGCTGGATAAAGCCGACCAGCTCCGGGCCGACCGCCTGCAGGAGCGCAAAGGTCGCGATCGTCAGGATGATCGTGACGACCACCCATTCTGCAATTGCAGCTCCCGGCCGAGAAGCGCTGCGCCGTGCCATCCACGCGACCTCCAACTAGCTGGTCCAATTCTACCGCAGGGCGCTCGCGTGTCAACTGCCGGCAGATTCCGCCAGGGCGCGCAGGCGCAGGATCACCTGGATCATTGAGCGCACGGTGTGGTAACTAATCTTCCAGGCGTGGCCGAGGTAGTCCCAAATGGGGGTGCCGTCGCGATCGAGCAGGGCATACCACTCGCCGCCCGCCGGCAGGTTGACGAACTTTTCCATCACAAAGTCATACACGTTGCTAAAGGCCTGCCAGTAGCGTTCGTCGTGGGTGAGGGCAAATGCATCCAGCATGCCCACCAGCACCTCGGCGTGCTGCCAGAACTGTTTGTGGGTGTTGCTGGTGGGGGCCTCAGCCGGCCCCTCGATGTACACACCGCCATATTGCCAGTCGATGCCATAACGAAGGCACTGCTCGCAGATCGGCAGTACTATCGGTTCATATTGGTTGCGCAGGATGCCGAGTACATCCACAGCGTGCAGCAAGAGCCAGGCGAACTCAACGTTGTGGCCATACGAGGTGGTATCGAGCGGTTTGGCGCCTGCTTCGGGCGGCTCATTAGAGCCCCACTCGACCGCGAAATCGATCGCCTCGATCGGCGTGAAATCCAGTGCAAACTGCATATAACCGGTTCCGTTGCCGGGCTGCAGCATGCGTGCGCAGATCAGGTCGATCACCTCAAGCAGGCGGCGCCGATGGGTGGCCTCGCCGGTCAACTCATAATAGCGCGTCAGGGCCTCCATGATGTGCATATGTACATCCAGGCTCTTGCGATCACCGCCATAAACGCCAGGGCGCTCGGGCTGCCAGTCAGCCTGCATGATCTCGTAATAGCCGCCGTAGCGCGAATCGGCCATCTTTTCGCAGATCATGCGGTAGGTCGCATCGGCCGCTTGGCGTCCGGCCGGGTCACCGCTCGCAAGGGCATATTCGCTCATGGCATACAGCCCAAAAGCCTGGCCATAGCCCACCTTGCCGTCGTAGGTGATGGCACCGGCGCGGTCGGCGATCCAGTTCCAGCCGCCATGGGCGGCATCCCAGTAATGTGCCATAATAAACTCGGCACCGGCTCTGGCCAGCTCGAGGCTGCGCGCTCCGCCAAAACCGCTGCGAAAGGCGCTCGCCATAGTATAGAGCATGCGGATCTGCATCAAAAAGGTCTTGGCGGTCTTGCCGGTGGGGCGCCCGTGACGGTCAAAATAAGTCAGGAACCCGCCATATTCCGGATCGTGGGAGCGCTCGAGCCAAAACGGCAGCAGGGAATCCTGCAGGTAGCGCTCGGTATGCGCCAGAACTCTCCGGAACTCACTTTGCTTGGGCATCACATGCCTCCAATTGGCCGTTGCACCACGTCAACTCCCCGACCGTAGCCGAGATGCCCATAAAGGTTTGCAGGGCGCGCGCCAGGGCAGAAGGGTTGCCAGTGGCATGATACTGGTTGGGCGTGAATGCAGGGACGTTGGCCAAAAACTCGCGCTCGCTCAGCACGCGCCGCACCTGGCGGGCGATCGCCTGGGAGGGCTCAATCACCTCCAGATGCCCGCCATATAGGCGTTCGATGGTCGGGATGACAAACGGGTAATGCGTGCAGCCCAGCACCAGGCGATCGGCGCCGGCCTCCACCAGCGGATCAATACAGCGGCGCAAAAGCGCCTCGGTGCGGGCTCCTGCCAGCTCGCCAGCCTCGATCAACTCGACCAGCCCCGGGCAGGGGTTGGCCAACACCTGCACATCGGCACCGTACTGGCTGACGACCTCTTCGTACAGGCGGCCATGCAGCGTGCCGGGAGTAGCCAGCACGCCTACTACCCCGCTGTGGGTGCTCAGGATGGCTGGTTTGACGGCTGGCACCATGCCGATAAAGGGCACATCCAACTCATTGCGCAGCGTGCTCAGCGCAGCGGCTGAGGCGGTGTTGCAGGCCACCACAATGGCTTTGGCGCCGCGCTGAATCAGGCAGTGGCTGATGCCCAGCGAGAGTTCGACGATCTCTTCCGGCGGACGCGGGCCGTAGGGGCAGTTGGCGTTATCGGCGATGTAAACCAGACGCTCGTTGGGCAGCTCGGTCATTATAGCATGCACCACCGAAAGCCCACCGACGCCCGAATCAAACACTCCCAGCGGTGCGGCCGACCCGCTCATTGGCGATACTCGCTGCAGGCGGCCGCAAAGCGCTCGAACAAGGCTGCCGCGGCGGCGTCATCGGGCAGCAAGGTCTCAGGGTGCCACTGCACCCCCACGATATAGCGGCCATCGCGCGCCTCGACTGCCTCGATCACCCCATCCGGCGCGCGGGCCGTGACCTCCAGTATCGGGGCGGCTTGTGCAGCTGCCTGATGGTGGCGGCTGTTGACCATCAGTTGCCCCGAGCGGCCGATTACCTCCGCCAACAGGCTGCCGGCTGCGATCTCGACGGTGTGGGCATCCAGCGCTTGGGTAGAGTGCACCAAGGCATTGGGGATTTCGCTTGGGACATCCTGCACGAGCGTACCGCCAGCCGCCACGTTGAGCGTCTGGATGCCGCGGCAGATGCCAAATACCGGCATGCCCAACTCAAGCGCCAGGCGCGTGTACATCAACTCGATGCGGTCGCGCTCAGGAAGCACAAAAGTCAGTTTACCGCCATCCTCAGTCCCATAAGTTTTGGCCGCCAGATCGCCCCCGCCGGTCAGCAGCAACCCCTGGCAGGCTTGCAGCAGGTCACGGGCTGTATCGGCATCCGCCGGCGGCGGCAGCAGGATCGGCAACGCACCGTGCTGCAGCAGGGCGTTCAGGTAACTGGCGGATGCAACTACCCTGGAGTCATCTTCTTTGGGCGGGTACGTTGCTACCGCAATATACGGTCTGGGCATGGCGGGCTCCGGAAGACAAGCTACCCTATTATAGGCGTGTTGCCAGGCGTGCGGCAAGGTCGGTTCGCAGTTTTGCTGTGGGCAGCTTATACTGATGGCGAGGTTAGCGTATGTCCCAGGAAGCCGAACTCACGCCCATTCGCAGCCAGTATTTGCAGATCAAGCAGCGCCACCCCGACGCGATTTTGTTTTTCCGCTTGGGTGACTTTTACGAGACCTTTGATGAAGACGCCGAGATCGCCGCGCGCGAGCTCGATGTGGTGCTGACCTCGCGCTCGGTAGCCAAGGGTCAGCGCATCCCCATGGCGGGCGTACCCTATCACGCCGCCGAAGGCTATATCGCGCGCCTGATCAGCCGCGGATTCAAAGTGGCGATCTGTGAGCAAACCTCGTCCCAGCCCATCAAGGGGCTGATGTCGCGCGAGGTGGTGCGCATCGTCACCCCCGGAACGCTGGTCGAGCCGGCGTTGCTGGATGACAAACGCAACAACTATCTGGCGGCGGCGATCTATGATCGCGATACCGCCGGCATTGCGTATCTCGATATCACCACCGGCGAATTCGCCGCCACCCAGCTGGCGGACGGTGCTGCAGAGGCTGCTGTGCTGCGCGAGCTCGATCGATTATCCCCTGCCGAGGTGCTGCTGAGCGACGGCGGTGAACCTTTTATCGCACACGGCACGCAAGCCCACGAGGAGGCCCAGGCGCGCTACCCCGGCCTTGCAACGGTGCCATCCACACTGACGCTCTATCCCTCCTGGCGCTTTGAGCTGGGCAACGCCCGTCAGGCACTCCTCGAGCAGTTCAAGGCTACTACCCTGGGCGGCTATGGCTGTGAGAATTTGCCGTGGGCGGTGCGCGCCGCGGGCGTGCTGGTGCAATACCTGCGCGAAAACCAGCCCTCCGCCCTGGCGCAGATCAGCTCGCTGGCGACCTATTCCACCGACGCCTTTATGACAATCGACCCAGCCACGCGCCGCAATCTGGAGCTGACCGAGACGATCCGCGAACGCGGCACGCGCGGGTCGCTCCTGGGCGTGCTCGATCATACCCTTACCGCCATGGGCGGGCGGCTTTTGCGGCAATGGATGCAGCAGCCCCTGCTCGATCTGGCACGCCTGCAAGAGCGACAACAAGCTGTTAAGGCGCTGCATGGCTCATTGGCGACGCGCACTGCGCTGCGCAACGAACTACGCCCCATTGGCGACCTGGAGCGCCTCACTAACCGCATCGTGCAGGGCATTGCCCTGCCGCGCGAGCTCGTCGCCATGCAGCACGCCCTCCTGCGTGTGCAGGCTCTGCGCACGCTGACCTCCCGGCTGCGCGAGTGTGATACAGGTTCCGCGGTCTATCCCCTCGGTGAACAGGATTTGCCCGATCTGGAGGAAGTGGCCGAGTTGATCGGCGCCGCGTTGGCTGAGGAACCGCCCGCCACGCTGGCTAAAGGCGGTTATATTCGCGCGGGCTACAGTCCCGAGCTTGACCAGATCGCCGCTTCGGCTGCTGATGCGCGCGAATGGATCGCCGGGCTGGAGCGGCGCGAGCGCGAGCGCACCGGCATCAAGACTATCAAGGTCGGCTATAACAAGGTTTTTGGCTACTATCTCGAGATCAGCGCCTCGAACACCGCCATGGCGCCGGCTGAATACATCCGCAAGCAGACCCTGGTGAACGCTGAGCGTTATATCACCCCGGAACTCAAAGAGCGCGAGACGCTGGTGCTCAACGCTGCCGAACGCTCGCAGGAGTTGGAGGCGGTCCTCTACCGCGCCCTGCTGGGGCAGCTGGCTGAGCATGCCGAGGCACTGCTGGCGCTGTCACATGCGGTCAGCCATCTGGATGTCTACGCCGCCCTGGCAGAAGCCGCTGCCAACTATGGCTATGTCTGCCCGGTGCTGAGCGAGGATAACGAGATCACCATCGAGGGCGGGCGCCACCCGGTGGTGGAGCAGATGCTGCACGGCGAACGCTTTGTGCCCAACGATACCCGCCTGCACCCCTCCGAGGCGATCCATATCATCACCGGCCCCAATATGTCGGGCAAATCGACCTATCTGCGTCAGGTGGCACTGATCGTGCTGATGGCGCAGATCGGCTCGTTTGTGCCAGCCAAGGCCGCCTATCTGGGGCTGGTCGACCGCATCTTTGCACGCGTTGGTGCCCAGGATGAGATCTCGGCTGGACAGAGCACCTTTATGGTCGAGATGGTCGAGATGGCCAACATTCTCAACCACGCTACCAACCGCAGCCTGCTCATTCTGGATGAGATCGGGCGCGGCACCAGCACCTATGACGGCATCTCGATCGCCTGGGCGGTGGTCGAGTATCTGCACAACCACCCCAGGCTGCAGGCCAAGACCCTCTTTGCCACCCATTACCACGAGCTGGTCGACCTCGACCGCTTTTTACCACGGGTGCGCAACTATAATGTTGCCGTCAGCGAGAAGGGCGGACAGGTGGTCTTTACCCGCCAGATCACTCCCGGCGGGGCTGACCGCAGCTATGGCATCCATGTGGCGCAGATGGCAGGACTGCCCAAAGCGGTAGTGCGGCGCGCCAACGAAATTCTGCTTGAGCTGGAGAAATCCTCTCAGAGGGTACCGGTTCAGGCCGGCAAGCAGACCATCCGCATGCAGCAGCTTTCGTTTATGGATTCCCCCAACCCGCTGGCGGAAGAGCTGCGCGCGCTGGATGTGGACGGCATGTCACCGCTGGAGGCGCTCAACAAGCTTGCTGAGCTTAAAAACAAGGTAGGTTGAGATGCGCCGGCGTGCCAGCATCGGCTGGTTGGCTGCGGCGCTTTTGGTACTCGCTGGCTTGTTGCTCGTTAATCCCGCGCGCCGCGAAATCAGAGCTGATCAGCCTCGTTTCGAACAGCCCTCGCTCGTGCTGATGCCCGGCGATGCCGTGCAGCAGAGCTTCCTGGCGGACAAGCCCAACCTGAGTGCGATCGATGTCACCCTGGTGCGCTACGAACGCGACAAGCTCATTCCTGAGGATGCCTCCTTTACCCTGACGCTCAAGCGCATTGAGCCGCCTGGCGTGGTCAGCCAGCGCAGTTGGAGTGTGCAGGAGCTCAAGCACAACGATGTGCTGCGCCTCGAGTTTACCCCTGAGCTCGATTCAGCGGGACAGGCCTACCTGCTGACAGCCAGCAGCAATGCCGACGCCGGCATCGCCCTGTGGCAATCCAGCGGTGACGCCTATTCTGACGGTGAAGGATCCGGCGGCGGCGACCTGCGCTTTAGCACGGAATATCGTTATACCCTGCATAACATGCTCTCTGACCTGGCATCTCAACTGGGGCGGTGGACAACCGCCCTACCGGCACTGCTGGCGACCCTCTTTATACCCGGCCTGGCGGTGATGCCGTGGCTCTTGCCGCGCCGGCGCCTGGCGTGGCCAGAGTGGCTGCTGGGCGCTCTGATGGCAAGCATGGCGCTGATCGCGCTGGCGTTCCTGTGGGCGGCGTTGCTGGGTTTGCCGTTGAATGGCTGGCTGGGAGCTGCTGCGGCGGTTGGCTTGTTCCTCGCGGGGGTGTGGGGATGGCGGAGGCGCGCACGGCTCCTGGCGGGCATCTCGCGCCGGGAGACATCCGCAGCTGAGTGGCTGCTGGTTGTAGTGCTCGTGTTAAGCGTCGCCACGCGCCTGTTACAGGTGCGTGATTTGCTCGTGCCGAACTGGGTGGATGGGGTGCATCACACCATGCTGACCCAACTGCTGATGGAACGGGGCTATGTGCCGGCCAGTTATGAACCCTACATGCCGATTGGCAGCCTGCATTACCATTTTGGCCTGCACACCTCTGCAGCCGTGTGTGCCTGGCTGGGGGTTCTGCGCGCCAACCAGGCGGTGCTCTTGGTAGGGCAGGCAGTCTCGGCATTCGTGCCGCTGGCGATGTATGTACTCGCTGCCGCCCTCACTCATCGAAGAACGGCCGGTCTTGCAGCGGCTGCTATCGCCGGCTGCGGGTATTATATGCCCTCGTATTTCGCATCGTGGGGCCGCTACACCCATTTGCTGGGTCTGCTGCTGTTGTGCGGAGTGGTGGCCCAGTATTGGAGGTTATTCAGCCTGGGCGAGGCCAACCGGCGCGAGATATGCTGGGTAGCCCTGGTCAGCGCCGGACTGGCGCTCTGCCATTACCGCGCCTCGATACTGGCGGCCCTGCTGATCCTCATTTTGTGGCTGATTTCGCGTCTGCGCACACGTCTGGCGTCCGGTTGGACACTGCTGCGCCTGCTTGCACCACCTCTGGTGGCAGCCATCCTGATCGCGCCGTGGATTTACCGTTTCGCGGCTGAGGTGATCCCCCAGGTCGGCAGTGTTTATGGCGGCTGGGAGGTGCTGCCGGGCTATAACGTCTTTCCGGATCGTCTGCTGAGCGATCTCCCCAGCCGCGTACTGATCGCCGCATCGGCTTTGGCGCTGGTGGCCGCGCTGCTGCGCCGGCAGAGGGTGATGCTGGGGGTGGGCATATGGGCGTGCGTGTGCATGCTATTGGCCAACCTGCGCCTGCTGGGCTTGAGCGACTTGTGGATGCTGCCGAACTCGGTGATGGTGATCTCCTGGTGGGTGCCCGCCAGTGTGCTGTGCGGTTGGCTGGCTGCGGAGCTGCTGGAGGCAGCCGAGTACGCTTGTACCTGGCTGCGCGCCCGCAAACCAGCTCCTGTGCGTCGGACTGGACACATCGCCATGCCGGCACTGGTTATTGCGTTCTTGGCGGCGCTGTTGTGGGGCAGCTGGAGGCTGGTAGATACCGTCAACCCGTCGACAGTGCTGGTGAAGCGCGACGACATCGCCGCCATGCGGTGGATTACCGCCAATACGCCTGCCGACGCACTCTTTCTGGTCAATTCCATCGCATGGAGCGGCCAGTTGCATGCCGGCAGTGACGCGGGCTGGTGGATCCCTTACCTGGCAGGGCGGCGCGCCAGCATGCCGCCGCTGTTACATTCACAGGGCGATCAGGTCTACTTTCGCCAAGTGCGCGACCTGGCAGCCGCCGTCGAGGCTCTCAGCTCGCCGGATGCCCCCGAGCTGCTGACGATGCTGCGCGATGCCGGCATTACGCACGTCTACATCGGTGCGGCTGGCGGTCCGCTAAAGGCGGCCGCCCTGGATATCAGCCCGCATTATGAGCTCTTGTATAGCGATGGACCGACACGCGTTTACGCGCTGAAGGCCGAATAAGCGTCAGTCCAGCAGATCCTCCATAAATACCGGGTTGGACCAGGCCACATGCCCGGTGGCGTCTTCGCATTCGACCCTGACAAAGCGCTGCTCAGGAAACACCCCAAGGACTGCCGAGGTGATCAGCCCTCCCTCAGGGGCGTTGATGCGTCGGCCCATAGGCATGGCGGCATACAGGGTGATGGAGCGGCAAGGGCTGCAGCGCACCACCAGGGCGGGCTTACCGTCCTGACGCGTCAGGCGCAGGTCGGTGATGGCCGGCCCGTTGCTGGAATAAAAGTTGCCCTTGCGCAGCGCCTCGATAATGGCGCCCTCTTCGAGCTCAGTGGCGCGCACCATCACCCAGCCGAGTGCCTTGTGGCCTCCGCCGCCGTGGCCGTCGTCGGTGGCCAGGCCATAGAGCTGCTTGCCGGTGCAGAGCGCCTCATCCCATTCGTTGCGCGAATACCCCAGTCCGACCTCCTGGTCGCACACGCCGTTATAGACCTCGATACCCAGAACAGCTGGCGTGGTAACGAGCTTGTCATAGGTCTGGCCCGTCCAATAAGGATGCGCATAAAAGGCCAGCCCGCCCAGGCGCGCTACCTCGGCCGCCAGCACTGCCGGGTCGGCCGCCAGGGCGCGGTCGGGCAAGCCGCTGGTGCCAACCGTCAGCATGTGGTAGCCCTCGCCGTGCAGCTCGGAGCCTGCAATGGTGATCCAGCTGCCATCGGCAGAGCGTGTGCCGGCGGTATAGACCCAGTGGTCTGTGATGGCCATAAAATCATAGCCAACTGAGCGGTAAAAGGCAGTGACTTCCTCAGGTGAGAAGAGGCCGTCTGATTGGGTGGTATGGGCGTGCAAGTTGCCGCGATACCAGGCTCCGGGCAGGCTAAAGGGAGAGGTCCAGGCCATTTCATGCTCCTTGATCAGATGTTTGGATGGTGACAGTGCGGTCGTTCGGCGCCAGATCGTCGTAACCAGATTAGTCAGCGGGGCGAGTATGTCAACTGCCGCCGGCCAGTTGTTTTGGGCATAGTCACACATTTCTCAGCGCGCAGTGTGCTCCCAAATGACAGTTCGCCAACTAACTGATGAGGATGATCCCGCTCACTACGATAAAGGTGCCCACGATCACCGGCCAGGTCGGGCGCTCGTGCATCCAAAAGGTACTGAGAGGCAACGCAAAAATCGGTGGGGTAGAAGCCAGAATGGCGGCACGCGTGGCCCCCAGCAGCGAGACGGCTGCCACAAAAAAGAGGTTGCCAAACCCCCAGCCGATTAAACCGCCTACGATCAGGATCACCCATTCGCGTCGGGTCAGGGCGGCATACTGCCGGTAACTGCGGCGCACCAGCACCACCGCCCACAGCATCAGCGAGAGTGCCGGTGTGCGCACGGCCGAGGCTGCCAGCGCGCCGATGCCCTCCATACCCGGGGCCGTCAGCACCATGCCGGCCGCCCAGAAAAGCGCGGTGATGAGCGCATAGGACAAGCCAGCTTTGAGCTCTCCCTTATCCGCTGCAGTGCCACCGTTTGGCCGGCTCACCAGGACGACACCGATCATCACCAGCACCAGACCGACAGCTAATGTCCAGGTGATGGTTTCGTTGAGAAAGAGCACGGCCAACCCCATGGTGAGCGCCGGATAGGCGTTGGCGATCGGGATAGTGCGGCTGAGGCCCATCTTGCGGATGCTGGTGACGTAAAAGGCATCGCCGATCGCGGCTGTCACGGCGATGCTGATTATCAGATAAAAGAGGTTGCGCGGCGGGATGGTGGCGATCTCGCCCATATGCCCGCTCAGCGCGAGCATTATCAACATCAGCAGTCCGGCTGCCAAGGTGCGCGGTGCGTTCAGGGAAAACGGGTCGAGTTTGTGAGCGATGTTGCGGAACGATACTGAGCCAACCGCCCAGCAAAAGGCACACAGCAAACCAGCCGCTACTCCCCAGGCCAATCTATCTTACCTCGGTACATGAATCAGGGCGTGGCGCTGGGCTTGGGCGTAGCCGAGGCAGTCGCATCCACGGTCACGGTCGGCGTGGCTGTCTCTGTCGCTTCAGGCAGCAGTGTCGGCTCAGTTGGCGTGGCGGTTGCCGTCGCAGTCGGCGCAGGGGCAACATCGTACCCAAACTCGATCGAGGCGGTGCCGCCGAGTTCCAGGAACTCGACCACAACTAGGTGCGGGCCGGCTTCGACAGTCACCAGTGCCTGCTGCAAGCCGGCCGAGGCGACCCAGGCGTTGACCAATAGCACGCCATCTACGCTGATGCGCACCCCGTCATCGGTGTCCGCCCAAAAGCGGTAGGTGCCCTTTTCGAGGGTGACCGTACGGCTCCAGCGCACTGAAAAGTTATCGGCTGGAATCGTAGCTCCCGGCGAGCCGTCTTGCCAGTCAAAGGAGACGACAGGATCATCGCGCACCAGGGCAGGGGTGCCGCTCAGGTTGGTGTTGTTAAAGTACTCGCCCTTCCAGTTGTAAAACTGTTCGATGCGGTCCCAGCCTAGTTTGACGGTGGCAGGGCCGGTGTGCGAGTAATACTCGAGCACCACGTTGTGTGCACCGCGCACCAGGTAGATATAGCCGGTGTAGCTGGTCAGTTCAGCCTGGTGCCACTCGTCGATCAGCAGGTTGCCATCCACGTATAACCTTACGCCGTCGGTAGCGGTGGTGGTAAAGCGGAAGGGCCCCTCGTCAAACACCAGCGAGCGCGACCAGCGCACCGAAAAGTGGTCGACAGGCACCTGCGGAGCGGGCGCTGAGTTGCCCCAGTCGAATAAAAGCACTTGGTCGTTGCGCACCAGCACAGGGCTGCCGGTGAGGTTGGGGTTGGTAAAGTATTCGCCCTTCCATTCGGGGAACTGTCCGCGGAAATCCCACCATACGCGGATTTCGGCCTGGTCGGCAAAATCGGCATATTCCACTCTGAGCTCGTGCTCGCCAGCCTTGAGGTACACATCCGCGGTCGAGAGGGTGGTAGGCTGGGCTTGCCAGGCATCGATGATCAGCACGCCATCCAACCATACCCTTACGGCATCGTCAGCATAGGCGTTGATGCGAAAGCCGCCTTCATCAAAGTCCCAGCGCCCGACCCAGCGCACCCCAAAGCCGGAGGCCGACAAGCCGCTGGCGGGTGGCTGCTCACCCCACAGAAAGTCGATCACAGGGTCGTTGCGCCGCAAAACGGGTTCACCGGCCAGCTCGGTGTTATCATAGTAGGAGGCCGCCCAGATCGCCTTGGGCACCACTGTTGCCTGGGGCGTGGGTGTCTCAGCGGACGCTTCGGGCGTGAGAGAGGGTGTGACCTGGCGGGTTGGCCGTGGTGTGCCGGTGGTGCCGGCTTCACCGACGGTAATGGTGCGCGCGATCAGCCGGTTGAGCGAATCAAGCGTGCCCATCGCGACGATGGAAGCGCCCGATACCAGCCGGTCGCGGCTGGCAGGTTTGCCCTTGGCGTCGACGATCTGGGTTTGCTCGGTGATGATGAGCTGTTCGATGTTGCCGCTTTCAGGGGTGATCACGGCAATCAACGCCCCCGGGGCATACTCGCGGATGCGCCCACGCACCTGCACAGTGGCGACGGCCGTACCGGCTGCGACTGCCGTCTCTGTCGTGGCTGGCACCGTCTGGTCGGCCTCGGGCGGGGTGATGCGCTTGCGGATAAAGCCAAAATAGATCGCCAGGATGATGATGATCGTGAGGGCGGCGATACCTCCCACCACGAGGAGCCCGCGTTTCAGGGGCAAACCATCCGGAGGCGTCCCAGCATCGGGTAGTTCCTGATTCAGCATCTTTTCCTCTAGTTAACCAATATCATCGGCAGTGGTGTAAAGGTAAGAACAAATATGATCAGCATTACGATCGCCAGCCACCGTAACGGTGCCGTCAGAGTGGTGATCTCATCAAGCGGGGCGGGGTAACGGCGGCCAGTCAGGAATAACAGCACTACCCACAGCCACCATCCGCGCCACCAGATGCCCAATACGACCAGTATACCCCAAACCGCCCATGCCAGGTAACGGCTGGTGCGTCCCAGTAAACCGTAGGCGATGTGCCCACCATCCAGCTGCCCAGAAGGCAACAGGTTCATGGCTGTCACAAGCAGACCGGCCCAACCGGCAAATGCCAGCGGATGCAGCATCACATCGCTGCCGGCAGAAGGCAGCCACCTGCCAAACACCAGCAGCTTGGCCAGTGTATACAGCAGTGAGTTACCCTCCAGTATATAGCCAGAGGCCGGCAACGTTTCCACGCTCGAGAGCATCAGGCCTGTCAAGAGCACCGGTATCGCCACTACCAGGCCGGCCAGAGGGCCGGCGACACCGATCAGCACCAACTCACGGCGGTTACGCGGAATGCCCCGCATTCGAATAATCGCCCCTAACGTGCCAAACGGGCTGAGCGGGAACGGGATCAGGTACGGCCAGCTGACGGGCATGCTCAGGCGGCGGGCCATCAGGAAGTGGCCGAACTCGTGTGTCAGCAGAATGCCCAGCAAGCCGCCTGCAAAAGTCAGCGCGTGCGCCAGACTGGGGGCGAGCTGCGTGCCGGCGGCGGGGTACCCCTCCCAAAAGAACAGATACGAAGCCGTCACCGAGAGCACCGTCAGCACACCCAGTAGAATCGGGAGCCACCCCCGTCTGCGCGCTGGCGCCGCGGCTGTCGGTATCAGTTCAAAGCAGGCCTCGTCGCCATCACGTCGCAGGCGCAGGACGCAGCCGTGTTGAGCAGCAAAGGGCTCCAGGCGGCGATAGGCCTCGTGGCTGGGCACCAGCAGTTGCCCACAGATCCTGACCGCTGCCCCAGAGGGCGCGTCCCAGGTGATGGACGTAATCGTCAAGAACCCTTGCACAGCACGGCTCAGTTGGTCAGTATTCAGGTTAGCTGGCAGCATGTGCTCCTTGACCTTCCATCTTAGCACAAGCCATCGTCAATGACAATCACCTGGTGAATAATAGGTTGAAAAGTACCCGAGGACATTAATGGGAGCCTCTGGGGGGTTGACCAAACGCCACTGGCAAGCTATAATGATGTGGCTAGTCAGCACACCGTTTGTCAGGATATGGGCCTCGGCCGGGTTTTCCTGTGGCGGTGTTCGCGCAGTCTCAACGAATTCTAATTTCACTTCACACACAATGCTGAAGAGGTGATTACTTGGAAGAGAAACTGCAAGAGTTGACTGATAGTGATGAGCTCGAAGAAAAGGGTCTTGATTTCGAGGCCGAGATGATCGTCTCTGAGTTGGGCCTGACCGACGAAAACGAGCTACCGCCCGAAGACGAAACCACCCAGATCGATACCCGCAACGACCTCGACGACATTTCTACCGATGATTCTGTCAGTCTCTACCTTAAGCAGATGGGACAAGTGCCCCTGCTGACCGGCGCCGAAGAGGTCAAGCTGGCCCGCCAGATCGAAACGGGCGAGCGCGCCAGCGCCAAACTGCGCGATAAAACGCTCAGCGAAGACGAACGTGAAAAGCTCGAGGACGAGGTAGCTATCGGCGAGAACGCCCGCTCGCACCTGATCGAGGCCAACACCCGCCTGGTAGTGAGCGTGGCCAAAAAGTATATCGGCCAGGGCGTGCCATTCCTGGATCTCATCCAGGAGGGCAATATCGGCCTGATGAAGGCTGTCGAAAAGTTCGACTATCACCGCGGATACAAGTTCAGCACCTATGCCACCTGGTGGATCCGCCAGGGTATTACGCGCGCGTTGGCTCAGCAGAGCCGCCTGATCCGGCTGCCGGTGCACGCGGGCGACCAGATCCGCCGCATATACCGCATCTCCGAGCAGCTTGAGCAGGAGTGCGGCCACCGCCCCACCTCCGAGGATATTGCTCAGCAGACGGGCCTCTCCAGCACCAAGGTGGAGAGGTTGCTGCGCATCTCGCGTTATCCGGTCTCGCTGGAGCGTCCGGTGGGGGATGACGGCGATACCGAATTCGGCGATTTTATCGAAGATGAGGATTCACCGCCGCCCACGGATATCGCCTATCAGAAGCTGCTGCGTGAAGCCCTCGAGAGCGTCATGACGGCGCTCAGCCCGCGTGAGGCGCGTATCCTGGGGATGCGCTTTGGCTTACGCGATGGGCGCGCTCACACCCTCGAAGAGGTGGGCGAAAAGTTTGGCCTGACGCGTGAACGCATCCGCCAAATCGAACATCAGGCGCTTGACCGGCTGCGCAGCCCGCATCGCAGCTGCCAGCTCAAAGACTACCTGCGGTAATCGAGGCTAACCGACGCGCTGGCCACCCCGGCCAGCGCGTTTTTTATAAGGAGCGAGATATGCCTGCGACTCGACGCACATTCAAGCGACTGACCCTGATTGCCGCACTGGTGACGGTGTTGATCCTGGCGGCCTGCGGCAAACCAGCTGCAAATGCCAGCCTGGTGGTGCTGCACACCGGCGATGTTTACGGTTATATCGAACCTTGCGGTTGAGGCATCCAAAAAGGAGGGGTTGCCCGGCGGGCAACCTATCTGAACGAGGTGCGCGAGCACCACGACGTGCTGCTGGTGGATAGCGGCAACACGCTGTTTGGCATCCAATTCGCAAGCGATACCGATGGCAAGGCCTTGCTCGAAGCGATGAATGACATGCATTATGATGCTATGGCGATCGGTGCGCTGGAGCTCTCTGAGGGACTGGAAGCCTTCAAGGGCCTGCAGGAGGCGGCCGAGTTCCCGCTGCTTTCGGCCAACCTGGTGGATGCCAAAGGCGAGCTGTTGACAGAACCCTATACCATCGTGACGAAAAACGGCCTGAGGGTGGCAGTGATCGGCGTGAGTGAGCCCTCGGCGGTATTAAAGATACATGCGCCAATGATTGCTGACCAGGCCGATACGCGTGACGCGGCTGAGGCGGTGCGCAGCGTGATCAACACCATCGGCCCTCAGGCGGATCTCTTTGTGGTGCTTTCACGTCAGGGGCTGCGTGCCGATCGCGATCTGGCGGCGGCGGTGCCCACCATCGACGTGATTATTGGCGGGAGCGACCGCACACTGATGTCCGAGCCAGAGACGGTCGGTAGCACGGTGATCGTGCAGCAGGGCTACCAGGGCGAATGGGTGGGCCACACATGCCTCGAGATCGACCGGCAGCATATCGTGGTGAAAGCCACTACCGAGGCGGTAGCGCTGACATCTGACTATGCCGATGATCCGGCCATGCTGGAGCTGATAAAGCGGTGGAACGCATTCCAGCCGCCGCAATAAACATAGCACTGGGGGATTACTCAACCAGCATCGCTGGCGTTAATGGCTTGCGTGGTTTGCTCGACTAATACAGACTGGACCAAATTATCATCATTACATATAGTGAAAACCCTGTTTAGTTTAGACACATTAGCACATTATTCTAAAGACATTGAGAGCTCTTTTGTTCCGTACCCTTTGCTACATTCTGACCAACGAACTTCATATCCGATATTTTCCCCGAACTGAAGCAAAGCAGGAGTGAGTTCACGTCCTATATATTAATATCTCCGATATACTTACTACAATCAATAAGCCTGAGTTGTAGCTTTAACATAGCTTGGCTCTAAATCAATGCCATATTTTTTTCGATAATCATATTCGGATCATTTAATAATTGCTCTATGTCAGGTCTATGTAAAACATCCTTTTGAGTTGCCTCAGCATAACTGAAAATTAACTTTTAAAATCCAAAATACACAACTTATTAAGTAATATGAAGGATATGACGTAATAATACTACATCCAGCTCTATATATCATGAAAAGCCTTAGTTGAGTGTAGTATTAACTGAATCAATTATTGAGAGAGCTTTTTCAGAAACTTCAATAATGTCATTATCTTGAATATAGAGCACATAATATTTGTGCTGATCCTTAAATCTCGGATTGGATGGTTCATTATATGTACACCACTTAAACACAATTGGAGGAATTGATAATGGAATATGTAACGGAATTTCTAAACCTCCAGTCCAATTATATATTTGTATGACGTTCAAATCGTGCTTCAATTGATTGTTAGCATAACGCAAACCGCAAAAAAATGGATAGCCTCTTCGTCTTTTATATTTGTTTTTAATCTCTCGTGATTATCAATGAGCCAATGTAGAAACGTACCAACGCGATAGTTCACTTCCTTTTTGATATCATCGCAATGCGGATAATCTCCAGCTTTGGACAGTATTTCCCTCATTTCTTCAAAACTTCGGCGAAGTGCGTAATCTAACATTTCTACTCTCCCTAACTGTAACAGAATAAGTTCTCATAAAACAATAATCTTTCTAGTAAGATGATTAAAACAGGAAAGAAAAGAATGGACAAACATTGATTCAACGTTTGTCCACTTAACTTGGTGGGCCCACCTGGATTCGAACCAGGGACCAACCGGTTATGAGCCGGTCGCTCTAACCGCTGAGCTATGGGCCCGTGAGCGCTACGGATTCTAGCACGCAGCCAGCCAGGCGTCAACCGCCTGGCCGGCGGTTGTCATTTCTAGAGTGCCAGCTCGGGGTTACCCGGGCCATAATGGCGCAGCATCACGATCGGGTCGGTGCTGGAGGGGTTGACCACCTCTACGCCGGCAAGTGCGGCTGCTTCTGTGACATAGTATTCGTCGCGAGTGAGCTGCCCAAAGCGGATCAGCGCGGGCGTCTCGATCGGCCAGCCGCCCAGGGTGCCATGCCCCTGCAGCACGATCAACCCATAAGCTCCCTGGTCGCGCAGTGTTACGCTGCGGCCGGGCAGGATGGTGGTCTCACGGGCGCTAAAGGCCGGGCTGCGGTATGCTACCCATTTGTCGATCATCCCGGAATCCTCCATCTCGGCCATCGCGCGCACCGGCTTGGGCGGCATAAAGCGGTTGGCGGCGAAATCTGGATCGAGGTTGAGGTCCCAGTCGATCATGTTGACGATGTAATCCAGGTTGCGGTGATGTTCGGCGGGCACATTTTTGACCAGCAGATCCCAGGCAATCGGCGCGTCATTGACCAGCGACTGGAACATGGCAAACACGTCGCTGGCGCCCTGCGGCTCATAGGTGCACAGACTGCCGGGGGCGTGCAGCACGCCGGCGGGCACATCCCAGCCGGTCCCGGGCTGCAGGCGAAAGGCGCTGGAATAGTTGGTGATCTTGTTATCGCCTTGGTCCCAGCGCTCCAGGCATTCGATCACTTGCTCGCGTGTGGTGCCCGGGGTAAGCCCGAAAAAGGTATAGGGAAAATCCGCCCCATAGTTGTTGAGCTGGCTGGGGAAGAAATAAGCCTCCGGCTTGGCCACCTGGCCGACGCGCTCGGCGTCTGCCGCCATCTGGTGCAGGTGATGCGGCAGGGCGCCCTTGTTATCAAAGAACTTGGCATACATAGGCCAGGCGCCATACTGCTGCCACAGGCGTTCGCCGATGACGGCAGCCCCCAACTCGGCGACGGCGTCGCGCAGGAGCACGCGGCGCGTTTCGGCGCCATCTTCAAAGATGATATAGGAGAGTCCTTCGTCGGGCAGGGTCTCCGGGCCGTTATCGGCTGGGATGGTACTCGAAAACCAGCGCTCGTCGATGCCTCCGCGATGCGCCCCAAGGGCATAGTAATCGTCGGGGTGCAACTTGATGCGCCGTCCAGGGATACAGAACGAACGCGGTACCCAGGTTGGCGCCAGGCGAAAGACTCCCTTGCCCTGGTCGAGGGCCAGATTAGCGATCTGTGCGCTATTCATTGACTGACTCCTTATCCGTGTTGGGTGTGTTGTAGCCGATTTAGCGTGGGTGGGCAAACGCCGATTGCCTGTGAGAGGGCGCAGCACTATACTACGAGCGCCATGATCGATCGCAACCCCAACCCTATCCTGCCGCAATATGGCAGCGCCAACCAAACGGTGCTCGAAGAAGCGCTCACGACCCAGTTAAAGCGCCTTGACCTGGGGCGCCTGGCACGCCGTGGGCGCCTGTATCTGCTCTGGGACGCTGCTTCTGACCCGCAGACGGCCATTGAGCGCTATAGCGCTTTTTACACCAGCAAGCAGAGCGACCCGATGTACGCCCTCTGCCATACCTTTAACCTGGACGAGACCACCGACGACGACAACGGCATCCTGGCAGCGATGGTGGTCCATAATATGACCCTGTACGCTGTCGGCGGCAATCGTGCGCGCATCTGGGTGTGGCGCCAGAACAAGCTGCTGCCCGTTTTGCCCAATCCGCGCGGCAGCGCGGTTGGTATAGCCGACGAGGAACCCGCTCTGGCCGAGGTGATTACCAACTCTAACATCTGCCAGCGGCGTTTGTATCCGGGTGATAGTGCGGTGCTGACGGATGCAGCTGTAGGGCAGCGCATGGCGCCGCGCGTTTTGCGATTGTCGGGGCTCGTGGTTCAGCCGGATGCAGTGGCGCGCGCGGTGGCGCAGCAGCTGCGCACGGGGGCACATCCGCAGCCGCCGGTGGTGCTGGTAACGCTGCCGGGCGAGGCCACCACTCCGGGGATGACACCGACTACCGGTTTGGAGTATTCGCGGTCGGTGCGCCCCAAGGCGACCAGTCAAACCAATCTCCCGCCGGTGCTGATTGCAATTATGATTGCTGCAGTGGCGATTACGCTGTGGATGCTGATCAACCGGCCGCGTATTACGCCGCAGTTGATCATGGATATCCTCATGCCGCCCGCTGATACCACCCAAACGGCTCCAGCCGAGTCGCTCACGCCGGGTACCGGCACTCCTGAACTGACCCCAACCGCCGACGAAACCGAGACACCCAAATCCTAACGCCGGGTGCGAGCCACGGCGCGCGCGTTCAGGCGTTCGATGCTGACGATGACCCGCTGGTGGGTGCCGCTGCCAATCTCACCGCTCGGATCACTGGCACGCACGCGAAACTCGAGCAGGCGCTCGTGCCGGCCGATAAACTCCGCCTCAACCGTCACCTGCGCCCCCAATGCTACGGCAGCGCTGTGTTTGACATTGACCAGTGTGCCAACGGTGCATAGACCATCATCGAGTAACGGGGCTGCCAGGTCAGCAGCCACACCTTCCATCCAGGCGATCATTTGTGGGGTTGCCAGGACGGCTACCGCACCGCTCTGCCAGTTAAGGGCCAAGTGCTGGGGTTGAACGGTAAAGACCTGGCTCAGGCAGGTGCCGGGAGCCAGGTCAAGGGTTGGTTGTGAACTTGCCACGCCGCGATCAGGCGGGTTCTGGGGCAGCGGGCTGCTCCGCCGACGCGTCGCCCTGGCTGATGATGGCGTTCAGCTCGGGCGCCTCGATGGTTTCCTTTTCGATCAGGCGGTTGGCGATGGCATCCAGCACGACGCGTTTGGCCACCAGGACATCCTGCGCGCGGCTATGCGCCTTGTCGGTGATCGCTTTGATCTCCTGGTCGATCTGTGAAGCCACCTGCTCGCTGTAATCGCGCTGCTCGGCGATCTCGCGCCCCAAAAAGATCAGCTCTTCCTTTTGGCCAAAGGTGCGCTGTCCCAACGTCTCTGTCATGGCATATTCGGTCACCATCGAACGCGCCAGCTGGGTAGCACGCCGCAGGTCGTTGCTGGCGCCGGTGGTTACGTCGCCAAAGACGAGTTGCTCGGCGACACGTCCGCCCATCAGGCCGGCCAACTCATCCTCGAATTTGCTCTTGGTATACAGCGTGCGGTCGTCTTCGGGCAGGGTGAGGGTATAACCGCCAGCCAGCCCGCGAGCAATCACCGAGATTTTGTGCACCGGGTCGCAATTGGGCATGCTCGTCTGCACCAGGGCGTGTCCGGCCTCGTGGTAAGCGATCAGGCGCTTTTCCTTGTCAGTGATCAGGCGCGAGCGGCGCTCGGGCCCGGCGATGACGCGTTCGGTAGCCTCCTGGAACTCTTCCATGCCGATCGAGCGCTTGTTGCGGCGTGCCGCCAGGATCGCGGCCTCATTGACCACATTCTCGATATCTGCGCCGGTAAAGCCGGGGGTCTGGCGCGCCAGGGTATCCAGGCTGACGTCTTTTTCGAGCGGCTTGCCGCGCACGTGCACCCCAAAGATAGCCTCACGGCCGCGCCGGTCGGGCTTGTCCAGGATTACACGGCGGTCAAAACGTCCCGGCCGCAGGAGGGCTGGGTCGAGGATGTCGGGCCGGTTAGTGGCGGCGATCACGATTATCTTGGTATCGGTATCAAAGCCGTCCATCTCGACGAGGATCTGGTTGAGAGTCTGCTCGCGCTCGTCGTGGCTGCCGCCCAGACCGGCGCCGCGCTGGCGGCCGACCGCGTCAATTTCGTCGATAAAGATGATGCAGGGGCTGTTGCGCTTGGCCTGGTCAAACAGGTCGCGCACACGGCTGGCGCCCACGCCCACAAACATTTCGACAAATTCCGAGCCGCTGATGCTGAAAAAGGGCACCCCGGCCTCGCCCGCCACAGCGCGCGCCATGAGGGTCTTACCGGTGCCGGGTGAGCCGACCAGCAGCACGCCCTTGGGGATGCGCGCCCCCAGTGCAGTGAACTTGTCGGGCTCTTTGAGGAACTCGACCACTTCCTGCAGTTCCTGCTTTGCCTCATCAGCGCCGGCCACATCGCCAAAGGTGCTGGTGGGGCGGTCGCCCGTGAACATGCGGGCACGGCTCTTGCCAAACGAGATCGCCTGGTTGTTGCCGGATTGCGCCTGGCGCAACATCAGGATCAAAAACAGGCCGATGAGGGCCAACGGCACGACCTGGATGAGGATCAGGCTCCAGTTTTCCCACAAACTCGGCTTTAGGACAACCAGTTCGTTGACGGTGGCAAGTTGCTCGGCGGAGACTCCCAGCTGGGTGAGGGTCTCGCCCAAGCCTACGTCGATTTCCTTGCGCGAGACATAGCGCACATCATGGCCGGATTCATCCACCACCAGGTTGATCACACCGTCGTTGCGGATGGTCAGCGCCTTGACCTGCCCCTGCTGCACATACTGCGCCACATGGTTCAAGGGAATCTCGCGCACCGCCTCGGAAGGCGCGACCAGGCTATAGACGAGGGCGAACAACGCCACTATGATCAGCAAATAGACAAACCCGTTCTTGGGTAAAGAAGGTCTCACTACGCTTCTCCTCGTGAAATATCGGCGCTGCTGGACAAGTGCCGGCAACTGCCTACAGTCTAGGTGATAGCTGTTGAATAGTACCACATCCGAGATGGAAAATCGAAACTTGCCCAAGGCTAACCATGTAACTACAGCGCAGGCAAGACGCCTGGGTTTTTCGGTGCGCATCCTGGGACAGCCCGACCTGGCACCCCTGGGTGACCCGCCCAGCGGTCCTTTTGCGGGCGGTGCCAGCCTGATGCGCCTGCGCGACATTCTGGGTTATTGCGAACGACAACACATCCGCATGTACCGTCTGCACAGCAACATGGCACCACAGGCTGCTTCGGAGCAGGCACTGGCAGCGTTGTGGTGCACCTATGCTCACGAGGCTGCATTGTTGGCCGATCGTGTGCAGGCGCTGGATATGCGCCTGTCATTTCACCCTTATAGCAGCGTCTCGTTGGCCTGCCCTGACGAGGCGCGGTTGACTGGGATGATCTCCGAGCTGGCGGCGCAGGCGGCCTTTCTGGATGCGTTGGCGACCAGCCCGGAGAGTGTGATTGTGCTGCACGTAGGCGGTAGCTATGACGATAAACCTGCGGCGCTGGCGCGCTTTAGCGAGCAGTATTCGAATCTACCAGAAGCCATTCGGCGGCGGGTGGTGCTTGAGCATGACGATCGTCTTTTCAGTGTGGCGGATGTGCTCGAGGTCAGCCGGCAGTGCGGGGTGCCTCTGGTGTTCGATTGGCAGCACCATCTAGTGCTGAACCCGACCTTGATTCCCTGGCAGGAGGCGATCGCACGTTGCGTGGCCAGCTGGCCGGCAGGGGTTACTCCCAAGATCCACTTTAGCTCACCGCGTACCGAGATGAGCCGGCATGGCGATCACATCAAGGCGCCCAGTTGGACCGAGCACGCCGATTTTATCCAGCCTTTTGAGCTGATCGGCATGCTGCGTGAGACGGCGGAACAGCCCTATGATGTGATGCTCGAGGCCAAGGCGCGTGATCTGGCCCTGAAAAAGCTGCGGGAGGATCTGACGCGCTATGCGCCCGATATGACGGTGGCATAGAAAAAGGGCGGAGCCGTACAGCCCTGCCCAGGATGCGTGAGGTTGGTTTAGCGCGCGCCGCAAGCCTGCAGACAGGCCTGCATGTGCCCGCGCGATTCCGCCGCAATGATGCTGCACTGCTCGAGGTTGTAATCCTTGGAGCCGATCACTTCCAGGTCGAGCGGGCCGTTGTAGCCATTGTCGTGCAAGACGCGGATATAACCCACCAGGTCGATATCGCCGCGGCCGTTGGCCTGCATCTCGGGCTTGCCGGGCCCTTGCTGGCGGCCTTTGCAATCGCGAATGTGCACATGCTTGACGCGGCTGATCACCGCCGCAATCGCCTCGACCGGATTTTCACCGGAACGGTAGATATGCGAGGGGTCCATGTCGATGCCAAAGGCGGGCGAAGTGATCAGTTCCATTGCGCGCAGGGTGGTGGGCGTGTTATAGATGCACGCGCCCACGTGCGCCTTGACGCACAGTGTCACGCCATAGTGCTCAGCGCGCTCGGAGAGCTTGTTAAGCGAATCCACCGTTACCTTGAACGACTCTTCGTCTCCCGCCTTGCCGCCCGGCCCACAGTTGATGATCGGGATGCCGATCTCGACGGCGGCCTGAAAAGCCTTTTCCATCAGCTCAGGATCCTGCGAGGGCTGTTCCATGGCCAGCAGCTCGAGGTTGTAGGTCTTGGCATACGACTTGATGTCGTCGGCGATTGCCTGCCAGTTATCCAGCATCAGATGCTCGCTCATGCCGCCAATGGCAGAGAGCTCGATGCCGTCATAACCGGCCAGCGCGATCGATTTAAAGGCTGTTTCCAGGCTGTGCCCGCCAAACAGCACCGAGTTAGCTCCCAGTTTCATCAGCAATCCTCCCAGTAACGACTAGTTAACCTTGATGATCGTGCCGGTATTGAGCGATTCGATGGCGGCGGCGATCACTTTCTGGGCTGCGAGGCCCTGCGCGCCTGACCCGTCGATCTCTTCGGGGGCTACGCTGGCATCCACTTGTTCGACAAAGGTGTGAATGCGGTTTTTGAACGTCTCTTCAAAGCTGGTCATTCCGCCAAAGATCGGGTTGGTATAGACCGACTTTTCGAGGTTGCCGGCCGGGTAGAGCGTAACCTCGCGGAACATGTCTTCGATGACAAACCGCCCCTTGGTGCCGGCAACTTCGCAGCGCTCCATGGGATGGCCGCGCTCGATATCATAGCTGCCGGTGAGGGTGCCCACACAGCCGTTCACAAAGCGCATGTTAAAGGTGGCCGTCGACCAGATGGTGCGGCCAGGCGCCTTTTGCGCAAAGCACGAGACCGACTCTACATCGCCGCAGAAGTAGCGCATGATGTCGATCGAGTGCGGATGCAGGGCCTTCAGGTGAAAGTAGGGCGAGCTTTCGCGCGGGTTCATGATCCACAGCGCCATGTTGATGAACAGGAGGTGCCCGATTTTGCCCTCATTTTGCCAGCGCTTGGCTAACAGAGCCGCCGGCGTAAAGCGGTGGTTGAGGTTGATGCCATAACACAGGCCCTTTTCGCGTGCCAGGGCGACCATTTCCTCGGCCTTGGGGATCTCGTTCGAGATCGGTTTCTCGCCCAGTACATGGCAGCCATGCTCGAGCGCGACTATAGTGGGAAGATAGTGGTCGGACGCGTACTCGTATCCGCCGGTGGTGATGCTGCAGATATCGGGGTTTAGCGCATCGAGCATTTCCTGTTGGTCGTAAAAAGCTGGCACGCCCAGACGCTCGGAGGCGGCATCGGCGCGCTCGCGGATGATATCGCACACGCCCACCAGGTCGGCCAGCGGCTCGCCCTTGTACATATCAGCGTGGCGGTTGCCGATTACGCCCATCCCTACGACACATACTCGTTGCATGCTATCCTGCCTTTATGCGATATTACCTGCCGGCGCACGCTGAGCGGTGCCGGCAAGATACCATCTCGGGCGGATGTGCGACCGAGATGGTGGGTTACCATAGTAGTTACCGAGCTAGTACTTGATATCGATGACCTGGCCAGTTTCCCAGGATTCAATGATCGCCTCGATGATCGTCTGCACCTTTAGTGCGTCTTCGCCCTTGGCGTCGATCTCGTCAGGATCTACCTTGGCGATGTTCTGTTCGACCCAGCGGGTGATGCGCGAGGTAAACGTCTCGCTAAAGCCCATCATGCCGCCCACATAGTCAAAGGTCTCCGTCTCGCGGGAGCGACGCGGGTAAAAGGTGAGGTGCTCGCAAGCGTCTTGGAGAACAAAGCGGCCTTCCGAGCCGATCACATCCAGGTTCTCAAGCCCAAAGCTCCCGCCGGCGTCATAGCTGCCCGTCAGGTTGCCGATCATACCGTTTTCGAACTGCATGTTGACCTGCACGTTCGACCAGCATACCCGGCCCTTGCCCTTTTTGAAAAAGGCCTGCACCTTGGCGACATCTCCGGCAAAGTAGCGCATCACATCCAGCGAGTGCGGATGCAGCGCACGGATGTGGAACCAGGGCGATGACTCGTTGGGGTTGTTGATCCACATGGTCATCTTGATCATGTTGAGCTCGCCCAGGCGGCCGTCGGTGACCCACTGCTTGGCCAGCTTGGCGGCCGGCGTAAAGCGGTGGTTCAGGTTGATGCCGTAACGCAGGTTCTTTTCCTTGGCCAGAGCGACCATCTCGCGGGCATAAGCCAGGTTGTTCGAGATCGGTTTTTCGCCCAAAGTCGGGATGCCGGCGCTCAAGAGCTCCATGGTGGCGACATAGTGGTCGCCGCCGTTCTCAACACCCGCGGTGGTCATGCTGGCGGCGTCGATCTGGATGCCGCTCTTGACCATATCCTGCACCGAGTAGAACGCCGGTGCTCCATAGGTGGCCGAGGCGCGGTCAGCTTTCTCTTTGATGATGTCGCAGACCGCTACGATCTTGACATCTGGTAGCTTGGAATAAACGCCGGCATGGACGTTGCCGATATTCCCCATTCCAACAATCGCGACTTGCAGTGTCATACTGGTTTGCTCCTTGTATCTTAACGAGATTCGGCTTGCAGTTTCGCAGCCTGTGCCGGGTCGCCGATGTGCATCGTGTCATACGCCTGCTGGCTGGTCTTGAAGGGCCCCACGCCCTCGTGGCCGTGCCAGTCGCCCTGGGTAAGGATCGGGTTGGTGAACCCGGTTTCAGCCTCGCGCTTGGCGATAAAGGCATCCATGCGCTCTGAGAGAGCTTTGACCATCTCGGGCTCGGCTTCGGCCAGGTTGTTGTTTTCCTCAGGATCCTCGATCAGGTTATACAGCTCGACGGCCGGTTTAAAGTGAAAGTCCGGTTCGAGAGCGCGGATCAGCTTCCACTGCGGCGTGCGCCAGCCATGCTTGCGCATCCAGGTGCACTCGGTGATGTAGAACTCGGCCTCGTGAGAGGGCTCTTCTTCATACATCATCGGCACCAGGCTGCGGCCATCCATCTGATAGTCGCCAGCGTCGAGATCCGCCAGCTCGATAATCGTCGGCAGCAGGTCCTTGTGGAACGAGTAGCCCGAGACGCGCTGGCCGGCCGGCACCAGCCCCGGATAGCGGATGATCAGGGGCACGTGCAGGGTGGTGTCGTAGAGGCCATGATGATCGAAAAAGCAGTCGTGGTCATAGAGCGTCTCGCCGTGATCCGAGTTGATGATCACGATCGAATCATCCATGATGTCGAGTTCTTCGAGGGCGTTGAAAATGGTGCGGATGCAGGCATCCATGTAGGCGATCGCGCCGTCATACTGGGCGATCACATAGTCCTTGTCCGAGATCCCGGGCGGCATCCAGCTGGCGAAAAAGTCGCGGAAGGGCTTGAACGCCATGACGGGATCCATCGAGCGGTTGTTCGGGTCGGACTCGTTGCCATGGTAAAAGGCACGCTCGTAGGGTGCTGGCGGCAGGTAGGGGGCGTGCGGATCCATGTGGCGCAGGAAGAGCAGGAAGGGCTTGTCCTGCGCGGCCAGGCGCTCGAGCTCAGGGATCGCCACGTCGTTGAGGTTCTGCGCCTTGGGGCTACGCCCTTCGTTCCAGCTGCCCCAACCCTGAAAGTCGATCACGGTATCAAAGCCGCGCGAGGCGGGGTTACCGCGAAAGCCCACGTTGGTGGTAGTGTAGCCGTTATCGCGGCAGATCTCTGCCAGGGTGCGCGCTTCGGGGCGCATGGCGCCCTGGTGACGCAGCGCCACGACCTGAGTGCCGAACACATCGCGGCCGGTAAACATCGAGGCATAACCGCTGGTGGTGGGGATGTGCGGGCTAAAGTTCTTCTCAAAGACGGTGCCTTCTTCTGCCAACTGATCCATGTGTGGGGTCGTCAGCAGCGGGTAACCATAGCAGCTCATGTGGTCAGCCCGTAAGGAATCGATCCCGAAAAAGATAATATTTGGTTTCTTGACATCGCCGCAACAGGTCATAGGTGCTCCTTTCATTGGGCATAATATTGGATAGCGCTCTAACCTTACGCCCATCATATTGCCGGCATTGGGAACTGTCAAGCACCGTGCTTACCAGCGGTACAACACCGTATAGGTGAGCTTGACCTCCTCATCCGGCTTGATCGGTACATCAAAACGGATGCGGTTGTTTCCCAGTTCGGTGTATTCCAGACTGCTCTCGCGCACCTCGGCATCCTCGGCGCGGAAGAGGTCCTCAATCACCTGCACCACGACAGCTTCGGTCTTGTGGTTGCGCAGGGTCATTTCCCAGCTTTCTTCGGCGCTGCGCTCTGATAGCTGGCGATACTCGACCTGCTTACGCTCGGCCACCAGGTCAAAGGCGTTGCCAAGGTAAAGCGACAGGGCTTCGTCTTTGGGGGTGTGCTCGATGGCATCCTCGCCGACAAACTCGGCGCTGCCGTCGCTATCCTGCTGGTAGACGCGCACGATTCCCATCGGCAGGGGCATTCCCAAGCCATTGGTGATGGTGTTGCTGAACTGCAGCCTGACCTGCACCTTGGTATCCGGGTTGGTATAGTCGCCGGCATCGATATATAGGCCATCGCTGTAATAGCGCGGGGTGGCTTCGTAGACAAACACCTTTTCGGTGGCCACCGACGGTGCGGCGATAAACTCGACCTGCTTGATCTCGCTCTCGCGCACGGTTACAGGACGCTGTATCTCGTAGAGGTGATACTCGAAAAACGAACGTGAGGCTACGCCTTCTTTTTCTTCAGCAGCATATTCCATGGCAGCACGGGCCGGCACGGGTGCCAGCTGCTGCACCAGATTGACATCGCCAGCTACCAGCTTGAGCCTGGCATCCTGGTAGGAGGTGCCGGAGTCGTTTTGCAGCGTGATCCAGCCGTTGAGGTCGACCTGGTCGCCCCTCGGAGCGAGCAGGAGTACATAACTGGCGCGCCACGAGAGCCCGCCCGTCAGATACGTCAGGCGCAGGTCCTGCGGGCCAGGGGCAGTCGTGGTCACCAACCAGTTAAGGCTGGGGCGGGTGATCAATCCCGTGGGCAGCTTCGGGAAGGTATATTCCAGGATCTGGCTCTCTTTGATGATTTTGATGCCATCCTGCAGCTGCAGGATGACGTCGCCGTTGCCCGAGAGCAGCGTGCCGGTATAGATCTCACCATGGGAGGTGCGCACACTGATTTCTTTGTCGATATATTTGGAAACCAGCTTGAAGGTATCTACCAGGTCATATTCAAAGTTCTGCTCGAGTACTCTCGTCTCGGTCGGGACGCTCAGGCTGGTTACCTGAACGCTGGTGGGGTCGATCAGGGCGGCGACGTCGTCAAAGCGGAGTTCGTTGAGCCCATCCTTGAGTTCAAAGGGGCGTGTGTCTTTGACGAGTGCCAGATTCTGGTTGTAAACGGTCAGCTCGAGCCCCGTCGTGCTGGTGATCTCTTGTACGGGCTTATCAGCGGGCGTAGACGTCGCAGTGACGGTGCCCTCCGCTTTGGGGGTGGCGGTAACGGTGCCTTCCGAGTCGGCAGTGTTTTCTTGCTCGTTCTCTGGCGTTGGGCTGGTAGTCGCCTCAACGGTCGGCGTTACACTGTCCTCAGCCTTTGGCGTGTCGGTGGGCGCCTGTGTGGTGGTGGCTTGGATAGTACGGGTAGGGCGGGGGGTAGCGGTGGCGGCATCCAAACTGGCAGGTGGCAGGCATATCACCATCACGACTACCAGCAACAACGAAACCCAGGGGCGTATTGCTCGCATGGGGGCACTCCTTTACACTTGTATGGTTATTATATTTGGCTTGGCACAGGACGCAATCGTTGGGGCATGTCTAGAAGAGCAGCAGAAAGAGCGCGGCGACCGTTAACCCGACAATGCCGCCGGCAATGGTCTGTGAGCGGGTGTGGGCGTCCAGCTTGACGCGCGACCAAGCTACGATCGGGATCAGGATCAAAAGCGGCGCCAGGCCCCAGCCCAGCATGCCCACCACGATGCCGAGGGCGTAGGAGATCACGCTGACATGCTGGCTGATCTTCCAGCGCGTAGTGATGAGCAGGTTGACGAGTGAAAGCGCTGCCGCGCCCGCCATAGTTATCAACAGGAGACGCGGCCCGTCGAGCGCCACCAGCAGCCCCAGCGGTACCAGCACGGCAAAGAGCACCGCCAGGATCGGGATCGGCTTGAGCCGGTCGCAGCGGTTTCGCATGAACCAGTCGCCGATGCCCCCGCGCTTGAGTTCGCGCCGCACTAGGTAGAGGGGCAATGGCAGCGCTACCAGGAGGATACCCAGTCCCCATAGCAGGCCTTCCCACCAGCTTCTGGCAGAGAGCATTGCCGTCAGCAGTATCACCGGCACGCTCACATAGGTAGGCGCGAGAAAACGCGAGATCACCTGCGCGGTGGTTTCGTCCCAGTCGATCTCGCTGACGACCATCCCGCTGACGATCAGCAGGCCGCCTGCCAGGATGCGGTTGGTGAATTCGTCACCCGCCAGCAGCACGCCGAAAATGGCGGCAAAAACAGGCTCGAACACAAGAATCAGGGCGGTGTGGGTAGCAGAGGTATAACGCTGCGCGGCCGTCTGTACCGCAAACGCCAGCGCGGTCGCCAGCACGCCGGTAAAGGCGGCTGCAAACCACACCTGCTGATTGGCTGGCGGGATGCCGGTCTTGGTGATGAATGATGCTGCCGTGGCTGCTACGGTGACAGTGGCCAGCTGCACGATCGAGAGAGCCAACGGATCGGTGCGCGGTGCAAAGATACTGATCGAGAGGATGTGCAACGCATACGCCAGGGCGCACCCCAGCACGATCAGGTCACCGCGGTTGATCTGCAGTTGGCTATCCAGTGTCAGGGCGGCTAACCCGCCGGTAGCCAGCAAGACTCCCACGCCCGCCATCAGCTTCAGGCGGTGACGCATAAAGATGACCGCCAGTGTCGGCACCAGCACTACCGAAAGACCGGTAATAAACCCGGCTTTGGAGGCGGTGGTGTATTGCAGCCCGATGGTCTGAAAGGCATAGCCAGTGAATAAAAACAGGCCGATCAGCACACCAGCCCCGACCTGCTTCCAGCCCAGGCTGCGCAGGCGCCGCATGCCGATCAGCAGCAGGATCACCGTCGCCATGGCAAAGCGCAATGCCAAGAAGGGGAATACCGGGTAGGAGGCAACCGCCTCTTTGACCATGACAAAGGTCGAGCCCCAGATCAGCGTCAGCACAAAGAGTGCCAGGTCGGCACGCAGCTGGCGTTTTTTGTTGAGGGCGGGCTCTGTGCCGTGTGTGACAATCACATAAACTCCGATATAAACATGCTCACGGCGATCGATGGCCGTCATATGGCACGAGACGTAACAAACGCCTTGCGGGCGAAAAGCTGCGCGTTCAAGGCGTCGGCTGAGTATAATGTAGCCCCAAGAGGTGTCAACAATGGGCCTGTTTGACGGGCAGATTCAGGTTACTAAGATAGTTGCATGGCCGACCTCTCTACCACCGCCGCGCGCAGTCTGCTGATCAAGCCCGTCTCGGGCGAGTGCAACCTGCACTGCCAGTATTGCTTTTACCACGAGCGCCCCAGCGACCCGTATCAGCACGAGCAGCACCGCCACATGGATCTCGTTACGCTCGAGAACCTCATCCGTCAGGGCATGCAGCTGGACCCGCGGTATGCCGCCTTTGGCTGGCAGGGCGGAGAACCTACTCTGGCGGGGCTGGATTTCTTTCGCCAGGCTGTTGAGCTGCAAAAGCGCTATGGGCATGCCGGGCAGGTGGTCAGCAACGGGCTACAGACCAATGCCATCCTGCTGGATGCCGACTGGGCGCGCTTTTTACGCGAGTATCGCTTCCTGGTAGGCGTCAGTCTGGATGGTCCCGCCCTGTTGCATGACCGCTACCGCCGCACCCTCAACGGCCGCCCTACCCACGAGCTGGTGACGCGCTCGCTGCGGCTCTTGCGGCGCTTTGGGGTCGAGACCAACATCCTGACGGTGGTCAACCATGAGACCGCCCAGCAGCCTGAGGCGATTTATGACTATCTGCTGGAGCTGGGGTTCAGGTATCTGCAGTTTATCCCCTGTGTCGAGTTCGACCCGACCACTGGTGAACCAGCTGAGTTTTCGGTGACCGCGGAGGAGTATGGCGAGTTCCTGTGCCGGCTGTTCGACCGCTGGTACAACCGCGGCAATCCCGAAAGCTCGATTCGTGATTTCGACGCCACATTGGCTACCTGCCTGGGGCAGCCCTCGCCGATGTGCTGCTACCAGCAGCGCTGCGGCAGTTATGTGGTGGTGGAATATAACGGCGACCTATACCCGTGCGACTTTTTCGTGCGCGAGGATCTGCGCATCGGCAACCTGGCCGACATGAGCCTGGAGGAAGCCTTTGCCAGCCCCGCACTTGGGCGCTTTGGTCAGGTCAAGGCAGCGCCGCGCGCCGCATGTCAGGCCTGCCAGTGGATGCCGTATTGCCAGCAGGGCTGCCCGCGCTTTGTACGTGATGGCCAACACTATCTGTGCCGCGCCTACCAGCGCTTTTGGGCGCACAGCAAGGCGGGCTTCCAAGCCATGGTCGATGCGATCCGCCAACCAGCCGCCGCGCCGGCAACAACGCCGGGACGAAACGACCTGTGCCCGTGCGGATCGGGTATCAAGTACAAGCATTGCTGCGGCCGGCGAAGCGCGCATTAACGCGAGTGTCTTCCGTGTAATCCTGTACGACTGAGGAGGCGTGTTCCATCGCATCACCGACCGCACGCCCCGGCGCGGGTTTGGCCGCCGAGTTGAGGGTTACCGAAACCGAGCTCGAGAGCCGCGTATTTAATGGCACCGCATTGCGCATTAGGTCTGTGGGCCGGGTATGATCGCCAGAGGTCTTTACGAGGAGCGAACAGGCCGCTTTAGTAGCTCAGGCAGAGACGCTCTTTATCGATGATCTGCCAGCAACGCACAGGGCGCTCAGGCAGATGGCCTGAACGCCCTGATGTTTATGTTACTCGAGCGCTTGCTCACGGATCTGACGGCCCTGGGCGTGTCCGCGCCCGCGCCGGGCAAACTGGTCAGGCGCGCAGCTCAGCCTGATGCCTCTGCGCTACCTGGCGCAGGATGCGTTCTCTCAGTTTGGCGCTCTGCTCGGTGGTGAGGGTGCGGTCGGGCGCCTGGTAAGTCAGGTTATAGGCCAGGCTCTTGCGTCCGGCACCTAGCTGGGCGTTGCGATATACGTCAAAGAGCACCACATCGGCCAGCAGCGCACCGCCCGCCTCGCGGATGGTGCGCTCGACCTCGTCGCTGCGCACATCCTCGGCTACCACCAGGGCCAGGTCCTCGCTCATGCGCGGCATGCGCGAGATTGGCTTGAACTTGATCAGGCTCCCCGCGGCACCCAGAAAAGCCTCCAGGTCGAGCTCCAGCAGACCGACGTGCGGCGCCTCGATCTCAAAGGCGGATACAACCGTTGGATGCACTTCGCCCATCACGCCGATCACCGCGCCATCCAGCACGATGTCGACGGCTTTGCCGGGATGAAAGCTCGGGTGGGTGCTGCGCACCAGCTCGGTGCTCACGCCAAAACGCTGGTTGAGCACCTCGAGCACACCTTTCAGGTCGTAAAAATCCATCGCGTCGCTCTGGCCCAGCCAGCTGCGTTCGGCACGCGCGCCAGCCAGTGCCACGCTCAGGCGGCGCGGCTGATCGGGCAGGCGCTGTGCCTCGGTGCGTAAATAGATGTTCCCGATTTCGAACAAGGCCGCGCGCTCCTGATAACGCAGGTTGGCGGCGAGGGTCTCGAGCGAGGTGTTCATCAGCGTACGGCGCATATACTCGTGGTCGCTGCTAAGCGGATTCACTAGGCGGATATATTCGGCCGGATCGGGCAGGGCGCCCTCGGGCGAGAGTTTGGCCACGCTCTCCAGGCTGGTTATCGAATAAGTGATGATCTCGGCCAAGCCCACCCCTACCAGCACATCGCGCAGGTGCTCCTCGAGCGCCAGGTCGCGTGAAGGGATCTGGCTGGGCATCTGGTCGTCGATCAGTGTGGTTGGCAAGTTGTCATAGCCGTACAGCCTGGCAACCTCTTCCACCAGGTCAGCCGATATGGTCACATCCAAGCGGTAGCTGGGCACGCCAACGCGCAGCACGTTGCCGGGCAGTTCCTCGCAGCTGAACTCTAGCGAGCGCAACAGACCGGCGACCTCTGCGGCGCTCAAGTCGAGCCCCAACAGGCGTTTGACTTCGCTTACGCGAAAGTCGATAACCTTGTCGGGTGTGCGGCCGGGGTAGACGTCCACATAGTCCTGCGCCGGCGTACCGCCGCCATAGCTGTAGAGCAGACTGATGGCGCGCTCGAGTGCTACCAGGGTCAGCTCCGGGTCAACCCCGCGCCCAAAGCGGTACGAAGCCTCGCTGGGGATCTTGAGCGCACCCGCCGTCTTGCGGTTGTTGATGTATTGAAAGTTTGCTGCCTCAAGCAGGATGTCGTGGGTTTGCGCGGTGATCTCGCTCTCCAAGCCGCCCATCACGCCGGCGATCGCCACCGGCCCCGAGCCATCCGTGATCAGCAGCATGTCGCCGTTCAACTGGCGCAGGTTGCCATCTAGGGTGGTCATCGTCTCGCCCGGGTGGGCGCGCCGCACCACGATCGTCGGCACCGAACCGCCCGCCAGCGGCTGCACCTGGTGGTAATCAAAGGCGTGGAGCGGTTGACCGATCTCTAACATCACATAGTTGGTGATGTCGACCACATTGTTGATCGGGCGCATGCCAGCCAGAGCCAGGCGGCGCTGCATCCACTCCGGCGACGGGCGGATCTCGACGTTGCGGATCAGGCTGGCGCTGTAACGCAGGCACAGATCGGGATCGGCGATTTGCACCGCTACATGACCGTCGATCGGCGTACCAGCCGGGGGAGTGACCTGCTCGGGACGTTTGAGGGTCTTACCCGTCAGCGCGGCCACCTCACGTGCCACACCGAGCACGCTCAGGCAGCGCGCCATGTTGGCCTCCAGGGTGATATCCAGCACCGTTTCGCCCCAATAGTCGGCTAGGGGCTTGCCGACAGGCGCATCGTCGGGCAGGATCACGATGCCGGTGTGTTCATCCGAAACACCCAACTCCTTTTCGGAGCAGACCATGCCGGCGGACTCGATGCCGCGAATCTTGCCGCGCTTTAGCACGGTATAGTGGGTGCCTTCTGCGTGGCCGTCGATCAGGCGCGCGCCGACCAATGCCAGCACCACCTTTTGGCCGCGATCGCCCACGTGCAGGTTGGGAGCGCCCGTCACTACCTCGAGCGGTTCGTCGGCGCCATATTCCACATTGGCTAGCACCAGGCGGTCAGCCTGCGGATGCTGGCGCACGCCCAGCACCTGCCCGACCATGACTTTATCGCGCGCCCATCCCTCGCCGATGTGGGTGATGCCCTCTACTTCCAGACCGCCCAAGGTGAGGGTTTCGGCCAACGCCTCGGGGGTCAGGTCAATATCGACATACTCTTTGAGCCAGCTTATTGGTACAAGCATGTGTGATGCTCCTTGATATAGGGTGGTTGCTCAGGCGAACTGCTCCAGAAAGCGCAGGTCGTTGCCGAAAAAGTATCGGATGTCGGTGATATTGTGACGCAGAATGGCGATGCGCTCCGGTCCCATACCCAGGGCAAAGCCCGAGTAGCGCTCCGGATCATAGCCGCCGTTACGCAGTACCTGCGGATGGATCATCCCCGAGCCGAGGATCTCGAGCCAACCAGAGTGCTTGCACATCGGGCAGCCTTTACCCTCGCACAGGTAGCACTCAATGTCCACCTCTGCGCTGGGCTCGGTAAACGGAAAGTAGCTCGGGCGCAGACGTACCTTGCGCTCGGAGCCAAACATGGCGCGCGCGAAATAGGTCAGCACGCCCTTCAGGTCGCCCATGGTGATGTTTTCGCCCACCGCTATGGCTTCCACCTGGTGGAACATCATCTCGCTGCGCGAGGTCACCTGCTCGTAACGGTAGCACTTGCCCGGCAGGATAACTCGAAAGGGTTCTGGGGCGAACTTTTTCATGGCATAGATCTGCCCCGGCGAGGTGTGCGGCCGCAGCAGCAGGCCGGGCTGGTCGGTATAAAAGGTGCTCCACATATCGCGCGCCGGGTGATGCGGCGGGATGTTGAGCAGCTGAAAGTTGGTATTGTCGTCTTCGACTTCCGGCGAGCGCAGCACGCCAAAGCCCATACGGCTGAATACAGCCGTGATCTCGCGCAGGGTTTGGCTGGAAAGGTGCATCATCCCCAAGCTGGCCGGGCGGCCGGGCAAAAAGACGTCCAGCGCACCGCTGGCCAGCTCGGCCTGCAGCGCCTCGCGCTCGATGGCTTCGCTGCGCGCGCGGTACAATTCCTCGAGAGCTACCTTGACGGTGTTGGCGTCTTTACCGGCCTGCGGGCGGTCTTCGGCCGGCAGGCTGCCGATGCCGCGCAGCACGGTGGTAAGGGCGCCCTTTTTGCCCAGATAAGTGCTGTACCACTCGTCCAGCTGGGCAGCCGTGGTCAACGCGGCGGCCGAGGCACGGCCCTGATCCAGCAGTTCTTGCAGTTGTGCGAGCATTTTGCCTCCGAGAGAGAAAATAAAAACGCCGCATCCTCGTTGGGACGAAGATGCGACGTGCGGTCTCCGTGGTACCACCCACATTAGCCCATCCGGGCTCACTCAATTCGGCGTCCGGCGTTGCCGGGTGACTGAACGTCCGTTAACGCCGGACTGGCGGGCGCGCCTACTAGGTTTCGTTCAGCGGTCGGCTCCCGAGTGAACGCTTACGGTTATCCCTTGAAAAGGCTTGCAGTCTGCGGCCTTTTCTCCCTGGCAGGTTTTACCCGTCAGCCCTCTCGTTCGTAGCCATTGACGCGAGTATAGGCAAGCCCCGCGTGCTTGTCAAGCTAGGCAGTGCGCTCGTTGGTAATGCGCCCGTCAGCCATGCGGTAGGTATAGGTCATATACTGCTCAGCCGCAGGGTCGTGCGAGGTCATCACGATGGCCACGTTCTCGTGGTGCGTGATGTTCTTGAAGAGCTCAAAGATAGTCTGCGACGTGGCGGTATCCAGCTCACCGGTGGGCTCATCCGCCAGGATCAGCCCCGGGCGGTTGACCAGGGCGCGCGCGATTGCCACGCGCTGCTGCTGGCCGCCGGACATTTCCTGCGGGCGATGCTTGGCCCACTTGGTCAGGCCTACCATATCGAGGCATTCCATCACGCGCTGGCGCCGTTCGCGGAGCGATTTACCCACCATGCGCATGGGCAGCTCGACGTTTTCAAAGGCCGACATAGTCGGCAGGAGCGCAAACGACTGAAAGATAAAGCCCACCTTATTACGGCGAAAATCCGTGAGGTGGCGATCCGAAAGGCGAGTGATGTCATTATCATAGACCCACACTTCGCCCGAGGTGGGGCGGTCTAGCCCGCCGATGATGTTTAACAGAGTGGTTTTGCCAGAGCCGGAACGGCCGATCAGGCCGATGAATTCGCCGGTGTTGACGCAAAAACTGACGCCCCGCAGCGCGTGCACCTCGAGGTTATCGACCTTGTAGGTGCGCACGATATCGATCGCATTAATGACGGTTTCGGTGTTGTTTGTCATGACGATTCCTGACCGTCCTCTTGTTCGTCGCTTGGCCTGGACCAGTCTTCAATTGTCTCTTCAGCTGCGGCCTCTTTCGCAGCACTCTCTGCGGTTACCACCCCTTCGGCAGCAGGGTCGCTGGCGCTCGGCTCCTCGTCGACAAGCTCGCTGGCGAGCGCCTCTTCTTGAGGAATCTCGTCGGCCGTGGCGTCATCCTTTTTTCTGCCGCTGTTGAACAGGCCGCGCAAGCCGCGGCTGGCAACGCTGATGCGCAGCTTCCAGTCGAGCGAACGCGGTTCGCTGCCCCATTCGTCGGTGGCCTCGCTCGTATGCGCAGCCTGGGCCGTGGTGGTTGTCAGAGCCTGGGCAGGCTTGATGCGGATGTGGTCTTCTTCGATACTCAGCTCGGCGCGCCCGGTGATGCCCATGCGTTCGAGCATGTCGCGCGGCACCTGTAGGCGGCCGGCTTGGTCAACCACCACATATTCGTGATAGGTCACCACCTGTTCGGCGACAGCCTCTGGGTCGATCTCGCCGTTTTCGTCGACGGCAGCCACCGGTGTTACGTCTTGCACGCGGCGCACGCGCTCGGTACTGGTGCGCCCGTCACGGATCGCCACCACGCGGTCGACCTGATCCGAGACCTGGGTGTTGTGGGTGACGACCACAATGGTGAGGTTGTACGCCGAGTTCAGCCGGCGAAAGGTATCCATAATCGATTGCGCGGTGAGGCTATCGACTTCACCGGTGGGCTCATCCGCCAGTAGCAGGACTGGCTTGTTTGCCAGCCCCACCGCGATGGCGGTGCGCTGCTGCTCACCACCCGAGAGCTGATGCAGGTTGTGGCTGCGGCGCTCCCACAGGCCGACGGTCTCCAGCAGCTCCTGGCTCCAGGCATGGCGCTCCTTGGAGCTCGTGCCGGCAATGATCATGGGCAGCTCGACGTTTTCGCGCACTGAAAGATAAGGGATCAGGTTACGCGAAGGCTGCTGCCACACAAAGCCGACCTTTTCGCGCCGGTAAACAGTCAGCGCCATCGAAGAAGCCTTGAGCAGGTCGACGTTATCGACTAGAGCTTTGCCAGCCGAGGGGCGGTCGAGCCCACCCAAGATGTTCAACAGGCTCGATTTACCGCTGCCGCTCGGCCCGACGATGGCCATAAACTCGCCGCGTTCGATCACCAGGTCAAGCCCCTGCAGGGCGACCACTTCCAGATCCTGGACTTTGTAGATCTTGACCAGGTTATCACACAGGATCATCGGTCCGTTGGATGCCATTACGCTGTATCTCCATCAACCGGATGCGGGCCGCGCATCCGGTGCGCGTTATTGCCCGATGACAACCTGACCCTCTTGCAGGCCTTCTTTGATCTCGACGCGTTCAGTGGTCTCGATACCGGTGACGATATCGACACGGCGCTGGTTGCCATCCTCACTGATCACCACAAACTTGCGCCCCGAGAAGGTGCGGATGGCGATCGGCGGCAGCCACAGGACATCGTCTTTTTCTTCGAGGGTAACTACGATCTTGACGAGGTCACCCGGCTTTAGCTCCAGTTCTCCGGGGATGAACTCGATATGGGTCGATTTGTCGATCTGCTCAGCAGTCCTGGTGCCCGTCTCAGAAGGAGCACCGCCGCCGGTGCCGTATGGATACGGCAACTTGACGACCGTGCCGGTAAGCTCCTTGCCGGGGTACTGCGAGAGGGTGATCTTGACCTCCTGCCCCTCCTGCATCTTTTCCATCTGAGTAGCCAACGGCTCTGCGCGAATCTCCATCTGAGAGGCGTTGGAGACGACAAACATTACCGTATAGGCCTCGACCGCCTTGCCGGCTTCGGCGCTGACGGAGGTAACCGTGCCATCCATGGTGCTGACGATCCGGGTATCGTCCACAAAGGCCTGCAGGCGTTCGACAGCCAGCGAAGCCCGCGAGACGGCACCCTGCAGCGTGACATCGTCGCTATTTGATAAATGGCTCAACTCGAGTTCGGCTGCCTTGATCTGCTGCTCGAGGATGGCCACATCATAACCTGCGGTATCACGCGCTTTCTTGGCACGATCCAGGGCGGTTTGGGCAGTCTGCACATCCAGTGTGGCCTGTTCGAGTGCCAGAGCCTCGTAACTGGCTTCGACACCAGGCTTCTGAGCACGCAAGTCATAGGCTGCCTGAGCACGCCGCAAGGCGGCCTCGGCGCGCTGTACGCCAACGGTAGCCAGCTGCACGTCAATGTCGTTGGCGCCGCTGGTCAGTTTGGAAAGCTGCAGCTTGTTGATGCGCAGGTTGATGGCAGCCCGCGCAATGTTGTAATCGCGCGCGGCACGTGCCGAAGCGAGCTGCATCTCGGCAGCTTGTAGATCGAGTTTGGCCTGGTCAAGCTGACGCACCAGGTCATCGTTTTCGAGTTCGGCCAAAACCGTGCCCGAGACGACCTCGTCGCCACGCTCAACCATCACGCGCAATACGCGTCCCGATGCCTTAAAATAGTAGGATTGCTCCTGAGCTGGAGAAACCCGGCCGGTGAATTCGAGGCTGTCGATAATCGAGCCCTTTTGCACCGTATAAGTCGGCTTTTCCGCGGCGGGCATCGGCGGGATGGGGGTGGGGTCTTCCGGATTGGCGCCATCGTCACCGCCGGTCATTTCCACGCCGGTTCCCGTACAACTGCTCATCAAGATCAGGACGATGACCAGTACGAGTGCTAACAAACTCCGATATCGTAGCTTCATAAATACATTCTCCCTTGGAATGGCTGCTTTGCGATATTTTCGGTTATTTGATTTTGGCTCTCGTAGTTGGACGGCAATCCAGGGCGCTGCGTTGGTCAGACAACCTCGCCCTCGACGACGACTGGCACCGTGACTTTGACATCGCTGTGCAACCTGATCGTAACCTCGCTCTTGCCGACTTCTTTGATCGGCTCGTCTAGCTGCACTTTGCGCTTGTCGATTTCCTCGCCGGTGATGGCGGCCAGTTCGGTGGCGATATTTGCACTGGTGATAGAGCCGTACAAACGGCCAGATTCACCGACTTTGGCTTTGAGGGTCACTACCACATCCTGGAGTTTTTTTGCCAGGGCGTTAGCGGCAGCCAACTCATTATCAGCCTGGCGTTGTTCGCTCCTGGTCTGGTCTGCCAGGACCTGGCGGGCGCCCTGCTTGGCAGGTACAGCCAGCCCACGGGGAATTAAATAGTTGCGCGCGAATCCATCCGCGACCTTTTTGATTTCGCCGGCTTGCCCCAGACGCTTGACTTCTTTAAGCAGGATGACTTCCATAGCATTCTCACTCGGATGGATTATTCCCCTATCATACATTAGAAAACGAGATCTGCAAACAAGCGGGAAAAGCAAACTCGGCAGGTTCAAGGGCTGACCTGCCGAGTGTTGAGGTACGCTCAGAATTTGTTGCCGCAGTTATTGCAGAACTTGCTTCCTACCGGGTTTTCGACCCCGCAGTTTGAGCATTTCAGCGCTCCGCCGATCTGCTGTCCGCAACTGTTGCAGAACTTGGCCGCGGCCGGGTTATCGGCATTGCAGTTGGGGCACTTGATTGCCGCGGCGGCTGCGCCGGCAGCAACGGCACCGGCTGCGGCTGCACCGGCAACCCCAGGAGCGCCCTGTGCGGGTTGGCCAGCTGTGCCCTGGGCGAACGAATCGGCCACAGCGCGGCCGGCCGTCATACCGGCAGCCAGGCTCATGCCGATCTGGGCACCCGAGGCGCCCGTATCGGTGCCGGCGGCTATTTCGATGCCGCGCGCGGTCTTGAACTTGACATACTTGTCGATATCGCCGATGGCGCCCATCGCGGCGCGCTCGTCGATCGCCTTGCTGGTCTCTTCGGTCGGGCTGACGGATTCGATATAGAACTGCTTGAGCGTCAGGCCGATAGCGGTGAAATCCTCCTGCATGCGGGTACGCCCGGCGGCCGAGACGCCGTCAAACATGCTGGGCATATCCAGCAAGGTAGAGAAGTTGGCGCCCAGCACGCTCGAGAGGCGGCTGATGATCATGCTGCGCAGGTAGTTAGTAACGTCCTTAGTGGAATAATAGCCGCGGGCGCCTACCACTTGCGAAACAAAACGCTGCGGTTCGGTAACGGCAAAGCTATAGGTGCCGTACGAGCGGATGCGCACCATTCCCAGCACCGAATCGGGCAGGGTGATGGGTTCAGTCGTGCCCCAGCGCTGGTCGATCATGTCGCGTACCGAGACAAAGTAAACCTCGGCGGTGAATGGCGTGTTGCCGCCAAATGCCAGGCTTAACAGGCCCGTCAGGAGCGGGATGTTGGCTGTGGTGATGGTGTGGCGGCCTGGGCCAAAGGTATCCAACGCCTTGCCATCGCGAAAGAATACTGCTGCCTGGCCTTCGCGCACGATCAGCTGCGAGCCAAGCCTGAAATCGCCCGAGCCGGATTCCGGGAAGCGCCTCACCAGCTCGTTTGCGGCGATGTCGGGGCTTTCGATTACATCAAAGATTCTAGCCATGTGATCCTCCAGTGAATGGGATATGCGAACTATGCCAGAATAACGTCTTGGCGGGTGCTAAAGGTAGCGTTCTGCGCCTCGAGCTCGGCGATCAGGAGATCGACCGGCTCGGCAATCGGCAGCTCGCTGGCATAGTGCTGCTCGATCTGGTCGATCAGCTCTGCAACACGGCTTACGCCATCCAGCATAGCAAGGTCAAAGTTATAGAGCTTGTCGAGCTCTTCTTCGCGCACCTTGATGGCATCAAACAGGCCAGAATAGCCCATCGAGGCGTTCTTGATGCGGTCGATCAGGAGCTGCAGCTTGTTGGCAGCACGGTCGGCCATGGTGATATCCGAGAGCTTGCCGCGGTACGAGAGCTTGCGGGTGATAGCGTTCATGCGCAGCAGTTGCTCATCAAACTGGCGGGCAATGTGCAACCGCAGCAGCTTGTCAGCTTCGCGGCGCTGCTCCTTTTGCTTGTAACCCTTGTAGCCTGGGATCCCCGAAATCAGGCGTTCGATTTTACCCTGCGATTCCTCGATACGTTCGTTCAGATCTCCGCTCATCGCGTCGTGCCTCCTTTGGTGCGCGCTATTGCTCACTCACGAATCTATACGTGAAAATAGATGCAACGTTCCATCTGCATTATAAAGAATCAAGTGCCGGATGTAAACAAGAATCGGCAGCGGGCCGCCAGAGGGCAGCTGCTGCAGCGCGGATTTCGCGCCAGGCAGCATACCCGCCCGTGGTGGATCATGTTGAGGTGAAAGGGGTAGTAGCGCGCCGGGTCCAGCTTTGCCTCCAGCCAGGCTTGGGTCTGGTCGGCAGTGGCTTTGGGAGCTACCAACCCCAGACGCTGGCTGACTCGCAGCACGTGTGTATCGACCGGCAACGCGGGCATATGCAGCGCAAAGAGCAGCACGCAGGCAGCTGTCTTGTTGCCTACTCCGTGAAAACGAGTGAGGTGCCTGCGCACCTCGTCGACGGGCATATCAGCCAGGTAAGACAGGTCGAGCGAGCCCCGCTCGGCATAGAGCTGCTCGAGGATGGCCTTGATGCGCGGTGCCTTGATGTGCGCCAGCCCGCCGATGCGGATAGCATCGGCAATCTCATCCACACTTGCGTGCATCATGTCATACCAGCTCGGGAAGCGCCGGCGCAGTTCGGCATAGGCGCGTGCGGTGTTGATATCGGCAGTGTTTTGCGAGAGGATCGTCTGTACCAGCTCGCCAAGCGGTTCCTGCTGCGGCTTAAGCTGCGGTTCGCCATACGCACCAGTTAGAGTGGCATCTACCCAGTTCAGCAGAGCCGCCCGATCGCTGTTATCGTTCACGTGCTTGCCTCATAAAAAAAGATAGCCACGGGTTCCCAGGTGGCTATCTGTTCTCCCCCCATACCAAAAGCTAGTTGGTAACCGTCTCGGTGGCCGCGTTGGCCACGACTTGGTTGAGATCCTTTAAAAGCGCTTCGACATCGATGCCATGCGCCATGGCACCCTGCTCGAGGTTCTCGAACCTGGCAGCCGCACAGCCGACGCACATCAGGCCGTGAGCAAAAAAGGTCTTGACCGTAGCCGGATAAGTACTGACGATCTCACCGATGGTCATATCTTTGGTAATGACTGACATGTTCTCCCCTTAACGTGTGCGCAAACTCGTAGCCAATAATATAGCACGGTACTCAAGAATATGCAAATCGGCGTGATGTTTGCAGCCAGTCTATAGCGGTAGTACACTCTGCGTTTGAGGAGCGACGTGCACCAGAATAAAACCATCGCCTTGGGTAACCCCAGCTATGTTTGGCGCGCCGGACAGGAACGCCGCATGGCGATGATTCAGCGCTATACCGACCTGCAAGATGCTGTCATCCTGGATGCCGGCTGCGGCATTGGCGTGTATGTGGCGCACTTTCGCGCTTACTCCGATAATGTGCACGGCGTAGATATCGATCCAGAGCGCGTGGCTGAAGCCAGCCAGCTGCTGCCCAATATCAGGGTAGCCAGTGCCGAACAGCTCCCTTATCCCGATAACATGTTTGATGTGGTGCTCTCGCACGAGGTGCTGGAACATGTCGGCGACGACCGTGCCGCCGTCAGTGAGGCGGTGCGGGTGCTCAAGCCTGGCGGGCGTCTGGTGGTGTTTGTGCCCAATCGCTGGTATCCCTTTGAAACACACGGCGTGATGTGGCGCGGCCAATACCACTTTGGCAACAAGTTCTTCATCAACTATTTGCCCAACGTGTGGCGCAACAAGCTGGCGCCGCATGTGCGTGCCTACACCGGACATGAGCTCAAACGCCTGTTTGACGGCCATCCCGGCCATTTTGTGGCGCACAAGCGCATCTTTGCCGGATACGACAACCTCATTAAACGTCATCCCAGGCTGGGGCGAGCGCTGCGTAGCCTGACATATGCCTTGGAGCGCACCCCGCTGCAGGTGTTGGGGCTCTCCCACTTTCTTGTGTATCAGAAGGGCGCATGAAGATCCGTTTTCAACCCTATGGCGTCGCCACTCAGGTAGAGCCCGGTATAACACTCTTGCAGGCCGCGCAACAGGCCGGCGTCGAGATCGAAAGCGTTTGCAACGGCAAGGGTACCTGCGGTAAGTGCCGCATCATCGCCCCGCATGGCGTTTCACCGCTGACCGCTCTCGAGGCGCGTGCGCTGAGTGAGGTAGAACTCGCCCAGGGCTACCGCCTGGCTTGCCAGGCGACTGTTACGGGCGATGTCGAGGCTGTCGTGCCGGAGGAATCGCGCCGCTCGCGTGTCAGCATCCTGGTGGATGGCCTGCAATCTGAGCTGCCGCAGGATCCCTGGCTGCGGGTTGAGGCGGTGCAGGTGCCTGAGCCCAGTCTCGAGCACCAAATCGGTGACCTGGAGCGGCTCGAACAGGTTCGTGCCAATGCAGGTCTCGAGCCCATCAGCATGACGCTCTACGCCCTGCGCCAGCTGCCGCAGGCGGTGCGGCAGGTAGGCGGCGTGCTGCAGCTGGTGATGGCCGACCAAGTTGTGCTCGAGGTTCTGCCGGGCACAGAGCCTCCCAGGTTGCTCGGAATGGCCTTTGATATCGGTACCACCACCATTGCCGGCTACCTGATCGACCTGGCTACGTGCACCCAGCTGGCGGTCGCTTCACGCCTCAACCCGCAGACCCAACAGGGCGATGACGTGATCTCGCGCATCGAGTTTTCGGAGCGCGGCGACGGCCTGGTCGTGCTGCAGCGCCAGGTGGTCGAGGCGATCAACGCCATCATTAACGATACCACCACCCAGGCTGGTGTAGCGCGCGAGAGCGTCTACGGCATAACCCTGGTGGGCAACACCACCATGACCCATCTTTTACTGGGGGTCAGTCCTACAGCTATGGCGCAAACGCCGTATGTGCCGGCCTTTGCTGAGATGCGTTCGTTATGCGCGGCCGACTTGGGTATCCGCGCGCATCCCGAGGCGCCCGCGTGGATCTTGCCCAATATCGCCGGTTGGGTGGGGGCGGATACCACCGCCGTCATTTTAGCCACCGACCTGCAGAACCAATCCGAGCTGGCCCTGGCAGTCGATATCGGCACCAACGGCGAAATGGCCCTCGGGTCAGCCGAGCGCTTGATCGCCTGCTCTACGGCAGCTGGCCCGGCCTTTGAGGGCGCCCATCTGAGCTGCGGCATGCGTGCCGCCGATGGAGCGGTTGACGCGGTGCGTATCGGCGATGATCTCATCTGGCACACCATCGGCGAGGCGCCCCCGCGCGGTATCTGCGGCTCGGGCCTGGTTGATCTGTCAGCAGAGTTGCTGCGCGTAGGGGTGGTTTCCAAGAGCGGTATGCTCAACAGCGCCGACGAACAGCGGGCTTTGGGCTTGCCCGAAGCACTGGTGACGCGCACACGCGGCGAAGGCCGGCAGCGCGCCTTTATGGTGGCAGGTGCTGCTGAGGGGGCCGGCGGGCGCGAGCTGCTGATCACTCAGCGCGATATCCGCGAGCTACAGCTGGCCAAGGGCGCCATCCGGGCTGGCGTCGAGATTATGATGCGCGAGTTGGGCATCACCGCCGACGCGGTGCGTCGTGTCTACCTAGCGGGGGCATTCGGCAACTATATCAACCCTGAAAACGCCGTGGCGATCGGCCTGATCCCGAGCTTTCCTAATGCCGATTTGCTGCCGGTGGGCAACGCGGCCGGGTCAGGCGCCAAGATGGCGCTATGTTCCGCCTCAGCCAGAAAGGAGGCCGCATGCCTGACCAGCCATGTCGAATACATCGAGCTCTCCGGCCGTCCGGATTTCCAGGATCAGTTCGCGGAATCGATGCTCTTTTAGCTTTGACGCGCGCTGAGCCTTGATTTATAATGGGCCGTAACCAAATTTCAGGTAGCCTTGTGAGGGTACCTCGCAAGTAGGAAAGGGGTAAGCTATGACCATCAAAGTCGGTATTAATGGGTTCGGTCGCATTGGTCGCCAGGCTTTTAAAGCCATTGTAGAGAACTATAGCAATGAGATCGAAGTTGTCGCCATCAACGACATCTTCCCGGCCGAAAGCTTTCTTTTGCTGCTGAAATATGACTCGATCTATGGCCATTTCAAGGGCACTGTTGAGGCTGACCAGGATAGCTTGATCATCAATGGTAAAAAGATCGCGTTTTATATGTCCAAGACGCCCGCCGATATCCCGTGGAAAAAGCACGGTGTCGACGTGGTGGTCGAGGCCTCGGGTGTGTTCACCGACGGCGAAAAGGCTGCCGGGCACATCCAGGCTGGCGCCAAAAAAGTGATCATCTCGGCCCCCGCCAAGGGCGAAGACCTCACCATCGTGCTGGGCGTCAACGAAGATCAGTACGATCCAGCCAAGCACAACATCATGTCGAATGCTTCCTGCACCACCAACTGCCTGGCGCCCGCTGCCAAAGTGGTGAACGATCGCTGGGGCATTATTAAAGGCCTCATGACCACCTGCCATGCCTACACCCAGGATCAGCGCCTGCACGATTCGCCGCACCGCGACCCGCGGCGTTCACGTGCTGCCACGATGAGCATCATTCCTACCACCACGGGCGCTGCCAAGGCCGTGGCGCTGGTGATCCCGTCGCTCAAGGGCAAGTTTGACGGCTTTTCGCTGCGCGTTCCCACGCCCACCGTCTCGATCGTTGACTTTGTGGCGACTGTCGAGAAGCCGGTCAAGATCGAAGAGCTCATCGCTGCCTTTGACGAGGCCGCTGCTGGTCCGCTCAAGGGTATCCTGGGCGTTAGCCATGAGCCACTCGTCTCGGTGGATTTCAAGGGCGACACGCGTTCCTGCATTATCGACGCCGACTCCTGCATGGTTAACGGCGGCGATATGATCAAAGTGGTTGCCTGGTACGATAACGAGTGGGGTTACTCGAATCGCATCGCCGATCTTATCACCTATGTCGGCAAAAAGGGCCTGTAAAGATCAATCTCGTCCAGCGCTATCCAAGAGGGATGAAAGTTACTTTCATCCCTCTTGTTGTTCAAGAGAACAATTCCGAACGAATCCTGCTCCTGAGCGTGCGTACCTCACCGCTGGCGGTTAACCTCTCTGCCGGCGCGCCTGCCACATCCGCTGCCAAAGCTGATAGGCTGGCCGGAACAGCACCTTGTCATAGGCGCCGGCATACCTTACGGTGCGCCCGCCAAAGCCTGATTTGAACTGTCCGACACTGGCTAACTGGTCCGATGCGTCGGATTCTTTGTTGGCTACTCCCCACAGGTCATAGCTGTGGCAGTCGCGCTCCTTGGCCCACTGCATCGCGCGCCACTGCGTCAGGTGATTGACCATCAGCTCGCGACGTTCGTTGGACGAAGCCCCATACAGGTAGTACGCTACGCCGTTGAAACAAAAAACTATTAAACCCGCCAGGGGTTGGCCATTGTATTCGGCTAAAAGAAGTTCGACTTCACGGCCGGGCTTGAAGCACGAAAAGGCGGCCTGGTAGTAGGCGCGCTCGTGGATAGCAAAATAGTCGCGCTCGCTGGTAATTTTGAGGAGCTCGTAAAAGGCGTCCATACCCTCTTCGCCGGCTTCACGCACTACCACACCTTTGCGCTCCGAGAGGCGGATGTTGTAGCGCCACTTTTGCTTCATGCGCGCCAGCAGCTCTTCTTCGGGGACCAGCAGGTCGACAATCACACTGCGCAGCGGCTGCACGTTGATGGCGGATGGCTTGAAACCATGCTCAGCCAGCCAGCCCAGCTGCGGGTCATCCGGCGGCAGGTCCGGCTCGACCTGGCAGTTGATCGCCAGTTGCATCCGGCACCTGTGCTCGATCTTGTGCCACAGCATGCTGAGCGCCACCGGCTGATAGGACGTCATAAACGGTCCTTTGGGGATGTAGGCATAGCTCAGCAGCCCGCGGCGGCAGAACAGAACCTGTGCGCCGCAGATCACGCCGATTTGGTCTTCCACATACCAGCGTTCGGCACGCCAACCAGAGGTGGCTTTTAACCGCGCCCAGCCGCTGGTCTGCAGCAGGTGGCCGTTCGGGTCAAGGGATACCAGCCTATCCCACCCGGAAGCAGGTTGTGAGTCGTCGTAACGGTAGAGGCGCATGCGGTCAACCTCGGGCACGTAATGGCGACATTATACCACAAGCAGACGCAGACTCGCGGGTAGCCCTCTGATGACTTGCCAGAAGGGCTCTGAACTCATACAATAGACAATACGCTTTCGTTTGGTGAGCTGTATGGCGGTTACTACCGCAATCAAGACAAAACGTACGCCCGAACGCATCCCCAGCGCGACGATATACTATATACTGCGCACCGGGGTAACGGGCTTGATGAACATCTTTTATCGGTACCGCTTCGAGGGGAGCGAGAACGTCCCGATGCGGAACCGCTTGTTGCTGGCATTCAATCACCTGCACCTGTTTGATTCGGGCGCGATCGTGCCGCCGGTGCCTCGCCAGATCATCCCCATGGCAGCTGATGAATACCGCAGCCACCCATTTTTTGGAGCCCTGCTCAAGGTCACTGGAGCAGTGTTTGTACATCGCGGTGAGGCCGATCGCAACGCCCTGCGCGCAAGCTATCAGATACTCGAGCGCGGCGGATGCCTCGCGATCGCTCCGGAGGGCAAGCGCAGCAAGGATGCCGCAATGCATCCGGCCAAACCCGGCATTGCGCTGATTGCCGCGCGTACCCGCACCCCCATCCTGCCGATCGCCCACTGGGGCATCGAGAACATCCGTCAGTGGCGGCCCTTTAAGCGGCCGTTGTGCCGGGTGGTCATCGGCAAGCCCTTTCGCCTGCCCGAGTGGCGCGCCGGCATGTCAGTCGACGATCTGCAGCGCCTGGCGGATCTGGTGATGATCCGCGTGGGGCTGATGCTGCCTGAACGCTATCGCGGGGTGTACGCCGAGCGTATCGCTGCTGTCGAAGCTGGCCAGAGCGACGAGTTGGCCGAACTGGTGGAGGATGTGTGACGCAGTACAAGGGCATCGAGGTCGAGCTGGTGGTTGAGGTGAACCCGCCGATCACGCCTGAGCTGGTGCGCACCTGGCTGAGCGCTGTGCTGGCCAGCCACCAGGTGGCGCCGGATTGCGAGCTGACCTGCATCCTGACGGATGATGAGCAACTGCGTGCCCTGAACGCGCAATACCGCGGCATCGACGAGCCCACCGACGTACTCTCTTTTCGAAGCGACGATGAATGCGAGTTTGTCACACCCGAGGAGCAGGCCCCTTATCTGGGGGATATCCTGATTTCGGTCCCCACCGCGATGCGCCAAGCCGCCGAGGCTGGGCATTCGCTGGAGCGGGAGCTGGCTCTGTTGACGGTGCATGGTTGCCTGCATCTGTTGGGTCATGACCATAACGAGGATAACAAGCGCGCCGAAATGTGGCGCTGGCAAGATCAACTGCTTGAAGAATTGGGGGAGAACCGTTGAAGCGCTTGATGCAGGGTAACCAGGCTGTGGCGCATGGCGCCTGGGCAGCCGGAGTGCGTGTGGCGGCCGGCTACCCCGGTACGCCGTCGACCGAGATCCTTGAGCACCTTGCCGGCATGCCTGGGGTATATACCGAGTGGTCTCCCAATGAAAAGATAGCATTAGATGTGGCCATCGGGGCGGCTTATGCCGGCCAGCGTGCCATGGCCGTGATGAAGCATGTAGGGCTGAATGTGGCGGCTGACTCGTTCTTTTATGCCGCACTAACGGGCATGCAGGCCGGTCTGGTGGTCGTGGTAGCGGATGATCCCGGCATGTACTCTTCGCAGGGCGAGCAGGATAGCCGCCGTTACGCCAAATTCGCGCGTGTGCCCTGCCTGGAACCCAGCGACAGCCAGGAATGCCTGGATATGATGCAACTGGCCTTTCAGCTCTCTGAAGACTACGACGTGCCAGTAATGGTACGGTTGGTGACGCGTATCTCGCATTCGCACTCGGTGGCGGTGGCTGTGCCCGACCGCCTCGAGCAGGGCAGCGAACCGCCTCCCTTTCCGATCAATACCAGCAAGTATGTGATGGTACCCGCCAACGCGCGCCACCGCCACCCGGTTCTTGAAGCTACCGTGTCCAGGCTGGAGGCTGCCGCTAACCAGTTGGAGGTCAACCAGCATATAGCGGGCTCGTGCAGGGTGGGTATTGTCACCAGTGGGGTGGCCTACCAGTATGTCCGCGAAGTACTGCCTGATGCTTCATACTTCAAAGTCGGCATGTGCTATCCGCTGCCGATGGAGGCGCTGCGCCGGTTTGCGGCCAGTGTCGAACGGCTGGTCGTGGTGGAAGAGCTCGATCCAGTGCTTGAAGAAGCGCTCCAGCAAGCCGGCATTGCCTGTGAGGGCAAAAGCCTTTTTCCGCTGGTAGGCGAGCTCAGCCCAGAGCTGGTGCGAGCGGGTCTCGTGCGGGCCGGGCTGTTGCCGGCTAAACCCCAGCCAGCAATGCAAGCTATCCCGGATCTGCCGCAGCGCCCGCCAGTGCTCTGCCCGGGCTGCCCGCACAGAGGCATCTTTACAATCCTGCACAAGCTCAAAGTCATCGTCAACGGCGATATTGGCTGCTATACCCTGGGATATACCGAGCCGCTGGCCGCGCTCCATACGATGGGTTGTATGGGTGCCAGCATTGGTGTGGCGCATGGGGTGCTCAAGGCCGGCGTCGCCGAACAAAATGTGGCGGTGATCGGTGATTCGACCTTTATGCATTCCGGCATGCCGGCGCTCCTGAACGTGGTGTATAATCGTACACCCCTCCTGACCATTATCCTGGATAACCGCACCACCGCTATGACGGGGCATCAAGACAACCCCGGCAGCGGCAAGACCCTGCAGGGTCTGCCGGCGCACGAACTCGACTTCAAGTCGCTGGTGCGGGCTATGGGGATTGACGAGGTCTATACCATCGACCCGTACAAGCTTGAAGAGACCGAATCGATCCTGCGGCACTGCCTGGCACTCGACGAGCCCTCCGTGGTGATCGCCCGACATGGTTGCGCGCTGCTGCCCGAAAACCGCCGCAACTATCGCCCTCTAAAGGTCGACGCCGAAAAATGCATCGCGTGCGGTATCTGCCGACGCATCAGCTGCCCGGCGCTGGCGCTTTCCAGCGAGCTCTACCCTAAGACGGGACGCGCCAAGACGCGTATCGACCCGCTTTTGTGTGCCGGCTGCGAAATCTGTGCACAGGTGTGTCCCACGCATGCCATTCTCTTCCGCCGCCAGCTCGACGAACAGGGAGGGCTGTGATGGGTGACCTGACGCGCAACTTTTACGTTGTAGGTGTAGGCGGCCAGGGGACGCTCTTGGCGGCCGATGTGATTGCCACCCTCGGCATGCTGCAGGGGCTGGATGTGAAAAAGTCCGAGATCCACGGGATGGCACAGCGCGGTGGCAGCGTCTCCAGCCAGGTGCGCTGGGGCAGCCAGGTTTTTTCGCCGGTGTTTGTGGCGGGCGAGGCCGACTGTGTGATCGCCCTCGAGCAGCTCGAGGCGCTGCGCAGCCTGCATTGGCTCAAGCCGGGCGGCATTGCCCTGATAAGCGACTATCGCATCAATCCGGTAGCCGTTACGATGGGTCGCGCCCAATACCCTTCAAACGACGCGGTGAGTGGATATCTGGCAGACGTGCATTCCATCAGCGTGCCAGCCATGCAGCTGGCTATCCAGGCTGGTGAGAGCCGCACCAACAATGTGGTCATGTTGGGGGTTCTGGCTGCCCAATATGGCTTGAATGATGCCCTCATACGCCAGGCGCTCGAGCTGAGCGTGCCGGAACGCTTCCTGGAGGCGAACTTGCGCGCCTTACAAGCGGGACGCGCCTATTACCAAGAGCGAGGTCAGGATGCGCATTGATGGGCGTGCTAATGATGCCTTGCGTCCGGTTTCGATCGAGACGGGCTATCTGGAATACGCCGAGGGCTCGGCGCTGATCCGTTTTGGCAAGACAGCTGTGCTGTGTGCCGCAACCGTCGAGACCAGCGTGCTGCCCTGGATGGCTGGCCGCGGCACGGGCTGGGTGACGGGCGAATACGCCATGCTGCCGCGATCCACCCAGACGCGCACGCTGCGCGAGACCAAGGGCATCTCTGGGCGCAGCCAGGAGATCCAGCGCCTGGTGGGGCGCAGCCTGCGCATGGCCGTCGACCTGGCAGCCCTGGGTGAGCGGTCGGTGATCGTGGATTGCGACGTGCTGCAGGCCGATGGCGGCACGCGCACGGCGGCCATCACCGGCGGCTATGTTGCCCTGGCGCTGGCACTCGGCAAGCTGGTGGCGCAAGGCGAACTGCCCGCGCAGGTACTGCGTCAGCAGGTGGCGGCGGTGAGTGTGGGCATCGTTGCCGGAGACGCCCTGCTCGATTTGTGCTATACTGAAGACTCGCATGCCGAGACCGACATGAACGTCGTAATGACCGGCAGCGGTGAATTGATCGAACTGCAGGGCACTGCCGAGCGCGAGCCATTTAGCCGGCAACGCCTCGACGAATTACTCGTTCTCGCACAGCGCGGCATCACGCAACTGATGCAGCTGCAGCGCGAGGCACTTTAGGAGCCATATGGAACCAACGCGTTCAGACGCCTGGGAGCTGTTGACCCAGCACACCAAGAATCCTAGCCTGCTCAAACATGCCCTGGCTGTTGAAGCGGCCATGCGCCATTACGCTGCCCACTTTAACGAACCCGTCGAGCGCTGGGGCATCACCGGGCTGATCCACGATGTGGATTTTGAAGAGCACCCGACTCTCGACGAACACCCGATGGCTGGTGTGGCGCTGCTGAGGGAGCTCGGTTGGCCGGAAGATATCATCTATGCGGTGCAGAGCCACGGTACCGATGAATCGGCGCCGCGCTTGCACCTGATGGATAAAGCCCTCTACGCCGTCGACGAACTGACCGGCCTTTTGATCGCCTGCGCGATGGTGCGTCCCGATAAAAGCATCAACGCGCTGGAGGTATCGTCCGTCAAGAAAAAGTGGAAAGACAAGGCTTTTGCGCGTGGGGTCAATCGCCAGGATATCGAGCAGGGAGCTCAGGATCTGGGGATCGATCTGCAAGACCATATTGCCCATGTGATTATCGCGCTGCGGAGTATTGCTGCTGACCTTGACCTTAACTGACTGCTTATACGATGATGATATGAGCACTGTTCTTGTATATGTTGCGGGGCTCGTCCGGCCTAGCCGCTGGCGGGTGATCTGCCTGGGGCTGACATTGCTCGTGCTGGTCGGTTGCCAGAGTACACCGCCAACTGCGATGCCGCCGGCTGCTGCTACAGCCACACAGGCGTCCACCGCGACAGCTACGCCCAGCCCCACCAATACGAGTGTTCCCACGGCTACCCCTGCCCCTACACCGACCTCCACCGAGACACCTATCCCACCCACACCACTGCCGGCTACCTATACCGTGGTGGCGGGCGACTATTTGGGGTTGATCTCTGAAAAGCTCGATATCTCGCTTGAAAAGCTGTTGGCGGCCAACAACCTGACCGAAGATGCCGTGATAACGCCCGGGCAGGAACTGATCATCCCGCGTGATGACCCCGTTCCCGAACCTACCGCTGAGAATACCCCGACGGCGACCTCAAGTACCGCGGCGCCCGAACCGCGCCGTTATACCGTGCAGGCGGGTGACTACCCTGAGCTGATCGCCGAATCGTTTGGCATTTCGGTCAAGGAGCTCTTGGCGGTTAACGATCTGACGGCCGATGTCGTGCTCAAACCCGACCAGGTGTTGATCATCCCGACTCCGCCGCCTGAGCCGACCGCAGCGCCGAACGACACACCAGAGCCGACTGCAGCCACTGTGCTGGCTGATATCCAGCATATCGTGGTGAGCGGAGATAACATCGATACGATCGCCGCGCAATATGGTGTGACCTGGGAGGCGATCGCCGAGGCCAACGGCATCACCAAGAACTCGATATTGTCGATAGGCCAGAAACTGACGATCCCCAACGTGACAGTCGCCTCCACTGCGACGGCGGTACCCGAGGGCGAGCAATCTGCTACACCCGCTGCCACGCCTATCCTCGGTGAGATCATCTATACCGCCCAGGCGGGCGACTATCTGCAGTTGATCGCCGACAAATTTGGCATCAGCATCGAAGAGTTGGCAGCCGCTAACAACCTGACGGTGGGTGCCGAGCTGAAGCTTGGCCAGGAACTGATAATTCCCGGGCAGATGCCCGCACCGACGGCTGAGGACACCCCCGAGCCCACCGCAGAAAGCACGCCCGAGCCGGCGCGCCCCACGATCACACCCTGGCCGACTGCGACCAAGTCAGCCGATTATGTGTATGGGCGCCCGGTCCTGCTGGCGCCGGTCAACCGTTCGGCTTTTGAGGGCGAGAATGCCGATGTACTGTTCAACTGGATGTCGGTCGGGATACTCCAGAAGGATCACTGGTACCGCGTGAGTGTGTGGAGCTCGACCAGCCAGCAAGCCCCCGAGGTCTTTTACAGCAAAGCTACCAGTTGGAGGCCGCCGCTCGGTTTCTACAAGGCCGAACGCGCGCCCCTCTCTGGTCGCTGGCAAGTGCAAGTCGTCGAAATAAAACCTGGCAGCAACATGCCGGTGGAGATCAGTCCGCCAAGTGTTGCCTACCATTTCCTTTGGCGGTGATAATGAAGACTAAAATCAGTGATAAACTCTGGCTTATAGTCCTGGCGCTGAGCATGCTCCTGGCGAGCTGCACCAACCCCGCCCCGGCGAGCCCTGATACGCCCTCGCCCCAAGTGGCTAACACCAGTGAGGCAATCCAACCGCTTCCCGATGACGATCCGGTGCTCTCGGCCGAGGTCGTCCATGGCTGGGAGTTTGCCAAGTCTGCCCAGGCACTCGGCTGGGTAGCCACGCACGACTTGCGCCTTTTCGAGACCAACCAGGAGGGCATTGTCACCGGCTCGACCGGTGGCGACCCGTACATGGTCGGCCCGGCTATCGCCATCGAGGCCGAAACTGCGCCCTATATTGTGGTGCGCATGCGTTCCAGCAAGGGTGCCGATGCGCAGATCTTTTGGGAAGTCGACGGCGAGGCCTTTAACGAGGGCAGTTCGATGCACTTTGCTGTCGAGGCTGACAACGCCTGGCACACCTATGTGGTGGCTGTCAAGAACAGTGCCAACTGGACGGGCAAGATCACGCGCGTGCGACTGGATCCTTCCAACAATGAGGGCGCTGAACTGGCCATCGAATACATCCGACTGATGGGCCCGGCACCGGCCAAGCTGGCTGTGGAATGGCTCAGTACTCAGGCAGCCATCTTGCCCGAGAACCGACCTTTCCAGGTGCGCGCGGTGGTGCGCAACGTCGGCGATCAGGTGCTGGAGGGTGAGAGCCTCGCGCTGGCAGCTGACCAGGAATTAAAGCTCACCGAAGGCACCCCCTCGGTCGCGCTCAACGCTCTGCAGGCTGGCGAGAGCATGACCCTCACCTGGATGCTGCAGGGTCCGGAAGGCGTCTTTCAGTATTACCTGAAATCCGCCGAGACGATTATCAAGCAAGCCGCGGTGGTGCTGGAAAAAAGCGCTAACGGCACTGCGCTGACAATTGGTAACGAAACCCTGCGCATCAGCTTTCCCAAGAACAGCTTTGGCTATGGCGTCGGCACTGTAGAGTGGTTCGACGGCACGAACTGGCGCATCGCCGGGCGCATGAGCTCGCTGGGGCAGATCGCCTACCTCGACAAAGAACAGGCCGAGCGGCGCATCCTGCTGTATGCCGCCGAAGGCACCGTGAACGGCAACGACCTCACCTTTACCAGTACCTTTACCGATAGCGACGGCACCCTTTGGCAGGCGGAGACGTCGTTCAGCATCAAGCCCAACTCGAACCTGATCGATATGCGCTATCGGCTCAAGGCTTCGCAGACAACCAGGCTGCTGGCTTGGGTGGGGCCTGAATACTTGGCGGGCGAGGGCTCATTTGGCACGACCCGCGACAGCGCCCTCTTCCCAGGGTTGGAATACCTGCTGGGCACCGAGCAGAGTTCGGGCGACGACTACTTTGACACCTCCGTTGCCCAGCGCTATGTACCGCACCCCAACAAGGTCACGATCCCCTTTATGGCGGTGACGGTCGACGGCATGACCACCGGCCTGATCTGGGATCCGCTCGAAAAGTGGGATGCCGAGCATGACCGTCCGGCCGTGCTGTTTGCCTCACCCAACAGCTGGCAGGGGCAGGAAAACCATCTGATGCGCCTGTTCGTACCGGGCGCCACCGCCGGCCTGCCCGAAAACCGCGATATTCTGGCGGGTGGGTTGGAGCTCAAGGCTGACGAAACGCTGCAGTTGCACGCCCAACTGTTTGCCGACACGGCTGCCGATCCGTTGGCGCCTCTCGATGTCTGGCTGCGACAGCACACCCTGCCCGATCTACCCGAGCTGGCCGGCGGTTATGAGGCGGCGAACCAGCACGACCTGGTCGGTTACCTCAAGAGCACCTATGATGCCCCGTCCAAGGGCTGGCATTATGCCCTGCAGGATCCGTGGGGGCCGGGCGCCAATGCCGCCGTAGCGCTGCACCTTGAGCTGGCTGGCCTCGACCAGGCGGAAACGGCTGAAGGCCAGGCGATGCGCGATGTCGCACGCGCCTCGACCAATGCCATCGGCACGAATGGCGGCCCGACCCCGTGGTACTATCAGTATGCCCTGGCCATGCTGCGAGGCGATACGACCGCCGATTTGACCAAACCTTATATCAACGCTCTGGTGCTTTTGCAGGCTCAGCAGAATAACGGCTCATGGAGTTTTACGCCATCAAATCGCACTGGCAGGCCTTTTGGCGAGCTGGGCGATACCTCGAGCGGCTGGACGGCCACCCATGCGCTGCAGGTGATCTATTCGGCACGCATCACTGGCAACAAAAACCTGGTAGATGCCAGCATCAAGGCGCTGGATTTCCTCATGTCGCTGCCGCTGCGGCCCGAAGGTGCGCAGACCTGGGAGCTGCCGTTGCACGTGCCGGACCTGCTGGCCTCCGCCTGGGTCTCGCAGGTCTTTGTCGAGGGCTACCGCCTGACGGGGGACACCAAATACCTGGTGGCAGCCGAGCGTTGGGCGCTCGCCGGGTTACCATTTATCTATATGTGGAGCGCCCCCGACAGAGAGTTGATGAGTTATGGCACCATCCCCGTGTTTGGCGCCACTAACTATAGTTACCCGTGGATCGGCAAACCGGTGATGTGGAACGGCCTCGACTATGCCATCGGCCTGCAAAGCCTGGATACCGAACTACAGAATGCGGGCTTGCCGAAAGTTGTAGATTGGCGCAAACTTGCAGAGGGCATTACAATTGCCACTTACCAGATGCAGGCTACCGAGGGGCAGTTCGAGGGCATGTATCCGGATGCCTGGGACGTCGTCACCGGCGAAGAAGCATATAGCTGGTGGTTGATCCCAGCCTATTTGCACCAGAGCCTGTTGTTGGTACAGGATCACCCGCATGCGCAGGCGCTCACCCAGATACTGCCGTTGGGTGCGGGCAAGCTGCACATCAGCTCGGTGTTGCCGGGCATGACGGCTCGCATGGAAGGTCAGGTGCTCAATCTGGCTCTGGGGCAGATCCCGGGCGAGTTCACGACGGTGATGGTTTCTCCGCTCGATGCCCGTCCTGATAGCGTGCTAATCAATGGCCAGGAAATCCTGACCACAGGTGGCTGGATGGATCCGAGCGGAGCTTGGCAGTTCAGCCAGGGGATCCTGTTTATCCGTGTGCCGCGGGTGGATAGCGGTGCCCAGGTGCGCGTGACTTTACGAAAATAACAGTTTCAGCTATGCTGTGGGTATTCACCGATACGCTGACGTGTAACAATCTATACGCAGGAGGAAAGCATGGGCCTAGTCAGTTGGATCGTGTTCGGAGTCTTGATTGGTTGGATCGCAACTTTGGTCGCCGGGCTTGATGAAGAGTATGGTTGCTTTTTCAACATTGGACTAGGCATCATCGGTGGTATTCTGGGCGGCATCGTTAGCACTGTCATTATCAAGAGCCGCTCGGAAGAAGGCCTCGGTGGCTTCCTGGGCCTCATCGAGTGGTCACCGCAGCGCGTGCTCTGGTCAATGGTGGGAGCGCTCATAGTGGTGGTGATCGTCACCATCTTCCGGCGTGCGTATCTGGCCCGTCAGCGCTGACCAGAACATACTCCCGACTGGTATCTAACAGGCTGCGCAAGCAACTGTGCTATGCAGCCTGTTTTTGCTACTCAGGTGCTGCCTGAACGTATTAAAAGGTAGCAGATTGGACCCCTGGGGAGCACAATGGGTTTATTCAGTTATATCCTTTTCGGTGGATTGGCGGGGTGGGTCGCCAGCCTGTTGACAGGGCGTTCGCGCCGCACGGGTTGCCTGGTCAATATCCTGGTGGGCATCGCCGGCGCACTGATCGGCGGGTTCCTGGCTCGCTATCTTTCCGGCAGCAGCTTTAGCATCAGCTGGGATTTCAAGAGCTTTATCGTGGCGGTATTGGGCGCGATCCTCTTTTTAGCCGTCACCGGCATTGCAACCCGCCGCCATCGCGACTAGTCGTTGCCTGCCGCCAGACGCGCCACTTTATCCTGTTTGCCGCGTTCGTGTGTATCCAGCACGCGCTTTCGGATGCGCAGGCTCTGCGGGGTCACCTCGAGCAACTCATCGTTGGCGAGGTACTCGATCGCCTCGTCCAGGCTCATGCTCCGCGGTGTCACTAGCCTCACTTCAATATCCTGCGTAGATGAGCGCATGTTGGTGAGGTGCTTTTTCTTGCAGATATTGACGGCCAGATCAGTGCTCTTGTGGTGTTCACCGACGACCATGCCCTCGTAAACCTCGATCCCTGGCCCCAGAAAAAGCACGCCTCGATCTTCGGCGTTCTTGAGCCCATAGGTAGTGGTAACCCCTGGCTCCCAGGCCACCAGCGACCCATTGCTGCGCGCTGCGATCGGCCCGGCCATGGGTTCATAGGCGTAAAACATGCTGTGCATGGTTCCGAGCCCGCGGGTGGCCGAAAGGAACTGGTGGCGAAAGCCGATCATACCGCGTGTCGGCACCAGAAACTCGCAGTGCACGCTGTTGTCACCGCCATCCAGCATGTTGAGCATGCGCCCGCGCCTGGATCCAAGCATCTCTACCACAGTGCCCACCGTGTCGCTGCGCGTCTTGATATAGACATTCTCGAACGGCTCAAGCAGCTCGCCATCCGATCCATGCTGCAGAATTACTTCCGGGCGCGATACCTGGAACTCATAACCCTCGCGCCGCATGGTCTCGATCAGGATCGCCAGGTGCAGCTCGCCGCGCCCCGAGACGATAAAGGTGTCGGGAGTCTCTGAATCCTGCACCCTGAGCGCCACATTGTGGCGCAGCTCCTCAAACAGGCGCTCGCGCAGCCTCCGCGAGGTGCCCCAGCGGCCCTCACGCCCGCTGAACGGCGAGGTGTTGACGCCAAAGGTCATTCTGACGGTCGGTTCTTCGACGTGGATGGCCGGCAAGGCCCGCGGGTTTTCGGCATCCGCCAGGGTCTCGCCAATGGCGATGCTCGTCAATCCTGAGATGCTAATGATCTCACCGGCTTGAGCCGAGTGAGCATCCTGCAGCGCCAGCCCCTGGTAAACCCCCAGGTAGCGTACCTGTTCGCGCGCAACGGTGCCGTTGCTCGAGATGCGCGCTACCGTTTGCCCGGCCTGTAGGGTACCCGCATAGATGCGCCCGATAGCAGTGACGCCGCGGTACGGGTCAAGCCCCTGGTTGGTCACCAGCATGCGAAAGGGCGCTTCCAGATCGACGGTGGGGGCCGGCACATGGCGCAGGATCGTCTCAAGCAAGGGAGCCAGGTTGGGGCTGAGGGCAGGCGTCAGGCCGGCCTGGCCGGTGAGGGCATTGGCATACACCACCGGGAAATCGGCTTGTTCTTCGCTGGCACCCAGCTCGAGAAAGAGGTCAAAGGTGGCGTTGAGCGTGCGGGTAGGGTCAGCTTTGGTGCGGTCCACCTTGTTGATCACCACCACTGCAGGATGCCCCATCTCGAGTGCTTTTTTGAGCACAAAGCGCGTCTGCGGCATGGGCCCTTCGGCGGCATCCACCAGCAGCAGCACACCATCCACCATGTTCATCACCCGTTCGACCTCGCCGCCAAAATCGGCATGGCCGGGGGTATCGACAATATTGATCTTGACAGTCTGGTTGGCGGTGCGGTCGAACACGCTGATGGCAGTGTTCTTGGCCAGAATGGTGATGCCGCGTTCGCGCTCGAGGTCGCTGGAATCCATCACGCGTTCAACCACCGCCTGGTTTTCGCGAAAGACCTGTGCCTGACGCAGCATCCCATCGACCAGGGTGGTTTTGCCGTGGTCGACATGAGCGATGATAGCGATATTGCGCAGATCAGTTCGTTGTGTCAACATGGTTCTTTCGTCAGGTTACAGCGTTAAAAATCAAGCATAGGGTCGTACTGCAGGATCTCTTCGACCCAGACACAGCCATGAGCGCGCATCCACGGGCAGCCGGCTGTAGGATGTACTGGCAGCTCATAGCCCAGCGCAGCCGACAGGCGATACAGGTGGCACAACGGCAGCCCCACCACGTTGGTATAACAGCCCTGCAGGCTCTCTGCCGGGTGAAAACTGGAATCCTGGATGGCATAGGCGCCGGCTTTATCGAGCGGGTCGCCCGTCGCCACATAGGCGGCAATCTCTTGAAGCGTGTAGGCGCGCATTTTCACCAGGGTGCTGGCCAGCGTGCGCACCTGGCGATTGCTCGAACGATCATCCAGCACGAGTCCGGTCATCACCAGATGGCTGCGGCCTCCCAGGCGCACCAGCATGCACTCCGCATCGGCGCCATCGGTCGGTTTGCCGAGTATCTCGTCATCCAGCACCACGATGGTATCGGCGGCCAATACCATCGCCCCAGGGGCATCGATGGCGGCGGCCTTGTTCTCTGCCAGGCGCACGGCCAAACGCCCAGGCTCTTTAGCATTCGCGGCGGATTCCTCTACCTCGGCGCTGTGCACTGTAAAAGGAGCGCCCAGGTACGCCAGCAGCTCACGGCGGCGCGGTGAGGCGGAAGCCAGGACCAGTGGCGGTAATGTCATTGGGCGGTCGCCTGGGAGCGCTGGCGCAGGATCTCATACAACAGTACAGTCGCTGCCATGGCGGCGTTGAGCGACTCGGTATTGCCGAGCATCGGCAGGTGCACCGTGCGGCTGGCCAGAGCAGCCGCCTCAGGGCTGGCGCCAAAGGCCTCGTTGCTGATGATTAACGCCGTCGGAGCACTCCAGTCGGCCTGCCAGTAGAGCTCGCCGGAGTGCATATCAGCTAGCGTCGCGGGCACAAGTTGGCACAGCTCCTTAATCTGCTCCCAGCTGGCATCCTGCCAGAGCGGCACGTAGAAATGAGCGCCCATGGCCGAACGCACCACCTTGGGGGAGTAGGCATCCACGCATCCCGACGAGAGCACCACACCATCCACCGCGGTGGCCTGGGCGCTGCGCAGGATTGTGCCGAGGTTGCCAGGGTCACGCAGGTTATCGAGGATCACCAGTGTGCGGGCGTTCGTGAAACGTTCGCGGTCGGGTGCCGGCTGCGGCAGTACGGACATCACGCCCTGCGGCGTAACGGTATCTGCCAGTTTGGTAAACAACTTATCCGGCACCACGCTTACGATATAGTGTTTACGCCAGGCTTGTGCTTTGCCGGGGTGGGCACGCTCAAAACCCTGGGAAAGGATCAGCTCCTCGATCTCTGCACCGGACTGCATGGCCGTCTCAACCAGCCGCAAGCCCTCTGCAAGGTAGCGGCCACTACTGCGGCGCGCCTGGCCCTTCAGCGAGCGTATGCGCAAGGCGAGATCGTTCAGGTTGGTCGGGCGAGATGGTTTATCCATGTCTATATCACTGCACGAAAAAGGGGGCAGGCTAAAAGCCTGGCCCCGTTATGTGGTACGGTTGGAGCGTGAACCGAGGGGTTACGCCACCGCCGACTTGGCAACCTCAACCAGTGCGGTAAAGGCGGCCGGATCGGTGACAGCCATCTCGGCGAGCTGCTTGCGGTTGACTTCGACGCCCGCAGTACGCAGGCCGTTGATCAGCCGGCTGTAAGAGATGCCGTTTTCATGGGCGCCAGCATTAATGCGGATGATCCAGAGCTTGCGCATCTCCCGTTTGCGGTCGCGGCGATCGTACGTCGCATAGCGGAGCGAAGCCAGCATGGCTTCGTTGGCACGCCGAAAGAGCGTGCTCTTGGTACCGCGCTGGCCCTTGGTGATCTTTAGTACTTTTTTATGACGTGCGCGAGATGGCACACTGTGTTTTACTCTTGCCACGGGTTCTTACCTCTCAAGCTTGTAGTGGTTTCCGACAGGTCAGCCTTATCTTTACTTGCCCAGATAGGGCGCCAAACGTTTGACGCGTTTGATTTCACCTGGCGTAACCACTTCAATACCGCGGTAAGATGCGCGCTTGGCGCGCTTGCTCTTGTTGCGCCGCAGGTGGCGTTTTTCACCTTTGGTGCGGAGCACTTTACCCTTACCGGTTAGCTTGAAGCGCTTAGCGGTGGCCTTGTGGGTTTTAATTTTGGGCACTTTCTACCTCCGCAGAACTGGGAATCGCTGTAGGCTTGGCAATCGGTGCCAGCACCATCAGCATCGTCGTCCCTTCCATCTCGGGCATCGACTCGACCGTGGCGATGTCGGTTATCTGCACAACGATGCGGTCGAGCAGCTCACGAGCGATCTCCTGATGGGTGATCTCCCGCCCACGGAAGCGCACGCGTAAACGCACCTTGTCACCTTCGGCCAGAAACTTGCGCGCTTGCCTGACTTTGACCTGCACATCGTGCTCAGCAATCTTGGGTTTGAGACGAATCTCTTTAACCTCGGTTTGCTTTTGCGCTTTGCGGGCGTCGCGTTCGCGGCGGGCCTTCTCGTACAGGAACTTGCTGTAATCGAGCAGGCGGCAAACGGGTGGGTTGGCTGCTGGAGCTACCTCCACCAAATCCAAGCTGCGCTCTTCGGCCATGCGCAGGGCCTCGCGGGTCGGGTAGATCCCCAACTGCTTGCCGGTCTCGTCGATCAGGCGGACCTCGCGCACTCGGATTTCGTCGTTCAGGCGATGTTCTCTCTTACTGATGGTGACCTCTGTGGTTTGGGTGGGCATCCGGGATGCCGGTCTCGCTAGTGAACGAACAATGATAATATACGAGAGAGGACAGGTTGTCAAATGATATCCACTTGGAGCAGTTGATTAGCGTTGACAGGATCATTCCTCACCGCTAGCATAAGTGGCGACCAAACATTCAGGAGAAATACCATGCAGCATCCGCTCGATGCCCGCCAATTCGGCGTTCGCGGTGACGGCGTCACCGACGACTCTTTGGCATTACAGGGCGCGCTCGACGCCGCCTCGGCGCTGGGCGGGATTGTGGCCTTGCCGCCAGGCCAATATCGCATCACCAGGTCGTTGCGCATCCCCGTTGGAGTGCATCTGCAGGGCGCCTCACCTGCCCCGCAGTACATCAAGCCGCTGATCGGCACTGTCATCCTGGCGTACCACGGCCGCGACGACGAATCAGCGCCCGCCCTCTTCGAGCTGGGTGACGCCTGCTCAGTGAGCGCCTTGACAGTGTTTTACCCAGAGCAGCAAGTCCACGATATTCGCCCCTACAGCTATACCTTTCATCTGGTGGGCGGCGACAACACTGTCGAGAACGTCACGCTGATCAACTCGTACAACGGCATCCAAATCGGCCCGCAGTCCAACGTGCGCCATCGCATCCGTTCGGTGTATGGCTGCGTGCTGCGCCGCGGCGTCTGGCTGGATTCCTGCAGCGATATCGGCCGGCTGGATAACATCCAGTTTCACTGCCATTGGTGGTCATCACCCGAGGTGGGCGGCAACTGGGACGCCGTGTTCGAGTATATGTGGCGCCATTGCGAGGCTTTTGTGCTGGGGCGCAGCGACTGGGAATACATTACCAATACCTTTGTCTTCCCGACGGCGATCGGCTACCATTTTATCGGCACCGAACATGGTTCCACCAACGCCCAGCTGAGCGGAGTGGGCGCGGACGCCGCGCAGCGCTGTGTGGTGGTGGATGAGATCCAGTATATGGGGCTCCTGATCACAAACGGCCAGTTTGTGGCCTTTACCGGTGATGACCCGATCGAGGTGGTGATTAATTCGACCTGTGAGGGCTCAGCGCGCTTGGTGAACTGTGCTTTTTGGGGGCCTGCCAACCAGTGCGTAGTTTCGCGCGGGAGTGGGTATCTCTCGCTCTCAGATTGCTTTTTCTCGAGCGGCAAAAACCCTGCCCAGACTCGTGCTCTAGTGGAAGTGGATGGCGGCCGCCTGCAGATGCGCAGCTGCTCGTTTGCCACGCCCGAACCGAGCATCCACTTAAAGCCTGGATTGGTGCATGGCATCGTCAGCGAAAACAACGGCGCACATGGCGTGCGCATCATCAACGAGGCTGGCACGCGTGCGCTGATTCAGAACAACGAGCTGCCAGCCGACCAGAGCTGAGCTTTTTCTGTTAAATTGGCGCGTTTTTGTATTCACCGAGATGTGTTATAATAACCGGCACATTTTTCGTCGGCTGATGCGCAGCCATGGAGGAATCTAGCCAACGATTATTCATAGTAGGCAATGAAGCTGCACTCCACCGTCGGAGTTGCAGGGTCTGGCTGGCCCTCCGTGAGATCATAGGTATGAAAGGTATGTCGGCAGCTTGTCGCTGCTAATGTGTGATGCAAGGAGATCGCGATGAAGACCAGACTGGCTGCATTGTTTGCTGTGATGCTCGTTTTTGCCCTCCTAGTGGGCTGTACCCCTGTGGCCGCGCCACAAACCCCGCAGGGTGAGGCTTCTGCCGCGGCTTCCGACGACACTGCGGCTGAGCCGACTACCGCTGCTGTGCTAAAGTTTGTGATTGCCAGCGACGCGACCTTTCCGCCCATGGAAATGGTCGATGAGAACAAGCAGATCGTCGGTTTTGATATCGACCTTATCAACGCCATTGCCAAGGCGTCTGGCTTTGAGGTTGAGATCAAAAACACCGCCTGGGACGGCATTTTTGCCGGCCTCGAATCTGGCGACTATGATGCCATCATCTCGTCGGTTTCGATCACCGATGAGCGCCAGGCCAAGTACGACTTTACCGAGCCTTACATCAATGCCGGCCAGGTTGTAGTCGTAAGGGTCGAAGATACCGCCATCACCAGTGAAAAGGATCTGCCCGGCAAGACGGCTGGCGCGCAGATCGGCACTACAGGTGCCCTGGCAATCGACAAGATGGAAGGGGTCGTGCTCAAGGAATATGATACCATCGATCTCGCCTTCCAGGACCTGCTGATGGGCGCTATCGACGCGGTGGTGGTGGATACCCCCGTTGCAGCCCAGTACGTACTCACCTCGGCGACCTTTAAAGGCAAGTTCAAGATTGTGGGCGAGGCCTTTACCGAGGAATACTATGGCGTGCTTGTACGCAAGGGCGATAACGCCGAGTTCTTGAAGCTTTTTAACGACGGACTGGCCAAGATCAAGGCCGACGGCACCTATGACGCAATCTATGCCAAGTGGATCCAGGGCGAATAGCCCGCATCCGCTGATGGTATCCAGAACGTTTCTTACGGAGGAGAACAGGATGAGCAAGAAGCGATTTATGGTTTTGAGTATTCTGATGGTAGTGGCAATGCTGTTGAGCGCCTGTGGGCCAGCAGTTGCCCCGACCGCTGGTGACGCCACCAAAGCTCCCGGGGGTGAAGCCCCGGCTGGTGACGGCACGGTCTACAAAGTTGGTCTGATTGTGCCGCTTTCGGGTGATGCCAAGACCTTTGGCATCTCTACCATGAACGGCGTGATGATGGCTGTCGAAGAGGCCAAGGCCGAAGGGTTTAACATCGACATCTTGGTTGAAGATGGCAAGTGCGACGCACAGGAAGGCACCAACGCCGCCACCAAGCTGATCACGCAGGACAAGGTGCACTATATCATTGGGGCGGTTTGCTCCAGCGAATCGCTGCCCGTTTCGGTGCTGGCTGAGCAGAACAAGGTCGTGCAGATCACCCCGCCCTCGACCAACCCTGCCGTCACGGTGAACGAAGATGGCACCGTCAAGCAATATGTCTTCCGCGCCTGCTTCCTGGACCCGTTCCAGGGCGTGGTGATGGCTGCCCTGGCCAAAGAGCTGGGCGCAACGAAGGCTGCCATCCTCTACGATGTGAGCAATGACTATGTAAAGGGCCTGGCCGAATACGCCAAAGAGTCGTTTGAACAGGGCGGCGGTGAAGTGGCGGTGTTCGAGGCCTATACCAAGAACGACACCGACTTTTCGGCGATCCTCTCCAAAGTGGCGGATGCCAATGTCGACGTGATCTTTCTGCCGGATTACTATAACAAGGTCAACCTGATCGCCCAGCAGATCAAGGAAAAGGGCATCACAGCGACCATGATCGGCGGTGATGGCTGGGATTCGTCCGATCTCGAACTGGACCTGATGGAGGGCGGCTACTTTTCCAACCACTACTCGCCGCAGGACCCGCGCGACGTGGTGCAGAACTTTGTCAAGAACTATCAGACCAAGTACAACTCCATGCCCGATTCGTTCGCGACCCTCGGTTACGACGCAGCTAAAATCCTGATCCAGGCCATTCAAGAGGCTGGTACGGATGACACCACCCTGGTGGCTCAGAAGATGGCTGCCATCCAATACTCGGGTGTGACGGGTGACATCAGCTTTGACGAGCAGCACAACCCGATCAAAAAGGCCGCGATCATCAAAATCTCTGGCGGCCAGACCGAGTTTTTCAAGTTCGTCGCGCCTTGATCGTTTGGTTAATAGAGAGAGGGGAGTATTCCCCTCTCTCTTGCTGAATATCGCCTACTGGAGGCTCGATGCGTCTCACCTGGCTCAGGACCCCTCTGCGAATCATCGCCTGGATGGTTTATGCAGCCCTGTCCCTGGTGATCGTCTATGGTGTCTATCGCCTCATCCAGTTCAAAGGTGCCACCTATTTCTTTCAGGCTCTTTTAGATGGCTTGCGCCTCGGGTTCGTCTATGCCCTGATCGCACTCGGCTATACCATGGTGTATGGCATCGTCAGGTTGATCAACTTTGCCCATTGTGACGTCTTTATGGTGGGCGCGTTCAGCAGCTACTATGCCATCACCAGTTATGGCTGGGGGATTGTGCCGGCCATCATCCTGGCGATGGTGGTTTGCATCGTGTTAAACATCGCCATTGAGCGCATGGCCTACAAGCCGCTGCGCAACGCCCCGCGCATCACCGCGCTGATCTCGGCGATCGGTGTATCCTTCTTTTTGGAATACTTTACCGCCCTGCGATTTGTTTTTGGCGCAGATTTTTTAACCTATAAACGTCCCTTTGATGTCGTAGTTTGGAATGTCCTGGGACTCTCGATCAGTAATATTACTGTGATTATCGTGGCCGTAACGCTGGCGCTGCTGGCACTCTTGCTCTACATCATCAACAGAACCAAGGTGGGCAAAGCAATGCGTGCCACCTCGCAGGATGCCACCGCGGCGCGTCTGATGGGCATCGACATCGACCGCATCATCACTCTCACCTTTGGCATTGGCGCTGCCCTGGCTGGCGCAGCCGGGGTGCTGTATGCGATTGCCTTTCCGCAGATCTGGACTTTTATGGGGATTATGCCTGGCCTAAAGGCCTTTATTGCCGCGGTGCTTGGCGGAATCGGCAACATTGCCGGCGCGGTGCTGGGATCGCTCCTGATGGGTGAGATCGAAGTGCTCACCGTCAGCTTTGTGCCCTTTGGTTCGCGCATCCGCGACCTGGTGGCCTTTTTGGTGCTGATCATTGTGTTTTTGGTCAAACCCACCGGCATCCTCGGTGAACCCCAGGTAGAAAAGGTCTAGATGAGTATGCCTCAAGCACGATGCCTTCCCACTTGGCTTACCACTCTGGTTGTTGCGGTGGCGGTGTTTGTGATCGTCACTATGCTGTATGCGCGCGGCATCATGACCTCGTATGTCTATAATGTGCTCCAGCTTGCTTGCATTGCGGCTATTTCGGCGCTGGGGCTCAACCTGGTGTATGGTTTTAATGGCCAGTTTTCGCTGGGGCAGATCGGCTTTTATGCCATCGGTGCCTACAGCTCGGCGCTCATCACCAAAGAGTTCACTACCTATTGGAGCGGTGCCCAGTTCAGCACACTGAGCTGGCTGCAAGCCGGTATGATCGGCGTGGTGGTGATCCTGTGGGCTGCCAACCGCCTGCACCTGAGGCAGCTGTTTAGCCGGCTCAACAAAGCCCTAGCAGAGCTCAGGCGCATGGAGCGCACCATCCTGGTGGCTGTGGTGGTTGTGCTGATCACTCTGGTGCTGGTGGCAGTCGGTGCGGCGCTGACTTGGGTGTTGCAGCTCGGCATTAGTGCGCTGCTGACTGCGCTGATCCCGGCCCTACCGGCAGCAGCCGCGCAAAGCGTATTGTTTTTCCTGGCGCTGGTGACCTCGGCTGCATTTGCGGCACTGGTGGCTTACCTGGTCGGCAAACCGCTTCTGAGGCTGCACTCGGATTATTTTGGTATCGCCACACTCGGGTTTGCGATCGTGATCTATACCATCCTGCAGAACTCGGATATGGTGATCGCCACGATGAAGGGCGCGCGCGGGATGGTCGAGATCCCGATGTGGACCAGCTGGCCGTGGGTGTTTGGCATCCTCTTTGTGCTAGTGGTCGTGATGCGTAACCTGGTCTATTCCAGCCATGGCCGCGCGATCATCTCGGTGCGCGAAGACGAGGTTGCCGCACGCCAGATGGGCATCAACGTGCCCAATGCCAAGGTAATAGCCTTTGCCATCGGCGGCTTTTATGCCGGCATGGCAGGTGGCTTGTACGCCCATCTGATCGGCTTTTTGCACCCATCCACCTTTGATTTCGTGCGCGGCTTTGACCCGTTGATCATCATCGTCTTTGGAGGCCTGGGCAGCATGACGGGCACTCTGGTGGCTTCGGGCTTGTTTTCGCTGATCATCGAAGGCTTGCGCGTGGTGCTGCCGCAGGGCTTTGAAGACTGGCGGTTTGTGATCTACCCGATTCTGCTCCTGGCGATCATCCTGTTGCGCCAAAAAGGCCTGTTGGGCACCCACGAATGGGGTTGGCTGCAGCCGCCCCATGTGCTGCTGCGCGAGGTCGCAGTGACTGGCGGCAACCCGCAGCCCCCGGAGGTGATACCGTGAGCGACCAAAGCGTGTCCCTCCTGCAGATCGACGGTCTGACCAAGTTGTTTGGCGGTCTGCGCGCGGTGTCGGATTTCAGTGCCGGCCTGCCTGAAGGCGCTCTGCATGGCTTGATCGGCCCCAACGGCGCGGGCAAGACCACGGTATTCAACATGATAACGGGCATCTATGTGCCCACCGAAGGCGATATCCGTTTTGACGGCACCTCGCTAGTGGGGATGGAACCGCACCTGATCACGCGTACCGGTGTGGCGCGCACCTTTCAGAACATCCGCCTCTTCCAGGATATGTCTGTGCTGGATAATGTGCGCGTGGCTTACCATATGCATGCCGGCTACAACCTGGCGGATGCCATCCTGCACCTGGGACGATTTCGCCGTCAGGAACGGCTGCAGAGCGACCGCGCGCAGGAATTCCTGGCGGTGTTCAACCTCACCAACCGCCGCGACGAGTTGGCCCGCAACCTGCCCTATGGCGAGCAGCGCCGGCTCGAGATCGCCCGCGCTCTGGCAACGAAACCGCGGCTGCTCTTATTGGATGAGCCGGCTGCCGGCATGAACCCCGTCGAGACCGACAATCTGATGGAGCTGATCCATTTCATTCGCGGCCAGTTCAAGCTCACTATTTTGTTGATCGAGCACCAGATGCGCGTGGTGATGGGCATCTGCGAGTGGATCACAGTGATGGATTTCGGCCAGGTGATCGCGCGCGGCACCCCCAAAGAGATCCAATCCAACCAGCGCGTTATCGAAGCTTATCTGGGCAAACGCCGCGTGAGAGGGTTATAAGATGGCATTGCTGGACGTTTCCGACCTGCACGTCGCCTATGGCGCCATCAAAGCCCTGCAGGGCATCACCTTTACAATTGGCGAGGGCGAGATCGTGACCCTGATCGGTGCCAATGGTGCCGGCAAGAGCACGAGCCTGCGCACCATCTCGGGCTTGTTACGGCCTGTGCAGGGTTCGGTGTGCTTCCGCGGTGTGGATCTGACGCGCATGTCGGTCGATAAGATCGTCAAGCTGGGCATCTCGCAGGTGCCCGAAGGCCGCCAGATATTCCCCAAGCTGACGGTGCGCGAAAACCTCGAGATGGGCGCCTTTACGCGCCGCGATCGCAACGAGATCAACGACAGTATGGAGCGCGTATTCAGCAGCTTTCCGCGCTTGAAGGAGCGCCTGCATCAGCTGGGCGGCACCCTCTCGGGCGGCGAGCAGCAGATGCTCGCTATAGGGCGCGGGCTGATGTCGCGCCCGACGCTCCTGCTGCTGGACGAGCCCTCTATGGGGCTGGCCCCCATCCTGGTGGAAGAGATCTTTTCGATCATCAGCCAGATCAACAGCGAGGGCGTCAGCATCCTGCTGGTTGAGCAAAATGCTGCCATGGCGCTTTCTGTGGCACATCGCGGCTATGTGCTAGAGACCGGCAAGGTCGCACTGCAGGGCGATGCGTCGGCGCTGTTGGCTAATCCTCAGGTACAAGAAGCCTATTTAGGCGAAGGATAAGGGAACGGAGGGCCGCTCTGTATGGGTTACCAGGCTGGAATGATCGGGACCCAGCTTTCGAACGCTCAAAAACGCGACTGGCGCCTGGTCGTGCTGGCCGTCGGCGTCGCGCTGGTGTTATTGGGCTACCTGTTACCCATGTATCCCAACTATATCACTGGCGCCCAGACCACCTATAGCGACAACTCTACCGTTTCGCTCAGCTTCCCAACCCTGATTAACCGCCAGCTCTATACCCAAACCACACCCCCAAAAGATGCCGAAACAACCGCGGTAAGCATCCAGGTGGGGCCGGCGCGTTATCTGTGGGGCTCGGGTTTCGGCTGGCTGTTTCAGGCTCTGAACACCAACAACCTCGAGCAGGTTGCCAGTTTTGTGACCTGCCTGCTTATCCCGCTCCTGGCACTCATTCCGGCCGCCTGGGTGCTTGGTCGTGCCTGGGCCAGCCCAAACGGCCTGTGCGCGCGCTCTATCTCGGCCGCCTTTAGCGTGGCCTTTTTCGCGCCGGCAGCTATGCTGTGCAGTTGGCTGCACCAGATCGATTTCTCGGGCCTGCTGCTCGCCCTCAACCGTCCTTATCTGCTGCCCAGCCTCGGCTTTTGGGTGGCGCTGGCCGGCAGTATCCTACTGGTGGTAGCCCTTTATGGGTTACATCGCGAGCTGGAGTGCCAGGCCTTTACCTGGTGGGCGCTGGTGGCGGCGGTGGCGATCGTCGCTTGGCTGCTGGTCAAGACCAAGCCGCAACCGTATCTGGAGATCTGGCAGTACATTGAAGACGGGATCTGGGTGACGCTGCGCATTGTGGTGATCTCGTTTATCTTTATCCTGATCGTCTCGCTGCTCGGCGGTCTAGGGCGCGTCAGCAAGTCGCCGGTGATCTATGGTATCGCCTCGCTGTATGTTGAGCTGCTGCGCGGCATCCCGCTGATGGTGCAGCTGTTGTTTATCTGGTTTGCCCTGCCGCAGCTCTTTGACGCCCTGGGAGGCCTAGTGCTTCGGCTGTACGGTTTGGTCGACTGGGAGTTCCTCTCCAGCGCCGGTGTCAAACTGCAGGAACTGCGCCTGAGCCCCTTTACCGCGGCTGTCACAGGCCTGACGATCTGTTACGGCGCGTATGTATCCGAGATCTTTCGCGCCGGCATATCGTCGATCCATCGCGGCCAGATGGAGGCTGCGCGATCCCTCGGGATGACCTATATGCAGGCGATGCGTTATATCATCCTGCCGCAGGCGGTGCGCGTGATCTTGCCGCCGGTGGGCAACGAGTTTGTGATGCTCCTGAAGGATTCGTCGCTGGTCTCGGTGTTGGCCGTCTCTGACCTCACCCGCCGCGGACGCGAATATATGGCGCGCACTTTTCTCAGCTTTGAGACCTGGATTCTGGTGGCGCTCTGCTACCTGGTGCTGACCCTCTTTGCCTCGCGCGTGGTCGAGTACATCGAAGCACGCACTACCTTTGAGAGCTGACGGAGATAGCATGGAGAGCCCCGCAAGTGATAAGCGACCCATCATCGCCATCCGCAACATCAGCAAGTCGTTCGAGCATGGCCGAGTGGTGGCGCTGGATAACGTCTCGACCGACATCTACCCGAGCGAGGTGGTGGTGATCATCGGACCGAGCGGCTCTGGCAAGTCGACGCTGCTGCGCTGTATCAATCACCTGGAGACACCGGATGCCGGCACGATCGAGGTCGACGGGGTGCTGATGACCGATGCTGCCAACATCAACAAGGTGCGCATGGAAGTGGGCATGGTCTTTCAGCAGTTCAACCTCTTCCCGCACCTCACGGTGATGGAAAACATTTGCTTGGCACAGCGGGTGGTGCGCAAGCGCACCTTGGCCGAATCCTCCGAGATCGCCCTCGACCTGCTCAACAAGGTTGGCATCCCCGAAAAGGCGGATGCCTACCCCAACCAGATCTCGGGCGGGCAGCAGCAGCGCGTCGCCATCGCGCGCGCCCTGGCGATGCAGCCCAAGATCATGCTTTTTGACGAGCCCACCTCGGCGCTTGACCCCGAGATGATCAAAGAAGTGGTGGACGTGATGCTCGACCTGGCGCGCGACGGCATGACCATGGTGGTGGTCTCGCACGAGATGGGTTTTGCGCGCAACGCCGCCAGCCGTATCATCTTTATGGATGACGGACAGATTATCGAGGATTCATCACCGCAGCAGCTCTTTAACGACCCAAAAGAGCAGCGCACGCGCGACTTTTTAGGCAAGATCCTGCACTAGACGCATTGTTCGAAGCCGGGATGCCGGTTATAATACCTATTCCAATGGCGGAGTATGCGATGACACACTATATTGCAGCCCTTGACCAGGGTACGACTGGCAGCCGCTGTGTCATCCTGGATGGACAGGGGTACACAATCGCCTCGGCCTACCGCGAACACCGCCAGATCTATCCGCAGCCTGGATGGGTCGAGCACGACCCGCTCGAAATCCTTGCCAACGTTTACCTGGTACTCAACGAGTCACTGCATATGGCTGGCTTGCAGCCAGCCGATCTGGCCGGCATCGGCATCGCCAACCAGCGTGAGACGGTGGTGGTGTGGAACCGGCATACCGGCCAACCCTATGCCAACGCCGTAGTATGGCAGTGTGTGCGCAGCCGCGATATCTGTGCCCAGCTGGAGCGCGACGGTAAGGCTGATCTCATCCGCCGCCGCACCGGGCTGGTGATCGCCACCTATTTCTCGGCCTCCAAGCTGGCCTGGCTGCTGCGCGAGCTCCCCGAGTTGGCGCGCGATGCTCAAAGCGGCGATGCCCTGGCCGGCACTATCGACAGCTGGCTGGCTTGGAACCTGACCGGCGAGCATATCACCGACGTTACCAATGCCTCGCGCACCATGCTGATGAACCTCGAGACCCTCGCCTGGGATGCCGAACTGTGCGAGCTGTTTGGCATCCCCATGCAGATGCTGCCGCGCATCGTGCCCTCGCTCGGGCAGCCGACCATGGGCATGACCGCGGATGGTATCCCGCTGCGGTCCATCTTGGGCGACCAGCAGGCCGCCCTGGTGGGACAGACCTGTTTTGAGGTCGGCGAGGCCAAGAATACCTATGGCACGGGCTCGTTCATGCTGATGAATATCGGCAGCTCGCCGGTGATTTCCGAGCAAGGCCTGCTTACTACCGTCGCCTATGGGCTGGAACCCGGCCTCTGCCGCTATGCGTTGGAGGGCTCGATCGCCGTGACCGGCGCGGCTGTGCAATGGCTGCGCGATAACCTGGGGCTCATCCATCAGGCAGCAGACATCGAGGCGCTGGCTGCCGAGGTACCCGATAATGGCGGGGTTTACTTTGTACCGGCCTTTGCCGGCATGTATGCCCCGCGTTGGGATATGGACGCGCGTGGGCTGATCATCGGGCTGACGCGTTATGCCACCAAAGCCCATCTGGCGCGCGCCACGCTGGAGGCGATCGCCCACCAGACCCAGGAGGTGCTGCAGGCCATGGGGCAGGCCACCGGCATTCCCCTGAGTTCGCTGCGTGTCGATGGTGGGGCCTCGGCCAACAACCTGCTGATGCAGATCCAGGCTGATATCCTGGGCAAGCCGGTTATCCGGCCCGTCAACCGCGAGACCACCTCGCTGGGTGCCGCTTACCTGGCCGGTATGGCAGCCGGTATCTGGCTCAACCTGGAAGCCCTGCGCGCCCTTTGGCGCTCGGACCGCATCTATCAGGCGCAGTGGAGCGCTGCGGAGCGCGAGCGCGGCTGGCGTATGTGGCAGCGCGCCGCCGATCGTGCCCAGGGGTGGGCGGAGCCGCTCGCATGAATGCGACCTATGACGTCGTCATTATCGGGGCTGGGGCGGTCGGGAGCCTCATCGCGCGCGAGCTTGCTCGTTACCAGCTGAGCATCCTGCTGATCGATAAAAACAGCGATGTCGGCGAGGGCACTACAAAAGCAAATACCGCCATCGTGCACGCCGGATATGATGCCAAACCAGGCAGCGCCAAGGCGCGTCTGAACGTTGCCGGCAACCGCATGTTCGAAATCCTGTGCGGTGAGCTGGATATCGAGTTCGACCGCTGCGGTACGCTGGTTGCCGCCATGGATGCTGACGACCTGCGCACCCTCGAGGCACTGCGCGAGCGCGGCATTGCCAATGGCGTACCGGGGCTCGAGATCCTCGACGCCGCCGCCACCCTGGCACATGCCCCCGCGCTCAACCCCGCAGTCCGCGGCGCGTTGTGGGCGCCGACTGGCGGGCTGGTTGATCCCTTTCAGATGGCCCTCGGCGCGGCTGAAAACGCGGTGATGAACGGTGTCGAGCTGGCGCTCGAGACCCTCGTGACTGGCTTTGAGCGCCAGTGCAAGCGCCTGCAGGGCGTAGTGACAGATCGCGGCACGTTTTACACGCGCTGGGTGATCATCGCGGCGGGGTTATGGGCTGACGACCTCATGCGGAAGGCGGGGCTCACTGGATTCAACATCCGCCCGCGCAAGGGCGAGTACTATGTGCTCGACCGTCGCACTGCCGAGGTAATGCGCAGCGTGCTCTTCCCGTGCCCGACTCCCGTCAGCAAGGGCATTATGGTTACGCGCACTATCCACGATAACGTGCTGCTGGGCCCCAACGCCGTGCATGTGGATGACAAAAACGACCTCGACGTGACCGCTGAGGGCGTGGACGAAGTCTGGCAGGGAGCTTTAAAACTGGTGCCGGGGCTGGATCGGCGCGATGTGATCCGCTCCTTTGCTGGGCTGCGTGCTTCCGGCTCGACCGATGACTTTGTGATCAGCATCCCCGACGAGCCGCAGGGCCTGGTGGTGCTGGCGGGCATCGAGTCGCCAGGCTTGACGGCGGCGCCTGCCATCGCGCTGCAGGTGTGCGAGATGCTGCGAGAGGCTGGCCTAAGGCTGGATGAAAAGCCCGGCTTTAACCCGCTGCGGCGGGCAGTGCCGCGCCTGGCACAGCTAAGCCTGGCAGAGCGGCGCGTGCTGATCGAGCAGGATCCGCGCTACGGCCACATCGTGTGTCGCTGTGAGGGCGTCTCTGAAGGACAGGTGGCGGCGGCCTGCCATGGACCCATCCCGGCACGCACCTACGACGGACTCAAGCGGCGCACGCGCCTTGGATCGGGGCGCTGCCAGGGTGCCTTTGACCTGCCGCTGGTGATCGATATCATGGCGCGTGAGTTGGGTATCTCTCCGCTGGAATTCACTGCCAAAGGCGGCGCTTCGCGCTATCTGGTAAACCCTGAGGAGGCCGGGGGATGAGCCTGCCGCATTGGGATGTGGTGGTAATCGGCGGCGGACCAGCTGGCATGGCAGCTGCCAGCGAGGCGCGCGCGGAGGGTGCCGAACGCGTGCTGGTGATCGAGCGCAATACCGAGGCTGGTGGTATCCTGCCGCAGTGCGTGCACAATGGCTTTGGGCTAAGAGTGTTTGGAAGCGACCTGACGGGCCCCGAATACGCCTCAAGATGGCTGCGGCGTGCCGAGATGGCCCAGGTCGAGTTTATGCTGCAAAGCATGGTGCTCGAGATTAATGCTGACCGCCGCGTACTGGTGAGCGGAGCCGGTAAGCTGCACGAGCTGAGCGCTGGTGCCCTGGTGCTGGCAACCGGCTGCCGCGAACGCCCGCGCGGGGCATTGAACATCGCAGGATCGCGGCCGGCCGGTATCCTGACGGCTGGCACCGCTCAGCGGCTGGTTAACATCGAGGGCTATATGCCCGGCAAGCGCTACGTGATCCTCGGTTCGGGCGATATTGGCATGATCATGGCGCGCCGTCTGACCCTGGCGGGCGCGCAGGTGCTGGCGATGGCAGAAGTGCTGCCGTATGTCAGCGGTCTGCGGCGTAATTTGGTGCAGTGCGTGCACGATTTCGATATTCCGCTCCACACCAGCACCACCGTCACGCGCACCATCGGGCGTGAGCGCCTGGAGGCCGTCGAGCTGTGCGCCGTCGACCAGCACTGGCAGCCGCTGTGCGAGACGGCGCGCACCATCGCGTGCGATACGCTGTTGTTATCGGTGGGCCTCTTGCCCGAGATTGAGCTGGCACGCATGGCGCATGTCGGCCTCGACCCGCTCACCGGCGGAGCTCGGGTGGATGAAAGCCTGCAGACCAGTGTGCCGGGTGTGTTTGCGGCCGGCAACATGGTGCACGTCTATGACCTGGTAGATGCCGTTACCGAGAGCGCCCTGCGCGCTGGACGTCAGGCCGCCCGCTATGTCCTCGGCAACCGCCTCACTACGGCAGTTACCCCGCAGACGATTGAACTGGGGGTGAATATCCACCACGTCGTACCGCAGGTGCTGCACCTCACTCCGGAGCTGGATGAGCTGGTGATAGAGCTGCGCGTGCGCTCACCGATTGAGCAGCCGGTGCGCGTCGAATTTCTGGCGGATGGCGAGCGCGTCGTCAGCCAGCGGCTGCGATATGCGCGTCCTTCAGAGATGATCGTACTGACCCTGAAACCGGATGAAATTGCCTGCCTGCAGCGCGCTGAGCACCTGAGTGTGAACTGCCGGCCGTGGGAGAGTTGAGCATGGCGGAAACACGCGAGATTATATGTGTCACTTGCCCGATGGGCTGCACTGTGCAGGCGACTGTAGAAAACGGCGAGGTCTGTGATGCGCGCGGACAAGCCTGCAAGCGCGGCGTCGCCTTTGCCCGTGAAGAGCTGCTGGATCCGCGCCGCATGCTCACCGCCACCGTCGCGCTCAAGGGGGGTGTGCTCAGGCGTTCACCGGTGCGCTCAGAAAGGCCGTTGCCCAAGGCGATGCTGCTGCGTGCCGCCGAGGTGTTGCGCAGCGTGACGCTGCAGGCGCCCGTCGCGCAGGGCCAGGTGGTGGTGGCGGATATCCTCGGCAGCGGCGTGGATATCATCGCCAGCCGCGACATCGCCGCAGAAGTGCTATCCTAACGCCGGCCAGGGCGCCGCGGCGCGTTCAGCAGCAGGATGACAGCGGCTTGCGGGACGCGCACGAGCGGGCGGGTATCGCGCGGTTTGGGCCAGGCGCGGCGATCAGCCCAGGCGGCGAAGGCAATGGCGGCCAAGATACCTGCAAAGAGTGCTATAGTAATCCTCTTATGGAACGTATGTTCTAATATGACAAGCCCCTTTTCACGCTTTGACGAAGCACATGCGTCTCGCTATCATGCGGCATATGCGTAGAATCCCTCTCAAACTGGTCCTGGTTGTGCTTGTCGTGATGGCGGTGCTGTGCTCCTGGGGCGCGTTGGCTCAGCCGGTCGTTGCGCAGGGCGGGCAGATCCCGCTGGGACCATACCTCGAGCTGACCGACGACCAGCCCGCTATCAAGCTCTCGGCGTTATCCGCCATCGGGCAGGTCGAGTGTACCCCCGAAGGCTGCAGCGTGGTGGTTGAGCAGACCTATTGGATCCATAACACGTCCAAGAGCGACGCTGTCAGCGCCAACCTGGGGATACGCGCGCCTCTGCCAGAGGCTTTGGCCGACTTGAGTGTGACCCAATCCGACCGCGGCATCGCCAGTGCGGGCTCGAGCGAGACCTTTGCGGTATTCTATCCAATCTCGCTCGGTCGCGACCAACATATTTCACTCGTCCTGCGCTACCGCCAGCCGCTTGGGAATGCCGCCGTGCTGGGCTATGGCATCGACCTGGGGACGCTCTCGGACACCTGGGGCTTGCCGGAAGGCGTGCGCGTGAGATTGCGCCTGAACGAGTCGGTCGGTGATAGTGCTGTGGTGTGGGTGCTGCCCTACATCAGCCGTTTTGACGGCCAGCAATACACTTGGGATTACGAGGTACCCACCAACCTGATCCCGCACCAGGTGGTGTGGATCCGCCCGGATATCTGGCGCGCACTCAACGAGGCGACCACGGCCGGCGATTGGCGCCAGCAGGCTGTACTGTATCTGCAGATCGATGAAGCCATCCGTGCCATGGGCATGGGTGACCGCGGATATTACGGTCAGGCGATCGCCGCACAGAACCAGGCCATCGCAGTCGACCCGAACAACGCAGTGTTACACCTGGAGATGGCCGCCATCTATCTCGAACGCGGCGAGCTTGTGCCCGACGCCAGCCACAACTATAGCCTGCTGGCTGCCCAGGAACTCGAACAGGCTCGGGCGCTTGATCCGCATAACGCCCAGATCGATGCCCAGCTCAGCCAGGCGTACTTTTTGGTAGCCAAGGCCTCTGCTGGCCAGGGCGACCAGGCTTCGGCGCTCGAATACTTGGCCCGTTTGCGCGAGGCCAAGTTGCCAATGCCTGCCAGCGATGCCGAGATCCACGATCTCGAGCTGCGCTGGGTGGTCGAGTTGGCGGATAAGGGCGAGACCGAAGTGGCATATGCCCAGGCACCGCGCCTGCTGCCGTCCAAGATCCTGGGGCTGCTCAACGAATACAATCCGCCCTTTGCGGGTATCTCGACCACTGTGCGGCTTACCGAAAACCAGCGCCAGGTGGTCTATGATTTTCAGCCTTTTCCGGTCACCCAGGAACGCCTCGATACCGAGCTGCGCGCGCTGACGGTACGCCTGGAACCGCTGGCGGCGCTGGATACCGCGCTGGATGCCGAGAAGCGCGTACTGACTATGACGCTGCGTTATCACGATCAAGCCGAACTGACAAGGCAGGTGAGTGAGATCAGAGCGCTGATCGGCGATGAGAGCAGCCTGTTTAAAAAGATGCTGATGGTGCCGTGGCAAAACGCGCCGCAGCTGGATACCACCGACCGAGCCGGTTTGCGCAGCTATGTCATTTATCGCGAGCAGTTCAATGCGAGTGCCCTGGCCACTGCCTGGGCTGCCGAAAGCGAGTTGGCGCAGTGGCGGCAGCTCGAGTTGACCAACCAGGGTGAACAGACTGCCGAGTTAGAACAGCGTCTGATGGTGTTTTTATTGCGCCGCCAGCAACAGGCCTGGCGGCAGATCCCATCGTGCTGCACGTGGTCGTATAGTGTCTATATAGACGACCAAACCGAGCCGACGCAACGCTGGCTGCTGGCGTGGAACCAAGTGCGCGAGTTGCGCGCAGAACACACCGCCTACAACGAGCCCGCCCTGAGGTGGCTGGCAGGCATCAGCATCGCGATGGTGGTGCTGGCGCTGACGGCGTTGGTGGTACCCTGGAGCGCTATCGTTAAGCGTTCACGCGTTCGCTAGCGGTTCAGCCAACCGCCATCCACCACCACCACGCTCCCGTGGCAATAATCCGAGGCAGCTGACGCTAGAAACACGGCCGCGCCCTGCAGGTCTTGCGGGGTGCCCCAGCGGCCAGCGGGGATGCGCTGGCTGATGGCAGGGCCGCGGTTGGGGTCGGCAATCAGCGCAGCGGTCATGTCGGTGTCCATATAACCCGGGGCGATAGCGTTGACATTGATCCCCAGCGATGCAAACTCGTTACCGAGTGCCTTTGTCATTCCCAGAATGCCGTGCTTGGCCGCTGTGTAGGCCGGGATGATGTACCCGCCCTGAAAGCTCATCGCCGATGCTACACTGATGATCTTGCCCTTGCCCTGTTCGGCAAAACGGCGCGCGGCTGCTTGCGAGAGGTACATGGCGCTCTTCAAGTTGACCTGTAAAACGCGGTCCCAATCCTCTTCGGCGAACTCGAGCGAGGCGGTGCGATGGTTAATGCCGGCGGCATTCACTAGGATATCGATATGCCCCAACGCGGAAACCGTCTGCTCGACCAGGTCATACAGCTCTGCCACACTGGCCTGGCTGAGGTCGCACTTTAGCGCCAGGTAGCGCCGCCCCAGGGCAGTGACCTGCACTTTGGTCTCGGCGGTGCTGCCGCGCGACACGCCGGCGATATCGGCGCCGGCCTCCGCCAAACCCAGAGCGATGCCCTGCCCCAAGCCGCGGCTGGCGCCCGTCACGAGGGCTACTTTATCCTGCAAGCTGAACATATCAAGGATCATGTTATCCTCCTATCGCCACTTGACTGTTACATCATCTGCTCGGTGATGGCGGTCACTGGGGCTTGCTCATCGAATGTTTCGGGCTCAGCCGGCTGTTACTTGCCAGCCTGATCGTCAAAGCTGGTGCCATAGATATCGGCGAACTCTTTCAGCTCGCCAGGACGCATAAAGCCAAAAGCCTTGCGCTGTGCCAGCAGCTTGCGCACCTCTTCGGCCGGGATCGGTTCGCCCGCGCCAAGCTGGTGCAGTATCAGGGTGATGCGCGCCACCTGCGCGAGGAATTCGGTGCGCACAAAGGCCTGCCAGGGATCCTTGCCCACTGTGAGTGTGCCGTGACGGCGCAGGATGATGCCGTCGTGTCCCGAGATCAGCCCGCGGATGGCGTATACGTTTTCTTCGCTGGCGGGGGTGGCATATTCGGTGGTGGGCACCAGGCCGAGGTTGACAATCGCCTCGGGGACCATGCGGTCGGCCAGAGGAATACCGGCGATACTCAGCGCGATGGCGGTAGCCGGATGGGCGTGCACCACCCCGCCCACATCGTCGCGCTGGCGGTAGACTTCCAGGTGCATGCGCGTCTCGCTGGTGGGGCGCAGATTGGGGTTAGCTTCTGAGGTGCTGTCAACTTTGCGGCCCTCTAGGTCCACCACGATTACCTGTTCGACACTCATCAACCCCTTGCACAAGCCCGAGGGCGTGACCAGGATGCGGTCTTTGCTGAGGCGTGCCGAGATGTTGCCGTCGACACCCACGATCAGGCCGTGGCCATACATCAGCTTGCCCACGCGCACGATCTGCTCACGCAGGGCAGTCTCTTTCTCCGAACAGATGTAGCTCATGTCAGTTGCACCTCGTCCGCAATTCCAATTATAACGGGGCGCACCGCCCCGCCGGGTTCGATATCCGTGAGTGTGCAGGCACTGCCGTTCTCATCGAGCCCCAGCACCACATCGCCCACGCTGGGCTGTACCGGGTCGACGGCGATGGCATGATCAGCCCCGGAGCGCGCCCTGCAAGCTGCACCTGGCCGCTACAAGCAGTTTGCGGTCATCAAAGCTTGGATGATACATCGTGCCAACCACGGTTCCGGTTACACGCCGTTGTACGTCACACTCGCTCCGCCACACGTTGGGAGCCCAGCCGTGGCAGTTGTACGGGTGAGCTCTTGCACCGCTAAAGTGCATACCCTCCAGACGGTCACCTGTATGACGGCGACCAAAGTACCGATCATGCGTCCGATTTTTAAAGCTGCTGAATTTCTTTAGGCTGCACACACGTCGATTTCAGCGCTATATCGGTGATGCGTGTGATCTCGATCCCCGGTAAAATCTCGGTTCACAGCGGGGCATCACCACCGGGCAGCGGCATAAAGCAGCGTGCCACAGAGCCTAAAAAGGCCGAATGCTTTGGCTGCAGATGATCCGGAAACACGTAATTGCGCAGATTAACTGCTAGGTAGCCTCCTGCAGGTGTTAACATTTGGCGATCAGTTCATTCAGTTTGGCCAGAGCCGCATCCCAGCGCGCGTCCGAGCGCGGCTGGTAGGTGTTCAGTTCGGTCGAGTTGCGCACGATCGCGCGCATCTCTTCTTTGGATGAAAGCCTGCCAAGGGCGCGTGCCTGCATCAGCAGGTTGCCTATGGCAGTGGCCTCGACGGGGCCTGTTACCACCGTGCGGCCGGTGCAATCGGCGGTAAACTGTGAAAGGATCTCGGCTTGGGTACCGCCGCCTACGATGTTGATCGCATCAAAGCGGGTTCCGAGCATCTTTTCGATGTGCTCGAGCACCCAGCGGTACTTTAATGCCAATCCTTCATAGATGCAACGCATCACCTGGCTCTTATCTTCTGGTACATGCTGGCCGGTGCGCTTGCAATAGGCACGCACGCGCGCGGGCATGTCGCCGGGCGGCAGGAAGGTGTCGTCGTCTACGTCGATTACAGAGGTAAAGGGCTCGGCCGCGGCGGCCAGTTTGGCCAGCTCGTCATAGCTGGCAGTGACGCCGTCTTCCTGGCCCCAGGTGCGGCGAGCTTCCTGCACCAGCCACAGCCCCATGATGTTCTTGGAGACGCGCCAGGTGCCGTCGATGCCGCCCTCGTTGGTGATGTTGAATGCTAGGCTTTGCTCGTTGACGAGCGCCTCCGGCCATTCCACGCCCATGATCGACCAGGTGCCCGAACTGATCCAGGCAAAGTTCTGTTCGGCGCTGGGTACCGCGGCGACGGCCGAACCGGTGTCGTGGCAGGCCGGCGCGATGATCGGCATGGGTGCCAGTCCGGCGGCTTCGGCCAGGTCGGCACGCAGGCTGCCAATGACTGTGCCTGGCTGCACTACCTTGCCAAAGATGTGCGAGGGGATCCCCATGCGCTCGAGCATCTCTTTAGCCCAGGTGCCGGTGATCGGGTTATAGCACTGCGTGGTGGTGGCGTTGGTGAACTCGTTGACCATCACCCCCGAGAGCCAGTAATTGAGCAGGTCGGGGATCGTCAGCAGATGGCTGGCGACGCGCAGCGCGGGCGAATCGGCTATGGCCATCGCCAGCAGCTGGTAGAGCGTGCTGATCTGCATGAACTGGATGCCCGTGACGGCAAAGATCTCTTCGCGCGGCACCCTGGCAAAGGCAGCCTCGAGCATGCCGTCGGTTCGGGAATCCCGATAGTGAAAGGGCAGCCCCAGAAGCGAGCCGGCGCTATCCAGCAGGGCAAAATCGACCCCCCAGGTATCCAGGCCGATCGAGGCAATCTCGACTCCCTCGACCGCGGCGGCTTTACTCAACCCCGTCAGGATTTCGGCAAAAAGGTGCAGGCTATCCCAGTGCAGGCCATCCGGCAGGCAGATCGGCCGGTTGGCAAAACGGTGCACTTCCTGCAGGTTAAGCTTGTCGTCGGCAAGCGTACCAATGATTGCACGTCCGCTTTCGGCCCCCAGGTCAAATGCCAGCATCGCCAGTGAATCTGCCATGATTCCTTCTCCTTGTTAGATTGCTAATACCTGCTGCGGATCATCCAGCAGGTTGACAAGCCGTGCCAACCAGCTGGCTGCCTGCAGTGCACTCAACGCGCTCGGATCAGCACTCACGCTCAGCCAGGCGGGGCGCCCACGCCGCACGCGGCCGATGCTGATCATGGGCACGCTCGCATCGCTCGGCGTCAGCACATCCAGCCCCAGTGCGCCGGCATCCAGCAGGGCGATCCCCTGCGAAAATGCCTCCTGAGGCTCGGTCTCTAAAACTTTTTGCAGCCTTGCCATATTCAGGGCGCTCGCGAGCGGCAGCGGCCGGTAGCGCAGGCCTGTGTCGCTCAGTTCAGCCATAGCCAGGCCCAGTTCGCTGCCATCCGGCGCGTTAAGCGGTTCGGCCGCCAGCATTCTCAGGGCGGTCAGCAACACCACCTGCAGGATACTGGGTTGACGCTTGGAGGTACGCAAGGCGTCTTGCCAATCCAGCAATTCGGCCGGGTCGAACTCAGCCTGCAGCGTATAACGCGCTGACACAGCGGTCTGAGCGGGCGCAGCCGGCATGCTCGCAGGATGTGCCTCCAGCCAGGCGCGCACATCCCGCTCGATGATGGCGCCCTCGGGTCCGGTTGCCACCAGCCCTGCGATCGGCACATTATGCGCCTCAGCCAGGCGTCTGGCGCGCGGCGAAATGAACACCCTTTCACGGCAGATTGGGGCACTGGAAGATACCGCGGCAGCCGGTTCGGGCTTGGCAACGGGGGCTTGAACCTCCGCGGGTTCGGCTGCGGGCGCGGATGCCGTAGCAGGAGCAGGAGTCTTCGGCGCCTCGCCCTCTTCGGCGATCAGCGCGATCACCGTCAGGGCGGTCAACTCGTCACCGGGTTGTGCGCTCACCTGGGTGAGAATGCCCGTGGCGGGCGCCTCGACATCCAGGTTAGCCTTGTCGGTCTCGATCACAAATAACGGCTCGCCGTGCGTTACGGCTTCGCCGGGCTGTTTGAGCCACTCGACCAGCGTGATGGTATCGACAGTCGTCCCGAGGGGTGGCACCAACACTTGCTTGGGCATTTCACCACTCCCTAAAAGAGGCTCTTGACGGCCTGCACGACGTTTGCGACGCTGGGAACATACAGCTGTTCGAGCACTGGCGCAAAGGGCGCGGGCGCATCTGGTGCCGAGAGGCGTTTGATGGGCGTGTCCAGCCAGTAGAAAGCCTCTTCGGCCACGATGGCGGCAATATCGCCGGCCCATCCGCCGGTGAGGTTATCTTCCTCGACGATCACCAGCCGGCCGGTCTTGCGCACCGATTCGAGGATCAGGTCTTTATCCAGCGGAACAAGGGTGCGCGGGTCGATCACCTCGGCCTCGATGCCTTCTTTGGCAAGCTCATCGGCGGCTCCCAGGGCGCGGTAAAGCGTCAACAGCTTGCCGACGATGGTGACATCTTTGCCCTTGCGGCGGATGATGCCCTTGCCAATCGGCACGATATAGTCGTCATCCGGCACCTCGCCGATCGGGCTGAGCGCGCCGCGCTCGGAACGCGGACCCTTGCTGCCATACAGCAGCTTGTGCTCAAAGACGATCACGGGGTTATCATCGCGCACGGCAGCCTTGAGCAGTCCCTTGGCGTCGTAGGCGGTGGCGGGCGCCACGACCTTTAACCCAGGGATGTGCGTGAAAAACGCCTCTAGGCTCTGGGCGTGCTGAGCGCCGCGGCTTGTCGAGCCCACCGGTGCGCGCATCACCATCGGTACCTTGATCGTGCCGCCCGACATGTAGCGCATCTTGGCCGCCTGGTTGGCCAGCTGGTCCATCATACAGAACAAAAAGTCGCCATACTGCACGTCAGCGATCGGGCGCATGCCGGCACAAGCCGAACCGATCGCCACGCCCGCCAGGCCGATCTCGGAAATGGGGGTATCCAGGATGCGCTCGCGGCCGAACTCGTCCGAAAGCCCGAGCGTGACGGTAAATGCGCCGCCAAAACCGCCCGGGACGCCGATATCCTCACCGATGCAATAGACGCGCTCGTCGCGCAGCATCTCTTCGCGGATCGCCTGGCGCAGGGCTTGGGCAATACTCATCTGGCTCATAGGGCAGCCTCCGGCGCAAAGATATCTTCCATCAGTTCGTGCGGTTCGGGATAAGGACTCTCTTCGGCAAACTGCACCGCGTCGTCGATCTCGGCTTTGACTTCCGCTTCGAACTGGTCGATGCGCTCCTGCGTAGCCAGGCCGCGATCAAGCAGCCGCGAGGCGGTAGTTGGGATCACGTCACGCGCTTGCCACTCGGCCTCTTCTTCCTTGGTGCGGTAGGTGCGCGGGTCGCTGCGCGAATGCCCGCACAGGCGGTAGGTCATGCATTCCACCAGAGTGGGGCCGTCGCCGCGGCGCGCGCGATTGTAGGCTTCCTCAGCTACCTCAGCCACACTCTCGACGTCATAGCCATCCACCACGATCCCGGGGATGCCATAGCTGGCAGCGCGGTCGGCCACCTGCTTGATGTTGAACGCCGTGCTGAAAGGCGTGGAAGCGGCGTAGAGGTTGTTTTCGCAGAAATATACTACAGGCAGCTTCCAGATCGCCGCCATATTCAAGCCTTCATGGAAGGCGCCTTCGTTGGCGGCTCCGTCGCCGAAAAAGCAGGCTGTCACGCGTCCGTCGTTCAGGCGCTTGGCCGCCAGGGCAGCGCCAGCCGCCAGCGGGATGTTGGCTCCCACGATCGCCACAGCCGGGAACATGCCGACGCGCATATCACCGACGTGCATCGAGCCGCCCTTGCCCTTGCAGCAGCCTGTGACCTTGGCAAAGAGCTCTGCCATGATCGAGCGTGGGCTGACGCCCTTGGCCAGGGCGTGGCCGTGCGGACGATGGGTACTAAAAAGATAGTCGGCATCCGTCAATGGCGCACAGGCGCCCACTGCCACAGCCTCCTGGCCGATGTAGAGGTGCAGCGTCGATGGGATGCGCCCCTGCATATACAGCTCGTTGCAGCGCTCCTCAAAGCGGCGGATCAGCAGCATTTTGCGGTACATATCCAGCAATGAAAACTCTGACATACACGCTCCCTTAACGAACATGCTGGTGCGCCCCAATACGGCGGGCGCACCAGTTATAAAACGCGATCAACCCAGGTTCTTGGGCGCGAACTTGGGGTGGTAATCCGGCCCGGAATACCCCCACGGCGTCACCGGGCGGGTGCGAATGCCCCATAGCTCGGCGGCGGCGCCAAATTCCTTGTATTTGCGAGCGGCTTCCTGCAGGCTGATGCCATCCTTGGTGACGGCGTCGATTGCCTGGCGCCAGGCCATGGCCCCGGCCTTGTAGCCCATCGGATGCCCCAGCATACCACCACCCGCCGGAACGATAAAGTCTAAGCCGTTTTCCTGGATCAGCACGTCGATCAGGCCGGGATACATGCCCGCGGCGGGCATCGGCCAGGTGGGCTTTAGATTATAAAAGGGTGCCTGCAGGGTCTGCGCCACACGGCCGCACTCTTCGGCCGAGGCCACCGGGATGCTCGACCAGATCGAAGGCGTGAGCATCATGTCGGCGCCGCACATACGGCACAGCTTTGAAAGCACCGGAAAGTTCATCGAGGGCAAGAGCGCCATCATGTGCGAGACGTGCAGCAGGATCGGCACATTGATCTCGGGGTCGTTGGCGATCGTCTTAAGCGACGAAAGCCCTGCCGAGTAGGCATACAGGAGGCCTGTGGCGCCCAGCTTTACCGCACGGCGTGCCTTTTCGACCACTCGGTCGGCCTCGTCGGTGATGCTCACCATGTAGAGGGTCTTGTGACCGGTCTCTTTTTCGGCCTTGTCGAGTGCCTTTAACACGGCCTCGAGGCGGTCTTCAAAACGCGAGTTGGAGAGCTCGGAGCACATCTCGTCGTCTTTGCACAGGTCAGCCCCGCCCAGAGCGGTCTGGTAGACCTGGTCGGCCGTCTCCTGGGGCGACATGCCCATCTTGGGTTTGATGATCTGCAGTATGAGCGGGCGGTCGTAGACGCCCAGCTTTTCGCGCAGATCGGGGATGCCGAACTTGGGTCCGCCCAGTTTAGCGGCTACCGTCGGCGGCACATACAGATCGAGCATACGCATCTTGTTGGTAAATGCCGGGATGTTGCCCATGATCGAGAGCAGCATCATCGGCACGTTGACGTTCTCTTCCCAGGCAGCGATGGGAAAGGCCAGCTGCACAATGGCTTTTTTTGTGCCCTTGGACGCGGGGATCTCTAAATAGTTCAGAACCTTGCTCGAGAGGCGTTCACGCACTTCAGGGGTCTCTTCCTTTACTTCCATCCAGCTGGCAGTCGAGCCCTCTAGCGCCAGGCGCTGCACCTGCATAAGGTGGTCGATAAAATCGACCCCTTCCAGGGTATCTTCGATATAGTAGGTGCCTACTACAAAACGGTCGCGGTCGAGGCTTTCCCACATATAGTTAAACATATGCGGGTCGTACAGTTGCTTGGTCATCATTCCTCCAGCGTTTATGAATTGCCCAGTAAAGCGGTTCTTACCAGGCTGGATACCTGCATAGCATCACCCTGCTCAATAGCAGAGGTGATATTATCGCGCCCGATCTTGTCGAGCAGCCCGTAGAGGCCCTGGATCCACTTGATGCTCTCAGTGGCGGCGCGGATGCCATCCTCGCGGTAAGGGAAGATGTCGAGCGCATACCAGCCGTCATAACCGATGTGGTCGAGCCAGTAGAGCAGTTCCAGCAGCTCGATGGTGTGCACCGAACCGGCGGTCATGTCGTCATCCCACAGGCGCCAGTTATCGTTAAAGTGCATGTACATCAGCTTTTTACCAAAGTAATCCAGCAGCGCGGCCGATTCGGCGGCATCCTCGTAGGCTTGGAGAGTGTGGCCGACGTCGATCATGGCGCCCACGTTGGGCTTGTTGACCTTGTCGATCAGCAAGAGCGTCTTGCCGACCGTGGAGATATAACAGTGCGTGCGCGGTTCCTTGGGCTTGTACTCGATCACCAGATTGATATCCGGCATATATTCGGCGCAGGCGATGGTGCCCTCGATGATCCGATCCCATGCGGTCTGGTAGTCGCCCTGCATGGGATAGTCGTAGCCATCCTGCCCAAACCACAGATCGACGATATCGCAGTTCATCTGCTTGGCCCAGCCCATCGATTTTTGCACCTCACGGATGGCATCCGCGCGGATGGCTGGGTCAGGCGACGTAAATGACCCCCAGCCCCACTTGCTGGAAGCCCAGATATCGGGTGTGATGCAGGTAACCGCCAGGTTAACATCGGCCAGTTGGCGGCGCAGTTGCTCGACATTGTTGTCATTGACGTGCCACATGCCCACCAGCTCTACGCCCGTCAGATCGGGCACCTGGGTAGCGGCTCGGATCAGCGCGTCTGAATCGAGGCGTTCGCCGTATCCGCTCAGCACATAGCGGTCGGCACAGGCATTAAAGGTGTTGATGTTGGCCGAAAACTTCATGTTTCCTCCTTCAGGCGCTCAACTGCGGGTGAGATGTACGGTAAAGTCGTAACGGTCGCCGCGCCAGACAGACTCCAGGTACTCGACCGGGATTCCTTCTGTGTTATACGTTACCCGTTCTATATAGAGCGTGCAAGCTCCTTCGCGCACGTCGAGCAGATCAGCCTCATACGGAGAAACCGGGCGTGCGCGCAGCACTTCTTGGGCATTCCACAGCTTTAGTGCATAGCGCTCTTCCAACAGGCGGTAGAGCGAGCCGGCTTCGGCATGCTGTTCGAGTCCCGGGCACAAGCTGGCCGGCAGGTGCGAAATCTGCAGGCTGAGCGGCTCGCCATCCACCAGCCGCAGGCGCTCCAAGCGGTAGATGGCCGTCTCTTGGCCAATCTCGAGCGCATCGGCAGCATAGGCAGGAGAGGGCAGCAGCTCGCAACTCAACAGCCGCGTCTCGAGCGGCCAGCCGCGCCGCTGCATGTCTTCGGTGGTCGAGACCAGCTGTGTGAGCTCATGCTGCACGCGCCGGAAAGGCGCAAAGGCGCCCTTGCCCTTTTGGCGATAGATCCAGCCCTCGGTCTCGAGGATATCCAGCGCGTGGCGCACCGTGGCGCGCGAGAGGACAAAATGCTCGGACAGTTCGTTTTCAGAAGGCAACTGCAGTACCTCGCCGCGTGAAGCGCGGCTATCCAGTTGCCGTCGCAGGATCTCGGCCAGCTGGTAGTAATAGGGCACTGCGCTGGATTTATCGATGGCGGATAAAGCACTGAGAAAGGTCATCAGCCAACCTGTACAGTTGTACGTACAAGCTCATCTTAACACGTGCCCGAGGAGGTGTCAACTATGTTGGGCCAGGTGCGGCTGTGCTATAATAGTGCCATGAAAATGTTCACTGTCGAGCAGCTGAACGGCTATATCAAAGAGGCGCTTGAGGGCTCAGGTGTCTTTGAGGACCTGTGGGTCGCCGGAGAAATCAGCGATTTTAAGCGTGCCAGCGCGGGACACATCTACTTTACCCTCAAAGACCAGGCTTCATCGCTGCGCTGCGTGATCTGGCGCCAGCAGGCGGCGCGTCTGACCTGGGCGCCGCAACCCGGCGACCTGGCCGAAGCCCACGGCAGCATCACCGTCTATCTCGGCGGGGGCTACTATCAGCTGCGCGTTGATCAGTTACTGCACGGCGGTCTGGGGAGGTTGTGGGCGCAGTTCATGGCGATCAAAGAGCGCCTCGAGGCTGAAGGGCTCTTTGCCGAGGAACGCAAGCGCGCCCTGCCCGCCTGGCCGCGGCGCATCGGGGTGGTAACCTCTGAATCGGGAGCAGCCTGGCAGGATATCCTCAATGTGCTGCGGCAGCGCAACCCGCTGGTCGAGGTGATCCTGGCGCACAGCGCCGTGCAGGGTGATGAGGCGCCAGCCGCTATCGTGGCGGCACTAAACGCCCTGAACGCCACAGGCCTGTGCGATGTGATCATCGTGGCACGTGGCGGCGGGTCGCCGCAGGACCTGTGGGCTTTTAACGACGAAGCCGTGGTGCGTGCTGTAGCCAACTCGCCCACGCCGGTTATTTCGGGAGTCGGGCATGATACCGATTTCACGATCATCGACTATGCAGCTGACTATCGCGCCCCCACGCCCACCGCAGCGGCTGTGGCAGCCGTACCTGACCTGGTACAAATCAGCGGGCGTCTGGAGCAATTACGCGGCATGCTGGACGAGATGGTCACCCGCAACCTGGCTGGCTGGCGCGAGCTCGTCAGGCGCGAGCAGCGTGCCCTGGCGGTGCACAATCCGCTGCGGCGGATGCAGGAACAGCGCCAGCAAGTCGATATGTTGCGCCAACGCGCCGAGGCCTCCATGGCCAACTACCTGGCGCTCCAACGCCAGCGCCTGCAGGTCAGCATCCAGCAGCTGCGTTCTCTGGATGTACAGCACGTCCTCGAGCGCGGCTATGCACTGGTCTACAAAGGCGAATCGCAGGCGCTGGTTACCAGCATCAGCCAGCTGGTCCCGCCGGAGGCTATCACCTTACGCCTGGCTGATGGCACCGCCCAAGCGAGTGTTACCCGCACAGAGCCTAAGGAGCCCTGATATGAAAAAGAAGCAGATTGAGAGCTTTGAGGCGGGTTACCGCCGGCTGGAAAGTATTGTTCAAGCCCTGGATAGCAGTCAGCACCCTCTGGAAGAGATGCTGGCACTCTACGAAGAAGGCATTCGGATTTCACAGTATTGCGAGGCTGAGCTCGATAAGGCTGAACTAAAGGTTACCCAACTGCAGGTACTGCCGCCTGACGAATCCTGATTCAGGGCACCACCGATTCGCGCGTGCTGGGCACGGGCGTATCGGTAGAGGTAGGCGTGAGCGAGGGCGTCGGGGTTGGCGTAATGGTGGGCGTGCGGCTGAGGGTGGCACTGCGCGTCAGGCGCGGTGTGCGCGTGCGGGTAGGCGTGAGCGAGGGCTTCGGGGTTGCGCTGATCTGCGCTGTACGGGTGGTTGCCGGCGCGCTTGTGACCCCTGGCGCTGCAGTGGCACGCGGTGCTGTGGGCAGCGGAGTCATCACCGGGCGCGGGGTGCGCGTCGGCTGGGCAACGATCTCACGGGTGGGCTCAGGGGCGGGTGGCGCGCTATCGGGCGGAAATTCCGTCAAGTAAAGCACAAAGGCACTGCCCTCGCCAAAGGTGCCCAGAGCGCTGACCTTTACCAGGGCGGTGCTATCCTGAGAGGGTATCAGCGTAACCAGCGCGTTTTGGCCCGCCGCGGGCGAGATTCCCTGCCAGTTTTGCGCCCCATCGTTCACGTCCAGCTGGATCTGCGCGTCACCCTGGTTAATCGCCTGCAGCATATAGGTCCAGCCGCGCTGGACCGGGAACATCACCCAGTCGGTATCCCCTTGCGGGTAAAAGGTATGCGCCTGCTGCACGCCGGGCTGAAGCAGCGCCGCATGTCCCTCGTCGGGCTCATAGGTGTCGCGTGCATCACGAACTGGCAAGCTTCCTGTGTCCTTATCGCCGTGCGCGTCGGTGTGCACAACCGGCCAGGCCAGAGTATATGTGGGGGTGGCCGACACTGGCGCGGCATCCAAGGCGTGCAGCCTGTTCCAGCCTTGGCTGAGGACCAGCCCAGCCCCCAGCAGGAGCACGATCAGCAGGACGCTGATCCCAATCCGCGCGGCAACCGGGGCACGCTGCCACAGCATGGCGACTTCGGCACGCGGCGACTCATTCTCCATCGCATACAGGTCATGCTCGAGCTCTGCCAAGCCGCGATAGGCCCTTCCGTGCTGCCCGAGGGCGCATTCGATGATGCTATTGAGTGCGCGCGGCCGCAGCGCCAGAGGTTGCCCGTGGCAGGGATTGCCAGTCAGCGTGGCGACCATCAGGCGGCCGATCTGCTGCACGAGGCTGGCCTCGGCTGCTGGGTCGCTGTTGAGCCCCGCCGGCCATGGTTCTGAGGCGGACCGTACGGGGGCAGGCCGCAGGCTGGCGCCCAGGCTGGTCAGGCGGACACGCTCACCGCTCAGCCAGATGCTGCCGGCTTCCAGGCGGCCGTTCAGCATGCCGGTGGCTGAGATCGCCCGCAGTGTGCTGCAGACCTGGCGAAAGACTGAGGTCGTCTGCATAGCCGGCAGGGTACGCCCTGAATGCAGTTCGTCGGCCAGGCTGGCGCCGGCATAGTCTTTGCGTACTAGCACATAATCACCAGAGGCACTACGGACGAGCCCCGTAACCTCCACCAGCCCGCGATGCTGCAGCTGGGCGCCCAATTCGGCTTCGGTGCGCATGGAGGCTAGTTGCTGCGCCCAACGCGCGGGGGCAATCCCCTGGGGGGCCGCTGGCAGTGCTTCAAGGCGCACCGGTGTGCCCAGGAGCGAATCCCAGGCGCGGTAGACTTCGGTTAGGCCGTCACGGCCAGCCCACTCAATCACCAGGTAGCGGCCAGCCAGCAGCAATCCCTGAGGCAACACGGCGTTCCTTGGAACAAATCAGATAGATTTTCAGTATAAAATATAGCGACTGGTTCTGCAATCACTGCTAATGTTGGTAGGCGCCGGGCAGTGTGCTATACTAGTCGATAAAGACGGATGATAAAGGGCAGAGATGGGAGCAAGATCCAGTTTCGCGCACAGTGCGCGCCGAGCGCTGGTTTCGTTTATGATGGTGGTCTTGCTATCCGGCGCGATCTATAGCGGTTATCTGTTCTTCTCGACCGTCAAGGCGGTGGTTGCGAACACCTCGCTGCCGCTTATCCCGATCCTCAACGACCCGAACGCGATCCCAGGGCGCGCCCCCGCGCACGAGCTGCCCGATGTGGTCGCCAAAAAAGAACCCGTCAATGTACTGCTGCTGGGCATCGACCAGCGTGAGGGCGAAGCAGGTCCCTGGCGCTCGGACACGATGATGCTTTTTTCCATTGACCCCTCCACCAACAAGGCGTCGCTTTTGTCGATCCCGCGCGATTTGTGGGTCAAGATACCGGGGTATGGCGAAAATCGCATCAACGCCGCGCATTCCCTGGGCGATTTCTACCACTACCCCGGCGGCGGGCCGGCTTTGGCCAAACTGACGGTGCAGGAAGCCCTGGGTGTGCCAGTGCACTATTTCATGCGCATCAACTTTACCGGCTTTGAGAAGATGGTGGATGCTATTGGCGGCATTACGATCGATGTGCCGCGCCATATTTACGATAGTGCCTACCCTGATAACAACTATGGCACCTATACGGTCGAGTTCCAGCCGGGCATTCAGCAGCTGGATGGCAAACGTGCCCTCGAGTATGCTCGTACGCGGCATGATTCAAACGATTTTAACCGCATGGAGCGTCAGCAGCAGGTAATCATGGCGATCCGCGATAAGGTGCTCTCGCTCAATATCCCGCTCTCGTCTATCCCGGGGCTGGTCAAGCTGGCGGGCGATTCGATCGTCACCGACCTGAACCTGCGTGAGATGATCGCACTGGCCGAGATGGCACGCAGCTTGAGCAAAGACAACCTGCGGACCGCCCAGATCGACGAAACCATGACCAGATCTGTGACCACACAGACTGGTGCAATGGTGCAGCAGGCCGATTGGGACAAGGTGTACGCTTTAGTGACGGAGTTGTTCCCCAACTCGACCCCTCTGGATAGTACCCCCGACCCGACGCGCAGCCAGATCGCTGCCGAGGCTGCCCGCATCGAGCTGCGTAATGGCAGCGGAGTGGATGCCCTGGGCGAGGCTCAAACTTTGGCACTGCGCGAAAGGGGCTTTAATGTGATCCGCTATGATACGGTCTCGGATTTTGACCAGCCTCAGACCACCATCGTGGTCTATAACGACAAGCCCTATACCCTCGAATTCCTGGTGCAGGAATATGGGGTCTTTCCCGAAAATGTGCGCACCTTTGCCGGCGAGACCTCGGATGTCGACCTGATCCTGATCCTCGGTGCCGACAGCGTCGCCAACGGAAACTGAGCGCTGCGAGAGCAAGGCGCGCAACGGCGCCGTGCTGACAGTATGCGCGGATGCGCGCATGGCGGCTGGCGAGTCCTTTGCGCAACGTACACCGCGTCCTCTCATCTATCCCTTTTGTGCGGACGGCTTTAGACAATTTGCTCTCCAGAAAGAGGGCAGCGTTCCGGCGCTAAAATCATGTTGACAGTCTTGACAAATGGCTGGAGACTTGTAGAATCGAGACCCGGAGGGTGGTGGTTCTACCTTTTCAGGAATCCCGGATAGAGACATTTATCCGTGTAAAAAACTATATGGTCCTTTCGTACTTGCTGAAAGGCCAGGCAGGTGCGAAGATGGGGTGGGTGTGCCATTCAGTTGGCAAAACCCAACGTAACCGGCGCTGTAGACGTGAGGATCTGCCAAAGCATCAGGGAGACCTGATGTGAGCCGAAAGGCTTCCATTGAGGAGTAAGCCGCCTATAAAAAGGTAGGATAGGTTCTCAGGAGATAGTTTTACCTCCCTATCCTGAGTCAGGAGACTTGCGTTTTCATGTTTTATTGCATAGGGGTGCGAGCCCTGTGTATGTAGCGTACGAGTACGGGTAAGCCAATTTTTACACAGGCAATCATTGGCTGCCCGTTTTTTGCTGTATGATAGGGATTATCGGAGGCAATGTTGTTCAAGATCATGATTGATTTACCAAGCATTGTCACAAGTAATAAAGGAGATTTGTAAAATGCAAAATGACTGCGGATGCAACTGTGACAGAGCTAATGACGAGAGATATGCGGAATTAAAAGCGTATATCGACTCTGTCAAAGGTTCCGAAGGTATTACTATGACAGTGCTTCAAGAGGCACAGAGAATATTCGGATACCTCCCTCTTGAGGTTCAGAAGTTTATTTCCGAGAACATTGGCGTCCCCATCGCAGAGCTCTATGGAATCGCGACGTTCTATAGCCAGTTTGCCATTAAACCGAGGGGCAAGCATCATGTCGGAGTTTGTCTCGGTACGGCATGCTATGTAAGAGGGGCTCAAAAAGTTATGGACAAGGTCGTCGAGGAATTGGGGGTTGGTGTGGGTGAAACCACCCAAGATGGTTTGTTCACTCTCGATGCCACCCGTTGTCTGGGGTGTTGCGGCCTGGCCCCGGTCATCATGATCGACGATACCGTATACGGGAAACTGGATGACGTAAGCGTTATTTCAGCGATTCTTAATAAGTACAGAGAGTGAGGTGGCGCAGATGAACAACAGTATCAATGAATTAAACCAACTGAAAGCCAATGCTGTAAAGAATCTTGAAGCCACTGAGGGCAGACGCATCGTCGTGGGAATGGCCACCTGCGGAATTTCTGCCGGAGCAAAGCTGGTTTTAGATACGTTAAAGAAACAAGTAGCCGCGGCGGGGCTGGACAATGTTCAGGTCATGCCCACAGGCTGCATCGGCATGTGTATATACGAACCTATTGTCGAGGTCTTTGAACATGACGAGGAAAAGGTTACCTATATCCACATGGATCCCGACCGGGTTTCTAGAGTCGTTTCTGAGCACTTGGTAAAAGGTAAGCCTGTGGTGGAATACACCATCGGCGAAGATGAAAACGGCAAGCTCAAGAGCCTCAACGATTTGCAGTTCTATAAAAAGCAAAAGCGAATCGTCCTCCAAAACTGCGGTTTAATCAACCCGGAAGATATCAACGATTACATTGCCGTTAATGGATATCAGGCCCTGGCTAAATCAGTCACCACAATGACTCCCCAGGATGTAATCAATCTTATGAAGGCTTCCGGTCTCAGAGGAAGGGGCGGTGCGGGATTCCCTACAGGATTAAAGTGGAGTTTTGCTGCAGCCAACGAAGCAGACCAAAAGTACTTTATCTGCAATGCTGACGAGGGAGATCCGGGCGCATTTATGGATAGAAGCGTTCTGGAAGGTGACCCTCACTCCGTTCTAGAAGCAATGGCTATCGGCGGATATGCCATCGGTGCTTCAAAGGGCTTTATTTATGTGAGAGCCGAGTATCCTGTCGCTGTCGAAAGACTAAAGATTGCCATCAAGCAAGCTAAAGATATGGGCTTTATTGGTAAGAATATCTTTGGCAGCGGCTTTGACTTTGATATTGAAATCAGGCTGGGTGCCGGTGCCTTTGTATGCGGAGAAGAAACGGCATTGATCGCTTCCATTGAAGGGAAGCGCGGCATGTCCAGGAACAAGCCTCCATTCCCGGCAAACAAGGGGCTTTGGGGCAAGCCGACGATCATCAACAACGTAGAGACCCTAGCCAATATCCCCAAAATTATTCTCAATGGCCCCGAATGGTTTAAATCCATGGGTACGGAAAAATCACCGGGCACCAAAGTATTTGCTCTTGGCGGCAAGATCAATAACACGGGCCTGGTAGAAGTTCCTATGGGAATCACCCTCAGGGAAGTTATTTATGACATTGGTCAGGATTGCCTCAATGGAAAGCAATTCAAGGCGGTTCAGACCGGCGGCCCTTCCGGCGGATGCCTCCCCCAGAAATACCTGGATGCTCCCATCGATTTCGATAATTTGGTTGCCATTGGTTTTATGATGGGATCCGGCGGAATGATTGTCATGGACGAAGACAACTGCATGGTAGACATTGCACGGTTCTTCCTGGATTTCACAGTGGATGAATCCTGCGGAAAGTGTACTCCTTGCCGCGAAGGAACAAAGAGAATGCTGGAAATCCTGGACAAGATCACACAAGGCAATGGTACCATAGAAGATCTGACTATTCTGGAAGACCTGGCAGAGAATATTAAAAACACATCTCTCTGCGCTCTGGGGCAGACGGCACCAAACCCTGTCCTGTCCACAATGAAGCACTTTAGAGACGAGTATGTGGCTCACGTAGTCGACAAGAGGTGCCCGACCGGCAAATGCAAGGCTCTGTTGAGCTACTTTATTACGGATGCCTGCACAGGCTGTACCGCGTGTGCCAGAAAATGTCCCGCCAAGGCCATTACCGGCACGGTCAAAGAACAGCACCACATCGATCAGGACAAGTGCATCAAATGCGGTGTCTGTATGGATACTTGCAGATTCAACGCCATCATTAAGAAATAAAGGATGGGATAATATGGATAGTGTTCAAAAAGTCAATGTGACAATTAACGGGATTGCCGTCAGCGTCCCCAAGAACTATACTGTACAGTTGGCGGCAAAGGAGGCGGGCGTCGATATTCCCACCCTTTGCTATTTAAAGGGCGTTAACGAAATCGCCGCTTGCAGGGTCTGCGTTGTGGAAGCGGATGTGAACGGTGTTCCTATGAGGAACCTGCCGGCATCTTGCGTGCTACAGGTTCAAGAAGGCATGAATGTAAGAACCAATACTGCCCGAGTCCGGAAGGCGGTGCGCCAAAACGTTGAGTTGATTCTGGCTAATCACAACCGTGAATGCCTCACGTGTAAAAGAAGCGGGACTTGTGAGCTGCAAAAGCTTTGCAGAGAGCTGGGAATTGATGATGTTCCCTATAAAGGTGCTACGAGAAAGGCCGTCATAGACGATCTCTCGTATTCCATTATCCGGGACTCTTCAAAATGCATCCTCTGCGGCAGATGTATTAGCACCTGTAGGGATGTACAGGGAATCGGCGTTTTAGACTTTACCAAGAGAGGCTTTAATACAGAGGTGGCGCCGGCCTTTGATTACAGCATGAGAGATGTGAATTGCATTTACTGCGGTCAGTGCATACACGCCTGCCCTGTTGCCGCCCTCAGAGAAAAGTCATACATCGATCAGGTTTGGGAAGCCATCCAGGATCCGGACAAGTTTGTCGTCGTGCAGACTGCTCCGGCAGTGAGAGCATCTCTGGGCGAGGAGTTTGGACTTCCCGTGGGAACCCCTGTCACCGGCAAGATGATGGCAGCCCTGAGAAGAATTGGCTTTGACAAGGTATTCGATACCAACTTTAGTGCGGACCTGACCATCATGGAGGAAGGCACAGAGTTGTTGAACAGGTTGAACACGGGAGGAACTCTTCCCATGATCACCTCTTGCTCTCCGGGATGGATCCGCTACTGCGAGATGAATTATCCGGACTTTCTGGATAATCTATCCACCTGCAAGTCACCTCAGCAGATGTTCGGAGCTGTGCTCAAGACCTATTATGCCAAGAAGGCCAATATCGATCCAAAAAAGATCGTCAGCGTTTCTGTGATGCCCTGCACTTCCAAAAAGACAGAAGCTGCCAGGCCGGAGATGCAAGTAGATGGCCTCCGAGATGTGGATATAAGCCTCACCACCAGAGAACTCGGCGATATGATCAAGCAGGCCAGGATTGACTTCCTTAACCTCCCGGACGAAGGTCCGGACAGCATTTTAGGTGAATACTCGGGCGCTGGTGTCATCTTTGGAGCCACAGGCGGCGTTATGGAAGCTGCACTCCGAACCGTGGCGGACATCCTTACCGGAGAGGATCTGAAAGACATCGAGTATAAGGCTGTCAGAGGATTGGAGGGAGTCAAGGAAGCCAGCGTAACCTTGCCTGTCAATGGTACGCCGACAGAAGTCAAAGTGGCTGTGGCACACGGCACCGCCAATGCAGCCAAGGTATTGGACGCTATCCGTGCAGGCAAAGCAAACTATCACTTTATTGAAGTCATGGCCTGCCCGGGTGGCTGTGTACACGGCGGCGGGCAGTCTCACGTTTCGGCAAAAGCGAGACTGGACGTGGAGCCCAAGAGAAACAGAGCCCAAGCTCTATATTCTGAGGACGAGAGACAGGTTCTCAGAAAGTCTCACGACAATCCTGATATCAAAAAGCTTTACGAAGACTTTCTCAAGGGGCCCAACAGCGAGCTGGCCCACAAGCTGCTCCATACCCATTATCACAAGAGAGAAGTCTATCTCCCACAGGAATAGACAGCATAAAAGTAAAGGCGGGTCCCCTTCACGGGGACCCGCCTTTTTTTATACGATAGTCCGTATGTGACGAGTTAAGAGTCAAGCTTCAAAGACAGAGTCGTGCATACAGCCGATGTGATCTCCGCCCAAAAACTGCTTCTCTCCAATATCGTGGGTGATCAGCAGGACGGTTTTTCCATCCACACTCCTCTTTACATATTCCATGACCTTTTCTTTTGTCTCTGCATCCAGACCTTTGAACGGCTCATCCAAGCAGATAAAATCGCTTTCCGCCATCATAGCCCTTACTATGCTCACCCGGCGTTTCTCGCCTCCCGACAACTGGCTCACCGGCTTTCGGATTAACTCACCCTCCAGCTCCACTTCAGCCAATTGCTTTTGGATATCTGCATCAAACACGTCTTTTTTTAACACCAATCTGATGTTGGCCATCGCAGATAGGTGTTCCACAAGTCGATCTTCCTGAAATACAGCAGAAAGGCGTTTGTTTTCCAGCCCCTCAATGGTACCTGAATCAGGCTTTATCAAACCCAGAAGCATCATTGCAAATGTGGTTTTACCACAACCACTGGGTCCCATCATGGTGGTAATTTGACCATCTTGTAACACGACATTTGAGTTGTCGATTACGTTTTTATTATCAAAACTCTTTGTAAGGTTTTTTATGGTAATCATGTTATTCGCCGCACTCTAGGTCGCTGCATCTCGACCTATCAGGCATCGTTCAGCATACCTCAGCAACCACAAGAACAGCCGTTCAAACAAATAACTGACAAGTATGATGACAAGAGTCCAACTGAAGAGTTCTCCGGTGCTGAGAAATATTTTCGCTTGATACAGCTGTTCTCCGATGCTGCCGTTGGGAAGACCGATGACTTCCGCTGCAATGCCGCTCTTCCAACAGAGGCCTAGGCCCAGCCTACACCCCGCAGCAAAAAAAGGCAGTGCTTGCGGTATGTAAATGGAATAGAGTCTTTTCCGAAAACTCATTCGAAAGACTTTGGCCATCTCCAACAGCTTTTGGTCTGTTTCCAGTATTCCTTGGAGTACGTTGGTATAAAGAACAGGCAATACCATCAGAAAGCTGATAACTACAGAGAGGTTTCTGTTTCCGACCCAGACCAACACCAAGATGATAAAGCTTACCACCGGGATGCTTTTCACGACGCTGAAAAAGGGCTCTAGGAGAGCCCTGGCAATGCCGCTCGCGGCACTGATCACAGACAACAACACTCCTGCGATGATGGCTAAAAAGAATCCACTGGCAATGCGCCCAAAGGAATAGGCCACCGCAGACCAGAAGGCTACTTCCTGTACTTGATAGAACAGAGTTCTGATTACCGTTATCGGTGATACCAGGAAAATATCCTGTCCGGTGGCCCAAGCAGCCAACTGCCAGACGATCAACCAAAATAGCAGGACTAGAACCGTCCGGATTATTTTTTTATCTAATAAAGTAGAAGTCATCCTTTGGTAAAGTTCCACCTACCGATTTCGGGTTCGCATTAAACAACACTTCGAGATAGCCGCTTACCTTGTCTTTCATATCATCACCGTCAATATAGGTGATATTGCAAGCAGGAATCGCTTTCACCGCAATAGGTGCCTTGGCTACAATGCCATAACTCTCTACCCAAGCCGCCGCTTCTTCCACATGAGCATTGACATATTCCGTAGAGGCTTTGTACTCATCCAGAAACTCGCGGAAGGCGAGAGGATTTTTCTCAGCAAAAGCTTTTCTCACCAGAACCACACCGGTGACCATGCTGCTTTCCGTGCTCACCTTGTCCCATTCTTCTGTGAGGCTCAGTGCCACCCTTATTTTATCGTTCTGCATTTGTACTACAGTAACATAGGGCTGGGGCAGAACAGCTATGGCATTCTCTGCATCTTTGAGTATTGCAGCAATTTCCGTTGCTTCACTCTTGTATTCGATGGTAATGTCCTTTTCCGGATCGATGCCGTTCGCGTTCAAAATATAGTTCAGGACAAATTCGGGAGTCGTGCCTTTTCCAGTACTGTAGATAGTTTTTCCGGCTAAATCCCGGATGGAGTGCACAGTGTCGCCGCTTTCTACGACATAGAGCACGCCCAGCGTGTTGATGGCTGCTACCTGTACTGCACCCTCGGTTCTGTTGTATAAGATGCTGGCTACATTACAAGGGAGAAGCGCAACATCGAGCTCACCGTTTACCAACTTTGGAATAATCTCGTCCGCAGTTCCATACATTTCAAACTGGTAATCGTGCTTTACTGAGGCATCTTCCGCATCCTTCATCAATTTGACCATGCCCATGGTGGTAGGGCCTTTCAATGAGGCAATACGGAAAGTGGTAACTGCAGCAGTTGGAGCCGGGCCTTTTTCTGTTGGTGCACAGCCCACAAAGAGTCCCAAGCAAAGCACCATCGCTAATAATACAGTAATCCATTTCTTCATTTTATCTCTCCCTTTCGCTATCACATCAAACTATAGGTAATCAACAATCATTATCATCCACTCTTATGCCACAATCAAATAATAAAAAAGCCATGTGCAGAGTTACAAGGATTTTGTACACAACCCGGGATGGTCCTATTTCGCCTTCCCATTCGAGTAGAACCCTTGTGCATTCAGAGAGATGGCGTATTAAGTCGAGATTGCAACTCATTAAAGGTTTTTTATTTTCAAGTAGATTGGGCCCTGAGCTTTACGCCTGCCCGCGGGTATGTTGAACGACGCTTACCTTGGCTTATCCATTGTTGCACTACGCTGTTTTTGAGTATGGAGCTTGCCGAAAACGGTAGCGTGGAGTCTTCTAAAACGGCGATTCCATGCTGATGCTGGGTTTACTTGATCACAATCGGAATACAGATGAATGGCTCCTTCCTGAGAGAATGCTCAAAATCCATCGCCGTGTGGCCGAACTTGAACCCGCTACTGTCATGCTCTCAGAGAAAAAGCTGTTGTCCTTTGTCATGGGGCTGAAGAAAAAGCAGAACTCGCCAGTGACTGTCTGAATAAACTGGCTGGATGCGCCCGCAGCGGTTGTACAGTGTCTTTTTTGGAAATTGGTTAGTGAGTCGTAGGGTTAAGTACCCGCTCGACGAGGCGTTCAACTGTGCCGATGTCGAAGCGGATAGCAATGATCTTGGGCAGCAGGCGCCGCGAGCTCCCGAAATAGCTGTCCCGCACGAGCAGGTCAAGGCCGATAATTTTACCCTTTTTGTGATGGAAGCATGCTCGATACCTTGTTGATCGCTTACGGCAACCCCGACCGCCGTGATGATGGGGTAGCGTACCATATCATCAACCGCCTGCGCGCGAAACTGGGCTTGGCTCAGCAGCCGATCCTCGAGCTTGAAGAGGGTGACCTGGAGCCCGGCTTGGCGGTGCTCTACCCAGCAACTCATCCCCGAGCTGAGCGAAGAGCTCCTACCCTATGAGCGTGTGGTGTTCCTGGATGTGCATATACCCGGTGTCGACTGGGATGAAGTCTACTGGCAGGAGCTTGCCCCCAGGCTCAAACGAGGCATGATCACCAACAGCTTTTCGCCCGGTCCGGTGCTGGCTTATTGCCAATCGCTCTACCAGCATACCCCGCAGGCTTTTGCGCTCTCAATGCTGGGCGACGGCTTTAACTTTGGCAACTTCCTCTCGCCGGCTGCCGCGCAGCGTGCTGATCAGGCGGTAGAGCTCCTGCTGCACGAACTTGACGCGGGTTAATCTAGTCATCTGCTCAAGCTTGGTTTATAATCAGGTATTGCGCAGGCGGAGATTGCCATGGTTGCGTTCTGGAAGAGACCCTTTGTTGAGTTAATCCGCGCCAGGCACATCGCCGAGGTACTGGTGCGTAACGGGCTGGGTATGCTGGCCGAGCAGTTTGGCCTGCAGCGCTTTTTGCCCCGTAACTATAAAACAGATATCGCCGAAGGGTTTGCCAATCTCACTCCACCGCAGCGTCTGCGCAAGATGCTCGAAGAGCTCGGGCCTACCTTTATCAAGCTCGGGCAGATCCTCAGTACGCGCCCCGATATCCTGCCGCCCGACTATATCGTCGAGTTGACCAAGCTGCTGGATGCCGCGCCGGCTGCCAGTGCTGATGCGCTGTGCCGTATCATCGAAGCCGAGCTAAGTGCGCCTATCGAGCAGCTCTTTCGCTCGTTCGATCCCATACCGCTTGGGGTGGCCTCGATCGGCCAGGTGCACGCTGCCGAGCTACTGGATGGTACGCCCGTGGTCGTCAAGATTCAAAAGCCCAATGTCGAAGAGAAGGTGCGCGCTGACCTGGATATCCTGCGCACCCAAACGCGCTTTTTACAGCGCAATTCCAAAGTGTTGGCGCGTTACCAAATCGCCGAGTTGGCAGAAGAATTTGCCCAGGCACTGAGTGATGAACTCGACTATACCGTCGAAGGCCGCAACGCCGAACAGCTGCACACGGTGTATAGTCGCGACGAGGTGGCGATCCCGCGCATCCATTGGGTGCTGACCACCCGGCGCGTGATCACTATGGATCGCCTGGAGGGCATCCCCCTCAATGAGCCTGAACGCTTAAAGGATAGCGGTTTGACGGGCCAGCAGATCGCCGAGCACGTCGTGGCGATCTATCTCGAGCAGATATTTCGCTACGGCGTCTTTCATGCTGACCCGCATCCTGCCAACATCCTTGTGATGGGTGAGGGCATCGGGCTCGTCGATTTTGGCTCGGTGGGCTATATCTCTACAGCCATGCGCGACGAGCTGGTGAGCCTGCTGGCGGCGCTCTCGGCACGGCGCGCCTCTGGCATCGTGGATGTGATCATGCGCCTGGGCATTACCGACCAGGTCACCAACCGCGCACGCCTCGAATCTGAGATCCAGCGCCTGATGCCGCGCTACTATGGCGCCAGCATACAGGGCTTTCCGATGAGCCAGTTCCTGGTAGATGTGATGAGCATCTCGTTCAAGCAGCACATCCGCCTGCCATCTGACCTGGTCCTGCTGGCGCGCGCCATGATGGTGCTGGAGGGTGTGGTCGTCGGTCTCGACCCAACCATCAACCTGGCGGCGCATGTCGAGCCCTTTGCGCGGCGCCTGATGCGTGACCAGCTGTCGTTCGCCAACCAACTCAAGGAAGGCTATTTTACCCTGCAGGAGCTGCGCCGCCTGATGACGGTGCTGCCGGCGCGAGCCGAGGAGATCAGCACCCAGCTGGAAGACGGAAAATTGACCTTGGGTGTGAACATCCACCGTCTGGAGCCGGTGATGCAAAAGATGGCCTCGATGGCCAACCGCCTGGCTCTAAGCCTGGTACTGGCCTCTATGATCATTGGCACGGCGCTGGTGGCTGCCTTTGGAAACAACTTGACGCTGCCGATCCCTTTCACCAGAATACGGATACCCTACGAGCAAATCGGGATTATATCGATTTTGCTGGTCGCTGGATGGGTTACGATCTCGTTGTTCCGTTCGCATAAACGGCTTTAGGAGGGTTTGGATGAGAGTCTTGGTTACAGGCGGAGCGGGCTTTATTGGGTCACACGTTGCGGATGCCTATCTGGCGGCAGGTCACGAGGTGGCTATCCTTGATGACCTTTCGACTGGCAAACTGGATAATGTGAATCCGCAGGCGCGCTTTTTTCATGCTGATCTGCGCCAGCCCGAGCAACTGACGGCCGCCTTTGACGACTTTCGTCCCGAGGTCATCTGCCACCTGGCGGCCAAGGCCAATGTCCGCGAATCAATGCTCAAGCCCGTCCTGTACGCCGAGGTCAATGTGATCGGCTCGATCAACCTGCTGGAGACTGCGCGCGCTTTCAGCTGTAACAAATTCATCTATGCCTCAACCGCTGGCGCGGTGTACGGCGAACCAGAATACCTGCCCGTAGATGAAAACCACCCGATCAACCCACTCGACCCATACGGCGCCAGCAAGCACCATGTCGAGCACTATCTCTACCTTTACCAGCGCAACTATGGGCTCAACTATACCGTGCTGAGATACCCCAATGTGTACGGTCCGCGCCAGGATCCGCACGGCGAGGCGGGGGTCGTCTCAATTTTTGCGCTGGCCCTCTTGGAGAACCGCCAGCCGGTGATCCATGGCGATGGCGAGCAATCGCGCGATTTCGTCTATGTTGGCGACATCGCCCAGGCCAGTGTGCTGGCGCTTCCCGCCGGCGACGGCCAGACCTATAACCTCGGTGCGGGCGAATCCACCTCCATCAACACGGTCTTTCGCCTGCTCAAGGATATCACCGGCAGCGACCAGCCTGAGGTTCACGGGCCGGCCAAGCTGGGTGAGGTCTTTCGCACCTGCATCGACGCTACCAAGGCACGCCGTGAGCTGGGCTGGCAACCCACCACGGGCCTGCGCGAGGGGCTTGAACGCACCGTCGACTATTTCAGAAACTAAGGGGGCGGCATGAAGTACGCACTGGGGATCGACTATGGCACCGAATCGGCGCGCGCCGTGCTGATCGACCTGGCGGATGGCCGCGAACTTACTCAGGCCGTCTACCCCTACGCCGATGGCGTCATTGACGAGCGCCTGCCGAGCTCGGGGGTGCGTCTGGAGCCCGACTGGGCGCTGCAAAACCCGCAGGATTATGTGCGCGGTTTTATCGAGACGGTGCGGCGCGTCCTGGCCGAAAGCAAGGTCAACCCGCAGGATATCATCGGCATTGGCATCGATTTTACCGCCTGCACCATGCTACCCACCAAGGCGGATGGCACCCCGCTTTGCCAGCTGCCCGAGTGGCGTGCCAACCCGCACGCCTGGGCCAAGCTATGGAAGCACCACGCCGCACAGCCCGAGGCCAACCGCCTGAACCAGATCGCCGGCGAACGCGGCGAGAGCTGGTTGGCGCGTTATGGCGGCAAGATCTCATCCGAGTGGTTCTTTCCCAAGGCGATGCAGATCCTCGACGAGGCCCCCGAGGTATATCAGGCGGCTGACCGGCTGATTGAGGCGGCCGACTGGACGATCTGGCAGCTGACGGGCGTCGAAACGCGCAATTCGTGCACGGCCGGCTACAAGGCCATGTGGAGCAAGCGTGAGGGCTTTCCCAGCCCCGACTTTTTCGCTGCGCTTGACCCCCGGATGCGCAATATCGTGGCCGAGAAAATGTCCGAGAGGATCCTGCCGATCGGACGTCGCGCCGGCGGGTTGACGGCTGCCATGGCTGAAGCCACCGGCCTGCAGCCTGGCACCGCCGTGGCGGTTGCCAACGTGGATGCGCACGTCTCGGTGCCGGCCGCTACTGTCACCAGCCCCGGCCGCATGGTCATGATTATGGGCACCTCCACCTGCCATCTGGTGCTGGGCGAGGAGCAGCGCATCGTGCCGGGGATGTGTGGTGTGGTCGAAGATGGCGTCATTCCGGGGTTGTTTGGCTACGAGGCCGGCCAGTCGTGCGTGGGCGACCACTTTGCCTGGTTTGTCGAAAACTGCGTGCCGGCCGCCTACGTCGCTGAAGCGCAGGCTCAGGGCATCAGCCTGTACCAGCTGCTGGAGGCCAAAGCCGCTCAGCTCAAGGTGGGCGAATCCGGCCTACTAGCGCTCGATTGGTGGAACGGCAATCGCTCGGTACTGGTAGATGTTGACCTGACGGGCCTGCTCATCGGCGCGACATTGGCCACCAAACCGGAGGAAATCTACCGCGCGCTGATTGAGGCGACCGCCTTTGGCACGCGCGTGATCATCGGCGCTTTTCAGGATAACGGTGTGGCTGTCAACGAACTGGTGGCTGCCGGCGGCTTGCCCGAACGCGCCAAGCTGCTTATGCAGATCTATGCGGATGTCACCGGGCATCAGATCCGCGTGGTGGCCAGCCAACAGGCCGGCGCCCTCGGGTCGGCCATGCACGGCGCTGTGGCAGCTGGAGCGGCTGCGGGCGGCTTTGATTCGATCGTGGCTGCGGCTGAGCGGATGGCTGCCTTGCAGGAGACCACCTATACGCCCTCGCCTGCCAATAAGGCCATGTACGACCGCCTGTATGCCGAGTATTTGACCTTGCATGATTATTTCGGGCGCGGCGCCAACGACTGCATGAAGCGTCTCAAGCGCATCAAGTTGGATGCCCTGCAGTAACGCCTGCTAGAGCATGTTATAAGGGTCGACATCCACCTGCCAGCCGATCGGCAGGAACATGTCGCGCAGCAAGGAGGCCGGGTCGCTGCCGCGCAGCAAGAGCTGCCAGCGGTACTGGCCCTGTATCTGGGCGTAAAAGCTAGGGGTTGGCCCGATGATATCCAACTCGGCCAGCCCCAGGCGCGCACGGCGCTGGCGCAGCTGCTCGGCAACCGCCTGGGCTCCCAGTTGGGCAGCCTGGGCGTTTTTGTTCAGGTAGCGCATCAGCACCAGTCGCGAAAGTGGCGGATACCAGTGCGCGCGCCGGAAGGCCATCTCATGGGCATAAAAGCCGGGAACGTCGTGGCGGCTGGCGGTTGTGACGGCAGGATGGTCGGGGTTATAGGTCTGGATGATCACCTCGCCGCCCAGGTCGCTGCGCCCGGCGCGGCCGGCCACCTGGGTCAGCAGCTGAAAGGTGCGTTCGCTGGCGCGCAGGTCGGGCAGGTGCAGCATGGTATCGGCGCTGATCACCCCCACCAGCGTAACACGCGGCAGATCCAGCCCCTTGGCCACCATCTGGGTACCCACCATGATGTCGGCCTCGGCGCGCGTAAACTGCTCTAGGATGCGGTCGTGCTGGCCGCGCTTTGTCGTGGTGTCCTGGTCCCAGCGGATCACCCGCGCAACCGGAAAGCGTTCGGCCAGGGCTTTTTCTACCCGTTCGGTGCCCAACCCAAAGTAGCGGATGCGTTTGCTGCCGCAGCTGGGGCACTCGGAGATGTTGGCGCGCCGGAATCCGCAATGATGGCATACCAGCGAGCTGCGGGCGTTGTGGTAGGTGAGCGGTAGCTCGCAGCGTGGGCACTCGAGTACCGTCCCGCAATCGCGGCACAGCACAAAGCTGGCACTGCCGCGCCGGTTGAGGAACAGGATCGCCTGCTGCTGGTTGGCGAGCACCTGTTCGAGGCGGCTCTGCAGCGCCCGGCTAAAGATCGAGGTGTTGCCCTCAGCCAATTCACGGCGCATATCCACCACCTGCGCTGCCGGCAGCTCGGATACGCGCACCTGCGGCGAGCGCGCGTCGGGCTGGTGCTGCGGCGTAAGGCGCTGAGTCAGGTAAAGGGCGCGGTAGTTGCCCAGCTCCGCCTGATAGGATGACTCGAGCGAGGGTGTGGCGCTGCCCAGCAGGCAGGTGGCGCCCCACAGCCGGCACAGTTCGGCGGCGGCGTCACGCGCGTGGTAGCGCGGGGTGTTTTCCTGCTTGTAAGTCCACTCGTGCTCTTCATCCAGCACCACCAGCCCCAGGCGGTTCACCGGTGCAAAGAGTGCCGAGCGAGCACCGATCACCACGTTGCCGCTCGAGGCGCGGATACGGCGCCACTGGTCGTAGCGCTCGCCGGGAGTCAGCTGCGAATGCATCACCGCCAGGCGCTCGCCGAAGCGCGCCCCAAAACGGCGGATATTCTGCGGCGTAAGCGAGATCTCGGGCACCAGAATAATGGCATCGCGCCCCTGTTCGAGGGCATGTGCAGCAGCCCGCAGGTATACCTCGGTCTTGCCTGAGCCAGTCACCCCCTGCAGCGCAAAAGGTTTGTTTTGGGGGGCATCCAGGTCGGTGCGAATTGCTTCCCAGGCGGCTTCCTGTTCGCTGGTGAGAGGCGGAGGTTGTTGCGGTGCAAAGGTCATGCCCTGCAGCGGGTCGCGCAAGACGTCCTCTTCACGGGTTTCGAGCACCCTGCGCTCGATCATCCCGCGATACACCGCGCGGCTGACCTCACTTTCTTCCAGGGCCTGGTCGAGGCGTACCCAGCGCTCGCCAAAAGGCTTTAAATACTGCAGGGCACGCCGCTGCGCTGCGGATCCGGGTTTGATCTGTAACGCATCCGGCGCCACGCGTACCAGGGTCATGCGCTTGGTGCGTACCGCAGGCGGTTGCGATTCGCTGGCGCGCGATGCCCAGTTGCGGCGCACCAGCTGGTCGATGACAGCGCGCCAGTTGCCAAGCGGGCTGAGGCGCTGCAGGCGTGCATAGGTCAGGGCCTGATGCTTGGTGAGCAGCTCATACAGCTGGCGCTGCTGGCTGGATAACTCGGCGTTCTCTGGCAGCGGCAGCGGACGTACCACCACGTCCACGCCCTGCAGCACTCCCTGTGGCAGCATGGCCGCCACCACCTGTTGCAGCGGCGCCAGGTAGGTGCGGCTGATCCATCCGGCCAGCTCAAGCAGCTTGGGCGAGAGCACTGGAAGCTGATCGGCTACGCGCAGGATCTGGCGCACGTTGCTGACGGGGGCGCTGTCGTCGAGTGCAACCACGATTCCCTGCAGCGTGCGCGTCTGAAAGGGCACCCACACCAGCTGACCAAGCTCAACATTCATGCCGGTTTGGATCAGATAGTGAAACGAACGCGAATAAGGGCTGCCCTCTTCGGCATCGGTTTCCTCGGCGGTGACAGAGGTTACCCGCCGGCTGATAGGCGTGTTGACCACCACCACGGCATAGCGCAGCTCGCTGGGGGGCGGTTCGGGGGCAGTGGGAGCCATCTGGTTACCCGTAGTGCATGGCGGCGTAGCCGACCAGGTCGCTGGGTTGGCCGCGCGGATGCACCTCATAGCTGGTGGTGTAATAGAGCAGCTGGCCCGCTCTGGCGCCTAGCTGCTGGGCATAGGTGATGGCAGCAGCCAGGGCGCCCGCCCCGCATGCGCTGCGGGTGCGGTCGGCTGCCTCCAGCACGCCCTCAGCATCCATCGCTACGGCACGCTCGAGGAATTGCTGGTCGTTGCGATGCGCCCACTCCAGGCCGGCTTGTCCGGTGCCAGCCGGGGCCATGCCATAATTCGGGCCATAGTGCGTCAGGTCGGAGGATGCCAACACCACGGCGTTTTTTCGGCTGGTGCTGACCACCTTACCGAGTAGCCTGCCCAGCTGCAGGGCACGCGCATCGGGCGGCACAGCAATCGGCAGGATGCACGCTGCCGGCGCGCTCACTTGCACAAAGGGCAGCTGCACTTCGATGGCGTGATCCTCGGCATGCGCAGCATCGTCAATCAGGATGCTGCCGTTACCCGCAGCCAGCAGCTCGGTGCGCAGCGAGTCATCTATATCAGCCAGACCGATGGGCGTCTGCCACGCATCGGCGGCAGCGATCGTAGCTCCCGCCACGCCCCAGCGATGCACCGCTCCCAGCAGGATGACAGTATCGGGTGCCGGCTGGCTTTGCAGCGTGCGATATACCCAGGCCGCAGTAGCGCCGGAATAGTACCAGCCGGCATGCGGCACCAGGGCAGCCAACAGCGGGCGGCTGGTATCCAGCTCGGGCACCTGAGCCAGGTAACCCTCGATCTGCTGCAGGCAGGAGTGTTTATCGGCGGGGTAAAAAGTGCCACTGACGATCGGCTTGCGAACCTTCATAGGCTCCTGTCTCGGCGAGGCGCCGACGCTAGAGCTCGATGGGCTGCCTCCCGGTGCGGTAGCGCGCGCCGCGGATGATCGCCTTGACGGCATCGACCGTTTCGGGCAGGCGGCCTTCGTGGTTGGTGACGATGTAATCAAAATCCGCGCTGCAGGCGATCTCGTGCCAGGCCGTCTCGAGGCGGCGCTGCAGCTGGCTGGGCGAATCAGCCCCGCGCTGTTCCAGGCGTTGGCGCAGCACCTCCAGCGAGGGCGGGGCAATAAAGATGGTGATGCAACCCGGCACCTTGGCCTTGATAGTGGCAGTGCCCTGAACGTCCACGCGCATAATCACATCCAGGCCGCTCGCGAGTGCGGTGCGGATGCGGCTGCGCTCGCTGCCCTTGTAGGCGCCGTAGACGCGGGTATGCTCGAGCATCTCATCCGCCGCAATCTTGCGCTCGAACTCGGCTTCATCCATAAAGTAATAATCGATCCCTTCACGCTCCCCCTCGCGGATGGGGCGCGTGGTGCAGGTCACCACAAAGTGAAAGGCCATCTGCTGCGAGCGCAGCCCTTGGATGACGCTATCCTTGCCGACCCCGGACGGCCCCGAAATAATCGCCAGCACCGGCGCGGGCGCCAGATAAGGCTGCAGGAGGGCTTCTTCGGGGGTGCGGGTCGTCGGCTGCACGGGCTTACCTCGAGGGACGGCTAGAACCTGACAAAGCGCTCGATATCGAGCACGAAAATGACGGCACCGCCCACCTGCACTTCGACGGGGTTGGGCATATACAGCTCGCCCGGTTCCATCACGGGAGAAAGCGGGTTGACGAACTGGGTGCGCGTGTGGCAGTTTTCTTTGACGATCGCAAGGATCGAGGCAACCGCTTCTTCTTCGGTGCCCATCAAAAAGGTGGCGTTGCCCTCGCGCAGGAACCCGCCGGTAGAGCTGATCTTGGTCGACGAAAAGCCTCCCTGGCGCAGGGCGGACGACAACTGGTCGGCATCATCGCTGTGGATAATGGCGACGATGAGTTTCATAGCCATGGTCACTCCTTCCGTGCTTGCGCTACATCCGCTTTAACCGCTGCCAGCGCGGTGATTCTTGCCACTATCTCGCGATGGAGCACCTCGATCGGCTCGCTGGCATCCAGCCGCAGCCACCTTTCCGGGGCGCGTTCGGCCATCGCGAGGTAGCCATCACGTACTTTATTATAGAATACCAGGCTCTGATCGTCCATTCGGTTCCATTCGCCTGTGCCTTTGATATGCTCTTTGTGTTTGCGTGCCAGGCCATCCTCAACCGGCAGGTCTAGATAGATCACCAGGTCAGGCTGCAGCCCGCCCGTTGCCAGGCGGGTGATATCGCTGAGCATCTCCATATCCAGTCCGCGGCCATAGCCCTGGTAGGCAAAAGTCGATTCTGCATAGCGATCCGAGATCACAATCGCGCCTTTATCCAGAGCGGGACGCACTTTCTCAGCGACGTGCTGGGCACGGTCGGCCGAATAGAGTAGTATCTCGGCTTCGGGCACCAGCGCGGCGTTCCTGGCGTCCAACAGCAGCGCGCGGATCTGTTTGCCCACCTCTGTGCCGCCCGGCTCACGCGTGCAGACTACATGGTAGCCTAACGCTGTCAGTGCTTCTTCCAGCAGGTTGATCTGGGTGGTCTTGCCGGAGCCTTCCGGTCCTTCCAGCGTGACAAATAGTCCCATCAGTTCATCCCCCGATGACTGGAATAGATCGTCACCTGGCGGCGCGGCTCGTTGCCCGAGCTGCGCGAAAGCAGGTTGGCCTCGCGCACCAGGTTGTGCTGCAGCCTGCGCACGCGTGCCTCCTGAGGGGAAAGCTGCACGGCATCCTCGTCGCCGGCGCTGATGCGCGCGATGGCGTTGCGCGCTTCATCCAGGGCCGGGTCGATGGTGTTCTCATCGGCGGTCACCCCCAGCATGTCGGCCAGGTAGGCCTCCATCTGTTGCGTAGTGTTGTTGCGCAGCACATAGATCGGGATGCTGCACTGTTCGGCTTCGGCGATAGCCGGCGGATGGCGCCGGTAGTAGGTGCGCAGGGTAAAGAGTGCGTCGGCATCTGAGAGGCTATCCGCCAGGGTGATGTTGACGCCCAGGCGCTTGGCAGCCTGGCGCAGGCGCGACTGGTTCAGCCCAAAGGGATAAATGCGCAGCGACGAACGCCCGTTGCGCGGACGCACCGGCTGATGCACCGCGGGCAGGCCGTTACCGAGCTGCACTTCAACCGTCAGCGGATCGGGTGCCTGCGGGGCTTTGATGGTTTCGATCTGTCCGTCAGGCTGGCGTTCGCGGATCTCGGGCACCAGCACACGCCCGCGCAGCAAGGCGTCGACCTCGGCAGCTACATCCTTGCGTACCGCCACGCGATGGCGGTTCTGGATTTCCACCACGATGCCAAAGGTGGGCGGCGCTTTGCGTTCCAGCACCGATTTCTGGGTGCCGCGCCGGCGCGCCTCTTCGTCCGAGAGCGTAACGGTCTGGATACCGCCGATCAGGTCGCTGAGGGTCGGGTTGAGCATCAGGTTTTCGAGGGTGTTGCCGTGCGCGGTACCTACCAGCTGTACGCCGCGTTCGGCAATGGTGCGGGCCGCCTCGGCTTCCAGCTCGGTGCCGATCTCGTCGATCACGATCACCTCGGGCATGTGGTTTTCTACCGCCTCGATCATCACGGCGTGCTGCAGGGCCGGGGTAGCCACCTGCATGCGGCGCGCCTTGCCGATGGCCGAATGCGGGATATCGCCATCGCCGCCGATCTCGTTGGAGGTGTCGACGATCACGACACGGTGTTTATCCGCCAGGATGCGGGCTGCCTCGCGCAGCATGGTAGTCTTACCGATGCCTGGCCGTCCTAACAGCAGGATGCTCTGGCCGGAATCGACCAGGTCCTGGATGATGTCGATGGTGCCGAACACAGCGCGCCCCACACGGCAGGTCAGGCCGATTACCTTGGCGTGGCGGTTACGAATGGCCGAGATGCGGTGCAGGGTACGCTCGATGCCGGCGCGGTTATCGTCGCCAAAACTGCCGATGCGCCGGGTGATATAATCGAGCTGCTCCTGGGTGACTTCGGTTTTCTGTAGCACGACTTCCTGGTCGCCAAAACGCGCCGTAGGCGGCCGGCCGAGGTCCATCACGACTTCGATCAGCTCCGGAAAGCGCTCGAGTCCGCGCAGCACCTGCTCGATCTCGGGCGGGAAAATCTGGATCAGAGCATCCATATCATCAGTTATTTCGAGTGACATTCCTGTTCCTTGTTTCTAGGCGCGTAAATCGGCAGGCTTTTTCAAGCCCGAGACGCTTACCGGTTCGCGGAAGCTAGCCGTCGCATTCACATGCAAAACCATGGTCGCCTGGCGCGCATAGGCTTCGAATCCCAGCGACCGCAGTATCCAACTGATCCCGGCACAATAATCTGGTACCTGGCAATAGATCGCCTTGCCTAGGGCAGCCGGGCAGGCCGCCAGCACGTACTTGACCATCGGGCCGATTTCGGCGCGCACGTCGGGGCGCACCACGATCTCGAGCCACAGGGCATGGCGCGTCTCGTGCAGACCAATATAGGCATAGGCACGCTCCTGATCTCGCCATAACCAGCGCTGCGACGACCAGAACGAGCTTAACTGCCCATGCCGGCGCGTGATCCATTGTGTTTCGGGGGCATCAGCCTGCTGCACCAGCACGGGCATTACATCGTGGTAAAGCTGATAAAGCGCCCCCAGGTCCTGGATGTCCAGCTTGTGTACCCCGCGGGGAGCAGCTACCGGGCTGGGGCGTCCCACCAGCACATAGAGCTCTTCGCGCGAGACCGAGACATAGCCAACCTGGCGCAAGAGCTCATCTATTTCAGAGTTTTCGGCATAACGCGCATAGATGCGCTCGATGCTCCGTTGGCCAGCATGCACGGTGGCGTGCGTCAGCAGCCGTAACCAGGCATCTGCGGCACAATGTGTCGATTCGAGCGATGGTGAGAGCGACGCCAGGTCCCAGCAGGGGGTGTCGGAGCGCGGGTAAACCGCGATGTATCCCGCTGGCATTTTGTCAGAGGACTCAAGCATCCAGGCGAACGCACCAAAATGGTGGTTCGTGACAAAACCCACCAGGGCACTGGCCAGCGGACTGCTCGGGCGCAGCAGCTGTTGCTGGAGGTCAAAGGCGATGCTTTTCCCCTGGAGTTCTTGTATGGTGCGGATATCCCGCAGACCAAAGGGATGGATCATCCGTACCAACCTGCGCATGATAATGACTTGATCAGAATTTGCACGCCCTATTTTATCATGCTTGACGGTGAATCCCAACAATTAGTTTGCACAATGCAGGTTGATGATACAATACTTCTATGATACCAGATGATCCACCGCGTGACCTATACCGCAGCCTGAGCGAGTACCCCGCGGCTGTTTTGCGCGCCATCGCCGAAGCCTGGGGTGTGCCCAGTGCCGAGATATCTATGGCTCAGGTGACAGATGACATTCGTGCGGCAATGTCGCAGCCGGCCGTAGCCCTGCGGGTCTATGAGGGCTGCTCCGCCGCTGCACGCCAGGTGATCGCTCAGCTGGCAGCGCATCCGGCGGGCTTGCCCAGCCACCGGCTGGTGGTCAACTATGGGCAGATCCGCAAGTTCGGCCCAGTCAGGCTCGAGCGCGAGATGCCCTGGCGTCATCCCGAGACGGTGCTCGAGGAACTCTACTTTAAAGGCATCATTTATCGCGCTTATGGTACGCTGGATAACTACCGCGGCGAAGTGTTGTGGGTGCCCAAGGAGCTGCTCGAAAGCCTGCCCATCAACCCCCCCCAGCCGCCAGCACCTGTTGCGGTGGCGGAGATCGATGCCTTGCAGGTTGTGTGCTATCCTGCCATTGATGAGACCATCCTGGCGACCCTCATTCGGCTAAAAACCGGCAAAATCCCGGCTATCCGCCGGGCGGCAGCGCAGCACGATATCCCCTGGCCGATGCTGACCGAGCGCCTGGGCGAGCCTGATAACCCCGAACGATTGCAGTTGATCGAGCGCCTGCTCTTTCATGCCCGCCTGGTGAGCACCCAGCGCGGCTACCTGGTGCCCACCGCACACGCTCGCACCTGGCTAAAGGCCCCGCCGCTTCTGCGCACCCGCACACTCCTGGCGGCCTGGCAGGATGACCCCGACGCTTACGAAGTCGCCGCGCTCGGGGTGCGCCTTGAGCCGCCCGCGCGGCTGGATCTGAGCGCAACACGCCAACGGCTGGTTAGCACCTTGGAGGATACCGCCGAGCGCGGCGGTTGGCAGAGCATCCATGGCTGGGTCAAGACGCTCAAACGGGTGCGGCCGGATTATCTGCGCGCCGATGGCATTTATGATGCCTTTGGCGTGCGCAATGGCGCTGATAGCGCACCGGTGGTTGGCTTTGAGAGTTGGGAGCTGCTCGAAGCCCCGCTGGCGGTTCGAATGCTCACAAAAGAGTGCGCCTGGCTGGGGCTGGTCGAGCTGGCTGCCAGCGAGGCAGGCGCCGCACCCGACCATTTTCGTATTACCGAGCTGGGCAGTGCCCTGCTGGATCAGGAGACTCCAACTCCTCAACCCAAAGCGGCTCCGCCCGCAGAGATCGACGACCAGATGGTCGTGCACATGCCGTTCGAGGCCAGCCTCTACGACCGCTTTCAACTGGAGCGCTTTGGCACCTGGCAGGCCGGGCAGCCCAGCCCCAGCTATGCCATCACCGAATCCTCGGTGTGGGAGGGCGTTAACGCGGGCATCAAGGTGGAGCAGATGCTGCGCTTTTTGGGGCGCATCACGAATGGGCAGGTGCCGGCTGCATGCAGCCGTACGCTGCTGGCCTGGGGCGGGCATTTCGGGCGCGTGACGCTATCCAAAGCGGTCGTGTTGCAGACCAAAGACGCTGACGAAATGGCACTCATTATGCGTCACGCCGATCTCAGACGCCTGATGGGGGCAGAAATCTCGCGCACCATGCGCGTGGTGCCCGAAGCAAACGTAGCATTGCTGATTGAGCGGCTCAAACAGCTGGGGATCTGGCCGGCGATCCGCCTCTAGCGGGCCTCAGAGCGGGTCAAGATCGAGTGTTTGGAGATGCTCTGGCTCGCTGCGCGGCTTGCGCCTATTGAATTGATCATGATCGTGCTCGGGCTCGAGTTCGTCGTGCACTTGCTCAGGCGTATGCCCGCAGTAGGGGCAGATGCTCCAATCCAGGTGCATCAGCCGCTCGCACGATTCGCAGCGCACCTTTAGCGGTTTGCGGCAGCTCGGGCAGACGATATAGTCGGGCTCGATACGCAGTTGGCAGTTGGGACAAGCTTGCAGCTGCTCAAGCTCGTGCAGCACCGATTCCTCTGCCAGGTCGCGCTCATAGTTCTCAGCCAGGGTGGTGCGCGGGCGGATCAGGATATAGATCAGCAGCCCCGGTACGTTAAAGATAGTTACCAGCAGCACCGCCATAATCTGCGCTAAAATGTCGCGCGTGCGGGCATGGATATCCCGAAACGTCCAGATGATCAGCCCGGCGTAAAGCGCAAAGAGGTACGCCCCCAGGATAAACAGGATCGCAGAGATATAGACGTTCAGGTTGGCTGGCAGTTGCATGCGGTCTTACTCCTTGCAATGCCGCGATTCTAGCACGGCACGTAGCGTTTGTCACATCAGGGGTCCAGGCACCCCTCGGCAGCCTGCGTGCGCGGCGGGTTGTTGCTCTTGATAGCCGGCAGGGTGTTGCTGTTGGATTCTGTCACCTGGGTGGGGGCGCCGCCGGCTGCCGGTACCTGCCAGATCTGCCATGCGTTGATCTTGAAGGGGTCGTCGGCCGGCGCCGATGAAGCCTGCTGGTAATAGATGGTGTTGCCGTCCGGCGTCCAGGCAGGATGCAGGGCGTGCGTGCCGTATTCGGCGGGCACCAGCATGGTGGCGATCCCGGCGGCCACATCCACCGAGAGCAGCTCGGTCTTGAATTTCGGGTCGCTCCACCAGGCATAGGATTGCTGTGCCACGACAATCTTGCTGCCATCCGGTGACCATGCCAGATGGTAGAACGAGAGCAGCGTATCTTCGGGGTTGGCAGCTTCTACCAGGCTGCCAATGCTGTCGCCGTTGCGGTCCCACAGCCAGATCGCAGCATGGTTGCCGAATGTCAGGCTGCCGGCGATCTGGCTGCCATCCGGAGACCAGGCCAGGTCGGTGAGGGTGGCGTTATCGGGCAGCTGCAACTCGGCAACGCGCTTGCCCAGCGCGTTGAGCAATACCCCCGAGTTGATGGTTTCGATCGAGCCCTGTTCGGTTTTCGACCAGCGGTAATGCACCGCAGCTACCGTACAGCCATCCGGCGCCAGGTCGGCCATCGACCAACCTTCGCCCTCGGCCTTGACAGTGATGTCGACGGTGTTGGCTTTGTCCTCGGCCAGATTCAACTCGACCGAGCCCTGCAGCGAACCGTCCTCCTGTTCACACACCGCGCGGATCCAGCGCGAGCCAATCGGCACACCGCTCAGCTCGTAGGTGCCATTGGCATCTGCCGAGACCCAGTTAGACACCCCCTGAGCGCTCACCAGGCAGGATTCAGAGCCGCCCACCACGCTGCCCGAAACCACCACAAAGGGACCTATGGCTTGGACGGGGTTGAGGTAATCGCCCGTGATCATGCGCAGCTGGGTGCCGTCGGGGCGCATCCCATAGATGTTGAGCTCGTTGCTGCGGCTGAAAAGGTTGTTGAAAGCGCTGGTAAAGATGATCCATTCGCCGTCCGGGCTCCAAGCCAGGTCAATGGTCGAGTGCCCGGCTAGCGAGCGCACCAGCACCGTCTCGGATGACAGGCTCTTTAGGATAATATTTTCGCTGTTATCCGGCATGATGCGCACCATCGCCACAAACGGCCCATCGTTGGGCATGAACGGCACGCGCGTGGCAGTTGGCTGCGGAACAGCGGTCGCCAGCTCGGGCGTGGCGGTTGGCTGCGGTGTGTGGGTGGGGGCACGCGCCGTCAATGTGCCCTCGTAAGCGGCCATCACCGCCGTCTCAGTTTCGGCTGGGTTGAGCGCGGTGGGTCGGGGCTTGTCGAGTGCCTGCAGGCATCCGCCGGCGAGAAGTGCTATCAGGAGCAGCCCCGCCGCCAAGTGCCAAAGCAGCCTGGTGCGACGCATAACTTGATTGTTCATAGGCTGATTATCACGCTGCGCCCTGGCTTGTCAAAGCTGGCGTCAGCCACTGGCAGCCAGCGAGCGATAGTAGGTGATCACCCGCTCGAGGATGGCGGCCAAGTCGTGCTCGGGTTGCCAGGCGATCGTCCGCCGGATTTTGGATGTATCCGGCACGCGCCGGCGCAGGTCCTCAAAACCAGGTTCATACGCCTCGTCGTAGGGGATGTAGCGGATCTCGGACGAGCTCTGGCACATCGCGACCGTCAGGCGCGCGAGCTGCTCGATGCTAACCTCCTGGGTGCTGCCGATATTGAACGCCTCGCCAATGGCGGCCGGCGTTTCGGCCAGTGCGATCACGGCACGCGTCACGTCACTCACATCGGTAAAGCAGCGTGATTGCTGGCCGTCGCCGTACACCTCGAGCGGCTCGCCGGCCAGCGCGCGGCGCACAAAGCGCGGCACCACCATGCCATAGCGGCCCGTCTGGCGCGGACCAACCGTGTTGAAAAAGCGCATCAGCACGACTGGCAGATCAAACTGCTTGTAATATGCCAGCGCCAGGAACTCGTCCATCGCTTTGGAACAGGCATAGCTCCAACGGCTGATGCTGGTGGGCCCCAGCACCGAGTCCGAATCCTCGCGAAAGGGCACGCGCTCGCTCTTGCCGTACACTTCTGAAGTAGAGGCCAGCAGCACCTTTTTGCGGTACCGAGCCGCGATGCGCAGCACCGTCTCGCAGCCCTTGATGTTGGATTCGATCACACGCACCGGGTCGCGCACGATCAACTCCACGCCCACCGCCGCTGCCAGATGAAAGATCACGTCGCACTGGTTGATCAGGCGGTCCATCACCAGTTCGTTGGTGATGCCGGTAATGGCAAACTGAAAGCGCGGATTGGCGGTCAGATGGGCGATATTATCCAGGCTGCCGGTAGAAAGGTCGTCGACTACGGCTACCTCATCGTTGCGTTCGAGCAACGCCTCGGCCAGGTGGCTGCCGATGAATCCCGCCCCGCCTGTAATCAGCGCTTTAACCATCTGTTTATCCCTCCTGAGGCGCTGCGATTGTAAACCCGGGCGAGGCGAGCGTCAAACGGCGGTTTGTATTTGGGGGCGGCGTGGTTATCATTACTCACAAGGAGAATATGCCAAATCCATTTGGAGTGCTGCAGCTTTCGGGGTGTGCCGGCTGTGAGGTGGCCTTGCTCGATGCCCAGGAATGGATCGGCCAGCGCCGTCTGGCTTATATGCCCCTGGTGCTGACGGCCGATGAGTTTCCGCCTGTTGACACCCTGCTGGTGAGCGGAGCGGTGCGCACCGATGAAGACCTCTATCGCCTGCGGGCGGCCTCCAAACGCGCCGGCGAGCTGATCGCGGTGGGCACCTGTGCCATCTCGGGCGGTGTGGCCAACCTGGGCGACCGTGACGAAGTGCGCGATCTGTTTTTCTCGGCCATGGAGCGCCGCCACGTGCCGCGCCTGCTGCCCAAACTGCGCCCGGTGGATGCAATCGTGCGTGTCGACCGCTACCTGCCGGGCTGCCCGCCCATGCCGCACCTCTTTATGCTCGCATTATTTGGCTCGCCCGATACTAGGCTGGCCGCCAGCGTGTGCATCGACTGCGGGCGTAAAAAAACCAAAGAGCGCCCCACCCAGCTGCGCGGCTTGCAGGAGGGTTTGCCCGACCCCGGAATCTGCCTGATCAATCAGGGATATCTGTGCATTGGCGCCTCTACCCGCGGGGGGTGCCAGGCGCCCTGTACCAAGGCTGGCAACCCATGCGTGGGCTGTCGCGGCCCGTCGGATAGCTTTATCAGCCGCTCATCTGACGAGTGGTTCAATGCGATCCGCAAGGTGTTTTTACGGATGACGGATATCCCGTCTGAGGAGATCGAGCGCGAACTGCACGCCCCGCATCTCTCGCTGTTTGTGTTCCAATTTGCCGATTATACCGTTACCACACGTCGCCCCGAGCAGGTGCTCTAGTGCCAACCCTCACCTTTCCGCTCAGCCGCATCGAGGGCCACGCCCAGATCATTATCAAGCTCACTGCCGGCGAGGTGCAGCATGCCACGCTGCAGGCTACCGAGCTGCGCGGGTTCGAATACTTTTTACAGGGCGTGCCCGCCGAGCAACTGCCTATCATCGTGGCGCGCATCTGCGGAGTCTGCTCAACCGCCCATCACCTGGCGGCAATCAAGGCTCTCGAGGCGATCTACCAGGTCGAACCACCCCCCGCGGCGGTGTATATCCGCGAGCTGCTCATGTTGGGGCAACTGATCCAAAACCAGGCGACCTCGCTGTTTTTGTTTACCATGCCCGATTTCCCCGGCAGCGAAGGTCTGCCCAGCATGTTTGAGTTTGGCGGCGACGATGCCAATATCGCACGACGGGCGCTCGAGGTGCGACGAGTCGGCACCGAACTAATCGGCCTGGCTGGCGGCCAGTTTATTCACCCGATCCGTGCCGTGACGGGCGGGGTTTCGTCACCCCTACCCGAAGACGGCGTTCGCGCCCTGCGTGAGCGTATTGCCTCGGTGCTGCCGTTGGCGTGTGAGCTATTCGAGCGCTACTGGGAGCTCTTCCAGGGACTGCACGACCGCATCGGTACCCTGGGCGACGATACTCCCTCGCATTATCTGGCCAGTGTCGAAGAGGGACACGCCTATTACGGCGGCAACCTGCGCGTGCTGGATCCGGATGGCGTTGAGCAGGCTTCCTTTGCGCCGCACGAATATCAGCGCTACCTGACAGAGCAGCCGGTCGAGAACAGCTATTCCAACGCCACCTTGTTCAATGGCCACGTGATGCGCGCAAACTCGCTGGCACGCCTGAACCTGCTGCCGCGCCTGGGCACGCCGATCGCGGATATCTATATGCTGCGTTTTCAGCGCGAGTGGGGTCATCCGGCGCATGCCATCCTGCTGTTTGACCTGGCGCGGGGCATCGAACTGGTCTATTGCCTCGAAAAGGCATTAGAGATGCTCGAGCATATCCCAGATGGCGAGATCAAAGCCCCCTATACCCCGCGGGATGGCGAGGGATGCGGCGTGGTCGAGGCTCCGCGCGGGCCGCTCATCCACCATTTTAATGTCGTGAACGGCCTGGTCGAAAAGGCGCGCTTTATCATCCCCACCCAGCACAATATCCTGGCGATCGAGCAGGCTCTGATGGTGGCGGCGCGGCGTTATGTGCACGGCGACCGCATCGACCTCGAACTGGAACGCGCTGTTGGGCGCGTGGTGCGGGCCTTTGACCCGTGCATCTCCTGCGCCACGCACTAGCGCGCGGGGTAGGTGCACGTCTTTGCGGCATCAGCAAAAGCCTGCAGGTTGGCGGGGTCGCCAAAGAAAAAGTGATCCGATGGGCAGCAGATGTAACCGCCCTGCGGACGGGCAGCGTGCAGCGCCAGCACCTGCTCACGGACTGCCTCGGGCGTTCCGCGTTCAAAGCCGGCGTTCTGATCAAACCCGCCGATAAAGAACAGGCGATCGCCCACCCTGCGGTTGGCAGCCGCAAGGTCGCAGTCGCCGCCCATGCTGGGGGGCGTCATGGTCTCCAGGCCATCCGCGCCGGTCTCGGCCACCAGCTCGAGCATCTGCATCAGGCCGCCGCACAGGTGGTAGACGATTTTGCACCCCACAGCGTGCAGAGCCTGATTTTGGATGCGGTCATAGGGCAGGCAGAATTCGCGGAACATGGCGGGGCTGATAACGGTATTCGAGCCCGCCCCGCCGCCTACTTCAAAGAGGTCCAGTGGGATGCCCTGCAGCAGGGCAATCGCCTTCAGGCGCTTGTCCAGGATCACCTGCAGCATGTGGTGCATCTCGTCGGGCCGGTCGAGCGCCCATAGGATCGCGTTTTGGGTATCCACCATGGTGCACAGGTCCTGCCAGGGGGAACCCTGCCCATAACCCAGCCCGCCGCCGCGCACGATCCCATCCGCGCCCAGGCGCCACTGGGCTTCAAGCACCGGTGCGGGATCCAGGCGGTTTGGCACCAGTCCATAGCGCTCAAAGAGGACAAAATCGGCTGGGGTTTTGATCAGGAATTCGGTCGTCCAGGCGGTAAAGGCGTTGGTGGCGTGACGGGTGGTCAGCACCCCGTCGGGTGTGGTGATGGTGGTGGCGTAGAGATGGTTGCCATCGGCGTCGGTGCCCAGCGAGCGCGTCTCGGAGCGCCAGTTAGCCAGGTCAGCCGGCGCATATTCGTTGATGGGCATGCGGTAGATCACCTTGTCCAGCCCAAAGCGATCGTAAGCAGCCCAGTCGTCGCAGCCTCCCAGGTAGGTGTTCAGGTAATAGGTCATCCAGCCATGCACCTGAGCGGGCAGGTGATCGGGAGCCTGATTATGCAGTGCGGTCAGCAAGCGTTCGCGTGAATCCATCTTGACCTCGCTGTTGGTTTGACGCAGTCTAGCGCGCTCCGTTCGGCCGTCAAGCATTGCGTTATAATAGGTGCGGTGATCGATTAAAGATGCGAGGTGCGATATGCAGCATAACTATGCGCGGGTGATGGTGATCATGGCACACCCCGACGACCTGGAGTATTTTTGCGGCGGGACGCTCGCCCTGCTCTCTGAAGCGGGCAGTACCATCACCTCGTTGCTTTTGACCGACGGCGAAAAGGGGTGCTCCGACCCGACCAAGACCACCGGCCAGATCGCCGCGCTCCGCCGCATCGAGCAGCAGGCGGCCGCTGAGGTGCTGGGCATCGCCGCGCTGCGCTACCTGGGCTACCCGGATGGCGCTCTGCTCGACTCGCCTGATCTGCGCCGCGCCATTACCGCCGAGGTGCGCCGAGCCCGGCCCGAGCTGGTGCTCTTGCCCGACCCAACGCGTTATTACTTTGGCGATTGGTATGTCAACCATCCCGACCACCGCGGCGCCGGCGAGGCTGGTCTGGCGGCAGTGATGCCGGCCGCCAACAACCGATGGTATTTCCCCGAGCTGCTGGAGGATGGCCTGGAGCCGCATCAGACGGCTGAACTGTGGCTGACGACCCCCTCGGATCCGAACCACAGCGTTGACATCACCGCCGTGATCGAGCGTAAAATCCGCGCCTTTTTATGCCACGCCAGCCAGTATGGCGACGCGGCTGTGGTGAGCGAGCGCATGCTGCGTGAGGCTCGTACGGAGGATGCCTTCGGCATAGAGCGCTATCACGAGCAGTTCCGCGTGATGCATCTTTAGGGCTCAAGCAGAGTGACTGAGGAGCGCTGAGCCCGGTTCGGTAGCGCAAATACCATAAACGCACAGCTGTGCTATGATGGGCTCTGGAGGATAACCCGATGATAGAGCAAGTGTTCCAGCTTTCGACAACCGACGAACGCACCGTTGAAAAGATCCTCTATGATGAGAACGTCCACTATCTGCACATGGTCTTTAACCGCGGCGAGGGGCTGCCGCTGCATTACTCGGACTCGAACGTCTATATGACGGTGCTGCGCGGCACGCTCTCGATTGGCTTGGATGACCAGGAGATCCATACCTATCCGGGCTCGACGATGCTCAAGATCCCGTATCAGACCAGGATGAACGTCAGCAATCAGGATGACGCCACCCTGGAGCTGATCGTGGTCAAGACACCTGCCCCCAGGAGTTAGCAGGCATGGAGGCCAACCTCAGTGCCTGCACCCGCACGGGCGAGCGGGTGTCTGTGCGGGTCTTGTGTGTTGCGGAATATCAACGCCTGCGCGACTTTCTGTACCTGGCGATCTATGTGCCGCTGGGCAGTCAGGCGCCTGACGCTTCAATAGTGGATCACCCCGATCTGACCAAGTACCATGCCTCGTTCGGCCATGTCAGTGATGATGCCCTGACGGCCGTGATCGGTGGAGAGCTGGTGGGGGTGGCTTGGGTGCGCCAATTCACGGCGCATGATCCCGGTTATGGCTATTGCGACGATGCTTATCCCGAGCTGAGTATGGCGGTGCTGCCCGAGCGGCGGGGTATGGGCATCGGGCGCATGCTGCTGGATGCGCGGATCGCATGCCAGCGAGCGCTGGGCACATGCGGCATCTCGCTGAGCGTCAGCCAGGGTAATCCGGCCCAACGGCTGTATGCCAGGGCGGGTTTTCGCGTGGCGGTGCAGCGTGCCGGCGACCTGCTGACGGTGCTGGAGCTGCAGGCATAAATACAGGACAGGAAGCACTCCCATGCGCTTGGCGCACCATTGTGCTCGGGTATAATGGTTATAATGCACACACGAGGAGTAAAATGATCCGACAAGCACTCGAAAACCGCTTTCTCATCTCGGGGCATCGCGGTTACAGCGCCAAATACCCGGAAAACACCCTGCTGAGCTTTGCGCAGGCCATCGAGCTAGGGGTCGACATGCTCGAGCTTGACCTGCACCTTTCGCGCGATGGCGTAATCATGCTCATGCATGATGCCACTCTTGAGCGCACAACCAACGGCTCGGGACCGCTCAGCGACTATACCTGCAGCGAGCTCAAGGCATTGGATGCGGGAGGCTGGAAGGGAGCCTGTTTTGAGGGGCTTAAAATCCCCACCTTTGAAGAGTTCTGTACCCTGGTCAAACCGCACAGCACGATACTTTGTTCGGTCGAGATCAAGCCGGCTGCTGATGACATCGCCTGCCTGGATGCGGCCGTGGCGATGACGAACGCTTTCGGCATAACAGATCGCTGCGTGTTCACCTCCTTTGACGCCGCCGTGACCGACCATATCCATGATACCTACGGCTTGCCCAACCTGGGCTACTGGGATAAATACATGACCAATGTGCAGCCCGAATCGGGCGACAAGCTCTGGTCGGTGGGTGTGCCGATGGTTGACGTCAACCCCGAGCATATCGCCATGTGGCGAGCGCGCGGCATCTGGCCGTGTGCGTTCTGTGCGGATACCGACGAGCAGGTCGAGCAGTGTCTGGCCGCCGGCGCCGCCATGGTCACGAGCAACGATCCGCTGCCAGCTTTGCGCATCACCCGTGCGCGCGGGATGCGCTAGTCAGGGCGCGAGGGCAATTCCTGGTATTTGGCTGGGTGCCAGATACAGTAATTCAATCGGATCTTGACATGCACATAAGGGGGGATCGCAGATGAACGAACAACAAGCGCAGATCATGCGCCACGGCAAGGGTTTTGTGGCGGCTCTCGATCAGAGCGGCGGCTCGCCCCCGCGCGCATTAAAGGCTTATGGTATCGATGAAGACGCCTATTCGAGCGAAGCGCAGATGTTTGACCTGGTGCACCAGATGCGCACGCGCATCATCACCAGCCCGGCCTTTACCAGCGAGCATATCATCGCCGCGATCCTGTTCGAGTAGACCATGGACCGCACCATCGAGGGCATGCCCACCGGCGACTATTTGTGGGAGAAAAAGGGCATCGTGCCGATCCTCAAAGTCGACAAGGGCCTGGCTGCCGAGGCCGATGGCGTGCAGCTAATGAAACCGATCCCAGGTCTCGACGAGCTGCTTGAGCGCGCCATCAGCAAGCACATATTTGGCACCAAAGAGCGCTCAGTGATCAAATCTGCCAACAAATGCGGCATCCAGGCGATCGTCGATCAGCAGTTTGAGGTGGGCAGCCAGATCCTTTCGCACGAGCTGGTGCCGATCCTCGAGCCCGAGGTTGATATCAAGGCCGCCGACAAGGCGCAGTGCGAAGTGCTGCTCAAGGAAGCCTTGTTTGTGGGCTTGGCCAAGCTGACGGAAGGTCAGCAGGTGATGATCAAGATCACCATACCGACAGTCGACGACTTTTATGCCGACCTGATCGCTCATCCCAAGGTAATGCGCGTGGTGGCGCTTTCGGGCGGCTACACCCAGAAAGAAGCTAACCGTCTGCTGGCGCGCAACCATGGCCTGACGGCCAGCTTCTCGCGCGCCCTGGCTGACGGCCTCTCGGCGCAGCAGGACGATGCCGTCTTTAACAAGGTCCTGCAGGATTCGGTCAAAGCCATCTACAAGGCCTCCATTACCTGATCGTTACCCTGCTCTCCTCACCGGCAGCCGTATCAGGCTGCCGGTGTTTTTGGGTCTCGACAACCATGGAGTGCTCGGCTACACTGAGCTCATACATTACCTACTATGAGGAGCTGACGATGGCATTCGAGCAAGCACGTTTCATTAAACCGGATATCCCGTTTGTGCACGATTACGCTACTACCAATCCAGCGCCGCTATTTCGCCGCCGCTTTAGCCTGCCCAAGTTCAAACGGGCGACGTTATCGGTCTGCGGCCTGGGCTATGGACACTATTGGCTCAACGGTCAGAGCGTCACCTCTGACAAGTTCACTGCTCCTGTCAGCGACTATAACAAGACCCTCTGGTACTATAGCTATGACGTCACCAGCCTGCTGCGTGAGGGCGAAAACATCGCAGCAGTGGCTTGCGGCAATGGTTTTTACAACGAGACCTTTCGCACCTCCTGGAACCATAACCAGGCCACCTGGCGCGATAACCCCAAGTTTATCTGGCAGCTCGAGGTCGACGGGTGCGTGGCGTTGGTGAGCGACGACGAGTGGCTGTGCCAGCCGAATTCGGCTACCACCTATAACCAGTTGCGCAGCGGCGAGTATTTCGATGCCCGCCTCTACGACGCCAACTGGGTCAACGCGGATTATGATGACAGCGCCTGGCAGCCCGCCTTGGTGGATGATACCCCACCCAGGGGAACGCTGCGCGCGTGCGCTTGCCAGCCAATGGTGGAGGGGGCGGTATACCCGGCTGTCAACGTGCGCCAGACTGGCGACAAGCGCTATGTATACGACATCGGGCAAAACATCTCGGGCTATGTGCGGCTGCGTATCCAGCAAACCGCCGGCAATGTGATCACCATCCGTTATGCCGAACAGCTCTACGAGGATGGCACGCTCAACCTCAACAAGATGGACGTGCATTATCCCGATTCGCCCTTTATGACCGACAAAGTCACCTGCAGCGGCGAGGAATTCACCTGGTCGCCGATGTTTGTCTATCACGGCTTTCGCTATATCGAGCTCGATGGGCTGACGGCGCCGCTGCCGCTGGAGCAGGTAGCGGGCGTCTTTACTCACCAGGATATCAAACTAACCAGCACCTTTGAGAGCTCGGACGAGGTGCTCAACAAGCTCTTCAAGATCGGGCAGATGGCTACTCTTTCCAATACCGCCTACATGCCCACCGATTGCCCCACCCGCGAAAAGCTGGGCTGGGCCAACGATGCCCAGGCTTCGACCGATCAGTTCCTGACCAACTATGATATGGACAGGCTGCTGGTCAAGTGGCTGCAGGACGTCTTCGATGCCATGCGCGAGGATGGCGCCCTGCCGGGCATCATCCCCACCGGCGGCTGGGGCTTTGACTGGGGCAACGGCCCGGTCTCGGATGGCATTCTGTTCGAGATCCCGCATAAACTCTACCTCTACACCGGCGACCGCTCGCATCTGTTGGCAGCTCTGCCCTATTTCCGGCGCTACCTGACGTATCTGGCTTCGCGTGCCGACCCGGCTGATGGCCTGGTAGAGTTCGGCCTGGATGACTGGGCGCCGCCCACGAATGACTTTAAATCGCGCACGCCGGCCAAGTTCATTAACGCCGTCTTCTGGGTCAAGTTCGTGCGCATCGCCGCGCGCGCGGCCGAGTTCGCCGGACAAGCCAGCGAGGTGGAGGCCTTCAAGGCCGAGGAAGAGCGCCTGATCAAGCTGATCCGCGAGTGCTTTATCGCCCCCGACGGCACCTGTACCATCCAGGAACAGACCCCCGTGGCGATGCTGATCTATTACGACATCTATGAAAACCTCGAGCCGCTCAAAAAGCAGCTGATGCGCCTTGTCGAAGAGCGCGATTTCCACCACGCCTGCGGCATGGTGGGCTTGCGCCGCCTGTACTATGCGCTCAACAAGTGCGGCCTGCAGGAATACGCCTACCGCATCATCACCGCCAAAGGGTACCCTGGATATCGGGTGTGGCTGGATGGCGACGCCACTACCCTGTGGGAGACCTGGCAGCCGGGTGCTTCCAAGAACCATCACATGTACTCGGATTTCATGGCTTGGATGATGAAAACCTTGGTGGGCATCAACCCGACCCTGACTGGCCCCGGCTTTAAGCAGGTGGTTATTGAGCCAGCGCTGATCCCGCAACTGAGCTGGGTCAAAGGTACCCAGCAGACCGTCGCGGGCGATTTCGCCGTCAGCTGGACGCGCGATGGCAGCCAGGTTGAGGTGCTGGTGACGATCCCGCAGGGTGTGCGCGCCGAGGTACGCCTGCCGGGCGGGCGTAGCGAGTTGCTTGAACGCGCCGGCGAGCACCGCTTTAGCGTAACGCTTGGGTAAAGCCATCTGTCAGCCTTGTAGTAAGGAGCGCGATGATCCCACGCGTGAGTTTCCTGGGCAGCGAGGTCAGCCGCCTGATCGTAGGGGATAACCCGGTCAACGGGCATTCCTATATCCCCGAGCTGATCTCGTACGACGACATGCTCGACTACTATACCGAGCAAAACCTGTTAACCGCGATGGCACGCGCCAGCGAGCTGGGCTATAACACCTGGCTGCCGCTGGCCAACGAGTTCATGCTGCGCGCCATCCGGCACTATCGCAATACGGGCGCCGAGTTGCAGGTGATCTTTCAATCCTACCCGCCGACCGATTTCGCGGTGAATGTTCGCGAGATGGCGGCCTGCAAACCGCTGGGAATCTATCACCAGGGCACCACCACCGATGGACTGAGCGAGGCTGGGCAGTACCAGCTGATTCGCGACCGCCTGAAGATGATCCGCGACGCCGGCATCTCGGCCGGCATCGGCACACACGTGCCCGAGACGGTCATGCGCGCCGAAGACGAGGGTTGGGAAACCGATTTTTACGTGACCTGCCTGCACAACACGCGCACTCGCGGGGCTGCCAAAGAGAGCTCGTTCATCACCGGCAAGAGCAAACATCTCAAATTCTTTCCGGAAGACCGCCCTCTGATGCTGCAGACCATCCGGCAGGTGGCCAAGCCCTGCATCGCCTTCAAAGTGTTTGCCGGCGGGCAGATCTTTTACCACAAGAACCCGTCCGAGGTGCGCGCAGTGGCCGAGGCGGCGCTGCGCGAGGTCATGCAGGGCATCAAGCCAAACGACATCGCCGCGATAGGCTGCTTTCAGCGCGACAAGGATCAGCTGGCTGAGAACGCCGCCATCATGCAAAGCCTGACGCGAGAGGCGGATCAAGCGCAAGTTAGCACATCCGCTCCGGTGCACTACTTCGACCTGCAGGCGCCCTTTGGCCCGCTGCGCATCGTCGAACGTGCCGGCGCGATCATTGCTATCGATTTATCGCCCAAAGCAGTGCCTGCCGGATGGCAGGCGACGGCAACACCGCTCCTGGAGGAGGCGGCCGCCCAGCTACAGGCTTATTGTGCACGCCAACGCCGCGATTTCAGCTTGCCGTTGGCTCCTGAGGGCACGTCCTTCCAGACCAGTGTGTGGCGGGCTATGCAGGCCATCCCATACGGTCAGGTCAGCACCTATGGCGCCATCGCCCGCCAGCTGGGCAACCCCAGAGCCAGCCGGGCAGTGGGCAGCGCCATCAACCGCAACCCGATCCCGATCATCATCCCCTGCCACCGCGTGGTGGGGGCGGATGGCAGCCTGGTGGGCTATGCCGGCGGGCTGGAGGTCAAGCGCTACCTGTTGGATCTCGAACAGGGCGCCGGAGCGTGAGCGTGGGCGGCCAGGCTATCGAGTTTGACGCAGTGATCAAGAAGGTGCCCGATATCGATGGGGCCTATTTCGAGAACCCTTTTGATGTCGAGGCAGTCTTGGCAAAAAACGTGTGTCGGTGCACACCACCCTTGATGGCGTGCCCTACGATGGCACGCCTGGTACGCATGCAGACGCCTGGTCATATCCTTGGCATCCGCAGAGATTCGCAAGACGATCAATAAACAACCCGGCGATGTGGCGCATGTGACGTTGCGCCTGCGCTAGGGGCAGGGATAATAAACGAGGCATCCGTAACAGGATGCCTCGTTTTACTACAAGACGGGTTAGGAGGAGCGTTTGCGGTCGAAAGCCTGGGAGACCTTCCAGACCTTCCATACGTTGCCAACCAAGTCGGGGCTTGGTTTGAGGGTGGCCTTGCCGGGCTGCCAGCCTGAAGGGGTGGCTTCGGTGCCCTTGGAGGCACGCACCAGTTGGTATGCCTGGATCTGGCGGATCGATTCGGCCACATTGCGCCCGACAGGCGGCGTCAGCACTTCATAGGCCTGGATCACGCCATCCGGATCGATAATAAAGCGGCCGCGGGTTTCAACGCCGGCATCTGCATCATAGATGCCATAGAGCTTACCGATACTGCCATCCTGGTCAGAGAGCATCGGGAAGGGGACGTTGCCCTTGATCATCTTGGAGAGCTCGTGGTCGTTCCACATTTTGTGGACGTAAATGCTGTCGACGCTCACCGATAGAACCTGTACGCCCAGTTCTTCAAAAACGGAATACTTCTCAGCAACTGCTGAGATCTCTGTTGCTCAAACAAAGGTAAAGTCACCCGGGTAGAAACAGACCAATACCCATTTACCTTTGAACTCGGAGAGTGAAAAATTGGCGAACTTGCCGTTGTGGAACCCAGCCGCCGTAAACTCGGGGGCTGGTTTGCCGACTTGAACCATAGCTGGCTGCTCCTTTCTGATATCAAGGCCAAGCGGTGCGATCTCGATCGTCGGCTTGGCTATAGCGGGACGTTGGCATCCTGGCTTGAACTCGACTGGCACGCGAACCTCCTTTCGCAAAGCTGGTCTCTTTCCCTCACTATTATCCTAGCACGGGTCTGCAGCGGCTGCAAGTGAATCCCGCTACGGAGACTTATTTGCCCTCCGGGGCAAAAGCTGCTATACTGTTGCGCGCAATTGGAAAGTTTGCGAGAAGGGAAGCAGGTCATGGCGTTGACCAAGAGTGAAAAAGATTCGATCGTGGATGTTTACCATCGCCACGAGACTGATACTGGCTCACCCGAAGTCCAGATCGCGTTGCTCACGACCCGTATTACCCGCTTGACCGAGCATCTTAAAACGAACAAGAGCGACGAGCATTCGCGCCGCGGCTTGCTTCGTCTGGTGGGTCAGCGCCGTCGTCATCTCAACTACCTGAGCCAAAAAGACGAGGCCAAGTATCAGGAAATTGTCAGCCGTCTTGGTCTGCGTCGTTAAGTTCTTGGGTTCAACATCGTAAAAAGGTTGTTTAGGGTAGCCTGGTTTATCCAGCTACCCTTTTATTATGCCGCCACGTCGGTTAGCCAGGGTTTGGGGTGTGTGCCTCAGGCTTGAGGCTCACACCCCAGTCCCTGTGCCGAACTGCTGGCGGACAGTATTCCAGGAGGAAGCATGTTCAAGGAATATCGTGCCAGGATCGGTAATGACGAAGTCATCATCGGCACCGGTAAACTGGCTCAGCAGGCCGGAGGAGCAGTAACGGTTCAGATGGGCGATGTTATGGTGTTGGTAACCGCCACCGCCAGCAAGACCCCGCGCCCCGGCATTGACTTTTTCCCGCTCACCGTCGACCTCGAAGAGCGCCGCGCCTCGGCCGGCAAGATCCCCGGCGGCTTTTTCAAGCGCGAAGGGCGCCTCAGCTCGGAATCGATCCTGCTGTGCCGCTCGATCGACCGCCCGATCCGTCCGCTCTTCCCCGAAGGCTACCGCAACGACGTGCACATCGTCGTGACCCCGTTCTCCGTCGACCAGGACCATCAGATCGATACCCTCGCCATGCTGGGCGCCTCGGTGGCGCTGACGATCTCGGACATCCCCTTTAATGGGCCGATCGGCGCCGTGGCAGTGGGCTATGTGGATGGCCAGCTGGTGCTTAACCCGACCGTCTCGCAGCTCAAAGACAGCTCGCTCGACTTGTTGGTGGCCGGCACGCGCGATTCGGTGCTGATGATCGAGGCTGGGGCCGACCAGATCGAAGAAGGCCTGCTGATGCAAGCCCTGCACCTGGCGCACGAGACCATGCAGGATGTCATCACCCTGCAGGAGACCATGCGCGCCGAGATCGGCAAGGAAAAGGTCGTTGGCGAGCAGCACATCATCGATCCGGCTCTGCTCGAGACTGTGCGCAACGTGGCCGGCGACGAGATCAACCAGCTGGTAGAAAGCGGTGCTTCTCGCGCCGAGCGCGGCGAAAAAGAAGCAGAGCTGCGCGCTCGCATTGCCGAGCAAGCCGGTGAAGTGGGCGAGTTTGAAGTGGTCGAGGCTTACGAGACCGTCTTTCGCGATGCCATGCGTCGGCGCATTCTCGATACCGGTATCCGCGTGGATGGCCGCGACTTGCGCACCATCCGCAACCTGAGCTGCGAAGTGGGGCTGCTGCCGCGCACGCACGGCTCGGGGCTCTTTAACCGCGGCGAGACCCAGGTGTTGACGACTGTTACCCTCGGCACCGCGGCCGACGAGCAGTCGATCGAGCACCTCAACGGGCTCGAGAGTTCTGAGCGCTACATGCACCACTATAACTTTCCGCCCTACTCGACGGGTGAGGCCGGTGTGATGCGCGGCCCGCGCCGTCGCGAGATCGGTCATGGTGCCCTGGCAGAGCGCGCCTTGCTGCCGGTGCTACCGAGTGGGGAGGACTTTCCTTATACCATCCGGACTGTCTCGGAAGTGCTTTCATCCAATGGTTCGACCTCGATGGCCAGCACCTGCGCCTCGACGTTGGCGCTCCTGGATGCCGGCGTGCCCCTGCGTGCTCCGGTGGCAGGCATCGCCATGGGCGTCATCACCGAGGGCGACCGTTTTGCCGTGCTCACCGATATCCAGGGGCTGGAGGATCACCTCGGCGACATGGACTTTAAGGTGACGGGAACTGCCAAGGGCATCACCGCCATCCAGCTGGATATCAAAATCACGGGCTTGCGCTGGGAGATCATTGAAGAGACCCTTCAGCGCTCTAAAGAAGCCAGGCTGACGATCCTGGATGTGATGAACGCTGTCATCCCGGCGCCGCGCGCTGACCTCTCGCCGTACGCCCCGCGCATCCAGACGGTCAAGATCCCGGTCGACAAGATCGGCGCTCTGATCGGCCCGGGCGGCAAGACCATCCGCAGCATTACCGAAGAGACCGGCGTGACGATCAATGTCGAAGACGACGGCACTGTGCTGGTGGCCTCGGCCGATGGCGAAGCTTCGCGCAAAGCCCTTGAGCGCATCAACGCGCTGACGGCTGTGCCCGAGATCGGGCGCATCTATACCGGCAAGGTGGTGCGCGTGGCCGATTTCGGCGCCTTTGTCGAGTTCATGCCCGGCATGGACGGCCTGGTGCACATCTCACAGCTGGCCGATTTTCACGTCAACAAGGTCGAGGATGTGGCCCGCGAAGGCGACGAGCTGATGGTGATGGTCATCGACGTCAGCCCGGACGGCAAGGTTCGCCTCTCGCGTCAGGCGGTGCTGCAGGGCTGGACGGTCGAAGAAGCCCGCAGCCGCGACCAGCGCCCCTCGGGCGGATCGCGCCCGCGCCGCGATGACGGATCGCGCGGCGACCGTGGCGGACGCGGCGGTTATCGCGACCGCGATCGTCGTTAACGAGCTCGTAGAGGGAGCCGGTGCGAACCGGCTCCCGTAACGGTGAGCAAAGATGGATAGTAACCAACCTGCCGGCGTAAAAACGCGCTCCTGGCTCAACGAGCTCCTCGAAGCTCTCATCCCGGCGCTCATCATTGTCTTTTTGGTGAATGCCTTTGGTGTACAGGCCACGCGCGTTGAGGGCGAGAGTATGGTGCCCAACCTGCACAACAACGAGCGCCTGATCATCGAAAAGGTCTCGTTTTGGGTGCGTGCCCCGATCCGCGGCGATATTGTGGTGATCAACCCGCCGCAGCGCGGAAGCGAACCGCTGATCAAGCGCGTAGTGGGCCTGCCCGGCGAGACGATCTCGATCCACGACGGCCAGGTTTACATCAACGACCAACCGCTTGATGAACCCTACCTCAGCCAGCCGACCAACGGCTCGATGCCGCCTCAGCTGGTGCCCGAGGGCTATGTCTTTGTGATGGGCGACAACCGCGGTGCCAGCAACGATTCGCGTGCCTTTGGGCCGGTAGCCCAGCACGAGGTGATCGGGCGCGCCTGGCTGCGTTATTGGCCGCTGAATGCCGCGGGGGTCATCCCGCACTAGGGCACTTATTTGACACGTCAACCTATCGCGGTATACTGTACCCGCTGTCGCGGGGCTGTAGCTCAGCTGGGAGAGCGCATCAATCGCACTGATGAGGCCAGGGGTTCGAATCCCCTCAGCTCCACCAGCATCATCTATCTCGCACACAGGCGTTCGGGGCTGTAGCTCAGTTGGGAGAGCGCTTGAATGGCATTCAAGAGGCCAGGGGTTCGACTCCCCTCAGCTCCACAGAAGCATATCCTTTCTGGGACAGGCATAGCCAAGGCTATGCCCGTTTTGCTTTTTCTGGCTGAATGCGAGGCTCTTGAACGTCTGTTTCGCGAAACCTGCCAGTGGGCCGGCATGCTGTGGCAGCCGGAGGATATCTTTGGCTACCTGCACCGTTTCGAATTCGAAACGCGGGAGCGCCAACTGATGCTCGGTGTATAGAGACAGAGCCGTGTAAAACAGCTCAATTTCGCTTTTTTTGTTGTTGAATACACTGTATTTATTGATCCGGATATTTCAACTTGCCTGTTCCCGCCGTCCAGCCAGCAACCCTTGAAGCAGGGCGGCCAGGGACGTATAATGGAATATCGACCTGCCCGTCCAGTCTGGGGAGGTATATGCCATGACGGCTAACCGCCGGCTCAGCCGCCGCCAGTTCCTGCGCATTGCTACGCTAGCAGCTGTGGGTGCAGTGACCTCCTCGTGCATTGACCCTCAGAACATCAATTCCTGCCCGCCCGTCAGCGGCGGGGATAGCCCCGAGCCTTCCAGCTTTTACTGCGACTTTACCGTCTTTGCCGGCGAGTATACCCCCAATTCGGCGCGCACCTGGGGCATGGTCGAGACCGTGCCGCGCGAGGCCCTCGCCCAGATCGCCGTCTCGTGGGTGGATTTGTATCCAACCGCCAAGGTGCGCTTTGTCGAACAGCCTCCCTTGATGCCGCTCGAGTCGTGGATCACCACACAGGCCTTTCTGGATACCGGCCCCGATATCCTCACCGTGCCGCTGCCCTACCTCAACGGACTGAGCGTGCTGGGGGCGGTCGTGCCGATCAACGAATACCTCAAAATGCCCAATCCGTTTGCTCCCGACGCAGCCCCTACCTGGGGCGCCAGCTTTAACGGCTCGGTGCTGGGCACGGCCGGCACGCCGGGCAAACTGGGCGGGGTACCGCTCGACCGCACGGTGACGGGCGTCTACCTCAACCTCGACATGCTCGCGCGTGCCGGCATCGATCCGGCTGAAGTCGAGGCCACCGGTACGGGCGCTCTGCCAGACTGGCAGGCGCTGATCGAGTGGTGCCAGAAACTGCAGGCCCTCGATGTGCTGCCCTTTAGCATGGCCTATTCGATCCTGGATGGCTGGCTGATGGGCATCCTGGCGGATCAGTTCTTTTGGCCCTATACCGAGCAGCTCGACCTGTTCAACTACCACGACCCCGAGACCTCGCCCGACCAGGCCGGCACCGTCAGCCAGGAAGAGATCGTCTACCAGGTGCTGGTCAACGGCTGGCGGCCTTTCAGCGAAGCGCCCATGCGTGGCTATTTCGAGCTCCTGAAAGCCTTCAAGCCCTATTTGCCGATCGGCGCCGAGACGCGCAGCATCATGCGCTACAGCTGGGACAAATTCATGAACCAGCAGCTGGCGATGCTGTGGGAGGGCTGCTGGCTGGTGCGCGATCTGGCGGCCGATGACCTGCTGCCCTTTGAGTGGGGCGGCATGTGGCTGCCGCCCGTGACGCGCGCCTCGAGCCCCTTTGCGCCCGACCCCGCCATGCTGCCCGTCGATGTCGGCGGCTACTCGAGCGCGGCGGGCATCAACATCGCTGCCGTCGAACGCGGCCACCTGCAGCAATGCATCGACTGGCTGATGCTGACCACCACGCCCGAAAACAATAGCCACCTGGTCAACGAGGTGCCTATGCTGCTTCCCTCTGTGCGCGGGGCGGCGATTCCGCCCGAGATGGGCAAGCTCCTGGGCGACCGCCTGGACGCGCCCCCCGGCGTGCATGCCTGGCAGCCGCCGATCTATTGGCTGGGCAGTGGCGGGCACACCACCTTTTACGACGTGATTCAGCGCGAGATGGGCCTGTGGCTCCTCGGAGAGCGCAGCCTCGAGCAGTTCCTGGCGACGGCCGACAGCGAGCTCGCCCTGCAATCTCGCGAGGTGCTGGCCGCCAATGCCGTGCAATATCACGCCGATGGCTCGTGGGATCTGACCCGCTGGCCCAAACAACCGCCCCCGCCAAGTTTCTGAACCTGGAGGTGCAACGATGCAAAGCAAGGTGAGTCTCCGCCGCATCACCCGGCTGGTGGCGTGCCTGCTGCTGGCGGCTGCTATCCTGGGCTGCAGTGCGCCCGGGCGCGCCCCCAGCGGACCTATCACGCTGCGAGTCGCTTATTACCCCAATATCGTGGACCTAAAACCGCTCCTGGAAGAGTACGCGCGCGCCCATCCCGGGCTGACGATCGAGACCTTTGAACTGACGGAGAGCAACTACCCGTCAATGATCGACGAGATCGGCAAGGGAGCGCTCGACGTGGTGCGCGAATCGCCCGAGATCTTGCTGGGAGATATCCGCAAGGGCAACTTTGAACCGCTGGGCGGCTACATCGAGAGCGGCGACTGGGGCAAGTTCCTGAACGACTATTACACCGGTGTCTGGGAGGGCTTGGTGGTCGATGGACAGCAATACGGTGTGCCGGCCAGCCTGGATATGTACGTGACCTATGTCAACCGCGATATATTTGAGCGTGCCGGCATCGAACCGCCCGCGGCGGGCTGGACGATCGACGACCTGGTGGAAAAGGCCGCCGCCGTCAACCAGCCGGATGGCCAGCCGGGGGGTGATCCGCCGGTGGTGTACGGCTTTGGCACCTACTACCTCTCGCCCGACCCGGTAATATTCACCTATCTGCACGATGCTGCGATCGTCGACGACTTTTCGCGTCCGACCCAGGCCTTCCTGGATAGCGAGCCGACCATGGAGGCGCTCAGGTTCTACAGTTCGCTCGTTGGCGAGCACCAGTTTTCACCTACCGCCGGCAAGCTGGGCATCTATTTTGGCTATGCGGGCATCCCGGTGGCGGCCATGCAGGGCTTTTGCGCGATGTGGTTCGACCTGTTTTCCAAACGCGGTGTGACCATGGATTCGAGCGGTGTTATGCAAAAATGGGATTTTAACTGGCAGGTGCTGCCCTTGCCCAGAGATGCCAAAGAGGTCTCGCTGGGCAATGTGGATGGCTACTATATTCCGGCCACTTCGCTCCACAAGCGCGAGGCGCACGACCTGATCCGCTGGCTGGCCGACCAGCCCAAGGCGGTCGGCAGCCGCTTCCCGGCGCGCCGCAGCCTGGTGCAGGATGCCTGGTATCGCGCACAGATCGGCGAGCGCATGGCGGATGCCGGAAACCTGGCGGCTGAGAACCTGGTGATGATGCCGAACGTGTATGGACGTTACGGCCCGCAGGGCGTGCTCAAAGTGCTCTATGATGCCCTGCGCAGTATGGAAACTGGCGACGACCCGACCGCCGTGCTGCAAAAGGCCCAGTCAGAAGCCGTGGCGGTGATCCAGAAGGCTCAGCAGGTGGAGGAGAAATAGGAAAAGTACTAGAGCTAAAAATAAAATACAGGTTAGTATATTTGCATTATAACAGTAATATGAAGTAGGATTACTTAAATCCGAGGTGTTACTGATGGGAACGGATAATATCTGGTTCAAAGAACCCCAAACCTCTGAACGGCATTGTCGAGGATCTGGCTATTCACTAAAAGATGTAGCGCTTTACTCGTCTACGGCTGAGGGCGTCCGGTTACGGCAGTTCCTGAACGCTAATATCAATAAGGTACCTGATCAATATCAAGAAAAACTCTACAAGGCGATGAGTGAAAGTGACTGGAACTCCTTTTTTTTCGAGCTGCTGACTATAAGAACTTGTCAGATACTTGGAGCTAAAGTCCAATGTGAGGCTCTAGCGAACGCCAAAGGGAAACGTATTGATGTGAAAGCAGAATTCTCTAGCTCAACTGTCCTTTTTGAGGCAGTTGCACCAAAGGGTGATAAAGATACATATACACTTCAAAGGGAACTTCAAGAAGTTCAAAAAATAATTAATGATAGTATACCAAAAGGGTGGGTAGCACTTTTAGGAAAAGAACCAGCTATAGGTTCGAATGATAGCAAAGCTAACCTGAAAAAAGCCATGATAAAGCTAGCGGATACTCTCCATCATGCTAATGAGTATATGGAAGTACCATTTTGTGAATCATTCGGGGATAATGGTGAGTTGGAGCTTCTGCTAATAAGAGTCGCAGAATCGCCTGGAGGCTTATGGGGTGACGCAGGCTTAAAGCCCATGCCTGAAGGCCTTATAGCTAAGGCATTCAAGGCTAAGCATGATCAAGTAAGTGGACAAAAGTATCCAGTTATCCTGGCTGTATATCTTGGTGGAATAGTAGATAAAAGAGAAGTAGCGCGAGAACTCTATGGCGAATTGATAGAAGAACGAGATGGCTCGAAACGTTGCGTATATTTGAAAGCTCGTGGTCTTTTCGCGTGTGGGGACTGTAAAATCGCTGGCGTGCTCTTTTATTATCAGATAGACTATTGTTTTGATAACCCAGTGTTATTTATTAATCCTCGATTCGAGGCTATGATACCCACTGAACTGCGTGTGCTTGAAACATTTTCGATGCGATGCGACGAGATAGTGCATTCTGAAAATACCCACGAATCGATTTGTAAGAAGATGCTTGCTACCTCGGATGACTGGGGGAAAGCCTGAGTATAAAAACCAACAGTGTTCCACTGCTTGGTTCTTCGCTTCAATAACTGTGTGCATTCTCTTCATTCAGGAACGCAAAGCAAAGAATCAGTACCAATACCACGTTAATCAGGTTATATTAGAACACTGAATTTGCGTAGCGACTTGAGGATCGGCACTCTATTGTTGTTTTCCATGTGCTTTGCGCTCAACCCGCTCTTCTACTCGCACGCAGCTATCTGCTCCAAGAGCGCCGGGTCGAGTTCCCCGACCTTGACCGGCGCTTCATTGCCTGAAGCTGGTACCGCCCCGCAGGCAAAGTTCAGGCGCACATAATCCACTGCCCATATGGTCGGGAGAAATCCATCGGTCCAGACATACATGTCCACATAAACGGCCTGTCCGCGGTAAGCGGCGATGTTGGGTATCACGAATTTGGATTCATACCAGCCATCAGTCGGGTCCAGGTTATTGATAGGCCCACCGCCTAAAGTCGCCCCGTTAGCAACCAGTTTCACTTGCGGATAAAACGAATCAACTGGGCCGAAACTAGATTCTGTAGTGGCCATAGCCCACACGACATATAGCGCCGCCGATTCCGCCCATTCCGGCACTGTCACCTGCTGGCGGATGCGATCGTTGGCATTGTTGTAGCCGCCCATTAGCACCGAGCACGAACCCTCTGCAGCCAAGTCACAAACCCTTTCTGGGATACCCGCCACTGTTTCCCAGTCAACCATGCCTGTCTCAAAGCTGGGATTCTGTAGTGCCTGCCACGACGTGTTGCAGGGTGTCGGCTGTTTGAATGCTAACGGCAGAAACAGCTGTGGATCAGGATAGGGGTACTCAGCAATGGTAGCTGTGCTTGCCGGCGCTGGCCGCAGCAGATAGACGCCCAAAACGAGGACAGCAATGCCCAGAATCCAGTAGTGGATTTTAAGCCTGATGGTGCGGGGTTCGCGGGGTTCCTGCATGGTTATCTCCTCTGGCTTGCCAGCGGCGAGATACAGGTGTGCCGTTACAGGGTCCAAAGCAGGGTGCAGATAATATACCCGCTATATACCAGATAATATCCGGTGTGTAAACCGCTTTCGCCTCTTTCGGGTGCGTCTAGCCGCGCAGATGGGTGCCTATCACGCCAACCGGCGCGTCATCCTCCAGCGCAAAGCAGGTGATATGCGCTTCATCCAGCCTGACCCCGTCGCAGGCGTTGGAGATCGTCGACTGGCGAAAGCGCTCCAGCATCTCGGGTGTACCCGGTACAATCTGCCGCATGGCAGATTGCTCGCCTTAACCCTTGATAGCGCCGCCCAACAACCCCTGGGTATAGTAGCGCAGCAGCGGCACGGTGATGATCAACAACGGCAGGGTGCCCAACACAAAGGAGGCTGCCAGCAGTCCCAGATCGGGGGCGCCGTTGCCGGCCGCGTTGTTGAACACGATCTGGCAAAAGGTCTTCATCTTGTCGTTGGTGGTCATCACCAGGGTCGGCCAGATGTAGTCGTTGTACATCGCCACCACCACCGTGATGCCCACCGTAATCAGGGTGGGGAAGGACAGCGGCAGGGCGATGCGCAAATAGGCCTGCAGCTCGTCGGCGCCATCCAGTTTGGCGGCTTCAAAAAAGTCCTTGGGCAAAGAGGCGTAATAGGCGCGTGCCAGCACGATGCCAAAGATCTGCTGGCCGCCGATATAGGGCAGGATCAGCGCCAGGTAGTTGTTCAAGAGCCCCATGCGCGCAATGATGCGATAGTTGGGGATGATCAGCAGGGTGTAAGGGATCATCAGAACGGCCAAAAGCAGGGTAAAGAGAAATTCCTTGCCCTTGAACTGCATCCGCCCAAAGGCATAGCCGCTCATCGAGACCATGATGAGGATCAGCACCAGCGAAACGCCGCACACAAACAGGCTGTTGAGCACTGGCTGCTTGATAAACTCGAGCGCGTTGGTATAGTTGGCCCATTTAATCGGGTTGGGCAGCGCGAAAAAGGCCTGTTTGATGCGGATGTTGGCCTTTAGCGACATATTGATCAGCATCACAAAGGGGAAAAAGGTCAGCAACATCAGGATGATGAGCATGATCTGCGAAAAGATGGACCCGATGCGTTCGCCCAAGGTGCTGGTGCTGGTGGTACCAGTTCTGACTGCCATCTAGTTCGCCTCCTCGCGCCCAAAGATCACCGAGCGCGTCAGCAGGGTGAGCGTCAGAATGATCAAGAGCAGTACCACGCCGATAGCCGAGGCATAACCAAAACTGCCCTGCCCAAACGCCACCTTGTACATCAACATGGAGGGGATCATGGTGTTGTTGCCGGGTCCGCCGCCGGTGGTGGCTGCTACCAGACCAAAGCCCGACAGGCTGCCGATCAGCGCCAGCGTAAAGACCACCTTGATGTAGGGCACCACGTTGGGCAGGTGGATTTTGGTCACCATCTGCAGGTTGTTGACCCCGTCGATCAGCGCGGCCTCGAAAATGTCGGTGCCGATCGAGTTGATGCCGGCATGAAAGATGAGAAAGTAGAGCCCCGAAACAAAGGGGAACCCTACCATGATGATCGCCCAGATCGCCACACTCGCGTCGTTGAGCCAGTTACGCGCCAGGTTGCCCCAGCCCATCGAGATCAGCAGGGTGTTAAAGCCAAAGTCGTTGTTGTAGAGATAACGCCAGGTGAGGATCGTGACAATGCTGGGCACCAGCATCGGCAGTACAAAGAGGGTCTTGAAAACGTTGGCTACCTCACGCCGGCGCACGAAAAAGAGCAGTTCGGCCGCCAGGAGCGGGAAAAAGATGCTGTTGAAAACGGTCGTAACGGTGATCAGGGCCTGGTTCTTGAAGGAAGTCCAGAATACGGTGTTGTTAAGGAGTTCTTTATAGTTGGCCAACCCGATAAAATTCTTGGAAAAGCCGATCGAAGCATCAGTGAAAGAGAGCTCTATCGCGTTATAGACGGCATAATAGCTGAATAAAAAGATCAGAACAAAGGTCGGGGCAATAAACAAATAGGGGATAATATTATAACGCTTGGGATTCTCCATCGTACTGCACTCCTTCGGGCTGGAGAGAACAGGGGAGGGTACGACATCCAGCCCCCTCCCCTGCTGTGTGCCTGGATTATTCCTTGGCTTTGTCAGCCGTGGCAGGATCCAAGTCGTAGCCGTTCTTTTCGATGATGTCGTCGTTTTGAGCCATAAAGATCGGCGAGCAGTTCTCGCAGAACGCCTTTGCATCGATCTTGCCCGCGAGCAGGTCGTTCAAGTTCTGAACGTACACGCCCTTGTCGGCCGCCAGGTAGGCATCTTGTCCGGCGATGCCGCCGAACGCGTCCTTGATGGCGCCTTTTTGTACAAAGCCTTCCAGCTTTTGGTTAAGCTCGTCGGAAAGCTTGACGCCGAGGATCGAGGGAGGCCCCTGCACATAGTTGCCGGCGTTGAGGGTCGTCTCAAAGATGTCCTGAGCGTTCTTGGGGTTGTAGCAGAACTTGTAGAAATCCTTGACGCGCTCGAGGTGATCGCCATCGCCCTGGGACTTGATAATTCCCATGGTATTGCCGACCACATAGAGCGTACGCATGCCAGCCTGGAAGCCTTCGGGAGCATTGGCATAGGGCGGGAAGGACATGGTGCCCCACTCAAAACCGTCGTCGCCCATCTCTTTGATGTCGCTGTTGAGCACGCCCACGTTCCACGAGCCCGACATAAAGAAGGCCGCCTTGCTCAGCTCAAAGCTCGACTGGATTTCCATCGACGAAGCCGCCGTAAAGTTCTCCTGGAAATACTTGCCGATGTTGGCAAATTGCTCCCAGATCTTGACGGTGGTGGGATCCGTCAGTTTGGTCTCACGCTTGTGCATGCAGACGCGCTCACCCGAGATGACAGTGTAGCGGTCGCAGGTCCAGTCGTTCTCGTCGAACACAAAATCCCGGTTGGCAGCCATGGTGGCTTCATCCCACAGGCCGTCCTCGGGCTGTACCAGGAAATCATATTCGCGGCTGCGCAGCGCGGCATCCGCAAACGACGAGATGTACCAGGCTGCCTCGCTGGCGGCAGCGATGGGGGCAGCCATACCGCCCTTACGCAGCTTGGCGCAGGCGGCATCAAACTCTTCATAGGTTTTCGGCAGGGCGATGCCCTCTTTATCCAGCAGAGTCTTATTATACATGATGGCGATGCCGACCCAGTCAAAGGGCAGGGCGTACTGGCCTTCGGCCACCGTCACCAACGGCAGGTCCTCGGGGGTAAAGCAATCGCGCACCTTTTTGTTGTCATTGTAGGGGTTGGGCTCATCGAGCATTTTGCGGAAATCATAAATCATGTCTTTTTGGTACATGACCTGGTAGCCGCCGACGGGGCTTGCCGCAAAGTTGATGTGCACAATATCTGCCGACTGCGAAAAGTCATCGCCCGTCAGCCAGGTAGTCATCTTTTGCAGGTAGGTGTCGTTATCGGCCACCACGTCCACCACCACCTCGGTTTCGGGGTGCAGCGCCATATAGTCGGCGGCCATCTTTTTCCAGCCGGCGGTGTAATAGTTGTTGATTACCGACAGTACGATTTTGTCTTTTTTATTGACGTCCCATGGGCTGGCACCAGCCGGGGCAGCGTCACTGCCATCACCGTCCGTCTTGGGGGCAGCAGTGGGTGAAGTTGATTGTGTGCAGGCGGCCAGCAACACACCAGCGGTAGCCAGAGCGGATAATTTCAAGAACTCGCGACGGTTAGTCTTCATTTTTCTCCTCGAATAGTACTTGATTCGGACAGCTGATATAACCAGACGTTCCTTTCATCGCTGGCCTGTATATAGTACAGACAAGATATTGGCTGCAACACAATGAAACGACGGGCAGAAGCAAGCATACCATGGAGTTATAACAATCGACGCTAAAGCATTCATTTATTCAAGCACGAATGCGGGCGATTGTCAAGCTTTTGTTAACGCCTGGGGATTACAGAATGCGCTGCCACTTCAAGTGCCAAGTCCATACCCAAAGCAGCGCCCATTACGAGCGCTGCTTTGGATAGTAAGGAACCCTGTCAAGTGCATGCGGCATCCCCTGGCTGTGGTTTGCGCCAGTAGCCAGCTATTGCCATCTTGGAGCAAGCACCAGCCGGGGGCTCGCAGTTTTATTCAAGCGTCATGGTGAACTCGTCGTTGGCCTCTGTTATCGTGACACTCAGCCCGAGGCGCTCCGCCAGACGGCGCACATTATCGCGCGCGGTCGCCGAATCGGTCAGGACCTGCAGCGGTTTCTGGCCGGCCTCGATCGCCTTGCGCACCAACAGCACCGGTTGCGGACATGAAAGCCCGCGCGTATCGATGATCGTCATCTTGTCTCCTCCTTAGGCGCTGCGCTCGCGCATCCCAAAGCCGATCGCAACGCACACTACCAGACCGGTTAGTACCGCCAACATGCCCCAGGTGGAAATGCCACCGACCTTGAGCACCCCGTCAACGATCGCATCCGGCTTGCCGGCCAGGTCGAGGTTGTGCGCCAGTGCGGCGCCCGAAAGCATCCCTAGCACAAAGATGCCGGCATCACCATCGCCCTCACCCGCTAAAAAGAGCTGCCGGCCCGGGCAGCCGCCTGCCAGCGCAAAGGCCAAGCCCGAGAGCGTCATACCTAAAAAGTTCCACAAATGGTTTGAATGCGCCACCGGCTGAGCGGCACATCCCAGGTTGAACTGCTTGAGGATCAGGTTCATGACCAGTGCTACCACCAACAGCGCCCCCAGGCCGGAAATGAGATGGGTATCGCGCATGAGGATCACATCGCGCAGGGCCCCCATCGTGCAAAAACGGCTGCGTTGTGCCAGAAAGCCGATCAGTAAACCGGCCACCAGCGCAATAGCCAGTGGGGCTGCCAGCGAGCCCGGGCCCGATTCACTGAAGAAGAGGGCGCCATCCTTGACAAAGCTGACGCGGAAGACCGCTAGCACCAGCAGAAATACCATGATCACCGGCATGATCCAGCCAGAGATAGCCGGTCCGCGGTGCGCGCGCCCCAGTGAGAATCCGGCTTTGAGGAAAAACACCCCTGCTGTGATGCCGGCCGCCAGACCGGCGATGCCCACCAGCGCGTTCAGGTCGCCGCCTGCCAGCCGCAGGATCGCCCGCCAGGGGCAGCCCAGGAAGACCAGCGCGCCGATCATGGCAAACATGCCCAGGATAAAACGGACAAGGGGGGATGAGCCGCCGCGGGAGCGGAATTCGTTAAAGATCAGTGCCGCGATGGTGGCGCCCAGCACCAGGCCAAAGATCTCGGGGCGCAGATACTGGGTGGCGGCATTGTGGTGAAATCCGAGGGCGCCCACAATGTCGCGCTCAAAACAAGCCACACAGATGCCCATGTTTTTGGGGTTACCGAAATACTGCAGGAGAGGTGCGATCACCCCAATGATGGCACCAACCGTCATAATGCCCAGACGCGAACCAAAGAAACGTGTGATCCGATCTCGCATACTGTTCCTCCTCGTTGTGGTTGCGTGCTTCAGCCCACCATGGGCTGTTTGCGCCAAAACAAAACCGCCGCAGCATGCCGGGCTGCGGCGGTCGAGGAGGCGTGTAGGGGCCTAGTGCTGGTAGCCTCCCGGCGCACAACCAGGCTGATGCGCTTGCGAGTACGGATGCTGCACGGCATCCGCAGCCAGCGATCAAATGCGGCAGGACATGGTTACCATTTGCTCCATCATAGGACTGTGCTCCAGTCTAAGGCGTGATACTGGGCTGTCAAGTGCGCTCACTGCTGCCCCATGCGCAGTACCTCAAAGAGGCGCTGCGAGCGCAGGTAATGGTAGATGATCACCATCAACGCGGCCGAGGTGATCGCCATGGAAAAGACGATCCACCAGGCTGTGGCAGTATCGCTATATGGCACAAAAGGCGGGATCAGGCTCTCGCCCGGCGGGATCAGCGGGATGTAGCGTCCATATAGCCTCACGGTGGCCAGTCCCACTGTCGAGCCCCACACCAATCCGGCGATGATTACCAGCATGTATTCGAGCAGCACCGTCACAATCACCTGCGGGAGCTGGAAACCGAGTCCGCGCATCACCGCAAACTCGCCGCGGTTGTGCATCAGCCCGGCAAAGAGGTGCACCAGCGTGCCCAGGGCGGCAATGATCAGGCTGGCCACAAAGCTGACGGACATCATCCCCAGGGTGCCTACATACTCTTTGCGGCCCTGTTCCACCGCCATCAGCTTTTTGAGCACCCGCAGGCGGCCGACCGTCACGCCGCGGTTGTCGATAGTCCTGACGATGGCATCCGGATCGGCCTGCGGGGTAGTACGCAGCCAGATCGAGTGTGGTAAAACCAGCCCGGCGCCCTCAAAGATGGTGTCGATATTAGTGACTACCGCCAGGTCCTTGGCGCCCACCGTCGGAAAGTATTCAAAGGTTCCCACGATCGTAAACGATAGTGTGGTGGCGATGTCTTCAAAGGTAAAGGGTACGCTCAACGGGTCGCCGATGCGCAGGCCATATTCGCTCAGCATCCACTTGGGCACCAGCGCGCCCTGTGGATTGAGCGCCAGCTGGTTCATCAGCTCACCCAGCGGAACCTCGGCATAGTCTGATCGCAGGTAGGTCGCCCGGCGAAAAGTAGTGCGCTCGATGCCGATCAGCTTGGTACGGCGTTCACTGCCGCCGACGCGCACGCGCGCGTCATAGTTGGCCACCCGCGAGGCATGCAGCACCCCTTCGATCTCTTCATAATCGGATGCCAGCAGGTTGCGCGCATCGCTCTCGTCGGTCAGTTCCGAGATCAGCTCGCCAGTGGTGGTCGTTTGCCCCACCTGTTCAACCTCGATCACCTGTTCAAAGGTAATATCGGCGCCCACCGAATGGCGCATGCGGTCGCGCAGGTTGATCTGGGCACTATAAGCCAGCGATGCATAAAAGATGCCCAGCGACAGACTGACCACCAGCAAAAAGACGGGGGCGCGTGAGCGGGAGTGCTCGCGTGCCATATGGCGAAAGGCCACTACAGCGTTGGCGCTCAGGATCGGATCGAGCAGGCGGCCAAAGCCCCCCACTACCAGGCCGGTGGCTTCGGCCAGGAACAGCGACCCGGTAATGATAAACAGGCTGGGGGCTACTAAAAGCAGCGGGTCGGCAGCCAGGGCAGTATCGGCTGAGAGCAGCAGCGGGATGCCCCCGACGGTCACCAGCTGCCGATAAGTATAAGCACTGATGCCAGCCAACAGGGCGAGTCCAAAGAGCCGCATTCCGGTCATCACCGCTTCGCGGCCGGCTGATCGGTGCTCGAACTCGACCACCGAGATGCGTGCATGCCGCATGGCAGCACCTACGCGCGTCAGCAATCCCAGCCCCACGGCGATCACCACGGGTGGCCAGTCGATGGCGGCCACAAAGACGGGCTGCATCTGGCCTCTGCCAAACGAGAGGAAGCCATCCGCCAGACCCAGCAGCCCAGCGAGCGTCAGACCCAACCACATCCCAGCCGGCACCGAGATCAGCAGGATAATAGCCGTCTCGGTGAGCGCCAGCAGCAAGAGCTGCAGCCGGCTGGTGCCGCGGCTCATCAGGGTAGAATCATGGCGGGCGCCGGCGCGTGCAAAGGTGTTGGCAAGGATCAGCAGAAACTGGGCGAGGATGACCAGGAGCGGGATGGTGACTGCGCCAAGCGTCAGCGAGAGGTCGCGTTTGCGCAGCCTGGCAGCCTCCAGCTCATCCAGCGGTGAGACGTCCATACGTCCGAGCGGCAGGCGCATATCCAATTCGTATTTTACGCGCTCCAGCAGGTCTATATAACGCGCCGCGTGCGTCAGGTTCAGGTGGGTATCATCAAAAACCAGGTACCAGAAGACGTAATCGACCCCCTCGGGGTGCATAGATGCGATGTGGGCATTATATTCTGCCTCGTTGGTCAGCAGCAGGCGCTTGAGCAGATTATCGGGTTTTTGGTACCAATACTCTTCTTGCGAGTCTCGGGGCTGCACGATGCCCGCCACGCGCAGGCGGATCACCTCCGAGCCCGGCGAGGGATAGGCGATTTCGAACACATCGCCCGCTTCAATGCCCACTTCTGCGGCAAAGTCGGTCATCACCCACACGTTGAGCAGTTCGCCAACTGTTTCCTCGCCGTAGGGGGTGCCAGAGACAGTCTCGACGTGCTCGCCCATTTTGGGAACCACCGCAACCTTGGTATGGCCGAAGATGCCGCTTGAATAACGCCGATCACCCTCAGTGGTCTTGAGCACATACTCGTTGCTGACGTTCTGCACATAGGTGGTGCGCACTGGGATGCCCAGGCCCCCTTCGAAATAGTCTGTCAGCCACTGGCGCACGGCGTCCGAGTTAGCCAGATCAATCGGGTGGGTGCTGTTTGGGATGGCATAGATGCGGATGGCAAAGGTCGGGCGGCGTACCATATTGGCGCTGATCGCCAGCTCTTCGCGCATGATCGCCTGGGCGACCGAATCTGAAAACAGCGAGGGGCACACCAACAACGCCACGCACAGCGTCAGGCTGCCGATATAGATCAGCGTCAGAAACGGATGGCTCAGCAGGCGCTTGACCGCCAGGCGCAGCAGGCTCACAACGCACCTCGGCGGAGGGCAATCACGGCGTAACTCACCGCCGATCCATCGTTTGCGGACAGGTTTGTACGATCGCTGGACTCGATGTCTACTTCTCCCATGGAATCAGCTTGGCGCACAGACGCGTTTTGCCTGGCACATAATCCTGGCTTACCTCAGGAGCCACCACCGGCAAGATCAACCGCGAAGGGGTGTCTGGCCCCATGTGCACAACATGATGCGCAATGGCTGCCCCCAGGTAACTGGTGACCGGCTCATAGCTGTTGGGGTGGACGCCAAGAATACTGCCTGTTTTTAATTGTACGTCAGGTAAATGTAGGGGTCATTGGTCAACACGTCAAGTGTCTGGATTTTCGAGTTCATACAACGGTAAAATCTATCTACAATTGGGATCTTTTATAACAATACACAATAAAAAACCCATTGACATATCTGTACGGTATACTATGATCATACAAGCAACGTGCAGAGGAATGGCTATGCTGACCACACAACAACAGGTACTGCTACTCCCCAGACTCAAAGCCTTGGCAGATGCGACACGCTTGGAGATCATCGCACTTTTGCGCAATGGAACACGCTGCAACGGCGAAATCGCCCCCATCCTGGGCCTCTCTCTTTCCCTTGTCTCTCACCACATGCGCATCCTGCGCGAGGCGGGTTTGATCACCTCGGCCCGAGATGACAAGGACGCCCGCTGGATCTACTACTCACTCGACGAGCATTCTTATAGCGAGCTTCGCAGCGAGTTGGATGCCATCATGTCTGGCACCCCGAAACAGCCTGAGGTCTCGGGCTCATAGTTTGTCTGCCTCCTGCTCAAGTGCATAATGCCAACCAGTAGCGATCAGGCGCTTGTCGCACCTGCAAGACGCGATACAATAACCCCAACGTGCACGCTCGCAAGGGGGGCTTATGCAAACAGAATGGCTCTTTTTGGGGACCGGCGCTGCCGATTGGCCGGCTCTCGAACCCGACACACCTTTTCCACAGCCCGATACATATCGCCGCAACGCCTCGTTGCTGGTTGATGGACACATTCTGATCGACGGCGGGCCCTTTGTACTCGAGAGCCTGCGCGCTTTCGGGCTTGATCCTGCCGCCATCACAGATGTCTTTATCACACACTCGCACGATGACCACTATGTGCCGGAGGTTATCACTGCCCTGGCGGCTTTTGCACGCCCTGCACCACTCCAGCTGTGGTACCCGAGCGAGGCGCCCCTCATGCTCACCGAATACGCCGGTCTCGTTCTGCATCCCATGCTGCCCGGCGACCAGGCGCACACCGGCGGTTTTTGTGTCGAGGCGCTGGCCTCTAACCACCATCTTTCGGATTCGCGCGAGACGCCCCTCTTTTACATCTTTGAGAGTGCTGGCGGACGCTGGTTGTATGCCACCGACGGCTCATCGTTACCGGTGTCCAGCTGGAAGCGCCTGCTTTTGGGGGTCCCGCTGGATGCGGCGATTATCGAGATGACCTTTGGCGATGTTTACGACGTGCCCTACCTGCTTGAACATAATACCCTGCCGATCGTGCGCGAAGTGGTGCGCATTATGCGCGGCAATGGAGTGTTAAAGCCGGGAGCGCCTCTTTACCTCACCCACCTGGCCAGCATGACCCATCTGCCGCCCGCACAGTTCGCCCCCAAGGCGCTTGCTGAGGGTTGGATTGCCGCGGTGGACGGGCTGCAGGCAACTATTTCACCTTTGGGAGCAGACTCATGATCAAAATTGCCATGATCGGTGCCGGCAGCATCGGCTTTACCCGCGGGTTGGTGCGCGACATCCTCACCGTGCCCGAATTTGCCGATACCGAGTTTCGCTTTATGGATATCTCGGCCGAGAACCTCGAGATGGTCGCAAACCTGTGCGAAAAAACGATCCGAGAAAGTAGCCTGCCGGCGGTGATCCGCAAGTTTACCGATCAGCGTGCTGCCCTCGAGGGCGCGGACTATGTGATCTGTACCGCGCGTGTAGGCGGTCTGGAAGCCTTTACATACGATATCGAGATCCCGCTCAGATATGGCGTTGATCAGTGCGTGGGCGATACACTGGGCCCCGGCGGCATCTTTTACGCCCAACGTACTATCCCGGTGTTGTTGCAGCTGGCTGCCGATATGCGCGAGATGGCTCCCAATGCCCTGCTCCTGAACTATGCTAACCCGATGGCCATGAATATGTGGGCGCTGCGGCGTGCCGGTGGTATCCGCGCCATCGGGTTGTGCCACGGCGTGCAGGGCGGACACGAGCTGATCGCGCGCGCCCTGGGTCTACCGGCCAGCGAAGTCGATTACGTGTGCGCCGGCATCAACCACCAGACCTGGTATGTGCAGGTAACCCACAAGGGCAAGGACCTACTGCCCTTGATCTTGCCGGCGATGGAGGCCAATCCCGATATCGCACGCGATGAGCCCTGCCGCATCGATATACTGCGCCGCTTTGGCTACTTTTCCACCGAGTCGAATGGGCACCTCAGCGAATACCTGCCGTGGTACCGAAAACGCCCGCAGGAACTCCAGCGCTGGATTTCGGATACGGCCTGGATCAATGGGCGCACTGCCGGCTACCTCAACGAGTGCCGCAGGACGCGCTACGAATACACCGAGCATTACGACGAGTGGCTGGCCAAGCCAGCCGAGCCGATCACACCCGAGCGGCGCAGCCACGAGCATGCCTCCTATATTCTTGAAGCACTCGAGACGGGGCGTACCTATCGCGGGCACCTTAACGTGGGTAACACCGGCCTGATTCCCAATCTGCCCGAAGGCTGCACCGTCGAGCTGCCCTGCTATATCGATGCCAACGGCATCAGTCCGGCCTGGAATGGCCCCTTGCCGATGGGCTGTGCCGCTACTTGCCGTGTTTCGGTGAACGTTCAAGAGATGGCGGTGCAGGCTGCGCTTACCGGAGATCGTGAGCTGCTCAAGCTGGCTGTGCTGCACGATCCGCTCACCGGTGCGGTGTGTAACCCCGAAGAGGTGTGGGCTATGTGCGACGAAATGCTCGCCGCGCAGGCCAGGTGGCTGCCGCAGTATTGTGGCACACAAACGTGGGCGGATATCCCGCAACCTAATGGAGGCATTCTGCGCTGGGTCAAGCCGGCTGATGCTTAGAGCAAAGGAGAGGTAATTAAAGAGCTAGCCCCAAAAGGCTGGCTCTTGTTGTTCAATCTCTCTAGCCTTCCAAAGCGTTGGGCGGCGGCTCGCGCAGGAGCCACAGCAGCCCGATTGCGCCGGCCGTGATAACTGCCAGCACGGCCTCGGTGCCCAGCACTCCGACGGTGTTCATTCCCAGAACAGCCCATGCGTCGATGAGGGTGTGGATCGCCAGAGCTGCCAGCCACCAGAGCGGTTGGCGGCGGGTGAGTGAGCGCATCACCAATACCGCCATGGTGATCTGCAGGATCATCGCCATGACGCGCTCCAGCGCCGCGACGATCGGCATATAAAGCGGTGCGCTCAGGAGTTGGCTAAAGGCCAGGTTGGCCTGATGAGCGCTGGCACCGCTCAACCCCAGGCCTTCCGGACCCCAGGTGTTTAAGAACACGACGTTCAGAAGCGTGGCTAGCGCCAGCACCCCCAGACCGACTGCCTCAGCCCCGCCATGCCCGGCGCCATATTGCAGCCCCTCACCAAAACCGCGCAAATGCTTCCAGAAAAAGCGCAGTCCGATCCAGTTAGTGCCCTGCTCGCTTAATCCTGCCATCAAGCCGACTACCAGGGCGGTTGCCAGGAGCGGCCAGGCCGCCAGGTTGGCTCCCAACACGCTTGTCAGCAGCTGGCTGATGGCGATATGCACGATGCGCGAGACGCCAAAGACGATCGCGCCATACAAAAACACATTCCAGCCCGCGCCGTAGCGTTTGCGGATCCACCAGCCAGCCACGAAAGCGATCCCGATCATGGCCGGCGCCTGCACCAGCAAGCCCAGCAGGATATAGGGCCAGTTCATCTTGAATGTGACGGGCATCTGGGCGAGCTCTTCGGCGGTGGGCGGCGGTGTGGCGTCGCCCTCTAGCGGCGCGCCGGCTGCAGGCTGCCAGCTGCGCAGCACAAATACCAGCCCCGAGTTGGGGTTGCGATACTGCAGCAAGAGATGCGGTGCATCTTGGCTATACCACGCCTCGTGAGTCTCCGCGCCGGTGCGTATGTTCACGTGCCAGGCGTTGAACTGTCCGGCGGGCAGGGTGAGCGTCACGGGCTGGCCTGTTACCAGCATCCGGTTGGCGATGTGCGCTCCCGACGCCGTAACGAGCACATCTGCAGAGGCTGCCAGATCGGCTGACCAGGGCAGCGCGCGCAATGTCAAGAGCAGCTGGTCGTTATCCAGGATACCCGCGAGGATGGATACCTGGCGCGTGCTGGGCACGCCATCACGCGTGACGGTCAGCAGCGCCTCCCCGGGGTGATACACCACCTCGACTTGCTCCTGGCTGGTGATCCGCTGGGAGTTTTGCGGCCGCAGCTGGCTATCCATGGTGACGGTGCTGGTCTCAGAGCTGCCGGCCATCACGAGCTCGTGGCTCAGAAGCCATCCGTCATCCTGGGCGCTGATGCGCCAACTCGCCACTCCCATCAGACTGCCATCGGGAGCGTTGATATTATAGGTGGCGACCTCGCCATCCTGCCAGGGTGGTTGCGGGCTCATCGTTTGCCAGTCCGGCGCGCTGGCTGTACAGCCGGCCAACATCCCCATCAAAAGCATCAGCACCAGAATGAAAGGGCTGGACGCCAGGGGCTTGTTCAGAAAGCGGATTTCCTTTTGCTCAGTCATTAAAGAGTACCTGCCGTTTGTCGCACTTGGCTTCTTCCCACTCGAGAGTGGCAAGGTCGTCGATCGGGGCAAGCACCGCGCTGCTCCCGGGCACCTGGTAGCGTCCCTCGCCCAGGCTGGTGAGGGCTGCATCACATGGCAGGTTGTAGAGATGCTCGGGGTTGCGGATGCCCAGCATCAGCGGACCCTGCCAAAATGCGTGCGCTGAGGCACTCGCCAGGTGCGGAGGCGGTGTTTCGCAGCGCAGGATGTGCGGCAGCACGAGTTCGATGCGGTCGCCGGCCCGCCATTGGCGCTCCAGCACCACGAACTGCCCGGCGTGCACGCCGCCGAGAGCCTCGCCGTTGACGTTCAGTGCCGCCTGCTCGGCATCGATCCACCCGGGTATGTAGAGCGCAATACCGGCAGCCTGGTTGAGCTGGCTTGCCGTAACCTCAAGTTCGACCAAGCCCTCCAGCGGGTAGCCGCTGGTCTGGTGCAGCGTCAACTCGCCGGCGTTCAAATGCACCCTGGCTTCGGCTGAGCCAAAATAGGGCAGGTAGAGGCGGTTGCCATCTACCCAGTGGGAATATTCGATGGCGCGCGCCAGGCCCTCGCCGCCGCGCATGGTGCAGCACCAGGTGGCCTCGAATGAGCCCTTTAAGGGCTGTAGCTCGAGCGTACCGGCACCGGCGCAGGTATCACAGCCAAAACCGCCGTTGGGGCGTTGGCCATAGCCCAGGGCGCTGTAGAGGATGCGCTGGGCGTCGTCGAGGTAGGGCGTTTCGCCAGTGTGCTGCCACAGCTGCATGGCTACCATGAATGAGTCGATCACCGCGCAGGGTTCCGTCCAGTGCGGGCGTCCGAACCAGTTATAATTGGCCCAGTTGGCTGTGATCGCCTGGGTGCGGTAAAGCTGATAGATCGAACGCGCCAGCGTCAGATCCTGCTCGCGGCCGACGGTGGTATAGTAACGCAGCACAGCACGGCAGGTGCTCAGCGTCGAATGGGTCTGGAAGGATACTTTGACCTTGTCGATGGCGCCATAGGCGGCGATGCCTTCTTCGATCACCTCGGCCAGCTCGGGCCAGCGCAGAATCTGATAGGCCTGCGTGGCACCATCCAGGATGGTAAAGCCCGAGCCGATGTCGGTGGAGGGGTACCAGTGGCCCACCAATCGGCGGGCTGCCTGGCCGATCACCTGCCCCTGATAAGAGCGGTCTTCGGGGCGCGAGGGATAGAGCTTGTAATAACCGCGCACCGGTAAAAACAGCCCGCGGATTATGCCCTCCATCATGGCGCGGATCTGGTCATTTGGGCGCCACAGATAATACTCGCACAGGGCGCGCAGCACCCAGCCATGCCCGGAAAGCTGTTGTTCGTCGTATTCGCCATCCGGAAGGATCGGCCCCATATAGCCGAGTTCGTTAAAATGAGCAGGCAGCTCGGCCAGCATGGCATCTAGGAACCTGGGCTCGCGATGGGTGGCTTGCGCCAGCAGGATCCAGGCCATCAATACACGGCCTTCAGTATCGCCAGGCCAGTCGTATTCGATCGGCTGAAAAGCGGCTTGCGGCTCATAATTGGGCAGTTCCAGTCGGTCATAGTTCAGCAGGGCACGGGAGCGCAATCCGCTGGTTACGCGAACATCGGCAAAGGGTAACGGCTGCATGGCAACCTCCATCATCAACTTGGGCGCATTATAGCACGAGGCTGCCGGTTAGGCAGCCTCGTAAAGTGATCCTTCAGGATCTAGCGCATGCGCGGGTCAAAGGCGTCGCGCAGGCCGTCACCGATAAAGGTAAAGGAGAGCACCACCAGCGCCACGCAGATTGAGGGCGTCAGCAAAACCCAGGGCTGCGACGTGATCGAGGCCTGGCCGGTAGACATCAACCCGCCCCAGCTGGAGATGAAAAAGGCGTTGTCGTTGGTCTCCAGGCGCAGGCCGATGCCGATATAACCCAGCACCGCCTCAACGATGATCATGCGCGGGATCGAAAAGGCCGCCCAAACGATCAGTGGGCTCAACGTGTTGGGCAGGATGTGGCGCAAAATGATGCGTGAGTTGCTGGCGCCCACGCTGCGAGCAGCCTCGATAAAGCCCTTTTCCTTGATCGCGAGCACCTCGCTGCGAACCAGGCGGGCTACTCCCACCCATGAGACCACCGCGAGTGCCAGGAACAAGAGCAGCATGCCGCCTAACATGCGCCCAAAATAGGTCTCGCGCAGGGTGATCATCAGCAAAATGTAAAAGAGCAGGTCGGGAAAAGCGTAAACCACGTCTGTCAGGCGCATCAGCAAGTTATCGACCCATCCACCGGCATAACCCGAGATCAACCCGATGGTCGTGCCGATGATCAGGATCACCGTCACCGGGATGATGCCTACCAGCATGGATGCGCGCCCGCCATAGATCACGCGTGAGAGCACATCACGGCCGATGGAGTCGGTGCCAAAGAAAAAGCGCGGGTCAGCCTTGACGCCGGACTCGGATACCTTGGCAAAGACGGGCGGTAGCTGCGACATGCCGCGATAGACCTTGAGCGGCGGGTGCGGCGCAATCAAGGGCGCGGCAAAGGAAATCACCAGGAAAAACAGGATCATGATCAGCCCGACGATCGCCAGATGGTTGCGCTTGAGGCGCGCCATGGCGTCAGTCCACAGGCTGCGGACCGGGCGCGCAAGGATCTGTTCCTCGGCTGAGAGTTCGGTAACGGCGTAATCAACAGTCGACATGGCTTCCTCCTACTTGATCTTGATGCGCGGATCGAGCAGGCCGTACACCACATCGACGCTCAGGTTGGCAGCCACAATCAGTACCGCATAGATCAGCGTAGTGCCCATGATCATGGAATAGTCGCGGTTGCTGATAGACTGCACAAACTCACGGCCGATGCCGGGGAAGGCAAACATCGATTCGATCACGAACGAGCCCACCAGCAAGCCCGCCAGGGCAGGCCCCAGGATGGTCACTACCGGGATGAGGGCGTTCTTGAGCATGTGGATTGTCACCACGCGCGTTTCCGACAACCCCTTGGCACGTGCGGTGCGCACGTAATCCTGGCGCATCACTTCGAGCATACTGGAGCGCATCAGGCGCGCGGTATAGGCCATCGTGCCAAACGCCAACACAAAGGAGGGGATCACCCATACGCGCGGATCCGTCCAGGTGCGCGGCGCTACGGGTACTAACTTGAGTTGCACCGCAAAGAGGATCACCAAAAAGATGCCCATCACAAAGTTGGGTACCGAAACCCCAATGTTGGTGATCAGTGTCACCAGGTAGTCAATCCAGGTGTTTTGTTTGAGCGCCGCAATGACGCCAGATGGGATGCCCACTATCATGGCCAGGAAGAGCGCCAGCACCCCCAGCCGCACCGAATATCCAAAGCGGCTTTCGGTAAAGGGTTTGCCTGCCGGGGCTTTGAAGAGGATATCTTGCACCGTCATACCGCGCTGGCGGTACGAGGGGCCCAGGTTGCCGCCGATAGCACCAAACTTCCATTCACCTTCATGATCAAAGTCGCCGATCATATAGGCGGTGAACTGCCGCCAGGCGGGCTTATCCAGGCCATAGAGGCGCTCGAGGTTCTTGAGCGTAATGGCATCCACATTGCGTTTGCCGGGATCCTTGTCCCAAGGTCCGCCCGGCGCTAGGTGCATCAGAACAAACGTTACGACAGCGATCAAAATGAGCACCGGGATGGTCCATAGCGCTCTGCGGGCGATGAAGCGTAGCGTCATGCAAGCCTCCAGTCAGCTTGGGCGCAGGAATTTGTCGGGGTGGGCGCCCCGTATCTTGATCAGTTAGCCGCTAATAATAGCACCATCACCATAACTGCGCAAAAGAAAGCCGGAGGGCGCCCGCGGGCGCCCTCCGGAAGGATATACCTTTTCCCTTAGGGGAGCAGGCTGGTATCGATGTCGATCAGATTCGCGGCGTACTGGCCCGGGAAGACACCGTCCTGCGGTGTGGTTTCGATGCCGGTAACCCACGGCTTTACGAGGAAGCTGTTGACGCGGTTATAGAACATGACCGCGGGCAGCTCTTCGATCAGCATGTCCTGAGCATCCTCATACATCTTGAGGCGGGCATCCGGATCAAGCTCGACGTCGGCTTGGGCCAGCAGGGCATCCAACTCGGGGTTGGCGTAAGCCACTGACTTGGCAAATTCCGAGCTGCTCGACCAGTACACGCTCAGCCAGTTCTGAGGATCTGGATAGTCCGAGCACCAACCCAACAGGATCATCTGCGGCATGGTGCTGGTATCCTTAGTCAGCGAAGTAAAGGTGGTGGGATCAATCGGGTTCAACTCGATCTCGACACCCAGGTTCTTCTTAAAGTTGTCGGCCATCCACTCCCAGCGAACACGGTTGCGCGGGGAATCGCCAAAGGTAGCTGTGATTAGCGGCAGGCCTTCGACTGAGCCGTAAACGCTGTTTGCCAGCTCTGCCTTGGCTGCTTCCGGGTCAAAAGCCCAGCGGTCTTCGGCTTCGTTAGCACCCGGGATGCCTTCAGGGATCCAGGTGAGCGTGCCGGTGCCGAGACCGGCCAGCACGTCTTGGGCATAGGCGTCGCGGTCGAGGGCCATCGAGAAGGCTTTACGCACCGACGGATCGTTGAACGGTTCTTTGGTCAGGTTGAACTGCAGGGCGAACGTGCAGGCCTGCGGATAGATCAACATCTGCTCACTGAGCTCGGGATCGCTTTCGACGGTCTGCAGGTCTTCCGACGCCAGACCGACGATGTCAAACTCGTCGTTCAGGTAGGCCTGGAACGAAATAGCTGAGTCGATGATGTACGAGTACTCGATGTCGACCTTGGCTTTTTCGCCATGGTAGTTGGGGTTGGGCACGAAGCGGGCGCGCACGAACGGCTCAAGCGTCTTCAGGATGAAGGGGCCGTTGCCGATCTGCCACACGCTCGAGTTCCACCAGTTCTCCCCGCCTTCGGTGATGTTCTCTTCTTTAGCTGGGTAGGCGACCCAGATGCCCAGCACAGTGTGCATGTAGGGCGTGGGCTGACCGAGTTTGACTGTCAGGATGCGGCAATCCGTGTCGTCGTAGCTGTCGCACACGGTGGTGCCGTCCATCTTGTACGCTTGAACGTTGCCATCTACGACGGCCTTAGCAGCGTCGTAAGCGGCAGCGTCAGTCGGGTCCGAGCTGCGCCACTCGGCAGCACCGAGGATATAGTCGGTGATGTACGAGTACTCACCGGCGGTATTCGGGTCGATGTTGCGCATGATCGAGAACTTGAAGCGCATGGCGTTCAAGGGCGAACCATCGCTGTACTGTAACCCCTCGCGCAGGGTAAAGGTCAGCTCGGTGGCGTCATCGTTGTATTCCCACGATTCAGCGGCGCCGGGTACCGTCTCGAGATCGGTGTCAAAGGTGGTCAGTCCCTCATAGATCAACTGGAGGTGACCAATCTCACCCACATACGAAGAGCGCTGCGGGTCGATGATATCGGGGTAGGACCCTTCATTGATGCGCAGCACTTTTTCGACCGGCTCTGCGGCGGTCGGCTCAGCCTCGGGCTCTGCCTCTTTCGTGGGTTCGGCGGTCGGCTCAGGTTTGGCGGTAGGCTCACCCTCAGCGGCAGCGGTCGGCGCGGCCTGCGGCGTGCAGGCGGTGAGAAGCATCGACAGGACCAATACGAGGGCAATAATGCCCGACCAATGTTTGAAAGACCTCATTACATCCTCCTAGGTATAGTGCGATCCAGAACACCAAGTTACAAAACTTGGCTCACCGTTACCGGTTGCTAACCAAGCCTTGTCTTGCAGAGGCGACCCTCCTTTCGCAGCCAGACGTGAGGGTATCCCTCATGCCGGGCCGACCATTTCACCTCAGATACCATCTGCATTAAACCAAAGCAGGGCATCGCTAAACGAGATAAATGGGATAAAAGACAAAACCGATTATACACTGGTATGCGCGTTTTGGTCAAGTTCTACATTGATCAGCGTATGCCACTCGTCCAAAATACGTACTCCTCAGGCCAGGCTGGCTGCAGCCATCTCTGTCGGAGAGCTGCAGGTCCGCCAGATAGCGCAAGGCAAGACCGCTCGGTTGCCCCGCAAATGAAAATGCAGGTGCGTCGGCTGCAGAGAGCGGCGCACGCCGGCGCGGCGTGCTTAAGGAAAGAGGCGTGAGGGATGGGTGACACCAGTGTGTATAAAAAGGGGTATGTGCGGCTCGCGCCAAAAGGCATGGGTATCCGCGCCGCTGGATACCCAATATAGCCTGTACTCCCACAAGCAAGATTGGTACGCCTCGGCTCCTAGGCTTGGGCGCCCAGCACCGTATATTCGTTGAGCAGCTCGAGGTAGATGCGGTACTGCTCAAGTGAGACGCCCGGCGGGGTCTGGTGGTCGACTCCGGGGATATACCCGCCCGTGCGCATCAACGGCAGCAGACGCTCGAACTCGGCACGCATCGCCTCGCGTCCCAGCGGCATGGTCATTTTGTCAAAGTGGCCGATGATCAGCAATCTCGGGTCCATCTGGCGCAGTTGCATACCATCCACGCCGGCCTGACGCTCAAGCGGCAAAAAGCCATGCACACCGACTTCGGCAAACCAGGGCACCATGCGGGTGATGTCGCCATCCGAATCAATAATCGGGATGATGTTCATCTGTTCCAGCACCGGCACAATCTGGCGATAGTAGGGTGCTATGAACTCGTCAAACAGCTCCTTGGAGAGCATTGGCCCGTGATTGTAGGACATATCTTCGGCCATGGTGATAAAGGTGGGCACACAATAGGGCGCCATCTGCTCCAGCGACCGGAGGATGAAATCGGTCTGCCCCTGGCACATGCGATGCATCAGCTCGGGATGGTCGTAAAAGGCATACATATGCGGTTCGATGCCAAAGAGGGTGCGCGGGAACCAGAAAAAGCCGTCATAAGTAGCCCAGATGACGGCCTCGCCGCGAGCCTGGCGCTCGCCCCAGGGCTGCATGGAGAGGTAGAGCTCATCGTGGTTCGGAAAGAGGTGCGGCAGTACGCGCTCATATTCCTCGGTACTGGCGACGATGCCGGCCCCATGCACCTCCGGATTCGGCAGACCCTTGCCCCGTGGGCTGATCCAGAACTGCTTGATCGGGTCGAGCCCAAAATACACCTCGATATCAAAAGTATCCGTGAGTTCGTTCGGCAGGCCTTCGCCCCACCAGCGCTTGATGGTCTGGTCCCACCAGGTGGCCCACTCCCAGCGCGGCAGTCGGTCAACAGGTTTGAACTCCATCACGGCGCGGAATCGTTCGATATGGTTCATGCGGCAGGCTCCCCAGCAGATGCTTAGCGCGCAGTATAAACCGATCGCTGTGAGCGTGCAAGGGTGCCGGTCGGTTGCCGGCGCCCTGTAGCGGGCTATAATGGGCGTATCCCATCAAGGAGTCCACCATGAAGAGTTTACAGATGCTGGGCGACCGTCAGGTGGCGCTGATTGACGTCCCTATTCCGCAGCCAGGTCCCCAGGAAGTGGTGGTGCGCACGGCTGTCTCAGTGATCTGCGGCAGCGAAATGCACACCTATCGCCATGATGGCAGCCCCAAGGGCAACCCGGGCCACGAATCAGCCGGTTGGGTGGCTCAGCTGGGTGAAGGCGTGGAGGGGCTGCAAGTTGGCCAGCGCGTGGGAGTTCACGCCCTTTCGGGCTGCGGCACCTGCGCCGATTGTCGAGCCGGGCGCTTTACCTGGTGTGCGCAGCACGCCGTGTACGGCTCGAGCCATGCTGAATATGCCCTCACCAAAGCGCACAGCTGCATTCCGCTGCCTGACGACGTCTCGTGGGAGGTGGGGGTGCTGCTGGCGGGTGATGGCATCGGTGTGCCCTACCACACCAGCCGCCGTCTGCAGGCGCCCGAGATCCGGAGTGTTGCGATCTTTGGGGCTGGGCCGATCGGCCTGGGCAATGTGATGATGCAATCCTACTTGGGACGCCAGGTGATCGTGGTCGAGCCCTCAGCCGATCGGTGTGCTCTGGCTCGCGAACTGGGGGCTGCTGAGGCGATTGATTCTTCCGACGGCGACGCTCCCGCGCACCTGCGCGAACTCACCGATGGGGCGGGGCCGGATGTCTGCATCGAGGCGGCTGGCAAACCCATAACGTTCAAACAAGCCCTGCAGGCGGTGCGCACTGGCGGGGTGGTGGCTGTCAATGGCGAACAGGGGCCCCTTTCGTTATCTCCCAGCGAGGATCTGATCCGCCGCGATATCACCGTGTTTGGTTCGTGGTTCTGCTTTACCAGCGAATTTTCCGAGATGCTGGCCCTCTACCGCCAGGGCTTTCCGGCAGACCGCCTGATAACGCACCGCTATCCGATCGCTCAGGCTGCCGAGGCCTACGCTGCCTTTGATGCCCAAGCCACCGGTAAAGTGCTCTTATCATTTGTACAGGATTTGAATTAGCATATCATCAGGGGGATCAGGCTGGCTGCCCACTGCCTGTTGTGCAGCTAGGCCGGTCTGAAATACCGGGCGTGCGCCGAAATGTAGTTGTGAGGTTGTAAGATGAGAAGAACGCGCATGTTTCGCTGCCTGTCGATCGTACTGACTCTGCTGATCTGCACAGCCTGCAGCCTGGTGCCGGCCAGCCCCACTGCTGTACCTACAGCGACGGATACTCCGGTTCCCACGGCTACCCCCAAGCCCACTGAAGTGCCTACCGCAACCCCAGAACCGACCCCTGTCCCCAAAACCTTGTGGCTGGGGGATGACCTGCCCGACAGTCTGAGCGCCCAGCTCAAGCGTATGGTGCAGGAGGCGGATCTGGTGGTAGCCGAATCGGCCGATGACGCCGACGCGGTGATCGGCATGGCAGACGGTCAAGAACTGGCACTGTGGGTCTACCAGCCAGTAGCGCCTTTCCCGACCCTCACGGACGATATCACCCTGAAAGGCATCAACGCCTTCTGGCAGGGTGATCCAGGCCATGTGGCCAATCTTTCTCGCGATGGCCACGCTGTCGAGTTGTTTCTGACGGCAAACACGCTGGCAATGCTCACCCAGCTGTTGGGCGAGCCTTCGGCAGAGGCCAAGATCACCATAGTTGAACCGGCAGAACTGATCTCCCGGGCTTGGGATGCTGCCGGGCACGGCTGGGCGATCGTGCCATTCGAAGAGCTTGATCCGCAATGGAAGGTGTTGCGCCTCGATGGTATGTCGCTCTTGGATAAAGAGGTCGCCAACGAAGATTGGCCGCTGCAGATGTCCATCAATCTGGCGGGGGAAGCGGATGAGGCTATCCTGCAGGCACTCGAGGCTGACCCTCTGCCACAGACTAACCGCGATGTGACCAAGATCACCACCCTGGTGATGACCGGCGTTACCGCCATGGTGCGCAGCATCGCCTACCGCATGGAGATCAAAGGCATTCTTTATCCCGGTGAAGAGGTCAACCGCCTGCTGGAGACCGCCGACCTGACGCACATCTCGAACGAAATTCCATTTTACTCGGGCTGTCCGTATCCCGACCCGGTGCAACAGGACCTAGTTTTCTGCAGCGACCCTAGGTATATCGAACTCTTGCAGGATGCCGGCGCGGATCTGATCGAACTCACCGGCAACCACTTTCAGGATTATGGCGACGAGGCTACCCTCGAGACGCTGGCTATGTACGATGAACTCGGCTGGCCTTACTATGGCGGAGGTGCCAACCTCGAAGAGGCTTCGCGCCCCATGATCATCGAATCGAACGGCAACTCGTTCTCGTTCATCGGCTGCAACCCGGTGGGACCCATTTACGCCTGGGCTACCGAAGACCGTCCGGGTGCCGCTCCGTGCGACTATGACTATATGACCGCTGAGCTCGAAAAGATGTCGCAAGAGGTGGACGTGCCGATCGCCACCTTCCAGTATCATGAGATTTACGAATACTGGGCGACGGAAGAGCAGCAGACCGACTTTCGCCGTATGGTGGATGCCGGCGCCAAGATCGTCTCGGGTAGCCAGTCACATCATCCGCAGGCGTTCGAGTTTTACAAGGGCGGTTTTATCCACTACGGCTTGGGCAACCTGTTCTTTGACCAGATGCAAATGCTGGGTACTCGCCAGGAGTTTGTCGACTGGCACGTCATCTATGACGGGCGCCACATCTCGACGGTGCTGTATACCTATATGCTCGAAGACTATGCCCGTCCGCGCCTCATGACGGTGGCGGAACGCGAGCAGTTGCTCACCAGCGTGTTTGAGGCCAGCGGCTGGTAAAAAACTGTCTTAGCGGGCGGCTGCGGATGCCTTGAGCCAGTGAGCTAACCAGGCAAACGCAGCCGTCTGCATTTCCAGGTCAAACTTGTGCTCGCCGGGGTAAAACTGGCCGGTATAGCATTCGGCATGCCCCACCGAGGCGTAATGGGCACGCAACCTGGCATCAGCAGCACGCATGCCCGCCAGGGGAAAGAGCGGATCCTCGCTATCAAACTGCACCAGGAGCGGTGAGGGTGCGCGGCAGGCGGCCAGGTCGGTCCAATCGCCATAGCGAGCCCAGCCATTGGGGTAGAGCATCCAGGTATGCGAGACGACGTTGTGGTCGATCAGGCCGTCGTAGGTACTCATCAATCCCACTACCACCGCCGCGCGGATACGCTCACAGGTGGCTTGCAGCAGGGTAGAACGCAGCCCGCCGCCCGAAAGCCCCACACAGCCGATGCGTTCGGGTATTACGTCCGTTCGGCTGGCCAGATAGTTGGCTGCTACGCGGTCTTCGTAGCTGATCAGCCCCGAGATGGTGGTGCCCAACACCGAGCAATACTTTTCCACCAGGTGCTCGTGGGTCGAGGCGGCCTGGTTGTAGCGCGTATAAAAGTCAGCACCAGGCTCGGCTGGCTCGGCGGGGCGGATCGAAGCGGGCATCTCATCCAGTTCAAAGCGCCGGCTGCCCCACATAAAGGTATCCGGCACCAGCACCACAAACCCTTCGCGTGCCAGGGCATTGGTATAGCTGCGCCCGCCATAGGCTTTGCGGTACTCGATCAGGGTGTCATCCAGCGGATCGGGGCCTTCAGCGATCTTTTCCTTGCCGCAGGCCTTGAATCCGCCGTGATCGTGCAGAGCCAGTACCCCCCGGCAACGGCTCACTGGCGCCGATGGGTTTGAGGATATAGCTTTCGGTGCGCGGGCCATAGCCCACATCCCAGCTGACGAGTTCGCCTTCCACGCCATCGCGCTGCCACTGCCGTTCTAAGCGCACCGAGCGGGGCGTTTCGTCTCCCAGGGTAAAGTTCAGACACTTACGCACCAGCGCCTGGGTAACAGGCCCGGGTTCAGCCAGCGGGCGCGGGCCGTTTCGCGAGCGCAATACTTGGTAGAGGTTCGAGTAACGGCCGAGGTGTTCGAATGGCATGGCGCTCCTTATGCCTCGAGAGCCAGCAGGGTGGTTGGATCAAGCAGGTAGGGCGGCACAATCCCCGCTAGGTTGGAAAGCGGCAGCAGGTCGTCGCCCACCGGCAGGCCCAGGACATTGCGCATAAAGCTACGCCGTTCCAGGCAGCGCGCATAACACTCGGGATAGCGGCTGCTCAGCTCGCTTTGCAGGGCATTGTCGGCCAGCAGGTAGCCATCCTCCATGCGCGTCGAAAAATAGTCGGATGAGGAGGGGATCACGTCAGATTGAATCACCATCCCCGAGCGCAGCGGGATCTCTGAGCCGGGTTTGATCGGCGATGACAGCCACTCGTCGTAATGGATCAGGTGGCCGGCGTTCAGCTCGATGTGAAAGATGTCATCGGGCAGGAGCGCATCGATAACCTGTTGCACGGCACCGCCAGTCGCGCCGATCTTTAGGGCGCGGAACCACTCGCCCATGGCAGCCATGTAAGGGCCGGCAAAGGTGCTGACATAATCTTCGCAGCCCAGCGGCAAGTCGGAGGAACTCTCCGCCACCCAGCCGGCACGGCAGCAGTTGCTGCCCCAGTAGCTCACGTTGGCGGCAAAGGGCTCGCCAAGGCGCACGGGCGCCCCGAGAGGACTGTTCATGCCGCAATCGCGCGTATCGCCCGTCACTACCGTCATGTGGCAACCGAGCGGCATGCCGTTGAGGCGCGCAAGCTCGGCGACGGCATAATCGGGCATGTCGGGCTCTAACCCCAGTAGCATGCGGCGCATGCCCTCGCTGGCCAAAACGTTGGTGTATTCGAAATAAGCCGCTTCGTCGGAGCTGACGGTGGCACGCATGCCATAGGCCGGATGCATCAGAAGGTCGTTGGCATTGAACACCTGCTCGGTAGGACACAGGCTTCGCAGGATATCGACAATATAGCTGGGCAGCTCGAGGGCGTGGCGCGCGTTGGGATGCTCGCGGCTGGTGAGGTACTTCCAGCCCACGCAGCCGACCTGCGAGGTCGCTCCAATGCGTTCATCGGCGAGGATCTCGGCCAGCTGCCGGCAGCCCAGGCGCGGCTGGTCGAGCAGCGAAAAGGTGGCATAACGCTCGCTGCGCAATAGTCCCTCGCGGTAGAGCGGACTGATCGGCAGGTAACCGAGCGACTCGTTGCCGGCGATGATCAGCGGCTTGTCGTTGCCCGATAGCACTAGCAGGGCTTCTTCAAAGCGCGGGTCAAAGCCCGTTAGATAGGTCAGGTTAGCAAAGTGCTCACGGTCGCCATAGATCACCAGATGGGTATAACCGGTAGGAGCCATCATGGCGCGCAGCTGGTCGAGGCGCGCGGTATAGGTAGCGGTATCCAGCGGTGCGGGAGGCTCGGGCAATGGCCGGATGTCGGGCCAGGTCGTTTCGATCAAGCGGGAGGATTTGGGTTGCATAGCCACCTGCCTTTCGCCATTACGATAGCGTAAGCCAGCTGGCGCGTCAATGGCTTGGCATCTTGTCAGCACGGATTTGCTTCCTATAATGCAGGTATCTTTACAACCCTGCATGGTGATGTGCGTATACAAGGTCAGTGATGAGCGAGCTGCTAGAGTGGTTGCTGAGCGGCATCTGTCATCAGATGTCCCACCACAGTTTGCAGGTCACCGGCGGGGCTTTGCCCCTGTGCGCACGCTGCACAGGCATGTATCTGGCGGCTAACTGGGGCATCGTCGTGCTGGTGGGCATCCTGCGGCGCGGGCGCATGGCGCTCCCTCGCGGGGCAACAGCCGCGGTATTGGCGGCCATGCTGGCGCTGTGGGCACTTGACGGGCTCAATTCGGCCTGGGAATATCTGAGCGGTGGCGGGCTGCTGTACACTCCCAGCAATACGCTGCGCTGGCTCACCGGCGCCATGGCGGGCAGTGCACTGCTCTGCCTGGCCTTTGAGCTGGCGGCTCCGCTATGGCTGTGGCAAACAGTCATCGGCCTGAGCGTGGTGGCGGTCTTTGCCCTGGTTAATACGGTGTTGCTGTTTCATTTAAAACTGATCGGGCGGCTTCGCCCGGTCTGGCGCTTGGCGGCTGGGACAGCTGCCGGTGTTCTGGAGCTCGCGGCGCTGGCATTGGTGCGATTGGTTTTTAGCCTGTGGGGGTTTGCCTATTGATATGATTTTTATTTCAGTTATAATATCAAGGTAAGCGGGGCTGATAAGAAGTTTTACGAAACAGGAGGAAAGAATGGATTCGAGTCGCGTGTTCAAGTTCGTCTTTGAGGACAAGGACTGGCTCAAAAAGATCGGTATTGGGGGTTTGGTCAACATTATCCCGGTGCTGGGGCAGATGATTACCCAGGGGTACGCGCTGCGTCAGCTCAAAAACCAGGCTGCCGGACGAGAACTACCCCTCCCCGAGTGGGATAACTGGGGCGGCGACTTGGCCGCTGGCGCCAAGATTTTGATCGGCTTGTTTATCTATGCCCTGCCTGCGGTACTTGTTTCTATAGTTGCCTCAGTAATCATAGCTGCTACTGCTGATGCCTCCAGTGACTCGCCTAGCACAATCAGCACGATTTGTGCATGTGGTCAGACCATTGTCCAAGTCGTTTGGGGCTTGTTCGTGGCGATTATCTCGCCTGCGGCGATCCTCAACTTTGCTCGTCAGGGCGAATCGATCGGCTCGTTTTTCAAGATTAAGGATGTCATTGCACTGACCAAAGCCAATACCAAGGAATACGCTATGGTGGTGATCATGTCCGTGGTGGTGAACCTGGTGGCTGGACTGGTTGGTGGTATCATCTGTGGTATCGGCACCCTCTTTACCATGGTGATTGCCAACCTGGCTGTGATGCACCTGCTGGCGCAGTATAACAACATCATTTCAGGTGTTGCCGCGACGCCGGTGGCTCCCGTCATCCCCGAACAGTAAACCGTGCACTCATAACGGGCAGGAGCACACGCTCCTGCCCGTTTTTTGTTATACCACCGCAGCCTGATAGCTCCTGATAGCCACCCTGAGAGCTTTTGACAGTTGAGACACCCTATAATAGTGCCCGTGTCACGCTGGAGGATTCTCTTACGAACTCGCGCATTGCCGGATTTTATCAACTGAACATGGACGCCAAACGCGCCCTCGTGGCGGATACCGCCGGTATCCCGCTTGACGATCTCGCTGCCTACGATCCTGCCCAAGGGCTGAGCCTTGAGCAGGCTGAGCACATGATCGAGAACGTGATCGGTGTGTATGCCCTGCCCATCGGCATGGCGATGAACTTTACCATCGACGGACGCGACCGGCTGATCCCCATGGTGGTCGAAGAGCCCTCCGTGGTGGCAGGCCTGAGCAATGCCGCGCGCCTGGTGCGAGATAGCGGCGGATTTAGCACGCAGGTGGATGAGCCGCGCATGATCGGCCAGATCCAGATCCTGGACCTGCCCGACCCGCAAGCCGCCCGCGAGCGCCTGCTGGCAGCGCGTGAGGAACTGCTGGCACTCGCCAACCAGGCCGATGCGGTGCTGGTTTCGCTGGGCGGCGGGGCGCGCGATATCGAGGTGCGCGTGCTCGAAACAGCGATCGGGGCGATGCTGGCGCTGCACCTCATCCTGGATGTGCGCGACGCCATGGGCGCCAACGCCGTCAACACCGCGGTTGAAGCCCTCACCCCTGCTGTCGAACGCATCAGCGGTGGACGGGTGGGCCTGCGCATCGTCTCCAACCTGGCCGACCGGCGCCTGGCGCGAGCCAGCTGCCGTGTTTCGGCCGAACTGCTCGCCACTTCCGAATTCAGCGGCGAGGCGGCTGTAGGGCGCATTGTTGAAGCGCACACTTTTGCCCAAGCCGACCCCTACCGAGCTGCCACCCACAACAAGGGCATTATGAACGGCATCGATGCGCTGATGTTGGCGACCGGCAACGACTGGCGCGCTGTCGAAGCGGGGGCACATGCCTATGCCGCTCACAGCGGGGCGTATCTGCCTCTCACCAGCTGGGAGATTGCGCCTGAGGGTGACCTGGTCGGCAGCATCGAGCTGCCCATGGCAGCCGCCACCTTTGGCGGAGCCACGCGTTCGCATCCGCAGGCGCGCCTGAGCCTGCGCATCCTCCAGGTTGAGCACGCCAGTGAACTGGCGGGCATTGCTGCTGCCGTGGGTTTGGGCCAAAACCTGGCCGCCCTGCGCGCTTTGGCGATGGAGGGCATCCAGCGTGGACACATGCGTCTGCATGCCCGCCAGGTGGCGATGGCGGCTGGCGCACAGGGCGATGAAATCGAGCAGCTGGCAGCAGCCATGATCACAGCGCGCACCGTGCGTTCCGACGCCGCCCAGGTGCTGCTGGCCGAGCTCAGGGGGTGCACCCCATGAGTGTGATGAGACCCTTGCGCAGTGTCGGTCTTGTCGGGTATGGCGCCTATATCCCGCGCTACCGCCTGCCGGCCAGCGAGATCAGCCGCATTTGGGGCGGCGACGAAGAAGGCACAGTGGCGTTCAAGAGCGTCCCGGGTCTGGATGAAGACACGGTCACGATCGCTATCGAGGCGGCCCGTAATGCTGTGGCGCGCGCTCGGATCGACCCGGTGCTTTTACGCGCCGTGTGGATCGGCAGCGAGTCGCACCCCTATGCCGTCAAACCCAGCTCGACGGTGGTGGCCGAGGCCCTGGGTGTGGGCAACGCCTGCCTGGCGGCTGACCTGCAGTTCGCCTGCAAGGCCGGCACCGAAGCGCTGCAGGCGGGCATCGCTCTGGTAGGATCGGGCATGGCCGGCTATGCCATGGCGATCGGCGCGGATACCGCCCAAGGGCGCCCCGGCGATGCCCTGGAATACACCGCGGCAGCTGGCGGGGCAGCCTACATCGTGGGGCCGGCTGAGGCTGGTTGTGCCACGCTGGAAGGCTCCTACTCATATGTCTCTGACACGCCCGATTTCTGGCGGCGGCCAGGGCAAAACTATCCTCGTCATGGGGGGCGCTTTACCGGCGAGCCGGGTTACTTTGCGCATGTGCTCTCGTCGGTGCGCAGCCTGATGGAAGGCCTGGGGCGCAGCGCGAGTGACTATCGTTACGCCGTATTTCATCAGCCCAACCCGCGCTTCCCGGAGCGTGCCGCCAGGCAACTGGGTTTCAAGTCCGAGCAGTATAGCCCGGGGTTACTGGCCAACGAGATCGGCAACGCCTATGCCGGGTCGTCGTTGTTGGGGATGAGCGCGGTGCTCGATATCGCCCAGCCCGGCGATCGTATTCTGCTGGTATCGTTTGGGTCGGGCGCTGGCAGCGATGCCTTTAGCTGGCTGGTAACCGACACCCTGCCCAAACGGCAGTCCCTCGCACCGACCACACGCGCCTATATCGAACGCAAGACGATCATTGATTACGCCACCTACCTGCGCCTGCGCGGCCAGCTGGTGATGCACTAGAGGCTGCCGTGAGAGAGGTAGCGGTTATTGGGCTCGGTCAGACCCCCGTGGGCGAACACTGGGAGTCGTCGTTGCGCATCCTGGGTTCGGAGGCCACCTATCTGGCGCTGGAAGACGCCGGCACGGGCCTGCCGGATGCTCTGCTGGTGGGTAACATGCTCTCGGGGCTCTCGTGCGGCCAGGAGAACTTGGGCGCGCTGATTGCCGACTATGCCGGCATCCGCGGTGTGCCCGCTGCCAAGATCGAGGCGGGCTGTGCCTCGGGGGCCGCCGCACTGCACCAGGGTTATATAATGGTGGCAGGCGGGATGGCCGAGACCGTGGTGGTGTGCGGCGTCGAAAAGATGACCGAGACCTCCCAGCCTGATACCACTGTGGCGCTGGCAGCGGCTGCCGATGCCGAAAATGAGGTGGCGCACGGCCTGAGTTTTGTGGGGCTCAATGCCCTGTTGATGCAGCGTTATCTGTACGAGTATGGATACCAGCGCGCGGATTTTGCCAACTTTGCCGTCACCGCGCACCGCAATGCCGTCAACAACCCGGCCGCCATGTTCCGCCGCGCCATCACGCCCGAAGCCTTTATGAAGGCCAAACTGATCGCCGAGCCGGTCGGGCTGCTGGATTCTGCCGGCATTGCCGACGGGGCTGCGGCATTGGTGCTGGCACCGCTCGATCTGGCGCGCAGCTTGGGCAAACCGTTGGTGCGCATCGCCGCATCTGCGGCTGCCACCGATGCCCTGGCGATACATGACCGCGCCGATATCCTCGAGCTGCGCGCAGCACGCATTTCGTCGCTGAATGCCTACGCGCAGGCCGGCATCCAGCCGGAGGACATTGACTTTTTCGAGCTGCACGACGCCTTTACCATCATGTCGGCGCTATCGCTGGAAGCCAACGGCTTTGCGGAGCGCGGACAGGGCGTGCGTCTGGCCATGGAAGAGGCCATCAGCCTGAGCGGGCGTATCCCTATCGCCACCATGGGCGGGCTCAAGGCGCGCGGGCATCCGGTAGGCGCTACCGGCACTTATCAGGCACTCGAAGCCGTCACCCAGCTGCGCGGCGAAGCAGGCGCCAACCAGATCCCTGGCTGTGTGCTGGGCATGACCCAGAACATTGGCGGGAGCGGCGCCAACATCATCACACACATTTTTGAACGAGTGAGTTAAAGGAGAATTTAATGAGCCTGGCATCATCATGGCGCACACGCAAGTTCCGTCTTGGCTTTGTGGGCGAGATCTGTCCGCAGTGCCATGCCAAACTCTTTCCGCCGCGCGATATCTGCCCGCACTGCGGCGGCCCAGCCAAAGAGCCGCTGGCTTTTTCGGGGCACGGCACAGTTTACTCGTACACGACCATGAGCGTGGCTCCGCGCGGATTTGAGGGCCAGACTCCTTACGTGGCCGCCCTGGTCAAGACCGAAGAAGGCCCGCTGGTTACCGCACAGCTTACCGATGTGGCTTCCGACGAGGTGTTTATCGGCATGCCGGTTGAGATGGTCACCCGCCACATCAACGAAGAAGGCGATGACGGCATCATCAACTATCATTTCAAATTTCGCCCAGAACTGGCTGCGGCTGCCAAGCACTGAGCTGATGGACGAGGCGCAGTACCACGCCCTGCAGGCTGCGGGTGAATACGACCTCAAGACCTCCAGCTGGCTCAAGACGCCGCAGGTGATCCGCCGTTTGGGCGGTGCTATCCTTGGCGACCGGCGCTGCGATCAGGTCTGTATCTACCACAATGACGCCGACTCGTACTATGGCGTGCGAGGCTTTCGCACCGTATTGCGCGTCTAGTACACTCGCGCTGACAAACTACGCGGATACGTGTATCATCGAGGTATGTCAGCACATCCTGCTACCCAAACTGTCAGCGCCTGCGCCAAGGCCATTTTGCTTGGCGAACACGCCGTAGTCTATGGCGAGCCGGCCCTGGCAGTGCCGTTTCCCCAGCTGCGTACCAGGGTGCAGATCACACCGCAACCCGGCTCGAAAGCCCTGGTGGTCGAATCACGCGAACTCGGGCGCCGTTTTGTGTTCGGCGATCTGGCGTCTGTACCTGCCGACCTGACCGCGCGCGCTATCCGAACAGCTCTTGAGCAAACCATGCTGGTGCTCCGGCGCCCACTGCCGGAAGCGGAATTCCTGATCACCTCCGACATCCCTCTGGCCAGTGGTTTGGGCAGTGGCGCAGCCACGGCGGTGGCGCTGGTGCGCGCGATGGCAGCCTGGTACGATACCGAGCTGCCGCCCGAAGCCGTCTCGCAGGCCGCTTATGCCGCCGAGGTGGTGCACCATGGCACCCCCAGCGGTATCGATAACACCGTCATCGCTTACGAACGGGCGATTTATTACGAGCGCGGCCAGCCGATCAAGCTGCTCGACGGTCTGCCAGCACCCTGTATGATCATCGCTTCCAGCGGGATCGCCTCGCAAACCCATACGGCGGTGGCCGCCGTGCGCGAGTGCCTTGCGTCACAACCCCAAGAGATAGGCAGGACCTTGAACGCCATTGGTCGCGTCGCCAGCTCTGGATTGGCAGCATGGCACAAGGGCGACTGGCATACCCTGGCCAGTGCTATGGTCACTAACCAGCTGCTGCTGCAGGAACTGGGCGTCTCGCACCCGCGCCTTGAGGCGCTCATCAAAGCCGCTATAGGGGCGGGCGCGTGGGGCGCCAAGCTCTCCGGCGGGGGCATGGGCGGCTGCATCATCGCCCTGGCACCCCCTGAGGCTATTATTGATATCGAACGCGCCCTGCTGAAAGCCAGCGCAACTGCTGTGTGGCACAGCGGGGTACCAGCATGAGAATCGGAATCGATGCTAGTCGCAGCACCGCTATCCAGCGCACCGGCACCGAGAACTATACCCTTTATCTGGTGCGTGCGCTGCTGGAGCTGGCGCCGCAGCATCACTACACCCTCTACTTTAACCAGCCGCCGGCCGCAGATCTCTTTGCTTTCAATGAGCGTGTCATAGCACGGGTGCTGCCGAGTCGGCGGTTATGGACGCACTTTACGCTCGGCGCCGAACTGCGCCGTGATCCGCCCGACGTGTTGTTTGTCCCCGCACATGTTATTCCTCTGGGATACCGCGGAGCCAGCGTCGTCACCGTTCATGACGTCGGTTACCGTCACTACCCGCAGGCCCATCCTGCGCTGCAGCGCGCCTACTTGGATTGGTCGACACGCCACAACGTCCGCAGCGCGCGTATGGTGGTGGCAGATTCGCACGCGACTAGGCGCGACCTGGCGCACTTTTACGGCACACCGGCGGACAAGGTGGTGGTGGCGTATCCGGCGGGCAGCCCGATCCGGCGGACAGACGACCCGCAAGCTCTGGCCAGGGTACAGGCCCAGTATGACACCGGCAGCGACTATATCCTCTACCTCGGGTCGCTGCAGCCGCGCAAGAACCTGCCCGGGCTGATCCGTGCCTTTGCCTTGGCGGCGCATGCGCTGGATCTGCCCGCCCAGCTCAACCTCGTGTTAGCCGGTCGGCAGGGTTGGTTGCCGCAGGATCTGGCCGAAATCGCCCGCAACCAGGGCGTCTACTCGCGCGTAAAGTTACCAGGATATGCAAACGAGACCGATTTGCCGGCCTTGCTGAGCGGAGCGCGCGCCTTTGCGCTGCCCAGCTTTTACGAGGGCTTTGGGCTGCCGGTGCTGGAAGCCATGGCCTGCGGCACGCCGGTGATCTGCTCGGATGCCTCCTCCCTGCCAGAGGTCGCTGGCGATGCTACCATCCTGGTCGATCCTGATGACACCGTCGGTTGGGCTGAGGCGTTGGCCAACGTGGTACAGGATACCGTCTTGGCGGAGCAACTGCGCCAGCGCGGCTATCAGCGCGCCAGTCAGTTCACCTGGCATGCTTGTGCCGCATCAGTACTAGCCGCCCTGGAATGTGCGGCAGGGAGGTGAGGATGGCTAGGCGCTCGATCGAGATTCTGGGGGTGCGTGTTGACGACATCACCATCGCCGAGACGCTCGCTTGTTGCGAACAATTCATCGCCGAGGGCGGGCATCACCACCTGGTGACGGTTAACCCGGAATTTGTAATAACCGCCCAGGACAACGACGAGTTTCGCCGCACGATCAATGCCAGCGACTGTGCCCTGCCGGATGGCGCCGGCCTGGTATGGGCAGCACGTTTACTGGGCGGAAGGATCCGTGAGCGTGTGACGGGCGCCGACACGGTGCCGCTCTTGGCACAATTGGCGTCGCAGCGGGGGTTCAGTCTATACTTACTAGGGGCAGCACCGGGCGTGGCTGATCAGGCGGCACAGCGCCTGCAGGCCGCATATCCGGGTTTGCGGATTGCCGGCACCTATTCCGGGTCGCCCAGGGTCGAGGAGCAGGACGAGATCACAGCGCGTATCCGCGCAACTGCGCCCGACATGCTCTTTGTAGCCTATGGCGCACCGGCGCAGGATCTGTGGATTAGCCGCAACCGCGCGGCACTGCCGGTGCCGGTCTGTATGGGGGTGGGCGGTACGCTGGATTTTATCGCCGGCATTGCGCCGCGAGCCCCCAAGTGGATGCGTCGCATCGGCGCAGAATGGTTGTTCCGTCTGGTGCGCCAACCCTGGCGCTGGCGGCGCATGGCGAGGTTACCGGTGTACATGGTTCGAGTGATGCAGCAGCGCCTGTCTGCTCGCGGCTGAGGAGGTAAAAATGCGTCGAATCGCACGCGTTGTGCTTGCAGTGCTTGTGCTGCTGATGCTCCAGGTGCCGATAGTGAGCCTGGCGGCTGATCCAGTCACGCTCGACCTCGTCGAATCCTACGTGGTGGTGCTGGCGGATGGGCGGCTGGACGTTAAATACACACTCACCTTTACCGAACACGAAGACGGCCGCAACCGCTTTCGCGCGGTAGGTCCCTTTGAATCGGATGCAGTGATTGTCGAGGTATCCGGCGAAGGCCCGGATGGCCCGTTCGGCGGCAATCTGAGCGGTTCTGCGCCCTACTACCAGCTGAACTTTGATATTCGCACGCAGCGCAACCAGCATTACAAGGTGCTGATTCACTATACTATCGACCGGTCGGTGTTTGATCCCACCAGCTATCAGGGCCAGGACCTGGTGGCGATCGGCTGGGCTCCCTTTGCTTGGAGCCTGCCGATCCAGCGCCAGGAGATCACCTATATTCTGCCGTTTGAGCTGTCCGCCGATGTGACGACGCCCGAACAGGTGACGGATGAGCTGGTGGATGGCAGCGGCATCATCACCGTTGACCCCGAGAGCTTTGACCGCTGGGTCTTCTTTCCCACTCCCGATGAGACCACCGGCAAGGTATGGCTGTCGTTCCTGGTGCGCAAAGATAACCTGGCTCCGCAGGAAGAGATGATCCCGCGCTTTTATCTGCCGGCATCGCTGATCAGCACCACCAAAGAGACGCCTATCCCGCTCAATACAGCCACCCCCTCAGATACCAGCCTGATCGGCGTCCTGCGCGATCCGGAAGCCCTCGGCACAGTCTGCTGCGTGGGCGTGCCGATCACCGTGCTGGTGCTGGTCTTGCTGGTGATCACGCTCCTGAAAAAGCCCAAGCCCAAGCTTGAAGAATACGCCTCGCCCGAAATCGAGATCGAGACCTTTCAGACGCCCGGGGTAGTGCCGGATCTGAACGCCATCGAGGCCGCTTTCCTGATGGGTAACACAGCCAAGACCATTTCGCTGATCGTGCTGGGGCTCGAACAGCGCGGCATTGTCAACATCGTCAACCATATGCCGCTGCAGCTCGAGATCCTGAAACCCGATGCCGAGATGGCCGAGTACGAGCGCGTACTGGTCAGCGGTGTGCAGGAAGACGGCACGCTCGACAAGGCGGGTATCAGTGCGGTGCTCAGCGCGGTGGCATCGGCGGTGCAGCCCAAGATGTGGAACGCCGACCCGGCGGCCACCCGCGAGACCTATCGCCGGCGCATCGATACTGCCTGGGAAGACTGGCAGCGCGAGTCGACCCTGCGGCCGGCCAACGCCCCGCTGCCCGACTATGCTCCTTGGGTGATCCTTGCGAACCGCCCGATGAGCAGCAGCAGTGGCGGCGGCCCGCACATTCCCTCGCCGCTCGAGCGCGGCGCCGGCACGGCCATAGCGCCCTTTGAATCGCTGGCGCAGAACGTCACCTCGAGCATTGAAAAGACCGTCAGCGGTACGGTGGCCTCTGTCGAGTCCACCATCAGCCAGCTCTTTGGCGGCGGTACGGGCGAAGTGGCCGGCTATGACGCCTGCCATAGTGCCTGCCACAGCGCCTGTCACTCGGCTTGCGTGCACGACGCCTGCCACTCGGCCTGCGTGCACGATGCCTGTCACAGCGCCTGCCACAGTGCCTGCGTGTGCCACAGCGCCTGCCACAGCGCCTGCCACAGTGCCTGTGTGAGCAGCGTCTGATGACCATGACCTCGACCACGACCCAGCAGGGGTTCGACCTGCAGCGCTTTGCCAGCGAGCTGGTTGAATCTACGCGTGCCTATATCTATATCCGTCCGCAGGATGGCCTGATCATCCTGCGCCCCAACCGCATCCATCACCTCAACCCGATGGCGACCCTGATGCTTGACCGATTGTATGCGCCTGATGCGCCCAGCATCGAGCAACTGGTGAGCGAGATCAGTGAAACCTATCACGCAGAGCCGGAGCGGGTGCGTACTGACCTGAAAGAGCTCCTGTACAGCGTGGCGGCGCTCCTGAATGACGACGTATGCGGGGCGCCCAAAGTGCGCCAGACGACCTTTGGCAGCCACAAGCGCGAGTTGCCGGTGCTCTCCGAGATCGCGCTGACCTATCGCTGCCAGAATCGCTGTACGTTTTGCTATGCGGACGCCCCCAAGCGCGGCCGCAAGGTACCCGAGATGGATACCGCCGAGGTCATGCTGGTGATCGATCGGCTCTATGACGAGGCGCATTGCCCGACTGTCTCGTTCACCGGCGGCGAACCGACCCTGCGCGAAGATCTGCCCGAGCTGGTGGCTTATGCCAAAGCCAAGGGCATGCGCGTCAACCTGATCACCAATGGTTTGGCCTGTGCCGACCCAGCCTACGTCGCCAGGCTCAAAGAGGCAGGACTGGATTCCGCCCAGGTGAGCCTCGAGGGGGCGACTGCGGAGGTGCACGATGCCATCACCCAGCATCTTGGAGCGTTCGTCAAGACGGTGGCGGCGGTGCACAACTTGCGCGCGGTCGGTATCCATACCCACACCAACACCACGGTGTGCGGCGGCAACCGCGACCACCTGCTCGAGCTGGTCGATTTCATCGCACAAGAGCTGAAATCCGAGTACTTTTCGATGAACATGGTGATCCGTACCGGCACAGCACTTGACCATGCCCAGGATGACATCCGCTACAGCAGCATCGGCGAGCACATCCTGGCCGTGCAGGCGCGCGCCAAGGAGCGGGGCGTGCGGCTGGTGTGGTATTCGCCGGTGCCCTATTGCCTGTTCAACCCGGTGCAAGCTGGTTTGGGCGCTAAATCGTGCGCCTGCGTGGATGGTCTGATTTCCGTTAATCCGGCCGGCGAGCTGCTGCCCTGTTCCAGCTTTGAGGATGGCATCGGCGACCTGCTGCACGACGGTTTTGAGGCCGTCTGGCACAGCCGCACCGCGCTCTACTGGCGCCGTAAAGAGTTTATCCCGCCTGATTGCCAGCGCTGCCAGATCCGCGACATCTGTTGCGGCGCATGTCCGCTCTACTGGGATGAACGCGGCAGCTTTGAGGAGCTGGCAGCAGTAGCCCCCGGCGGTTCGCGCCTGCATGCGCTCGGTTGGCGGGTGCGCAAGCGTCTGCATGCCGGTACACGCGGAGTGGGGCTCTAGTTGGTTTGGTACTGAGGAGGCGCTCATGAGCGATCCGAACAAGGTCTATCATCTCACCCTGACCCAGTTTCATAAATACCTGCGAGATAAAGTGGCCGAGATGAAGGCGGCGTTTCGCGAGACCGAAGAGATCCAAAAGCAGTTCAACGACATCTTCAAGCGCGAGCTCGAGGATTGGCAAAAGCAGTTTGCCTATTGCTTCCCGAGGGTGCTGACGGAGCGGCGTGAGCTGCCGGATGCTTTGCGCATCAAGATCGATGATGCTGAACGGATTGAGCACGCCAAACTCGAGCAGGAGCTCGCAGAGCTGGAGCAGAAAATCCCACAGATGCAGGCCGAGAGCGACCAACTCCTGGCGCGCGCCCAGCAGGCCAGAGACCAGCTCCAGACCAGTAATCCGCAGCTCAACGACGCGGAAGAAAAGCTCAAGCAGCAGTTGGCGGCTACACAGGATGCCTATGCCGCTTTGTATGAGCAGATCGAGAGCCTGCGCCGCGGCTTGGGCGGATTGTTCAACGCCTTTAAAATTAGCAGCCTGAAAAGCCAGCAAAACAAACTCCTGAAGAAGCGCCAGCAGCTGCAAGACAGGTTGCAGAACACGCGTAATACCTGGCAGCAACAGCTCACTGAGACCGCTGATCATCAGTCTGAGCTGCGCAAGCAGTGGGAAGAGCAGGGCATTGCCAAGGCTGAGGCTCAGGCACGGCGCGACTTTGTACAGGCTAACCTGGACGGGTTAGCCCAGCAGCAGGGCATCACCAACGTGCTCACCAACCTGGACGGCCCATCCGGGGTGGCCGGCGAGCTGGGCACTGCCCTCGATGATCTGGCACGCCGCAACCAGGTGCGCACCAACTACGAGGAGGGCTTGCGGTCTGTAGCTGAAGCGCTTGGCCTCACCAAGGGCATTGCGCAGGGCATGGAACGCTTTGCCAAATCAGTGGCCGGCGTGGTCGAGGAGCAAAACCGCTACAATCTCTCAGAGGTCAAGTTGGCCATCCCGCAGTGGGTTGTCAACGTGGCCGAGACCTGGAAGCCGCTGACAGGTGCGGTCAAGGACGAAGTGTACCTGGGCGCCAACCCGCTCGAGTTCAGCCAGATTGTCAAGGTCTACTTTTCTGACCGTCTCAACGATGACATTATCAAGGCGTTTTTCGAGAACATGGGCGTGGCGCTCAATAAAGCGACGGAAGCCTGGAAGTAAACCGGAACAAGGGGAAGAATATGAGAAAACTGCCCGCCATCTTAGCCGTCCTGCTAGCGATCCCATTCCTCACTCTGGGGGTGCTCTTTCTGATCGCCGCCAGCCAGAGTCCCAGCCGCTTGTGGGTGGCTCTGGCACTGGGTGCCATCGGATTGTTTTTGCTGATCTTTGGCCTGCGCCGGTTGCGCCGGCTAGCCGAGATTACCCCCGAGGCGCTGCGCACGGGAGCTATCAACCTGGCACAGCGTCTGGGCGGCGAAGTAACCGCCGCGCAGCTGCGTGCCGAGTTCAAGATCCCGCAGCAGCTGGCTGCCCAGACGCTTGAAGGCCTGGTTCGCGAGGGGTCGGCTCAGCGCGAAGACCGAGAGGACCGCACGGTATACGTCGTCAGCGGCTTGCGTCTGAGCATTGCCGAAAAGGTGTGTCCTTACTGTACCACCAAGCTGCCGGTGCGCTCGGATCTGCGCAAATGCCCCAACTGCGGCGCCAACCTCGAGGTGCAAAAGACCTGATCAGCGCCCCCGCTTAACCCAGGAGCGCCCGCAGGCGATCGGCCAGGGCGCTTTCCTGTTCGGGGAGCACAGTGCGCAGGTCCAGCACCAGAGCGCCATCTTCGACGCGCGCCAGCACTGTCGGGCTGCCGGCGCGCAGGCGCTCTGCCAGCACCTGCGGGTTAGCATACGGCCATACCAGGAGCCTGGTCGGCAGGCTCTCTTCGGGCAGCGCGCCGCCGCCGATCATCGAGCGGCCCTCACGCAGTTGCCACCCAGCCGCCCCCACGCTAGAAGCGAGACGTTCAGAACGCGCCTCCAGCTCAACGGCGCTGGCAGCCAGCATGCGCCACACAGGGATCTTGCGCTCTGCCTCACCCCGCACATAATGCAGCAACGTTGCCTGCATGGCAGCGATCGCCATTTTGTCGACCCGCAGCGCGCGCGTGAGCGGATTATGCTCGAGGCGGGCAATCAGCTCAGCCTTGCCCACCAGGATGCCGGCCTGCGGTCCGCCCAGCAGTTTGTCGCCCGAAAATGTCACCAAGTCGGCGCCAGCCGCGAGGCTTTCCTGTACAGTGGGCTCGTGCACTAGGCCATAGGGGGCAGTATCCAGAAGCGTCCCGCTGCCGAGGTCATCCACCAGTACGAGGCCGTGGGCGTGAGCGAGCTCAGCCAGTTCGGCTAATTCCGCCTGATGCACAAATCCCTGCTGGCGAAAGTTGCTCTGGTGCACCCGTAAAATCAGGGCGGTATCGGGGGTGATGGCGCGTTCATAGTCAGCAGCATAGGTGCGGTTGGTAGTGCCCACCTCCACCAGCTGCGCGCCCGAGGCCGCCAGCACGTCGGGGATGCGAAACCCGCCGCCGATCTCAACCAACTGACCGCGCGAGATGATCACCTCGCGCCCGGCCGCCAGGCCCGCCAACGCCAGCAAGACTGCCGCGGCGTTGTTGTTGACCAGCAGGGCTGCTTCCGCACCCGTCAGGCGCGTCAGGAGCTCACGGGCGTGCACATAACGCGAGCCGCGTTTGCCCGCGGGGAGGTCGTACTCTAGGTTCGAATAGCCCGCCGCAATCTCTGCCGCCGCCGTTGCGGCTGCTGTCGAGAGCGGTGCGCGCCCCAGGTTGGTGTGCACGATCACGCCGCTGGCGTTGATCACGCCCTGCAGGCTGGGCGTGCCCTGTTCTGCCAGACGCTGGCGTACCCGCCCGACCAACTCGCTCAGGTCGATGGAGGGTTCACCGGCTCGAATACGCGCGCGTTGTTCATCCAGTTCCTCACGGATGGCCGCCACTACCCAGGCATGCCCGTAGCGGTCCGTCAGCTCGGCCGCCTCGGGTGTTTGCAAGGTCCGATCGACCGCCGGCAGGCGTTGCAGGGCTTCACGCGGGTCGGTCATGATTACCCCCTCCAGCCGTAGCGCGCCAGGTCATAACAGCCGGAGGCATCCGGACAGACACCCTCGCGTGCCAGCAGCTCTCGTTGCAGGCTTTCGTGGTCGCGCAGACTGCGCTGGCTGATGCCGCCCCGTGCGTTGGGCACGCGCTGCCAGGGCACTTCTGGCGGACAGGCAGCCATCGCCCAGCCCACCGCGCGGGCTGCCCGTGGGTTGGCCAGGGCGCGCGCGATCTGCCCATAGGTGATGACTTTGCCCGCCGGCACGCGCTTAATCAGGGCGTAGACCTCGTTGGGGGAGCTCATGCCAAGACCTCGGCGCTCACCAGCTGCAGGCTTGGGTCGACGTCCAGGTCGAGGCCTGAACGCAGCCCCGCGATATAGCGGTAATGGCCGGCAGCAGCCACCATGGCGGCGTTATCGGTGCAAAAACTGATCGGCGGGAAGCGCACTTCAACATCCATTCGGCGGGTCATTTCCATACGCAGCAGCTTGTTGGCGGCCACTCCGCCCGCCAACAGCACCAGTTGGGCGCCATAGGCTTGAGCAGCAGCAGCGGTTTTACTTACCAGGGCGTCGACCACGGCGGATTGGAAACTGGCCGTCAGATCAGCAAGCGGCAGCTCTACCTGCGCGGCAGCCGAGGCAGCATCCACCAGCTTTTCGCCATGCTCCTCGACCTGCTGACCGGCGGCACGCCGCAGGGCTTGCACCTGGCGCAGGACAGCCGTTTTGAGCCCCGAAAATGAAAAGTCGTAGGGATTATCGACCTGGCCGCGCGGAAAGTGAAAGGCCTGCGGGTTGCCACCCTCGGCAGTGCGCTGGATGACGGGTCCGCCGGGGTATCCAAGTCCCAGCAGGCGCGCGACCTTGTCGAACGCTTCTCCGGCGGCATCGTCAATGGTGTGCCCCAGCAGCTGGTAGCGGTGATATCCTTCCATCAGGATCAGGTCGGTGTGTCCGCCCGAGACCACCAGGCACACCAGCGGAAACCATGGTTCAAGCAGACTGGGGGTGCCTGGCGAGAGCAGCCAGTTGGCATAGACGTGCGCCTCGAGGTGGTTGATCCCTAGCAGCGGCTTGTTGGCGGCATACGCCAGAGCCTTTGCCGTATTGAGCCCTACCAGCAGCGCGCCCGCGAGGCCCGGTCCGTGGACGACGGCGATAGCATCAATCTCGTCGAGGGTAATATCGGCTTGCTCGAGTGCCTGGCGGATGACGGTGTCGATCGAGAGTATGTGCTGACGTGAGGCGATCTCGGGAAAGACCCCACCGTATTGCTGGTGCAGGCTGATCTGCGACGCCACCACGTTCGAGAGCAACACGCGGCCGTCTTCGACCACGGCAGCCGCGGTCTCGTCACACGAGGTTTCGATGCCCAGGATGCGTGTCATGCGTGCTTCAATAGCTGCGCGGCGGCAGGGTGGTCAGCCAGATGACGTCGTCGGCGGCGATAAAGAGCCGCCCGCTGGGCTCGTCCACGTAAAAGGCCTGCAGGTCACCGAGCAGGTCGGCATCCGGGTTGGCCATGAACTGGCGGATATAGTTGCCCTGCTTGTCGAACTGCAGGATGCGACGGCTGCCCGGGTCGGCCACATACACATAGCCCCGTTTTTCAGTCGATTCGTCCGGCGTGACGCACAGCTGCAGCGGGCTGGTCATCTCGGCCGGCAGCCCTTCCATGGTAAAAGGCTGCGGTACGCCCTCGAGGAATTTTAAAATCTGACCGTTGACATAGAGCACATAGATGTTGCCGTCGATCGCCATATCCACTGCGCCCGTCAGGTCAATGCCCAGCATTGGGTCAATGTAGTCGATCGGCGGGAGGGTGTAGGCGCCTTCGACGGGCACGTATTTCAGGATGCGGCTTTGCAGCGGATCTAGGATATAGATGTTGCCGTCATATTTTCCGATCGACTGCGGACCGAGCCATTGGTCAGAGTTGCCCACCGGCATGATGCTGATGCCCTGCACGCCGATCTCGGGATCGTAGGCCAGAAGCGAGCCAGAGCGCTCCAGTACCATCAGCTGGGCTTTGCGCACAAAGGCGTCCGCGTCCATCCAGACGGCATCCACCAGGTGGCTGATGCTGACCCCGCCAAGCTGCTGGCCGGGCTGGATCACCAGAGAGTTGGCATCCAGCGGCTGGAGCTGCTCGCCAGCCTGGTCGAGGCGCAGATGATAGACGCGGTTGCTGCCGCGGTTGAGCAAAAAGAGGTTACTGCCCGACACGCTGATACGCGAGGTAGCTGCCGACATGCCCGGGTCGTCCAGATCCAGCAGTTTGGTCATGCGATAAAGCCGCGAGACGGCATTGATCTGGTCGAGCCGGTTGATGATGCGCTGCTGCAGGGCTAGCAATTCCTCATCCCTGGGCATCGCCAGCAGGCCTTCTTCGGTGCGTGCCAGGGCTTCGTTCATGGCGCGCCGCTGGGCGAGGGTGTCGTTAATCTCGAGAGCAGCCTGATATTGCTGCTGAGCGGTCGAACGCAACTCGTTGAACTCGCGCCGGCGCAGGGCGTCGTACTGCACTCTGGCAAAGATAACCATGATCATCAGCACCAGCGGGATAGCTGCGGCAGTTATCAGCAGCACAGCACTGCCCAACTGATGCACTGGCGGTGCAGGCGCGCGGGGCGGCGGTTCAACAGGCTCCTCCGGTTCGTCCTTAACCACGGCCTGCAACTCGGCGCTCTCGGGCGGCGGCAGGATGGCTACTGGTGCTGGCTCGGGGAAGGCGATCGTCTCCGGCCCCGGAGCGACGGTCAGCATCATGCCAACCGCCTCAACCTGGTGCAGTCTGGGGCCCAATAAAGCCGGCAGGGCGTCTTCGTGGCTGGCGGCCATGATCTGCAAGAGCTCGTCGTCGCTCAGCGCGGCTACCACGGCGGTGTTGCACAGGAGCAGGGCGTCCCCGGGCGACAGGTGCAGGCGGTTATATCGCGGCGAGACCTGCTGGGTCTCGCCCAATGCTAGGTCACGCGTCTCGTTGGAAGGGTTGACGCCATCCGCATACAGCCAGGGCGAATCGGGCGGCTCGATACTCAGCTTGCCGTGATGCCAGTGCACCGAAACGACCGGCCCAGCCTGGGCGATATAGAGCCAACCCTCGTGTATCACGGCGGCCTGCAAGCCTACCAGCAGCTGGTGAGCTTCGTCGGCGCGCGAATTCATGTCGAGCACCAGGGCGTTAGCGCCATCGTAGCCGGCCTCGAGCGCCGCGCTCAAGTCACCTTCGGAGCGCGCAAAGGCACTGGAAAAGGCTGCAAAAAGCCGGTCGTAGACGATCGAGGGCACCGCGCTTTCCGAGATCACATCGATCACCAGCGCCAGCTTGTCGCGCTGTGAACGTTCGATGCGCGAGATATGCTCTGTCAGGCGGGCGCGGCCTGGGTTGCGGCGCCAGCTGCCGCGCTCAATCGCGAAACCCTCATAGATGATAGACAGTTGCGGATCCACACCAGCCTCTGTTCGTTGGGTTCTTTTAGATTGTAAGCAATCCAGGGGTTTCATCAAATCATTTTCCGGATACAGCGAGCCGTAAACCCGGCTCAGAGTTTCCGGACAGGCTGCGATTCGGAGCAATCAATATAACTATTCGGCGCGCGGGTTCGCCTGCTGCCAGTTCATCAGGGGATAAACGACATGCTAAAACTGGGTATTAGCGTGGGCAGCAACCGTACTGGGTCCTGTTCACGGCAAGCGCTGAACAAATCGCCGCGCTGTTTCCGCCCGATACCGAGGTAACCAGGCTCGAGAGCGCCGGCCTGGCGATTTATGGACAGGAGTGCGACGATCTTGGCACCGCCTGCCGGCACCGATCAAAGCAATCTTGACCATCCCAACTCCTGTACCGCATCACAGGATGCCTGCTGCCCTGATCCAAGCGCACAGGGCGGCACGTTCATTATAGCGTCAGGCGGGGAAGGGCGTGAGGGTTTTTCCGTGCCTGAGCATTTGCCGGGCTGTGTTTTTGGTCTATAGTACAGCCATCTTCAGGCGCCTGGGTGTGTCAGCGACTGCTTGGTCGTTAATCCGGCGCGGAGCACGCAATATGGCGAGATCGCCACACGACAACCTGCAGGATGTAATCGATGCCCTCAAGGACGAGCTTATCCACCAGCATGAGCTCTCGCAGCTTGTCGGAGAAGCGTTTCAGCCAAAGATGGCTTCGCGCCTGGAGCGTTATGGGCGTGTGAATCCGCACTTGCCGATCGGATGGCCCACAATGCCCAAAGGGCTGGTGGCCAAGCTGGCTGCTTATACCAAAAAGATCGTCCGCCGGCTGCTGCGCTGGTATATCAACCCTATTGTCGATCAGCAAAACGACTATAACCGCGTCGCCAGCGAGTATATCCTGACCCTCGAGCAAAACCAGCAGCGCCTGGAAAGCCGCCTTGAGCAGCTGGAGACCGCCAGTACCGCCTCGCTGCAGGCGCCAAGTGACTCTGCCAGCCAGCCCCCCACATTGCCCGAGTTTTGGGCGCGCTGCAGCGACTTGCTCTCGCCTCTGGTGGGCAATGCCGTGCCCACTGTGCCCGATTCCGACGCCAGCGAGACGCTTGTGCTGGTGACTGCCAAAGGTGATCTACAGACTTATGACCTGGTTCAGGGCCTGGATCAGCTCAAAACCCTGAACCGCGGTGCCGTAAAAGGGGTGGTGCTGGCGGATAGCGGCCAGCTGTCGCTGACCGAGCTGGCTCGCCTGATCAACGCTGCCGCTCAGGTCCTGGCCCCCGGTGGGTTGCTTCTGCTGCACCTGAGCGAGGCAACTATGGGTGAGCATCCGGCGGTGCAGCCAGTGCGGCTGGTGGCAGCTCTGTGTGAGACACTCGGTTTGAACCCCGCACAAGTGCGCTACCTGCGGGCACTGCCAGCTGACAGCCTGTCCAGTCTTGCGGGAGATCCTGCGCAAGCCGGCAGCCTCGCCCTCTTTTCCTACCAGCCGAGTTAGGATGGACAAGCTGCGCATTGCGGTCTGCAACGCTCAGGTGCCCTTTGAGTATGGCGGTGCCGAGATCCTGGCCGAGTCGTTGGCGGCACGCCTGCGCACTGCCGGGCACGCTGTGGCGCTGGTCAACATCCCCTATCTGCACTATGACAAAGACGAGATCCTAAAGGGATACCTAGCGTGGCGCCTGCTCAACCTCAGGGAAGCTGAGGGGCAACCGATCGACCGCGTGATCTGCCTCAAATTCCCGTCTTTTGCGGTCGATCATCCCCACAAAATCACTTGGCTGGTGCAGCAGTTCCGCCAGGTTTACGACCTGTTCGGTACTCCGTATGGCATCCTGAGTGACTCGCCCGATGATACTGAACTGCGCGATACGGTCATGGCGATCGACCGCCAGACCCTGGGCGAATCCGAGCGCCTGTTGGCGATTTCGGGCAATGTGGCCAAACGTCTGGCACACTGGAGCCAGCTGAGCGCTGAGGTGCTCTATCCGCCGCCAGCCAACGAAGAGCGCTATGCTCACGCCGCCTATGGCGATTACGTACTATCGGTTTCGCGCCTAGATCCGCTCAAGCGCATCGACCTGCTGGTGCGTGCCATGGGCTTGACCCGCAGCGGTGCACAGGCCTGGATCGTGGGGCGCGGCAAAGACCTGGCGCGGCTCCAGCAGTTGGCGCGCGAGGTGGGTGCGGCGGACAAGGTTGTCTTTAAAGGCTATGTGCCCGATGACGAGATGATCGGTTTGTACGCCAACGCCCTGGCGCTCTATTACGCGCCCGTCGATGAGGATTATGGGCTCACCACCATCGAGGCGATGAAGTCATCCAAGCCCGTTTTAACGGCTGGCGATAGCGGCGGGGTGCTCGAGTTCGTCGAGGATGGCATCACCGGTGTGGTAGTCAACCCGGCTGATCCGCACCAGCTGGCCGAACGCATCGACCAGCTATTTTACGACCGGGATTTGAACGCCCGTTGGGGCATGAATGCACGCGCAAGGGTTGCCAGCATCACATGGGATGCCACCCTCCACCGCCTGTTGGAAGGTTAGGCAAGGCAATGTCACAACGCAGAGATGCAACCAACCGACTTTTACCGGACGATCAATCCGCCCAGCAGCGCCGCCGCGTCAAACTGGCGCGCCTGGCGGGGGCTGCTTTGGGCCAGATGGGGGCGGCCAGGATGAGCGATACTATGCTGGAACCTATCGCGCGGGCTATCCTGAGCCTGCTGCCCGAGCAGCAGGGGGGGTAACGCCATGTTTGCTCAGCTGATCCCACAAGCAATCCTGCACTATCTCATGCTGCCCGTGATGATACTGGACAGTATCCTGGTCGGCTGGCTGGTACTAGGCCGCCGTGCCGGCGCGACCCATGAGAGCTTGGACGAGCGTGCGATCCAGTATTGGCTGTCGGGCGTGACGGTGATCTCGTGGGTGGGTGTGATCCTGGCCAGCATCGGCCTGTTCCGCTGGTGGGTATTTGCCCTCCTGCTGGCGGTACTTGTGGGGTATCGGGTTTACAAGTGGCGCAGACAGTCCCAGCACGAGGAGTCAGCGCCCGCCGCACCGCGCACGCCGCTTGGCGCGCAGATCGCCCTGGCGGTGCTGCTGGTCGTGGCCGGGTGGCTCTATAACCGGCCGGTCGACGGGTACTATATTGATGGCGACCCGGGTGTGTATGCGGTCGGCGGCATCTGGTTGGCCCAGGAGGGTACCCTGTGGGCGCACTCGGATCCCTTCTGGGCACCCTGGCAAGCCATCCAGGAGACCCCTGAGAGCGCCAACCTGCCCTCTGAGATCCGTATCGTGCTGCCCTCTATTTTTAGCCGTCAGTTTAACTATTTGGAGACGACCAGCACCGTTAACCGCTTCCCTGGGCCGTTCTACCAATGGCACCTGGGCACCCAGCAGATCGAAATTGGTTTTCTGCCGTTGCCCAAAGTGTGGATCGGCCTCAGTGCCGTCCTGTTTGGCAGTCGGAACGGCACTTATGCTACTCCCTTTATGGCGCTTACTGCCCTGGTGGCGCTCTATGCCGTTAGCAAGCGCCTGTTCGGCTGGCTCCCGGGCTTGTTCGGGGCGGCGCTCTTGATGATTAGTTTTCCACAGCTTTGGTTTGCACGCCTGAGCGCGTCTGAAATCTATGCCCAAGCCCTGCTGCTGAGCGGTATTTATTTCGCCGTTACCGCACGCCAGAGCAAAAATACGCTTCAGCTCTATCTGAGCGCATGGGCTTGCGCTGCCATGATGGTCCTGCGCTTTGAAGGCATCATATTTCTGGCGCTGCTAGTGCCGTTGATGCTCCTGGCCTGGCACAGAGACAACGCTCTGGATGCCGCCCTGCGCCGGCGCTGGCTGGCTGTCCTCCTGGCAGGGACGGTGTTGGGCGGGGTCATCAGCCTGGGGCATGCGCGCTATTATATCTTTACCCGCAGCCTGCTGGCGATCATGCCGCGCACGGCACAACTGCTGGTTGTGGCGGTACTTCTGTTACTGGGCGCTGCAGCACTGGTTTACCGCTACCATGCGCGCTGGTGCGACCGCATCCGGTCGCTGTGGCTGGGGATATATCAACGCATACCGCTGGTGTTGGCTGGGGTGTGGCTGCTGTGGGCACTCGGTGCCTTCATTAGGCTTGTAATCGACCCTACCATGGGGCATTTTATTGGCTGGTTGGCTAGCTATTGGACCCCTACCGGCCTCTTGTTCGGTGTGGCGGGGGCAATCTGGCTCCTCTGGTGCGAGCAGCGCAAGCGCACAACCTCCGAGGTCGTGCCGCTCTTGGCGATGGCGATCGCATTTATGATAATATACGCCCTCAACAGCCGCGTTACGCCTACCCACCCCTGGGCTTCCCGGCGCCTTGTGCTAATCATTCTACCGGTTCTTGCTGTTTCAACGGCAGTATTCCTGGGTAGCCTGGTCGGGCGGGCATTTGATCGCAGCCGCTGGCGTGTTGGGCGCCCGCTGGCAGTCAGCATCCTGGCGGCGCTTTTTCTGCTGGTGACCCCGCTGCAGGTCGGTGCCATCGCGATGCGCAGCCAGCCCATCTGGCGGCACGCTGAACGGCATGGCCTTGCTGATCAGATGCAGGCTTTTGCCGAGACGCTCCCCAAAGGCGCAGTCGTATTGTTGGATAATGGCTTTTCTGCGCGCGGATTGGCACCTGCCTTTGAGCTCTTTTTTGGCTACCCCACGGTTATCATCCAGACCGGCTTATCGGGTAGTGTGGATGCTGCCTTGTTGGATCAGATCGTGCGCGCTGCGCAGCAAGAGCAGCGCTCCGTGTATTTGATCACCACCAACGGTAACTTGCAGTGGTTTCCGCCCGAATGGCGGTTTATCAGCCAAGGGATCACGATGCTGGATGTGCCGGTGTTGCGTGAGGTCTGGGGCGCGCTCCCAACCGCAAGTGACGTTACCCGCATGCGCATCGCGTTGGATGTCTACCGTCTGGAACCAGCATCGCCGTCAGAGCAGGCTCAGTTGCCGTTGGCAGCGCCAATGGGTGCCGGCGGTTACGGGTACCTGCGCGCGGGCTTTTACTCCACCGAGGCCAACGAGCAGGGCAACCCATTCCGCTGGACCGGAGCGCAATCGCGCGTGGTGCTGCCCAAGCCCTCCGAGGATGAAGCTGCTGGCGGCCTGTGCCTGCGTGCCAGGCTGCATGCCGGGCGCCCAGAGAATGAAGCTCCGGCTGAACTGCGCGTCGCTATCGACGGGCAGCAGGTTGTTACTCAAGTCCTCGAGCGCGACTTTGCGCCCCAAAACCTGGCGATTCCCTTTGAACTTGCTCAATCCAGCAGCCAGGAACTGATCATCGATCTCGTTGTAAATACCTGGAACGCCACCAGCTACTCTAATGGTGCCGACGGACGCGATCTCGGCATCGCGCTTTACTCGCTCGAGGTCAGTGCGGACCCGGGCTGCAATATGCCGCGTTAGGATCCGGAGGTAGCACATGTCTCAATCCAGCGAGCCAGACCTGGGATTCGAGAACATCAAGGGCTTGCCAGCAGAAACCGAGTGGTTGGCCAGGCGGTTGATCGTGACGCTGCGCCAACAAAACAGCTTTAACGCCGAGGCCGCCGAGCAGTTGCAGGGTATCGAGCAAAGGGTGGCTTACCATACCGACCTAATGACTGAACTTGACCGCGACCAGGTAGGTCTTACCCATAACCTGGGTGAGCTGGTAGCTGAGCTGAGCGCCCTCAGGCGGCAGATTCGTGAGCTGGAGGAGCGCCTCGCTGCACTGGAGCGCCGTGACAGCGCCGACTAGCCGTCTACGGCTGGCGTTTTTCAGCCCGCTGCCTCCGCAACGCACCGGTATTGCTGAATACAGCTACGAGCTGCTGCCCTATCTCGAGCAGCTGGCTGACCTCACCCTGTTTACCGACGATCCTGCACAGGTCCAGGATATCCTGCGTGCTCGGTACACCATCCTGCCAACCAATGCCTATCCGCAACAGCGTTTTGCTTTCGATCTGCCGATCTACCAGATCGGCAACGCATCCTTTCATGCCTCCATCTACGATACGGCACTCCGGTACCCGGGTATCGCCGTCTTGCACGACTATTACCTGCACCACCTCATTGCTGCCATGACGGTGGCCAAAGGCGAAAACGCTCGGTATCAGCGCGAGATGGGCTACCACGGCGGGGCTAAGGGGATTATGCGTGCAGCCGCGAACATCCGGCACGACAAAGCGCTGCCCCTGTTTGAGCTGCCTTTGGCGGCCCGCCTGATCAACAGCTCACTGGGGATCATCGTGCACAGCCGCTATGTGCGATCGCTTATCCGACAGGAAGGGCATCGCACGCCGATACAGGTCGCGCCTCAACCCATCGATATCGTCGATCCGTCGACTGAGTGCCGCGACACACTGGGCTGGCCACCTGATGTGCTCATCTTTGCCTCGATCGGTCAGCTCACCGCCACCAAACACCTAGACCAGGCGCTGCGCGCCTTTGCGCAAGTCGTCGAGGGGTTCCCGAAGGCGCGTTACCTGATCGTGGGGGAGGGTCATCCCGAACAGCAAAAACTGCAAGCTCTCGTGCGCAAGCTCAAGCTTAACGAGCTGGTGCGCTTTACGGGCTATGTCAACGATCTGGCTGCCCTGCAGGGTTGGATCGCTGCCTCGGATGTGGTGATCAACCTGCGCTATCCCACCATCGGTGAAACCTCGGCGACAGCCCTGCGCGCCTTGGCGGCCGGCAAGCCGCTGATTGTCAACGACCACGGCTGGTACAGCGAACTGCCCGATGAAGGCTGCTGGAAGCTGCAGACGCTAGATGACGGCGAGCTGGTAAGTGCCATGACCCGCTTGGCGTCCGAACCGACCATGCGGCGCAACATGGGCGGCGACGGGCGGCGCTATATTGCCGAGCATTCGACTGGCACCCAGGCCGCGCAGGCGTACATCCGCCTGGCAGAACACTTTATGCGTTAAGGGCACAGTTCTCACGGTGTGGCACCGGGCCCGTGGTATGCAGACGCTAATAGCGGTCTGATCCCCGGAAACCCGTTGATATACTGAAAACTGCTATGAAATGAATGTACATCATTTCATAGCAGTAGTTGGGAAAATACCAGGATCATCCACGTACGCAATACACCCAGTCTCCTCAACGATCAAGTTCGGGGTGCGAACCGCTGTGCGCGTGGTCGAGGTGCCGGGCTGCGAGATGATCACCTCTGGGGTAGATACCAGTTCTGATCCGTTTAACCCCGAATGTCTGATGAAGCGCTTGTGGCACCCGCGGACAGCGGGATGCCAAACCAGTAATCCAAGGCTAACGTACGTGAACCTGGCACAACTCTACATAATCGCCGACAGGTGACCCGTCGGGGGCGGTTATCGGCAGGCGCATGCCCGATTCGAGCTCATACATGCCCACCAGCACACGATAGATTCCAGGCGGGGTATCCGCCGGGATCTTCAGGCAGTAAGCATCGCGTACCACCTGTTCGGGCTCCCAAGCATTGGTGGGAGCGTAGCCGCCGGCTGGCCAGCCATCCTGCTGGGTGATCACGCGGCCGCTGTCATCGGCAAAATGCACAAAGACGTTGTAAGGCATCTCGATGGGCGTGCTGGCTTGCCAGTAAAGCATCAGGTCGAGCGCATCGACGGGGCGCTTGGCGCGCTGGTCGATATCGTAACTACGCAGGACGATGCTTTCGCCCAACCGTAGCGCGACACGCTGACGCTGCATATTGGTGAGGGTCTGGGCCAGTAGCCAGGTCGATACGGCTGCCCATGCCAATACAATCGCCAGAAAGAGCCAGTGTCCAACGCGCCGTGTGCGCGCGGGATAATCCGGCACGGCGTCGGCCTGTTTCAGACGCCAGAGGCTGATCGGGATGAGTGCCAGCGGGATCAACACGAGCAGTATCCAGCCTCTTGGGAGGCCCAGCCAGCCCCAATACCACCACCAGGCATCCACCGCATGATAGTGTTCGGCCTCATAGAACCAGGGTCCGTCAAAGTAGAGCGGTCCTGGCCCCTGGCTGGAGGGGAAGGGCGGTACCTCGGGACGATGCGGGCTGAACAACAACCAGCGATAGTATTCCTCACCCGGTGCGCCCTGGTAACGCTCAGCCTCAGGCGGAGCCTGGTCCAGCAGCAGCCTGCCCCAGTCGCGCGCCAGAGTCGCCGTACGCAGCAGGTTGAACGTCAGGGGCGTGTAGCGCGGGATATAGATGAGCTCTGGATCATAGAAGCCGATCTTGTTGGAGGTGGCACAATGGATCAGCATCCCCGGCACTTGCACGTTGATAAACCACAGCGCCAGCATCACCACACACAGTGCGCGCAGCACACGTCGGCTGTTCAGCCAGTCGAATAGTGCTCCCAGCGGGATGACCATATAGGGCATCAGGATCGTCAGAAAGCGCGGCCCCCACGACACACCCCCCTGCCAGTAGATATAACCGGCGAAAAAGACCAGGTTCACCAGCACCACCAGCCCAAAAGCCAGGGCTTCATCGCGCCTTTGTCTGCCGAAAGCCAACAGGGCGGGCGCAAATAAAAGCGTTGGCAGGGCATAGATGAACAGGTTCTTACCCGGGCTCAGCAGCAAGCCGTACATGCCGGTGGGGATGCGCTCCCAGGCGAACAACACCACCGCGGGGCCATAGCCGGTCTCTCCGAGGTCGCCATAGCGGAAATAGTTATAGCCCAGCACCAGGGCGACGCAGATGGCGACCGGCAGAGCCCAAATCGCCAACTGGCTCAGCAGTGCGCGCGGACGTTGTGGCATGTGCTTGGCTAATCCTCGCTGGCGCAACACCAGCAAAAGGTAAAGCGCATAGACGGGGATAAAGATGGCGGAGGCGACCTTGGTGGCGACTGCTATCCCCAGGAGCAGTCCGCTGGAACCAAGCCGCCATCGATTGCCGTCGCCACCATACATGAACAGCTGGTAAAACGCCGCCAGTAAAAACAGCGATACCAGCGGCTCGGAGTAGTTCATCTTGGCATAAGGCCATACCAGCGTACACAGGCCAAAGAGCGCCGTCAGCACCAGCGATCGCCGTTTCGAACAGTAAAGCTGAAAGGCAAGCGAGTATACCAGCATGCAGCTAAGGGCGCTGGCAATCGGGCTGACCAGGCTGCCGGGGAAGCGCTCAATAAACCCCTGCAGGCGCGGTTCTGTCAGCCTGGCGAGCTGCTTGCCGATGGCGTTAAAGGGTAATTGAGCGAGCGAGGGCACCAAGCCGTAGGGGCTGTATTGTTTGGCGTCGATACCGCGCTCAAAGTTGCCCACCCAGGCTTCGTCGGTCGTGGGCATGGCAAAGGTCTTTTGCTCGACAATGCGCTCGAGTAGGATGTGCACCATTTCTTCGTCCCACGAATACACATGTCCGCCAAAGGACACGAGGTAGATGGATAGAAAGAGCACAAAGACCCACACGCGTGATCGAATCGTCGGCGCTTTGTCCATAAGGTTCTCGTTACCTGGCTGCCTCTCAGCTTAGTAGCGAGAAGAGCCCGCGTCAACATGTTGGGTAGGGCTCTGCCTGGTGGACGGCAGCCTGTGTGCTATTTCACCCGGATCATGGATAACTCGACAACATCCCCCAGGGGCGTGCCGTCACGTGCTTGGATCGGCAGGCGCGTGCCCGATTCGAGCTCGTACATGCCTACCAGCACACGATAGTTGCCTGGCGGGGTGTCCGCTGGGATCGTCAGATAGTGCGCATCACGCAAGGTCTGCTGCGGATCCCTGTCATAGGTCGGTGTGGCTGCAATGGTCGGCTGGGTTTCCTCTTGGGCGATCACGTGCCCATCTCTATCAACTAGCTCTACGAGTACCTTGTTTTCCGGCAGGGCCGGCGCATTGATTTGCCAATAGAGCATCAGACTGAGGGCATCGCCCGCGCGTTTAGCGTGGTAGTCGATATCATAGCTGCGCAAGGCGATATCCTGTCCCAACTGCAGTTCGACGCGTTGAGTGCGCATATTCGTAACTGTCTGGAACACCAACCAGCTGGCCGCAACGATCCATACCAGTGCAAATACCGCCAGGGCAGAACGAAACATGTTAACCGTCCGACGTGTGAAATCCGGTCGCCGGGCTGAGCACCTCAGACGCCAAAGGCTGATCGGGATCATCCCGAGCGGGATTAACACCAGCAGGATCCAGCCCTTGGGGAGGCCTATCCACCACCAGTACCACCACCACGCGTCAAACCAGTGATAGTTTTCAACCAACAAAAACCATTCGGCGCTGTAGTGTATCGGACCAGGTCGATTACCATGCCAGTAGGGGGGCACAACCGGCCGATGAGGCGTATATACCACCCAGTTATAGTAATCCTCAAGGTCACCCTGATATGCTTCGGTTTCAGGCGGTGCTTGCCCTAACAGCAAGCTACCCCAATCGCGTGCCAGAGCAACCGAACGTAACAAATGAAAACGCAAAGGTGAATAACGCGGCACGTACTGGACGTCGTGGTACCCAAAGCCCAGCATGTAGGCGGTGGCGCAATGGATCAGCATCCCCGGAATCTGGACTACAGCCATCCAGATACACAGCATCAAGATGCTGACCGTACGGATGACTTTTCTAGAGCTAAACCAGTCAAAGAGAGTACCAGCCGGGAGCACCATATAAGGCATCAGGATGACGAGGAAGCGCGGTCCCCAAGCAACACCGCCAGCCCAATATTTGTATGGGGCGAAGACGGCAATATTTACCGCGACCACCAACACAAAGATGAGGGCTTCCTTGGGCCAGCGTTTACGAAACGATACAAGCGCTGGCAGGAACAAAATGGTCGGTAGTGCATAAAGAAAGACGCTCTTGCCGGGACTTAACAGCAACCCGTACAAGCCCATCAGTGTATCCGTTAAAGCCGGAGAAAACAACGCTGTGCCATACCCAGTCTCAGAGAGACTAGCAAATCGAAACCAGTTATATCCAAGCACTACGAGCACAGGCAGACTCGTCATCATCCCCCATGTCGCCAGCGGAAGCAGCCTATCAGTCAACCACCTTTTTCTCTCTGCTACTGTCTGAGAGTTGGATCGCAAGATCATCAACAGGTAAACGGCAAATACTGGGGCAAATACTGCTGAAGCTATTTTGGTCGCAACGGCAGCTCCCATCATTAGTCCACTCAATAGCAGCTGGATTTTTGACCTGTCGCGCTGATAAATAAATAGCCAATAGAAGGACAGGATGAGAAAGAGCGATAGTAATGGTTCTGAAAAATTCATCTTGGAATACGGCCAGACGAGTGTGCAGAGGCCAAACAGGAGCGTTAGCACCAAAGCACGTCGCTCAGAGGCGTACAGGTAGAACGCGATAGTGTAGAAAACCATACAAGAGAGGGCTGATGATATCGGACCTACCAAGGATGCCACGAACCGGATGAGAAAGCCCTGCAGTCCAGGTTCGACCAGCACAGCAAGCCACGAACCCAGGTAATACAGTGGCAACTCGATAAATGCTACCATCCAACCATACGGGCTATAGTGCTTGGCATCGACCCCAAAAGTAAATGTCGCTACCCACGCCTCGCCGTTTATTGGTATGGAGAGGCTGCGCTGGTCAGCTATAGAGACAACAAGGCGGTGCGTCATTTCTTCGTCGTACGAATAGAAATGACCGCCAAAGGTAACGAGAAAGATCGAGAGAAAGAGAATAAACACCCATAGCCGAGAACGCATGTTGTCTGGTGGGGTCTGTCTGGGCGTATCATGGGTGATGTGACGGTTACCGTTTACACCCTCGTGCAGAGCCGGCCTGATGTTTACAGGCTCCATAGTTAATCCTTCACGCAGACGGTGCTTAACTCGACATGATCTCCGATGGCTGTGCCATCCGGGCCTGTAATCGGCAGGCGCGTGCCCGATTCGAGCTCGTACATTCCCACTAGTACCCGATAGTTGCCAGGCGGGGTATCGGGGGGGATCGTCAGGTAGTAAGCATCGCGCACCACCTGCTCGGGCTCCCAGGCATTGGTAGGGGCGTCGCCGCCGGCTTGCCAGTAGAGTATCAGGTCGAGTGCATCGCCGGGGTGCTTGGCGCGCTGATCGACGTCGTAACTGCGCAGGATGATGCTCTCGCCCAGCTGGAGTTCGATGCGCTCGGCACGCATGTTCGCAACCGTTTCGAATGCGAACCACGTAGTAGAAAGCAACCAGACTGATAACACTATCCACATAAGAGAGTGACTGATAGATACACGCTTGAGAGAAACTTGAGTTTCATCGCGCATGCGTAACAGCTGGCACAAGCTGATAATCGTCAACACCAGCATCAGGACAGCCAAACCCGTCCAGCCTGGCGGCAACCCCAACTGCAGCCAATACCACCACCATGCGTCTACCAGGTTGTTGCTCCTATGATCATATATCCAACCCATGGCGTAGTGGGTGATGTCCATACGGTCGGCAGTAGGATATGGCGGTACGATTACCTGATGGGGGGTACTCAGCAGCCACTTGACATAGGGTTCGCCGGGCGGACCATCATAGCTGCTCTCAACCAGGCTATCTGGGTAGAAAGCCTGCCTGGACCAATCGCGAATCAAGGAGACGCTGCGAGGGAAGCTAAAAGCCAGTGCAGAATGCCGGGGTATCCATAGCTGCTGCTCTTCGGTAATACCACAGGTCATATACGAACGCATATCCAGCATCATGCCAGGCAGCTGTACAGTCAGCATCCACAGGCACGCTACAGCGATGCACACGAAACGAAGTACTTTGCTGTGCACGCGGTCAGCCAGGGCGCCTAGAGGAAGGATCATATAGGGCATCAGGATCGTCAGAAAGCGCGGTCCCCAACAGCCTGCTCCATGCCAAAAGACGTACTTGGAGAAAAAGATAATGTTAACGACGACGACCAGGGCGAAAAAGATGGCCTCCTTGCGCCAGACCTTGTAAATGCCATGATTGCCGGAATGAACAGCGCAGTGGGAACGGCGTAGAGAAAGAGGCTGCGGCCGCTGCTGAAGAGCAGACCATACAAACCCTCTAAAAGCGGGTATCGCATTAAACCTGCGGCAGAACCATAGCCGGACTCAAAGGGGCTGCCGCGGCGAAAGGCGTTGTACAGCAAGACGGTTACGATCAGCAGGGCGATGGGAATGCCCCAGCACAGCAGGGCGCTGATATAGTGTTTCACATGCTTGCGTATCCCCGCGAGGCGTCCGTTTTGCTCATACAGATGCGCCAACAGATAGAGTCCTGCAAGGGGAACGAAAAGAATGCTAGCCATCTTGGTGGCGACAGCAAGCCCATAAAAAAAGCCGCTCAATACGAGCTGGCTTGCACGACCATCCTGTGTATATCTGAACAGCTGGTAAAACGCCAACACAAGCTCCATCGTCAGGAGCGATTCCGAAAAGTTCATTTTGGCATATGGCCAGGTCAAGGTAAAGAGCCCAAACAGCACAGTTATCAGGAACGCTTGCTTGTGTTTCCTGAAAAACGCGATTGCCAGGCTGTAGACAACGACACAGCTGATTGCCGAGACAATGGGGCTGACGAGGGCAGTTACCAGGCGCGCGACAAATCCCTGCAGCTGGAGTTGCACGAATTGGGTTGACCATTTGCCGACGAGGTAAAAGGGTATGGCCACGGCCGAAGCTCCCCAACCGTAGCGGCTGTAGCGCTTGCCATCAATACCCATCTGGAACTGCAAAACACGAGGTTCGGCGAGTGTCAACAGCGAAAAGGAGCGGTGTTCAACCACAGAGTGGGTTACATGAAAGATCACATCCTCGTCGGGCGAATAGAAATGTCCGCCAAAGGTCAGCAGATAGATCGATAGAAAGAATACAAGCACCCAGAGGCGAGGTCGCTGGAGAGCGTCTGACATATAAAGGATGTCCTCCAATCCAACATATTCCGGGTTATGGTGCGGCATCGTTGCTGCACCTCGATCATAACCAGGTCCGCCCTTTGAGCAAGTTACGTGTACCGAGACAGACTCTATAGCCCAATCGGGTGAACTGCGGCGCAAAAGCAAGGCAACAACCCTGCGCTCTGCGGCACCGGCACGATGACGGCCAGCTCTTCAGCCGACAGCATCACATTAGCCCACTCAACCTTGGTGGTCTGCTTCAGGCCCGTCTCACCGTCCACGAAATAGGCGGTAGGCAATGCCG
>JAAYDC010000013.1 GCA_012729455.1 Chloroflexota bacterium | reverse complement strand
CAATCGGCGCGAGGTCAGATACCATTACATCGAAATCCAGATCCAAGCTCTGCTCAAGGACCTGGGTACCGATCACGATGCCTTTAGCGGGCCTGGCACCTCCTTTGCCGTAGCGGTTAGTCACTTGCTCCTCAAGGCTCGAACGAGTATCTAGAGGGTAGCGAGCATGGATCAGAAGCCGATGGACATCAGGTGGCGCTAGCTTGTCTACCTCGATGAATATCTCCTGGGCTCTACGAACGGTGTTTGTAATCCAAGATACGCACCCACCATCACGAATGGTATCTACGAGCCATACGGCTGCGGCAACTGGGTCGATGGTATCCGGGAGCTTTTGGAGTTGCAGTATACGCTCTGGATGTGTAGCAGGAGGATTGAGGACGCAATGTTCTGGTAATACCGTGCTTTCCGATCCTGGAGCTTGAGTGACAGCTATACTTGGGTACGCGTTAGAGTCAGACTCGAACGCTTGATTTGAGTAGGCTAGCATTAACTCACGTTTCCTACTCTGAGGCCGTGTCGCAGAGAGCAAAATGACAGAGCTACCCGCTGCGGCTAACCAGGCGAGCAGGCGATCGATAATGGTGCTCATGTAGGTGTCATATGCGTGAACTTCGTCGATAATTACCGTCTTTCCGTATAGGCCAAATAAACGCAGAATACCGTATCGCACATTGAGAACAGCAAGTTCAGCTTGATCGACGGTCCCGACGCCAAACGGTGCTAATAGAGCACGTTTTTTAGGGGTATACCAATCGTCTGGAAGACGCCCCTCGTCTGTGCCTAGAGCCCGAGTAAGGAGTGCGCTCTCGGTCATAAAAGATTGTCCATGCACGAGCTTGACGCTCGTATCGAGACCAAGTGTGTCCTTCAGGTAGCGTGCGATACGTTGAAACATCTGGTTGCTGGTGGCGGTCGTAGGCAGCGCATAGTAGAAAGCATCACTACCTGTGTGCTGGGCAATCCGATGTGCCAATGCCAGAGCGGCTTCCGTTTTACCTTCACCAGTTGGAGCTTCGATGATAGTCAAGCATGCATGGCATAGCATGTTATCAGGAATATGGTCGATCGCCTGCTGAAGAGGACGAGGATCGTATTCGTAGAACAAATCACCAAACAAAGTCGGGCTGGTACTCTGAGGTGGAAGGTCAAACCCGCGTTTCTCCACCACTTGCTCTGCAACCATACGAGAGTGTTTTACATAGTCTGTGATATTCATGGTGGGCTGCATGGGGTAGTCAATCTCGTTGGACGCTAACCAATCACATAGAATGACCAACCCAGTTAGCGAGGCAATAGCAGTAGATACATTGTTGACCTGTGCCTCTGGCCAGCTCACGGCAGGGAGTATATCAGCCACACATTGGAGGCATGTTTCCTGCTTCGTTTGCCAGTACTCTGATTCGAACTCCCGCAGGTGACTATCCGCCTGTCGTCGCTGCTGAGCGGTCGGATATACGCCATGATGTCCGCCCAGAGCTGTCAAGACAACGGTTGCCAGGTCTATTGAGAGTGTTTTTTGGGCATATTCTTTCAGGATACTGGAAGAATAGGTGCTGTGATATGCGGCTTGAACAGGATAAGGCAGTGCTGTTATTCCCTGGCCTGCCAGTCTCTCGGACTGGCTTTGTATGCTACCCTGAAATGCGCTGGTTAGCTTACCAATATCATGCACTGCAACCCAGAACGGCAACCAACAGATCAGGCTTTCGGTGGTACACCTAAAGTTGGTCGCAAGTGAATCAGCCCAGAGCCTGCCTCGACTGGTACTGAGCAGTGTGGCTGCAACTAGGCCTGTGTCGATCAAGTGATAAAGTAATGGGTGATACAGGCCTGTCTCAGCGTCATACTTGCCCCAAAAATTAAGAAGCCCGCTGTATAAAGGTAGAGAGTATTCCCCAGATGGTCCGAGATTTGTACTTTGCAGATCCATTCAAGCCTCCCTAGCACTAAAGGCGACAATTGACCAGGTCAACAAGCGACTTGTGATAGTCTGACACAGACATATCGGTCTGAAGTAAGCATATCACACAATTGTTGCAACTACCGCACAGATCCTTGGTGCTCCAACTATGAACAATTGATTGGAAGTTGGTGTGTACGTCAAGTGGCAACATGACGGTCAGGATAAGGAACTCGTAATTCCAGTGAACTAGAGCTTTTCATAAAACGTTACCATGAAGCTCGCTTTACTAAACCACGGCTATCAAGACAAGCCGCACCAAGCATATAATACAAGATAGTAGAGTCATCTGTAACTACTGCCCGGTTGTTATGCCGAGGATAAAAAGATGAAGTTCGGTGATAATATCACTCCAGCTATCAGGTAAAAGGTCCTTTTTATGCTTGATTCGCGATGACATTTGTTTTCTGGGGAGCTGTCTGCTTCCCTCATCATCGGACCTGGGTATCAGCAGCGCCATTGCGTCCTGCTGGTAATCCATCCCCACGCGTGTGGGGAATACACATTAAGCTGATGACACATTCTCCTGGCAAACAGAATGATGTCTCAACTTGGTTGACATTTATTAACCTTGCGTTAAGATGATTGTGATGCAATAGATTGAGGCATCCGTGTTAGTGGGTCACGCGGTAACGTCCAATCAACAACGGTTCATCACAAAGGAGGGATCATGAAACACACGCGTCGTCAATTCTTACAGATGTCGCTGGTGGGCGCTGCTGGGGCAGCCCTGGTTGCCTGCGGCGCACCGTCCGCTTCTGAGCCCGAACCAACCAAGGATACTACTGAGACCACCAAAGATGCCGAGCAGCAGCCCACTCTGGCAGCACCGGCCAAGTACCAGGAAGCGCCCATGCTGGCAGAGATGGTCAAGGCCGGCACCCTTCCGCCCATCGAAGAGCGCTTACCGCTCGAGCCCTACGTGGTGGGACCTGGCGTCCTTTTGAATGAAGCTGACTTGGATTGGCAGCCCGGCAAGTATGGCGGGATCATGCGCCTCTCGCAGGAAAGCGCTACTGGAGACCCGCACATCTTTATCGGCATGAACGAGGCGCTTCTCTGGGCTCCCGCCGCCTTTGAGTTCGAAAAGGGCGTGCATGGCAACGTTGTCAAGGGCTATGAGGTCAATGACGAGGGCACCGAGTTTACCTTTTTCATGCGCGAAGGCCTGCGCTGGTCCGACGGCGAGCCCGTCACCACGGCTGACGTCAAGTTCGCCTGGGAAGACGTCCTGATGAATGAAGAGATCACCCCCATCTTTCCAGCGCGCTACAAGTCCGAGTATAATCCCGATGGGAACCCCGCCACCCTTACGGTGGTGGATGACTTTACCTTTAAACTCACCTTTGACAAGCCCTATGGCAGCTTCCCGGCTCACGTGGCGATCAGTGGGTGGATTGGCTACCAGGACCTGATCAAGCCGGCGCACTACCTCAAACAATTTCATATCAAGTACACGCCGCTCGAAGAACTGCAGCCGCTCATGGCGGCCGAGTCGATTGCTGATGACCAGTGGTTTAACCTCTTTAACGCCAAGCAGATCACTGGCTGGGCCTGGAATATCACCAACGAGGCTGGCATCGGGCACCCCGTCCTCACGCCCTGGGTGGTCAAAAAGGTAGAAGCCGGTGTCTTTACCTTTGAGCGCAACCCCTACTACTACAAGGTCGACACCGAGGGCAACCAACTGCCCTATATCGACGGCATCCGCTCCGAGGTGGTGGCAGACCGCGAAACCCTGATGATGCGCGCCTTGACGGGCGAGTATGACTACCCCGGCGAGCGCTCTTCGTTGAAAAAACTGCCTCTGATGAAGGAGCAGGAAGACAAAGGGCTGATCAACATTTATATGGCACGCATGCACCGCCTGCCCAGTTCGTATCGGCTGAACTTTACCTACCCCGACGAGAACTGGCGCAAGGTTGTCAGAGATATACGCTTCCGCCGTGCCCTCAGCCTGGCGATCAACCGCCAGGAGATCCTCGACATATTCTACTTTGGCGAATATGGCCAGCTGGCAACCGAGTTGAACGACCCGGAATACAACGTCGAGAGGGCCAACGCCCTGCTCGACGAGATGGGCATGGACAAAAAGGATGCCGAGGGCTTCCGCCTTGGCCCGGATGGCAAGCGTTTTGAGATCCGCTTTGATATTGTTCAAAGTGACGAGGACCTGCTGCCAATCGGTGAGTTGGTGGCGGAATACTGGAGCAACGTCGGTGTCTACACCACCGCATCGAATATGGACTCAGCCCTCTATGGACCCAAGTGGAACGCCAACGAGATCATGGCGACTGCTTCATGGGGCACTCACGACCTGTGGCCCTATGCCTATACCGACTATACTGATATCCCCGGCCGCGAATGGCAGCAGTGGTATGCGACCTCCGGCGAAACGGGCGAAGAGCCGCCCACCGAAGTGCGAGAGATTTATGCCAACCATACAAAGCTGGTGACCTTGCCGGTGGGCTCGCCCGAGTCATTGGGAGCTTACCAGGAGATCCTGAAAAACTATCGCGACAATATCTGGTATTTCGTGCCTGTCGAGCACTCGTACTATCCGACCTTCTTTACGAAGAAGATGCGCAACGTCCCCGTCGGGATCAGCAACACGATGGGCATCGTTACGATGCACTCCATGGAACAGTGGTACATGGAGGAATAGTCCTTCGATGGCCGCAGCCGGCTTGGGAGCCGGCTGCGGCAGGCTTGTGGAGTGTCCGCGATTTGGGCTGGCACCCCGCTCCTGGGGCATTGGCGGGGCTACCTGCTCCGAGCAGGCTGCTGCGAGAAAGGGACCACCTTGGTAAAATATATCCTCCGTCGGGTGCTTTTTATCATCCCGCTGCTCTTTGCCATCTCGATCGTCATCTTTGTGATTATCCAGCTGCCGCCGGGCGACTATCTAACAACCTACATCACCCAGCTTGAAACTTCTGGCATCACCGTCTCAGAGGATGTGGCTGCCGCGCTCAAGCGCCAATATGGGCTCGACCAGCCGATATATACCCAGTATTTCATCTGGATGAAAAACATCATCACGCGCGGTGATTTTGGCAGGTCCTTTGGCTGGAACAAGCCCGTCAGTGAGATCCTCGCTGAGCGTATCCCGCTCACGGCAGTGGTTTCGCTGCTCACGACCGCCTTTGTGTATCTGGTGTCGATCCCGATCGGCATCTATTCAGCAACCCACAAATACTCGTTCCTCGATTATCTCGCAACGTTTTTCGGCTTCTTTGGCCTCTCAGTGCCTGGCTTTTTGCTCGCCTTGGTACTGATGTGGTTGATGTATGCCAACTTTGGCATCCAGGTCAGCGGGCTCTTCTCGTCCGAGTTTGTTGCCGCACCCTGGAGCATGGCACGTGTGCTGGATATGCTCAAGCGTCTCTGGTTCCCGCTCCTGATCATCGGTATGTCCGGTACAGCCGGGCTGATCCGCGTGCTGCGGGGTAACCTGCTGGATGAGCTCAAAAAGCAATATGTGATCACGGCGCGCGCTAAAGGCCTTCCCGAGCGTAAAGTGATCATGCGCTACCCAGTGCGCATCGCGCTCAACCCGGTCATCAGCACCATCGGCTGGATCCTGCCGGGCATCATTGGCGGCGAGACGCTCACCTCCATTGTGCTCAACCTGCAAACCACCGGTCCTGTCCTGCTGCAGGCGGTAAAGACCCAGGATATGTACCTGGCGGGGGCAATCACCCTGATCATGTCGGCCCTGACTATTATCGGTACCCTCATCGCGGATATCCTGTTGGTATACCTGGATCCGCGCATACGCTTTGGGCAGAGCGGATCATGAGCAAGAAACCGGATACCACGCAAGATACCCAAAAGTATTACCAGGCCACCCAGTGGCAGTTGATGTGGTGGAAGTTCCGCAAGAGCATCATGGCGCGCGTTGCCCTGGTGGTCTTGGGAATCCTCTATTTTTGCGCCCTGTTTTGTGAGTTTATTGCTCCCTATCCGCCCGACTTGCGCCTCGAAAAGTACCGCGATAGTCCGCCATCTCAGGTCTACTGGACTCACGAAGGCCACCTGACAGGCCCGATCATCTACCCGATGAAGCAACGCATAGACCCAAAAACATTCAAGATGGTCCTAGTAGCAGATACTGCCAATCCCGTCGAGGTGCGTTTCTTTAGCCACGGCGAACCCTACAAATGGCTGGGATTGATCAGTTCAGACCTTCACCTTTTTACCTCACCGGTAGATGTGCCTGTTTCGCTCTTTGGTACCGACCGGCTGGGGCGCGACCTGTTTTCACGCGTCATCTATGGCTCGCGCATCTCGCTAACAATCGGCCTGCTGGGCGTCTTTATGAGCTTTTTGCTGGGCTTGATTATCGGCGGTGTATCGGGCTACTTTGGCGGGGTCCTGGATGTCATCATCCAGCGCATCATCGAGTTCATCCTGTCGATTCCCACGATCCCGCTCTGGATGGCGCTTTCGGCGGCTCTGCCGCGCGATTGGGGTGTGACCAAAACCTATTTCTTTATCACGATCATCCTCTCGCTGGTATCGTGGTGTACTCTGGCACGTCAGGTGCGCGGCAAGATCCTCTCTCTGCGCGATGAGGACTTTGTCACCGCTGCCCGGTTGGCTAACATGGGCGAGATGCGCATCATGTTTGGGCATCTGCTGCCCTCCTTTACCAGCCACCTGATCGTGACATTGACGCTGCAGATCCCCAGCATGATCCTGGGCGAGACCTCGCTGAGCTTTTTGGGCTTGGGCATGCAGCCGCCTGCCGTCAGCTGGGGTGTGCTGCTGCAGGATGCTCAGAACATCGTGACGATCTCACAGACGCCCTGGAAGCTGATCCCAGTGATATTTGTGATCATCACAGTCTTGATGTTTAACTTTATGGGAGACGGTATGCGTGATGCAGCCGATCCATACTGAGATGATGGAAGAGGTAACGGTCATGAACCAGGCTCCCGAGACACTCCTCGAGATCAAGGGGCTTAAAACGCACTTTTTTCTGGATGAGGGTGTCGTCAAAGCCGTGGATGGCGTGTCGTTGAGCCTTTACGAAGGCAAGACCCTCGGTGTGGTCGGTGAATCGGGCTGCGGCAAGTCGGTCACGGCGCAGTCGATCCTGCAGATTTCGGGCTCCGGAAGCCGTATCGTGGATGGCGAAATCCTTTTCCGGAAGGACGACACGGTGGTTGACTTGGCCAAGTACGGTCCCATGAGTGAAGAGATCCGCCGCATCCGCGGCGCCAGCATCGCGATGATCTTTCAAGAGCCATCCAGCGCCTTTTCGCCGGTCTATACGATTGGCCGCCAGCTGAGCGAAGCATTGCTGGTGCATCGAAAGGTATCCAAGGCCGAGGCGCGCGCACGGGTGATCGAGCTGCTGAGCACGGTTGGCATCAACATGCCCGAACAGCGTTTCGATGCTTATCCATTCGAGCTTTCGGGCGGGATGCGCCAGCGCGCTATGATCGCCATGGCGCTGATCTGCAACCCTTCGCTCCTGATTGCCGATGAGCCGACTACCGCCCTGGATGTGACCATCCAGGCCCAGATCCTTGACCTGATGAAGCGCCTGCAGAGTGAATTTGGCATGTCGATCATGCTCATCACCCACAATATGGCAGTTATCGCCGAAATGGCGGATACCGTCGCAGTGCTCTACCTGGGCAAGGTGGTGGAGAGCGCTCCCGTCTGGGAGCTGTTCGACAACCCGTCACATCCCTATACCCAGGCGCTTTTGCGCTCAATACCCAAGATGGAGGGGCCGGTTGCGGATCGCCTGGAATCGATCAAGGGCGGTGTGCCCGACCCGTATCACCTGCCGGAGGGCTGCCGATTCCATCCGCGCTGCAAGTTCTTTATGCCCGGTGTGTGTGATGCGGCCGAACCGCCTCAATATACAGTTACCGCTGACCACACCGCTGCCTGTTTCTTGCTGAGGGAGAAACCATAATGGATAGCTCTGTACTGTTGGATGTCCAGCACCTGCGCAAGAACTATCCGGTGCAAAAGGGGTTCCTCAAGCGCGTGGTCGGTTATGTGCGCGCGGTTGATGATGTCAGTTTCCAGGTATTCCAGGGCGAAACCCTCGGGCTGGTCGGTGAATCAGGCTGCGGCAAGACTACTGTAGCGCGCTGTATCCTGCGCGCCGTCGAACCCACCTCGGGTAAGGTGCTCTTTCGGGTTGGCGATAAAGAGATCGACGTCACCACCGCCGACAAGCACGCCCTCGCAACCGTGCGGCAAAACTGCCAGATGATCTTTCAGGACCCTTACGCCTCGCTCAACCCGCGCAAGCGTGTGCGCGACATCATTGGCGAGCCGCTGCGCGTCAACACGCCCATGCCGGAAAGCGAACACGAGGCGCGTATCGCATACCTGATGAAAGCGGTTGGGTTGCCCTCTGAATACATGATCCGTTATCCGCACGCTTTCTCCGGCGGTCAGCGCCAACGCATCGGCATTGCGCGCGCCCTGGCGCTCAACCCCAAGCTGATCATCTGCGACGAGCCTGTTTCAGCCCTGGATGTCTCGGTGCAGGCTCAGATCCTCAACCTACTCAAGGACCTGCAGGACGAGTTCGGCCTGACCTATGTCTTTATCTCGCATGATCTGGGGGTGGTGCGGCATGTCAGTGACCGTGTGGCGGTGATGTACCTGGGCCGCCTGGTCGAGATTGCCGACAGCCAGACGCTCTTTAGCCAGCCGATGCACCCTTACAGCCGTGCGTTGTTGGGCGCTTCGCCGCGCCCGCACCCCAAGTATCGCGGTACCGTCAAGGTGTTGGATGGCGAGGTGACCCATCCGCCCATGGATGCCGAGGGATGCCTGTTCCGTGATCGCTGCCCCGAGGCGTGTGCGGCTTGCAGCGAGGGCACCCCGACACTGTATAATATGGGCAGCGACACCAACCCGCACTATGTGGCCTGTTCAATGGTCACCCGCGCAGCGAGCTGACCCAACTAGAGAAATGTAGGAGACAAGTAATGAACGACCGCGAACGGTTCCTAGCCTGTATGCGTTACCAACCAGTCGACCGCGTGCCGGTTTATGCCACCGGCGGCTGGCCCGAGACGCACGAGCGCTGGATCTCGGAGGGCTGGGATCCCGATACCTTTGACATCACCTGCGGGGCCGACAAGCGCCATTGGTTCTCGCAGTGGTTCTTTCCCCACCCGCCCTTTGAGCACAAGGTGATCGCCGAAGACGACATGCACATCACCTATGTCAACCACGAGGGCATCCTCATGCGCGAGCGCAAGGACCAGCCCTTTAGTTCGATGCCCCAGTTCATCAAGTTCCCAGTCGTCAACCGCGAGGAGTTCCGTTCGTTCTGGCAGGAACGCATGCAGCCCAACCTGACCGAGCGCATCGGCCCGGATTGGCAAAACCAGCTCAAGGCCTGGCGCGCCGAACCTATTCCGATGATCGTCATGTCGGACCGCTGGGGCGGCTTTTTCGGTCCGCTGCGCAATATGGTGGGCGTCGAGACCCTCTGCCAACTCTTTTACGACGACCCGGCTTTTGTTGAAGAGATGATGGACGCCAACGCCGATATGATCATTGCCATCATGGACCAAATCCTCGATGTGGTCGTGCCAGACGTCTATATCTTTTGGGAAGACATGGCCTACAAGACGGCTCCGCTGATCAGCCCGGCACTGGTGCGCAAGTACATGTACCCGCGTTACCGCCGAGTGGTCGATTTCGTGCGCGGCCGCGGCGTCGAGTTCGTGGGACTGGATTCGGACGGCTTTTCCGAGCCGCTCATCCCCATCTGGCTGGATGCCGGTATCAATATCGCCTACCCCTTTGAGGTGCAGGCCAATATGGATGTCAACCGCGCGCGCAAGCTCTTTGGGCGTGACCTGCTGATGTGGGGCGGTGTCGACAAGCGCGCCTTGGCTGAAGGCCCGGCGGCGATCGACGCCGAGCTCGAACGCGTGCGCCCAGCCATCGAATCGGGCGGGTACATCCCATACACCGACCATTCCGAGCCGCCCGATATCTCGTTCGCCAACCATTGCTACTATATGGAAAAGCTGCGCGAGGTCTGCGGCGGGTAAATCCGCACTGGCTCGGTGTCAGGCGTTGCCGTTAACAGGATAGTTACGTAATGGATATGCCCTTTCTGGCAGCCATGCTGCTCCTGCTGCTGGTCTTTGTGGCGCTGCTGGCGCTGGCGGTATGGATCGGCAAAATCGTGGTGGAGCGTTCGGTGGGTGCCCGCCATCGTGACTTGGACGAGATCCGCACCGATGGCAGGGTGCCAGAGCGCTGGCGCCGCGCGGTCACGCCCGATGCGCAGGCAGCCGAACGCTGCCGTTACCTGGCTCAGTTGGATAAGCTGGTCGGCTATGTGCGTTCCACGACGCTGGTGGAGGACGAGGCGGCCCGCAGCGAGGTGCTATCTGAGCTGGCTCAGGTGCGCAGCGCATGGGAGACCAAACCCTTCGATGAGCTTTGAACCCGTCAAGCCCGACCGCATCACGTGGACTGGTATTCTGCCCTTTGTGCTGATGTTTCTCAGCGGGGCGGTCGCTGTGCCGATCCTGCTGGGTTCGCGCACTCTGCTGGGCAAGCTCTCAGCCATGGCCGGCATCAACCGCTGGACCTATGGCGTCATCGACAAGCTCGGATTCATCCTGCTGGCGATCGCATGGCTGGCCTTTACCATCTGGTCGCAGCACTACTATGATACTGCCCCAGACCTGCGCACGACGCTCAGGCGCTTTGGCCGCGTCATGATCGTGCTGGTGCTTGTATTGGTTGCGCTGGCATTTGCCCTGTAACGTGCTCGTTTCACACTACGGAGTGATGCATGACAGCACCCTTTTTTGATCATCCCGCAACGCACAAGTGGCTGTGGATCGAGCTGATCGGCTTTGATAACACCTTGCCGGATTTCGGTGTCGCCGAGTTTCTCGCGCGCTGCGGTTTCCAGCCCGATGGCGTGGCGCTGCTCTTTTCGTCAGCCGGCTTTGTGATGCGCCATGCCGGCATGGACAAAGAGACCAAACTCGCGCCGGTGGATGCCTCTTATGCCGCGCATTCGCACAGCATCGAGCGTGCCCGCCAGGTGTGGACCAATCACCTCCTGCGTGATCTGATCGCGGTGCTGCACCAACATGGCTGTCTGGTCTACCTGAGTTACCTGAACCTGTACCAATACAACGACGACGCCGGCGGAGTGATCTCGGAACCCTGGTTCACCCAGCGCCCCGAGCTGAACGAGACGCGCCGCGATGGCAGCAGCCAGGCTTCCATCAACGTGCTCAAACATGTAGACGGCCAGCCCTTTGCCGACATCCTCCAACGACGCACCCTGCAGGTGCTGCAGGACTATAACTTGGACGGGCTGCAGATCGCCGATGGCATCTCGTCACCGCGCCTGGCGCTGCAGGAAGGCGACTACTCGGATGACTCTGTGGGCAGTTTTCTGGCGGAAACGGGCATCGCATTGCCGCCGCAGCTGGCTCTAACCGCTGATGGCGACCCGGACGCCATGCTGGCGCGCGCTGAGTGGATCTGGCAGTCTCAGCGCTCTGCCTGGATCGCGCATCACACGCGCCGCTGGCAGCGTTACTATCGCACTTTTGTCGGCGCCCTGCATGCAGCTGGCAAGCAGGTGATCTTTAACAGTGCCTGGACCCGCGAGCCCTTTGAGGCCATCTATCGCTACGGGGTCGATTACCGCGCTGTAGCCGCTACTGGCATCGATGGCTGCATGGTAGAGGACGTCTCGCCGGGGTTGGCGATCCTTTCAGAGCGGGATAACGGCTACCTGATGAACGATGCTCAGCGCCGCCGCCTGTATTACGAGTTCCTGGTGACGCTGATGTTTAACCGTGCCGCCATGCCCGCGCTGCGCATCACGCCGCTGGCCAGCATCCACGATACCATGGAACAGTGGGGAGTTCTGCAGCACGCTCCGACGTCGATGGTACGCAACGTGATGAGCAACCTCAACACCTTGGTTTTTCATCGCGGCAGCTACCGCCCGGCCACCGACGGGCCCTATTTCTGTCTCGCGGATGGGTTGAGCGCCTCCGACTGGGCCTTTATCTGCAAGATATGGGATACTGCTTACAGCCCCGAGCCGCTCAAGCCGGCGGGTGCTGCGGTGATCTGGTCTGACGCGCGGGTGGATCACGAGTTGACGGCTTTTATAGCGACGCGTCGCACGCCCAGCCATCGCCTGGTATCCGAGCTGCTATATGGCGGTGCGCCGCTTTACGCGGCTGCGCGTATCGACGACCTGGAGGGTATCCGCGGGGCGCTGCTGGTGACCAACCCCGACCTGCTGCCTCCCGATGAGCAGGCCCTTCTACGCACGTATCAGGGCGGTGCGGTACTGGCGCTCGCCTGTGGGGAGCTCCCGCAGGCTGGAAGCTGCCTGGTGCGTGAAGTAAACAGCTTTGGCGGCGCTGCCCTGTGGCACTATAACGCAGCTGCGCAGGATACAGCTGCGGAAACCGTCGTGGTGACCAACCCAGCTGTCTATGAGGCCGACCCGTGCCGCTATATGGAAGCGGTGGGTATGCTGTGGACCCGGCCGCTCGATTTCGCGCCACTCTCGGAGGCGTTTTTCCGCGCATGTGCGCACGTCATCACTCGCCTGACGGGCGCCCCCAGCCTGGTGCATGATGGCGAGGCGCGCAACCCCTGTAACCTGATCAGCGTGTGGCACACGCCCGATCATTACCGCGTGTTCATCGGCAACGACAACTATTACTATAACCACCCGCTGGTCGAGATGGGCCGGCCGATCGAATGCGTCAGCTGCCTGACCAAATTCGCCGGCTATGAGGTGCCCATCGAGGGCTCCACTTTCAGCGGGCGGATCCCCGGCCGCGGTATGGAAGCCTTTGAGGTCTGGCTCGCACCTAGTCGTTAAAGCCCATCGAGCTATAGTAAGCCAGGTTATCCTGGGTGGCGTCCAGACGGCCGAACTGCGCAATGATCTCGCGGTCCAAGCGCACCCGCAGGGCATACGGCACCAGCGCGCGGATAGCTGGGCTGCCGAACTCGGGGGCTTTATCCATGCGCAGGCACAGCACCCTCTCAGCGCCGATCGTGATGGGTACGCCCAGCACCGGGTCGCGATCCTCAAAAAAGTCGAGCAGCACCTCGACTGGTTTGGTGTTGATGTTCAGCAGCATCAACGCCTCCCGGGCCTCTATACGGCTGTTGCCCAGCTTTTCGGGCAGGTAGCCATCCGGAAAGTACCATGTCTTCGCGCCTGCCATGCTTTGCCTCTGATGTGTAACCTAGCGTCCTGCCGCCCATTCAGCACACAAGCGCCGCACCAGCGGGGAGAGCGCCTCGTAGCCGCCCTCACGCACCACAAAGCCCTCTTCGATGCGGTTCGAGCCCACGCTCGAGCGAAACAGCGAGATATCGGTGTTAACGCACATGCCGTCGGTAAAGGGTGCCTTTGCTTCGGCATCCGGATAAGGGGCCTCCGCCTCAGCGCAGCCGATGCCGTGCAGCGGGGTGTAGACGTAGTTTGAGCCGTAGCCGGTCTCGCTGAAATGCTGATGCACACGCCGCACAAAGGCGCCCTGTTCAACGCCCGCGCGCAATAAAGGCAACGAGAGCTCTTCGGCCATGATGATGGCATCGATAAAGTGACGCTGGGCGTCGTTCATCTTGCCGACCACAAAGGGCCACTCTATGCTGGCGATATAGCCCTCATATTGCACTGCCAGGGCTGCCATGATCATGTCGCCCTCTTCAATAAGCTTTGTGGTGGCGCGCCCGACGATCGAATCGGTGCGTTTGCCGCTGCCAAACACGGTAAAGGGCACGTATTCGGCGCCGGCGGCACGCGCTGTCCCCTCGGCAGCTGCAGCCGCCTGGCGTTCGGTGTTGCCCGGCACGCAGGCGGTCATCAGATCGGCAAACGCCAGGTCGCAGATGCGCGCGGCTTCGCGCAGACAGGCAATCTCGTTGGCGGATTTGCTCAGGCGCGCCTGGATGATCACATCGTTGGCATCCACAAGCTTGACGCCCGGCAAAGCCGCCTCAAGCGCCCAGTAGACCGTCGGCGACATCGCGTCGATGCCGATTACCCCCATGGTATGGATCGGCCGACGCTTGGTCAGGTCGCCAAAGATCGCCGGGAAGCTGGTGAGGTCCGCCAGCGCAAAAGAGATGTCATCCGGCACTGTTACGCAGGCAAAGTTGGTCGTCAGGCGCACATCGCGCCAGGGCGACATCTCGCGCGCCACTTCCTCGCCTTCGGGGGCCGCCAGCAAGACCGGCTCGCCGCTGGCTGGAATCACCAGCGCGCCGCGTTCAAAGATCGGCCAATAGTTGCTCACATAACGCAGGTACTCGCGGCGATACTCGTCGCCATAAACAAACATCAGGTCATAGCCGCGTGAGAGCATCTCGTGGCGGATGCGCTCAACGCGCTCGGCGAATTCACCCTCGGGGATACGGATCTCGTTCATGTTACCTTCCTCAGGCTCTTGCTGCCCTTCCTTTACCACAGCCGGGAGGATGAGTCAATGGCGAGGGGTGGCATATGCTTAATTACTTGATTAACAAATTATGGATTGACTAAATGCAGGCATTATGCTATAGTACCTTCTACATACAGTGTTGATATAGGTTAGCACGAGGAGGCAATAGGATGGCTGAAGAAAAGCGTGAGCAGGTTTGCGGCGAACCCTGTGAGGTTTATTCGCGCGTGGTTGGGTACTTACGGCCTGTCCAGCAGTGGAACAAGGGCAAAAAAGCCGAATATGCGCAGCGGCGCGAGTTTGTCGCCCCGCAGGAGGTCGATCCTCAGCAGGTAGCCAAGATCAATGCCGCTATCGAACGCCGCTTTGGTAACTTTTAGGCTGTAACGAAAAAGCTGCCATCCAAAAGGATGGCAGCTTTATTTTTTACCCCTCACGGGCTGGTCGTTCGCGGTAAGCCAGCCAGAAGAGGATGCCGATCAATCCCGCCCCGCCTACCAGGTTCCCGAGTGTCACGGGCAGCAGGTTGTTTAACAAAAACTGCCCAATGGTCACATTTGCGCCGTTGAGCATCCCCAACGGCACAAAGAACAGATTAGCGATCGAATGCTCAGAGCCGAGCGCCACAAAGGCCATCACCGGGAACCAGATCGCCAGCACCTTACCAGCAATATCCTCGGCGGCAATCCCCATCCAGATAGCGGTGCACACCAGCACGTTGCACAGCACGCCCCGCAAAAAAGCCTGTCCCCACGGCAGGGTTGTCTTGGCTACAGCGATCTCGCGTGCTGCCAGGCCGAGACTCTGTGGCAAGCTGATAGTGGCTCCGTCGCCGGCTGCGATCAGGCCCGACCAATATGCCAGAAACAAGGCAGTCAGCACCGCACCCAAGGCGTTGCCCAGGTAGACCATGGTCCAGTTGCGCAACAGGCTGCGCCAGTGCACGCCGCCGCCCAGGCGGCTGGCGATGATGACGGCGGTGTTGCTGGTAAAGAGTTCGCCGCCGGTGATCACCACCATGATCATGCCTACCGGGAAGACCGCTCCTAACAGGAACTTGGCCAAGCCCGGGTTGGCCTCGGCGATGGCGGGACTGCCATAACTGACCGTCATGCCCAGCATGGCGCCCATGGCTATAAACATACCAGCCATAAAGCCCAGCAGCAGCTGCTTGCCGGACGAGAGTTGAACCTTATGGCGGGCGGCTGCGTCAACGGCAACCAAGATTTCCTTGGGGCTTTTGTAAGACATATGGTACCTCTCTTTATTCAAAGCGTTTGATCAGGGCATCCCAGACGCGCGTCTGTTCGGCATCGGCTTCGGTTCCCAGGCGCATCCCCAGGATGCCGGCAGCGCTGCGCAGCGTCTTTTGTGCGGCGCTCACATCCGCACCACTGGCGATCTGCGCCAGGATATCATCCGACAGGCACTCCAGCACCGTCAGGGCGCTGGCACTATCCAGGTTATTCTCGAGAGCCGCCAAAAACGCCTGCACAGCATCCTCGGCCTGATAAGGTGTGCCCGTACCGCTTTCGCGCCATGCGGCGCGGCGCAGCTTTTTGGCGAGGGTATTGGCGGCTTGGCTCTCCTCGGCGCGGTACTCCCAGGTCTCGTCATAGTTATGGGCGTGCACCAGGGCGCGCACCGCGTCGGCGGAATACTCGTCTATCAGGTCGCGCACCCAGACCAGGTTGCCGAGCGATTTGGCCATCTTTTCGCCATTATAACGCACCATGGCGGTGTGCAGCCAGTAGCGCACAAAGAACGTCTTGCCGTTGACGGTGCGTGCCTGCGCCGATTCGCATTCGTGGTGCGGAAAGGTCAGGTCGGCGCCGCCGCCGTGCAGGTCAATCTGTTCGCCCAGGTATTTACTGACCATGGTCGAGCACTCGATATGCCAGCCCGGGCGTCCCGCGCCCCACGGGCTCTGCCAACTCGGTTCGCCGGGCACAGTAGCCTGCCACAACACGAAATCGAGCGGGTCGCGTTTGTGAGGGTCATCGGGATGATTGCCGCGCTCGTTGGCGGTGGAAAGCCACTCGGCCTCCGGCAGGCCGCTGATCTCGCCAAAATCGCCATAGCTGGCGACCGAATAATAGACGTTGCCGGCCGCCACATAGGCTTTGCCGGCGTCGATCATTGCCTGGATCGGCGCAAACATATCGGGGATCGTCTCGGTAGCGCGTGGGAGAACGTCTGGCGTCCGCACGTTCAGGTCGCGCAGGTCCTCCAGAAAGCGGCGGGTCCAACGGTTCCCGAGCTCGAACCAATCCTCGCGAGTCTCGTGCCCCTTGCGCAGCACATCATCGTCGATATCGGTGACGTTTTGCACATAGCGCACCGCATAACCGCGATACTCCAGGTAGCGGATCAGCACGTCGTACGAAAGGTAGGTAAATGCATGCCCCAGATGAGTAGTATCGTAGGGGGTGATGCCGCAAACATACACAGTAGCCTTGCCCGGCTCAAGCGGCTCAAAGGGCTCGAGCTGGCCGGTGCGTTCGTTGCGCAGTTTTAGCATGCCCGCCATTCTTCCGGCTCAGCGGTTCCTGCGGCAGGCACGCCGCGCCGCGCGCCAGGTCATCAATCCCAGCATCAGGCCATGTGAGATCAGCCCAGCGGCCGCACCCTTGGAGCGTGACTGGGAGGGTGCCGCTACCTGCATGAAGAGACCCAGGCCGAGAGCCAGGAAGCCGAGCGTGGTGCCATAGCCCAGCACACGGTCATAGGCGTGCATCTGTGAGCTCACCTGGCGCATCGACATCTGTCCGGCTGAGACTTCGGTTTCGGACCGGCTGAGCTGGTGCAGGCTGGCGACCGCCGCAGCACTCTCTGCCAGGCCCACCGTCAGCAACGTATCAGCCAGTCCCATCGAGGTCGGCTTGCGGCTGGCAGCCAGCCCAAGGCCCCATACCACGCTGACAAGCCCGGTGCCCAGGATGGTGCTGAGGGTACTGTGCAGCGGCTGGTACTCTGTCGTCACCGGCACCATCAGGTTGGCGACCGTTTTGGCAGCCGAGACGCCGTCCATCATCAGCTTATGCATGCCGCGCTCGATATCCTGCTGGATGCGTGGCGTATAGGTGATCGTGCCCAGGGTGTCGTTGTTGGTAAGGTCGTCTTCATCGATGCCGGTGAGGATCTCTTCACCCGGCAGGTTCCAGCTGCGCAGAGCAAAACGCCCGCCTCCCAGCGATACCACCGGCGAGCTACCGGGCTGCGCACGGATCATGCGCCGCAGGGCGCCGTTCATCGAGTTCCAGGGGGTCAGACCCTGGATTTCGACCAGTTCCTGCGCCATGGCACGCTGGGTAATCTCGCGAAAGTGCAGCGGATGGCCAGCTTCTTCCAGAATCGCGACGGCCGCTTCGGCAAAGGTCATGGTATACTCCTCGTTATTTCAGGGCCTCATGCGGATGCCGGGCTCGCCGGCTTGCACCTCAGCAACCTGCCAGGCATTCAAACCGAGCGCTTCCAGAGCAGCCCGGTAACGCTGCGCTTCGTCGGGCGCCAGGCTCACCAGCAGCCCGCCCGAGGTCTCGGGGCAAAAGGCCAGCATGCGCGCTTCATAGGTGAGGGTCTCGTCAAAGGCCACTAGGTCACCATAGGCGCTGGCGTTGTTGCCCGCCGCCGCCGGGAACAAGAGGTCGTCGGCGTAACCGACCGCACCATCCATCCAGGGCAGTTCAGAATAGCGCATCTCCAATTGTACCGCGCTCTGCTGGGCGATCTCGAGTGCGTGCCCCAGCAGGCTAAAGCCGGTTACATCCGTCAGCGCGTGGTAGGCGATGCCCTCGAGTGCCTCCGCCGCGCTGCGGTTGAGCTGTTTCATCCACTGCACCGCCTCGGCCAGATGCTCAGCCTGCGCCAGATCAGCCTTGGCTGCCGTCACAATAATGCCGGTACCGAGCGGTTTGGTCAGGAGCAGCACATCGCCCGGACGCGCTCCCTTTTTGGTGCCGATGCGCTCTAGGCTCACCTCGCCCAGTACGCACAGGCCGAACTTGGGTTCGTCGTCATCGACGGTGTGCCCGCCGGCAACGACTGCGCCAGCCGCGAGCACCTGCTCGGCCGCCCCGCGTAGGATCGCCGTAGTCATCTCTTCCGGCAGGGCTTTGGGCAACGCCGCCAGGTTGAGTGCCATCAGCGGGCGCCCGCGCATGGCATATACATCGCTGAGGGCGTTAGCGGCCGCGATCGCCCCCCAGTCATATGGATTATCGACCACGGGCGTGAAAAAGTCGGCCGTCAGGATCAGGGCACGCTGGCCGTCGATGCGCCACACGGCGGCATCATCCGGCTCGGATAGCCCAACGATCAGGTCGGGATAATCCGCCGGCGCAAAGAGTCCGCTCAGTTGGCGGGTGATGCGCCCCAGCACCGCCGGGGCTGTTTTAGAGCCTCAACCCGCGCCGGGGGCCAGCTGCGAGAGACGGATGATGCCATCCGCGCCCGCCAGGCTGCCCAAATCACACGCTGCGCGCATATCAATACGCCCTTTACAAGCAATGTGGGGTCATTATAGGGTAGGGCGGGGGGGCGTCAAACATAAAAAAGCGGCCAGACTGGCTGGCCGCGAGAGGCGACGGTCGGAATTGAACCGACGATCGGGGTTTTGCAGACCCCTGCCTTGTCCACTTGGCTACGTCGCCGTGTCAGATGACAAGGAGCGGAAGACGGGATTCGAACCCGCGACTCTCTCCTTGGCAAGGAGATGCTCTACCACTGAGCCACTTCCGCTCACAGTGCCGAAGCCCAGACTTGAACTGGGGACGCCTTGATTTTCAGTCAAGTGCTCTACCAACTGAGCTACCTCGGCAGCACGCTCGCATTCTAACCGAAAGCAGGAGGGTTGTCAAAAGCAATGAGCTTTTGTGATCGGCTGCTGATCCAAGTATGATCTTCTTGGAGGCAAACGATGTCACAAGCGGTTACGGTGATCGGCGGCGGGCTGGCTGGCTGCGAAGCCGCCTGGCAGGCTGCACGGTTGGGCGCCGAGGTGACGCTTTACGAGATGCGTCCGACCCGCACCACGCCCGCGCATCAGACGGCAGACCTGGCCGAACTGGTATGCAGCAACTCGCTGGGCACCACCCAAAAGGGCAAAGCCTCCGCCATGTTAAAGGACGAGCTGCGCAGGCTTGGATCGCTCCTGCTGCAGTGTGCCGAATCCACCGCGGTGCCGGCCGGCAGTGCCTTGGCCGTCGATCGGCATGCTTTCAGGAAGGCGGTAACGCGCGCCATCGCAAGCCACCCGCACATCCGCATTGAGCGCCGTGAAGTGACCAGCCTGGATGCGGGCGCCGGCGTGCTGGTATGTGCCAGTGGTCCACTGACCTCTCCGGCGCTGGCAGAAGCGATCGCCCGCCTGACAGGGCGCAAGGCGCTGGGCTTTTACGATGCCATGGCGCCGATCGTGCTGGGCAGCTCGGTGGATGCCGCACACACCTATCGCGCTACGCGTTATGGCCTGGCTGGCTCGGATTACATCTGCTGCCCGCTCACCAAGGAGCAGTACGATGCCTTTATCGACGCGCTGCTGATGGCAGAAGGCTATCCGCTGCCGGCCTTTGAACGACTCGACAAGCGCTTTTTCGAGGCATGTCTGCCGATCGAGGTGCTGGCTGCGCGCGGACGTGAGACGCTCGCCTATGGGCCGATGCGCGCTGTCGGCCTGCGCGATCCGCGCACCGGCCAGAGCCCTTACGCAGTTGCCCAGCTGCGCCAGGACGACCTGGCTGCCACGCTCTACAACTTGGTGGGTTTCCAGACTAACCTGCGCCAAAGTGAACAAAAAAGGGTCTTTGCTCTCATTCCCGGGCTCGAGCACGCCGAATGGGTGCGTTACGGGCAGATGCATCGCAATACCTATTTGCAATCGCCGGCTGTGCTGCAGGCCACCTTGCAGGCGCGCGCCATGCCGCAGATCCTGTTCGCCGGGCAGCTGGCTGGCACCGAGGGCTACCTCGGCTCGATCGCCAGCGGGCTCCTGGCGGGGCTCAACGCAGCGCGCTTGGCTGCTGGAATGGAGCCCCTCACGGCACCGCGTACCACCATGTGGGGTGCGCTGATGCATTACATCAGCCACAGCACCAACTCGCCCTTTCAGCCCATGAAGGCCAACCTGGGGCTCCTGCCGCTTCCAAACCCGCTGGGGGGTGACCATCATCGCCAGCTCGACGCTATCATCACGCGCTCCGAGGTTGACTTGCTCGCCTTCCTGTACGACAATCAGCTTCCCAACGCGATGGAGTAAACCGGATGCGTCGATCTCCCATACAGCTAACAATCTGGCGGGGCCTGGCAGCCAGTCTGGTACTCGTGTTTGTGCTGCTCGCCGTTGGCTGCGATGATGGCGGGGCGGCCTTTTCGGGGCGCCAGGCGATGAACCACCTGCGTACACAGGTGGGCTTTGGCCCGCGCCCGGTCGGGTCAGAAGCCAACCGGCGCACCTCGGATTACATCGCCCAGGTGCTTGAACGCAACGGCTGGCAGGTCGAGTTCCAGGAATTTACTCAGGGGGGCCTGCCGATCCGCAATGTGATCGCTACCAAAGGCACGGGGCCGCTGATCCTGCTGGGGACGCACTTTGATACCCGCCCGGTGGCCGACCGCGACCCGGTCGACCGCTCGCAGCCAATCCTGGGGGCCAACGATGGCGCCAGCGGCACGGCCGTGCTGCTCGAGCTCTCGCGGGTGATCAGCCCCAAGGTGACCGACCGCTACCAGATCATGCTGGCCTTTTTCGATGCCGAGGATCGCGGTAACCTGAATGACTGGCCCTTTAGTGTCGGCGCAGAGTACATGGCTGCGCACCTCGAGATAGCCCCGCGCATGGTGATCGTGGTGGATATGGTAGGCGACGCCCAGCAGGAGATCTATTACGAGTGGAACTCGTCGTTGGTGCTGATGGAGCACATCTGGCACATTGCCGATACGCTGGGTTACAGCCAGTGGTTTATCCCGCGTTATAACCATGCCGTTATCGACGACCACATCCCCTTTGTACGGCGGGGGTATCCATCTGTATTGATTATCGATTTTGATTATACTTATTGGCACACAACCCAAGATACTTTGGAACGCGTCAGTGCCGATAGCCTCCAACGCGTGGGCATTGTGTTGCAAACGCTGCTCGAAGGGGAGCCGTTCGCATCCAATCCGGCAGCTCAATAGCTGCCAAATAAACGGATTCCCCAAGGAGGACCGATGAAGATCGCTGACCGTATCACCAATCTGCCGCCCTATGTCTTTGCGACCGTCGAAAAGCGCATTGCGGCTGCGCGTGCCAAGGGCGTGGATGTGATCAACCTGGGCATCGGCAGCCCCGACCTGAAACCGGCCCAGTTTATCATCGATGCGCTCTATACTTCGGTGAACCGCGCCGATACGCACGGCTATGCCGGCTATTACGGTACACCGGATTTGCGCAAGGCGATTGCCAACTATTACGAGCGGCGCTTTGGCGTTACGCTCGACCCGGCCAACGAGGTGCGCCCGCTGATCGGCTCCAAAGAAGGCCTCGCCAATATGGCGCTGGCTTTTGTGGATCCGGGTGATCTGGTGCTGGCCAGCGACCCGGGCTACCCCACCTACCGCATGGGCGCTATGATGGCAGGCGGCGAGTCTTACGCTATGCCGCTCCTGGAAGAAAACGACTACCTAGTGGATTTCGAGGCGATCCCCTCCGCGGCAGCCGAGCGTGCTACGCTCATGTGGCTCAACTATCCCAACAACCCCACTGGCGCCGGCGCCACTATGGAATTCTTGGAGCGCGCCGTGGCATATGCTGCACGCTACGACATGGTGATCTGCTACGATAACCCCTACTGCGACCTGTGCTTTGACGGTTACGTTGCTCCCAGCATCCTGGAAGTGCCGGGCGCCAAAGAGGTGTGTGTCGAGTTCAACTCGCTCAGCAAGACCTATAACATGGCCGGCTGGCGCGTGGGCATGGCGGTGGGCAACGCCCAGGCACTGGAAGCCCTTACCACCATCAAGACCAATATCGATTCGGGCATCTTTCGCCCGCTGCAGGATGCCAGTGTCGTCGCCCTGAACGGCGACCAATCCTGGCTGGCCGAACGCAACATGATCTACCAGCACCGCCGCGACATCGTGATGGATTGGACGGCTAAACTGGGAATGACGGCGCACAAGCCCCAGGGCGGACTGTATGTGTGGGCCAAGGTGCCAGCCGGGCAGGATTGCGAGAGTTATGCCCTCGGCAAGCTCGAGAATGCCGGGGTCTGGCTGACTCCGGGCACTGCCTTTGGACAGCATGGCGATGGCTATCTGCGCATCTCGATCTGTGTGCCCGAGGAGCAGCTCATTCAGGCAGGGGAGAGGTTACTGGCAATTTGACGCAACGCACACTCGAGGCTCGGCCCGCTCTGCGGGAGCGCCAACGCGCCTATTTGCTGGCGGCCGAGGTCCATGGCAGCGACCAGCTCTTTACCGGCGAGTCGTCACTCGATGAGCTGGCTGAGTTGGCCGAGACGGCCGAGCTGATAGTGGTGGGGCGCAGCATTCAACGCTTGGATGCGATCAACCCGGCCACCTATATCGGCTCGGGCAAGGTGCAGGAACTGATCAACCTGCAGACCAGGCTCGACTACGATGTGCTGATCCTGGATGACGAGCTCTCACCGGCCCAGCTGCGCAACCTGGAGACTGCCATCCCGGTGCTGATCCTCGATCGCACCGCGCTGATTTTGGACATCTTTGCACAGCATGCCCGCACGCGGGAAGGCGCGCTGCAAGTCGAGCTGGCGCAATACAGCTACCGCCTGCCGCGCCTGACGCGCCAATGGACCCACCTTTCGCGCCAGACTGTCGGCGGGGTGGGTCTGCGTGGCCCCGGTGAGACGCAGCTCGAATCGGACCGCCGTGAGATCAACCGCCGCATCGCCAGGCTGCGTGAAGAGCTCGAGCGTGTGCGCCAGCAGCGGGCTTTGCAGCGCCGCCAGCGCCGCCGCGCCGAACTGCCGGTGGTGGCGATCGTCGGCTATACCAACGCCGGCAAATCGACCTTGCTGAACGCCCTCTCGGATGCCGAGGTGCTGGTCGAAGACAAGCTCTTTGCCACGCTTGATCCGACCACGCGGCGCGTCGAGCTGCCGGGCGGCAAGCAGGTGCTGTTTACCGATACGGTCGGCTTTATCCAAAAACTGCCCACCGAGCTGGTGGCGGCTTTTCGCGCGACCCTCGAAGAGGTGCAGGAAGCCGATGTGCTGGTACTGGTGGCGGATATCACCGCCCCCAATTTGCTGGCACAGGTGCGTACCGTCGAAGAGGTGCTCGCTGATCTGGGGGCTGACGACAAACCCATCATTCTGGCGCTCAACAAGATCGACCAGCTCGACCCCGAGACCGACCTGGAGCCTGCCACCAACCGCTTTGTGAGCGCTCAGAATTCCCGCTCGCTTCTGGAAGACCGCTTTCCTGATGTGGTGCACATCTCGGCGCTGCAGGGGGTTGGCATCGACGAACTGCTCAGCCGGCTCGAGGCGGTTCTGGTAGAACAGATGGTGCCGCTTGAGGCGGTGCTGCCTTATGATGCTGGCGATCTCTTACACCTGTGGCACAAGCAGGGCATTGTGGAGGCGACAAGCTACCGAAGCGGCGGTTCGCGGGTGCGCGGCCGGCTGCCGCGCTGGTTAGCCAGCCTGGTGCGCCGCGCTGAGGGTAAAAAACCGGACGACTTGGGATAGTTGGGATAACGTTTGGGATACTTGTGATAACACCGGGCACGGTCAGGACCCTGACCGTGCCCGGTTGTGTATGCTGGCGGCAGTTAGAGGATCTGGCTGACCTTGCCGTCCGCCGGCCTGCGATTTGATGCCCTCGAAATCGCCCTGAAGCGATCGCGTACTAAATTTATTTGTTTACATAATAAGTGCCGCGCTTATCGCCCACGCGCAGCAAAAAGCCCTTTCCCACCAAGTCGCGCAGGTCGAGGCGCAGCGTCTCGGCGCTCACCTCGGGGGCCAGGCGCCGGAAATCGGCATTGGTGATGCGCTCGTTGGCGCGCAGGTATTTGAGCACCGCGATCTGGCGCGGGTTGAGCTCCTCGCCATATTCGGCCTCGAGGTCATCGACGGCATTATAGAGCGTGAGGGTAAAGTTTCGCCCGCTATCGCGCATCTCGGGGGCGGTGCGGTGCGAGCGCTGCATGGCGTCATAGATAATATCGATGCCCTGCCCGAGCTCTTCGATATATCCCCAATAGTACAGGCCGCGCACTAGGCGCGGGTTGCGCGAATAGTGCTCGTCGAGGATGTTATCCAGCGTGATGTGCCCCGGCAGCCCGCCCGGCGACATGATCTCCATGCGGTCATCAAACAGGCGGATCTCAATACGCTGCCCGCGCACGCCGTAATCGCGGTGGCAGACGGCATTGACCACTGCCTCGCGCACCGCCTCGGGCGGATAATCGGTTTCTTCGCGACGTACCAGGCCATCCACTTGTGGGCTGCGCTGGGTTTCTTCGTGCAGCACCTCCCAGGCGCGCTCGATCTGGCGCGCGGCTGGTCCGCCGATCTCGATGCGGCGCTGGTAACGTTCGCCCGAGCTGGCCGCCTCGCGCAGGCTCTTGCCGCGAAAACGGAGAATCAATAAACCGCTTTGTGGCAGAAACTGCTCGGGGACGCGACCAAACAGCAGCATCCCCGCCACAGTGGGGCGGTTGTCGGCTGTCACCGCGCCGGCATCGCGCAGTAACTCGGCACGAGTAGCAGTGCTGCCGCGTGCACCGCGCTGCTGGCGAAGCCGTTCGTACTCGGTCAGCAGCTCTTCGTCAAAATCGTCCAGGGTGGCGCCCGCCAACTCACGTTCCTCTTCGGCTTCTAGCGTCACAGGCGGAGCGGGGGTTGGTTCGGTATGACGCGCCACGTTGGCGCTGCCCGTGCGGATAAGCAGCTCGCGCCCATTCAGGAGCACGTTGCGCGCTGCCGGGCGCACCACGATCAACACCACCATGCCGCCTGGCACTTCTTCGGTCTGCCAGAGGGGCATTTGGTCGGCTTCAAGCGGAGGCGAGAACTGGCGCAGGGCACGCGTGTAGGTAGCTTCGGCCCATTCGAGGGTATCCGGCTGGGCCTGTCCGGAACTGTCGATGCCCAGCGCGATCGTGCCGCCGGCCGAGTTAGCCATCGCAGCGATGGTGCGCGCCAGCAGCTCGGCATCAGGTTCGGGGATGAATTCCAGCAGCGGTCCGCGTCCGCGTGCCAGCATGCTCGGCAACTTCATCGCACCTCCTTGTAACGGGTCGGCTCCTAGAGCTTGATCGCAAAGGGGCAGGTGACCACCCACTGGTTATTCTCGCTGCGCACCTCGACCACTACCCTGGTGACGGATAAAGTGCCGGAGCCACTTTTCCAGGTAACGGCAAAATACTGTCGGCCGCGCGTCTCATATATGAGGTTGGCCTGGATGTTGCTCATCTTTAACACAGGATCATGCAGGCGTGCCAGCTGCCGGGTAAAGGCCTCTCGGCTGATCGGCCGGCCGTAGAGATCGACCAGGTCGGCTTTGGCCGTCAGATTATAGACGGTGTCATAATCGCCGCGGTCAAAGGCGGTGAACCAGGCCACGGCTGTGTGCGAGGCGTTCATACCGGTTGAGTTGCGGATGATGATGTATACCTGCCAGCCAGCAGCTACCAAAATAAGGACAAAAATGATAATGCCCACGATGCGCAAGCGGTTGGCGATCGCTATCAGCTTGGACTTCCAGTCCATTGCTTACTCCTTGATGCTGCGCGTTGGCCGGCGGGTCACGATTGGCCGGCGACGCCCGGCGACCGGCGCTTTGTCGGTCGGCTCTTCAGGCTTTACGCCTTTGGGCGCGGCTGGTTGCGTGTCGCTTTTGGGAGATGGTTTGGCAGGAGCGGGCGCCGCAGGTTTGGGCGTCTCGGCGGTTGCCGGCGTAGCTTTGGTCGTGCGCGTCTTCGTTGGTGTCGGCACGGGTTCCTCTGCCGTCTTGCGTGATCGCGCCGCAGGTTTGGGTGCCGCGGATGTCGCGGTAGAAGCCTTGGTCGTACGCGTCTTGGTTGGTGTCGGCACGGGCTCCTCGGCCGCGTCGCGCGATTTCGTCGCGGTTTTTGACACCGTAGCGGATGTCGCAGCAGATGCCTTTGTGGTACGTGTCTTTACTGGTGCCACCACGGACTCCCTGGTCGCCTTGCGCGAGCGCGTGGCTGGTTTAGGCAACTCGGTCTGAGCCGAGGGTTTCGCGGTGCTCGCTTTGGTTCTTGCTGTCGGACTTGCTTTCACCCGCTTTGGGGCCGGCTCAGCGCCCATCATACCCGCCAGGGTGGCCTGTTCTGCGCTGGCAGCACGCGTGGGCGCCGCTGAAGCGGTCGGTGCTGCCGGCACGCAAAAGATGCCTGCCAGTCGGTCATCGCCCAGCACCACCAGGGCGCCCTTTTTGCTGGCCGAGACGATACGTCCCCACCCGGCGCGCGGTGCTACAGGGATCTCGCCATACTCTCGCCGCAGCATGCGGTGCGCGCTGGTCACTAAAACCAGATCCTCCTGGGGGGTGAGCATGCTGCTGCCGAACAGAGCGCCGCTCAGGCTGGCCTTGGCGGCATCACTCACCAGCAGACCCTGCCCGCCGCGGCGCTGCAGACTAAACTCTTTCAGGGCGCAGCGTTTAGCAAAGCCCTCTTCGCTAACGATTACCAACATGCCCTCGGGGTTCACTACGCTGGTTCCTACCAGGGCATCGCCGGAAGCTAAATCCATGGCGCGCACGCCGCCGCCGGTGCGGCCCTGCGGGCGCACCTCGTCCTCATTAAAGCGCAGCGCGCGGCCCTGCGCCGAGACCGCCAGCAGCTCCTGCTTGCCGTCGGTGACAAAGGCGGTCAGCACGGCGTCGTCATCGGCAATGCCGATCAGGATCCCGCCCGCGCCCAAGCCCGCCACTTCGGCCAGTGACGAGCGCTTGACCTTGCCCAATCGGGTAAAGGTCGTCAGGAAGCGCTCCTCATCGGCGGCTGGCAGCACCACGATGGCCGCGATGGGTTCATCGTTGGGCAACCTGACCAGGTTGCCTAACGGGATACCGCGTTCCTGCTGGATCGTATCGGGCACCTGATGCGCGGCTGCCAGCTGGGCCCGCCCGCCCGCCCCGATCAGACACAGGGTATCTTTACTGTGGGCGCGCATCACCCAGCGCACCGAATCATCCGGCACCTCGCCAAAGCCGCTCAAGGCAGCCTGCGTGGCTTGCGTCGCCTGGCTAAAGGGGATGCGCCTGATCAGCCCGTTGGTGGTCACTACCACCAGCGACTCTTCGTCGGGTACCATATCGTCCAGCACGGTGCCCTCACCGCCGCCGATGATGATGCGCGTGCGGCGCGGGTCGCCATAGGCAGCCTTGAGCGCCAGGACGTCCTCTTTCACCAACGCCAGGATCTTGCCGGGGTCTTTCAGGAGCGCTTGCAGATAGGCGATGCGTGCCTTGATCTCGCGGTACTCGTCCTCGATACGCTGGCGCTCGAGGGCTGCCAGACGCCGCAGCTGCATATCCAGGATCGCGCGCGCTTGCAGCTCGCTGAACTTGAACTTTTCCATCAAGTTGGTGAGCGCCGTATCGGCCGTGCGCGAGCGGCGGATGGTCTGGATCACTTCGTCGAGTTGGTCGAGTGCCTTGAGCAGGCCTTCTAGGATGTGGGCCCTTGCCAGTGCGCGCTCAAGTTCAAACTCGGAACGCCGGCGGATGACGATGCGGCGGTGTTCGATGTATTCGACCAGGATGCGCTTGAGCGGCAGGGTACGCGGCTCGCCATCTACCAGCGCCAGCATATTGATGCCGAATGACCCCTGCATCTGAGTCAACTTCAAGAGCGAGACCAGCACCGGCTCGGCATCCAGGCCGCGCTTGAGCTCGATGACGATGCGCATGCCGGTGCGGTCGGATTCATCGCGCAGGTCGGTGATGCCCTCGACCCGTCCATCACGTACCAGCCCGGCGATGCGCTCGATCAGGTTAGCCTTGTTGACCTGAAAGGGCAGCTCGGTGACGATGATGGCGCTGTGTCCGCCGCGGATATCCTCAACATGCGCCCGCGCGCGCACCATGATGGTGCCCTTGCCAGTGGCGTACGCCAGGCGGATGCCCTCATCGCCCAGGATGGCGCCGCCCGTCGGAAAGTCGGGCCCGTGGATCAGGCCCATCAGGTCGTCGACGCTGATGTCATCGACCTGCTTGAGGTGGTCGATCACATAGCAGATTGCATCGGCCACTTCGCCCAGGTTGTGGGGTGGGATGTTGGTGGCCATCCCCACGGCGATGCCGCTGGTGCCATTCACCAACAGGTTGGGCAGCTTGGCCGGCAGGACGGTCGGTTGGTCGGTTGAGCCGTCATAGTTGGGCACAAAGTCGACCGTGTTCATGTCCAGGTCGGTCAGCATCTCTTCGCCCAGGCGTGCCAGACGCGCCTCGGTGTAACGGATCGCAGCCGCACCGTCGCCATCCACCGAGCCGAAGTTGCCCTGGCCCTCTACCAGGGCGTAACGCATGGTGAAATCCTGCGCCATGCGCACCATGGCGTCATAAATGGCTGTGTCGGAGTGCGGATGATATTTACCGATCACCTCACCCACGATGCGTGCCGACTTGCGGGTGGGTTGGTCGTGGGTCAGGTGCATGTCGTGCATGGCGTAGAGGATCAGGCGCTGTACCGGCTTGAGTCCGTCGCGCACATCAGGCAGGGCGCGCGCGGTGATCACGCTCATGGCATAGTCGAGGTACGAGGAGCGCACCTTGTCGACAATGTCGATACTCTGGACATTGTTGGGTTCTATGTTTTTTACTTCATCCATGCGTCACTGCCTTGAGGATCTCTGCCCTGTATTATAGCGGGCTGCCTTCGGGCGGGCGAATAAGGCTGCTCGGTTGACATGCGGCACACCAACTGGTGAGGTGTTTGTCGAACTAAACTAGCGGCCAGCACCTCGAGCTCAGGCTGCTCAAGCATTGGCAGGTGCTTGGCATTGTGCTACCGGGCGGTAGCTGCGGCGGTGTTCTGCACATATCCCGTTTTGTGCCAGCATGCGGCGGTGCAGTGCGGTGCCATAGCCTTTGTGCCGGGCAAAGTAATAGCCTGGCACTGAATCGTCCAGGGCGCACATCAGGCGGTCGCGTGCGGTTTTTGCCACAATCGAAGCGCATGCCACGCAGAGATAGTTCAGGTCAGCATGATAGGTCACCAGCTGCGGGGTGGGTACCTCCAGGTGCAGTGCGTCGATCACCAGCAGATCGGGCTGCAGCCGCAGACGCGCTAGGGCGCGCTGCATCGCCAGACGCGTGGCTGGTACGATCCCGAAAGCGTCGATCTCGCAGGCCGAGGCTTCGCCCAGCGCCAAATCCTGGGCAGCAGCGCGGATTCGCCCCTCGAAATAGGTGCGCTGGCGGGCTGTCAGCAGCTTGGAATCGCACACGCCCTCGAGGGGGCGTAATAGGGAGGGGGAATCCGGCAAAATACAAACGGCCGCGACCACGGGCCCTGCCCATGCGCCGCGACCGGCTTCATCCAAACCGGCGATCGTACGGTACCCCCGCGCCCTCAACCGTTCCTCATGCTGCGGATCGGGCAGGCAACGTGTACGCATGATCGCCCGGGTACGAGCTATTGATTCTCCATGCGCACTTCGCGCAGACGGGCGGCCTTGCCGCGTGTGGTGCGCAAAAAGTAGAGCCTGGCGCGGCGCACTTTGGAGTGACGCAGCACTTCAACCTTTTCGATGCGCGGAGAAAGACGCAAAAAGGTACGTTCGACACCGATGCCGTTGGATGCGATCCGCCGCACGGTAAAGGACGAGCTCACGCCGCGGTTGATGTTGCGGATCACAATTCCCTGAAAGACCTGGATACGCTCACGGTTGCCTTCGACAATGCGGGCATGCACACGCACCGTGTCGCCGCTGCGCAGCCGAGGGATATTGGGGTTCGCTTCAGGAACGAGCGATTTGATGATGTCGGTCATCGGATAACCACCTTTCGTGCCGTTTCACGATCGTGCAGTATAGCACATGGGTGGTGAATCCCCAAAATTATCACTCGGGCTGATGCGAATGCTCCTCGTCAGCCTCCAGATTTGCCAGCAAATCGCGCTCCTGCTGTGTCAGCTCTGCCTTTGCGAGCATATCGGGGCGGCGCTCGCGGGTGCGCAAGAGGGCCTGTTCGCGGCGCCAATGCGCAATGCGGGCATGGTTGCCCGAGGTGAGTACCTCCGGCACGCCCAAGCCGCGCACCTCGGCCGGCTTGGTATAATGCGGGTATTCGAGCAGCCCGGAGGAATGCGAATCGTCGATCATAGCGCGCATATCACCCAGCACGCCGGGCACCAGGCGGGTGACGGCCTCTACCACTACCATCGCGGCGATCTCGCCGCCCGAAAGCACATAATCGCCGATCGAGAGCTCGTGGGTCACGGCCAGGCTGCTCACGCGCTCATCCACGCCCTCGTATCGCCCGCAGATCAGGATCATACGGCTGTAGCCTTCCAAGGTGCGCGCGCAGGTTTGGTTAAACAGTGTGCCCGTCGGCGTCAGCAGGATGATCGGCACCTTTACATCACCGCTGGCCTTTTGCGCCGCGGCAAACCCCTCGCCCAGCAGAGCATCGATCGCCAGCAGAATCGGCTCGGCCTTCATCACCATGCCGCCGCCGCCGCCGTAGGGGGTATCGTCGGTGATGTGGTGTTTGTCGAGCGCCCAATCGCGGATATTGTGCACGCGGATCTCTGCCAGGCCTTCTGTCTGGGCCTTGGCCAAGATGCTCTCGCTAAAGATCGCATCAAACAGTTGCGGAAAGAGTGTCAGTATATCAAAACGCATGCGCACTTGCCGATTCAACACACATCATCACTTGAGCTCGCCCGTCAGGGTCAGGTGTCCGGTGGGCACTTCGCCAAGGGGGTACTCTACCATCAGCTCGCGAACCGGGCGTAACTGCCCGGATTTGGGCTGGTAGGGCGCTGCGAAGATGCCGATCTCACCCCACACTGCGCTGATGCTGCCAACGTACGGGCCCAGGAGCGTGTCGCTGCCGGCTCGCACCAGCATCGGCTCCTGGCCCTTGGGCGCCACAGTCAGGTCCAGGTTGGTCTGGTTGTGCACCCACAGCTGGTAGCGGTCGGTGATGTCGCCGGGGCAGTGGTCGATCGCCGATGTCAGCTTGAGCACAAAACCGGGATCGCTCGAGTTGGTGGCGGTCAGCACGGTGGTGCTGAGCGGCTCATGGCGTTCGGCGTAAATCGCTGTAAAGGTGATCGGTTTACCCGGCAGAGGCGGCCCTGCCCAGCGATGCACGCGTACCGAGCAGCCCGCCAGCACGAAATCGCGCCCGAGTGGTTCGACGCCCACCGAGATCTTTTTGGTGGTGCGGTTTTCGATGCGCATCTGATGCACCGGGTCGCAACCAGTCAGCAGCAGGCTGCATACAACAATCGCGCCCAGTAACGCTCGGATGCTTGACTTTCTGAGGCAGGACATCCTGGCTCCTGCAGGTGGATTGCGCTTAGCATAATGCAAAACAGGACGCCCCGCAAAGCTGTTGACACCCCCATTTGGGGATGATATCGTAGCTCTGACATCACCTAGGAGCGTTGCCATGCAGTTGGAAAGCATCAAGATCGTCAAGCCTGCCGAGGTAAACCTGATCCTCGGGCAGTCGCACTTTATCAAGACCGTCGAAGACCTGCACGAGGCTCTGGTGGGTGCAGTGCCGGGCATCCGTTTCGGGCTGGCCTTTTGCGAAGCCTCAGGCGCCTGCCTGGTGCGCTGCTCCGGCACCGATCCTGTCCTTACAGAGCTGGCTGCACAAAATGCCCTCGCTCTGGGCGCTGGACACAGCTTTATCATCTTCCTGGGGGAGGGCTACTACCCCAGCAACGTGCTCAAAGCGGTGCAGGCTGTGCCCGAGGTGTGCGGCATCTACTGCGCCACTGCCAACCCGCTCGAGGTAATCGTAGCCGTCAGCGAGCAGGGACGCGGCATTCTTGGGGTCATCGATGGTTCTGCTCCCAGCGGCATTGAGGGGCCCGAGGGCGTCGCCTGGCGCACCCAATTCTTGCGCACGATCGGCTATAAAGCATGAGCCAGGTCATCAATACCCTGCTGGACGAGATCGATCGGTTATATCCGCCCGAGCGCATCAATGCCAGCCGCCGGCGCCTGGCGGCGGTGTGGTTCGGGCATGAACTGCCCGACCGCTTGCCCTTTGTCTTTACTCACCTGCCCGCAGACGCAGCAGCCGATGAAGCGCCTGTACCAGAGGGCGAATTGAAAGCCGAGGCCAGCCTACGCGGCCAGCTGGAGAGCATTATCGCGCGCGCGGTGTTGACGGATGATTACATCCCTTCGCTCTTTCCGGGTCTTCGCCAGGGCCTGCTCACCACACCTTATGGTGCGCGTGAGATCGAGACGGGCGGACACATCTGGGCTGAACCGATCATCAATGACCCGGCGGATGTCTACAGCCTGGTACCGCCCGATTTCACGCGAGAGGGTGTGGCGGCCGAGTTCCTCGAGATGATCCGCACCTGGCGCGCGCTCACCCATGGGCGCATCCCCATCCAGATGCCCGACATGCAGGGGCCGCTCGACCTTGCCAGCAACCTGTGGGGTACTCAGGATTTGATCATGGCGATGATGGAAGCCCCCGAGGCGGTGCACGCCCTGCTGGAGCTGGTGACCAACGACTATATCCGCTACCTGCGCTTGGTCAGTGAGGCTTCCGAGGGCGACTGGGTGCCGCTGCACTGCATGCCATCCGTGTGGATGCCGCGTGCGGCAGGGGTGGCACTCAGCGAGGACTTGCTGGCAGTCGTTTCGCCGCGCCTCTATCGCGAGTTTGGAGTGCCCTATAACGAGCGCATCGCACGCGCCTGGGGCGGCACCGTGATCCATTCCTGCGGCAGTATCGAGCACAACCTGCCGGCCCTGGCTGCCACGCACGGGTTGGTGGGCATCAACATCAGCATCACCGAGACCAACCTGGATACCGTACTCGACCGCCTGAGCTCGCAGCAGGTGCTGCTGGCGCACCACGCTCTGCTTACCTGCAACGATCTGCCGCATCTGACATGCGAGCAGTTCATCCGGTGCGCCTTCCCGGCCTTTACCACACGCCATTGGCGCGGCATCCCCATGCCGATCCCGCTGGAGATGGACCGCGCTCAGACCCTCGAGGTCCTGCCGCTGGCGCACGAGTTGGCAGTACTCCCGTAAGGAGGCAAGCGATGACCACGGTAAGCGTTGTGCACCTCTCGAGCAGCCGCGACGCGCTGCTCTCGCTAAAGCCCCTGGATGCGCCCGAGTGCGAGCTGATCACACCGGCTGATGGTATGGCCTTTGTCATCCATCACCTGCAGGAAAGGCGCTTTTACGAGGTCACCTCGCGCCAGGCCGCCTCCGTCAATTGCCGGCAGCAGTCCGACCGCCTGACGTTCACCTATGAAAGATTGAGGATTCGATCTGTCGGCCGAGTTCGAGGTCCGCGCTGAAGGCGAGCTGACCTTTTGGAGCCTCTCACTTACCAACCAGGCGGACCTGCACATCACCGGCGTGCAGTTCCCCTTTGTGGTGATGCCTTATCGCCTCGGGGAGGGTCCTGAGGGGTTGGTGATCCCCTACGGTCCCGAATCTCTCTTGCGTTCACCCGAACCGCACCAGCTGCAGCCCGCCCACGCCGCCCTCTGGCAGATGCAACGCCTATCACTACCCGGACTATATCGGTGCGCAGTTTCTCGCTTATTATGGGCCGCAGGCGGGGTTGATGCTGCACGCCCGCGACGCCGAAGGCTATATCAAGTTCATCAAGGCGGTGCATCGCGCCGGCGGCCTGCGCCTGGGGATGGCGCATCTGGGCGATTGGCCGCGCCGGGGCACGCGGCGGCTGCCTTATGGGCTATCGCTCGGGTCATTTACAGGCGATTGGTACACGGCGGCGGATCTTTACCGCAGCTGGAGCCTGCAGCAGCCCTGGGCCAGACCGATTGCCAAACGCGACGACGTGCCCGAGTGGCTGCTCGATTCGCCGCCGTACATCATAGTTCGCATCCAGGGCCAGCTGGATGCCGGGCCCGCCGAACCCAACGAGGAATTCCTGCCCTATCGCAAACTGATCCCCTTGCTCGAGCCAATAGCCAGGATGCTCGCATCTTGTGCCGATGATCATGTCGTGGGAGCGCCCTGGCCCGTGGGTGTATCCGGATTGCTTCCCGCCGGCCGGCGGCGATGAATTGCTGAGCGAGTTCAGCGCTCTGGCGCGCGAGCGCGGCTGGCGTGTGGGTACCTTTTGCAACGGCACGCGCTGGGTCACCGGCCATCGCTGGACCGGCTATCAGGGCGACGCTTACTACGAGGCCAACCGTGGGCCAGAATCGGTTTCGATCGCTGCCGACCAACAACCCTGGAAGGAAGGCTGGGACACCTCGTGGCGGCCGAGCTATGCCTGTTGCAGCGCGTCGCAGGTCACCAGCGACGCCTACGGCTACGCCCATGAGCCGGGGCGCTGGATGACAGAGGCGATGGGCGTCCTGATCAAGCGCCTGCTCGATGAAGGCCAGCGCGCCCAGTCCAAAGATAGCCGGCGGCAGGTCGTGCTCTCGGTCGAGGCGCCCTGCAACGAGTACAATCTGCAGGATTTTGTTATCTGCGATGTGCGCGTGGTGCCGGAGGGGCACCGCCACTGGCCGGCCAGCTGGATCCCCCTCTATCACTACCTCTACCACGAGTGCATCCTCATACAGGGCGGCTTTGGCATGGGGCCTGAGCCCTTCCACATGCCGATCCGCACAGCCTATAACCTGGTGGTAGGCGAGATACCGGGCGCGGTGCTGACGGGCGACGGCCGGCTGCTCAACTATGACACCGAAAACTGGGCTCCCTGGGAGCCCTACATCGGCTCGAACGACGACGCGCTCGCCTCGCTGCGCTCTGCTACCGCCCTGAGGCGCGGGCCGGCGCGCGATTGGCTGGTGTTTGGACGCATGCAGCGTCCGCTGGCAACTGAGGGCATCGATCTCGTTATCTGGGAGTACAACGCGCGTGTACACCGCATTCCGGCGTTGTATCAGAGGTGCTGGCAGGCCCCCGATGGCCGCCTAGGGGTGGTGCTGGCGAACTGGGGTACTATCGAACGTGAGGTCACGCTAAGAGATGCCCGTCTGGCGGGCACCTGGCAGTTGCACACCTCGGGTCAGACGCTCGAGGCGCGTGAGGGCGCCCTGACGGCAACAGTACCGCCTTTGGGGGCGGTGCTGATCCATCAGTAAACAAAATGCCCAGCAGCCAAAACGGGGCTGGGCGTTGTTATGCCTGGATTTATCAGACGTGGTGGCAGGCTACCCAATGAGCGCGCGATCCATCGCCCACATTACGCCACTCGGGCTCTTCTTCAGTGCAGCGGTCGGTCGCCATATAGCAGCGCGTGCGGAAGCGGCAGCCCGAAGGCGGGTTGGCCGGACTGGGGATATCGCCCTCCAGCAGGATGCGCTGACGCTGTTCTTCGGTATCGGGATCGGGGATGGGCACCGCCGAAAGCAACGCCTTGGTATAGGGGTGCATCGGGTTATCGTAGAGCGCGGCGCGGTCGGTGAGCTCGCACAGCTTGCCCAGGTACATCACGGCCACGCGGTCGCTGATATGGCGCACCACCGAGAGGTCGTGGGCGATAAACAGGTATGTCAACCCCATCTCGGCCTGCAGTTCCTCGAGCAGGTTGATGATCTGAGCCTGAATCGAGACGTCCAGGGCTGAGATCGGCTCATCGCAGATGATAAACTCGGGCTCGACCGCCAACGCGCGCGCCACGCCGATGCGCTGGCGCTGTCCGCCCGAAAACTCGTGCGGATAGCGGTTGATAAAGTACGGGTTTAGCCCGACGCGCTTTAACAGCTCCTGAATGCGTTCGCGCCGCTGGGCTTTGGGCAGCAGATTAAAGACCTCGAGCGGCTCACCAATGATCGACCCAACCGTCATGCGCGGGTTGAGTGATGAATAAGGGTCCTGAAAGATCATCTGCATGCTCTGACGCAGTTTACGGATCTCATTGGGGCGCGACTTGATCAGGCTTTGCCCTTTAAAGATCACATCACCGCCGGTGGGCTTGTAGAGCTGCAACACGCCGCGGCCGGTGGTGGATTTCCCGCAGCCGCTTTCGCCTACCAGACCGAGCGTCTCACCACGGTACACATCAAAGCTGATGCCATCCACAGCCTTGATATCGCCGACATGGTGCTGGAACAGCGCGCCGCGCGTAATCGGAAAGTATACCTTTAAATCCTGCACTTGCAGGATGGTGCTGGGTTCGGCGCTGCTCATTGTGCGGCCTCCATCTGCTTTTCGCTTGCAACCCAGCAGGCCACTTCATGGCCAGGCCGGCGGGTGGGCTTGAGCGGGGGATTCTCGTTCTGACATTTGGCCACCCGGTAGCGGCACCGTGCAAAGAAGGGGCAGCCTTTGGGCAGCTCGATCAGGTCAGGCGGCAACCCTTCGATCGGCACCAGCTTTTCGCGAGTGCGCGCATCCAGCCTTGGCAGCGAGCCAATCAGCCCCAGCGAATAGGGGTGCAGCGGGTTGTTGAAAAACTCGTGCACCTCGGCGCGTTCGACAATAAAGCCGGCGTACATCACCTGCACACGGTCGACCAGGCCAGCCACCACCCCCAGATCGTGGGTGATCCACACGATCGCCATGCCCAGCTCGCGCCTTAGGCTTTTAACAATATCGATAATCTGCGCCTGGATGGTTACGTCCAGCGCGGTAGTGGGTTCGTCGGCGATCAGCAGTTTTGGGTTGCACGAAAGCCCCATGGCGATCATGACACGCTGACGCATCCCGCCCGAGAACTGGAAGGGATAGTCCTTGATGCGGTTAGCGGCCTCGGGGATGTTGACCATCTCGAGCAGCTCGATAGCGCGCTTGTAGGCTTGCGCCTGGGTCATGCCCATGTGCAGCCTTAAACTCTCGGCCATCTGCTGGCCGATCGTCAGTACCGGGTTGAGCGAGGTCATTGGGTCCTGAAAGACCATGGCGATCTGGTTGCCGCGTAAGTCGCGCATCTCCTCTTCGCTCAGCGTAAGCAGGTCACGGCCTTCGAAAAAGACCTTGCCGCCCGTCACGCGACCCGGCGGCGAGACCAGGCGCATCACCGAAAGCATCGAGACGCTCTTGCCGCAGCCGCTTTCGCCAACCAGGCCGAGGGTCTCGCCCTCATCCACATGAAAACTGACCCCATTGACGGCGTTAACCACGCCATCCTGGGTAAAGAACTTGGTCTCTAGATTCTGAACATCGAGCAGGGCCGCCATGCACAACTCCTTCGGTGACGGTTCATTGGTTTACCGAGATATCGATGAGCCACGGATAAATGGCAGAGGCCGAATGAAAGCCCTGCACATAGGGTTTTACCAGCGTGTATTCGATGCCATGTGTCAGGGGCAGCCAGGGCGCGTCCTCGACGATGAGCGCTTCGGCTTGATGGTAGAGCGCGTAACGCTCGTCGGGGCTTTCGGCCACACGCGCGGCCTCGAGCAAGCGGTCGACTTCGGGGTTGTTGTAACCGGCGTGGTTCTGTGAGCTCCTGGAATGGAACAGCAGGTCAACAAAGTTCTGCGGGTCGGGGTAGTCGGCAATCCAACCCGACGAATACATCTGGTACGTGCGCCGGTTCATATCGTCCAAAAAGTCTTCCCAGGCCACCTGCTCCACATTGACCTTGACGCCGAGGTTTTCTTCCCACATATACAGCACCGCGCGGGTGATGTCATCCATGTGCCCCGATGTGCCGGTAACTGACAACACCAGCTCGGGCATCTGCCCGGGACGGCCATAACGCGAGGCTGCCAACAGCTTGCGCGCCTTTGCCGGGTCGTAGGGCAGGCCTTCCAATGCATCGTTGTATCCGGGCATCGAAGGCGGCAGAATGCCTTTGGCTGCCTCGGCGGTGCCCAGCATGACCAAGTGGGCCAGTTTTTCGCGATCGATCGCCATGGTAAAGGCGCGCCGGATGTTGGGGTCATCAAAGGGCGGCATCTCGACATCGAACGAAATGTACTGGATCGACAGCTCAGAACTGCTGGACAACTCGGCATTGAGCGGGTTGACCGGGTCCAGGATACGTTCGATAGCCGAAGACCCCACATCCACGATGTCCAGCAGGCCGTTTTCGTACATGGTCATCGGATCGCCGCCCGCAAGGTTGAACTCGACCCGTTCGAGTTTGGCAGGCTCGCGATAGTAAAGCGCATTGCGAACCAGCACGATCCTGTCGCGGCTGATACTTTCCAGCACAAAAGGCCCGCTGCCATTGGGCGATTCCAAAAAGGCTTCGTAGTCGCCTTCGACCTGTTCGCGATCGACCACAAAGCTGGCGGGATAGGTCAGCTTAGCCAGGAAGTAGGCTTTGGGCGCGTCAATGGTGATCACTACGGTGCGCTTATCGGGCGCCGAGAGGCCGCTGATACTGCGTGCCTCACCGCTGGCAAATTCCGCCACGCCCACGATGTCATCCAGGTAGCTGGCGGCTACCGGCGAACCCATTGCCACGCTGCAGGCGCGTTCGATCGAATAGATCACATCCTGAGAGGTAATGGCTTTGCCGTCCTGAAAGACGGCGTTCTCGCGCAGGTAAAACGTATAAGTCAGGCCATCGTCTGAGAGCTCCCAGCGTTCCGCCAGGTCGGGCACAACCTCGAGTTGGCTATCCAGCGTCACCAGCCCGCTAAAGATATTGACAATGTACTCGGCCGAGGTGCTATCCTGGCTCATGGCCGGGTCGAGGGTGGGGGGGTATCCGCCGACTAGCCGCAGGACGCCTACTCCGCCGTCATCAGCGGGCATGCGCGTGGCGCGCACTCTGGGAGTCGGTTCGCCCGGCATCCGGGTGGCACGCCCTCCGGGCGTCGGCTCTCTCGGCATCAGGGTAGCTTGCACTTTAGAGATAATTGAGCGGTAGACTAGGAAACTGCCGGCGCATAACGATGCGCCAAGGCAAAGCACGAGCACAGCAACAACCAGGATGATGCTTGTTTTCTTTGACATTCCTCACCGCGGTTCTGCAGAGACGCGCAGCTTTTGTGACAGTTCTAAAGATCGATTATACCATAAACAAACTACCGGCAATAATCCACACCAGTGTTTAGCGCGGGTAACTTGATCAAGTAAACTAAGCATGCTAAACTGCCCCCAGATGGCGGTTCATAGAGTTAGAGCTGCCATCACGCGTCCTGTGTGACACGCGTTTTCGGCGCCAGATATTGGGCGCCCCGATATATGGTGAACGCAGCGGTAAGCCGGCGTTCTGGGCTAGAATGCCGGCGTGCTGTTTTTGGAGGACGTGTGCAAACCTATCGTGCAGCTGTTCTGACCGTCAGCGACAAGGGCTCTCGCGGCCAGCGGCGCGATACCGCCGGCCCTGCCATTGTTGAGGCACTCTCTGCGATAGGTATTGAGGTGGCAGCGACGGCCATCGTCGCCGACGAAGCGGACCAGATCAGCGACCGGTTGGCGATATGGGCTCTGGAGATGGGCCTCGACCTGGTGATCACAACCGGCGGCACCGGTTTTGCCCCGCGCGACTGGACTCCCGAAGCCACCCGCGCTGTCATCGAGCGCGAAGTACCAGGCATCCCCGAGCTTTTGCGCCGTAAAGGCGCCGAAACAGTGCCGACAGCCGTCCTCTCGCGCGGCATAGCCGGCTTGTGCGGGCGCTGCCTGATCATCAATCTGCCCGGGAGCTACAAGGCGGTGGTAGAAAATATACAGTTCCTGGAGCCGGTTCTGCTGCACGCCCTGCAGATGGCACGCGGCGACCATACGGAGCACGCATGACCCAAGCTACCCCTCCGGCCCAGTACCGGCTGCTCTCGGTCGAAGAGGCACAGGAACGCATCCTGGAAGGCCTGGAACCGTTGGGCGCCGTGGAGCTGCCCCTGGCTGAGGCCCTAGGGCGCGTGCTGGCGCAGGATATTATCGCGGCTCGGGATGTGCCGCCCTGGGCGAATTCAGCCATGGATGGCTATGCGCTGCGCGCCTCTGATTTGGCCAGCACCAGCCTGGAGCTGCCTGTCAGCCTGGTGGTGCAGGGCACCGGCGCTGCCGGGGAGCCTGCCCAAGCCTTGCTGCCTGGTCATACGATAAGGATAATGACAGGTGCACCGCTGCCGCCAGGAGCGGATACGGTGGTGCGCTTTGAAGACGTATACTGTGTGGGTGACCGGGTTATCTTTGGCAAGCCGGAACGTCTGGGACGCAACGTACGTCAGGCTGGCGAGGATTTGCAAAGCGGTAGCCTTGTGCTGAAGCGCGGATGTATCCTGCGTCCGCAAGAGCTCGGGCTGATCGCCGCTACGGGCATCGACACCGTGCTAGTGGGGCAGCAGCCGCGCGTGGCTGTGATGGCTACCGGCAACGAGGTGGTAGAGCCTGGCCAGGAACTGCAGCCTGGGCAGATCTATAACACAAACGCCGTCACCAACCTGGCGCAGGTGGCGCGCAGCGGCGGCATCGGTATCAACCTCGGGGTTGTGCGTGATGAACCCGAGGCGATTACCAGGGCGATCCGGCGCGGTTTGCGACAGGGTGTGCAGCTTTTTGTGACATCCGGCGGTGTCTCAGCGGGCGACTATGACCTCATCAAACACATGATGCTCAGCCAGGGCGAGCTCGACTTTTGGTGGATCAACATAAAGCCGGGGCGTCCTCTGGCGTTTGGCACACTGGCTGGGGCGCCGATCGTGGCGCTGCCGGGCAACCCGGTGGCAGCCTTTATCAGTTTTGAGCTGTTTGTGCGCCCGGCCATTATCAGGCTGCAGGGCGGCGTCGAGCGCGAACGGCCGGTAATTCGTGCGCGCCTGGCTGAGGCGATTAAACGCAAGGATGGGCGGCGTCATTATCTGCGCGCCCGCTTGCACAACGGACCGGACGGTTTATCCGCTACTCTGACTGGGGATCAGGGCTCAGGAATCATGTCGTCGCTAACGGCTGCTGATGCGCTGGTCGTTATACCGGAATCAGCGCAAGAGCTTGCCGCTGGCACAGAAGTGGAGGTGCTCCTGATATGACCCAGCCGTTACGAGCTGATAGTTTTCCGATGATCTCGCATGCCCAGGCGTGGGAGACCATCGCCCAGACCGTGGAACCGCTGCCTCCCAGCCGTGTCGAACTGGCCAAGGCTGCCAACCTGGTGGTGGCTGAGGATATCGTCGCGCGCGACGACTCGCCACCCTTTGCCGCGGCGGGTATGGATGGCTATGCTGTGATCGCCGACGACCCCTCTGCTGTGCGCACCCTGGTGGGCGAACAGGAGGCCGGCTTGCGGCGCGACTATAGCATTAGTCCTGGCTTTGCGCTGCGGATTATGACGGGCGGAGCCCTGCCGGAGGGCGCCGACGCTGTGCTGCCTTTTGAGCAGTCGGTCGAGCACGAAGGGCTCTTGCATCCTCAATTTCCCATCAAGCCGGGCGCCAACGTGCGCCCCGTCGGCCAGGATATCAAGGCCGGTGAGGTGGCCATGAAAAAGGGCACGCCTCTGGGGCCGCCCGAGATCGGGTTGCTGGCCTCACTCAACTATAGTGAGGTGCTGGTGTACCCGCGCCCGCGGGTATTTGTGTTTGCCAGCGGTAATGAGCTGGTGCGCGTAGGCGCCCCGCTCAGGCCCGGGCAGATCCGCGATTCCAACACTCTGGCGCTCTCCGCCGCCCTGCGCGCAGCCGGCGCGGAGCCGATCGCGCGTCCCGACCCGGTGGCCGATACGCAGACCGCCATTGAACAGGCTATCCGTACCGGCTTTATCAGCGCCGATATGGTCATCTCGACCGGCGGTGTTTCGATGGGCCGGCGCGACCTGATTAAAGAGGTCGTTTCGGGGCTGGGCGAGATCCTGGTTGGGCGTGTGGCGATCAAACCCGGCAAGCCCCTTACCTATGCCCTCATCACCGGAAAGCCCTTTTTCGGGCTGCCCGGCTTCCCTGTCTCGTCGCTGGTATGCTTTGAGCAGTTCGTGCGCCCGGTGCTGCGCATCCTGGCGGGGCACCGCCTGTTGTGGCGCCCGAGTATGCGCATCAAGCTGGCACAAACCCTAAAGCACGATCCCGATCGCACCGAGTTCCAGCGCGTCTGTGTATGCTGCTCGGGTGAGGGGGCGGTCGCCTACTCGACCGGCGGACAGAGCTCAGGAAGGCTCAAGTCGCTGGTGGGTGCCAACGGTCTGGCGGTGCTGTCGGCCGGCAAGGGCGACTATGATGCGGGCGAAGAAGTCGAAGTGATCTTTATCAATCTGCCTGAGTTGAGGGAATGACTCGCCTGACGGATGCGTGCGGCCGGCAGGTGCACTACCTGCGCATCTCGGTGACCGACCGCTGCAACCTGTGCTGCAGCTATTGCATGCCCCCCGAGGGCATTCCTCTCCTGGCGCACGCGGATATCCTCAGTTATGAAGAGATCGCGCGCGTGGCGCGTATCGCCGTAAAGCTGGGGTTCGACAAGCTGCGCCTGACGGGCGGTGAACCTCTGGCACGCAAGGGGTTGGTCGGCCTGGTGAGTATGCTCGGGCAGATCGAGGGCTTGAGCGACCTGTCAATGACTACCAACGGCACTCTGCTGGCGTCGCACGCCATGGCGCTGCGCCAGGCAGGGCTGCACAGGGTCAACATCAGTCTGGATACCCTCAAGCCTGGGCGCTATCGCGCTATCACACGCGGGGGTGCCCTGGATGATACCCTGGCTGGCATCGAGGCGGCGCATGCTGCCGGCCTGGAGCCGGTCAAGATCAATATGGTCGTGCTGTCGGATATGAATGCCGACGAAGTGGTGGATTTCGCCGCCCGTAGCCTGACCCACGGCTGGCATGTACGCCTGATTGAACGCATGGCGATCGGCATACCGCCCCCCGAGGGTGCCGCAGGCATGGATGTTGCAGAGATGCGCGCCCGAATCGAGGCTGTGTATGGCGCCCTGGAGCCGGCAGACCTGCATGGCAGTGGCCCGGCGCAATATTGGCGTATTGCCGGCGCGCCCGGCACCATCGGGTTGATCGCGGCGGATAACTGGCATCTGTGCGGCAGCTGCAACCGCCTGCGCCTGAGTGCCGATGGCCGAGTGCTGCCCTGCCTGTTCAGTTCTCTGGAATATGACCTGCGCACCCCGCTGCGCAGGGGGGCGGATGACAACGCGATCGCCGAGTTGCTAAGCCAGATCGTGGCAGCCAAGCCGGCTGGACGTCGCCGCAGCGCCACCCCTGGTCCAGCTGGGCGCGCCATGTCGCGTACAGGAGGCTGAGTGAGCGAACTCACGCATCTCGACAGCGCGGGAAACGCCCGCATGGTTGATATCTCTGATAAACCAGCTACCTGGCGCGAGGCCGTAGCAGGCGGAAGCGTACTGATGCAGTCCGCCACGCTGGCGCTCATCCTGCAGGGCGATCTGCCCAAGGGCGACGTCTTGGCGGCGGCGCGCATCGCCGGCATTATGGCGGCCAAGCGCACCAGCGAGCTGATCCCGCTGTGCCACCCGCTGATGCTCAGCCATGTGGCACTCGAGCTGACGCCCGACCGCGAACACAGCCTGGTGAACATCCGCGCCACCGTGCGCACGCATGGCAGCACCGGCGCCGAGATGGAAGCCCTCACGGCGGTTGTCATTGCCGGGCTGACGATCTATGATATGTGCAAGGCGGTCGACCGCGGCATGCGCCTGACGGAGGTGCGCCTGTTACGCAAGTCGGGCGGGCGTAGCGGCGACATCGTCCTGGAAGATGAGGCAGATGGCAGCTAAAGGCAAAATCGTGGCCGTGTGCGTCAGCGCTAAAAAGGGTGTGCAAAAGCACGATATCGGCCAGGCCGAGCTGCGCACCGAGTGGGGCATCGTGGGCGACGCGCATGCCGGGCCTTGGCATCGCCAGGTCAGCCTGCTGGCGCAGGAAAGCATCGACAAGATGCGCACCAGGGGGCTCAATGTGCATCCAGGCAGCTTTGCTGAGAACATTACCACCGAGGGCCTCGAGCTGCATACCCTGCCGGTGGGCACGCGCATCCGCCTCGGTAATGTGCTTACTGAACTGACCCAGGTCGGCAAGGAATGTCACACTCGCTGCGCCATCTATGAGACAGCCGGCGACTGCGTGATGCCGCGCGAGGGCGTCTTTGTGCGCATACTGGCAGACGGGCAGATTGCCGTTGGCGACGTTGTGGAGGTGCTTGATCCTGCGTCCTAAAACTTGATAGTCACTCTTCGAGTCATCCGACCTTGGTCACGGTGATGGCGGATGATCGGTCCAGCCCCGGAAGGGGCTGGCGAGGGTGTGCGTGGAAACGCGCACGCCTCCCATCTTTGGAAAGGAGAGTTGCGCATCGGTTGCCTGCAGCCGCTGCTCTCCTTTTTGGTGAGCCGCGGTTTTTTGTTGTGGAGGATATTTTGTTTGGCAAGAGCCTGATTGAAGCACTAAGACTGATCCTGCAAGCGGATACGGCACTGGCGAATGTGATCGCCGTGTCGCTGCAGGTGGTCGGCATCTCGCTGGTGATCGCCTCGGCCCTGGGGATCCCGCTGGGCATCTTTTTGGGGCTCAAACGCTTTGTCGGCAAACGTCTGGTGATCGCTCTATTGTACACTGGTATGGGTTTTCCGCCCGTAGTGGTGGGTTTATTTGTGTACATGCTGCTCTCGCGATCCGGTCCGTTGGGGCAGCTGGGCTCACCGCTGGTGCCCGCGCTCTATTCCACCGGCGCCATGATCATGGCACAGATCATCATCTCGTTTCCGCTGGTGGCGGGCTTTACCATGGCAGCTGTGCTGGGGTTGGATAGCCACCTGCGGTTGCAGCTGCATGCCCTGGGTGCCACCTCCTGGCAGGCGCTGTGGACCATGCTGGTGGAAGCCAGGGTGGGTGTGCTGATCGCGGTGATCGCCGGGTTTGGCTCGATCATCTCCGAGGTCGGTGCGGTGATGATGGTGGGCGGCAACATCGAGGGCTCGACACGCACCCTCACCACTGCCATCGTCCTTGAGACACGCAAGGGCGAATTCAGTATGGCCATGGCATTGGGGCTGATCCTGCTGCTCATCTCGTTCATCGCCAACGCCGCCATGCTGCGCCTGCAGGGGAAGGCACTCGACCAATGAGCGAGCTCCTCTATCGCGCCACCAACCTGACCAAGCGTTATGAAGAACGCACTGTGGTCGATGTGGCCTCGCTCGAAATCGAGCGCGGCGAGATCCTGGCGCTGGTGGGGCCCAGCGGGGCGGGCAAGAGCACCCTGCTGAGGTTGCTGGCGCTGCTGGAGGCACCCACCTCGGGATCGCTCCAATTCCAGGGGGTCGAGGTAGCCATGGGCGGGGCGCGCCCCAGCCTGGCGATGCGCCGCCAGCTGACGATGGTATTCCAGCGGCCGCTCCTTTTAAACCGTAATGTGACGGCCAACATCGAATATGGGCTGCGGTTGCGCGGCCTGAAGGCCAAGGAACGCGTGGCGCAAGTCCTTGAGCAGCTCGGTCTAACCGACCTGGCGCGTGCCAATGCGCGCAATCTCTCGGGTGGAGAAGCGCAGCGCGTCAGCCTGGCGCGTGCCATGGTACTGGAGACCCCCATCCTGCTGCTGGACGAGCCGACTGCCAACCTCGACCCGTACAACGTCTCGTTGATCGAGAACGCCATCCGCAGCATCAACCAGCAGCGTGCTGCTACTGTGGTAATCGTCACCCATAACGTGTTTCAGGCTCGTCGTCTGGCGCATCGCACCGCGCTCCTGCTGGATGGCCACCTGGTGGAGACTCTGCCGACCGAGGCGTTCTTTAATGCTCCCGATGATGCGCGCACGGCTGCCTTTGTGCGCGGTGATATGGTGTATTAAGCCAATCCGGGCTTGATCAAATATGTTTAATAGGAGAAAGAAGATGCGTAAACTGTCTGTACTGATCGTCTGTGTGCTGCTGTTGTCGTTGGGGCTGAGTGCCTGCTCGCCCGCTGCCCCGGCGGAAACTGCCGTGCCAGAATCAGCTGCCGAACCGACCAAAGCTCCTGCGGCTGACGCTGAGCCAACCAAAGATCTGCCCCAACACACTGCGGGGCGCCTGATCCTCGCCACCACCACCTCGACCCAGGATTCTGGCCTGCTGGATGACATTCTGCCCGATTTCGAAAAAGAGTTTGGCGTCAAGGTGGACGTGATCGCGGTGGGTTCGGGCGAGGCTATGCGCCTGGGCCAGGCCGGCGATGCCGACGTGCTGTTGGTGCACTCGCCCAAGGCCGAGAAGGAATACATGGATGGCGGCCACGGCACCCGCCGCGAAGATGTGATGTATAATGACTTTGTGATCATCGGCCCGGCTGATGATCCGGTGGGCATCAAGGGCATGTCGGTGGCGGATGCCTTAAGGATGCTAGCCGACAGCGGTGCCGAGTTCCTCTCGCGCGCTGACAAATCCGGCACCAACGCCAAAGAGATCGCCCTGTGGGAAGCTAACGGCATCGACCCAAACAGCGCGTTCATCGTCAAGACTGGCCTGGGCATGGGTGACCTGCTGACCATGGCTCAGGAAAAACAGGCCTATACCCTCTCCGACCGCGCTACCTACCTTTCGCGCGTCAAGGGTGGGCTTGACCTGGTGGTGCTCGTCGAGGGCGACAAGGCGCTCTTTAACCCCTACGGCGTCATCACCGTTAACCCTGAAAAGAACGATATGATCCAGGCTGACCTGGCCACCAAGTTTGTTGATTGGATTATCTCGGTGCCGGTGCAGGAGAAAATCTCGCAATATGGCGTCGAAGAGTACGGCGGGGCGCTCTTTACCCCCGATTCGGCGCTGTGGAGGGAATCCAAGGGCCAGTAACGATCCCTGGCTCAACTACCGCGGGGCGGCACGCCGGTTGACGGGTCGCTCCGCGGCTTTTATACTGACGGCAGACCAGTGGAGGGACTGACATGCCACCAAATCTACCAATCCCGAACTTGTTTGCACGCCGTTCGATCCGCCAGTACGCGCCCGGCGAGGTGACTGACGCGCAGATCACCACCCTGTTGAAGGCTGCCATGGCCGCCGCCAATGCCGGCAACCGCCAGCCGTGGCACTATATCGTCGTGCGTGAAGCTGCGATGCGTAAGCGCATCGCAGAAAAGCACCCCTACGCCGGGATGGCCGCTCAGGCAGCCGTGGTGATCATCCCCTGTGGAGAGCCGGGTGCCAGCTTTCCCAACATGAACGACTTTTGGATCCAGGACCTGGCTGCTTCTACCCAGAACCTGCTCCTCGCCGCGACTGGCTTGGGGCTGGGGGCAGTGTGGTGCGGTGTGCACCCCAACGCCGAACGCGTGCAGGCGATACGCGAGCTGCTCGGGATTCCCGAACATATTGTGCCGTTCTGTGTGGTGTGCATCGGCCAGCCGGGCGAGCAAAAAGAGCCCCGCACCCAATATAATGCGGGCCGTATCCATCAGGAACGCTGGTAAGCCAGCATAAAGGAGCCATATGCCAGGCATCGGGTTCACCCGCATCGGTCGCAACCCCGTTAAAGAAGCCCTCATCTCCGGCGATGCCACGATTGGGGGCTGGATCACCTTTAGCTCGGCAGTGGTAGCCGAGGCTATGGCTCCGCTGGGCTTTGACTGGCTGGCGGTTGATATCCAGCACAGCCCCGTCGGGTGGGATACCACGGTGAGTTGTTTCCGCGCCATCCAACTGGGCGGCGGGGTGCCGATGGCGCGTATCCCTTGGAACGACCCCGTCTGGATGCAGCGCACCCTGGATGCCGGCGCGATGGGGCTGATCATCCCAATGATTAACTGCGAGGCCGATGCCGTAAAGGCGGTCGCCAATATGCACTACTCGCCAGCCGGCGAACGCAGCTATGGCGGCAGCCGTCTGCGGCCGTATGTACAGGGCGACTGGAAGTCCTGGTCGGATGCCAATATGCTGTGCGTGGTGATGATCGAGACCGTCGAGGCGGCTCAGCACTCCGACGAGATCCTCTCCGTGCCAGGAGTGGATGCCTGCTTTATCGGGCCCGTCGACCTGGCGCTCTCGATGGGCATCCGGCTCGACCAGATGGGCCCCGGCACCGAACACGAGGCGCTTATCCAGCATGTGCTGCAGGTTGGGCAAAAGGTCGGCACACCGGTCGGCAAACACTGCAACGATGGCGCCGAAGTGCGCCAACGCATCGCTGAGGGATTTCAGTTTCTGGCGTGCGCCAGCGATGCACGCTTTATGACCAAGCAGGCCCAGGACGAACTGGCGGCAGCCGGCGTCGAACGGCGCAAGACTGGCTCCAAAAAGGGCGAGCTTTACTGAGCCTTTGGAGCGGCGGGCGGCGGCTCTTGCAGGAGCGCCATCAGTGACTGTAAGCCGCTGTTGATAACCTCTTCCCACAGCTGAGCGCCCAGCTCGGAGGAGGAGTAGGTCGGGTCGCCTACCACACCGGTATCCGAATAGAGCGAAAAATCGAGCTTTGGGTCATCCCAGGGCACTGGCAGCATGTGCGGCGCATAGATCAGCTCGCGCCGCACACTCTCCGGGCGCAGGTGCAGCGCAATGGCGGTGGTAAAGCTGTCGGCGTGGCCTTCCTCGACGGATTCATCTCCCAACCGGCACCAGATATCATATAACGGCAGCTGCAGCTGCTGCACGTAACAGCGACCCGCCATCCGCCGGTTAAAGGCCTCGATGGTGGGCAGCAGGTGGTGCCCGCCGCAGCCCGCCAGCCAGATTACCCGTGTAAAGCCCTGGTCGGCGAGCGACTGCAGCACCGCCGTACAGAGCTGCTCATAGAGTTCCTGCGGCAGGTCGATAAACCCCGTGCCATAGTTGCGATGCTCAGGCGTGGGCCCAAAGGGCATAGTGGGCACCACCAGCGAGAGCAGCCCCTCGCGTTCCTGGGCGGCCTCCGAGAGCGTCTCGGCCACGCTGGAGATCCAGAAGGTGTCATAATCAACCGGCAAGTGCGGGCCCTGCTGCTCGGTGCAGCCCGTCGGCCACAGGGCGATTGCCCCTGCCTCGATCAGCTCGCGAATCTCCAGATAGGTCAGGTCTCCGAACTGCATAAAGCGCCTCCTAGGGGGTATAACGGATCGCGTTGCGCTCGTCGATATCCACATGCCCAAAGCGCTCGCGGTAGGTGGCAGCGGGCTCAAAGGTGTCGTTGGTGCGTTCGAGCCAGCCCTGCAACTTGGCCTCCATCTCGGCCTGTAAAGCGTTGTAGGCTGGATCACCCACCAGGTTGTGCACCTGATAGGGGTCTATCAGGTTGTCATAAAGGATCCAGGGTCCCTCCAGCGTGCGCGCATAGGTGTAGCGGTTGGTGCGCACGCCGCGCCATTCTGGACCGGTGTATTCCGAAAACGGGGCGATTACCTCGATCAGCGCCGAATCGGGGGCTGTTCCCTCAGTGCCCGTTACCAAGTGTGCCAGATCGGTGCCCTCCACCTCGGCCGGGATGGTCAGCCTGCACAAACTCAGCAGCGTGGGCAGCAGGTCGGGGGCATTGATGGGCACATCCACCCGGCAGGCCGGGCGCTGCGCCGCCGGGTAGCGTACGATCAGAGGCACAAGCACCGAATCATCCCAGGGTAGCTGCTTGCGGTTATAGCCCTGCGCGCCCAGCATCTCGCCATGGTCAGAGGTAAACACCACGATGGTGTTTTCTTCCTGACCGCTCGCGCGGATTGCCTCGAGCACCCATCCGAGGGCCTCATCTAGGGCGGTAATATGCGCATAATAGCCCGCCAGGTCGCGCCGTACTGGCTTGGGTGTGTTGGGCGGGATGTGCAGCGCGTCGGGAGCGTACATATCCAGATAGTTCTGCGGCACCCACTCAAAGGGATTGTGCGGTGGCCCCCATGAGAGGAACAGGCAGTAGGGGCGCTGCGGGTCGCGGCTGCGGATATAGTCGCACGCCAGACGTGCCTGAGCATGCGCGTCGTAGCCCTCCCAGTAAAGCGGCTCGGGCGTATCGCAATAGTAAAGCGAGTGAAAATAGTCGTGCGTGCAATTGCCGACAGCCCAAAAACCAAACCCATGGCGGCGCGGCCCGGGCGGGGTGTAGGCTAAGCGCTGGTTGCCATCCAGATGCCACTTGCCGATGTAGGCCGTGTCGTAGTCGGCGGCACTGTAGATCTCGCCAAAAGTGCGCTCCGACTCGGGCAGCCGCACATCGTTCATAAACAGGCCGTGCGAAAGCGGATAGCGCCCCGTCAGCAGGCAGGCGCGGTAGGGGGTGCACACCGGGCAGCCAGCCACCGCCGAGGTAAAGACAACCCCGTCGGCTGCCAGATGGTTCATCACCGGCGTGCGCACGTCCGGGTTGCCGTTATAACCAACCGCCGAGGAACGCAACTGGTCGGCAAAGACAAGCACAATGTTGGGCTGGGGGCGTGTCTCCTGCGGCATGCGGTAACTCCTGATGCGATATCGGCATTATAAAGGTGCTGCAGGAGGCTCGCAAACCGGTTTTGTATGCACCTCAGGGCTGCTTATAATAGTATATTGCAATGACTCCGAAGAGGTACACCAAGATGCTCAAGACGCACACCTGCGGTGAATTACGTGCCGCCTCCAGCGGCGAGGTCGTCCATTTGGCTGGCTGGGTGCACCGCCGCCGCGATCACGGCAACCTGATCTTTGTCGACCTGCGCGATCGCTGGGGCCTGACCCAGGTGGTGTTTGACCCAAATATCAACGCTGCGGTACACGAGCTGGCCGGAAAGCTGCGCATCGAGTACGTCATCCGCGTGGTGGGGCTGGTGCGCATGCGCCCGCCCGGCCTGGCCAACCCCAAGCTGGCCACGGGTGAAGTCGAAGTGGCTGTGCAGGAACTCGAGATCCTCAATGAAGCCAAGCCGCCCGTCTTTGCCATCAACGAAGAGATCGTGCCCGACGAATCCCTGCGTCTGCGTTACCGCTATCTCGACCTGCGCCGCGAGCGCATGCAGCGCAATCTGACCTTGCGCCACGATACGGTGCTCTTTATGCGCCAGTATCTCTCGCAGCGCGGCTTTCTCGAGATCGAAACGCCCATCCTGTTCAAGAGCACGCCAGAAGGCGCGCGCGATTATATCGTGCCCTCACGGGTGCATCCCGGCAAGTTCTATGCCTTGCCGCAGAGCCCCCAGCAGCTCAAGCAGCTGCTGATGGTGGCCGGCTATGACCGCTACTTTCAGATCGCACGCTGCTTCCGCGACGAAGACCAGCGCGGTGACCGCCAGCTCGAGTTCACCCAGCTGGATGTGGAGATGGCCTTTATCACGCGCGACGATATCCTCGACCTGATCGAGGGGCTCTTTACGGAGCTGATCCCGGCGGTGGTTCCTCATAAAAAGATGCTCACACCCTTCCCGCGCATGAGCTATGCCGAGGCCATAGCGCGCTACGGCTCCGACAAGCCCGACCTGCGCTTTGGCATGCTGATCACCGACCTGACACCGCAACTGGCCGCCAGCGAGTTCAAGGTCTTTCGCCAGGCGATCGAATCAGGTGGTGTGGTGCGAGCTATCGCTGTGCCGGGATGCGCCGGCTACACCCGCCGCGAGCTCGACCAGCTGGCTGAGATGGCGCGCGCTCAGGGCGCAGGCGGGTTGGCGACCCTGGCGCTCAGCCCGGAAGGCATCAAGGGTCCGGCTGTGAAATTCCTAAGCGAAAGCGAGCTGGAGGCGATCGTGCGCGCAATGGGCGCCAACCAGGGCGACCTAGTGTGCATCGCCGCCGATAGCGAACTCACTGCCAGCAAGGCGCTGGGCGCCCTGCGCCTTTATTTCCGTGATGCGCTCAACCTGGCCGATCCAGATCTGATGGCTTTTGCCTATGTGGTGGACTTTCCCATGTTTGAGTGGAATGCCGAGGAAAAGCGCTGGGATGCGGCGCATCATCCCTTTACCATGCCGCGCCAGGCCGACCTCGAGCACCTCGAGAGTGACCCGGCTAACGTCCTGTCGGATGCCTACGACCTGGTGTGCAACGGCTATGAGCTTGCCTCGGGCAGCATCCGTATTCACCGTTCGGATATCCAGCAGCGCATCTTTAGCGTACTGGGTTACAGCGAGGCTGAGACGCGTGAGCGTTTTGGGCACATGCTCGATGCCTTTGAGTACGGCGCCCCGCCGCATGGCGGAATGGCACCCGGCGTCGACCGCCTGGTGATGCTGATGGCCGACGAACCCAATATCCGCGAGGTGATCGCCTTTCCGAAAACACAGAGTGCCGTCGATCTGATGACCAACGCGCCCTCTGAAGTATCGCCGCGCCAGCTAAAGGAACTGCACCTGACGATCAATGACTAACTGATTTGCTTAACCCTTTCAAATCGGTTAGACTGGTTGCGTACTCCTGCGTTGTTCGTGATGCTCTTGTCTTGAGCCAACACATCTGTCTAGGGCGCTGGAATCCATTCACGGCCTCGCTTCCCTTTTGGGAGGCCTGACCGTAGGAAGGTGCCCACCTGCGAAAGCAGGTTCAAGACACTCGGCACACGGCAGGGCGGGAGTCCCTTTTTATCGGCGCCGCCGGGCCGCTCCGGGCTCGAGGGTCTGGCGCAAACCATCCTCCACACCCCCCGCTAGGCTCACATCTTCCAGCCATGCCTGTAACAGGCCTGCCAACAACCAGCTGAGCTGGCACAGGGCTGCCAGTGGTGCGTCTTCATCGGCCATCCAGGTGATCGGCAGGGCGGCCGCCAGCGCCGCAGGGCTGGTTGGTGTGGCACAAAGCGCAGCAGTATCCGCACCCAGTTCGGCGGCATGCCGCAGTGCTCGTGCGGTGGTCTGGCTTTCTTCAAAGAGCGCCAGTGCGATCACCAGGTCACCCGGCTTGCAGGTGCTCACTTCGGCAGTGATGGCGTACGGGTCGCCGGAGGGAGCGATGACTGGCTTGCCGACCGACTTGGATAGACGCGCATAGATCGCCGCAAGCTCAGCGGCTGCGCCTTGCCCCACCAGGATGACGCGTTCAGCGCGCTCAAGAAGCCCTGCCAAGCTCTCGGCGGCTGCCAGGTCGAGCTGTTGGGGCATACGGGTCACCTGTTCGCTCAGGGCACTCAAGCTGTGCTGCAGCCGGCCGGGCGCCGCGTCGGAGGAGTCCGCCGTTTGGCCTTTGAGCTCGGTCAGCACCAGGGCGTGCAGCTCGGCGACCATCTCTGGGTAACCCGTGTAGCCCAGATACTGTGCAAAGCGCGTGATGGTGCCCGAGTTGACGCCTACTTTACTGGCCAGTTGTGCCGAGGTCATAAAGGCGGTCTGGCGGTAATGCGCCATAATATAATCGGCTAACTTGCGGTGGCTCTTGCTCAGGGTGGTATAGTGGTTACGAATGGTTTCCAGCAGCATTCCGCCTCCAGCCAGAACCCTTGACGCTGACTGCCAGATATGTTATCCTAATTGCATCAATCTGCAAGGAATCCTGCATAATGCGGCTCGATCGAGTTGCCGAAGACATATTTATTGTGATCAGTGAGATGTATGCTCAGGTCACAGCCGCGGTTATCTTCACCAACCAGGGCGCCATCGTCATCGACACACTGCCATACCCGGCTGAAACCCGCCAGATGCTGAGCTTTATTGAGGACAAACTGGGCGCCGATGCAGTGCGCTATGTCGTTAACACCCACTGCCATGCCGACCATGTTTACGGCTCATACCTGTTCGAGAGCGCGACGGTCATCAGCCACGACCTGTGCCGCGAAATCCTGCTGCGCAGCGGTGAGAGATTGCTGGCACGTGCCCAGCGCGAAAACACCAACCTGGCCGAAGTACGCTTGCGCCCGCCGCAGGTGACCTTTGCCAACGAAATGCATCTGCATCTCGGCCCGCGCCACGTCCGGCTGATCCACACTCCTGGCCATACCAGCGACAGCATCATTGCCTTTACGGTGGACGACCGCGTGGTGATCGCCGGCGATACGATGATGCCGATTCCGCACATCTCCGGGGGCGACATCACCAGCCTGGTAGCCTCGTTGCGCAGCATCCAAGAGCTCAACCCCAACTTTATCGTGCAGGGGCATGGCGATGTGCTCTTACGCGGTGAGGTGGATGAAGCCATAGAGACCAACATCTGCTATCTAGTTACGATCACCGAGCGCGTGCGCGAACTGGTCGAACGCAAACAGTCGCTCGCGAGCCTGCTCTCGGTCGATATCGAGGCCTGCGGTATTTCGCGCATCCCACTGGATGGCCTGGTCGGCCGCATCCACCAGACCAACCTGAATTCGCTTTACCAGCGCTTTACCACCGAGGAAAGCGCAGATTAGTCTTCTTCTACCCAGCCGTAGCGCATTAACACGTTGCGCAGGCGTTTTACGTCCTCACTCGTCATGTGCGGGGTGCGCCCCTGGCAATCGGCAAACATTTCGCGCGGGTGCTGGGCAGCAAAATGCGGCGCGGTGGCCAGCTCGTCCCAGATGGCGTCGAGGTTGCAGTGCAGATACCCCAGTACGAACGAGATCGCCAGACCCCGCTGCAAGTCGCTCTCCAGCGGTCCGTTGGCAGCCTCATAGGCGCTCAGCACCTGCTCGACCAGGGTGATCAGTTCAGGGGTAAACGACAGGTTGCCTTCAGAATCGATCATGCGTCCTCAAACTCTAGTTTTTACCTACCATATATTGTAGATAAGAGCTGATTATTTCGTCAAGATCACCGTCCAGAACGGCGGTTGTGTTGCCGGTTTCATAGTCGCTGCGCAGATCCTTGACCATGCGGTAGGGCTGCAGCACGTACGACCGGATCTGGTTGCCCCAGCCGGGTGTGATGAACTCACCGCGCAGCTTGGCCTGCTCTTCTTCCTGGCGAGCCAGTCCCAGGCTGTAAAGACGTGCCTTTAACACTGCCATAGCGCGCTCGCGATTCTGCAGCTGCGAGCGTTCGTTCTGGCAGCTCACCACAATGCCGGTGGGTAGGTGTGTCAGACGCACCGCGGTCGAGTTTTTCTGCACATTTTGTCCGCCATGGCCCGAGGCGTGAAACACATCGACCCGCACGTCGTCCATGTTCAGCTCGACGGTGACCTCATCGGTCACATCGGGGATCACCTCTACCAGCGCAAACGAGGTATGGCGGCGTTTGGCATTATCAAAGGGTGAGATACGTACCAAGCGGTGCACGCCGCGCTCTGAGCGCAGGTTGCCATACACGTTTTTGCCGCGGATTTCAAAGGTCACTTCCTTGATGCCGGCCTGGTCGCCCTCCGTCTCTTCCAGTATCTCGGTGGTAAAGCCGCGCCGTTCAGCCCAGCGCAGATACATGCGCATTAAAATCGAGGCCCAGTCCTGCGATTCGGTGCCGCCCGCGCCGGAATAAATCGTCATGATCGCATCGGCACTATCATGCGGGCCTGACATCAGCGTGCGCAGGCGCATTTCGGCCAGTTTGGCAGCAACCGCCTCGGTCTCGGGCTCAAGGTCGGCGAGCATGGCCTCATCCTGCTCGCTGCTGGCCAATTCGTAAAGCTCGTTCAGTTCATCGGTCTGGCGGATGAGTTGGTCCCAGGCATCCACCTCGCCCTGCAATACCGCAAGTTCTTGCATCAGGCTCTGAGCCTGGTCGGGGTTCTCCCACAAGTCCTGGGCGGCAGAGCGTTCGTGTAATTCAGCAGCCTGTGCGCGCATGCTCGCGAGGTCAAAGACGCTCCGCAAGGTCGCGTACTTCACTCAGCATCGCTTTCAGGCGCAGTTCCAGGTCTTCCATGGTGTACTCCTCGTGGAAATCGTGGTCTAGTGTTCAAACAGGCCGTCGATAAAGGCCTGCGGGTCAAACTCGGACCAATCTGTAAGGTGCTCGCCGGTGGCAGCAAAAAGCACCGGCAGCTTGAACTCTTCGGCGATCGGGAAGACGATCCCGCCCTTGGCCGAACTATCCAGCTTGGCCAACACCACGCCCGTCACCGAGACGGCGTCGGCAAAGGCTTTGGCCTGGCTGAGGCCATTCTGTCCGGTGGTCGCGTCCACCACCAAGAGCGTCTCATGGGGGGCTTCATGCACCCGCCGGCGTGAAACCTCGACCAGCTTGTGCAGCTCCTGCATCAGGTTGTACTTGGTCTGCAACCTGCCAGCTGTGTCGATAATCAACACCCTGGTGTTGCGGGAGCGTGCCGCCGCGATGGCATCGTATACTACCGCGCCCGGGTCGGCCCCGGGCTGCTGGGCGATCACCTCTACGTCCACGCGCTCGCCCCACACCTTGAGCTGGTCGATGGCGGCCGCGCGAAAGGTATCAGCGGCGGCCAGCAAGACAGTTTCGCCCCTGGCCTTGTGATAGTTGGCCAGCTTGGCAATCGAGGTGGTCTTGCCCGAGCCGTTGACCCCCACCATAAAGACCACGTTCAGCAGGCGATCGTTGACATCGGGCAGGTAGGGGCGTTGTACGCGCTTGAGGATGTTGTACAGCTCGCTTTTGAGCATCAGCTGGGCTTCGGCCGGCAGCGTCCCGGGCTTTACCTGGGCGCGCAGGGTCTCGATCAGACGTATGGTGGTAGCGGCGCCTACATCGCCCTGCAGCAGCAGCGCTTCGAGCTCTTCCCAGGTTTCCTCGCTCAGCTTGGGCTGTTGAAAGAGTCCGGCGATACGGTTAAAAAAGCCGCGGCGCGTTTTCGCCAGCGGTTCATCCATCGGTTTGGGTCTGCTGAACATGGGGCGTTCACCTCTGAAAAACACATTATAGCGCGCCTGTGTGGCAGCGCCAAAGCTTTTATGCGGGGGATGAGGGCTGCTCAGCCGGGCTGGCGGGCGCGCAGCCACAAGACGGCGGCTAGCAGCAGCGCGGCAATAACCGCCAGGATTGCTGCCGCCGTCAGCAGAGTGCGGGCAAGCGGATCCTGCAAAGCCGATTCGCGCGTCTGCTGTATATCGCCAAACCCTTCTGACGGCGCTTCGCCGCCGCTGGGGTATGCCTTTGCTAGTGTGGCCGCGGTTTCGTCAGCGGCGGCAGGATATGCAGCCTCTTCGGCGACGAGGTCTGAAGCGGGCTCTTTGGCTAAATCCGCCGCTGGATAGGCCTCCTGCTCGTCGGCCGGCATGGAGCGCATGGCAGGTGCTTCCTCGTCGGCAGTGCCTTCTTCCCAAGTGTCTTCGGCCGGTATAGCATAGCTCATCGGCACCAACCCGGCCGATTCGTTTGCCAGGGTGTTGATGCGCCAGCCGGCTACCCCTGCCAGAAGCAAGATGGCAGCCGCTAACACGGAACTGGCGCGATACAAGCGTGTGACGAGCTGTCTCTGGCGCACCAGCCAGCTGCGCTGTTCGGCGGCAGAGGCATCCAGCACAAAGCTGCGCGGAGCATCGAGGCGCGGCGCCTCGCGCAAGATCGCGCGCATCTGTTCGAGCGTTTGCAGCTCCAGGCGGCACTTGGCGCAGCCTGCCAGGTGCGCGCGGGTCGCAGCCTCTTCATGTGTCGTGAGCTGGCCATCCAACAATGCCGAAAGGTTATCGCGCGTGTGTTGGTGACTATTGTGTTGACGCTTCATCAAGCTGATCATGGCTATGCGATCGGTTCACTTTACTAGGATAAACGGTATCGATCGGGTAATTGTTCCTTGTGAGCGAGCATATAGTCGCGCAGCTTGCTGCGCGCGCGATTCAGACGCGATTTGACCGTCCCCAGCGCCAACGACATGACCAGGGCGATCTCTTCGTACGACATCTGCTCGATATCCGCCAGCACTACCACGGCACGCTGCTCGGGCGGCAGCTGCGCGAGCGCGTTCTGAAGCAGGCTGTTGAGGTCGCTCTGTTCGAGAACCTGCTCAGGGGAGGGTTGGTCGTCGCGCAGGAGGTAGCTAGCCTCTTCGTCTTCTACCAGATCGTCGATGGGGGTAGCAGGACGGCGGAAGCGTGCGCGCAACTGGTCATAGCAGCAGTTGGTAACGATGCGCAACAGCCAAGGCCGCAGCGTGGGCCCATGGAACTGGTCGAGGGCGTTATAACAGCGGATAAAGGCATCCTGGGTGGCATCGGTAGCGGCGTCGGCATCGCCCAGTATACGATAAGCGACGTTGTAGGCCGCCTGCTGGTAATGCAGCACCAGTTGGTTAAAGGCCTCAACGCTGCCTTGTACGCCTTGCGCGATGAGCGCCGCTTCATTCATCAAACCTAAAGCTCCTTGGCGGAGAACAGTGCGGTGAGTTGACGCGTAGACCCATTCGGGTATACTCTTACTGCTCGTGCCGAAGTGGCGGAACGGCATACGCGGTGGTCTCAAAAACCACTGGAGGTTGCTCCTTGTGGGTTCGAATCCCACCTTCGGCATAGTGTAGCTTAAAAGGCTGGCCAACGCAACCGTTTACCTGCGTTGGCGGTTTTTTATCAAATTGATTGAACGAGGAGACTACTATGCCACTTACTACCAGCAAAGAGATGCTTCAGGCTGCCCGTGCCGGAAGATTTGCCGTTGGCGCCTTTAACGCCAACAACATGGAACAGATCCAGGGGATCGTCGATGCCGCCGTCGAAGAGCGCGCGCCGGTGATTCTGCAGGTCAGCCAGGGCGCCATCCGCTACGCCGGGCTGGATTTCGCCGCCGCGATGGTCAAGACGGCTGCCGCGATGGCGGATGTGCCCGTTGTGCTGCACCTAGACCACGGCACCGATTTCGACCAAAACGTCCTATGCCTGCGTGCCGGCTTTACCTCGCTGATGTTTGACGGCTCCAAAAAGCCCTATGAGGAAAACATCGCCACCACTGCGCGTATCGTCGAGATCGCCCATATCTGCGACATCCCCGTCGAGGCCGAGTTGGGCAAGGTGCTGCAATCGACCCCCGATATCACCCCGCAGGACGTGCTGGACGCCATGACCAAGCCCGACCAGGCGGCCGATTTCGTCGCGCGCACCGGCTGCGATTCGCTGGCTGTGGCGATCGGCTCGGTGCATGCCATGTCGAGCAAGGCGGCCAGTCTTGATATCGACCGCCTGAAATCCATCTCGGAGGCTGTCGATATCCCGCTGGTGCTGCACGGCTCATCCGGCGTGCTGGAAGAGAGCGAGGTCGAGGCGATCGGCTATGGCATTGCCAAGATCAACGTCGCGACGCTCCTGAACATCGGCTTTATGGATGCCCTGCGCGCCGCCGTGGCGGCTGATACGAAAGCCAGCGATCCGCGCAAGTTCCTCACCCACTCGCGCGAGGCCGTCAAAGAGATCGTGCGCCACAAGATGCGCCTGTTTGGCGCCAGCGGTACCGTCACGTCCTCCGGCTTTAGCAGCCCCAAGACCCAGCATCGCAGCGCCGACCTGGGCAACATCGAATAACTGTTAACGTAAAACGCCCCGCAAGACTTGCCTGCGGGGCGTTTTGTTATTGAGGGATTACCCCCTGCTGCGGTTTCAAGCTCTCAGCAAAGCGGTAGCCAAAAGCTTCGCCCTCAGCCAGCTGCTCAAGCGTGGCACGCCCCTGGAACTCGAGCGTCTCGACCCATTCCCACTTGAGCGGTTCGACCAGCTGCTTGGCCGTCTTGAGGGCGCCGCCGCTCCAGCCATAGCTGCCAAAAAAGGCCGCTTTGCGGTTGCTGATGCGCTTTTCGATGATATAGCGCAGCTGCTCAGCCATGGGCGTAAAGAGGCCCACTTCGTAGGTAGGCGCGCCGATCATCACTCCGCTGTGCGTCCATACCGAGGGCAGGATATAGCTGGCATGCGTGCGCGCGGCGTTGAATATTTCCACCGGCACGCCGGCGCGCGAGATGCCCTGCGCCACGGCGTTCATCATCGCCTCGGTGTTGCCATACATGCTGCCATAGATCAGCGTGACGCCCGGATCGGGCTGGTTGGTTGCCAGCAGCGCCCACTGACGGTAGAGCTCGATGATGCGCTTCGTGTCGCGCCGCCAGATCAGCCCGTGCGAGGGTGCCACAACGGCGATCTCGATGCCACCCAGCTTTTTTATGGCGTTCAGAGTCGGCTGCGAAAAGCGCGCTACAATATTGACATAATAGCGCAGCGCCTCGCGCTCATAGTGCGCAAGGTCGACAGCCTGGTCGTCAAAGATGCTGCCGCGCAGGGCGCCATAGCCGCCAAAAGCATCGCACGAAAAGAGCACCTTTTCAGTCGTCTCGTAGGTGGCCATCGTTTCGGGCCAGTGCACAAAGGGGATCATGTGGAACTGGAGCTGATGCTTGCCCAGCGAGAGCGTCTCGCCATCCGCCACCACCTGCACATTGTCGGTGATGCCATAGTAGTCCTTCAGCATCGCCTGGGCTTTGGCGCTGCACAGGATGGTGGCCTGGGGTGCCAGGCTGCGTAGCACCCTCAGCGCGCCGGTGTGGTCGGGCTCCATATGGTTGACGACGATATAGTCGAGCTCGTGGCAATCCAGCCTGCCCTGCAGCTGGGCGAGCAGGTTGGCTTCCTGGGTGTTCCTGGTGATATCGATCAGTGCTTTTTTCTCATCCAGGATCAGGTACGAGTTGTATGAGACGCCCTCTTCGGTGATCGGCCACATCCCTTCAAACAGGTCGGTGGTGCGGTCGTTCACGCCGATCCAGTAAATATCCGGGCGGATTTCGATTGCTGGCATGCTTGGCCTCCTGGGCACACTGAAACGCGTGCGTGTTCAAACGTCAGTATAGACCAAGCCATGTCCAAAACGAAACACTGCAATACAAAAGGGGCAGCGCGTGGCTGCCCCTTGGGAGACGCAGCTAGCTAAAAGTGCATGCTGTTTTGGCGCAGCCAGTCCTCATTCAGCAGGCCCGAGCCAAGCATCCAGCTGCCGTACTGGGCGAAATCAAAGGGCGGATTGCCCGCCAGGTAGTGGTTGGCTCCCGTGCCCAAGTCGCTTCCCCAGCGGATGACGTACAGCCGGTGGCTGCCCATCGAAAAGGGAATGCGTCCGAGCTCGGTGCTGGCGTCGCGCCAGGCGGTGCCCTCGCCTTCCAGTACTACCTGGCCGCTGGATTGGTCGGTGACGCTGTAGCGCACCTTTAGGTCGATGCGGGTATCGTTGCAGGCGATCAGCCCCTGTTCCCAGTGGCTCGGTTCGCGCAGCACCAGGCACAGCGGCATCTGCGAGCGCTTGAGGTATTGGTAGGCCAGCTTGCGGTTAAAGTAATAGTCGACAATGGCATCCGAGAACTGCGGCCAGCCATCCATCAGGTTCCACCACAGGATGCCGGTTCGGCGCCACTTCATGGTACGGAAGAGCTCTACAAAGAACTTTTTCGCCTCAGCCTGCGAGATCTGGCTGGCCAGGGCGTAGCTCGCCAGGTTATCCGGAACGGTACCAAACAGCTCGCGCACCTGCTTTTCCATCAGCTGCACACGCCCGTCAAACAGGCGCATATCGGGCACTGGCGAGGTCGAGTGCAGTTGCCACTCTTCGTTATCGTGATATGGCCAGATTTTATCCGGCGAGATAAACTTTTCGATCGATTTTGGCGCTGGGCAGCCGTGGTAGCCGATCTCGCTGGCAAAGTGACACAACGCCGTTTTATAGTACGAGCTCTTGAAATAGTCGCGCGGACCCCACAGGTGCGCCTCAGGCAAGTAGATCTCGCCTGCCTGGAAAGCCACGTCATCGACATAAGGTGAACTCGGCAGATAGGGCCGTGCGGGGTCTTCATCGCGCAGCACCTGCGGCAGCACCTTGCGCGTCAGCACGTTGTGGTTCGGGTCGCGCAGGCGGCCATTCCACGAATACGACGAATCGCATTCGTTGTCGCCCGCCCACAGCACGATCGCCGGATGCATCCGCAGCCGGCGCACCACGGCGCGCGCCTCTTCGTCAAGGGCCTGCTGAAAGTCCTCATCCTGCGGATACACCGCGCAGGCCATCGAGAAATCCTGCCAGACCATGATGCCGTTCTCGTCGCACAGGGCATAAAACAGGTCGTCTTCGTAGACGTTGCCGCCCCAGCAACGGAACATGTTGATGTTCAGGTCCACCGCCATGTCAATGATGCTCGGAATGCGCGCGCGGTCGCGCGAGTGAAAGGCATCTGCCGGCACCCAGTTAGAGCCGTGCACAAAGACGCGCTCACCGTTGATGATAAAGCAAAACTCGCCCGAGCCCTGCTCGTCGGTGATGCTACTGCGTTTGAGCTCGGTGGTGCGGATGCCGGTGCGGAAGCATAGCTGGTCGATCTGGGCGCCATTTCTGTAGAGCGTCACAGTGCAGTCGTAGAGCGCCTGTTCACCGCGTCCTTTCGGCCACCACAATGCCGGCCTGGTCACACGAAAGCGGCTGTTGCCCGCGCCAAACAGGATGCGCTGGCGATGGGCAAAGGCCAAGTCGCCGCTAGTGCCGGCGATCTCGATCTCATAGGTATCCTGAGCGGCGTTGGCGATGGCGCAATCAAAGTGCAGCAGCATATCCGCGCTGGAGTGGTCGGCAGTGAGCGAGAGCGTCTCGAGGTACACCTCGGCGATGTACTCTTCAGGATACGCCACCAGGCTGACCGGCCGCCACATGCCGGCCGAGAGGGCGCGCGGCATGATATCCCAACCGAACATATGCGGGGCTTTGCGGATATAGAGGCTCTCGAACGAGGCTGCCCCGGCGTGCAACCCGGCTGGGTAGGCATAGTCCTGGGCGGCGATGAGTACCGGGCTGATGTGTACCAGCAGCTCGTTCTCTTCGCCCGGCCTGAGCAGGCCGACAGTCGAGATCTCGTGCTCGATGAGCATGTTATCGGTGTAGGCGAGCATCTCACCGTTGAGGTAAATCTCAGCCAGGCAGTCCAGCCCCTCAAAAAGCAGCCGCACATCCTCGCCCAGGCCTTCCGGTGCTGTAAAGGTGCGCCCGTACCACACGTGCATACGCTCCAGCTCGGCAAGCCTGGTCATGTTCATACCAAAAAACGGTTCGGGCAGCTGGCCGGCAGCCTGCAGGTCCAGCTCCAGGTTGCCGGGCACCGTTGCCGGCAGAGGTTCGAGCCCGGCATCGGCAAGTTCCTGCCAGGTGCTGTAATCCTGGTTTTGCTCCTCACTGCCGATCGCCAGCTTCCAGGCGCCATCCAGGCTCAGCACTATGCGCTGTTGATAGTGGTTCATCTTACCTCACCCTCAGCCGGCTATGCGTTCGAGCACCAGCAGCCAGTCCTGCATCACCACCGGGATCGGCAGCGCAGCCGAACCCTCGGCGTCGGCGCTGATGTTATCCAGCTGATGCTCGGCGCCGGTGCGCGGGTTGAACCAAAAGGCACGATAGGTCACACCCTGCTCGAGTTGGCGCAGACGGGTCGGGTTTGAACCCCACGGAAAGATCGGCTTGGGGAAGTAGATCAGGCGCAGCTGGCCCGGTATGCCGGCCGGGTAGGGGGCCAACGGTTTTTCGTTGGTAGCCGCCCCGTCGATCCACTCCGGATGCGCCTCAAACTCCCACCACGGGTAACGCATCAGGAATTGCTTGCCCAGCGCTACCTGCTCGCCGCCCTTGAGCCGTGCGGCTTCGTCCCACGGGGTATCGCCCCACGAGGCGCCGTGCGGCGAAGGCCCATACAGCTGTTCTTTGCGGTTGATCTGCCACAAGCCGTTGGCGCCATAGGTGAATCCCGCTCCCAGCAGCACGGTAGCCCAGAAATCAAAGCGCTGGATCTCTTCGCGGCTGCCCTCGAGGATACCCTCAAAGTTCACCTCGGAGTTGATCACTGGCATCTTGGGCTCGGCCGCCATGCCCTCGCGTACCTTTTTGACGATGTTGGGGACGCTATCCCAGCCGCCGTGGCCGGTCTGCAGGAACTCAAAATCAAGGATGGTCGGGTCAGCTACGTTGCTGCGGCCAGAATCGGTCGGGTGCATCGTTACTAGGCGTTTGAAGGGATCGGTGGCGCGCACATAGCGCCCGATCTCGGTCCAACCATCGATCTGGCGCTGGCGGTCGCCGGCTTTATCTTCTGAGAGGTAATAGGGCATGGCGCCCTCACCAGCCAGGCACCACAGCACGGGATAGGCGCCCCAGCGCGCGATCAGGTTGCGCCAGTGCAGCTTCATCTTGTCCATGCCCAGCCACGGCAGGTGATAGGCCCAGGCCGCCACGATGCACGGCACCAAGCCGTTCGAGATCATGTGGCGGATGCGCAGGTCGGCCATATCAAAGTAGCGCGGGTTGAGCCTGGCATAGTTGGGCTCCCAGGGGTGCCCAGCCTCGTTATAACCGCGCTCGTCATAGGCCGGCATGTCGGGAAAGAGCCCCGCGATGATCTGGATAGCGGTATAACCCTGCGAAGCGCGCAGCGTGGTAAGCTCCTGGAACTCATCTGGCCAGTGCAGCCGGCTGGAGAGGCCCATCCACCAGGTATCCGCCAGCCAGAAAAAGGGCGTACCGTCGGCGAATTCCATGTGGCGCTTGTCAGCCGCGATCTGCAGCTTGCCGCGCGCATACAGCTGGTTCTTGCCATAGTACGGTTCGGCCGTCAGCGTGCCGGAGATGCCGTGCAGGTCGGGGTTGTCGGCATCCGAACACACGCTTTCCCACTTGTATTCGCCCAGCTGGAAGGGGACAAAGCGCACGCGCCACTCGTTGCTGCCAGCCCAAAAGCAGGGCACCAGTTGAGTGCTGCCATCCGGCGCGGTAAAGCGCACATCCACCGTCACTGTGTTGCCCGGGTCGCGATAGGCCTTGCCCGAGGCAAAGGACCACTCGGTCGGCACGTTCAACATGGTTACGCGGGTTGCAGGCATAATATCCTCCTTGTGCATCCGTTGGTTTGTGATGAGTGTTGGTGAGAGTCTAGCCGAGGCGGTGCGTTGTGTCCAGAGCACAGGGCTGGCCATCTGGCCAGCCCTGTGAACAAAATCGTCAGAGCACCACGCAGCCGGCGCCCAGCTTTTGCTCGGGCGGGGTCTCAAAGTCGAGTTTGATCACAGCCACACCGGCATAGGGGTCGGGGCTGATCTCGGGCAGGCCGCCGATCATCAGGCGGTTTTCCTGCTGGTCAAAACAGAGCGCCTCGCCGCCCGGCAGGAGCGACGCGCGCAAGACCTTGCTCTTTAAACCGCCGATGGTGAGGGTGCTGCCCGCCCAGCGGTTGCACCAGTAGTAGGCGGTGTTGCCCTTGATGGTCCACTGGCCGGTGGGCATCCACTCCATATGGCGGGCGTCGTCCACTTCGCCATAGACGGCCTCGCCGTTATCTTTGAGCCACTTGCCGACCGGCTCGAGGCGCTCGTAGGCCTCGGCGGGTACCGAGCCATCCGGCGCGGGGCCGATGTTGAGGAGCAGGTTGCCCTTGCCGCCAGCGGCAGTGCGCAGCATCGAGATCACCGAGCGGGTGGAATGCCAGTCGATGGCCGACGGCATATAGCCCCACGAACCGTTAAAGGTCATGCAGGCTTCCCAGTCGCGCCCGCCCTCAGCAGCGCGCACCTCTTCTTCCGGGGTGCCGAAATCCTCGTCCAACTGCGAGCGGTTGTTGATCAGGATATCGGGCTGCAGCTCGCGCACCATCGCGTTCATCTTGACCGATTCCCACAGCGCGGGGCTTTTGAGCGGCCACGAGACGTCGTACCACAGGATATCGAGCTTGCCATAGTTGGTGCACAGCTCGCGCACCAGACCCTGGGTGTAATCCAAAAAGCGCCGGCGCGCGGCTTCGTCGTTGGCACAGTTGGCGCCGTCGGGATGGTGCCAGTCCATCAGCGAATAATACAACCCCCAGCGCAGGCCAAACTCGCGGCAGGCTTCTGCAAATTCGCGTACCAGGTCGCGCCCGGGGCCGCGCTTGACGGAGTTGTAATCGGTCAGCTTGGAATCCCACAGGCAAAAGCCCTCATGGTGCTTGCTGGTGAGCACCATGTAGCGCATCCCCGAGGCCTTGGCCAGGCGCGCCCATTCGCGTGCCGGGCGCTCAATGGGGTGCCACGTATCCGCCAGCGGCTCGTATTCGGCGATCGGGATGCGCTCACGGTTCATCACCCACTCGTGGCGCGCCAGCTGTGAATAGAGCCCCCAGTGGATGAACATGCCAAAGCGCGCCTCACGCCACCACTGCATACGCGCGTCGCGGGTCTTGGCGGTTGCGTCCAGATAAGCCTGATCGTTCATGTTACGCTCCTTTACGTCGACATGATTGGTTGGGTGCATCATAACGCACGCCCCAGATATTACAACCGGGCTAGATGCTCGAGTATGTGGTGAGCGGCATCTGCTTGCCGATGCCAAGGGGCGAACTGGTGACCCTCAGCATGGGTGCGGCCTGACGGCGCTTGAATTCGGTACGCGCCACAGCACGCGCTACCCAGCGTACCGTCTCGGCCTCATAACCACGCGCGGTAATCTCTTCCAGGGTCTTGCCCTCTTCTACCATCAGCTCCAGGATCGGATCGAGAATATCATAGCTGGGCAGGGTGTCCTGGTCGGTCTGGTTGGGGCGCAGCTCGGCCGATGGCGGCTTGAGGATCACGCTGGTGGGGATGACAATCCTCTCGCGGTTGATGTATTCCGCCAGCGCATACACCAGCGTCTTGGGCACATCCGCCAGGGGCGCCAGCCCGCCGGCCATATCGCCGTATAGCGTGCAATAGCCCACCAGCAGCTCGCTCTTGTTGCCGTTGGCTAGCACCAGATGGCCGAATTTGTTCGAGACCGCCATCCACAGCACCCCGCGCACCCTGGACTGGATATTTTCCTCGGTGGTATCCGGTTTGGTGCCCGCCAGGATCGGCTCGAGTGCCTGCTCAAGGGCGGTTACGATCGGGGCGATCGGGATGGTCTTGAGCTGCACTCCCAAGGCGGCTGCCACCAGCTGTGCGTCGGAAAGCGACCCGGCCGTCGAGACTGCCGAAGGCAGCGCCAGTGCTAAAACGTTCTCGGCGCCGAGAGCCTGCGCCGCCAGGCAGCACGAGAGGGCAGAATCGATCCCGCCGGAAAGTCCCAGTACAATGCGCTTGAAGCCCGTCTTGCGGGCATAGTCGCGGATGCCCAGCACCAGCGCCTGGCAGAGCGCGGCCACATCCTCCTCGGGCTGCAGGGGTGCGGCGCGCATGCTGGCGTTGAGGTCGATAGTGCCCTGAGCGCTCTGCCAGCCCGGCAGAAGCAGCTGCGGCTCGCCCTCGGCACTCAGGCAGCACGATTTGCCCTCAAAGATGGTTTCGTCGTTGGCGCCCACCGCGTTAGCCAGCACGATCGGCACCTTCAGGCGTTTGGCCATGGCGCTCAGGTGTGCCATGCGGCGTGCTTCCTGTCCCAGCTGATAGGGCAGCGCCGCCAGACAGATCAGCACTGTCGCGCCCTGCTCTACCAGGTCATCGGCCGGCAGAGGGGGCAGCAACTCGGGCGCCTTCCGGTAGGCGGAATCGGTGAGGATATCCTCGCTCAGCAGAATGCCCAGGCGCTGACCTTTGAACGGCACCACCTCGGTTTTATCGCACGCATCAAAGTAGCGCTCCTGATTAAAGAGGTCATAGCCGGGCAGCGCGCGCTTGCTGGTGCTGGCGATTAGTTTGCCCTCATATGCCAGCAAGGCAGCATTCTGCAGACCCTTGCCCCCGGGGCGCTCAGCCGATAGCGGGGCTCCGAAAAGAATCGCCACACCCGGAAAGTCGTTGGTCAGCTTGATAGCCTCGAGCACTACCTTTTCGTTCTGGCGGATAAACCACTTGCGCTTGAGCAGGTCGCGCGGCGGATAGCCCGTCAGGCACAGCTCGGGGAATACCACCAGATCGGGGTTGGATTCAACGCTTTGCTCGAGCACCGCGCGCATGAGCGCCAGGTTGCCATTCAAGTCGCCGATCGTGCTGTTCATTTGTGCCAGGCAGATGCGCATCGCTCCTCCCGGATACCAACTGTTCGCTATGGGCAGCGATACAGGTGCAGGTCCTCAACCTCGAGTGCGGCGGGTCGGTCTTCGTAACCGCCATTATATACCTGAAACTGCAGGCGGATGCGCTGGCCGCGGAAGGGTGCCAGCACGTCGCTGCCGAACCCGACCGTCTGCCAGGCGCCGGTATGGCTGTAAGGTGCGGCCAGTGCCAGCAGCTCTGTTACCTCGCCGCGTTCGCTCACGATCACGATACGCTGCGGATATACCGCCAATACGCTGGCTGTCGCCCGGTAACGCAATACCAGCTTGAGCTTGGCAGCCTCGCGGGGGATGTCGATGATCTGCTGAGCGATCGAAACGCCCTTCAGGCTCGGTCCCTCGGTGATGCCAACTACCAGGCTTTGCTGGCCGTCCTCGCCGAAGGGGCGCATGCGCGGCGCCAGGTCGCCGCCCAACAACCAGTAGCGGTTGAACTCGACTGTGCCGCCGGCTGCCAGATCCTGGCAACCCGCATAAAGGCCGGAGGGCAGCGTAGCGGCCGGCGTGGGCACCGGAGGCGGCTCTGCCGTGCGCGTGGTGTCGGGTGCCGGCGTAGCGGTTGGAGCAGGTGTGGTAGTAGGCCTGCGCACCTCGAGCTGGACAACCCCTCGCGGCGAATAAGCTATATTGCCCTCGGCATCCACCAGCTCGAGCGTGATCGTCAGCGGGCCGTTGGGCACGCCGGCGGCGGCCAGGTCCCAGTCATAACTGAATGGCGAGCTCGTGCTGGGCTGACCCAACGGCAGGCGCGTCTCGCCATAGATGGCGTGAAAGCGCGCTTTGGCTAAGCCGCTCTCGTCGTCGCTGGCCCAGCCCTCCAGATGCAGCACGTCCGTGCTTATGATATCGCCCGGGGCAGGCTGGGTGATGGCGCCATCCGGCGGGATGCGGTCGTGCGTTCCGGCATGCAGCCAGCCGTATAGATAGGGGTCGTCAATCCAGCCGTTAACCCACGCCCTGGTCGAGACGCCGCCCTCTTTCGAGTTCTGGTGCACAAAGATCACCCTGCCGCCCGAGACGCCTACCACGATGCCGATGTGGCCGTGTGGGGCAAAGCGCCCCTCTGGCCGCCAGATGAGAATATCGCCGTGCTGCGGGGTGGGGCCGCTGCCGTTGGCGACAGGCACATACTCGGAAGGATGCTTCCACCACGCCTGGTAGGCGCTGGCGATGCCCCAGCTCGGGCTGCCCGTGCCGGTGGCGCGCCCAACCCTTTCCCAATAGTAGCGCTGGATGAGCTCAACACACTGGAACTTTAACCCGTAATAGTCGGGGCATTCGTTATCATAAAAGTACGGAAAGTTGCTGCCGTTGGAGTAGACGTCTACGCCATCCCACTCGCTCGAGGCCACATCCACCATGCACCAGTTGGGCGAAGAGCTTGCCAGCCCGCAATCAGGAGCACAGGGCGCAAAGCTGCCCGAAAGGGCCGCCACCGAGGGGTACATTCGGATATGGGCCTCTTCTACGCCCAGGCTTACACTTGCCAGTAACTGCTCGTAGAGGCTCAGGTTAAAGCCGGGGCCAAAGCTGAGCGTTAGATGCAGGACGCCGCCATCGGGGGTGCGCAGGCTCACCAGCCATTGCGCAGGATTATGCCCAGCGCTTAGGGCTTCTTCGCGTGCCGGCAGCCCGGCAACTTTACGGTTGGCCAGAGAAGGATCCCAGGAGCGGTATTCCTGCTCGTCGCGGTTGAGCGAGATGTACAAGACCGCCCGCGGTCCCTCCTGCTCCTCCAGCACCAGCACCGTGCCGAATGCATCGCGCACTTCGCGCAGGCTCCAGCTGGCTGGGGCGCTCCACGAGATCCCCAACCCTCGATGGCTATAGCGCTGCCACTCGGCTGGGCGTTGCGCGGCTGCCAGGCGCCATACCAGCACGCTGAGCGGCAGGAGCAGCCCCAACACGGTAAGGGCATATCCCAGCCGCTTTAGGCGGTGACGCAGGCTCAGCTTCATATGACAGCCGAGCGTTCGTCTGCCGAGCGCCAGGCGGCTGGGATCCCGGTCTGAAGCAATGCGTTCATAGGCAAACCAGAGCTACTGCAGGTCGTTCCAGGCTGAGCGGTTGCCGCGGTAGATGATCGCTGTGCTGCTTGCATCCATCGTCAGGCGTGCTACCCCGTCGGCAGTCTCCAGCGGGCAGTTGCGCACCACGTCGGTGAGCTGCTCACCGGGCAGCACCGTCAGTTCCTTTTCACCAGCTTCTTGGCTGTGCACGGTGATAAAGGAGGCATCCGCATAGACCACATCTCCACTATCAACATAGATGTGCACGCCCGCCTCTCGGCACAGCTCACGCAGGGCTGCGGCATCCGGCAGATCCTGGAGCCACACGCTGCGCACGCCGGGTTCGCGCACGCCGGGTTCGCGCACGCCGGGTATCTGCAAGCCCGTCAGCTGCTGAGCGTTATCGATGCCGGCGGTACGGGCGTCCTCGTCGATCCATCCGGGCTTGTCGATCCACACTGCCATGCCCTGGCTGCGCTCCAGCACCCGGCGGATCATGGCGCGCAGGGCGCGGTTCTGGCGGTAGCAGTATTTGAAATAGTAGAGTTTATAGTCGCGCGCCTCTTCCAGGTCGCTCAACAGGATGAAATCCACCGGCGCACCCAGGTGGCCGATCTCGGTAATGCCCATGTGGGATTGCAGCCTACTCCTTGAGGCGCGCCACATCACCGAGCCCTCATCGATCACCACCGCCACCTCGGCACGGCTGGAGCGGTCGCCCTGCATGGCCTTGGTCATCAGGTTATGCAGCCAACCCAGCTCCTGCAAGAGTTTCGGGTCGGCATACCAGCCGCCGCCCTGGTCCATCCACCAGTAAGCGGCGCCGTTGCACAGGGCATTGGCCAGCTCGCGGCGCTGCATCGAGATCGTATCCGCCAGGGTGAGCGTCTTGCCAAAGCCCTCGTTGCTGGGGGCGGGCACGTGCGTGCGGATGTCGTTCTCGTCGATCCACAACTTGCCGTGCAAGCGTACCGAGGCCTGCAGCGACATGAAATAGCTGTAACCGCTTCCCAGCTCGCGGCCGGCATAACAGGTCGGGCTGGAAAGATAGTCGACACTATCCAGTGCCAGCAGCTTGGCCAGGGCATAGTGGCCTGAATCCAGCTGGCCGCGCGGGATGCTCTGCAGCTGGTAACCGTAAAAGACGCCCACCAGCGCCCGCCGGTCGGTAAGATCCTTGGCCAGGTGGGTAAAGTCGCTGATTATATCCACCATGTTTGTGTGCTTGTAGCGATAATAATCGACCACCTGCTGCTGGGCAGCGGGCGAAAAGAACTCTCCCTCCTGCGGGCTGCGTCGATCTGCGATGCGCGGCAGCTGTGTGCATGCCAGGGTCACTTGCGGGTCGGCCCAAGCCTCCTGCAGCGCCTCATCCGAGGCATAGATCGTCTCAAGATAGTCGCGAAAGCGCACCACGTTCTGGGGGTTATAGTCGCTGTCGGGTCCACCCCAATAGAACCATTCTTCGCTCTGTTCGTTGGAAAGATGGTAACCAATGATGCGCTCGGCGAACGGGCTGGCCTCGTGGTGCTCGATAAAGGCGCGAATGTAGGCGCGCGTGTCGTCGCGCCACTTGGTTGAGGCCGAAGAGGGCAGCACCTGGCCATCCAGGTATTCGTCGGGCGTGCCGCGGTAGGGCTCGCCGTTTTCCGTCATGCGCAGCTCTTTGGGGTTGGCGTTCGTCCACCAGTCGGGCGGACGCAGATACAGCCGTGGGATAAAGTAAGCCTCCGGGGCGGCCTTGAGCATGCGCTCCCAGGCCTGGTCGAGTGAGCTGAAATCATAGCGGCCATTCGCCAGCCAATAGTTGGTACCGACCGAAAACCACACCAGCCTCACGCCCAACTGATGGAAATCCGCCAGGTATCGCTCGTCGGCATTGAGCGACCGCCAGAACCCCGAACCCGCTATTGGCTGGCCGTCGACATGGATGGTCGGTGCTCCCCGATAGGACTTGATCTCGCTGAACGGCTTGGTCATGTTATCCCTCCCCTGGTGCACTGTTTGCGCTCCTATTGTGCACCCCCGCGCCAGATTAGCAAATGCTTTGCTTGACCGCGCCTCGGCCTGCGGGTATGATGTCAGCATCCGACCTATGCCGTCACAGGAGGCTTTTCATGAGCAGACGCATCACGCTCGACGGACAGTGGGAGTTTAAAGCCGTCGGCAGCGACGATTGGATGCCTGGCAATGTGCCCGGCTGTGTTCAGATGGATCTGATCGAACTTGGCCAGCTGCCCGATCCGTATATCGGCCTGAACGAGATCGAGATGCACCGCATCGAAGACAAGGCCTGGGTCTATCGCAAGGTGTTTACCCTCAGCGAAAAGGACCTGGATGCCGACAGCCTTGAGCTGGTCTTTGAGGGCATCGATACTCTGGCTGATGTCTACCTCAACGACGCCTACCTCGGGCGCGCCGAAAACATGTTCTACCAGCAGCGCTACGACATCGCCGGTGTCGCTCTGGCGGGCGAGAACATGGCTGAGGTGCGTTTTGATTCGCCGGTTGAGACGATCCGCGCCATGGAGCGCAACAGTCCGCTCGATCTGGCTTCCAGCGCCGAGACGGCGCGCGTCTATGCCCGCAAGGCGCAGTACTCGTATGGCTGGGATTGGGGACCCCGCATTGCCGCCGTTGGCCTGTGGCGGCCGGTGTATGTCGAGCTCAACAGCGGTGTGCGCATCTCACAGCCTTATGCCCGCACGATCTCGATTATCGATGGTACCGCCCTGGTGCGCGTCTCAGCGCAGATTGAGCCCTATGTGGACGGCCCCTTCCTCACCGAGGTTGCCCTTTCGCTGGATGGCAAGGTCATCGCCAAGGAGAGCGTCGATCTCACCGCGCTGAACGAGTCGCTCTACCATGTGCAGGTTGATTTTGAGGTGCCCGATGCGGCGTTGTGGTGGCCCAACGGCAAGGGCGCTCAGCCGCTCTATGAGGTCGGCATCAAGGTTGGAGATGGCAGCAAAGTCTTTGACCGCACCAGCTTCCGCACCGGCATCCGCACAATCCAGCTGATCCAGGAAGCCGACACCGAGGGCAAGAGCTTTATCCTGGCGATCAACGGCGTCAAGACCTTTTGCAAGGGCGCCAACTGGATCCCCGCCGAGGCCATGTTGCCCCGGCTTACGCGTGACGACTATTACGAACTGATCGGCCTGGCGCGCGACGCCAACATGAATATGCTGCGCATCTGGGGCGGCGGCATCTACGAAGACCCCGCCTTTTACGAGGCCTGCGACGAGATGGGCATCATGGTCTGGCAGGATTTCATGTACTCGTGCGCGCAATACCCCGACGAGTTCGACTGGTTCCAGGACCTGGCGGCCGACGAGGCCGAGGCGGTGGTGCTGGCACTGCGCAACCATCCCTCGATCGTACTGTGGTGCGGCAATAACGAAAACAACTGGGGCTTTGACGAATGGTGGCATGTGGGCGAGCCCAAATATCTGGGCAACTATGTCTACCGCGAGATCCTGCCTGCCGTGTGTGCCCAGTTCGACCCCTCGCGCCCCTACTGGGTCTCGAGCCCTTATGGCGGCGAGCACCCCAACTGCAAATCCGAGGGCGATACACATTCCTGGATGGTGTGGTCGAACTGGCAGGACTATTCGGGCTACCTGCAGGATAACGGCCGCTTTATCTCTGAATTTGGTTTCCAGGCCATGCCCAACTGGGAGACCGTGCTGGAATACACCACTCCCGAAGAACGTCGCGTCTTTTCGCCGACCATGCTCAGCCACCAGAAGATGGTCGAGGGCATGGAAAAGCTGGTGCGCTTTATGGTCGGTCGCGTCGGCTTCCCCAAGGATTTCAAGAGCTTTTGCCAGCTGACCCAGTTTGTGCAGGCAGAGGCAATCCGTACCGGCGTGGAACACTGGCGCAGCCGCCAGTTCATGACCTCGGGCGCACTCTACTGGCAGCTCAACGACTGCTGGCCGGTTGCCAGCTGGTCGTCGGTGGATTACGCGCGCCGCAGGAAGGGCCTGTGGTATTATACCCAGCGCTTTTTCGACAACGTCCTGCCGATGTTGCGCCTCGAGGATGGGCGGGTGCAGCTGCGTGTTGCCAGCGATGTTGATTCCCCGCTAGAGGTATCCGGGCACGTGACGGCCTACCGCCTGGACGGCAAACAGGTGGCCGAGGTGCCCGTCAAGGGCAAGCTGCTGGCCAACGGTGTAACAACCCTGGATGAGTGGGAACTGGCACAGCTCGGGATTGGCTACAGCCCGCGGGTGCTCCCGCGCGATGCCCGCAGCACTACCTACCCGCAGCAACTCAACGGCGAGCTGCTTGACACGGTGCTGTATGTCGAGCTGAGCGACGGTGCGTCTACCTGGCGCAACTATCTGGTGTTTGACCGCTTCCGCACCCTGCAGCTGGTGGCGCCCCAGATCAAGGTTGCCGCGCGCGGCCAGACGATCACGCTCACCAGCGCGGTGCCGGCCTTTGGCGTCTTTATCGAGACGGAAAACGGTGTGACGCTCTCGGATAACTGTCTCAACCTAGAGCCTGGCGTGGCTGTCAAGGTCACCTGTTCGGCAGCGCCCGGCAAGGTCACGGCTGCCAGCATCACCGAGCTGGTCTCGGACCTGTAACCCGATCACATATTAAAAGAGGGCAGGATCATCATCCTGCCCTCTTGTGGTTTATAGGAGCCTAGCTGGCGGCGCCTTCTTCAGTGGTCTCTTCGGTGATGGGCGGCACTTCGCTCACCAGCACGCGGTCAATGCGGTTGGCGTCCATATCCACTACCTCGTAGCGCTGGTTGCCCCACTCGAAGTAGTCGGCTGTGGCGGGGATGCGCCCGAGATAGCTGGTGATAAAACCGGCCAGGGTATTGAACAGGCCCTGCTCTTCGCCGGGCAGCTGGTCGATGTGCAAGAGCTCCTTTAGGTCCTCGATTGCCAGCATGCCGTCCAGCAGGTAGGAGCCGTCTTCGCGCTGTACGATGTCGGGGTCTTCGCCGGGCTCGGTGGAGGGCATGTCGCCCACGATCATCTCGAGGATGTCGGTGAGGGTAATCAACCCCACCAGTGAGCCATATTCGTCGATCACCAGCGCCATCTGCGAGCTGGCCTGCTTGAACTGCTCAAGAACGTCCAGCACCGGCATCACTTCCGGCACATACAGCGCCGGCGTGATGCTGGCCATCAGGTCAAAGGGCTGGTTATCGAGCACGCGTACCAGCAGGTCGCGCGCCTGCACCTCGCCCAACAACTGGTCTAGGCTTTCACGCCCTACGGGGAAGCGCGAAAAACCGCTGTTCATCACTTTCTGGCGGGTTTCTTCGAGCGGTTCATCCACATCCAGCCACACGATGTCGGGGCGCGGGGTCATCAGCGAGCTGACGCGCCGGCTGCCCAGATCCAGCACCGATTCGACCATCTCCTGCTCGGCAGCCTCAAACACGCCCGCCTCGGTGCCCTCTTCGAGCAACACGCGGAATTCCTCTTCTGTCACGGCTGGTTCGTTAGCGAGCTTGACCCCCATCAAGTGCAGAACCAGCTCGGTGCTGCCGTTCAATAGGCTCACTGCCGGCTTGGATACCGCCATAAGGAACTTCATAAAGCCGGAAAACGAGAGGGCGATTTTCTCCGTCGAGTTAACTGCCAGGCGCTTGGGCACCAGCTCGCCCAGCACGATCGAGAAAAAGGTCAGCACGCCCATTACCAGCACAAAGGAGATCGTGGCGGCATAGGGAGCCAGGAAGGGGATCTTGGCTAGCTCGACTGCCAGGGCGCGCGAGATATCCGCACCGCCGATGGCACCGGTGAGAATGGCGATCAGTGTGATGCCAACCTGCACCGTCGAAAACAGACGTCCGGGGTTTTGTGTCAGCTCCAGGACACGCTGGGCCTGCTTATCGCCGTTTTCAGCTTTCTGCTGAAAACGTGCTTTACGTACCGAAACGAGAGCAATCTCAACCATCGAGAACAAACCATTGGCAAGGATCAGGCCGAACACGACCACGATCTGCAGCGCAAGCGAGGGCATTACCGAGTTTTCTCTCCTCGGGCCAGGAGACTGGGTTCCAAGCCTTATGTCCTAGTATGGTAACAACATCAGATTTGTCAAAGCGTCCAGCGAGTGCTAGTAACGTTCCCAGTGGACGCGCTCGGCATCGTATTGCGTGCGCGGTTCTTTGGTCTCCACCGGATGCCCCAGGTAGAGCGCCCCCAGCGGTACCACGTGGCGCGGCAGGCCGAGTGCCTTTTGCACGCTGCGCACCAGCGGTTTGAGGGGGTGGATGCCGATCCACACCCCTCCCAGTCCCAGACCGGTGGCCGCCAGCCACATGTTTTGCATGGCAGCCGAGCAATCCTGCACCCAAAAGTCGCGCCCCACCAGCGGGATGGCGCGCAGCAGGTTGCCGCACGGCACGATCACGGCTGCCGGTTGGTAGCGCCCCAGCACCAGGCAATTGGTGAGCGCGGCGACGCGCTCGGGCTCGCAGAGCACCAAAAACTCCCACGGCTTGCGGTTGGTAGCACTCGGCGCGGCCATACCCGCACGCAGCACCTGCTCGAGCAGTTCGCGCGCAACGGCCTCGTTGGTGTACTTGCGGATACTGCGGCGTGCCAGGATGTGCTCGAGGATGCCTCCCACGTTTACACTATCCCCACAGCTCGTGCAGCAGCTTGATCTTGGCCATGGTATGGAAAATGCCGCCGCCCTCGTGGTTGTTGTAGCGGTACACTTCGACGGCCTTCTTTTTGCCGCCCCAATGGTTGTAGGCCGCATAGACGGTGCTGGGCGGGCAGGTCATATCCATCAACCCCACCGAAAAGAGCGCTTGGCTCTTGGCTCGTGCGCCCAGGTTGACGCCATCAAAGTACGAAAGCGTTTCAAAAGCCCGGTCGATCTTGTCGCGATGGGTTTTTAAATAGTTGCTGATCTCGCCATAGGGCATGCTGTCGACAATCTCGGTGGCGCGTCGGTAATGGCATAAAAACGGCACGTCCGGCAGGGCAACCTGTGGGATATCGGATAGCCCGGCTGCCGCAATGGTGATGCCGCCGCCCTGGCTGCCGCCTGCCACGGCGATGCGCTTAGGATCGACAGAAGGCTCGCTGACGGCTGCCTCGATAGCACGCACCGCGTCGGTAAAGACGCGCCGGTAATAGTAATGGTTCTTGTCCAGGATACCGCGCGTCATAAAGCCGGGTATCTGCGGATTTTGGCCTTCGGCGGCGTTATCGGGGGTATCGCCGGGCTGCCAGGAGCTGCCCTGCCCGCGCGTATCCATTACCAGCGTGGCAAAGCCAGCATTGGCATACAGCGTCCACTCGTGCGGGTAACCGCGCCCGCCGCCGTAGCCGACATACTGGACCACGCAGGGCAGCTTGCTCCGCTTTTTGGGCGCCACAAACCAGCCCCGGATCGGCTGGCCGCCAAAGCCGTTAAAGGTCACATCGGCGGTCTCGAGCTCGTTCAAGCCGTAATCGACCGCGGTAAAGCTGGCGTTGAGCGGGTATGAGCGGGCTTCCTCAAGGGTTGCCTGCCAAAATGCATCGAAATCGGGGCGCTCATCGCGCTCGGGTAAGTAAGTTTGCAGTTTATCCAGCGGAAGATCGAAAAATGCCATGGGTGCTCTCCTTACACTAATTCTACGGACAGGTCGGGTGCATGATAACCGCTTTTACGAAACTTTGCATCCCTCAGACGCTGCGATATCCCGGTTCGGTAACCACCACGCTGGTCTGGCCAAAGCAGCTCGCCAGGTCACGCACCTGCCCGGCGATGTGCCCGACCCCCAGCGCAAAGTGATGCGTGGGGCCCGCCAGACTCCAAGCTTCGATAAACCCCGCCACATTGGGCGGAAAACGGCAGCGCGTGTTGGTGTTGCCGGTAGCCGGGATCGGCCCGGGCAGCGACTCGCCTTCGGCCAGCACCCAACGGAAGCAGCCGTCATAATCCTGAGTCAGGCCGGCGCAGGTGACAGGTCCGTTGCGCAGCTGGAACTCGACGCTCACGCCGCGCCCGCGCTTGCCGTGCAAGATCGAAAGTCCGCGCAGCACCGGTTTGCCTTGCGCCACCCCGATGTGGTGCGGGCCGTCGTGCCCCACCAGCACGATATCACTCTCAAAATCGCAGGGGTGGATCTCACAAAACGATCCGCCCGCCTCCAGCCGGTCGAGTGCCAGCATCGCCAGGCAGTTGCGGATATCCAGCTCGCCGGCCAGCGGCACGCCGCGCGCCGTCAATAGCGACGCCCCCACCATCAGCGACGAGCCGAGGCGCTCGTTAGCGTTGCCGGCTAGCCCGCGGTAATAGTAGGCCAGCCCCGTCAGTCCAAAGCGCGCCACCAGGTGGTCGAGCCCGCAGGCCACGCGGGCTGACCATTCCAGATCCTGCGCTTCGGCGGGCCCGGCGATCGGGTCAGCACCGGGGGCTAGCCGGTCAAAGAGGATATCGATCTCAGCCAGCTTGTCGCGCAGCTCGAGCTCACCTACCTCGGCCACGCACTGATGCAGGTCGTCCATCTCCAGGTGCTCGCAGTGCAGGCCAAAGGCGCCGTCAAAAGATGAAGTATCGGCGCTCATGTCGAGCATGCCCTCGTAGGGGTGGCCCATTACGCCAATGCGTGCCTTGCGCAAACTCGCATAGGCCCGCGCCACCCGCACCCATCCGGCGATGCGCCCCCAGGCAGCCGGGTCGTTATCGAGCGTGCCAACCACCAGCCCCTTGGGCGGCAGACCGGCGCGGTTGAGCGCATAGCACAGCTCTGGCAGGCTGGTCTGGTTATCGTGCTCGAGCTGCATAAAAGTGGTGCCGTGCGCATAATCCATTGCTTTGTTGGGCTGCAGCGAGATGATCACCAGCGGCGCCCCCACACGCTGGATGATCGGCAGGACACTGGCTGAAAGGGCATAGGTGCTCATGTAGCACATCAGGAGGTCGGGATCCTGCCGGCGCAGCTCATCGCCGATGGCGACGGCCGCGTTGGGATGATCCGCCAGACCGCCCGAAATTACCTCTGCCCCCAGGGCGCGCAGGCCATCCTCAAAACGTGCCTGATGCGCCAGCAGGCGTTCCTTCAGGCCGGGGAACTGGTCCCAATAAAACCAGCAGCCGCAGCCAAAAGTGGCGATGCGGGGCCGTTCATATGTGCGCTCGATCAGGGCGTGAAAGCTGCTCATGGGGCTCCTTTGGTGGTAATAATCCAAAAGCCGGGCGCCTTGTCGACGCGTTCGGCCAGCGCGCGCACCCAGTCAGGAAGGTCGTTGTTGCCATCCCAGATAATGTACATCGGCCACTTGGCCTCGAGGTGCGCCGCGACCTGCTCGTTCCATTCGGCGCTCAGGAACATTAACTCGCGTTGGCCGATCGGCTCGGATAGCTGGCCAAAGACGTTGTGCTGCAGCCTCCCGCCGGGGGCAAAGCCCCACAGGGGGCCGCTTGCGATCGGCCCGTCGGATTGCATAACGCGTTCGAGCATCGTGCCGCGCGTCTCGGGGAAGAGATAGCCGTCGCGCCAGATCCAGGCCTCCGGCAGCCACTCCTGAGCGCTGGCAGGCAGCCAACGGCCTGGGTAGGCCCAGCGCAGCGTCTCCTCAAGGCTCCTGTAGCCCTCGTAAAAGCCCAGCGCCAGCATCGTCAGCACCCAGATGCGTGCCAGCCAGGCCACGAGGTGGCGCGTACGCACCAGGTCGCTGAACAGTACTGCCAGGGCGGGCAAGCCCAGCCCGTACAGCCAGACGGTGTAGCGCGCCCACCAGTTCATCGGGGCGCCTGCAAAGGCAACCACCACCGTCGCCGCCACAACCCAGATGGCGCACCGCGAGCTCTTGTTATGGCGCAGCAGGCTGCTCACGAGCACATACAGACTGGCTGGCAGGCACAGTCCCAGCCAGAGGAACCCCAGTCCGCCCATGCGGCTGTCGACTCCCCAGGCACTGGCCGGCCACTTGGGCATGCCGTCTACCTCCCGGCTGAGCGTCTGGCTCCAGGTGTACAGGATGCGCTGCGGCACACTCCATGCGTGGTAGGGCTGCGGCATGTTGCCTTCCTCCCACAGCGCTTCTGCCACCCTTATCCCGGGGAAGATAACCCTCTCTCCGAACTTGACGCCCACCGGATACAGAGGCGTGCCAGTCATCACCCAGTTGCGGATATACCAGAACCCGCCCACTGCCAGCGCCAGCACACCTGCCATAGCAGCGATCGCCACTGCTTGGCCAAAAGCCTTTTTGTTGCGCAATGTAAGAGCGCCCAGCACCACCAGGGCAGCCAAGCCCGCCAACACCATCATCGCTGCCGAGCCCTTAGCCGCCAAAGTCAGCCCGGCCGCCGCTCCCAGGGCCGGCACAATCTGCCAGACCTGCCGATCGCGCCCAACCAGCAGTTGCCAGGTGCCCGCCAACAGTGCCAGATAGGCAATCGCCAGCGACCCAAAGGCCGTGTCAATATAGGCGGTGGTGGCCTGGAACAGGTTCACCGGGATCAGCAGCCACAGGCATCCTGCCAGCAGCGCCGTCCAACGTCTCGCCCCCAGCGTTCGGGCCAGTGCAGCGGCGCCCAGCACGCCAAACGGCATAAAAAGCAGGTTAAGTGTGTTGGAGAACTGCGAGAGGCCCGTCGCGCGAATGACGATGAACGCCCACAGCTCGACTGCTTTGGGGTAGCCGTTCACCAGCGATTCGAGCTGAAAGAAGGGGTCGATCCAGTAAACGTATCCCCGATGCGCCCACATGCTGATGGCTGGGATGTGGTAAGCCGTACCGTCACACGTCAGGTCGGGCGAGAGGTAGGCCACATACCACAGCAAGAGATATACAAGACCGGCGATGAGCCCTGTCACGACGACCGCGGCGCACTCCCAGCGCGGGGTTGGCTCGCTTGCGTGTTGGGCGGAGGCCAGTATGCGCCATGTCATCCAACCGGCGGCGGCTCCCAGCACCAACAGCACGATCGACATCCCCTGACCTACGCCGATCCTGGCCAGCGAAAGCACCAGCACCAGCACTTCGGGCAGCGCCACCGCCACTGCCAGGGCGGCCGTCAGGCGCATAGCGCGGTTGAGCGGACGCGCCTCAGCCGTCATATGGCTTTGCTCCGCGGCTCACAAAGAGCCCCTCGCCGGCGCCGGCTTCCAGCGCGATCAGGTGGGCAGCACAGTAGTTTTCGAACCAGGCAGCATACTCGGCACTCATCAGCTCGAAAACCCTATCAGCGTCCATTGTAAGCGGGTTTCTCCAGCAGTTTTACTGCCAGTCACACAGCGATTCGAGATATGCAGCCGACCCATCTCGCAGCCAGCCATCCAGCTGGGCCTGCTCCTTGAGCTGCTGCCCGCGCAGCCTGGGAACCGCTAGGTAACGGCAATTGAGCTCAGGTAGGCCGGTCATGTCTCCCCATAGTTTTTCCCACTGCAGCACTGGGAAGATGTCTTCCTGGCCCTGACCCCAGCGCTTTTTCACCTCTTTGAGCGTCAGATAGGTACTCATACGCGCCGCCAGGGTTCGCACGGCTTCGTCGACGCGCGCGCTATCCGCCAGGTCGGCGCGCCGCAGGTCGAACACCGCCAGGAGCTGGTCGATATCCAGCCACATGGTGTTCGAGTTGTAATAGGTCAGCGCAAACTCTGCCTCTTCGCGCGGCATCGCCAGACCCTCCAGCAGCCGCAGGCGCCCGTTGACGCGCGCCAGTCCGCCACCGCGGTCATCTACCCGCCGCGTGATCACCTCCACGCTCATGCCGGCACCCTCGGCGATGTGCCAGCCCAGGATGGCCGGGTCAACCGTGGCGCCCAGCGTGTCGATGTTGTGCAGCATCAGCCAGCGCAGGGCGGGTCTGCGCTCGAGAAGGCCGCGCAGTACGCCATTCTTGAACAGGTTGGGAACCTCAAACCAGTGTCCCACCGGATGCAGACACTGCAGCGGCAGGTTTTCGGTATAGTCGCTGGCCTCGCCGGCGCGCTGTGCCCAACTGATCAGGGCGCTGCGTAATGAGTCTCGCATCTTTTGGGCCTGCTCATCGAGGGTCTGCTGGGGCATCTCTTCCCAGGCAAAGCGCAGGTCGCGCGCCGTAGGCACCAGGCGCAGCCCCACCGCGCGCGAAGGAGAGAGCAGCAACTCACCCTCATAACCATAGTTACCAGAGCGTTCCAGGTAATCGGCGATCGGCTGGTGAGTGAGATACGAGGTCGTGAGGATATGCGGCAGATCGGCAGCATATTGCCGGTTGGTGCGGCGGCTCTTGGCGAGGTGCACCTCGATAAAGCTGCGATGGATGCCCCCCAGCCTCGCAAACGGGTGCAGCGCCTTGACGGCTCCCGACCCCTGAGTCCAGCGGCTGCCGATCCCGCCGGCCAGCGATATCACAGCGACCTCGCCATTGGCAAGCGCCTGCTGGCCCAGGCGAGCGTGTTCGGGCGTCAGGTCGCGTGCGGCATCGGCCACGTCGCCAGGTTCGGCGTCGCGGATATCGGTGCTGAGCGCCAGGCGGTTCTGTGCCAGGCCGATGCGCCCGCTGAGCAGCTCGGCACGGATTTGTTCATGCTGACGGCGGTCAAAGCCGTTGGCTGCCAGTACCTGCTCGAGGCTTTCATCGCTGGTGCTCGCCTCGGTCGTGCGCGGCAGGATGCGGTCGAACAGAGTTTGCACCATGCCGGCCAGCTCGGGGCGCGTACGGCAGGCTGCCCCGAACAGGTCGAGCTCTGCCAGGCGGGCAGTGGGCAAGGTCAGGCGCTCGCGCTGCAGGAGCTGCGGTACACTGACTGCATAATAACCTGCCGGCAGGAGCGCCTCGCCGCCGCGTGTGAGCGTAGCCCAGGTACCGCGTTCGTTAATTGCCATCTCATAGACCACCGGATCCATGGCAAAGGGCAGGGCGTGTTCCAGCTCGCGCTTGGCGGTCTGCATCGCCTCCAGCATAAAACGCTGGCCATCGGCGCGCGCGCCGGGCTCAAAGATAAAGCCCATCCCGCCGCCCGACATGCCGCCCAGCATCCAAAAGCCCCAAAAGCGCGAGCCGAAAGCCTCGCGGGTGCGCGCGATGAGCGTCTCGGTATAGGGGTTGCTGGCCCAGGGGATGATCGTCTGGATCGGGCCTGCAAAGTTGTGCGTGGTGGCCGTCCCGATAGCGCGCACATCGCCCGCCTTTAGAGCTGTTACGATCGTATCCAGCACCGTGCCGGCCTCGGCACGCGCGTGCCACTCGGCCTCGGAGCGCAGCAGGTATTTCTCGGTGACCATCTCGAGGATCGGACCGACATTCTGCGCCATACCGCCGTGCACCAGCACCAGGCTTTCCTGCAGCGCACGACGGGCGTTTTCATCGACCTGGTCGAGCCCCATGATATGGTGCTCTGGCAGCAATCTCCCGCGGCTGATGCCGTATTCCGGGTCGCCGGGGCGGGCCAGTTCGCCGCAGATCAGCTTGATGCCCGGCCAGACTCCGCCCGAATCCTGCCAGCCGCCGCCCGAGCCGGCCAGCCATTCGCCAAGGATGGCGCGTGCCGCTACGAGGCGCCGCTCGCCATCGCGAAGAGGGCCTTCCAGCGCCGTTACCTGGCCGGTGGCGCGCATGCACACGGTGATGAGAGCCGCCAGCAGGGTGGTGCTGACGGCCAGACGCGACCCTTTGGGGATGCCGTTCACGTTGCTGACCAGTTCAAGCCCCAGGCCTGGTCCCACCAAACGTTCCAGCACCTCGCTCAGGCGGTGCCCCGAGCCCTCCATGCCGGGCGAGATGATGCCGGAGGCGATCAGGGCGGCTTTGAGCAGGCCGAGGTAATCTTTGGCATAGTCAAAGATCTCGCCCAGCTGATGGATCTCGGCCGTCACGCCCAGGTCGACGCTCGCCAGGCGGATGAGCGGCTCGTCGATCACACGCAGATAAGCCTCCACCGGCGGACGCGGACCGGCGTCGCGCCCATAGACGCTCAGGTCGATCGATACATTGAGCACGCGCGCGCATTCGGGATAATCCATCCCCAGAAAAAAGATGTCGCTCCAGCCCGAGTGCGAGAGGTCCATGCGCACCGGCGTGCGCTCACACAACAATGGATAGGGCACCCCGGGGGTAGCCTGGGTGAGCGCTGGCACAACGCGCAGGGGATGGTCGGCGGGGTGGCCGATGCGGAACATCCACTGGTTGCCGCGCACTGAGCGCACACTGCGGCGCACCTGGTCGGCCAGGATCTGAAAGCCCAGGCGATGGTAACTGGCCGCCAGGGCGCTGGCGAGCCCGTCGCTAAGGCCGCGCTCGGCAGCTGCCAGAAAGGTGACGATCGCCTCCTCAAAGCGCCGTTCGAGGAGCAGCTCGTAGCCGCTAAAAGGCACCAGGGTGGTGGCGCGCAACTCGGGTTTGTTTGGGATATGAAAGCGGTAGAGCGCATACAGGAAAAAGCAGGCGCGCACGCGCTCATACAGGTTGGCCGACTCGCGGAGCAGCGCGTCCAGCGCGCGGCACTCGGCAGTCAGCGCCTCAAGGCTGGCCTGGCGCGCCCAGCCATCCAACGACTGGTTGCGCAGAGCCGGGTCGTCGGAGAGGATGATCTCGCACAGATGGCTGTGCATCTCAACGCTCTCCCTGAGCAAGCTGGCGCGTGGCCAGTAACTCGACCAGCTGCGCCAGCACGCGCTCGCGCTCCTTGCCGGCAAGGCTAAGCGCCAGCTGGGTCAGCATCAGGCCATATTTTACGCCCACATCATAGCGCCAGCCGTGGATCTGCAGCGCCAGGTAGCGCTCGCGGCGGGCCAGTTCATCCAGCGCGGGGGAGAGCTCAAGGCGCTCATCGGAGCTCAGGCGGGTTAGCTGCTCACGCAGGATCGCCATAACGCTCGGAGTCAGCACGTGCATGCCGAAAAAGCACAGGTAATGCCCGGCGCGCATTCCCGGCACCACCAGTTCCTGTTCGGCGGCAGTGGGAGTGGGCTTTTCGAGCACGCGCTCGACCTGGTAGAGGGCATTGCTGACGTCCATCAGGCGCCCGCCGACTGCCCCGTAATAGGGCAGCAGGCTTTCGCGCGAGGGTTGCACCGCCGAGACGGCGCACTCGTGCTGGCGGGCAGCCTGCACGAGTTGTTGGGCACAGCTGCGCGCCTCGGAAGAGACGTATAGATGGTCGCCCACCAGCAACAAAAAGGGCTCGCTGGCGGTGAAATCGGCGGCGCACAGGACGGCGTGGCCATATCCGCGCGGCGCTGCCTGCTCGATAAAGTGCAGGCGGTTAGCGAGCTCGCCGCAGGCAGCGCGGTAGGCATCCTGGTCGCCGGGAGCGACCACTACACCGATCTCGTCGATGCCGGCGCCCAGCACCTCCTCGACGATAATGCGCAGCACGGCTTTTTGCTCACCGTCGCGGTCGATCAGCAGTTGCAGCGGGAGGGTACGTTGATGGCGGCCAGCCGCCGTGATCACAGCCTTGATGATGTTCATAGGTGATCCCTGCAGGGTTTGGTAGCTTATTCTAGCACAGCGCCGCCCCTCGCGACAAGCACTTGCCGGCTAGAAGGTCTCCTGCAGGAGCGCCAGGACGCGCGCCGGGTTTAGTTCGACGGGGTTGTTGTCGGCGCGTCCTGGCGTGATGCCCGCTTGCGCCAGATCGGGCAGTGCCGCAGCCGGCACGCCCCAGCCCGAGAGCGTATCGGGCAAGCCTGCGCCGCGCAGGATTTGCCGCACCCGCGCAGTCAGCTCTTGGGGCGATGAGACGCCCAGTGCGTCAAGCAGCGCTTCACGGCCCATAGTGGCTGGATAGTTGAGTGCCAACACCGGTCCCAGCAGCATGGCTACGGCAGCACCGTGCGGAAGGCCGTGGCGCATGGTGAGCGGATACGAGATCGAGTGACACCCGGTAGTGCGTGTGTTGCTGAACGCCAGCCCGGCCAGAAGGCTGCCCTCGGCCAGGGCGGGGTGCACCGCAGCCGGTTTATCCGGCAGACGCTCGAGGCTGGGGAAGAGCAGTGACAGGGCGCGCAGGGCCAGGGCGCTCGAGATGGGGTTGGCGGCGCGCGCCCAATAGCTTTCGATGGCGTGCGCGGCGGCGTCCAGACCTGTGGTGGTGGCCAGGCCCAGCGGGATGCCCGCCAGCAGTTCGGCATCCACCAGGGCGGCGTAGGCATAGTTGCGCGGGTTCTCGAGCGACCACTTGGCGCCCTGGTCAGGATCCCACAACGTCGCCCAACAGGTCACTTCGCTGCCGGTGCCGGCCGTGGTGGGCAGCCCGATCCAGGGGATCGCCCCGGCAGGGAACTCGCGCGAGTGCAGGATGGCGCGCAGCGCATCGAGCCCCCCCAGCGGCTGGTGCAAAAGGCTGGCCAGCGACTTGGCCACATCCAGCACGCTGCCGCCGCCTACTCCCACGATAGCCCGCGGGGCAAATGGCTGCAGTTGGTTGTGCAATGCCAGCAACTGGCTGAGGGTCGGCAGGCTCTCGGCATATACCAGGCTGTGCACATCCCAGCGATCCGCCAACCCGGCCAGCGCGGGCATGTCCAGCAATGCGGCATCGCGCACTACCAGCAACACGCGGCTGTCCTCCACCGCCAACTTGCCCAGGCGCTCCGGCAGTGCCCCGGCGCAGCCAGGCGCCAGCGTGACACGCACCGGGTTATAGTAGGTGCTCACTCAGCGCTGCTCCTCGGCCAGGCGGCGGTTGAGTGCGGCGATGGCCTGCGGCAGCTCGCGGATGGAGCCGATCACCAAATCAGCACCGGCGCTGCGATAGCGCGCGGTGGCGTCCTCACGCAGGCGCTGCAGCTCTTCGGCCGTGAGGGCGGCATACTCCTTGGCGCTCAACCCCAGCATACTGGAGCCCTCCAGTACGCCCACCGACCAGGCGCCCGCGTTGACGCCCTCACGCATGTCAACGGCGGTATCACCCACCTTGACGACTGCGCGCGGCGGATAAATATCGAGCCGGCGCATGCATTCCAGCAGCATAAAAGGCCCAGGCCGTCCGCTGCCAGTGACTTCGGGGGTGACGATGCAATCAGGCTGATATCCCAACTCGGCGGCGCACGGGGCGACGTACTGCATCATCTTTGCTGAATAGCCAGTGGTCGATCCAATGGCAATACCCGCCGCGCGCAGCGCTGCCACCGTCTCAACCACCCCATCCAACAGTACGCTGCGTGCCTCAAGCAGCGCTTCCAGAACCGCCTCAAAGGCGCGGTAAAGGCGCCCGATATCGGCGTCTTGAGCCGGCTTGCCATGGATCGCCAGCCACTGGCGCGCCCCTGAGGGGCTCGTCAGCAAGGTGCGGATGTGAGCGCGCTTTTCCATACCCATCGGGGTGTTGATCTCGGCGCGTGTCAGGCGGATGCCCTCGTCCTCGAAAATGCGCACAAAGGCGTCACTGGGGGCGCTCGACCCATAGTCGACCGTGGTGCCGGCCCAGTCAAAGACCACCAGGCGAATCTGTTCTGTAGCGCTCATCTGCGTCCTCGTATCGCGGGGTTGATGGTATTATAAGAGCACCGGCGGCATCCCACAAGGCCCTGGTCTTGACAAACCGTTGCGGGTCGGTCATAATGGATTGGTGGTTTCATACCATCCCAAACTTGCTATCCCAACGAAAAGGAGGTGATGTGAATGGACCATTGTACTAGAAGCGCCCTAGCATCACCTCGGAGTGGGAGCTAGGGCGCACGTCGAAAAAGACCCCTCGCAGGAGGGGTCTTTTTCATAAAGTGCGTATAATAGGGGTGTGACACTGGGTGATTATCATGGCGTGGCGTAGCAAACTTGAACAAACCAAGGCAACTCGCTTTATCGGCGCGGCTGCTGTGATTCTGGGCGTAATGTTTGCAGTGGCCTTTGGCGGTAAGGTGCTCGAGGCCATCCGCCTGCGCAACTGGCGCGAACGCCTGCAAAGCGAGGTGCAGCAGCTCGAGCGTCAACAGGCTGACTGGCGAGCCCAGTATGAGCGCATGAGCAGCCCGGCCTGGCGGGAAAAGGAACTGCGCGACGCCGGCTGGAAAAAGGAAGACGTGGTGGTACTGCAGGTCGTGACGGCTACTCCGCAGGCGACCGACATCCCCGCCACTCCCGAGGCTGAGGCGCAGCCGCCCGCTTTGACGGCACCCGTAATGCGCTGGTTCGATAACCCCAACTGGCATGCTTGGCGCAGGCTGCTGGGAGGATTTGACTAGCATCCCCCTCTGGGGTATACTACCGCTGTTGATGCGGGGTGGAGCAGTGGCAGCTCGTTGGGCTCATAACCCAAAGGTCACAGGTTCGAGTCCTGTCCCCGCTACTGAACCAGTCGGTGCGGTGCACACCGGCTGGTTTTTTTATCCGTGCAATGCCCAATGATGCTCTGAATAAAGCACCGCGATGGGCTCGAATTGAGTTGACGGCTGACTCGCAGCACGCCCTTAACGAAGGGCCCTTACGTCTTAGCCAGACGCCCCCTGACTGCCACCCACAGGTTCTGGATCTCTCTGGCTACAACGTTGTCGTTCAGCTCGGTTACCGCACAGCTCCGCTGTATGGAGGTCAGGACGATCTCATTATAAGGAACCCTGGCGACGACGGACACAGCGCGTTGACGGCAATAGTCGACGATCTCCTGCGCCACGGCAGGGTTGATGTCGCACTTGTTGACACATACCAATACGGGAACCCGGAAATGATCGCAGATACCCATCGCCCGCTTGAGATCATGCACGCCTGAGACGGTTGGCTCGCTGACCAGTACCGCCAGATCGGCTCCCGTGACCGCGGCGATGACCGGACAGCCAGTGCCGGGGCCGCCATCTACGATGATCCAGTCGGCCTGCTCCTCGTGGGACCGAAACAGTGCCTGCTGCCTGAGGGTGCTGACCATCTTGCCCGAGTTCTCTGCCCCTGCTTCCAAACGAGCGTGGAACAAGGTGCCAAAGCGCGTGGCGGAGTGGTACCACTGCCCGTCGAGATGCTCATGCATCTGGATCGCCCCGCCGGGACACGCATAATAGCAGCTCGCGCATCCCTCGCAGGCCACGGGGTCCACCCAATAGTCTCCGTCATTCTGAACAACAGCCTCGAAACGACATATTGCTTGGCAGTCGCCGCATCGCAGACACTCTGTCTGCGCGATCTCTGCCACCTTGCTCGAGTAAAAGGGCGTCTCAGCGATGACTTGCGGCTGCAGCAGCAGCTCCAGGTTGGGAGCATCTACATCGGCGTCTACCAGGATGAGAGAGCCATCTCGAGATGCCAGATGCGCCAATCCGGCTACGACAGTAGTCTTGCCTGTACCCCCTTTGCCGCTCAGCACTACCACTTGCTTCATGTTCGATCCTCCGTGGCAATGCGTCGCAGATTCTGGAGCACCTCGGCCAGCTTTGGGCGGTATTCTGGCAAAGCCTGTACCAAGGGGATCCCCTGGGAGTAGGCAACCGCTATGCGCCTATCCAGAGGGATGCGCAGCACCACCGGGATCTGCTCGGCACGGCAAAAGTCATCCATCATCGTATTGTCAGACCTCTCCTTGTTGATCGCCACAGCCACGGGCAGCGAGAGCATGTCGCGCGCCACCTCGATGGCCAACCGAAGATCGTGCAGCCCAAAGGAGGTCGGTTCCGTCACCAGGAGGACGACGCTGGCGCCCCTAAGCGACTCGACCATAGGACAGGCGGTGCCGGGTGGCGCATCCACGATGTTGACGCTGAACCGATCCCATCCCGCCTCGCGTGCGTGACGTTTGACCGCACGGATAACCGGCGTGGCTATTGCCTGACCGATCTCCAGCGTCCCTTGGACAAAGGAGAGTGACGTGTCGACCCAACCCACGTCGAGCGAGCCGATCGCTTGCGGCACCTCGCGGATGGCCCCTTGCGGGCATTGACGCGCGCAGCTCCCGCAGCTATGGCAAACTTCAGAAAAGACGAGCGTCTGGTTTGGCAGAACGGCGAGGGCGTTATACTGACAGACCTCAGCGCAGCGCCCGCAGTGATTGCATCGGTTGGCGTCTATTTCCGGGACCAGTCGCTCCACGAGCAGGTGCTCCTCGAGACGAGGATGCAGGAATAAAGCAGCGTTGGGCGCCTCCACATCGGCGTCGAGAAAAGCAGTCACGCTGTCTTCGGAGGCTACCAGGGCCAGGCTCGTGGCGACGAGCGTCTTCCCCGTGCCGCCCTTACCGCTGGCTACAACAATCTTAATCACAAGGTCTTGTCCTTAATCCCAGTCTTACCTGTCATGAGCGGTCTCGCGACCGATGGCGATAGCGTCGGCGCAGACGCTGTCCTGACGTGGCGGTGCGTTCACTAGGGTTCTGTGGCGACGAGCGCGTCAGAGCCGCCACCATGCGCGGCACCAACTCCCGTATGGCGACGGTAGCCAGGCTCCCCACAAAGGGCACAAGGCTTGCCCACCAGACGGCACGCGTGCGGGGCGGCGCGAGCACGTCCGCTTGCATCAAGGTAGCCGGCAACAACGGCGGTTGCTCTTCCACCACCTGAATGGCGCTGGCTATGCTCGATAGCGCCGACTGCGGGCAGGCGCTGATACAGGCGCCACACTGGTCACACCGGAAGGCGTCCAGCACGGCGAGGTCCTCGCAGATGCTGATCGCCCCCTTGTGACATGCGCTGACGCACAGCCCACAGCCGATGCACCGCTCCATATCAATGCGAATCATATCTTATCAGCCTTCCTGGAGTGCCGGCGAGGTGCGAGGCGCCTTTAGGAGCGCCCTCCGCCGAATCCGCCGCCCCTGCCTGCCCCGCCTCGGCTTCGGCCAAGTCCTCTTCCGCGCCCCTGTCCCATCCCGCGCCCCATACCGGCGCCGGAGGGAGGCAGTGAGCCGGTGGCCCCCATCTTGCCGGTATCGACAGGAGTTGTTGCTTCGTTGATCGTCTCCAGCTTGCCCTGCTGGAAAGCCTCCACAGCCTGCCGCACGGTCCCTTCCCACACGGGATAGACCGGAACACCGGCTGCCTGGAACACAGCCATCGCATTGGGGCCTACATTGGAGGTGAGCACGGCTTGGGCGCCCTGGTCCATCGCGAACTGGGCAGCGCGAATGCCTGCACCCCCTGACAGGCCAACGGCCGGATTGGCAAAAGTCTGCAAGGCCATAGTGTCCGTGTCCACAAAGAGCAGATAGGCACAGCGCCCAAAGACCGGGCTGACCTGCGCATCCAGACTATCACCTACACTACTGACGACTACTTTTGTCATGATAAACTCCTTTTAATGATCATGTGATCCTGAAATTCCGTCTCGATAAGCAGGCCCTGCGCTATAAGGTTCTGCACAAGGGCCAGTCGGCCTCACGCAAGGCGTGAAACTCACATACCGCGTCCTCGTCTATCGGATGAACTACGGTGATCTCTGGCAACTCGTCCGCGCAACTGGCTGAACAAGCATGGACACATAATGGTAGCTCCGAACGTGCCGCGGGCGAGTCAGGAAACCGGCTATCTCAAGACTGCGCCCAGGCGCCTTACGTCGTACCAGCTTGTGGCCTGAACCTGGGCTTTAGTGTCTCATCACCTGCCTAACCATGGTTATGAGGCCATCAGGATGAGCACTGTGATGCTACGATCTCTCGCTGGACGCGCCATGCATCTGCTTTGCCCGGGCAGGCAGGTTCGCGTGTCTATGTACGCCTTGTCTGTCCTGCCCTGTCCAACCGGGCGGACTTGTGGCTGCTAGTCGCCCTTTTCTATCTCTGCGATCCGTTCGTTGATCGCCGCCAGCTCGTCGCTTATAGCCTTGGCTTGCAGCTTGAGCGCGGCGGACTCCTCTTCGGCGCTGGGCGCCCGATAGGCTCTAGCGGGTGGCATCCCCCACTCAGCCTGATAGCCTGCGCGCACCCAACCGGGCAAACCCGTGGCATAATACCTGTTGCGCCATCCACGGCCCATTCCGCATCCCAGCCCAAGCCCGAACCTGGCTGCACTTCCGGGGTACGGGTAGCCCGCACAGAATCCAGCCGCTCGTCCCGTCCTCGGACCGATTCCCCTAGGTCCCGTTCTATCTCCACCTGGCATGTTACACCTCCTGTGTGCTTCAAATGTTGGCCGTGGGGGAATCCACCACCCCCATATCGGCCTCTTACCAATCCTCTATGCGCGGCTCATTAGCCGCGGCTCGTGCCCAGGGATCTGGGCAGGCTTCCTGATCCTGCCAACTATGCTCTGCCGCAATCCAGGGTCCTGAACCTGCGTCAGCACATTGCGGATCTTTGCTTCTGCTGCCATCGCCCTAACCCCATACTGAAGGGATTTAGTGCAGCCGTTCCGTATGATCAACCACCTCACCGCGCACATAGGCGAGGGCAGCGCTCTCGGCATCGGCGAGATCCGTAACGACCGGTTTGATCCCGAGCCGCTGCATGCTCTGATAGGCGCCATAGCCCATCCCACCGCACAGCAGTGCTTCACAGTCGGCAATGGTCTGGGCCATGCTCAGATGACGTTCGTGGCTGGCGGGGTCGGTACCGCGCGGCGATACGTGCTCCTGGTAAGTTTCGCTCGTCGAAAAGTGCTGATGGCCTAGCTTGTCGCGCATTTCTGTGGCAACGACCGCGCCATCGTCGATGGTGAATACCACATAGTAGGGAGCGCGACCAAAGTGCTGACTGATGGTCTTGCCGTCTTCGGTAATACAGGCGATTTTCATTGGGCTCCTTCCTGATCTATGACATTCTGCGTTGCGTTGTGCGTGTGGGCGGCGTCTCCTTCCACATGCTCTTGATAGGCCTCGAGAAAGCGGTGCAGCATTCGATCGGTCTGTTCGAGTTCCTGTACCCAAGACGCCAGGTAAGCCTGGCCCTCCTCAGTTAGCTGGTAGACTCGGCGCGGAGGGCCGGCTGTCTGCTCCGTCTCGTGGGTCGAGGTGACCATCCCGGCCGCTTCCAGGTCGTAGAGTACGCGATAGACGGTGCTGACATCAGCGGGGTAGGCTTCCAGCCCCAGCTTGTTTAGCCCCTCGATGAGCGCATAGCCGTGAGCAGCATGATGGTGCAAGAGCAACAGCAGCGCTGGCTCGAGAAAGCGGTTGATACGGCGGGGAGGTATGCCTCTGGCACCCCGCCCTCTGCGGAAAGCATGTCGATGGGTCATATGTTTCTTTAAACCTCTATTGATATCGGTCTATTTGTATAATGCAAATAGATTATAGCAAATAATGCTTTGTTTGTCAACACCGGTGTTAGGAACGCTTCAAGAGTTATTAGCCGGTTTGCCCGCTAGAAGGAGAGCCTCCGAATCCAGCGGAATCAGCGCCTATATGTGGTAGTTAAGCGGCGGGGTCAAGGAGCCGGAATACGCGAGACCGCCCCCGATATGCCTGCTCAGGATGAGTGCGAGATGGTTCTCCTAAAATGGTTAGCAGGCGGCTATAGCGGCTCGTATCGGCCAGCTCACGAAACAGGGGGAGTTTGCTCAGATGCTCTTACGAAGCACCACCAGAAGCGACAGGCCGATCGGAGTGCCAACCCTGCGTTCCACCCAGTCGACAACTGGCACCAACCGGTTGTAGATTGAGATCAGCACGTCTGATTGGCGGGTACTGCGGCTGACCTTGGCGTACCAAAACCACCCGAGTAAACCGAGCAGGTTCAGGTACGACATCTTTTCGATGCGCAGCGGGATGCCCTCGACCAGTTTGGTGACCATGCGCTTGTCATAACGCCGAAAGTGGCCGACAGCCTTGTCGATAGGCCCGTAAGCAGCCATCAAGGCGGGCAAAAAGAGCACCACCAGGCCATCCTCGTTGAGCATGTCAGAAACTTTTCGATCACCTCGCGGTCATGTTCGATGTGTTCGAGTACGTTGACACAGATGATCGTGTTCAGGGCGTGTTGACGCAGCTCGGCGGTATCCACTTCTTCGATGCGCTTGTTATGAAAGATAAAGTGCTCGTCGGTGACGTTTTCTTGCAGCACGGAGGCGCAATAGTTGTTTGGCTCGATGCCCACTACTAGGTCTGCATTGGTGAGCATGCGCCTGGTAAACGACCCGATCCCCGACCCGATCTCAAGGATGCGGTTGCCCAGATGAGGCTGCACCAGGGAATATACCCAGTCGTGGTAGGCGGGTGCCTGCTCCATCTGCCGAAGGTCGCGCAGGATGAACTCGTCAGCGGTCTGGCCGTATCTGCGATCGTTTTTGTCCAAGGTATACCTCGCCTGATCTCAAGGGTGTAAGGGATTACCACAGGCAAGAAGACAATCCAGCATATGATAGGGTATTGGAGTGACTGTGCAAATACGGAGTAGGGGAAGTACAGAGGTGCGCTTGGCGGTGGCGGCGCTGGTGGACTGCCATTTCAATCCACGCCCCCGCATGGGGGGCGACGGCGCTGTATCGTCAGTATCGCCAGGTGACGTATATTTCAATCCACGCCCCCGCATGGGGGGCGACGTTGGAGTCGCTGGACGCGAATTCGTTGTCGGCGAGCAGTTTCGCCGTGTCTGTGTCGTAAACCCTGCCGTTGATGATCCTGCGCATGATGCCTCCTGTGGCTATGATTGAAAGAGTAGATGATACTGT
>JAAYDC010000002.1 GCA_012729455.1 Chloroflexota bacterium | reverse complement strand
GTTACGAAATCAACGACGTGATGACGCCAGCGCCCACCGTGCGGCCGCCCTCGCGGATGGCAAAGTGCAGACCGACTTCTAGCGCCACAGGGGTGATCAGCTTGATCGTCAGGTTGGCGTTATCACCCGGAACGACCATCTCCACGCCCTCATCCAGCATCACTTCACCCGTCACGTCCATGGTGTGGATAAAGAACTGCGGACGATACCCGGTAAAGAACGGCGTGTGACGCCCGCCCTCTTCCTTTTTCAGCACGTACACTTCCGAACGGAAGGTGGTGTGCGGCGTGATGCTCTTGGGCTTGGCCAATACCTGGCCGCGCTCGACGTCATCGCGCTCAATACCGCGCAGCAGACACCCGACGTTATCACCCGCCAACCCCTCGGTGAGGGTCTTGCGGAACATCTCCACACCCGTCACTACCGAGGTGGTGATGCCTTCCTTCAGACCAATGATCTCGACCTGGTCGCCCACTTTGACCCGGCCGCGGTCGATACGCCCCGTCACCACCGTGCCGCGCCCCTTGATGCCAAACACGTCTTCGATCGACATCAGGAACGGACGGTCAACGTCGCGCGCCGGCGTCGGAATGTAGCTGTCCACCGCTGCCATCAGCTCGCGGATCGGCGCATACTCGGGCGCGTCCGGGTCCGTCGAGGTGCACTCCAGGGCGCGCAGCGCGCTCCCGCGTACGATCGGAATGTCGTCGCCCGGGAAGTGATTGTCGCTCAGGATCTCGCGCAGCTCCAGTTCTACCAGCTCGAGCAGCTCTTCGTCTTCCATCATGTCGCACTTGTTCAGGAACACCACCATCGCCGGCACTTCGACCTGACGCGCCAACAGAATGTGCTCGCGCGTCTGCGGCATCGGGCCGTCCGGCGCCGATACCACCAGGATCGCGCCGTCCATCTGCGCCGCACCGGTGATCATGTTCTTGATATAGTCGGCATGGCCAGGGCAGTCTACGTGCGCATAGTGACGGTTCTCCGTCTCATATTCCACGTGCGAAATCGAGATCGTCAGACCGCGCGCTTTCTCTTCCGGCGCGTTGTCGATCTGATCATAGGCCAGGAACTTGGCCCCGCCTGCCAACCCCAATACCTTGGTGATGGCGGCCGTCAGGGTCGTCTTACCGTGATCGACGTGGCCGATCGTCCCAACGTTCACATGCGGTTTGGTGCGTTCGTATACTTGCTTTGCCATGAACTCTCCTTTTCAAGGGACTCCCAGCGGCATTTGCCGGGAGGGATAACCGCGTAATTATATCTTGCTCGGCCTATCTCGCCAAATCTACCAAATTGAGCTATTCGGTTCCCATGATGCGCCGTGTGACATCGGGCGGCACCGGCGCGTAATAGTCAAACTCCATCGTAAAGGCCCCGCGCCCCTGGGTGTTGGAGCGCAGCACCGTCGCATAGCCGAACATTTCCGAAAGCGGCGCGTGCGCTCGCACGGCCTGAAGATCACCCGATAACAATTCCATACCCTCGATGCTACCGCGGCGGGCGTTCATGTCGCCGATGACATCGCCGACATTATCGGCCGGCGCAAGCGTCTCGACCTTCATCACCGGCTCGAGCAGCACCGGGCTGGCTGCCATGCCGGCGCGCTGCGCTGCCTGAGCAGCTGCGCGGATAAACGCCGACTCAGTGGAGGTCTCATCAAATGCCCCGCCCGTGATCTCGACCGCCACATCCACCACCGGGTATCCGGCGATCAGCCCGGCCGAGAGCGACTCGGTAATGGCGTTCTTCATCGCCGGCACATAGGCACTCGGCACCTGCTCGGGCGGCGCCGTGATGCTGACCAAAATCCCCTGGCCACGCTCGGTGGGCTGGATGCTCAGGCTGACCCTGGCCATCTGCGGCTTGCCAGCGCGCGGCAGGCTGACCTCTTCGCTCACCGCAGCTGTGCCGGTGACCGTCTCGCGGTAGGCCACCTGCGGCTTGCCCACCCGTACCGCCACGTGAAACTCGCGCACCAGGCGTTCGGAGAGGATCTCCAGGTGCAGCTCGCCCATCCCCGACATGATCGTCTGGCCGGTGGATTCGTCGGTGCGGTAGCAAAAGGTCGGGTCTTCATCCGCCAGGGCGCGCATCGCCTCGAGCATGCGGCTTTCGTCAGCCGCTGTGCGCGGCTCTACCGCCTGATAGATCACCGGCTCAGGAAAACGAATCGATTCGAGCAGGATCGGGCGGTCGGCGTCGCACAGGGTATCGCCGGTAAAGCTGAATTTGAGCCCGCCGACAGCGGCAATGTCGCCGGCCGCGACCTCGGTGAGTTCTTCGCGACGGTTGGCGTACATGCGCAAGAGTCTTGCGATGCGTTCTTTGCGGGATTTGGTAGCGTTGAGGGTTGAAGAGTTGGCGTTCAGGGTTCCGGAATAGACGCGCAAATACGCCAATCGCCCGACAAAGGGGTCGGTCACGATCTTGAACACCAGCGCGCTGAATGGCCCGCTGGGGTCAGGGCGGCGTTCGATGGTTTCCTCGGAGCCGGGGCGGATGCCCTCGATGGGCGGAATATCCGTTGGCGCAGGCAGGAAATCAACGATTGCGTCCAGAACCGGCTGTACGCCCTTGTTGCGCAAGGCTGACCCGCACAGCACCGGCACCAGCTGGTTTGCCAGGGTGGCACGGCGCAGGGCAGCGCGCAACTCTTCGGAACTCGGCTCTTCCCCCTCAAGGTACTTGGCCAGCAAGACATCATCCGTCTCGGCGATTGCTTCCAGCAGTTGGGCTCGATGCTCTGCGGCTTGCTCCGCGAGCTCTGGCGGGATCGGCACCTCGTGCAGTTCAACACCCAGGTCGTCATCCTGGTAGTTCATCGCGCGCATGTCGATCAGGTTGATGTAACCCCTGAAGGAAGCTTCAGCTCCGATAGGCACCTGTATCGCGACAGGCACAGCTTTCAGGCGGTCGCGAATCATCGCGATGCTCCGCCAAAAGTCGGCTCCCGTTCTATCCATCTTGTTAATGAAACAGATTCGCGGAACGCGGAAGCGATCCGCTTGCCGCCAGACCGTCTCGGACTGGGGCTCGACCCCCTGTACGGCATCAAAGACCACCACTCCGCCATCCAGCACCCGCAGGGAGCGCTGCACTTCGGCGGTGAAATCAATGTGCCCAGGCGTATCGATAATGTTAATGCGATGTCCGCGCCACTCGCACGTCACCGCAGCCGAGACGATGGTGATGCCGCGCTCCCGTTCCTGGTCCATCCAGTCAGTGACGGTCGTGCCATCGTCCACATTGCCCAGGCGATAGGTCCTGCCGGTATAGAACAGGATCCGTTCAGTCGTCGTCGTCTTGCCAGCATCGATGTGGGCAATGACACCGATGTTGCGGATACGTTGCAGTGGGTTGTCCCTGTTCTCCTGGTTATCCATGTGCGTCCAAACCTGTCGAGTTGGCCAGGGATGAACCCGCTAGTCGCTTAGTTGCCTTGGTTCACCACCGATAGTGGGCAAACGCCTTGTTGGCGTCGGCCATCTTGTGGGTATCTTCGCGGCGCTTGATCGCGTTGCCCTGGTTGCGCGATGCGTCGAGCAATTCGTCGGCCAGGCGGATAGCAAAGGTCTTGCCGGGGCGCGACTTGGCGGCCGCCAGGATCCAGCGCATCGCCAGCGAAACGCGGCGCACCGGGTCAACCTCGACGGGCACCTGATAGGTAGCACCGCCCACGCGGCGCGGCTTGACCTCAATCATCGGGCCGGCGTTGCGCAGCGCAGTATCAAAAGTATCGATCGGGTCGCGGCCCGAGCGCTCGCCAATGATCTCCATGGCGTCATACACCAGCCTGGTGGCTGTCGATTTCTTGCCGCGCTCCATGATCTTGTTGATAAAGCGTGCCAGCATTTCGCTGTTGTACTTGGCGTCCGGCACGGTCGGTTTCTTTTCGGGCCGATTACGTCTCGGCATAGCAAGATCCTCCGTCTGGTGGCTTACTTACCCTTGGGTTTCTTGGTGCCGTACTGCGAACGCCCGCGGCCGCGGCCATCCACGCCAGAGGCATCCAACGTGCCGCGCACAATGTGGTAGCGCACACCGGGCAGATCGCGCACTTTGCCGCCGCGCACCAGCACCACCGAGTGTTCCTGCAGGTTGTGGCCTTCGCCGGGGATGTAGCAGGTCACTTCGACCTGGTTCGAAAGGCGCACCCTGGCGATCTTGCGGAGTGCCGAGTTCGGTTTCTTGGGGTTGAGCGTACGCACCACCGTGCAAACGCCACGCTTTTGCGGCGAGACGCGCTTGGATTGCAGACTGCGCGCCGTGGTGGCGTTGTACGAAATCCCCAAAGCCGGCGCTTTGGCCTTTTTCACTGCAGACGAACGACCCTTGCGGATTAGCTGGTTAATTGTTGGCAACGTTACCCTCCTGGTATGCACGCAACAGGTCGCGCGCGCGAGCCCTGATTATACCGCTTCACGTCATATTGTCAAAAGGGGAGGCGCCGATGCGCCTCCTTTTCATTGTTTACGTTCAGGAAACCGGCCCAAAGCCCAGGCCGAGGCCCAGGGTGTCGCGCACGATCACGTTCTCGTCGCGGCCAAAGTGCACGGCCTCGCCCTTTTCGTCAAACACCTCCACCGCCAGCCCCAGCGACTGCAGCTCTTTGATGAGCACGCTGAACGACTCGGGCACGCCCGTCTCGGTGATCGGCTCGCCTTTGACGATCGCCTCATAGGTCTTGGTGCGGCCGGTGACGTCGTCGGACTTGATCGTGAGCATTTCCTGCAGGGTGTGCGCGGCGCCGTAGGCTTCCAGAGCCCACACTTCCATCTCGCCAAAGCGCTGCCCGCCGAACTGGGCCTTGCCGCCGAGCGGCTGCTGGGTCACCAGCGAGTAGGGGCCCGTCGAGCGCGCGTGAACTTTATCCTGCACGAGGTGCGCCAGCTTGAGCATGTACGTCATCCCCACAGTAACGGGGTTGTCATAGGGCTCGCCGGTCTTGCCATCGTATAGCACCATCTTGCCGGCGATCGGCAGCGGGTTGCCGGTGGCCTGCGAGAGCTTGACCGCCTGCTCGCTGATGGTCTCAAGGTCGTCGCCCTCGGGAACCCCGCCTTCGTCCTCGATCCAGGTGCGCAGGCAGACCACCTGCGCCAGCTCGTTGGCGCTATCCGTGGCTGGATGCAGCGCTCCGCCGTTTTCGTAGAGGATCAGGTCATTGGGCTGGTAGCCGCGCTCGCGCAGCCACATATCCAGCCAGACACGGCGCGCCAAGCTCAGATCAGCCACAATCGCCTCGATCTCTGCCGCGCTCGTGCCCTGCTGCGAGAGCTTGTGGCCGAGATATTCGGTCTGTACCTCGATGTCGTCGCGCATCATTTCCGTCTCGATCTCTTCGGCGGTCATCCACTCCCAGGCAGCCCTGTTCAGGTCAGCCCAGGCGCGGTCGATCAGCCAGGCGCGCGCCAGCTCGGCAGCGATGTCGCGGTCGTTGGCGCCATCGCACACCGGCGTGTTGATCTCAAAGCCCAGGCGGTCAGCAGCCCACCCCAGGTGGGTCTCTGAGATCTGCCCCAGGTTCATACGCGCCGGTACACCCAGCGGGTTGAGGATGATCTCGACCGGCGTGCCGTCCGCCAGATAGGGCATGTCTTCGATCGGCACCACCTTGCTGATGACGCCCTTGTTGCCATGCCGTCCGGCCATCTTGTCGCCTTCGGAGACCTTGCGGCGCTGCGCCACGGTAACCCGCACCAGCTTGTTGACACCGGCGGGCAAGTCGTGCTGGTCGTCGCGGGTGGTGATGGAGACATCCACTACCTTGCCCTCTTCGCCGTGCGGCAGGCGGAGCGACGAATCGCGCACATCCTTGGCCTTGTCGCCAAAGATGGCGCGCAGCAGTTTCTCTTCGGGCGAAAGCTCGGTCTCTCCCTTGGGGGTAACCTTGCCCACCAGGATATCGCCGGGGTTGACCTCGGCACCCACAAAGATGATGCCGTCCTCATCGAGTTTGCTCAAGGCGTCTTCGCCCACGTTGGGGATATCGCGGGTGATTTCTTCCATCCCCAGCTTGGTATCGCGCGCCTCGATCTCGTGCTTTTCGATGTGAATCGAGCTGAACTTATCCTGGCGCACCATGTCGGCACTGATCAGGATGGCGTCTTCATAGTTGCCGCCCTCCCACGACATAAAGGCGCACAGCACGTTCTGGCCGAGGACCAGCTCGCCGCGTTCGGTGCTGGAGGAATCCGCCAGGACCTGGCCGGCCTCTACCGTGGCACCCTTGGTAACGATGGGATGCTGGTCGATGCACGTCGACTGGTTGGAGCGGTTGTACTTGCGCAAATGGTAGGTATCCAGCCCGTTCTCGGATTGGACGACGATCGTATCGCCGCTCACCGAGACCACCTGGCCACCGTTTTTCGCCAGCAGCACCTGGCCCGAATCGCGCGCGGCCTGGCGCTCAATGCCGGTGCCCACCACGGGCGCTTCGGCGCGCAGGAGCGGCACCGCCTGGCGCTGCATGTTCGAGCCCATCAGGGCGCGGTTGGCGTCGTCGTGCTCCAGGAAGGGGATCAACGCCGCTGAGATGCCCACTACCTGCTTGGGCGAGACGTCCATATAAGAGACGCGGTCGATCGATTCGAGCAGCGACTTTTCGTACACGCGCGCAGCCACGCGGTCGGCCACGAACTGACCCAGCTCGTCCACCGGCGACGAGGCCTGGGCGCAGACATAGTGCTCTTCTTCGTCCGCCGAGAGGTAGACGACATCCTTGAGGTCGTCGGTGACATACGGCTGCACGCGATAGGTCTCGTGCTCGCTCATACCGGCCAGGCGTCCGGCCAGTTCGGCCGTCAACACCATGCCGTTATCGGCGATCACTTCGCCCGTATCGGTATCCACCACACGCTCGCGCAAGGTGCGGCCGACCAGGGCTTCGGCCGAGTTGGGCACCGAGCGCAGTACACGGCGATAGGGCGTCTCGATAAAACCATACTCGTTGACGCGGGCATAAGTCGCCAGACGGCCGATCAGGCCGATGTTGGGACCTTCCGGGGTCTCGATCGGGCAGATGCGCCCATAGTGCGAATAGTGCACGTCGCGCACGTCAAAGCTGGCGCGCTCGCGGCGCAGACCGCCCGGGCCGAGGGCCGAGAGAGTGCGCTTGTGGGTCAGCTCATCCAGCGGGTTAGTCTGCTGCATAAACTGCGAGAGCTGGCTGCCGCCAAAGAACTCGCGGATCACCGCCACCACCGGGCGGATGTTGATCAGCGTGATGGGCGTGGCCTGCTCCGGGTCGCGGATCGACATGCGCTCCTTGACCACGCGCTCCATGCGCAAAAAGCCCACCCGCAGCTGGTTTTGGATCAGCTCGCCGACGGTCTTGACACGGCGGTTGCCGAGGTGATCGATATCATCGGCCGATTCGACGCCGTTGTTGACCTGGATGACGCGCTTGACGATATGCACGATATCTTCTTTGGTGAGCACGCGGTGCTCTTTGGGCACCTCGATGCCCAGGCGCCGGTTGAGTTTGTAACGCCCGACCTTGCCGAGGTCGTAACGGCGCGCTGAAAAGAGCAGCTGCTCGAGGTAGTTGCGCGCGTTATCAAAGGTAGCAGGGTCGCCCGGGCGCATCTTCTTATAGAAATCCTCCAGCGCCTCGGCGGCCGATTGGGTTGTGTCGTGCATCAGGGTCGTCTGGATAAAGGGATGCTCGACGTCGCTGTCGACTTCGGCAAACAGCTCGATCAGCTCCTCGTCGGTGCCCTCTTTGATGGCGATGTTATCGAACATGTCCGTCACGGCGCCCAGGGCGCGCAGCAGGGTGGTGACGGGGATGCGGCGTTTGCGGTCGACCTTGACGCTCAGAATATCGCGCTTGCTGGTCTCGAACTCGAGCCAGGCGCCGCGGTTCGGGATCAGCTTGGCCATGCACAGCTGGCGGCCGGTGGTGCGGTCTTCTTCTACCGTAAAGTAGGCGCCCGGCGAGCGGATCAGCTGGGAGACGACCACACGCTCAGCACCGTTGATGATAAAGGTGCCGTTTTCTGTCATCACGGGGAACTCGCCCATGTAGACATCCTGTACCATCGACTGGTCTTGCTCGCGGTTGTGCAGGAGCACCTTGACGTACAAGGCCGATGCATAGGTCTGGTCGCGGCTGCGGCACTCTTCTTCGGTATAGTTGGGCGGGTCAAAGCGGAAATCAAGGCCCCACTCTTCGTTAAAGGCCTCATTGTGTCCTGGGAAAGAAAGCTCCAGGTTTTTGTTGTAGCTGACAATCGGCGAGATCTCGTCAAAGAGCTCGCGGATGGCTTCTTCGATGAACCACTGGTACGAGTCGCGCTGGGTCTCGATCAGATCAGGGATCTCGAGGATATCGATGTTGCGGGCATAGGACTTGCGCACGAGTGACCCGGCAACCTGGCTGGTAGCGGCAGTTGGTTCACGGTTTGACATGCGTCTATCTCCTTACTATGGCTCGGATCGCAGCGGAACACAGCACCCGCATAGACGCCAAAACCACCCAGCTTTGTTCAGGCAGGGCGGTTGGACGCGACGGGCTTAATCAAGATCATTTACGAGCAATTAACTCTCGCTATGGTGGGTTAGCAAACGGGTTCGAAAGCAGCGCAAGATTATATCACATTTGGGCGTGGTGTCAAATAGCCGTTTAATAGACAACCAGCTTGCAATAGGCTATAATCCCACGTGCTTGGCCGTTTGTGGCGGCATTGTGAGGTTGTGCATGAGCACTGAATGCCCGACTTGCCACGTGTCCATCGATGGACACGCCAAATACTGCCCGCGCTGCGGTGAGCCACTCTCCGGAAGCGGCGACTCCAGCCGCGGCTTTCGCTATACCAACCTGGCCAGCCTGGTGGCGATTTTGGTGGGGCTGGCGCTGGTGTTGCTGATCGTCGGGTCGGTGGCGGCTGGCCTGCGCGAACGGTCGCTGCGTACGGTCATCAGCGCGCAACGCCACTACGAGGCGGGCGTCGTGTTTATGGAAAACGGACGCTACGACCTGGCCGAACGCGAGCTGCGCACCGCCCTCCGGATGGAGCCCAGCCTGACAGATGCTCAGGCCAAACTCGACGAGCTGGCTCAGCTGCAGGCCACCCCCACTGCCGATGCCGCGGTGCCCACCGAGGTGCCCAACGAATCGGCAAAAGACGCCCTGGCCCGCATCCGGCGCGCTTACCAGGCCGGCGATTATGAACAGGTGACGTTGCTGGTCATCAGCTTTCGCGGCGCCTACCCTGACGAGCAATCCTCTGAGCTGAACGAGATGCAGCTGGCATCCTACCGCGCCCTGGCAGAAGCGGCTCTGGCCGAAGACCACATGTCCGACGCGGTGCGCCATTTCGACAACGCCCTGCTGCTGGCGCCCTCGGATGTCGAACTGGCTACTGCGCGCCAGATGGCCGTCCTGTACGTGGATGCCGGCCGCTACTGGGGCGGCGACTGGTCCAGCACCATCGCGATACTCGAGCACCTCGTGGCACAGGATCCCGAATACAAGGATGTTTATACGCTGCTATATAACGCACACCTGAACTATGGCAACGAGGCTGTCACCGCCGGCGAGAGCTGCCTGGCAGCCGAGCAATATCAGGCCGCCTATAACCTTGCGCCCAGCGATGAGGTCGGGGGGCTGCAGGCGGCCGCCGCCAATGCCTGCCTGAGCAGCGCCGTCGAGTCCGAGCTGTTGGTGGCGGGCGACTTTGTGGGTGCGGTGATCTCGGTGCAGCCAGCTGGCAATGCCGACTTTATCTACATCTATGGATATGTGCTGAATTCGGCCAGCAAGGGCCTGAGCGGCATGCGCGTGCGCATCAGCGCGTGGGATTGGTCGGCTGTGGCCACCACCGATTCAGCCGGGCTGTTCTCCTTTGATGGGTTAGCCACCCCTGCCACTTATATTCTTGAACTGCTGGATAGCGACGCCCCGCCCCTCGAGGTGCCGGCTGAGCTTGGCCAGTCAGTCCAGGTCAACTTTCAGGCGCTGGCAGCCGCCGAGTGAGGTTTTATGTCCACACAAAATGAGCTGGAACGAACTGTCGAACGCATTGTGGCCGAGATGGCAGATAAAAACGCCTGCCGTGATGTGGCCTTGAAGCGCTCGCGCGAGATGATCCGTTCGTGCGCCAACTCGATCCGCGCCACCCATCGCCACGAGTTTGATGCCGCTCGCGAGCTGCTGGATGCGGCCAAAGCAGCCAGCGCCGCGATGCACGCCGACGTGCGCCAATATTCCGAGCTGTATTATGCCGGTTACGTGCAAGATGCCGCCAAGGAGTTGGCTGAGGCGGCCATCACGTTGGCGGTCATCACCGAGCAGGATATCCCCACCCCCGAGACGCTCCAGATCGAGCCGGCTGCCTGGCTGAACGGTCTGGGCGAAGCCACCGGCGAGTTCCGCCGCTTTGCGCTGGACGCCATGCGCCGCGACGAGCTCGAGACCGCTGAGCGGCTGCTGGAGGTGATGGACGACATCTATACCTGGCTGGTGACGATCGACTTTCCCGATGCGCTCACCGGCGGCCTGCGCCGCACCACCGACCTGGTACGCGGCGTGACAGAGCGCACCCGCGGCGACCTGACGACAACCCTGCAGGAACACAAGCTACAGCAGGCTCTGGCCGATTTTGGGCGCCGCCTGGATAGCGAGACGGCACGGTCATGAAATCCAAGTTACTGGCCCTGCTGCCCACGCTCCTGTTGGTGGTGCTGGCGCTGTATGCCTGCCAGCTGCCGCACATCGTGACGCCTGGCCCCACCGCCACGCCGCCCAGCATGCCCACCGCCACGGCCACGATGACGTTCACGCCCTCACCCAGCCCGGCGGCGACGCAGACGCCTGTGCGCAGCGCCACTCCTACACATACGAGCACACCTACCATCACGCCTACGCCCACCCTCACGCCGGTTCCCACAGCGACAGAATTCGCCGAGGATACGCAGCCTGAGGAAGCGCGCTATATTTATGTCGACCAAAAAGCCCAGCGCATGTACATCTTTGAAGCCGGCGAGTTGGTGCGCACCATGGAGGTCTCCACCGGCCGCCCCGAGCCGGGCGTTTACACCCCTGCCTGGGAAGGCCGCGTGGGCTGGTATATAGGCACCTTTTTCGCGTTCGGCACCTATGCCGACGAAGGCTGGTTTTTGTTCCACGACGGCTTTTTGGTGCACTCCCAGCCCTATCTGAAGGATGCCGAGGGCAACAAGATCTATCAGGATGGCGAGGCGCAGGGAAACTATCCGGCCTCGCACGGCTGCGTCCGCCTGTGGCCCGAAGACGCCGCCTGGTTCACCGAGTGGAACCCCGAGGGGGTGCTGATGACCATCTCAGACCCTGAAGTAGATTACTGGAAGGGCGTCTTTGCCACCATGACGGCCCAGCCGGCCGAAGCATCCGAGCCAGCCGAGACGCCCGAGCCGGAAGCGACCCCTAACCCTTAGCCGAGGAGCCAGGCATGTTCACTGCACCGCGCGGAACGATCGATATCCTGCCCGAAGACCAGCCCTACTGGCGCTACCTGCGCGATACCATCGCCGAGGTGACGGACGCCTTTGGCTATGGGCGCATCGATGTGCCGATCTTTGAAGAGACGCCCCTGTTTGTGCGCGGCGTCGGCACGGGCACCGATATCGTCGACAAGGAAATGTACTCGTTTCGCGACAAAGGCGACCGCGACCTGACCCTGCGCCCCGAATTCACCGCCGGCATCATGCGCGCCTATATCGAGCACGGCATGAAGACCCTGCCGCAGCCCGTCAAGCTGCACACCACTGGCCCGATCTTTCGCTACGAACGCGTGCAGGCCGGGCGCTACCGCCAGCACACCCAGTTCGATATCGAGGCCATCGGCGAGCTCGACCCGGCCGTGGATGCCGAGATCATCTCGCTGGCCTGGCAGCTGTTCGGGCGCATCGGCTTTCGCAACCTTGCGCTGCAGCTCAACAGCATCGGCTGTCCCAAATGCCGTTCCGGCTTTATGCAATCCCTCACCCGCTATTACGAGGCGCACCACACCGAGGTGTGTGAAGATTGCCAGCGCCGCCTGCAGCGTAACCCGCTGCGGGTGCTGGATTGCAAGGTCGCGCAGTGCCAGCCGATCATCGCCGGCGCGCCGCACACCCAGGACCATCTGTGCGACGAATGCCGCGAGCATCTGGCGACCCTGGTCAGCTACCTGGAGGCCCTCGGCTACCTCTACACGATGAACCACCGCCTGGTGCGCGGCCTGGATTATTACACCAAGACGGTGTTCGAGGTCTGGGCGCAGGGGATCGGCGCGCAGAACGCAGTGTGCGGCGGCGGACGCTACGACGGGCTGGCAGAGACGCTGGGCGGCCCACCCACCCCCGGGATCGGCTTTGGCTCGGGGATGGAGAGATTGGTGCTGACCATGAAGGAACAGCAGATCGCCCTGCCCGGCACACAGGCTACACAGGTCTCTGTGATCTATCTGGGGGCGCGCGCCAAGCTGGCAGCCATCACCCTCACCAACCAGCTGCGGGCACGCGCGGTGGCCGCCAGCCTCGAGTTTGGCGACCGCTCGCTCAAAGCCCAGCTTCGCGCTGCCAACCGCACAGGATCGGCCTTGGCAGTAGTGATCGGCGATGACGAGGTAGCCGCCGGCCAGGTGCAGCTGCGCGACATGCAGGGAACTGGTGAACCGCAGACCCTGGCGCTGGCCGAGGCGGCCGAGCGCATCGCCGGCGAACTGGAGCGTCACCTGTGAACAAGATCGGCATCCTCTACTACCCTGCGCGGGCTGATTCGTCCGCGCTGGCCGAACGCGCCGAACGCTACCTGACGTCGCATAGCGCCAGCTACTGGCTGGGCGCTGCCGATGATGACGGCGCGTTGATCGGCGCCGCCCCCGGGCTAGACGCGGTGGTGACGCTGGGCGGCGACGGCACAATCGTGCGCTGTGTGCGCGTGCTGGCCCCGCTGGGTGTACCGCTCCTGGGCGTGAACCTGGGCAAGCTGGGGTTCCTGACAGAGGTCGAGCCGCCCGATTTAGAAGCCGCGCTTGGACGGTTGCTGGCGGGCGATTACCGCGTCGAGGAGCGCATGCTGGTGCGCGCCGAGCTCTTGCACGAGGGACGCGTGGTATTCAACTCCGAGGCGATCAACGATGCCGTGCTGGGGCGCGGCGCGACCACCCGCACGGTGCACATCGCCGTGGAAGTGGACGGCAACGAGGTCATGACCCAGACCGCCGACGCCATGATCGTGGCGACCCCCACCGGCTCGACAGCCTATAACCTCTCAGCGGGCGGGCCGATCGTGGCGCCCGAGCTGGCGTGCATGGTGCTCACGCCGGTGGCACCGCACATCTCGGTAGCACACGCCATCGTCATCCCCGCCGAGCGGCGCCTGAGCCTGAAGCTGGTCAAGGCGCAAAACGCCAACCTGACGATCGACGGACAGGTGGATGTGGCCGTCAACCCCAGCGACGAGGTGATCTGCACAATAGGGCGCAACCGCGGGCGCTTTATCCATTTTTGCGCCGAGGGCGATTATTACGGCACGGTGCTGCGGCGCCTGCGTTGGCCAAACCCCGCCGGCAGCTGAGGCAAACGTGCTGCTGGAACTCACCATCCGCAACCTGGCGATTATCGCCGAGGTGCGCCTGCAGGCCGGCCCCGGCCTGACGGTGCTGACGGGTGAGACCGGCGCGGGCAAGTCGATCATCATCGACGCCCTGGCGCTGGTGCTGGGCGGGCGCGCCAGCCCTGAGATGATCCGCTCGGGCTGCGACGAGGCTAGCGTCGAGGTGATCCTCTCGCTCGAAGATGCTCCGCCGGCGCTCACAGCCATCCTCGAGCAAAATGGCATTCAAGCCGAGGGCGAGCTCATCCTGCGGCGCGAGATCTCGCGCAACCGGCGCGGGGTTAGCCGCATAAACGGCCAGGCAGTACCCGTTTCGCTCCTGGCGGATGTCGGACGGCAGCTAGTGGATATCCACGCCCAGGGCGAACACCTGTCGCTACTGCGCGTGCGCCGGCATCTCGAGCTGGTCGACCGCTTCGGCGGTCTGCAGGTCGCGCAGGCGGCCGTGGCGGCGCAGGTGAGCGCCCTACACGCACTGGAGCGCGAACTGGACGAGCTGCAGCGCGACGCGCGCAGTCTGGCCCAACGCCAGGATCTGCTGAGCTACCAGATCAACGAGATAGAATCGGCGCGCCTCTCGCCCAGCGAAGAGGGAGACCTGCGCCAGGAGCGCACCTTGCTGGAGAGCGCCGTCAAGCGCCAGGAGGCGGCCGCCTCCGCCTATGCGCTGCTGGCGGGCAGCGAGCGCCGGGCGGGCATTGCCGATCAGCTCGCACAGCTGACGGCGCAGCTCGCGAACCTGGCCAAACTGGATCCAACCCTCGCGGCTGACGCGCAGGCAGCTGAATCGGCAGGTTACCAGCTGGACGACCTGGCGCACACCCTGCGCGAATACCGCGACCAGGTCGAGCAGGATCCGCAGCGCCTGGGGCGTGTGGAAGAGCGCCTCGAGCTGATCAGAGCGCTCAAGCGCAAGTATGGTGATACGCTTGCCGAAGTGTTGGCGTATTCAAACAAGGCCGCTGTCGAGCTGGAAAGCCTCAACTGCAGCGACGAGCGCCAGGCGGAGCTTGTCGCGCAGCGCGAGGTGCTCTCGGGCGAGCTGGCGGCTTCTGCCAAAGCACTTTCGGCTGCCAGGCGCGAGGCCGCCGCCAGGCTGACGGCCCTGGTGGAGCGCGAGCTGGGCGAACTGGCCATGTCCAAGGCGCGCTTTAGCGTGGTGCAGGATTGGACGGCCGACCCGGAAGGATTAGCCGTCGACGGCGGGCACTACCGCATAACCAGCACCGGGCTGGATGAGCTCGAATTTTACATTGCGCCCAACCCGGGCGAGGCGCCCCTGCCGCTGATCAAGTCAGCCTCCGGCGGTGAGACCTCGCGCCTGATGCTGGCGCTCAAGGGGGCGCTTGGGGCGGTGGATCCTCTGCCAACCTATGTGTTTGATGAAGTCGAGGCCGGCATCGGCGGGCGTACTGCCGCAGCGGTGGGGCAAAAACTGCGCCGCCTGGGCGAGACCCACCAGGTTTTCTGCGTCACGCATCTGCCGCAGATCGCCGCCTGTGCCCACCAACACCTGCGCGCGGCCAAGCGTGAGGCCGGGGCGCGCACCATTTCGGTGCTCGAGACCCTCGAGGGTGCCGAACGCATCGACGAGATCGCAGTGATGTTGAGCGGTAGCACGAGTGAGGCGGCTCGGCGCAGTGCCCAGGAATTGCTCGAGACCAGTCAACCGAGGAGACAACCATGAACAAAGCCCGACTACTGCAAACCTTTCTGGATCTGGTGCGCATCCCCAGCCCATCGGGCAAAGAGGAGCCCGTAGCGGCCTATGCAGCTGCCAGATTGGAAAAGTTGGGCATCGCCAGCGAATGCGACGCAATCGGCAACCTGGTAGCGCGCATGCCCGGCGTGGGCGAGTCTCTGCTGCTGACGGCACATATGGATACCGTCGAGCCAGCCGCCAGGATCACGCCGGTAGTCGAGGACGGCATTATCAGCACGGATGGCACCAGCGTGCTGGGCGGCGACGACAAATCCGGCGTGGCGGCGATCCTCGAGATGGCCGAGGTGCTCGCCTCGGAAAAGTCGCCGCATCGCCCGCTCGAGATCGTCTTTACCGTACAGGAGGAAGTGGGCCTGCACGGCGCCAAGGCGCTGGATATCAGCCGCCTACAGGCTAGGATGGCGGTGGGGCTAGACGCAGGAGGCGAACCCGGCACGATCGTGGTGCAGGCGCCCTCGCAGGATTCCTTCCGCGCGGTGGTGCACGGGCGTGAATCGCATGCCGGCACCAGCCCCGAGAAAGGCATCAACGCCATCGTGATCGCCTCCAAGGCGATTCTGGCCATGCCGCTGGGGCGCATCGACGCAGAAACCACCGCCAACGTCGGCATTATCGAGGGCGGAACTGCCACCAATGTCGTACCGAACCTGGTGCACATCTCGGGTGAGGCCAGATCGCTCAACAGTGCGAAGCTCGAGGCGCTCTCCGCCACCATGCGTCTGGCCTTTGAGCATGCCGCGGCCGATTCGGGCGGCGAGATGGAAGTGACCGTGCAGCGCGAGTACAACGCCTACCAGCTCTCGGCCAGCGAACCGGTCGTGGCACTGGTGAGCCAGGCCATGCAAGACCTCGGGTATACCCCTATGCTGGTGTCGACGGGCGGCGGGTCGGATGCCAATGTGCTCAACCATCGCGGCGTATCGATGGTGCAGATAAGCACCGGCATGCAGAACGTGCACACCCTGCAGGAGCGCATCGCCCTGGCTGATATCGCCTCCGCCGTGCAGGCGCTGCTGCGCTGCGCCAGGATGGATGCATGAGCACCGCAGACCAAGCCTTGCCGACCTATGGCCCGGGCTGGGATGATTCGCTGCCGCACAGCTGCCACACCGTGCATGGGCCCGATTCGTGGGGCGTCTTTTGGCAGCGCTCGCGCCGCGACCGCGCCGCTGAGGTGGTGTTGTGCGTGCAGCGCACCAACGGCAAGCTGCTCGTGCATACCAAGTCATTTTATCCGCCCAGCAGCTGGCGGCTGCTGAGCGGCGGGGTGCACCACAACGAGCCGCCTGGCGCGGCCGCCCTGCGCGAGGGCTTTGAGGAGACCAGCCTGGAGCTCGAGCTGGTGCGCGCTCTGGCGCGCCTGGATTACCGCTTTATTTGGCCGAGCGGTGAGCTTATATTCACCTCGTTCTTATACCTGATGCGCGAGATCGGCGGGGAACTGGCGGTGGCGGATGCGGGCGAACAGATCACCGGCTACCGCGAGGTGGAGGTAGCTGAGCTGCCGGCTCTGGCGGATGCTCTGGATGCCCTGCCCAGCGAGGATTGGAACGCCTGGGGACGCTTCAGGGCGCTGGCACACCGCGCCGCCTGGCAGCTCCTGAGCGCGCCGGATGCCTGAGAACGCCCGCGGCTGGGAAGTGATCGTGGTGGGAGCCGGCCACGCCGGCTGCGAGGCCGCCCTGGCCGCCGCACGAATGGGCCGCCGCACGCTGCTGATCTCCCTCAACTTCGACCTGCCCGCGCAAATGCCCTGCAATCCCAGCATCGGCGGGCCAGCCAAGGGCCACCTGGTGCGCGAGCTCGACGCTCTTGGCGGTGAGATGGGACGCAACACCGACCGCACCGCCACCCAGATCCGCATGCTCAACACCGGCAAGGGTACTGCCGTGCAGGCCCCGCGCGCCCAGTGCGACAAGCACCTCTATTCGCTGGCGATGAAACGCGTGCTCGAGCGCGCCACCAACTTGCAGCTGCGCCAGGGATCCGTCGAGGCACTGCTGACGGAGGGCGGCCGCGTGCGCGGTGTGCTGCTGGCGGATGGCAGCAGGCTGCACGCCCGCGCGGTGATCCTCACAGTCGGCACTTTCCTGAACGGCCAGCTGCGCCGCGGTGACCTTGTCTCCCCCGGGGGCCGCGCCGGCGAACTGCCCGCCGTGAGCTTGAGCAGATCGCTAAAAGAATGCGGTATCCGGTTGGGCCGTCTGCAGACCAACACTCCGCCGCGCATTGACGCCCGAACGATCGATTACGCGCTGACAGAGCCACAATACGGCAGCCCCACACCGCTCTACTTGTCATACGCCAGAGCGCCGGTTGAGCGTCTGAGCCTGCCGTTCAACCCGGTGTACCCGGTTGCCCGGCAGAGTGACTGGCGCGAGCAGCTGCCGGCTTATCTGGTGCATACCAACGCCGTCACGCACACCATCGTGCAGGAGAATCTGGCGCGCTCACCGATTATGAGCACGCTGCAGAACACGGCCGGCCCGCGCTACTGCCCCTCGCTGGAAGACAAAATCGTGCGCTACCCCGAGCGCGATTCGCACGCCTTTTTCCTCGAGCCCGAGGGCTATGCCGTCAGCGAGGTCTATGTGCAGGGCTGCTTTACCGCCCTGCCCGAGGAGGTGCAGCTGGCGCTCCTGCGCAGCATCCCGGCGCTGGCAGCGTGCGAGATCATGCAGCCCGGCTATGCCGTGGAATATGACTATGTGCCCTCGCAGCAGATCGACACCGCGCTCCAGACGCGCGCGGTCGCCGGGTTATACCTGGCCGGGCAGATTAACGGCACCTCCGGCTATGAGGAGGCCGCCGGGCAGGGCTGGCTGGCAGGCGTGAATGCCGCGCGCGCCGTCAGAGACGAGGCGCCCATCAGCCTGGGCCGCAGCCAGGCCTATCTGGGGGTGATGATCGACGACCTGATCACGCGCGAGCTGGACGAGCCCTACCGCCTGCTGACCTCGCGCGCCGAGTACCGCCTGCTGCTGCGCCAGGATAACGCCGACCTGCGCCTGACGCCGCTCGGGCGCGAACTGGGGTTGATCGATGACGACCGCTGGCGTGCTTTTGAGCTTCGCCGCGAAGCGATCGAGACGGAAAAGGCGCATCTGGAGGGTTGCACGATCACGCCCAGCGCCGAAAACCGCGCCCTGGCAGCCGCACATGGCCTGGAGCTGGGCGAATCGGCCGTCAGCGCGGCACAGCTTTTGCGCCGGCCCGGTTACGGCTATGCACTGGTAGCGGAGCTGGCGGGCGTGCCCGTGCGGCTGGACGACAGCGAAGCGCAGGTGGTCGAGGCAGACCTGGCCTATGCCGGGTATATCGCACGGCAAACGAGCCAGGTGGCAGAGGCGCAGCGTCTGGAGGTCCGGCGCATCCCCGAGGACTACGACTATGCGGCCGCGCGCGGCCTTTCCAGCGAAGCGCGCGAACGCCTGACACGCCATCGTCCGCAGACCATCGGGCAGGCCAGCCGGCTGGCAGGCGTCAACCCGGCCGATGTGGCGGTGTTACTGATCAGCCTGGCGCAAAACGAAAAATCAAGCCCCGCCTGAGCGGAGCTGACATGAATTATAGAAGCGTTACGACATCCGAAGCCTGCGGGCCCTTATCCGAGCTCTCTATAGTGAACTCGACGGGCTCGCCTTCGGTCAGGTTACGAAAGCCCTCCCCACGGATCGCACTGTAGTGGACAAAAACATCCTTGGTCGATTCGTCGCCGTCAGGGGTGATGAACCCATAGCCCTTGACGCGGCTGAACCACTTGACTTTGCCAGTGGTTCGTGCAGACACCGACATGCATCTACCTCCTTGGAACCGACCCCTTTCGGCAGGGATCGTCTCACACCAAATAAAAGTTAACATTCTGTTAATACCTTGTCAAACCGGATCATCGCAGTTATTATTGTTATGCTATTTTTAGCGCTGTTTTATTGCTGTATTATTGTATTGTAAATTGGAATTAATCGCTTACAATATGCAGTTACACATCCCGTAGTGAGGAAGCGTGTTTTACGACCAGGCACACATTACGGTGCGCGGGGGCGACGGCGGTAACGGCGTAGTGGCCTTTCGCCGCGAAAAGTATATCCCCTTTGGCGGACCCAGCGGCGGTAACGGCGGAGGGGGCGGCAGCGTCTATCTGCGGGCCAACGAGCGCCTCAACACGCTGATCGCCTTTTCCAGGGTGCGCCGTTATGTAGCCCAGGATGGCACGCACGGCTCGGGCAAGAGCCAGCAGGGCAAGAGCGGCGACGATCTGATTGTCGATGTGCCGCTCGGCACGTTGGTATACGACCGCGCCAGCAACGAGCTGCTGGGCGACCTGGTGCGCGATGGCCAGCTCCTGCTGGTGGCGCGCGGCGGGCGCGGCGGACGCGGAAACGAGGTGTTCAAGTCATCGGCGCGTCAGACACCCAAGTTCGCCGAACGCGGCGAGCCTGGGCAGATCGTCGAGCTCGACCTCGAACTCAAGCTGATCGCCGATGTGGGCCTTTTGGGGATGCCCAACGCCGGCAAAAGCACCCTGCTGGCGGCCGTCAGCGCCGCGCGGCCCAAGATCGCCGATTACCCCTTTACCACACTCAACCCGATGCTGGGGGTAATCGAGCAGGACGGCCAGACCTTTGTGATGGCCGATATCCCCGGGCTGATCGAGGGGGCGCATACCGGCAGCGGCCTGGGGCTGCAATTCCTGCGGCATGTCGAGCGTACCCGGCTGCTGGTGCATCTGGTGAGCGGCGAGGGCAAGGATCCGCTTGCCGATTACCACACCATCAACCGCGAACTGGCGCTCTACGACGAGCAGTTGGCCGAGGTGCCGCAGATCGCGGTGCTCACCAATCTGGATATCTCCGAGGTGCGCGAGGCTGCTCCGCGGCTGCTGAAGGCGCTACAGGAAGCCTCCGGCGAGGCGTATGCCATCTCGGCCGTCACCGGCGAAGGGCTAATCGAACTCAAGCGCGCCATTCTAGCGCGCCTGGCGAGCCTGCCGGTGCCCGCACTGCCCGACGAGCTGCCCGTGCTGACACCGCAGGCGCCCAGCGAGCGCGGCTGGCGCGTCTCGCGTGTGGAGGCAGGCGTTTACCGCGTGCAGGGCAAGGAAATTGAGCGCTTGGCGATCATGACAGATTGGAACGTGCCGGAAGCCTGGGAGCGCTTTGAGCGCATCCTGGTCGCGCGCGGGATCAGCGTGGCGCTGATCGCCGCGGGCGTCGGAGAGGGCGATATGGTGCGCTTTGGCGAGATTGAGCTGGAGTGGCACGCATGAGCGAACCCGTGCGGCGAGTGGGGCTCTTTGGCGGATCGTTTGACCCGATCCACCTCGGGCATTTGTGCATCGCCGAGGATGCCCGCGACGTGCTGGGGCTCGATCGCGTCATCCTGATGCCGACGTGGATCTCTCCCTTTAAACGCCACCTGGTAATCGCATCGGCCGCTGACCGCCTGGCGATGACCCGCCTAGCAACCGCGGATAACGCGCACTTTGAGGTCTCGACTATGGAGCTCGAGCGCGAGGGCATCTCTTATACCGTCGACACGCTGCGCGCCCTGCACGAGCACCTCGGTGCGGGGGTTGCGCTGACGGTGATCATGGGCGCGGACACGCTGGTGACCTTGCCGGCCTGGCACAAGGCCAGAGCGCTGATAGGCCTGGCACGCATCGCTTGGTATCCGCGGTCGGGCACCACCCCCGATCTGGCAGCCCTCGAGCGCGACCTGCCCGGGTTAAACGCCCGGCTCGACCAATTGCCGGCGCTGCTTATCGATATCTCCTCAACAGCGGTGCGCACGCGCCTTGCCGAGGGGCGCTCGATCCGCTATCTGGTGCCCGACGCGGTATGCCACTATATCGCCGAACACGGCCTGTACGGTAGTAACCCACCATGCTGCTGAGCGTATCGACCGGCGGCCTGGCTCCATTGCCTTTGCGCGAGGTGTTTTACTGCGTGGCCGAGGCCGGTCTGGATGGCATCGAGCTCTTGGCTGGGCTGCCGCCCACTCTGGCAGCCGTGCGCAGGCTGCGCAAGCTGGCAGCCGACCACCACGTGGCGATCCTTTCGGTGCATCAGCGCATGATCACGCGCCGCGCCGGCGGGGTGTGGGCGCCCTGGATGCTGGAAGCCGCCGACCTGGGACTGCAGCTGGATGCGCGTGCGGTGGTGATCCACGGGACCTACAGCAACAACTGGCAGGCTCCCGCCGCGCAGCGCTGGCTGCGCAGCCTGGAGATGTGCCAGCGCCGTTTACGCGGCTCCACCACACGCCTTGCGCTCGAAAACGACAACCTGCATCACCCCAGAGACCGCCATAACCTGCTGGGCACCCCGGCGGCGCTGGCCGAATTTGCGAACCAGCACGACCTTGCCCTCACGCTGGATACCTGCCACGCGCATGCCCGCGATGTGGCGCTGGACGAGGCCTGGGCAGCAATAGGCGCGCGCACGATCAACGTTCACTTTTCGGATACAATCCCCCGGCCGCTCCCTAGGATGCGTCTCCTCAGCAGCCTGTTCAGCGACCACCAGCTCCCCGGCCGCGGCATCCTGCCGTTGGCGGAATTCACCGCTCAGCTCAAGCGCGAACACTACCCCGGCATCCTGACCCTCGAAGTGAGCCCACTGGCACTCCCCAAGCTTTCCCGCACGCGCCTGATCAACGCCCTGCGCGAATTTGCCGCGTTTGGGAAAAACTAAAATAACCCAAATTTCACTTGCTTTTCCCTTGCATAAAAACGCTCCTTATGATATAGTGGGTCCAAGTGGGTACAAGTAGCAGCCAGTGTCAGATCAGGGCAGCCAGGGGGCAGGCAGGCGATGTTTCACGGCACTTTTCAGCACACGCTCGACGCCAAGGGGCGCCTGACGATCCCTGTCCAATTCCGCGACGAGTTTGCTGACGGGCTGATCCTGACGATCGGCCTCAAAGACTGCTTGCTGGCCTACCCCGTAGCCGCCTTTGAAGCGCTTAATGCCAAGCTGCGCACCCTGCCGAGCGCCGACGACTCCGTCGAGTCCTACAGACTGCTGTTGGTGGGTTTGGCGCGCCGTTGCAACCTGGACGGGATGGGACGCATCCTGATTCCGGCCGACCTGCGCGAGATGATCAAACTCGGACAGGAGGCGGACGTCATCGGCCAGGACGAGGTGCTCGAGATCTGGCCCGCCAAGACCATCGACTCGATCATCGCGGAAACACGCCGCAACAGCAAACAGATACGCAGGCGCCTGGCTGAGCTCGGGTTCTAGGCAGTGCGATGCCGTCCGATGCACAGCACTTGCCGGTGCTCTATGAGAGCGCACTCGCGCTGCTGGAGGTTTGCGCGGGCGGCTGGTATATCGATGCTACCTGCGGCTTGGGTGGACACAGCCACGGCATCCTGGAGCGTTCCGCCCCTGGCGGAAGATTGCTGATGATTGATCGTGACCCGCAGGCCCTCGCGATCGCCGAGGAGCGCCTGGCGGGTTACGCGAACCGATTCGAGAGCCATTGCGGCTCTTTTTCTGATATGGCCGTTGTAGCCGAGGAGAGCGGGTACAACCAGGTGGATGGCATCTTGTTTGATCTGGGCGTGTCGTCGTTGCAGCTCGATGAGCCGCAGCGTGGTTTCTCGTTCCTCCACGACGGACCGCTGGATATGCGCATGAACCCCACGACGGGCGCCAGCGCCGCCGACCTCGTCAACCACGCCGAGGAATCTGCCCTGGCCGACCTGATCTACCTCTATGGCGAAGAACGCCGCGCCCGGCGTGTAGCGCGCGCCATCGTGGCTGCCCGACCGCTCCGTTCGACCGCGCAGCTGGCCGAGGTGGTAGACCGCGCGGTGGGGTTTTCCGGCAAGATCCATCCCGCCACGCGCACCTTTCAGGCACTGCGGATTGCCACCAACAGCGAGCTGGATGAGCTGCAGCGCGCCCTGCCCCAGACGCTGCGTTTGCTCAAACCGGGCGGGGTGCTGGCGGTGATCAGTTTTCATTCGCTGGAAGACCGCATTGTCAAGCAGTTTATGCAGCGCGAATCGCAGGATTGCATCTGCCCGCCAGAGCTGCCGGTGTGCCGTTGTGACCATCACGCCATGCTCACACGCCTGACTCGCAAACCGGTTATCGCCGACGAGGCCGAAGTGGCTGCCAACCCGCGCGCCCGCAGCGCCAAGCTGCGCGCCGCACGTCGCACGGAGGCAGCCGCATGAGCATCGACCGCAGCCAGGTACCGATGATGCCGATGGTGCAGCCCGCCACCACCCAGATGGCCGACCGGCTGGAGTATCGCCGCCTGATGTGCATGCTGCTGACGCTGGTGGCTGCCGCCCTGGCCGGGTGGCTCTATTTGCGGCAGGCCTCGACGGCTGCCGCCTACTGGTACGAGATCGGCCGGCTGGAAGCGCGCAAGATCGAGCTGCGCAACAACATCCAGCACCTGCGGTCTCTTTCGGCCAAGTCCGTCTCGCTGAGCGAGTTGGAGCGCACCGCCGGCGAGCTTGGTTATACCCGCCCGACCACAAACACACTGCCAAGCCGCAACGAACTGGTGATCGGCGACCAGCCTTCAGCCACGCCGGCCCCTGTCGAGCAGGCCGAGGCGGTCCAGCCCCAGCGGAAGGGGCTGTGGCAGCGCTTTAAAGCATGGCTCAACGCCGAACCGGGGACCTGAGATGTACACCACCAACGGCGAAATTGCCGAATCGAACCAAAAACGGCGCATCAGCTGGCTGCTGATCGTGATGGGCGTGGCGGGCCTGTATGTGGCCGGCCACCTGGTTGTGTGGCAGATCTTTGCACCCGCCGGCAAGCTCTCTGCGTTGGCCAGCACCAGCGCCGAGTTGCCGGCCGTACGCGGCACGATCGTCGATCGCGGCGGGCATGCCCTGGTGCTCTCGGATGTGCGCTACGAGGTCAGCGTGACACCGCGCCTTTTAGCGACCGCGCAGATCGATCGGCTGATACCGGAACTGGTGAGGATTTTCAACAAGAGTGAGGCCGAGCTCAAACAGGTAATCACTTCCACCAACCAGGCGGCATATGTCGAGCTGGGGCGTGACCTTGACCCTCAAGTCAAGGCCGATCTCGACGAGCTCGAAAGCCGTCTGCTGGCCGATCCGACCCCCTCGGCGCGTTTTGGGCTGGATGCCTTTGCCATCGTTCCCTCGCCGGTACGGGTCTACCCCGAAGGCTCACTGGCCGCCCAGGTGCTCGGGCTGATCACCAAAGACGGCGACAAGACCGGCCTCGAGCTGCGCTACGACGCGGTCATGAGCGGGCGCGCCGGACAGCGCAGCTCCAAGACGGGCTCGTTGCTGGGCCAGGGCGGCGGCTACATCCCGGTGGAGGATGGCGCCACGCTGGTGCTGACGATCGACCGCAACCTGCAGGCCGAAGCCGAACGCCTGCTGGCAGTTGCCGTCGAGGCCAGCAAGGCCAAACGCGGTACGGTGATCATCCTGGATGCCTCGAGCGGCGCGCTGCTGACCCTGGCGAACGCACCGAGCTACGACCCCGGCGCCTGGAAGACCTGGTCCGGTCTCGATCCGAGCGTTTTTAACAATATGGCCGTCAGTTCGCCCTTTGAGCCGCGCGCCACCCAGATGCCGCTTACTCTGGCGGCTGCGCTGGAGGCTAACGTGATCACTGCCGGGATGACCTACCAGGATTTCGGCAGCCTCATGGTCGGCAACCAGCGCTTTGTGAACTGGGACGAAAACCGTACCGCCAACGGCACCGTCACCAGCATCACCGATACGGTGGTAACCTCGCGCATTTACGGCACGGCCTACATCGGCTCGCTGATGGGCCCGGCGTGCTTTTACGAGATGATCCGCCGCATGGGCTTTGGCGAGCCCACTGGCATCGACCTGCCCGCCGAACAAACCGGCGAGATGCCCCTGCCTGGCGCCGAGAATTGGTCGCTGGCTTTTCTGGGGATGAACGCCATCGGCCGCTCGCTGACGGTGACGCCCCTGCAGCTGGCCAGTGCTTATGGCATGCTTGCCAACGGCGGTGAGCTGATGCGCCCCTACATCGTGGCCGAGCAGCGCGGCGCCGAGACGGTTGTGACCGAGCCCTTTAAGGTGCGCCGCGTGATCACCCCCGAACACGCCGCCACGATTTCCAACATGCTGGCTGAAGCGGTGGAAAAATCCGAAGCCGGCCCGGTGCTGCCTGGCTACCGCTTTGCGGGGTTCTCCAGCCTGACGGGCATCCCCGGCACTGATAACCTGCCGCGAGGTTGGCTGACCTCGGCCTATGTCGGCTACGGGCCGCTGCCCAACGAGCGTTATGTCATCCTGGTATGGATCGACGACCCGCAGGAAGTCTACTTCGGCAAGGATGTGGCCCAGCCGGTCTTTCGCGAGCTGGCGGCCTATCTGGTCAACTATATGGCGCTGGCGTCCAGTGCGGCAGAGGTGAGCCAATGACGCTCATCCGCCAAACCCTGGCCGATGTCCTCTCCGTGCTCGCCCCCGGCTGGCAGCTCGCTGGCGCCCCGGATGTGTTCGTGCGCGGGGTGAGCGTCGACTCGCGCCAGGTGCCCGAGGGCGGGATGTTTGTGGCGCTGCGCGGAGAACACCGCGACGGGCATGATTTCATCGCCTCGGCATTTGCCGGCGGCGCAGCTCTGGCGCTGAGCAACCGTCCTGTCGAGGGCTACACAACGCTGGATACCCGCGGCGCGCCGCCGGAATCCTTCAGCCTGCCGGCGGTGCTGGTGGTGGATGATCCTCTGACGTCCATGCAGGCCCTGGCAGGAGCGCACCGCGCGCGCTGCGGCGGACTGCGGGTGGTGGCGGTGACGGGCTCGATGGGTAAAACATCTGTCAAGGAAGCCATCGCGGCCGTGCTCGAACAGGCCGGCCCGACGCTAAAGAGCGCCGGCAACCAGAACAACGAGATCGGACTGCCCCTCACCCTCTTTAACCTGGATGGCTCGCAGCGCTACGCGGTGCTCGAAATGGGCATGTACGCCCTGGGCGAGATTGAACTGCTGGCCAGGTTGGCGCAGCTGCACGTGGGCGTGGTGCTCAACGTAGCCCCCATTCATCTCGTGCGCCTTGGCACGATCGAACGCATCGCCCAGGCCAAATCCGAGCTGGTGTGCTCGCTCGGTGCCGACGGCGTGGCGATCCTCAACAACGACGATGCCCGGGTGCGCGCGATGAACGAGCTCACCCGGGCCAGGGTGCTGACCTATGGCCTCACGCCGGCGGCCGACCTGTGGGCCGACCAGGTTCGCGTGCATGGCCTCGAGGGCGTCTCGCTGGTGATGCACACCGATCGGCAGGCCTTCCGCCAGGTGCGCGGCACCTTTAACCTGAACTTGCAGCTGCTGGGCTCCTTTGCAGCCTATACTGCTCTGGCTGCCGCAGCGGTCGGCTTGAGCGAAGGGCTGGGGTGGGAGCAGATCCAGGCGGGGATGAATTCGCTGGGATATGGCCTGCGACTGGTGCCCGAGCCGGGCATCCGCGGCATCACGATCCTTAACGACGCCTATAACGCCAACCCGCGCTCGGTGATGGCAGCCCTCGACGTCTTAAAGGGCTTAAAAGGCCGGCGCATCGCCGTGCTGGGCGATATGCTCGAGCTGGCTGGCGAGGAAGCCACCGGGCACAGGGCGGTCGGCACGCACGCCGCCGGGAGCGCCGATGTGCTCCTGACGCTGGGCGAGGCCTCGCTTGGTATGGCCGAGGCTGCCCACGCGGCCGGCCTGCGCGAGGTGCACAGTTACCAGAATATCGACGAGCTGCGCAGCGCCCTGCTGGAGCTGGTGACGGCGGGCGATTTCGTGCTGATTAAAGGCTCGCATAGCCTCGGGATGGAGCGCCTGGTGCAGGCCCTGCAGGAGGTACCGCGATGAGCCTTTCCGTGGCACTGCTCGCCGGCATCGCCGCCTTTGTCGTGCTCGTTCCGCTGGGCAAGCCGCTGATTGCGGCGCTCCTGCACCACAATGTGGGCAAGCACATCCGCAGCGACGGCCCGGCGCAGCACCAGGTCAAGTCGGGCACCCCCACCATGGGCGGGATCCTGTTTGTGGGCGGCACGCTCGTGTTCTGTCTGCTGGCAGCCGCATTGGGCACGCCGGCAGTGCTCTTGCCGTGCATCGCACTGGCGATGTACGCGGCGGTCGGCACCATCGACGACATCATGGGCCTGCACGACGTATCCGGCGTAGGGTGGCTGGCACGCAACAAGTTCCCCGTGCAGTGGGGCGCAGCCCTCATCACCGCCTTGGCACTCGGCCTGCTGACCGAGCGGCGCGGCCTGGCGATCCCCTGGCTGGGCACCGAGCTTGCCTGGGGCTGGTGGGGGGTGGCACTGGCAGTTCCGGCACTAGTGTTTATCAGCAATGCCGTCAACCTGACGGATGGACAGGACGGTCTGGCGGGCGGGATCAGTGCGCTGGTATATGCCGCCCTCGGCCTTGTCACCGCCCTGGCGCCGCAGCCGCAGCTCTACCTCTCCTTTTTCTGCCTGGTAATGGCAGGGAGTTTGAGCGCCTTTTTATGGTTCAACACCCGCCCGGCAAGCGTCTTTATGGGTGATATCGGCTCCGAGGCACTCGGCGCCGGTATGGTGGCAGTGGCCATGCTGAGCGGGCAGTGGATCGCCTTTGCCGTGATGCTGCTGCCAATCGTGATCGAAGGACCGCTGACGGTCATGCTGCAGGTGGCATGGTTCAAGTACACCAAACGCCGTTACGGCGAGGGCCGCCGTATTTTCAGGATGTCACCGCTGCACCACCATTTCGAGCTGCTGGGCATCCCCGAAGAGCGCATCACGGTGCGCTTTTGGCTGGTGTCGGCCGCCTGCTGCGCACTGGCGGCGGTGCTGGTGCTGATCGGACGGGGGGCATGATGCTGAGCCCCGCGGCACTCTGCAATCTGCGCGCCCTGATCTTGGGCGCTGCGCGCGAGGGCACCGCCTTGGCCGGTTATTTGGCCAGCGCCGGGGCAGAGGTTGTGTTGTGCGACCGTAAATCCGCCGCTGATTTGCCCGAGCAGCTGAGCGCGCTGACCGAGCGCGGTGTGTGTCTGGCGCTGGGGGCTGATCCGGACAAGGCGTTGCTGCAGTGGGCACAGGTGCTCTTTATCAGCCCGGGTGTGCCGCGCAACGCGGCGACGGTGGTGCACGCCCGCACGCTGGGGATGCCGATCTCGAGCGAGCCGCGCCTGTTCACGCAAAGCTGCCCGGCAATGATCGTAGGCATTACCGGCTCCTCTGGCAAGACCACCACCACCGCGCTGACGGGCGAGATGCTCACGCGCGCCGGCAAGAACGCCTGGGTGGGCGGCAACATCGGCACGCCCCTCACCGAGCGTCTGCTCGAGCGCCCCTGGCCGGACGTGGCTGTGATGGAGCTCTCCAGCTTTCAGCTTGAACTGTTCACTCCCGAATATCAGGGCGCGATGGTAAAGCCTTCGCCGATCGATGTGGGCGGCTACAGCCCGCAGGTAGCGTTGGTGACCAACATTACCCCCAACCACCTCGACCGCCATGCCGACATGGCAGAATACGCCGCTGCCAAGCACAACATTATGGCGCACCAGCAACCTGGCAACTGGCTGGTGCTCAATGCCGATGATGCCTATACCCGCCCCTGGCAATCCGAGGCACGCGCCAACCTCCTGCTCTTTAGCCTGGTTTTGGCGCCGGAGCAGGGCGCTTTTCTGCTGGATGACACCCTCTGGCTGCGCTACGAAGGCTGCGAGACAGCGCTGTGCCGGGCCGATGAGGTGCAGCTGCGCGGGCACCACAACTTGGCCAACCTGGCAGCCGCCGCCTGTGCCGCCAGCTGCGCTGGCGCCAGTCCGCAGGCAATCGCCGAGGTAGCGCGCACTTTTGCGGGCGTGCCGCATCGCCTCGAAGTTGTGGCGCGGATGAACGGCGTCATCTGGGTCAACGATTCGATCGCCACCTCGCCCGAAAGGGCCTGCGCGGCACTTAGCGCCTACCGCGAGCCGATCGTGCTGCTGGCCGGCGGGCGCGACAAGCATCTGCCCTGGGATACCTGGGCGCAGCTCGTTCGTGAGCGGGCGCGCGCGGTGGTCGCCTTTGGCGAGGCTGTGCCGATCATCCGCGATGCGCTCAAAGCGGCCGGCACCGAGACGCCCATCCTGGAGGCCGCCGACCTGCCAGAGGCTGTCGCGCTGGCGCACGAAATGGCAGAGCCCGGCGACGTGGTGCTCCTGAGCCCTGGCGGCACCAGCTTTGACGCCTATGCCGACTTTGAGGAGCGCGGACGCCACTTCCGCACCCTGGTGCACGAGCTGGAGGTGCGCACATGAGCCTGCTCAACAAACAAGGCCGTCTGACGCCCGCCAGCATCCGCCTGCTGCTGGCGACGCTGGCCCTGTTGCTGTTGGGGCTGTTGATGGTCTACAGCGCCTCCTACGGCTATGCCCTGAGCGGCTACTCGGATACCGCCGGCGACCTGACCCACTTTTTTAAGCGTCAGCTGGTGGCTGCGGTGATGGGGTTGGTGCTACTGGTAGGCTTTACACTGCTGGATTACCGCATCCTGGTGCGCTACTCTGTCTGGATCCTCGGCGGTACCTTTGCGATCATTGTACCGACTGCCTTTTTCGGGCGCTGGATGTTTGGCACGTGGGGCCAGCTGGCCGAGCTCGCGCGGTTGCTGGCGATCATCTACCTGGCAATCTGGCTGGCGCAAAAAGGCGGACAGATCCGTTCGCTGACGCTGGGCTTTTTGCCATTTGGCCTGCTGGTGGGGCTGATCACCGGGTTGATCGTGCTGCAGCCGGATTTCTCCACCGCCATGCTGATGTTTATCACCGCCATGGCGATGGTCTTTGTGGCGGGTGCCGACATCCGTCAAATCCTGCCGACCATCCTGTTGGTGGCGCCGAGCGCGATCGGCGTGGCGCTCCTCCTCAAACACCGCGAGCGCATCTTTGGCTGGCTGGAGACCTCCTTCCAGGGCGCGGCTGAACAGGATACCCAAGTAGCGCAGTGCCTGATGGCGATCAACCGCGGCGGCCTGTTTGGGGTGGGCCTGGGGAACAGCAAGCTTAAATATGTGATCTATGCTGCCCACTCGGACGCGATTTTCGCCATCATTGGCGAAGAGTTTGGCCTGCTTGGCACCGCCAGCACCATGGCGCTCTTTGGGCTGTGGACCTGGTGGGGACTGCGGGTAGCGGCCGAGGCGCGCGACCCGTTCGGGCGCATCCTGGCGATTGGGCTGACGATGTGGGTCGCGCTGGGCGCATTGATCAACATCGCCGGCACGCTCAATGCTATCCCCTTTACCGGCTCGGTGCTGCCCTTTATCTCCAGCGGCGGCTCGTCGTTGGTGACGACCCTGGCTTCGGTGGGGCTGATGCTCTCGATTGCGCGTGCCGAGGGGCCTGCCCGGTTGGAGCGTGTGCTATGAGAGTGCTGATTACCGGCGGCGGTACGGGCGGGCACGTCTATCCGGCTCTGGCAGTGGCAGATGAGCTGGTCGCACATCCGCGCTGGCACACCACCGAAAAAGATATCGCCTGGGTGGGCGTAGCCGGCAATATCGAAGAAGAGATCATCGACCGCAGCAATTACGACTTTCTGCCGGTCGCATCTGGGGCAATTCGCGGCTCAAGCCCGCTGCAGTTGGCCAAAAGTGTGGTGCACCTTGCACGCGGGGTGCGTGAGGCGCGCGCCCACATCCGCGCTTTTCGCCCCGACGCGGTGCTGGCCACCGGCGGTTATGTCGCGGCGCCGCTGATCCTGGCGGCGCGCCGCGAGCGCGTGCCGGCTGTTATCCTGCTGCCCGATATGGAGCCGGGCATGGCGGTCAAGTACCTCTCACGCCTGGTTGAGAAGGTGGCCGTCTCGTTCAAGGAAGTGACCCAGCATTTCCCGCCCGGCAAGGCGACGGTGACGGGCTATCCGGTGCGCCCAGCGCTTTTTGAGCAAAATCGCTACGGTGCGCGCCGAAATTTGGGGCTGGAGAGTGAAGGCCTGGTGCTGCTGGTGCTGGGCGGCAGCCGCGGAGCACGCTCGATCAATACTGCCGTGGAGGCCATGATCACGCGTCTGCTGCCGCTGACACAGGTGATCCACCTGTGCGGGTTGGAGGGTTATCCGCACGTCAAAGCCACCCAGGAGCGGCTGCCGAATGAGCTGTCGTTGCGGTATCGGGTGTACCCGTATCTGCACAAAGAGATGCTCGATGCCCTGGCAGCCGCCGATCTGGTGGTCGCGCGGGCTGGCGCAGCAACGTTGGCCGAGTTCCCGGCGGTGGGTCTGCCGGCCATCCTGGTGCCCTACCCCTACGCCGGGCGACATCAGGAGCTTAACGCGGCCTACCTGGCGGCCCACGGCACGGGAGTGGTGCTTTCCGATGACGCTCTGGAATCACAGCTCGAGAGCACCGTACGCGGGTTGCTGCAGGATACGGAGCGCCTGCAGGCAATGCGCGAGGCCAGCCGGGCGCTGGCGGTACCCGAGGCTTCTGCCAACGTAGCCGCGCTGCTGCAGCGCATCGCGGGAGGTCGGTCATGACGGTGCAGGCTGCCCGCTTTGGCATCAACGAGTATGTGCTGATCGGCTTTGGGCTGCTGGTGTTTGGCCTGCTTGGCTTTCGCCGCGGAGTCAACCGCGAGCTGCTGACCTTTGGCGCGGTGCTGGTAGGGCTGGCGATCTCTGCCCTGCTGGGCGATGTTCTGGTGCCGGCCGTCAACCGGCTGGCGCGCATTGTCAGCTTTGCGCTGGGAGGAGGATTGAGCGGCTCGGGCGGTGCCTGGCTGACGGCTCAGCAGCGCCCCGATCTGGTCAGCTCGCCCGAATCGCGCAAGTGGCTGGGGCTGGTGCTCTTTGGGCTGCCGATCCTGCTGTCGTATTGGGTCGGCATGCGCCTGGCGCGCCCCGTCAACTTTGGGCAGCGTCTGTTGGGCTTTTTAGTGGGTTGCCTGACGGGCTTTTTCGTGGCGCGCAAGGTGCAGCCGGTGCTGTTCCCGTCGGGCGTCACCAGCCTAGTGCTCAATACCGGGCAGACGGGCGATATCCTGCAAAACACCCAGGTGGTGGCGGTGGCGGTGGTGATCAGTGTAGTGGTGCTGGTGGCGTTCGGGCTCTATAGCGCGCGCCGGCCAGTGGTGAAAAAGTAGGAGGGTCGTGGCGCCGATCGAGGTGCTCTTTGGCATCATGGTAGCAATCTTTACGCTAATCGGCTATGCGCGCGGCTTTTTGCGCGAGCTGGGCGTGACGGCCGTAATGGTGTGGACCCTCTTTGTGCTCAGCCTGATCGGCCCGCTGCTTGAGCGCATCCTGGGGGGCGACCCGCTGACTGCCAACCGCGCCGCAGTCTTCAGCGCCGGGTACCTGGTGATCATCATCGTCGCGGCGCTGGTCTCGTACCATGGCGAGACGCTCGCCTTTGCCGGCGTCTCACCGCAGGGCGTCACCGGCGCGGTGCTGAACCTGCTGATCGGGCTGGTGAATGGCTACCTGATTTCCGGGTCGCTGTGGTACTACATGGCAAGGTTCAACTACCCGATCCGCTTTCTGGGGATCACTTCCCAGGGACTTTCGAGCGTCGCACAGGCGCTGCAGCCGTATCTGCCGCCCGCGCTGCTGGGACAGCCGGTGTTGCTGGGCCAGAACATGCTTTTGTATCTTTCGGTGCTGTTGATTATGGCCAAGGTGATTCGCTGAGATGTCAACGACAACACGCTCCCGTCTTTCGCCCGTTGCCGGGCTGCCCGAGCGCATCCATCTGGTGGGCATCGGCGGGATCGGCATTTCGGCGATCGCGCAGGTACTGCATGGGCGCGGACATATTGTGACGGGCTCTGACCAAGCCGATTCCGACCTGATCGCCATGCTGCACGGGATGGGCATCAAGGTAGCGATCGGCCATCGGGCGGAAAACATCGGGAAGGCAGAGCTGGTGGTGATCTCATCCGCCGTGCCGGCCGATAACCCCGAGGTGCGCGCGGCCGAGGAACGCGGCATCCCCGTGACCAAACGGCGCGGGCTGCTCGCGCGCTTGATCGACGGCTACCACGCCATCGCCATCGCCGGCACGCACGGCAAGACCACCTCGGCTGCGATGCTGGCCGCCACCCTGGCGCGCCTGGACGCCGACCCAACCTTTATCGTGGGCGGGGTGATCAGCGAGCTGGGCACCAACGCGCGCGCGGGCGCCGGCAAGGTGTTTGTGCTGGAGGCCGACGAGTACGACGGCGCTTTCCAGGATCTCGAGCCGCGCACCGCCATTGTCACCAACATCGAGATGGATCACCCCGACGTGTACGCGGCCATCGAGGACGTGGCTGAGGCCTTTGACGGCTTTATGCGCCATACCAGGGCGGATGGCAAGCTGATCGTATGCGCCGACAGCCCGCAGATCACCAAACTGCTGCACGAGCGCCAATATCCTGCCCAGGTGCTAACCTATGGCACTGTGCCATGGGCCGATTACCATGTGGCGGATATCACCAGCGAGGCAGATGGGCACATCACCTGGAAGATCCTGAAATCGGGCGCCGACTGGCTCTCGCCGCGGCTGCAGCTGGCCGGCGCGCACAACGCGCTGAATGCCACAGCCGTGCTGATGGCACTGGAACATGCGGGCGTTGCTCTGCCCGATGCGGTGCGGGCGCTGGGAGAGTTCAGCGGGGTACGGCGGCGCTTTGAGATCAAAGGCGAAGCCGGCGGGGTGACGATCATCGACGATTACGGCCACCACCCCACCCAGATCGCGGCCACCCTGCAGGCGGCGCGCACGCGCTATCAGGATCGGCGGGTGTGGGCCATCTTTCAGCCGCACACCTACAGCCGCACCAGGGCGCTGTGGGATGACTTTACGCGCTGCTTTGGCGCCGCCGACGAGGTGGTGGTGATGGATATTTACCGCGCACGCACCCGCGAGGTGGATGCCCTGGCCGCCTCCGACCTGGCCGCTGCCATCGAGCACAGCCAGGTGCATTACCTGCCCGACCGTGCCGCCGTGGTGGCGCATCTGGCGGAGGCATTGCGCGCAGGCGACGTGCTTATCACCCTCGGGGCGGGCGACGATTACCTGGTGGGTGAAGAGATCCTGTCAGTATTACGTGAGCGAGGTTAACAGTGCACGCCTTTGTAGAGTTACTCCAGGTTCGCGGTTATAGCGAGCGCCTGCTTATAAATGAGCCGATGGCGAACCACACCACCATCAGGGTGGGCGGCCCGGCCGACTGGATGCTGGTTGTCACCAGGCTCGATGAGATGATCGAACTGGTGGGTCTGTCACGCAAGGCGGGCATCCCAGCCATGGTGGTCGGCGGCGGCAGCAATATCCTGGTAGCGGATAAGGGAATCCGCGGTTTTGTGATCATCAACCGCTGCGAAGCGATCGAAATGCCCACTGCCGGCACGCTCGAGTGCGAGGCCGGCGTACCGATAAAGGCTGCTTCGCGTTATGCCATCGAGCGCGGCTGGGAAGGCCTGGAATGGGCCTGCGGTGTGCCCGGCACGGTGGGCGGTGCGGTAGTGGGCAACGCCGGCGCCTATGGCGGCTGCATCGCCGATAATCTGGCGTGGGCTGATCTCTTGCATACCGACGGGCGCATCGAATGCGCCAGCGCCGCACAGCTCGAGTTCTCCTACCGGTCGAGCGTGCTCAAGCGCGTGCCTTCCTTGGAGCGCCCGCTGGTGCTGCGCTGCGCATTCAACCTCAAGCCGGGCGACACGGCAGAGCTAGAACGCAGGGCGCAGAGCTATACCCGCCAGCGTACCGAGCGCATTCCCAGCGAGCCATCCGCAGGCAGCGTATTCAAGCGCACGCTGCAATTCCCGGCCGGCTTTCTGGTGGAGCAGTGCGGCTTAAAGGGCTACCAGGTGGGAGGAGCGCAGGTCTCTAAACTGCACGCCAACGTGGTGATCAACACTGGCAACGCCAGCGCCGCCGATGTGGCACAGGTGATCAACCACATGCGCCGCCAGGTGTGGGAGAACCATGGCTTGCAGTTGGAACTCGAGATCGAATTCGTGGGCGATTGGCCAGCTGAGCCGGATACGAGGAGCACAAAATGATGAGAAGCAGGCTGCGCGTGGCCGTCGTGTTTGGTGGGCAGTCGGGCGAACACGAGGTTTCGCTGCTCTCAGCCAGGTCGGTGATGCAGGCCCTCGACAAGACCAAGTACAGCGTGCTGCCGGTGGGCATCTCTACCTGCGGACGCTGGCTGACGGCCGGCGACCCCTGGCAGCGCCTCTCGGATGGCGAAGACTCTGACTGCGACACCGCCGTTAACACCGGATCGGGCGCGCTGGTGCCGGGGTGGGAGGCAGAGCACTTTCCGGCTGTCGACCTGGTCTTTCCGGTGCTGCACGGGCCGATGGGCGAGGATGGCACCGTGCAGGGGCTCTTTGAGCTGGCCGGCCTGCCCTATGTTGGTTCGGGGGTGCTCGGGTCGGCAGCGGGCATGGACAAACTCGTCATGAAGGACATCTTTGCCGCGCACGGGCTGCCTGTGGTGCCGCACGTGGGGCTTTTGCGCAGCCGCTGGCAGGCAGAACCCGAGGCCTGTCTGGACGAGATCGAGGCCAGGCTCACCTACCCGATCTTTGTCAAGCCCGCCAACCTGGGCTCGTCGGTAGGAATTACCAAGGCGTACGATCGCACCGATCTGGCCAGCGGCTTGAACCTGGCCGCCAGCTATGACCGGCGCCTGCTGGCTGAGCAGGGCGTAGACGCGCGCGAGATCGAGTGCGCCGTGCTCGGCAACGACACCCCCAGGGCTTCGGTGTGCGGCGAGGTGGTCTCCAACCGCGAATTTTACGACTATCGCGCCAAATATATCGATAACCAGTCCAGGTTGTTCATTCCGGCCGAGATTCCGACCGCCACCTCGGAACGCATCCGCAGCCTGGCGGTGCAGGCCTTTATGGCGCTGGATTGTGCGGGCCTGGCGCGAGTCGACTTTTTGCTGGATCGCGCCAGCGGCGAGGTGTATCTGCTCGAGGTCAACACCATGCCGGGGTTCACCAGCATCAGCATGTATCCGAAATTGTGGGAAGCCAGCGGCCTGCCCTATAGCAAGCTGCTTGACCAGCTGATCGAATTGGCACTCGAACGCGCCGAAGAACGGCACCAGGCGCGCCAGCATCCGGTGCTGCAGTAAACGGGAGAGGAACATGCGACTCAATTTGCGGTTTCGGCCGCAAAAACGGCGCGCATCAGTGCGCTCCGGGCTGGATACGCGGGCGGCCGCAGTCGGCGCGGCGCGTGCCAGTCAATGGGTGCGTGCACGGCTCCTGAGTGTGCTGGGATTGGCGATGCTGGCGTTGGTGGTAGTGCTGGCGGCCTTTATCCTGTTTGGGCGCGATTTCCGGGTACAGTTCGTGCAGGTCGAAGGCACCGAGCTGTTAAAGGCCGAAGATATCCGTAACGGCTCGGGCCTGTTTGGACGCAGCATTGTCACCGTCAACACTAGCCGCGTCAAACGCGACCTGCTGGCACGCTACGGCATGCTGCAGGATGTGACGGTACGCCGCGAGATGCCCAACAAGGTGACGGTACAGGTGCGTGAGCACGCCGCGCGCTGGGTGTGGGAATCGGGCGGGCGCTACTGGTGGCTGCGCGACGACGGCACCGTCATCACCGAGATGCCGGATGCCGGCGGGCTGCCGGTAATCCACGATGTGCAGGCGCTCTACCGCGAGCCGCGGGGCTATATCCCGGGCATTCCCTGGGAGCTGGCCAACGACATGCTCGAGGTGCTGCCCGGTATTGTGGCGTTCGATTACACCCGGCCCGAAGGCCTGGTGGTGTATGTCACCGATGCGCAGTGGCCGGTGTATCTGGGTACCCAGGGCGACTGCGCTAAAAAGGTCGAGATCCTGCGCGCGCTGGTCAAGCGCCTGCAGGCATCCCAGGAAACGATCGTATTTATTGATTTACGCAACGAAATACGGCCGGCCTACAAAAAGTCGGCCTGAGGAGCAGCAACTTGGCACGCACCATAACGGCGATCGACATCGGTTCCAGCAAGATCTGCACCCTCATCGGCGAGGTGACAGAGCCTGACGTGGTGCGCGTGATCGGCATCGGCGTGGTGCCCTCGCGCGGTGTCAGCCACGGGGTGATCACCGATCTCGAAGAAGCCACCCTGGCGATCGGCGAGAGCATCCAAAAAGCCGAGCGCATCGCCCAGATGACGGTGACACGCGCCTATATCTCGGCCGGCGGACCGCATATCTCGTCGCAGAACAAGTCGGGCAGCACCTCGATCGGCAAGGGCGACCGCCCGATCGACCGCGAGGACCTGCAGCGTGCTCTGGATGCTGCCCAGACAATACCCGTCTCGCACAACCGCCAGATCATCTATTGCACGGCGCGCGAATACACCCTGGACGAAGAAGCCGTCACCAAGAACCCGCTTGGGCTGCTGGGTTACACCCTGTTGGTGGATGCGCATGTGATCACCGCCAACGCTACTTCGATCAGCAACCTGGCCAACTGCGTGCGGCGTAACCATGTAGATATTGTCGAGTATGTGCCGCAGCCGATCGCCTCGGCCACGGCGGTGCTCTCGGCGGAAGAGATGAATGACGGCGTGGCGGTGGTGGATATCGGCGCCGAAACCACCTCGCTGAGCATCTATGTACTGGGCACGCCCTTTGATACCAGGGTTTACCCGGTCGGCGGCACCCACTTTACCAATGATATGGTGGTGGGCCTGCACACCCCCATCGCGACGGCTGAAGAGATCAAGCTGCGTTACGGGCACCTATTGCCCAGCGCGGTGCCGGCGGATGAAAAGATCGACGTGAGCACCTTTGGCGAGCAGGTGATCAGCAGCATCCAAAGGCGCTTTGTCGCAGAGATCATGGGCGCGCGCATGGAGGATATCCTCGACCATTTTATCCTGCGCGATATCAAGCGCTCGGGCTATGACGGTTTGCTGGCAGCCGGCATCGTGCTGACGGGCGGGGCATCCTTGTCGCCTGGCATGGCCGAGATGGTGCAGAGCACCCTGCATCTGCCGGCCAGGGTAGCGTTGCCGCGCCGCCTGCACGGTTTGACCGAAACGATCAGCAGCCCGGCCTATGCCACGGCCGTCGGTTTGCTCCTGCATGGCATGAGGAGGGAGACAGTTGATCGAGCGATACCGGTAATGGAAGGCAATCCCAGTTTACTATCACGAGTGATACGTTTGTTCAGGAACATTTTACCCAAATAGAAACGAGGAGAGGGAGAAATCATGGCAGTGTATCAGGACAACAACGGCAAGGCGAGGATCAAGGTGGTCGGGATCGGCGGCGGCGGCTGCAATGCCGTCGAGCGCATGATCGAGACCGAGATGGACGGTGTCGAGTATATCTCGCTCAACACCGACGCACAGGCGTTGCGTAACAGCCACGCCACCATGAGATTGCAGATCGGCGCACAGGTCACGCGCGGCCTGGGTGCAGGCGGCAACCCCAGCATCGGCACCAAAGCGGCCGAGGAATCGTCCGAGGATATTACCGAACTCTTGCGCGGAGCCGACATGGTCTTTGTGACGGCCGGCATGGGCGGCGGCACCGGCACCGGCGGCGCCGCGGTGGTGGCCAAAATTGCCAAGTCGCTGGGCGCCCTTACGGTGGGCGTCGTTACCAAGCCCTTTACCTTTGAGGGCCCACGCCGGCTGAAATCGGCCATGGACGGGATTGACGCCCTGCAGGCCAACGTGGATACCCTGATCGTGGTGCCCAACGACCGCCTGCTGCAGTTTGTCGATAAGAACGCCTCACTGGCGGATGCCTTTTTCTCGGCTGATGAGATGCTGCGCATGGGCATTCAGGGCATCTCGGAGCTGATCACCGGCACCGGCCTGGTCAACGTCGACTTTAACGACGTACGCGCCATTATGTCAAACGGAGGATCGGCGCTGATGTCGATCGGCGTGGGCCAGGGCGAAAACCGCGCTGCCGACGCTGCCATGGCTGCCGTCACCAGCCGCCTGCTGGATGTTTCGATCGACGGCGCCAAGGGCGTGCTCTACAATATCAAGGGCGACCACTCGCTGACGCTGATCGAGGTCAACGAGGCTGCCGAGCTGATCAAGCAGACGGTCGACCCGGAGGCCAACATCATCTTTGGTACCGCCATCGACCCAGCCCTGGGCGATATGGTGCAGGTGACGGTGATCGCCACCGGTTTTACGCAGGCCAGCAAGCCATCCGCAGGACGCGCGCCGATCCGGAGCAATGAGGTAGCGCAGAACCTGCACTCGACCACGCCATCGGCGCAGGTTGCCCAACCGGCCCAAACCACCACCACGCAGCAGTTCCGGCGCTCGAACAGCATTATCGACTTCCAGAGCACCTCGAGCAAACTGCGCCAAAACGAAGAGGTGCCGTCGTTCCTGCGTAAAACCCAGCCGCGTGTGTAAAACTGGGGAGGTCAAGCGATGAAGTGCCCCTATTGCGGTGCCGACGAATCGCGGGTGATCGATACGCGTGAAGTGGGCGACGGGATCCGCAGGCGGCGCGAATGCCAGGCCTGCATCCAGCGCTATACCACCTATGAGTCGGTGGTCAAGGTCACCCTGCAGGTCATCAAGCGTGATGGCCGGCGCGAGGATTTTGACCGCAACAAGCTCTTTGAGGGCATCTGGCGGGCTTGCACCAAGCGCCCGATCGGTGCCGAGGTGGTCGAGAACTTTGTGAAAGAGATCGAAAACCGCCTTTACAGCCTGGGACAGGCCGAAGTCGAGAGCCGTACGATCGGTGAGATGGTGATGGAGGGGCTCTCGAGGCTTGACCCGGTAGCATATGTGCGTTTTGCATCGGTGTATCGCTCGTTCACCGACCTCGAATCGCTCAAACGCGAGGTCGACGAGATGATCGAGCGCCGCACGGATGCGCCTGAACCGTAAACCGTTACAGCGACTATTCCCGCGCGCTGCAGCCCCCCTCTCCAGGCTGCAGCGCGCTTGCTATCTGATAGTTGGCGCATCGAAAAGCTGCATTATAATCAACCCAGAGAAGAGAGCTGAGCGCATGTATCTGGAATCCAAACCAATCCGCAGCCGGCGCCGCGGCGTCTGGCAGTGGTTTCTTTCGGCGATCATCGCCATCACAGTCGGCTATATGTTGTGGAAGAACCAACAGGGCATCATCACCTGGGTGGGCTTTGAACTGCCGACCCCCACTGCCACCGAGCTGCCGGCCAGCTCGTACCTGACGCTCGGCGATGAAGCCATGGCGGCCGGCCGCAACAGCGAGGCCCTGGCAGCCTACCAACGCGCGGCAGAGCTCGACCCTGCCAATCCGCAGGCCTATGCGCGCTGGGCCAGGATACTGATCATGCGCGGCAAGCCGCTTGAGGCAGTGGCGGTGGCACGCCGCGGCGTCGAGATCGATTCACAATCGGCCGAGGCACAGACTGCGCTGGGCTTGGCGCAAGACTGGTCAGCCAAGCCGCTGGATGCGCTCGATTCGTGCCGCAAGGCCGCTGATCTCGATCCGCTCTACGCCCTAGCACAAGCCTGCCTGGCCGAGGCCTATGCTGATACAGGCCGCCTGGCGGATGCGGATGTAGCCGCCAGAAAAGCCATCGAGCTGGCTCCGCGCGACGCGTTCGTACAGCGCAGCTACGCCTATGTAGTCGAGACCTCGGGCAAGTATGACGAGGCTGTCATCGAATACGAAAAGGCGGTCGCACTCAACCCCAAGCTGGCCTTTATCTATCTGGATATCGCGCGCATTTACCGCATCACGGTGGATAACGAAAACGCCATTATTCAGCTCGAGCGCGCCACCAAGGCCGACCCCAACGACCCGCAGGCCTTTGACCAGCTGGGGTGGCTCTACTATACCACCGGCGCCTATGACGAAGCCGTCACGCAGCTCAAAAGGGCTATCGAGCTCGACCCGGATTACGCCCTGCCGCGCGCCCATTATGGTGTGGTGCTCTACAGCCACCGCTATTACGAAGAGGCCGTCGCCCAGCTTGAAAAGGCTTACGAACTGGGATTGCGAAAAGAAGAATACCTGCTAGTGCTGGCGATGAGTTACGAATACAACGAACAATGCGAACAAGCCATACCGTGGTTTGAAAAGACCCTCGAGATCAACCCGAATTCCAAAGTCGCCCAGACCGGGCTGGAGTTTTGTCAAAACGAGCTGAGTAAAGGTGAATAAACAAAAACGCGACCAAACCTACCGCATCGTGCTGATTATCATCAGTGTGCTGGTGGCAGCGAGTATGATCTGCGGGTTTTTGGCAATGCTGCGCTGAGCCCAATCGCGAGAGTTTGGCATCTGGCAAAAAAACGAGTATCATTGAATTATTGGGTGCGTGGCTCAGTTGGTTAGAGCGCACGGTTCACATCCGTGAGGTCACAGGTTCGAGTCCTGTCGCGCCCACACGCCCTCGCTATCGAGGGTTTTTTCTTTTCAGTGCAGACTAGCTAAAAGGAGCTGACCACTATGGGATCTGCACCGAGGTCACAGTATTTTTGTTCGTCGTGCGGCGCAATGCGCCAGCAGGGAGCAAAAAAATGTTTCTCCTGCGGTCATCCATTCGATGATGAAGCTAACCTGACAGAATCCCCGTACGTCCTGCAGAATCCTCGTGTTAAAGAATTCTACCGCGCGCGTAGCAAGATCGGCCGTTTTTTGGAGACGCTCACGTCGTTCCACTCCATCTTGCTGATCCTGAGCATAGTGCTGGTGGCGATCTCGATCTATACCTTTTTGCCGTACATCATTGGTGTGCAGGTCGAAGGCCAGATAGTCGAGTTTGAGGCGCTCCACTGCCGGGGAGATTGCCAATACCGTGTCACTTATGAATTCATCGATAACCGCGGCAATGTGCGCACGGGCGAATATCACTGGAGCTATGCCGATTACGAGTACACACCGCCCAAAGAAGGGCAGCCAACTATACTCCGCTATGTGCCCTGGATGCCCTGGCTACCCGCAGTTGCCGTGGAGGGCTGGTTCCCGTGGGGCTGGATCGTCCTGGGGGTGGGGGGCATCCTGCTGATTGTGGCGGTACGCAGGAACTGGCTCTGACGCCTTAGTGCGGGAACGATAATAGCGCGTTGAGCGCGGCTGCCGAGCTCGAGTGCACCAGCGCGATGACCTCGTCTGCCTCCTGAAAGACGGTCGTGCCCTTGGGGATCAGCATCTCGCCCTTGCGCAGAATCGCCACCAGCACCACATTGACTGGCAGCGACACATCCTTGACCTGTTTGCCAAACACCTCAGATTCAGGATGCACCTTTTCCTGCACCAGCGAGAACTGCCCCTGACGCAGCTTGATCAGCGTCATCATATCGCCCAGCGACATTTCTTCGGCGATCAGGTGCGCCATGAAATCGGCCTGGGAGAGCGCGACATCCACGCCCATGGTAGGGGTATACAGCCAGGCATTCTTGGGGTTGTTGACGCGCCCGATGATGCGCGGCACGCCGAACTCAAAGCGCGCCAATGAGGCGATCACCAGGTTGGTCTGGTCGTCTCCGGTGACAGCCGCCACCACATTGGCCTGGCGGATGCCGGCCGCCTCCAGCACCACCGGGTCGCTGGCAGAGCCATAGGCGATCAGCTCGGCCGGAAATTCCTGCAGGAGAGCCTCAGCGCGCTCGCGGCGCTGTTCCACCAGGCGCACCCGATACCCCTCGGCGATCAGCAATTCGGCCAGATGCGCCCCCACCTTGCCGCCCCCTGCGATCATTACAAACATGCTCATGCTTCCTCCTCAGGCCAGATTGAGCATTGCCACGAGCTTGGCCGAGGCGCTGGCCTGCACCACCAGATGCAGAGTATCGCCGGCGGCCAGGGCAGTGGCCAAGGTGGGTAAAAAGGTGCGTCCGCCGCGGGTGATGGCTGCCACCGTCACCTCGCCCGGGATGGTCACATCCTTGACGCTGCGGCCCTCCAGCTGGGCGGATACCTGCACTTCTACCATGTCGACATTGGTCCCCAGCGAATAGACGGTGTTGAGCGGCGAGTTGGAGAGCATATCGGCGATGCGATGGATACCCCAGCTGACCGGTGCGATGGTGTTGAGCCCCAGACGGCGATAGATATCGGCCTTTAATGGGTCGTAGAGGCGTGCCACCACCTTGGGCACGCGGTAGACCATGCTGGCGACACGCGCCGTCACCACGTTGGTCTCATCCGAGGGGGTGAGGGATGCCAGGGCATCCGCTTTAAGGATGCCGGCACACTCCAGCACATTGCGGTCGAACCCGACCCCCACAAAGGTCTTGCCTTTAAAGGTCGGCGAGAGGCGCTCAAAGGCCTCGGCGGAGGCATCCACCACGTGCACAGTCTGGCCCTGCAACGAGAGGTACTGGGCCAGGCCAGAGCCCATGCGTCCGCAGCCCACGATGATCGTCAGCACCGACTTACCTCCTGATGGTGCGCCGGTTGTGGCGGCGCTGAATGGCCTTGCGTATTTCGTCAACCACGAACAAGAGCGGGATAAGGGCGATTAAAAAAGGAATGTTTTCGGGCGGCAGAGGGCCGGTGTTAAAGATGCCGTTGAGCGCCGGGATATAACTGAGCGCGAGCAGCATCAGCACCTCGGTGACAATGCCCACCCACAGCAGCCTGTTGTTAAAAAGCGGCACGCGAAAGGCCGACATGAGGGTGGTGCGCTGGGCAAACAGGTTGCCGATCTGGGTCATGACGGTGGCGGCCAGGGTCATGGTGGTGGCTACCACATAGATGTTGCCCGAATCGGGCAGGCCCAGGAACTGGCCCACCGGGTAGCCATGCGTCCAGTAGTGAAAGAAAAAGGCGCCCAATGCCGCCAAGGACTGAAATGTGCCCAGGAAAAGAAAGGCACGCACCAAAAGCGGACCCGAGATGACGTGCTCCTGCAGGTTGCGCGGAGGGCGGTCCATCAAGCCGGGCTCGGGCAGTTCGGCGCCCAGGCCGAGAGCCGGCACCATGTCGGTGCCCAAGTCAACCGCCAGCACCTGCATGATCGTCATTCCCAGCGGGATACGCCCGCCGCTGAGCACATACAGGATAAAGGGGTACGCCTCGGGGGTGTTGCTGGTAAAGATATAGGTGCAGAACTTTTTGATGTTGGCATACACCGCACGGCCTTCTTCGACGGCGTTGACAATCGAGGCAAAGTTATCGTCAGAGAGCACCATCGTGGCGGCCTCTTTGGCCACGTCTGTGCCGGTGATGCCCATCGCCACACCGATATCGGCCTTTTTGAGGGCCGGCGCGTCGTTCACGCCGTCGCCGGTGACGGCCACCACGTGCCCGAGCTCTTGCAGGTTCTTAACCACCCGCAGCTTGTGTTCGGGCGCCACACGCGCAAAGATCACCTCGCTGGCGAGGGCCTGTTTAAGCTCATCGTCGGTGATCGACTCCAGGTCGAGGCCGGTGATAATGCGCGCCTGCGGGCTGGAGACGATCCCGATGCGCTGGGCAATGTTGGCGGCCGTCAGGCCATAGTCGCCGGTGATCATGATGATGCGGATACCGGCATGGTGGCAGCGTTCGACAGCCTCAGCCACTTCCGGGCGCGGCGGATCCATCATCGCCTGCAAGCCGAGAAAAGTGAGGTCCTGTTCGGTGAGTTCGGTCGACCAGCTGTTGAGCGGCGGCTGGGCGCTGGTGCCATCGTGCAGGTCGCGGTGCGTCACAGCCAAGACACGCAGACCGGCGCGGGCATAGTCATCGTTGGCGGCCATGATGGCGCGACGCTGTTCGTCATCTAGCGGCACGCGTTTGCCGCCCTGCAGTATGTGGGTGCAAAGGGCAAGCACCTCGGCGGGCGCCCCCTTGGTATAAGCCACCAACTCGCGGCCGCGCTGATGCAGGGTGGTCATGCGCTTGCGGCGCGAATCAAAGGGCAGCTCGCGCACCCGCGGGGCGGCGGCCAGCTCGGTATCCAGCAGGATGCCGGCCTTTTGCGCCGAGACCAGCAGGGCGCCCTCGGTAGGGTCGCCCAGGATGCTCCAGGCAGTTCCGGGCGTGCTGGGCGGCACCAGTCGGGCGTTGTTGCAGAGTGACCCGGCGCGCAAGAGCTCGCGCAGGTCCTCTTCGTGCGAAAGCTCGAGCGGTGTGCCGGCTACATCAAAGCTGCCCTCGGGGACGTAGCCTCCGCCGGAGACATTCACCCTGCGGCCAGCCGCCCACAGCGAACGGACCGTCATGGCGTTCTGGGTGAGGGTGCCGGTTTTATCGGTGCAGATGACCGTGGTGCAGCCGAGCGTCTCCACCGAGGAGAGCTTTTTCACCAGGGCGTTGCGTTTGGCCATTCGCTGCACGCCCATCGCCAGCGAGAGCGTCACCAGCGGCAGCATGCCCTCGGGCACGAACGCCACCGACATGCCCATCATAAAGATAAAGCTCTCAATGAGCGTGACTTTGGCGACAAAGAGCGCTAGCACGAAAAAGACCAGCCCGATGCTGATGGCAATGGCCAGCACGATGCGCGTAGCGCGCTGCACCTCGCGCTGCAAGGGCGAAAGCTCTTCGCGCACCGATTGGGTCAGCCCGGCAATGCGCCCGAACTCGCTGTTCATGCCGGTTGCATACACCAGCACCTTGCCGGTGCCGGAGGCTACGTTGGTGCCGGCAAACACCAGGTTGGGCATCTCGTGGCGCGCCAGATCGGAGCGCTGCAGGGCATCGGCGGTCTTGCGCACCGGGTGTGATTCGCCCGTCAGGGTCGATTGGTCAACCGAGAGCTCGGATTCCTGGAGCACTCTCGCATCCGCCGAGATGCGGTCGCCCTCGGATAGTAACAGCAGGTCGCCAGGCATCAGCTCTTCGGCGCTGATACGCGCCTCCTCGCCGCCGCGCAGGACTCTGGCCTGCAGCGGCATCATATTCTTGAGGGCTTCGGCGGCTTTATCGGCGCGGAATTCCTGCCAAAAGCTGAAAACGCCGTTGATGATCACCACCACCCAGATAGCCACAGCGAGCTCGGGCATCTTGCCGATAACAGCGGCTATGCCGGCCACCCACAGCATGATCGCCATCAGGTGGGTGAACTGCGAGAGGAAGCGTATGATCAGGGGGCACCCTTTGACCTCGCGGATGGTATTGGGGCCGTATCGCTCGCGCAGCGCGGACAGTTGGCGCGGCTCCAGCCCCTGCGGGCTGCTATCCAGGGCGGTATATAGTTGATCGACGGGCAATGCTGCAAGGCGCTTGACCAGCTCATCGTCAGGGCTGGCATCCGCAAAACTCACCAGTTACTCTCCTCGGAACCGTGCAACACCACTCTGGGCGGTACGGCAGAACGAGCCGCTGCGGATTCCAAGCTATGTACTATAGCATAGCCGCCGTGCCTGACAAATGTTGCTGCGGCGTTTCGGGCGGCAGTTTGGCAGCAAAGCTGAACAGCTCGGCCAGGAACTCGTCGGGGCATTCTTCGTGCGGCAGGTGCCCGCAGTTGGGGATCACCGAAAGGATCGCGTTCGGCAGGGCATTCACCAGGCTGCGCGCGTCGGCAGGCGGCACGAGGCGGTCGTTATCGCCGGTGATCACCAGCACCGGCATGCGCACCTCGCCCAGGCGCCGCAGAATGGAGGTATCCGGCAGCACCCGTGCGGCTTCCCACAGGCCGCGGTCCCAATCCTCGGAGCGCAGCGGATAGCGAATCATATCGACATAGGCATCGCCAGCCTTACTATAGTCATGCCAGGAGCGTTCTGCAATGTGCCCAAACAGCCGCGGGGAGATGCGCATCGCCAGGATGCCTATCTTGTTGGCCCAGCGCGTGTTCATCAGGCGCCGCCAGATGCCCAGAGTGCGGCGCACGGTATAAACCGCCGCACCTACCAGCACCAGCGCGCGCACCTGCTCGGGATGCATAATTGCCAGCCGCAGGGCAATCGCGGCGCCCGCCGAATGAGCCACCACCACCGCCGGCGCAGCTTGAAGCTCTGTCAGCATGGCGCTAAAGAGCTCCGTCTGGCCAGCGACGCCATAGGGGTTGACAGGGTCGCGCGGATCTGCCGAGACGCGCTCTGTCAACCCAAAGCCGGGCCGGTCGACAGCGACGACGCGAAAGTGTTCGCCAAGCGGCCGCTGCAGGTGGCGCCAGGCCGCGATCGATTCGCCAAAGCCGTGCAGGATGAACAAACTTTGCGGCGCCTCACCGGCATCGGAATAATGAAGGTGTATCCCTCGCAGGGTGAGAAAGCGCGAATCCTCATCAGCAAGCTTCTCAGGCGGGAGGGTGTCGGCCAGCGGAGCCACGCGAATAAAAAGCGGTGCCAATGCGGCTGCGGCAGCCAGGCCGCCGAGAGCCGTCAGAGCAATGCGGGTTGAGCGTTTCATTGCTGCTCCTCGTAAGAACAACTCCGGAGATATTGTATATCGGCCTGCAGACTGGATCAATCATTCATCCAGGCTTATAACACCCGACAGATATACAAGGATACCTCATCTCTTCCGAGAAAAAGGGCAGCGACATCTCACTCCGCCGGCTGATGCCGCGTTTGGCTTGACCTTAATTACGACTGTACTATACTGGCAACAAACCACTCAAGGAGTAGCCGCATGTTCAGCGAAAAAACCACCTTTGCACTCTTTTTCGGCAACCGCACCTTTTTCCCCGGCGAGCTGATGTACGAGGCGCGCGATACGATGCGCTCCTTGCTCGAGGGCATGGGCCACAAAGTGCTGATGATGCCTGACGACCAGACCCGCTTTGGCGGCGTAGATAGCGCCGAAGACGGTGAAAAGTATGCGCGCTGGCTGAAATCGCACGAGGGCGAGTATGGCGGAGTGATCCTGTGCCTGCCTAACTTTGGCGACGAAAACGGCGCCCTGGCGGGACTCAAGCATGCCGGCAAGCCGATCCTCATCCAGGCCTACCCCGACGATATGGACAAGATGGCTCCGGCTACCCGCCGCGACAGCTATTGCGGCAAGCTCTCGATCACCGACGTGTTTACCCAATACGGCGTCAAGTTCACGGTGCTAAAACCGCACACCGTGCACCCCCTCAGCCCGCGCTTTGCCGAAAATGTGGTCTATTTCGACCGCCTGTGCCGCGTCGTTAACGGCATGAAGGACATCATCGTCGGCGCGATCGGCGCGCGCACCACCGCTTTCAAGACGGTGCGCATCGACGAGATCGCCCTGCAGCGCCACAGCATCAATACCGAGACGCTCGACCTTTCCGAGCTGTTCTACCGCATGGACAAGATCAACCCCAAGGACGACGCTTATGTCAACAAGGCAGCCTCTCTGAAGGCCTATACCAACTGGTCGTCAGCTCCCGAGCGCGCCTTTGACAAGCTGGTGCGCATGAGCGTGGTGCTCGATTACTTTATCGAGAAATACAAGATGGATGCAGTCTCGCTCCGCTGCTGGGAAGAGATGCAGGCCGAGATAGGCGTCTCGCCGTGTGTGCTGCTCTCAGAGCTGAACAACCGCGGCATCCCCACCGCCTGCGAGCTGGATACGGGCAACGCCATCGCCATGCGGGCACTTTCGCTGGCCTCCGGCAAGCCGGCCACCTGCCTGGATTGGAACAACAACTATGGCGACGACGACGACAAGGTGATCCTCTTCCACTGCGGGCCAGTGCCCACCTCGCTGATGACGAATGCCGGGCGCGTCAGCGACCATGCCATCCTCGGCACCACCCTGGGTTACGAAAACACCTTTGGCTGCAACGTCGGGCGCATTCTCCCCGGCGACTTTACCTTTGGCAGCCTGATGACCGAAGCCGGCCAGATGCGTTTTTACCTGGGCAAGGGCACCTTTACGGGCGAATCGATCCCGGATGACTACTTTGGCTGCGCCGGTGTGGCACAGATCGACCGGCTGCAGGACGTGCTCCTGCACATCTGCAGAGCCGGGCATCGCCACCATGTGTCGGTAACGCCGGGCGACGTCATGGCCCCCACCCTGGATGCGATGGTCAACTACCTGGGCTACCAGGTCAACGTGCCGCAGTGCGGATTCGGGTGCTAGGACGATGTCGATCAACAACCGTGTGATGCAGCGTGCCCGCGAGCTCGGGCTGGTAGTGCCGGCCTTTAATGTGCCCTATCTGCCGATGGTCGAACCGGTGGTGCGTGCCTTGGTCGACCAAGATGCTTTTGGCTTTATCGCCACCGCGCGCCTGGAATGGATCAAATTCCAGGCGCGCAGCCTGGCAGCGGTGTATCATGAATACGCGCGCTACCGCAACCCGGCGCATGTGAGCCTGCACCTCGACCATGTGCCCGTCATCGACGAAGATCAGCAGCGCGTCGACTATCGCCCACTCTTTGAGGAAGCCCTCAGCCTGGGCTACCCCTCCATCATGGTGGATGGCTCGCGCCTGGATCTGGAAGAAAACATCCGCATCACACGCGAAGTGGCCGACATGGCTCACCAGGCCGGTGCCGTGGCTGAGGCTGAGCTGGGCGCGGTGCTGGGCCACGAGGCCGGCCCTCTGCCCGACTATGCCACCCTGTTCGCCTCCGGCAAGGGCTTTACTGCCGTGGACGACGCATCGCGTTTTGTCAACGAATCGGGCTGCGACTGGCTTTCGGTGGCGGTGGGCAACGTACACGGCGCCATCGCCGACGGCCTGCGCGACCAGAAAAAGGTAGCTGCTCACCTGCAGCTCGATCACCTCGCCCAGCTGGCGGAGGCTACCGGCATCCCGCTGGTGCTGCACGGCGGATCGGGCGTGGTGCAGGAAGACGTGCGCGCCGGCATCAAGCGCGGCATTGCCAAGATCAACATCGGCACCGAGATCCGTCAAGCCTACGAAGAGGGCCTGCGCGAAGGCGGGGTGCAGCGCGGCCAGGAAACCTGCTACACGCGCACTTGCTGGGTGCTGGATGAATACCTCGGGCTGCACGGCACAGCGTCGCAGCTGACCCAGTAGGCAGCCGCCATGAGCCTGCTGGGGATCGACATCGGCACGACGGGCTGCAAAGCGGTGTTGTTTGACGTGTACGGCACAGCACTGGCCAGCAGCTATCAGGAATATGACGTGCAGCGCCACCAGCCGGGCTGGGCGGAGCTCGATAGCCTCGAGGTTTGGAACAAAATCAAGGCCTGTATTGCGGCGGTGGCGGCTAAAGCTGGCAACGACGCGGTGCAGGCCCTGGCGATCTGTTCGTTGGGCGAGGCGCTCGTGCCGATCTCGGCAGATGGCGAGATCCTGGGCCCCTCGATCCTCAACTTTGACGCGCGCGGGGCGGAATTCCTGCCCGAGCTGCGCGCGGGCATCACCCCTGAACGGCTCTACAGCCTGAACGGCAACCCGTTGGGCAACCACTATGGCCTGACCAAGCTCAAGTGGGTGCGCCAGTACCAGCCAGAATTGTACGACAAGGCGGACAAATTCATGCTGTGGGGCGGCCTGGTGGGCAGGTTGTTGGGCGGTGAGGCCACTGTCGACTATAGCCTGGCCAACCGCACACTGCTGTTTGACCTGCAAAGCGCCGACTGGTCGTCCGAGCTGCTCGCTTGGGGCGGCATCGACGGCGCCAAACTGCCGCGCACGGTGCCATCCGGCACGGCGATCGGCCGGGTTTCGGCGCAGATGGCCGAGGAACTGGGCCTGAGCCCCGAGACGGTGATCGTCTCGGGCGCGCACGACCAGTGCGCTAACGCGGTGGGTGCCGGTGTGACCTCCGCCGGACAGGCCATGTACGGGATGGGCACCTATATCTGCATCGTGCCGGTCTACCGCGAGATCCCGCCGGCAGCCGCCATGCTCGAGCGCGGCCTCAATACCGAGCACCACGCCGCGCCGGGGGTTTTTGTCAGCTTTATCTATAACCAGGGCGGTGCGCTGTTAAAGTGGTACCGCGACACCTTTGCGGTGATGGACAAGCGCCTGGCCGCAGAAACCGGCGGCGATATCTACCGCACCCTACTGGCAGAGATGCCCGAAGGCCCCTCAGGGGTGCTGGCGCTGCCGCACTTTACCGCCACCGGCCCGCCCAACTTTATCGACGATTCGGGCGGCGTGCTGGCAGGCCTGCGCCTGGAGACGCCGCGCGGGGCGGTGCTAAAAGGGCTGCTTGAGGGCGCCACCTACTATCTGCGCGAATCCACCGAGCAGCTGCCGGGCGCCGGCATCGCCATCGAACGCTATGTGGCGGTGGGCGGGGGCGCCAAATCTGAGCCCTGGATCCAGCTGGGCGCCGATATCCTGCAAAAGCCCTTCACGCGCCTCAAGGTCACCGAGGCCGGCACGCTGGGAGCTGCCATCCTGGCGGGGGTGGGCGCAGGTGTGTTTGGCGATGCTGCTGAGGGGGCTTCCATGATGGTACAGCCCGACGCCACCTTTGAGCCCAACATCGAGCTGGGGGCACGCTACACGGCGCGTTTCGGGCAGTATCAGCGCCTGTATGAACCGCTGCGTGAGCTGTTGCGCGAGCTGGCCGCCGAGGCGACCGCCAGTTAGGGCTTGCGGCAGCGCAGCAGCATAAAATAGGGCACGATGCGCGAAGCAGCCAGGCGCGGGTTACGCTGTGCCTGGCGTTTGCTGGCGTGCGGTTCCTCGAGGCGCTCCAGCACCAGGCCGCGCTCAAAGAGCGGATTGAGCCAGCCGGCTAACGTGCGCCGAAAGCGGGGAATGCGAAAGTGGCGCTTGCCGGCCACCAGCTCGCGCGGGGCGGCCCCAAAGATCCACTCCTCCACATAGCCCGAGGCCTGGTCGAAATAGTTGCGCACCAGCAAGCCGTTGCGGCGTCCAAAGCTATCCAGCTGCCACTCGCTGCCCGCGACGCTGAAACAGGGGTGCAGGATCGAGAACAGCAAAAAGCCGCCTAGCTTGAGCACGCGGCAGATCTCGTCCAGGGCGCCTTCATAGTCGGGCAGATCCATCAGGCACATGGTAGAGATGACGAAATCGACGGATTGATCCGCCAAAGGGATGGCGCAGCCGCTGGCTATCATCCAGGCGATCGGACCGCCATCCGCGGCGGCCTGCTCGATAAACTTGGGGGCGATGTCCAAGGCAATCAGGCGCGCCCCGCGCTTGGCCACCAGGCGGGTGTGATACCCCTCGCCGCAGCCCACATCCAGCCCGAGCAAGCCCTCCACACACGGCAATGCCGCCATAAAGGCCGGCGCGTTGATGTAATCGCGGAATTGGTCATAGCCCAAACGGGCCAGCTCGCCCCACACGGGCGCGTTGGCATCCCACATGTCGGCTACGGCGAATTCATCCCACTCGCGCGATTCGGGCATTCAGCACCTCCCTGCCCCTGAACGAGTATAACCGTCTCAGATTGCTGGTCAATTGCGCATCTTGAAGGTATGCTAACTGTATGCATGAGAAAGCTGATGCCCCGCTTGACCCCACCGCGCTCTCCCGTGCGCTGGCGGGCAGCCTGTTTGGTGGCGCCATCGAACACCACCGCCTGATCGATTCGACCAACTGGCACGCCGCCGAGCTGGCGGCCGCGGGCGCCCCCGAGGGTCTCGTGGTGCTGGCCGAGGAGCAATCCGCCGGACGCGGACGCCTGGGGCGCCGTTGGCTGGCTCCCGCCGGCAGCGCGCTCTTGTGTTCGCTGGTTCTGCGCCCGCGGCTTGATCCGCGCAGCCTACATCGCCTGACGATGATCGCCACCCTCTCGGCAGCCGAGGCGATCGGTGAGCTGCACACCCTGCCGGTTGAGATCAAGTGGCCCAACGACCTGCTGCTGCATGGCCGCAAAGTGGGCGGGATGCTGTGCGAGGCCGCCCTGCAGGGCCACACGCTGCGCCATGTGGTGCTGGGGCTGGGCATCAACGTCAACCTGGCCCCATCTACCCTGGGCGAGGTGCTCATCCCCGCCGCCAGTCTCTCGGATGCTCTGGGACATCCGGTGCCACGCGCGGCCTTGCTGGTAGCACTCTTGCGGCGCTTTGAGCAGTATTATGTCAAAATAAACGCCGGCTGGCTGCCGGTGGACGCCTGGCGCGCGCGGCTGGCAACCCTCGGGCAAAACGTCGAGGTGGGCACACCCGAAGGGCTGGTGACGGGCGTGGCGGAGGACGTTGATGGCGATGGCGCCCTGCTGGTACGCACGCCCTCGGGCAAGCTGGTGACGATTCTGGCCGGCGATGTGACATTGCGCGGCCGCAGTTGACACGCAAAACGCCGTGCGCTAGATTTTGCGCATGTCGGACCATCTACGCCCCAAAGGCATCATCCGTCCGCTGCGTGTGCCGCACGACTTTGCTCAGCTGGCAGAGCTGCTCGAGAACGCCTTTGGCGAAGAGCTGCGCCAGAGCGATTCGAGCATGGTGTGTGACCTGTACACCGCTGCCAACCTGGGCGGACTGATCCGTATGCCGGGCGGCGACTATATGCGCGGCTATGTGTACGCCGAGGGCAGTCAGGTGCTGGGCAACATCAGCCTGTCGCAGGACCAGGCCAACCGCGCCAACTGGTTTATCAGCAATGTGGCCACCGCCCCCGCTGTGCGCGGGCGCGGCATCGCCGGACGGCTCCTGGATACCGCTATCGATGCCATCCGCACCGCAGGCGGCAGGCTCATTCGCCTGCAGGTGCGCATCAACCGGCCGATCGCACTCGGGCTTTACGAACGGCGCGGCTTTTACACCACCGACATCACCGAAGAGCTGCGCCTGGACGCGCATCTCGTTCCGCACGCGGCGCGGGGCTCTGCCGAGGGCCTGCGTAGGCGTAGCATGCGCGATAACCGCGCCCTGTGGCAGCTGGTGTGCGCTACCAGCCCGCCCCTGCTGATCGAGCGCGCCGTACTGCAACCCGCGAGCTACCGTCTGGGCTTGTTCTCGCGCCTGGATAACGCCATCGAGGCGGCCCTTGGGGGACGGCGTGAGCACGCCCTGGTGGCGGAATCAACCAGCCCGCTGGCGGCATATGGCGCCATCTGGGCGGAATCGGCGCGCTCGCCCTATACCATTGAGCTGCGGGTGCGCCCCGAGGCACGCGGGGTCGGCTGGGAGGCGCGCCTGGCGGATGCCCTGATCAACCAGACACACGCATGGGGGGCGCGCAATGTGCATGCCAGTATCTCGCAGAGCCATCCGCAGGCCATCGCCGCCCTCACCGAGCGCGGCATGGTCAGCCAGCGCGTCCTGAAGCAGATGGTACTCGAGCTAGCGCAGACTTAACGCTCCCGCATGCGCTTGATAAAGCGCTGAAAGCGGTCGTACAGGTCGGAGCGGACAAAGCTGCGCACCGCCAGCCAGATCACTCCCATGCCGATGACGATAAAGAGCAGTCCGCGCCAGGTGCGCGGGATGAACTGCAGCGTCACCCAGTAGATAAAGCTGGGAAAGGGCTGGACGCGGTAGAGGTGGGTGAGCAGATAGGCGATCCCCAGGGTGACACCCAGGGCGCCGATGACGAAAAAGCTCAGCCAGCGCGCCAGGTCTGTCGTTTTGATGCGCACCTCGGCCTGTTTCTGGCGCAATGCCAGCAGGCGCTGCGAGGTGACTTCCAGGGTGGGCAGGGTGGCGGCACGCGCCTCGAGCTCATAGATGCTTGGCTGCGGCTTGGCCGGCTGGCGCGGTTGGCCGTTGGCCTGGGTGATATCCTGTTCGGCGCGGATATAGGACACCGCGGTGGTCAGGTCGGGCGCGATCGGGAAATCCTTGGTGCTGGGAGCTTCGCCGATCACCTCGGCAATCGTGCGGCCGTTGAGCGTCATGAGGGGACGCACGCCGGCGGCAATGGCGGTGTTGAGGTCGCGTTTGCTATCGGCGATCACGAACGAATCCGGCAGTGCCAGCTCGAGCATGGCAGCCGGGCGCCACAGCAGGCAGGGCTGCTCACCCCAGCAATGGCAGGCGGGATTATCGCCGTGCGGACAGTTGAGCACCACGTCGATCTGCCCGCCGCCGGCCTCAACCTGGCGCAGCAGTTCGCTCTGCAGCGGGTTGACAGGTTGATCTAGCGTAGATTCGCCATAAACGATCACCAGCTGGTCGGGGCCGCTCAGGCTGCGCACGGCCTCCAGAGTGGCCGGTTCCAGCCGCCAGCCCTCGGGCGGCAGCTCGGTATCACAGTGGCTATCGCGCAGGATGCAGTTGGTGTGAATAAAAACCGCTTTCACAGCACTCCTCTAGCGCATCTCCTGGGCACGGCGGACCGCCTCAGCCTCTTCATCCGAAAGCATCTGCTGGCAGCCCCACGATTCGATCGTCTTGGCATAAAAGCGCGTGGTGGTGCGCCCATGCAGGCTCGAAAGCAGGACGCCGTTGCCCTCCTGGCTGACAATCGCCAGGGCAAACGAAAGGTCACCGCCAGTATCATCGTATGGGCTAAAGCGCACCAGACCATAACGGCTTAGGTCGCGCTGCTCGGCCAAGTGCAGCGCCGCAAGGCGCTGATCGAGCCCCTGCAGTTCCTGCACCAGGCTGGATTGCATCGTGCCCAACACCTCACCATCTGCGCTGACTCGCGGTTGCAGCGCCGCCGTCGACGCGGCGCTGTTGGCGCGGTTGAGACGGCGCAACAACAGGATATTCATCACCGCTAAAACGACGACGACGATGCCGAGCAGGAGCATGACAAGGGTTTCGGAGCTGATTGGCATCGCATCGACCACCTCGCAGGTTTTGTGGCATTGTAAACTTGGCGGCAGGTTCGGTCAAGTCAGTTACTTGACGGGTGCCTAAACGTCGATAGAATGGCAGCTGATGAAATGGGCAACTGGTCTCGAGTTCGCGCGCGCGCGTCAGGCTCCCTGGCGCTCGCTGCTCGTTTGGCTGATATTGCTGGGCATCCTGCTGAGCGGCTGCAGCGCGCCGCAACAGAGCACCCCTCAGCCCGGCAGCAGCCGGACGATCATTAACAAGGGCTCGGATACCCTCGTCAACCTGGCGCTGGCCTGGGCAGAAGCCTATATGGCGCTGCATCCCGAAGTGACCATCTCGGTGACGGGCGGCGGCTCGGGCACCGGATTGACAGCCATGCTGAACGGCACCATCGACCTGGCCAACGCCTCGCGCAGCATCAAGCAGGAAGAGCTCGACCAGGCAGCCAAGCTGGGAATCGAGCCGATCGAGTATGTGGTGGCGCTGGATGCCATTGCCATCGTCGTCAACCTGGAAAACCCGGTCGACCGCATCACCCTGCCGCAGCTTTCGGCTATCTATACCGGGCAGATCACCAATTGGAGCCAGCTGGGCGGCGACAACTTGCCGATTGTGCTGCTTTCGCGCGAATCCAACTCGGGCACCTATGTCTACTTTCTGGAAAACGTCATCCGCCTGGGAGATAGCGACAGCAAGCTGCTCTTTGCGCCCGATACCTTGCTGATGCCCTCGTCGGAAGGGATCAGCGTCGAGGTGCGCCAGAACCCCAACGCGATCGGTTATGACGGGCTGGGATATGTAACACCCGACCAAAAGGTGCTGGCTGTCGCCATCGACGAAAACAGTCCTTATGTCAAGCCTTCGGTCGAGACGGTTAACGACGGCTCCTACCCGATCTCGCGCGAACTCTACATGTACACCCCCGGCGAGCCCAGCGGTGAGCTGGCAGCCTATCTGGAATGGATCCGCACCGACGGGCAGGAGCTGATCCCCAAACTCGGCTTTGTGCCGCTGATAGACGAGCCATGATGACTTCACCGGTCGACCGCCGTGAGCCGATCAAACTGGGCGCTTTTTTGATCGAATGGTTTGTGCGCCTGGCAGGCCTTTCGACGATCGGCTTTGTGATCCTGATCTTTTTCTTTCTCTTGCGCGAGGGTATTCCCGCCCTCTTTGAGGTACCGCTCAGTAACCTGTTCGGCACCGCGTGGTATCCCACTTTTGGTTACTATGGCACCATCCCGCTGATCCTCGGGTCGCTCCTGGTGACCCTCACGGCGGTGGTGATCGCCCTGCCGCTGGGGATCGCCTCGGCGGTGTTTGTGCGAGAGGTTGCCCCAAACTGGGTGCGCGAGGTATTAAAGCCGCTGATCGAAGTACTGGCCGGCATCCCCTCGGTGGTGCTGGGCTTTTTTGGCATGACGATCCTGGTGCCGGCGATACGCACCCTGCTGAATATCCCCACCGGCCTGACGGCTTTCTCTGGCGCGCTGGTGCTGGCGTATATGGCGCTGCCCACGATCATCTCAGTGGCGGAAGACGCCCTCGACGCGGTGCCCAAGAGCTATCGCGATGCCGGGCTGGCGATGGGCGCCACGCGCTGGCAGACGATCTGGCGCGTGGTGGTGCCGGCAGCACGTTCGGGGATTGTAACGGCTGTGATGCTGGGCCTGGGGCGCGCCATCGGCGAGACCATGGCGGTGATGATGATCACCGGCAACGCCGCCAGGATGCCGCTGGGGCTGGACGCGCTGTTCAAGCCGGTGCGCACCATGACGGCCACGGTGGCCGCCGAGATGGGCGAGGTGGCGCAGGGCAGCGTGCACTATCACGTGCTGTTTGGCATCGGCATTATCCTGTTTTTGGTGACCTTTGTGATCAACCTCTTTGCGGCCAAGAGCATCTTTAAAAAGCGCTACCGCGGAGGCCTGCGCTGATGAACCGCCACGCCATACAACGCCTGGGCTTTGGTCTGCTGGGGTTTGTCGCCCTGGTGGTGGTGATCCCGATCGTGCTGATCATTGCCCTGATCGTGGTGCGCGGCGCAGGCGCCATCTCGTGGGAATTCCTGACCACAATGCCCTATGACGGCATGAAAGCCGGCGGCATCTTTCCGGCCATCGTCGGCACCTTGCTGCTGACGATGGGAACCGCAGTGGTCTCGATCCCGATCGGGGTGGGCGGTGCGATCTATCTCTCGGAATATGCCAAAGATACCTGGCTGACGCGCGCCATCCGCCTGGCACTGGTCAACCTCTCAGGCGTGCCCTCGGTGGTTTACGGCCTGTTCGGGCTGGGGCTGTTTGTGCTCTTTTTGCGCATGGGCACCTCGATCCTGGCCGGCTCGCTGACGCTGGCGATTATGACCCTGCCGGTGATCATCTCGACCTCGGAAGAAGCTCTAAGGGCCGTGCCGATGGAGTTCCGCACCGTCTCGGCCAGCCTGGGGGGCACGCGCTGGCAGGGCATCCGCCACGTGGTGCTGCCGCAGGCCACCTCAGGGATCATCACCGGTATCCTGCTGGGGCTGCTGCGCGCCGGCGGCGAGACGGCCCCGATCCTGTTCACCGTGGCGGCCTTTTACCTGCCCAAGCTGCCGACCTCGCCGCTCGACCCGGTGATGGCGCTGCCGTACCACCTGTATGTCGTCAGCACGCAGGTGCCCGGCATGCCGCCGCAGATGCAATACGGCACCGCGCTGGTGCTCCTGGTGCTGGTGCTCTCGATGAACGTGGTCTCTTCGCTGATCCGCTCATACTTCAGGAGGCGGCGCCAATGGTAACGCACGACCCGGCCTCCGAGGCGCTCAGCGCCCTGCAGCATCCCGTCAAGATCCGCACCGAAAACGTCAACCTGTTTTACGGCGACGTGCACGCCCTCAAAGATGTGACCATCGACGTGCCGCTGCATGCTGTGACGGTCTTTTTCGGGCCGGCCGGTGGCGGTAAGACCACCATGCTGCGCCTGATCAACCGCCTCAACGACCTGGTGGATAACATCCGCATGAGCGGACACATCTGGGTGGATGGCGACGACATTTACGCCCCCGGAACGCAGGTAGCCGCCCTGCGCCGGCGCATCGGCATGGTATTTGCCCTGCCGCTGCCACTGCCGGGCACTATCCGCAGCAACGTGGTATATGGTCCCAAGCTGGCCGGCATCCGCCAGGCCAGCCGGCTGGACGAGTTGGTCGAATCCAGCCTGCGCCAGGCCGCCCTGTGGGACGAGGTCAAGGACCGCCTGGATACGCCCGCCAACCAGCTCTCGGGCGGGCAACAGCAACGGCTTTGCATCGCGCGCAGTCTGGCACTCGAGCCAGAAATCCTGCTCCTGGATGAGCCCACCTCTGGCCTCGACCCGGTCTCGACGGCCAAGGTAGAGGCATCGCTGTTGGAGCTCAAAAAGCGCTATACGATCATTATCGTGCCGCACAATGTGCAGCAGGGCGCGCGCATTGCCGACTATGCCGGCTTTTTCCTGATGGGTGAACTGATCGAAAAGGGCGACGGCCGTGAGGTGTTCAACCGTCCGCAAAACAGCCACACCGAAGATTATGTGACGGGGCGGTTCGGATGAGCGCGAAATTCGCAGTACGCGACCTGGACGTGTTTTACGGCCGCAAACAGGCCCTGCGCAAGGTCTCGCTGGAAATCCCGGAGCATCAGATCACTGCCCTGATCGGGCCATCCGGCTGCGGAAAATCCAGCTTTTTGCGCTGCCTCAACCGCATGAACGACACCATCCCAAACTCGCGCATCACCGGGCAGGCCTTTTTGGACGAGCGCGATATCTATGGCACAGATATGGATGTGGTCGAGCTGCGCCGGCGGGTGGGGATGGTCTTTCAACGCCCCAACCCCTTTCCGCAATCGATCTATGATAACGTCGCGTTCGGCCCGCGGGTGCTGGGCGCGCGCCAATTTGGCCGCCTGGACGAGGTCGTCGAGACCAGCCTGCGCGGAGCTAGCCTGTGGGATGAGGTCAAGGACGTGCTGCATCACAACGCCCTGAGCCTGTCGCTCGGACAGCAGCAGCGGCTGTGCATCGCGCGCGTGATCGCGGTGCGCCCCGAGGTGATCCTGATGGACGAGCCCGCCTCGGCGCTCGACCCGATAGCAACGTTAAAGATCGAGGACCTGATGCACGCCCTGGTCGAGGATTACACGATCATCATCGTGACCCACAACATGCAGCAAGCCGCCAGGGTCTCGGAACAGACCGCCTTTTTTATGGTGGATGACGACCAAGTGGGTGTGTTGGTAGAATATGGCCCAACGCGCGAAATTTTCACCCATCCGCGCGACGCCCGTACTGAAGGATACGTCACCGGCCGCTTTGGCTAGGAGCCGGACAGGGCCGCACTGACGCTCGAAAGGAGTATCGAAATGCTGCGAGTCGCCTTTCACGCCGAACTGAACCGTTTGCAGGCTGATGTTGCCCAGCTGGGTATGATGGTCAAGACGGCCATCCGCAAAGCCGTGGTCGCGTTGCAGGATCGCAACCTGGATGCCGCACGCGAGGTGCTTGCCGATGACCAGCTGATCAACGACAAGCGCTTTCGCCTGGAGCATGATATCCTGGTGCTGATCGCCACCCAGCAGCCCCTGGCGAGCGATCTGCGCAACCTGGCGGCCATGCTCGAGATCATCACCGAGCTGGAGCGCATGGGCGATTACGGCAAGGGAATATCCAAAATCAACCTGATGCTCGGACAGCAGTATCTGATCAAACCGCTTGTGGATATCCCCAAAATGGCCGATATCGCCCTGGATATGCTGGCGTCGTCGCTTGAGGCCTTTGCCGCGCTGGACGTAGAGGCCGCCAAGCGTATCCCCTTAATGGATGACCAGGTGGACGAGCTGTATAACCAGGTCTATCGCGACCTGATCGAGCGGGTGATCAAGAACCCCGACCACATGGAGCAAGCCAATATGCTGATGTGGGTGGCGCACAACCTCGAGCGCGCCGGCGACCGCGCCGTCAACATCTGCGAGCGGATCATCTTTGTGGTAGAAGGCCGTATGACCGAGTTCGACGCCGGGCACGCCGCGCAGCCGCCCAGCGGCTCAAACTAGCTTTGGCGGTCGATGCGGTAGACCAGTTCGTTGCCAAATACCCAGCGCTTGAGCTGCCAGGGCTGTCCCTCGGCCAGCCGTTCGAGCTGTGTGCTATAGTTGGCGAGCATCCCGACGTCGCGTCCGCCCAGGCTGGCGGCCGGATATGTCACCAGGATGTGCGGCGCGTTCAGGCTTGTGAGCAACGCAGAGGAGGCTGCCTGATCCAGCTGCATCAGACAGGGCAAGGCCTTCATCAGCAGCACCAGCTCGACGGGTTCGCCCGGCACGCCGGATAGCACATCGGCAGCAATCCCCTCGCCGCGGTAGCCCAGCAGCGGCAAAGCCTGCCCCATAAAGTCCGCCAGTGCCGGATAGATATCCACCGCCGTGTAGCGAGCCTCGGGGGCCAACGGCATCCATGGCGCCGCAAGCGGATTGAGCCCGCAGGCCAGATCCAGCACGCTATGGATGGGCGCCAGATCGGCAAGGGTCTCGGCATATAGCGGCTCGAGCTGTGCCAGACGCTCACGGGTGGAGGCGTGCCCTGCCAGTATCTCGCGGCAGGCTGCGCGCAGGGCATCCGGGCCCGCATCCCGGGCATGCTCAAGCTGCGCAAGCCAGGCAGTGTAGCGCGGAGCATACGTCCAATACGCGCCTGCCACCTGATGCAGTTTGCGGCGCGCAGAGCCCTCGGCCTGCTTGAGGTTGGGCGTCTTGGCCCATTCGCGCTCGGCCACCCTGCACACCAGCTCGGGCAGCACTCCGCGGTACTTGTAACTATTCAAAATGCGCGCGGCGACCTGTTTCGGCCCCTCAGGCTGCGGCGTCATCGCGCAACCGCTCCATCAGGCGCAGCATAAAGGCCAGGTTGTGTAGCGTGGCATAGCGCTGGTAGAGGCTGTCGCCGATCTTGAACAGGTGGTGCAGCCAGGCACGCGAGTAGCTGAGGCAGGCCGGGCAGGGGCAGGTCTCGTCGACGGGCTCGCTGCTGCGGCGATGGTCGGCATCGCCAATGTAGAGGTAACGAAACCACTGCGCCTGCCGTGAAAGCGCACTGTGCGGGCTGGCCTGCCACACCAGCAAGCGGCCGTGGCGCGCGTCGCGGGTGGGCATGGCACTGTCGAACAGGCTATAGCCCAGCTCGCTGCACGTCACCACGTTGGTCGGGTGCCCCACCCCGAGGGCGTGCAACGGGAACTCGCGCGGCACCAGCTCACGCACCCAGGCGATCGTATCCGTTAGCAGCTGGTTCTGGGCATCCAGCGGCCATCCACCCAGGCCGTAGCCATCAAAACCGATCTCGAGCAGGCCCTCGGCGCAGATGTGGCGCAGTTCGCGGTCGGTACCGCCCTGGATCACGCCAAACAGCTGCGGATGCGGAGCTGGTCTGGCTGCCGTCAGGCGCACATAGGCAGCCTTGCCGAGGCGCGCCCAGGCGAGGGTGCGTTCGACGGCGGCGCGCTGCACGGCCGGGGGATCAGAGGCGTGGGTGCACTGGTCGAGGCAGATGATAACATCCGCGCCGGCAACAAATTGGCGCTCGACGGCCTGCTCGGGAGTCAGCCTGAGGGGCGAGGGCAGGTCGCCTTTATAGACCAGGCCGCGCTCAGTGATGCTCCCCAGGCTGGGATTCTGGCTGATCAGCGACCAAGCCTGAAAGCCTCCCGAATCGGTGATGATGGGGCTGCGCCAGCCGAAAAAGCGGTGCAGGCCGCCCAACGCCTTGAGTGTGCCGGGGGCTGGGCGCTGCAAAAGGTGAAAGAGGCTCATCACGAGACCGCTCACCCCTAACTCAGCCAGGGCAGCGGAATCCACGCCGCGCACCACTCCGCGGGTGGCATCCGGCAAAAAAGCCGGCAGACGGATGCCGCCGTGGGGGGTCTCGAGCAATAAGGGGATCTCCATGGCAGAAGAATTATAGCGCCCATGTGGCGAGAAGCAAGGCGTGCTCCGACAACACTTGCGTAGTTCGTTCATGGGTGCTATAATAACGAGCGGTTTATGGGCAAAAGTGGGCGAGCTCCCACTTTTGTTGTTATAGCCGTCTTTTGAAGCAGGAGGGCTTTGCCTGATGAAGAGCGAGTTCGAGATCGCAATCACACAACTGAGTTCGGATCGCAATCTGGCGCCCAGCATCATCATCGATGCCATCGAAAAGGCGCTGGCTTCGGCGTACAAGCGCAACTTTGACAGCGAACAGAATGTGATTGTCAAGCTCGACGTGCATACCGGCGCCGCCACGGTGCTGGTACAAAAACTGGTGGTCGAAGAGGTAACCGACCCGGATACCCAGCTGACGCCTGACGAAGCCGCCCAATTCAAAGCCAACGCCAAAGTGGGTGATGTGATCGATTTCGAGATGACGCCCAAGAACTTTGGGCGCATTGCCGCGCAAACGGCCAAGCAAGTGATCATGAGCAAGATCCGCGACGCCGAGCGCGACTCGGTTTACCTGGAATACCAGGACCGCGCCGGCGAGATCGTCACCGGCATTATCCGCAACATCGATACGCACACCCGCATGGTCACCGTCTCGCTGGGCAAGGCTGAGGCGCTCATGGACGTCAGCGAGCAGATCCCCGGCGAACACTACCGCTTTAACCAGCGTCTCAAGGTCTACCTGGTCGAAGTCGAGCGCGGTACCGGGCAGGGCCCGCAGATTACCGTCTCGCGCACCCACAAGGGGCTCCTGCGGCGCCTGCTCGAGATGGAAGTACCCGAGATCTTTAACGGCGCCGTCGAGATCAAGTCGATTGCGCGCGAGCCTGGGTCGCGCTCCAAGGTGGCGGTGACTGGCCTGCAGCCCAACATCGACCCGGTGGGTTCCTGCGTGGGCCCGCGCGGCGTGCGGATCCAGAATATCGTCAACGAGCTGAACGGCGAAAAGATCGACGTGGTGGCGTGGTCGGCCGATATGGGCATTTACATCTCGAACGCCCTCAGCCCCGCCAAAGTGACCACGGTTTACCTCAATGAGAGCGAGAAAACCGCCAAAGTGGTGGTGCCCGACCGCTCGCTTTCGCTGGCGATCGGCAAAGAGGGGCAAAACGCGCGTCTGGCTGCCAAGCTGACGGGCTGGCGCATCGATATCCGCTCCGAGACGGAAGCCGCCGAGGATCAGGAGCAGCTCGAGGCAGAAGCCGCCCAAGCCGCCGCACTGGCTCAGGAAGCCCAAGCCGCGCGCGAAGCCGCCGCCGCCCTGTTGGCAGAGGCGAATGCCTCGCTGGACGAAGAAGAAGAGCTGGAGGCAGCTACTGACGAACTTGCCCTGGAAGACGGCATCGCCGGAGAAGCCGAAGAGCTCGAGCAGGATGTCGAAGAGCTCTACCCGTTGGAGCCAGCCCTGACGCCCGCCGACGAGGCAGCGGAAATGGCCGAGGTGGTCTCTGAGCCGGAGCTGGTGACCGAGCCGGCCGTCCAGGAGCCCGAAGAGGTTGAAGAGGAAGAGTTTTCCGAGATTGTTGAGGATGATGAACAACCGCGCGCAAGCCAGCGCGGAGGAAAGCGTGACAGGAGCAAGTCGCGCACACTGGTGTTTGACGAGCGCCTGGGACGTGTGATCTCGAAAAAGCGCCGCAAGCCGGGCCGTTCGAGCGGCTGGGATTACGACGACGAGGAGTAGGCCGCGCCATGGCCAAAAAGCCTGTGCGGCAGCGCAGACAGCCGCAACGCACCTGCATCACCTGCCGCACCATCAGCATCAAGCGCGAGCTGCTGCGCATCGTGCGTACGCCCTCGGGTGAGGTGGTGCTGGACGCCACCGGCAAGCTCTCCGGCCGCGGGGCTTATGTCTGCCGGCGCCGCAGCTGCATATTGGGGGCGTTGCAGCGCGATCGCATCGTCAAAGCCCTCGAGGTGGATGTATCCGAAGAGAGCCGCAGTGCCATCGAGGCCGCGGCATCCAGTTATGACGACGAGCCGCAGGCCGTCGCGAACCAGGTGGATTGAGGTGAACAGCTCAAAAGCCAACACAGCTGGCGCCCCCCTGATGGGCAGCCAGAAGGATTAACAGGGGCATGTGATGACAGGTCGCTGATCAGCACCTCGCCCAAAACGCACCCCTGAGTCAGTCCACCCGGCCTGCAGCGCTTAAGCGCACTTTGGCTGAAATTTGTGAAAGGGGTGTACCCCATGAAAAACCGACCCAACCGTCCCGTTTCCAGCAACAGACCGAGTTCGAGCCAGCGCCGCCCCGGACAGGGTGCCGGCGGATCGAGCCAGCCCAACAATACCCCGCGTCCGGCTCCTGAGCCCGTTAATAAAAACCTGGTGCTGCCCGCGCGTATCACAGTGCGCGAGCTTTCCGAGCGTATGGGCTGCAGCCCGATCGAGCTGATCAAGCAGCTTATGTCAGCCGGTGTGATGGCCAACATCAACCAGGAGATCGATTACGACACTGCCGCAATCATTGCCAGCGATATGGGCTTTGAGGTCAAGGAGTTCAAAGCTCCCGAGCCGCAGGTCGCCGAGGCTGACGAAGAGGCTGAGGCGCCCCAGAGCCGTAAGACGGTCTATAGCGACGAGGAAAAGAGATTCCTGCGCACGCGTCCGCCGGTGGTGACGATCCTCGGACACGTTGACCACGGCAAGACCTCGCTCTTGGATGCCATCCGCGACAGCAACCAGGCCGCGCGTGAGGCTGGCTTTATCACCCAGCACATAGGCGCATACCAGGCTGAGGCGCAGGATAAAGTGATCACCTTTTTAGACACCCCCGGCCACGAGGCCTTTACCGCCATGCGCGCACGCGGTGCCAACCTGACGGATATCGCCGTGCTGGTGGTAGCCGCCGATGACGGCGTGCAGCCTCAGACGCGCGAGGCGATCAACCATGCACGCGCCGCCCAGGTGCCGATCATCGTGGCGCTCAACAAGATCGATCTGCTGGTCGCCAACCCGGAACGTGTCAAGCAGCAGCTGGCGGATGTGGGCCTGGTGGTGGAGGAATACGGCGGCGACACGATCTGTGTCAACGTATCGGCCAAGACACGCCGCGGTATCGACGACCTGCTGGGGATGATCCTGCTAGTGGCCGAGATGGCCGACCTTAAAGCCAATCCGCACCGCAATCCGACGGGTGTGGTGATCGAAGGCCGCCAGGATGCCCAGCGCGGCCCCACAGCCACCCTATTGGTGCAGGAAGGCGTGCTCAAGGTGGGCGATGCCCTGTTGGTGGGCACCGCAGCCGGCAAGATCCGCGCCATGTTTAACTACCAGAACAAGCCCATCAAGCGCGCGGGTCCCTCTACGCCGGTGGTGGTGATCGGCTTGAACACCATTCCGCAGGCCGGCGACTCTTTTGAGATGGTGGAAAACGAGCGTATTGCGCGCGAACGTGCTTCGGCAGCCAGCCAGGCAGCCCGTGAGGCCAGCAATGCCCCCGCCGCGCCGATCTCGCTAGAGGACATTTTCGCCCAGGCACAGGCCGGCCAGGTCAAGACGCTCAACCTGATCCTCAAAGCCGACGTGCAAGGCAGCCTCGAGCCGATCCGCAACTCGCTGACCAAGCTCGAAGCCGGCGAGCTCAAGGTGCGCATCGTGCACGAGGGCGTCGGCGCGATTACCGAATCGGACGTATCGCTGGCCTCGGCCGACCAGTCGTTTATCATCGGCTTTAACGTGACTGTGGATGCCGCAGCCGCGCGCCTGGCTGAAACCAACAAGATCGACATCCGCACCTACTCGATCATCTACCGCGTGATCGAAGATATCCAGAATGCCCTGACGGGCATGCTGGCTCCCACCTATCACGAGGTGAAACAGGGCAAGGCCATCGTTCGGCAGTTGTTCCATATCTCGGGCACCGGCACGATCGCCGGCAGCCAGGTACAGGAAGGCAAAGCCCTGCGCAACGCCCTGGTACGGGTGCATCGCGGCAACCAGGTGCTCCACGAGGGGCGCGTAGCGTCTCTCAAGCGCTTTACCGAAGATGTGCGCGAGGTTGGCACCGGTATGGAATGCGGCATCGGCATCGAGGGCTATTCGGACCTCAAGCCCGACGACATCATCGAGTTCTACATCATGGAACAGGACAAACGCTGAGTCTCCCATGCCAGGATATCGCATCCAAAAAGCAGCCAGTTTTATCCGCGACGAGCTGACCCTCCTCCTGCGCGACCTGGTGCACGACCCGCGTGTCGAGGGGCTGGTGATCACCGAGGTCTCTATGACGCCCGACCGGCGCATTGCGCGGGTGTATGTGGCGCACTTTGATAGCCCCGAGGCATTGAGCGCCGGCATGGCCGGGCTGCTCAGTGCGCGCGGGGTGCTGCGGCGCGAGCTGGGGCGACTGCTGCACTGGAACTATGTGCCCGAGCTCGAGTTCCGCACCGATAACTCGTGGCACTATGGCCAGCGCATCGACGCGCTGCTCAAGGAAATCGACTTGCCCGCTGACAACAGCGACGAGAGCGCGGAGCACGAGGATGACGACAGCGACGAATGAGCGTGACCGTCTGATCGACTGGCTGCTGGCAGCCAAAAGCGCCCATATCATCGCCCACATCCAGCCGGATGCCGACACCCTCGGCGCTGCGCTGGGGCTTGCCTGGGCGCTCGAGGAACTGGACATAGCCTGTCAGGTGGTCTGCCAGGACCCCGTGCCTCACGAACTGCACTTTCTGCCGGGCAGCGAGCGTGTCTCGGCCGCCCCCTACGGCGGCCAGGAGGTGGTGCTGGCGGTGGATGCCTCCGACGAGCGCCGTCTGGGCAGCCTCTACCGGCGTGATGCTTTCGGCAGTGCCCCCTTACTGGTGATCGACCACCACGTCACCAACACCCGCTATGGCGACCTTAACTGGGTGCAGGACGTGCCCGCCACCAGTGAAATGATCCTCGACATGCTGCAATTGCGCGGCATCAACATCAGCTCCAAGACGGCTACCTGCCTGCTGGCTGGCATCGTGGGCGATACACAGTGCTTTATCACCAGCAACACCGCTCCCAGCTCGCTCCTGGCGGCCGCCAAGCTGCAGCAGCTGGGCGCACCGCTGGTAGAGATCGCCTCCTCGGTGCTCAATCGGCGCCCTTATTCGGCGCTGGCAGTTTGGCGCCAGGCAATGACGGCTGCGGTGAATGAGCGCGGTGTGCTGATCACCGCACTCGACCACGATTACCTGACAAGTGTGCAGGCGGATGATTCGTCCACCAATGGCCTCTCGTCGTGGCTGGTGGGGTTGGATGGCGTGCTCATCTCGGCGGTGATGAGGGAAACAGCTCCAAGGATCGTGGACGTGAGCATGCGTTCTGTCAGCCCGATCGACATCTCTGCAGCAGCCAAGGCGATGGGCGGCGGCGGACATCCGCAGGCAGCCGGCTGTGTGCTGCATATGAGCCTGACGGCTGCGCGCAGCTATCTGCTTGAGATGCTCTTGCCGCTGGTGGCAGAAAGCGCCCCCTAGATGCGCGACGGGCTGCTGGTCATCGACAAGCCGCGTGGCATGAGCTCGCACGATGTGGTCAACCGCGTGCGCCGCACCACGCATGTGACCCGCGCCGGACACGCCGGCACGCTCGACCCATTAGCCAGCGGCGTGCTGATGCTGTGTCTGGGGCAAGCCACCCGCCTGGCCGAATACCTGGGCGCCAGCGACAAGACCTATCTGGCAGAGTTGCGCCTCGGCCAGCAGACTCCTTCCTACGACTGCGAGACCCCCGTCAGCGAAGAGCGCCCCTGGCAGCACCTTACCCTAGAGGACCTCGAGAGTGCCCTGCCGCGCTTTATCGGCGAGATCGCCCAGGTCCCGCCGATGTATTCGGCCGTCAAACTGCGCGGCAAACCGCTTTATAAAATGGCGCGCCGCGGCATCTCGGTGGCGCGCGAGGCGCGCCAGGTCACCATTTACGCCCTCGAGGTAGTGCGCTGGGAGCCGCCCCTGGCATCCTTGCGGGTGCACTGTTCGTCGGGCACCTATATCCGCTCGTTGGCGCACGACCTGGGCCAGGCTTTGGGATGCGGGGCATATATGGCAGGGCTGGTGCGAGAGAGCGCCGGCGCCTTTACGCTGGCCGAGGCCATCGCGCTGGATGCCCTGAGCGCCGACAACTGGCAAACCCATCTGCTTCCGATGCAGACAGGCCTAAGCTATATGCGCGCCGTGCAGCTGGACGAGGCCGGCATGGCCGAAGTACGCCACGGCCGCCGGGTAAGCGCCGAGGACGTCGTGAACGAGGATCAGCTGGGATATGCCCTGGCGCCGGATGGCGATCTGGTCGCAATCCTGCGCTATGTCCCGGAGGCAGCCAGCTGGCAGCCGATCAAGGTGCTCGCGCATGACTGAGCGCCTCATCAGCGCCCTTGAGCCAACGCCGCCGCGCGAAAGCGTGGTGACGATCGGCACCTTTGATGGGCTGCATCGCGGGCATCAGCACCTGATCAGCCAGGTGCTGGCGCGCGCCGCTGCCGTCGATCGCGAGGCCATCGTGATCACCTTTGTGCCGCATCCGCGCAGTGTGCTGCACCCTGAGCTGCCCGTTGCCTACCTCACCAGCACCGAGGAACGCCTCTCTAGGCTGCGCACGGCCGGCTTTAACCGCGTGATCGCGCTGGAATTCACCCCCGAGCTGGCGGCGATGCGTGCCGAGGACTTTGTCGATCACATCAGCGCGGGGCTGTGCATGCGCGAACTGTGGATAGGGCACGACTTTCGCCTGGGCGCCGGCCAGCAGGGCGATGCTGCGCATCTGGCACAATATGGTGAGCGGCTGGGCTACCAACTGCATGTGATCGAAGCGCTCATGGATGGCGGAGCGCCGATCAACTCGACGCGCATCCGTGAACTGGTGCTGGCCGGGCAGGTTGCGGATGCTGCGCGCCTCCTGGGGCGGCCTTATACCATCGGCGGCACCGTCATTCAGGGCCGGCATGTCGGGCGTACGCTGGGCGTCCGCACCGCCAACATTGCCTGCGACCCTGAGCGCGTCATCCCCACCAACGGCGTCTACGCCGCTTGGGCGCTGGTCAAGGGCGAGCGCCGGATGGCAGCCCTGAACATTGGCATCCGCCCGAGCTTTGGCGAGAGCGAGCGCTTGCTCGAAGCGCACCTGTTGGGCTATGATGGCGACGTCTACAATGCCCAACTCGAGCTGCAGCTGATACAGTACCTGCGCCCCGAGTTGGTGTTTGAGAGCCGTGAGGCGCTCATTGAGCAGATCCACCAGGATATCGCCCTGACGCGCCAGATGCTTGGCACCGACGACAAAGGAATCGAACCGTGGCTAACCTGATCACCATCGCGCGCTTTCCGGTCCTCATCCTAGCCATTGTGCTGTTGTATCTGCCGAGTGCTCCGGCCAAGCTGGCCAGCGTCCCGCTGCTGATCCTGCTGATCGTGATGGACTCGCTGGATGGTTATGTTGCCCGATCGCGCAATGAGACCTCGCTCTTGGGATCGGTGCTGGATATCATGGCAGACCGTGCCGTCGAGCTCGCGCTGTGGATCGTGTTTGCGCATCTGCGTCTGGTGCCGGTGGTGATTCCGCTTATCTTTGTCGTGCGCGGGGTGGCGGTGGATTCAGTGCGCAGCGTTGGCATCAGCCGCGGGGTGGCGCCTTTTAGCACCATGCGCACGCGTGTGGGCAAGTGGCTGGTGGGCAGCCCGTGGATGCGCAGCAGCTATGCCATTATCAAGGCGATTTCGTTTGCCGGGCTGGCGCTGACGAATGCGCTCGCCGCATTCGCCAAAGGGGCCGCGGTACCGCCCGACTGGGTGACAACCGCGCACACGATTTTTACTGTTACGACTTGGATCGCGCTGGTGCTGTGCCTGGCGCGCGGCATCCCGGTAGTGGCAGAAGCCGCCAGCAACCTGAAAGAAATTGAGCGCGGCGGACCTACAGCCTCATAAGCGCCTCGCGCGCCTGCTTGAGGTGACGCATTGCGGCATCAAAGTGGGCTTCCTTGAGCGATAGGGCGATCAGATGATCGGTCTGTGCCACCAGTTTGGCCAGCTTGCGGGTTTCGTCGGTCTCGTCGCGGCGCATCGCGGCATCCGCCTGATGCTGCACGCGCTGCTTGATAGCCTGCACCGCTTTCAGCTCATTCTGCAGATGTCCCAGCCCATCACGTGCCTGCGCCTCGCCCCGCTCATAGAGCTTGACGAGCTCGGTGCTAGCCCCCAAAGCGTGCTGCCAGGCATCCAGCAGAGCCGGCAGGGTGTCAGCTTGTTGGATGCGCTTTTGCATCTCGACCACCTGCGCCCATGAACGGTCAGCCTCGATATCCCACGGCAGGTTCGGCCACATGCTGGAAGCGCTGATCTGCCGTAGGCGCTCGCGCATGGCGTTGGCCTGGCTGTAGCGCTGCTGAAAGGCCTTGTCGAGTTCCTTCAACGAGACACGTGCGTCGGCAATGTCGCACTGCAGGGCATTCAGGCGTTGGTCGAGCTCGGCACTGCGCCGGCCCAGCACCTGGCTCATCAGGTAGGGGTTATCCTGCGCCTCGGCGGTATCCTGCTGCCAGGCCTGATATTCCGCCTCGGCTTTGGCGATCAGGGGTTCCACCACGCTCAGCTGCGAGAGGTCGATCGACTCGAGCTGCGCCCACGAGCGCGCCAGCTGGTTGCGCTCGGCCTCGTACTGCAGCTGCATCTGGCGGATATTGGTGGCGTGCGCGCTGCGCACCTGGTCGAGCTGGCGGCGCAGGTTGGGCAGCACAAAGCGCAGCGCCTGGTCGTATTCGGTCTGGGAAGGATCAAGCAGCTGCGCGCCGTCGCGGCGGATGGTCATCGCCAGGTTGATGAGCGTCTCGCGCAGCTCCACCAGCATGCTGCCCGAGAGCTGTTCGACGGCCGGCAGGTCGACATACAACAGCATCGCCACTTCCTGCTCGGTCTGCAGGCGCTTTTTCTCGATACCCTCGATCAGCTCGTTGAGCTGGCCGATCCCGCCAGCCACGTATTCGGTGCCGCGCGCGGCATATTGCAGGGCTTCGAGGGTGTCATCCAGCTGTGATTCGATCACTTCACCGCGTTCGCGCAGTTCGGCACTCATATAGCTGAGCGCCAATTCGGCCTCGCGCTGGGCCAGCTCGATGTTGCGCTGCAGTTCGGTGGTGGCCGGCTGGTGCTTGGGGTATTCGTCAAGACGCGCCACCGTTTTGGCCATGCGCTCGCGAAGATCGCTGATGTCGCCGTGGTTGAGGCGCTGCCAGAGCATCATAGTGGTGCCGGTGCGCTCCTGGAATACGGCGATGCGCGTCGTCACGTCGGCAGCCTGGCGGCGCGACAGGTCAGCCTGGGCACCCGCAGTCTTTAGCGCCTCGCGCGTGCCCTGCTGGCGCGTGTCACTGGCAGCCGCCAGCTGCGCTGAGGCTGTGTCGTACAGGGCAGAAGTCACATCGGCATGCGTGAGGGGAGATTGCTCATGGAAGGTGCGCAAGAGCACACCGGCGGCGGAAAGCTCGTCGGCAGCCGTGTGCAAGTTGGCATCCACCTCGCTCAGCGAGTTCTCGATACCCTCCAGGTCGGCCTGCAGGAGCTGGACGCGCTCGTTGTAGGCATCCGACTGGGCCAACACGGTGCGAAAGGCCTCGCGGCTGCGCTGGCTCAGGCGAGTTTGCAGGTCATCGCGCGAGGCGGCAAGGCCCAGCAGGACCTCGTCAATAGCCTGTTCGCGGAATCCGCGGCGCTGAATAGCGCGCCAGCAATCCTGCACGCTGCTCAGGAGCTCTGCATCCCGCTCAAGAGCTTCTTCGGCGCTGGTGCGCGCGGTGGTGAGAGCTGAGAGGTCATGGGTGAGGATGCTGATGCCCTGCGTCACCGAGCCGAGCAGCTCGGTTGCGCGCTCGAGTACCGCGGGATCCACCTCGCCGCTCTCGCCTAGGTCGCTCTCCAGCGAGCTGATCTGGCGGTCGAGCGAGCCGATGCCCGTATCGTAGGCATCCAGCCCATTGGTCTGCACCACACGTTCGCTTTCGAGGTGCAGCGCAGCCTGCTCGAGCTCGTAACGGCGCAAGGCCACCTGAGCACGCACGTCGGAAGGGATCGCCAGCACCCTTTCGCGATAATTCTGCAGTTCGGTGTAGGCGCTGGTGGCATCGCTCAGGCGGTCGGCCAGCAACCTGACTTGCTTCCAGACTTGCCAGGTGCTGTGCACCATACCCCAGCAGCGCAATGTGACGATGTCCGCCAGGCTACAGCTAGGAAGTTGCGCCGTGCGCAGCGGTTCGGCGATGCTGCCGGCAGCTTCCAGATAGGTCTCAAAAGCCTGCAGCTGCCCAAAGGCACCCTCGACGGGCGGTTGGTAGGGTCCAAACTGGGACTGCTCGGGCCAAAAGAGCTTGTGATCTTCCAGTGCAAGCAGGAGGCGGTCGTAATAAGCCAGCACCGAAACGCGTGAGCGGTACGAGTGCAGCAGCGACCATTTGAGGGCCGCGAGTGCCAGCCAGGACAGCAGCATCACCAAGATGACGAGCTGCAGCACGACCACCAGCGGCTGCCACCAGGAAATCGCGGCCGCGTTCATGCCCACTCCCGACCGGATTGGTGGCCTGGTTGCTCGCTCATCTTGCCCTCCGGTAGTGATTGTCGCTAGTGTAGCTGAGCGCAGCAGGCATGTCAAAGGGTTCATTGCCAAGCAGCATTGGGGCATCTATACTGGGCGGCATGAGTAAAGCGTTGCCCGAATCCGCCTGGTGGCAGGCTCTGCTGGAATCGTGCGTTATCCGCCGCAACCGTGCCAAGCAGCTCCTGCACTCATGGTGCGTCGAGCTGGGGCGCGCCGCCAGCGACCTGCCGCAGGCCGAGCGCGGCGACCCTGTGCTTGGCGAGGTAGATGACAAGCTCTGGCGGGCGCTGCGTGAGCTGCCCAAGGGCGCAGAACGAGCCGCTGCCGAACAAGCCAGCCTGGCGCGCACGGGTATCCGCGTGATCACGCGCGCCGATGCCGCCTACCCCGAAGGGTGGCTGGCGCGCCTGGATGAGGCGCATCTGCCCTACGTGGTGTATCTGCACGGCAACCTGGAGCTCCTCTGGCAGCCCACAGTGACCATGGCCAGCGCTGCAGAGCCGGAGCTACTCGCCTGGGCAGCCACGCAAGACGAGGTGGTGCTCGTCAGCGTGTTTGAGGGTAGCTGGCAGGCAGCGGATAGCGCTCAGATTCTGGTGCTGCCGGAAGGCATGCAGGCAGCCGAACTGCCCCAACCTCTCGTGCGCGCCTGTGATGCCGACCACGCGCTCCTGCTGAGCCCGGTGGCGCCCGGCATCCAGACCAGTGCCGTTTTACTGAACGCCTGCCGCGCCCTGGCCGCCGCCCTGGGCGATGTGCTCGTCTCGAACGGCGAGGCTGAATCCGCCGTCTGGCTGGCCCAGCTGCTGCCGCCATTACCGCCAGTGGTGAGATCGGGCAGCCCGGCCGAGTTGGATGCCCTGCTGGCGGGTGATGCCCATCACGATGGCGGCAGGGGATCGCTCGATCTACCGCCGGCCGGGCCGGTGCACTTTCGCGACGTCGAGTCGGCCATCAGCGAGCTCGGCAAGACCGGGCGCGTGCCGGATGCCCTTGCCAGGCGTCTTCGCGAGAGCCATCAACTGAGGGAGGCCGACGATGCAGACGACCCCGCGTGAGCGCTACCTGGAGGCCCTCACCTTTGGGCAGCCCGAGCGCGTGCCGCTGATGCCCGGCGGACCGCGCGAATCGACCCTCGCCGCCTGGCACAGCCAGGGGCTTGCATCCGACAAGCACTATCTGGCTGCGCTCAGCCGTGAGCTGGGCTTGCCGATCGAGGCCTTTAGCGGACCGGTGGGGGTTGATATCTCGACGCGCATGCTGCCCACCTTTGAGGAGCGCGTGCTGGAGCATCGCGACGGGCACTATATCGTGCAGGACTGGATGGGCGCCATCACCGAGATCTCTGACACCTACGACTATACCTATATCCGCACCGCCAAGGATTTCGTCACGCGCCGCTGGCACCGCTTCCCGGTGGAGAGCCCGGCCGACTGGGAGGTGCTTGCCTGGCGCTACGATGGCGACGCGCCTGAGCGTTACCCGGTCGATCCCGCGGCGGCGGCAGAGGGCATCCACGCAAGCGGCTGCGCCGCTGTCATCTCGATCAACGGCCCATTTTGGCAGATGCGCGAATGGATGGGCATGGAAGGCCTCTGCCTGGCGTTCATCGAGCAGCCCGAGTTTATCGCCGAGTTGTGCGATTTCTGGCAGCGCTTTACCTGCCGAGTGCTGACGCGCGCCTTTGACGAGCTCCCCATCGATGTGCTGCAAATATCAGAGGATATGGCCTACAAGGCTCACAGCATGCTCTCGCCGGCCATGACGCGCCGCTACCTGCTGCCGGTGTATCGCGCATGGGTCAAACTGGCGCGCGAGGCGGGCGTGCGGGTGATCGACATGGATTCGGATGGCGAGGTGAGCGAGCTGATCCCGATCTGGATAGAGGCCGGCATCAACGTCTGTGACCCGATGGAAGTGGCGGCCGGCAATGACATTGTGGCGGCACGGCGCACCTATGGCACGCAGATGGGCTACCGCGGAGGGCTGGATAAGCGCGCCCTAGCGGCGGGCGGCAGTGTAATGCGCACCGAGCTCGAGCGGGTGGTGCCGCCCTTGCTCGAGACAGGCGGATTCATCCCCAGCTGCGACCACGGCGTGCCCCCTGATATCAGCTGGCCCGACTTTATCGCCTATACGCGCTATTTGGCAGAACTGCTCGAGTGGTTATAGGTCAACAGGAGAACCGTGTTCAAAAAGCTGCTCGCATTGATTCTGCTGGGGTTCCTGGTGGTCTCCTGCGCCTGCTTGGCTTATTACGCGCATGGGGTATCCGTCCTGGTCTCCGCCAGCACCAGCCACCTGTCGCAATCCAGCTGCCCATCGCCCTGCTGGAACGGTATTGTGCCCGGCACGACCCGTATTATCGATGCCGTAAGTCTGTTTGAGCTGACTCCGGGCATCACGCTGAGTTTCGTCGAGCGCTCTTCAGAAGTCGACCCCCAATATCTCGCGTTTGAGGTCGCCCAGGGCATGCGTGGCAGGCTGAACGCCAGGAATTACGTCGTTTCGCAGTGTGTTTTCGAGGACAGCTTTCACCTTTCGCGTGCTGGCGCTCTACGGCAAGCCCGACGCGGTAGCCGTAGTGCGGGACAAGTACGCCTCCCTGCGGTCGCGCACAGAGGTGCTGTTGATCTATCGCAAGTCGGGGGTGATCGCCCGATTGTATGTGCCTGGCGAGAAAATCGTCGCGGTAACCCCGCTTTCGCTGTGTCAATCGATCACCTATCTTAACACCGAGACTTTTGACAAGACTCTGATCAGATATATCAACCGTTATCAGCCCAGCTACCGGCTCACCCTGAAGGAAACAGAGCAGCCCTGGCTGGGCTATGGCTGGTACGCAGATCTCCAAAGCAGCGAGGCAGCGCGATGAAAACGCAAACACCCAACCCGCCGCATTGGAGGCGCTGCAACGATAAAATCGGTATAGAATAGGGGTATAGCCCGTCAGGAGATCCATGTCACATAGGACCGTGGCGATCTTGATCGTTGTTTTTTTGCTGATCAGCTGCAGCTGTCAGGCCTGCCAGTGCGATGGGCTCGTCGCCTGGGTCTCGGCCAGCACGCGGTACCTCTCGCAATCCAGCTGCCCGCCGCCCTGCTGGAATGGCATCACCCCCCGGTGAGACCTATGTCATGGACGCCGTGCACACTCTGGAGCTCTCACCGGTCATCCAGATGCACTATGACAATCCTGGCTGGGATGAAACCCGCCACCTATATTTTGGGATTCCCGGTCAGATGCTGGGCGGTTTGAGTGTCGAAAACTATGTTGTTACCAGGATCGTATTTCAAAGACACCCACCTCTACCGCGTGCTGGCGCTCTACGGCAAGCCCGACGCGGTGGCGGTGGTGCAGGACTGGCCCAGCTTGGTGCAATCGAGTCATAAGCTGCTCTTGATCTACCGAGAGCTGGGTGTGATCGTCTCGATGGACGCATATGACATCGATGATATGGTTATCGTAACCCCGTTTTCGGTGTGTCAAAGGATCACCTACATCAACACCAACGCGTTCGATGAGGCCGTGCTGAACTATATCAACCATGTGCGCCCCAGCGCCCCGCTCACCCTGGAGGAGACCGAGCAGCCCTGGCGGGGCTATGGGCTTTACCCGATGCTCAATGAGGTATATCCACTGCCACTGTAGGGACCTGACCGGTAGCGAAGAGCTGCACCAGGCGGTGAACATCTTCCGGAGTGTTATGTGCGTAACCTGATCACATAACAGTCCACCGAGACGACCGAACTGACCGTATCGAGCCATGCGCCTGTTGGAGCTGACTTTGGGCATCACGCTGAGTTTTGTCGAGTGCTCTCCAGCAGGTGACAGACAATGACAAAGTCGGGCGCGTTTGCTCGCGCCGTCACAATCCGTTACCATCGAGCTAACACGCTGCGTCACCGCGCCCGTCAAGGAGGCAAGATGATGGTACGAATCACCACCACCCTGCGGATCATCCTGTGCGGCATCCTGCTGACGGCTGCTCTGAGCGGCTGCTGCCAGGCCGTTCCGGTGCCCACCAGGTCGATAACACTTCGCTTTGGCTACTTTACATTTTTGAGCTCTAACAGTGCCGTTAACGACGCCGTCACCAAGGGCTTTCAGGATGCCGCCGATGCCTACACTGCCGAACATCCCAACGTGACGGTCGAGCTGGTGCCGCTCAATTTCGGCAGTCTCGAAAGCCTCAGCGCCGCTGACTTTGACCTAGTGCTCCTGCCATCCGTCTTTATGGGCCGCCTGGCTGAGGCGGGTGAGGTTGCCACCCTCAAACCTGGATGGAGCTGGACCCTAAAGCCTGGCAGGAGGATTATCCCGCCGGCTTGCTGGAGGCCTTTCAGCGCGGCGGCGAGCAGTGGGCAATCCCCTGGTTCGTCGACCCGGTGATCCTCTATTACAACACCGACCTGTTTCAGGCCGTTGGCGTCGAGCCGCCCGCCGAGGGTCTGAACTGGCAAACCTTTAGCGAAAAGGCGGCCGCCATCAGCCAACCCGACGAGGGCGTGTTCGGCGCTCTGATCCTCTCCCACAATGTGGTGCTGCCCACCCTCATCTACCAGAACGGCGGCACGCTGTATGACGATTATGCCACCTTTAGCGGCCCCACCTTTAACCTGCCGGCCAACACCGAGGCGCTCGCCTGGCTGACTGGTGTGATCAACAATCAGCACGGCTTTCCCACCCGGGCCGAACAGATCCGCAACTTTGGCCAAAGTGCATCTGACCTGGAACGTGCCATCAACCAGGGCAGCATCGGCATGTGGTATGACGCGTATTCGCAGCGTGGGGGCGATTTTACCGACCCCGCCAGAGCCTGGCCCTTTAACTGGGGCGCCACCGCCCTGCCGGTTGGCAAGCAGGCCGCCACCACCGCACAGGTTTATGTATTCATGGTGTCGGCCAAGGCCGCCGATGGCGATGCCGCCTTTGGCCTGCTGGAGGGCCTCAGCCGCCAGCGCCCCCCGAGCTCTATCTGCCGGCGCGCAATTCGGTGCACAGAGCCCTCGAACCTGCCGAACTGGGCGACCAGCTGGCGCTTGAAGCGGGCAGTGCGGCGCTGGAGGGCAAACTGCTGATCTATAACGCTTTTAACATGGCAGCTTATCGGCGCGAGTTTGACGCCTACACAATACCATCGAAGCAGCCCTCGCCAAGGACGAGCCGCTCCAGAGCGTGCTGGACGCCATCCAGAAAAAGATGGAGACTGCGCCGGCTCAGTAGCTGCCGGGGTTCAGCCGCGCAGCGCGTGAATAGGACGCCTGTGGGTTGGCCTCCTGGACAGGCCCTGCTCCTCGGATATAATGCCGCCGGGTAAGCATGACATCCGTCCCGGAGGTGTGCCATGGTCGAGTTCTGCCAGATGCGCTACGAGGCCCGCGAGGCACTCTGCCTGCGGGATGCCAGCCTGCAGATCGTGACGATCCCCGCCCTGGGCGGCAAGATCATCTCGGTCAAGGACCTCACGAGCGGTTACGAATTCATGTGGCGTCAGCCCGACCGCGCCCTCACACCCGCGCCCTACGACGCGGTATTCACCGATTACGACATCTCCGGCTGGGACGAGTGCTTTCCCACCATTAACCCGGCCCCCTACCCAGCCGAGCCCTGGCAGGGAACCGTGATCGCCGACCATGGCGAGATCTGGCAGCAGCCCTGGAGATGGCGCGCCGATGAGGGCGGCGTGATGATGTGGGTGCACGGCGTCAGACTGCCCTATCACTTTGAACGGCGCCTCAGCCTACCCTCCGCCGGCACACTAAGGGTCGATTACCGCGCCGAGAACCTCTCTCCCTACTCCATGCCGGTGCTGTGGTCGATGCACCCGTTTTTTAACATCACCCCCCAGACGCGCATTCTGGTGCCGGAGGGGGCACAGATCATCATGGAGGCTTCTGACGGCGGTCACCTGGGCGGGTTCCTCGCCAAGCACACCTGGCCGCACGTCATCACCAGCTCGGGCGAACCCCTCGACCTCTCGCGTCCGGGGCCGCCGCGCGCCGGCAGCAACTATAAACTCTACACCGGCGGGCTTGAAGCCGGTTGGGCAGCCCTCTGGCAGGCTGATACGGGGAACTATGCCTGCTTTACGTTTGACCGCAGCGAAATTCCCTATGTGGGAGTCTGCGCGCTGCGCGGAGCCTGGCCCGATCGCGGGCAAGAGGCCTATACCGTGATCCTCGAGCCCTGCAAGGGCTGGCCGGATGCCATCGACATCGCCAGCCAGCGCGGGGCATCCTTTACCCTGGCGCCGCATGCCAGCTGCACGTGGCACGTCGAATTGCACCTCGGCAACGGTCGCACGGGGCTCGAGCGCCTCATCGGCGAGATTCCGGACTAAGGAGACGACATGACTATCCGCACCGCCCAACGTTTGCGCGAACTGACGGTCGCGCAGGGAACCCTGGCGATCACCTGGCTCGCACAGGCCGGCTGTGTTTTTAAAACGCCGGCCGGCACGATCCTTTATGTCGACCCCTACCTCTCCGATTACGTCTACCGCATGCATGGCTTCAAGCGCCTGATGGGCACGCCCGTCGAGGCGGACGAGGTCGAGGCGGATTATGTCATTTCGACGCACGCCCATGGCGATCACCTCGACCTGGACGCCCTGCCGATCATCGCGCGCAATCCGCGCACGCATTTCGTCGGCGCGCTCGATTGCATCCCCGAATATGAACGCATGGGGCTGCCGCGTGCACGCTACAGCGCCCTGGCTGCGGGCGAGCATCTCACCCTGGGCGACGTGACGCTGTGGGGCGTATATGCCGACCACGGCGAGGGCACGCCGCACGCCATCGGGGTAGTGGTCGAATGCGGCGGGATAAGGGTCTGGCAGGTGGGCGATACGGCTTACCGCCCCGAACGCATGCAGGATGCCATCGGCCTGCATCCGCAGGTCATCATCCCACCGATCAATGGCGCCTTTGGCAACCTCGACGGGGTGCAGGCTGCCCAGCTGGCTGCCGTTTCCGGCGCCGAGTACGCCATCCCCTGCCACTTTTGGATGTTTGCCGAACACAACGGCAACCCGGCCCAGTTCCTGGAGGCCTGCCGCGAGCTGGCGCCCAAGGTTGTACCCGTGCTGCTCTCGCAAGGTGAAACCTGGATTTACCCGCCCGAAAGGAGGCCATCATGAGCATCACCACCTCTGACAACCGCACCAGCGTAACGCTGGCCAACCAGCAGGTGCGCTTTACCTTCAAGCGCGCCCCCAACTGGCAGCTAACCAGCCTGCAGGGCGCCGACGGGCACGAATTCATCGCCGCGGGCGTGCCTGGCGGACCGCTGTGGCGCCTGATGCTGCGCCACGAGCGTTATGAGCGCGAGTGGCGCGCCGGCGGCTTTGAAAAGCCGATCATCCGCGAAGACGTGAGCCTCGATAGCCTCGCGCCTGCCCAGTGCGAGCTCGAAATGTGCGGCGACCTGTTGACCCTGCATTGGCGCAGCTTGGCGGTGGGTGAGCTGACCGATGTGCTGGATGTGCGCGTCCTGATCGACCTTTCGCCCGACTCTCCTTATGCCGAGTGGCGCCTGGAGGTTGATAACCACTCGCCCTTTGTGGGCGTCGAACGCGTCGAGTTCCCGCTGATCGGCCCGCTGGCGGCCGGTGAATTCGCCGAGTTGGCTGTGCCGAATGGCTGGGGCCAGCTGATCCCCAACCCTTCCGCCAGCAAGGGCTACCACGGCCATTTTCCGTGCGGTACCTGCGACCTGCAGCACATTTCGCTGTGTGATGGCGGCGCCGGGCTGTACCTGACGGCTCACGACCCGCAGGGTTACGACAAGGAACTGGTCGTAACCCCGATCGAGGGAGCTCAGGCGCTGCAGTACGCGCTGGTGACCTACCCCGAAGGTATGGGAGCCGTGGGGGTGGCGCAGGGTTACCGCATGCCCTATCCGGCGGCGATCGGCGCCTTTCGCGGCAACTGGCTGGCGGGCGCCAAGCTCTACCGCGCGTGGCTCCCGCAGGCCTACTGGTGGCCCCAAGAATCGCTAGCGGAGCGCGCCAGCACACCGCAGTGGCTCAAGGAAACTGCCATGTGGCTGCAATCGGGCGGATCGGCCATCAATGCCGTGCCCCTGGCAGAGCAGTTTGCCGCCTACTTTGAGGTGCCCATCGCCACGCACTGGTATTCGTGGCACGAGATCCCCTTTGACGACCACTACCCCGAATACTTTCCGCCCAAGGAAGGCTTTGCTGAGGGCGTGCGGGCCATGCAGGCTGCCGGCGTGCGGGTGATGCCCTACATCAACGGGCGGCTGTGGGATCCGCGCAGTGATTCGTGGCGCGACGAACGCGCTGCGCTGAGCTGTGCCAAGGATGAAGAGCTGACAAAATATGTCGAAGTTTACGCCAGCCACGTGGCGCTGGCGGTGATGTGCCCTACCACCGAGCAGTGGCAGAGCAAGATCGCGGGGATTGTCGAGCGTCTGGTCGGCGAGTATGGCGTGGATGCGGTCTACATCGACCAGGTGAGCGCGGCGCCGGCCAAGCTGTGCTACGATTCGGGGCATCCGCACCTGCCCGGCGGCGGCGACTTTTGGGTGCGCGGCTACCGCGAGCTGCTCGAGCGCGCGCATACTCTGGCAAAGGGCGCCAACCCCGACTCGATGCTCACCACCGAAGACGCCGCAGAGCCCTTTGCCGACAAGCTGGACGCCTTTTTAATGTGCAACTCGACGCGCGACGGGCTGATTCCGCTCTACCCGGCCATCTACAGCGGCAGGTCGCTGACCTTTGGGCGTTACATTTTCGACGGCGACATGGCCGACCAGGCCGCCTTTGCCACCAAGCTGGGACAGATGTTTATCTTTGGCGCGCAGCTGGGCTGGATGGGCGCGCAGATCTTAAAGCCCGAATACACCGCGGCGGCCGCCTTTGCCAAACAGGTCGCCAAGGTGCGCCACGAAGCCACCAAGTGGATGGCATTGGGCGAGCTGGTGGGCTTTCCTGAATTGACGCCCGCGCCGGCGACTCTTACGCCGGTGTGGCACATGATGAACGCCGCGCACGACTTTGCCGTCGAGCCGATCGTGTCTGTGACACTACCGCAGGTGATGGGGTCGCTATGGCGCGCCGACGACGGCTCGCTGGCACTCGCGCTGGTGAACATGGGCGCAGAGGCCTGGCAGGGCGAATGGGCTTGCGAGGGGCATCGTGGCGAGATCGCGCTGCCGGCCTTTCAGGCGGCGCTGGTAAAAATCTAACCGTATCAAGTTCATATAACATAAACCCCTCGCCCATAATGGGTGAGGGGTTTTGTTTGGACCTGCTCCTCGGGCTGGACTCGAACCAACAACCAACCGGTTAACAGCCGGTCGCTCTACCATTGAGCTACCGAGGAATACGGTTACTGAAAGGCATTCTAGCCATCCCGGCCGAAACGTCAAATGCTAACGTGCGTTACGTCAGATAGTCGCGCAGTTTCTTGCTGCGCGAGGGGTGCTTTAACTTGCGCAGGGCCTTGCTCTCGATCTGGCGGATGCGTTCGCGCGTCACCCCAAAGCGTTGGCCCACCTCTTCGAGGGTGTGTGCCTCTTCGTCGTCCGTCAGGCCAAAGCGCATGGCCAGCACCTCGCGTTCGCGCGCGGTGAGCGAGCCGAGGATATCCTGCATCTGCTGCTTTAACAGCTCGCGGGTGGTCTCCTCGACGGGGCTGGCGATCGAATCGTCGGGGATGAAATCCACCAGCACGCTGTTTTCTTCCGAACCCACCGGCATCTCCAGCGACATGGGCTCCTGCGAGACGCGCATCAGATGGCGCACCTTGTCAGCCGCCTGGGCAACGCGGCGGTTGACGTCGGCGATCAGCATCTCGTTGCCGGACTCTCTGGCGGTCTCGATCATGCTGCTATCCAGCCCGGGCACCATATCTAAATTAAGGGCGATCTCTTCGGCAGTCGGCTCGCGCCCGAGCTGCTGCTGTAGGTTGTGGCTGGAGCGCAGCACACGGTTGATCGATTCGACCATGTGCACAGGAATGCGGATGGTGCGCGCCTGGTCGGCGATCGCGTGGCTGATAGCCTGACGGATCCACCAGGTGGCATAGGTGCTGAACTTGTAGCCCTTGCGGTAGTCGAACTTTTCGACGGCACGCAGCAAGCCGAGGTTGCCCTCCTGGATCAGGTCAAGCAGCGAAATACCGCGCCCCAGGTAGCGCTTGGCCACCGATACCACCAGGCGCAGGTTAGCCTCGGCCAGACGATGCTGGGCCAAAAGGCCCCGATCGTAGCAGCGCTCATAATAGGTGCGCCTGTTGGGCGTAAGGTTGGGATTATCCAGGCGTGCCTCGGCCTCGTAGCCGCAGTGAATCGCCTTGGCCAGGCGTGATTCCTCGGCCGCCGTCAGGAGCGGCACCGTGCCGATTTCGCGCAGATACATGCGCACCGGGTCGCTGATCGCCTCGGCTTCAGCCTGGCTCATCAGCTGCTCGTCGCTTGCTTCTGGCATGGTCGCCAGGCTGGTGTCGCTGATCTCGCTATCGGGGTCTTCGTTGGTGTCGATAACGGGGATGCCTTCGTCATTGAGGCGCGCGATCACTTCTTCGACGCGGTCAAGACGCGCACTGTCACCCGGAAAGAGCTCCTCCACCTCCTGACGAGTGATGAACTCTTCTCGCAGACCCTTTGCCACCAGCTGTTCGACTTCTTTATTATGGTCTTTCATAACATCCGATTTACCAGCTGCCCCTGGGCACTGCGCCGGCCAGAATAGGTAATACTGAGCATCGCCTGATCGACAGCACGCAACGCCTGGAACACCTGATCCGTGAGGACAACGATCTCACGCAGTTGTTCGGCGCTGCCTTCCTGGTGCACCTGCACTTGGGCATACTGCAATTGAAGGATTTGTTGAGCCAGGTAGCTGCGTTTGAGGCGCAAAACCGTCTTGAAGAGATCTTCGCGGAACGAATCTGGTGAACCTTGCGGCTCAATACACGCCTGACGCAAGGATTCTACATAGTCACGCAACTCGCTGTCAAATCGCCCGTCGGGTTCTATCAGTTCCTCGGCCTGGTCAGCTTCTGGGTGGGCATAGATGGCTTCGAGCACCTGGCGGTCGCGCTCGTCGTGCAGCATCTCGGGGTCCAGCTCGACCACCGAGAGCACGTCGCGCGCGGCACTCAGGTCGGAAAGGAGCAAACCCAGGCAGCGCCGGCTCTGCTCGAGGATCGGGTCGGTATAGACCTTTTGCTCGCGTGGCGCCGGGGGGGCACTTACAACCCGCGGAGCTCGCCGCAGGGCCTCCAGCTCGTTACGCAGTTGGCGTTCGTCGGTGCGAAAGAGCTCGGATATCTGCTGCAGATAATGGCTGCGCTCGATCGAGTTGCCCAGCGTGGCGATAAAGCCGAGCATGCGCTGCACCGCAGCGCGTTTGCCGTGCGCAGTCGTCAGGTCGGCCTGCTGATAGGTCTTGTTGATAAAATACTGCACCACCGGCGGTGCCTCGGCCACCAGCGCATCCCAGCGGGCGCGATCGCTACGCACCAGCTCGTCGGGGTCGCGCCCGTCGGGCAGCTCGAGCACGCGGATGCTGGCCGCCAGGCGCTCTTCATAACGGATCAAGCCCTCGGCGGTCGGCACCGGCACCACCTCACGCTCCATGGCGGCGCTGGCCACGCCGTAGCCGCGCTCAGTAGCGCGCAGCCCGGCGATATCGGGGTCGAGCGCGAGCACCAGGTCGCGCACGTTCTTTAACGCGTCGATGTGGTTATCAGAGAGGGAGGTGCCCATCACCGCCACCACATTGCGGATGCCCTCCTGGTGGGGGATGACCACGTCCATATAGCCCTCAACCACGATCGCCTGGGCGCTATCGCGGATGGCGGGGCGCGCCAGGTGCAGGCCGTACAGGAGGCGTCCCTTGTCAAAGACGGGCGTCTGCGGGGTATTCAGGTATTTTGGCTGGGAATCATCCAGCACGCGCCCGCCAAAGCCCACCACGTGGCCCTGCGGGTCGTGGATCGGGAACATCAGCCGGCCGCGGAAGCGGTCATAGACGCTGCCGTTCTCGTTGCAGATCAGCAGCCCCGCGTCGAGCAGGTTGGTCTGGCTGTGCCCGGTGAGGGCCAGCTCGAGGGCATGCCAGTCATCCAGGGCATAGCCCAATTGAAAGCGGGCGATGGAGGCCTCTGTCACGCCGCGGCGCTCCAAGTATCCGCGTGCCTCAGCAGCAGCAGGGTGTTCGCGCAGCCAGCGATGAAACTGAGCAGCCGCGGACGCGTTGGCCTGCCACAGCTCTTCGAATTCGTGCTGCAGTTCCTGCTGGCGCGGCGAGGGCGGCGCGAGCTGCACGCCGGCACGTTCGGCCAGCATGCGCAGCGCCTCGGGGAATTCTAAACGCTCGCGGCGCATGATAAAGGTAAACAGGTCGCCGCCAGTACCGCAAGAACCGAAACAATGCCAGGTCTGCGTCTCGGGGAACACCACAAAGGAGGGCGTCTTTTCGCTGTGAAAGGGACACAGTCCCTTGTAGTTGGCGCCCGCCTTGGTGAGGGGCACATACGAGCCGATCAGTTCGACCAGATCGATGCGCTGCTTGATTTCGTCCGAGATGCTCATACTCTCACCATGCTCTGAGGATACCCGAGCCCCCCCGAGTGTCAATAACACAGAGCCAGGCTTGTTGCGAGCCTGGCTCTGGTTTGATACGTGGCGCTTACTTGTGGCGGATCGCGGCCTGCGCAGCAGCCAGACGGGCGGCCGCAACGCGGAAGGGCGAGCAGGACACGTACTTGAGCCCGACACGATGGAAGAAATCGATCGAATCCGGGTCGCCGCCGTGCTCACCGCACACGCCCAGCTCGATATCGGGGCGCGCTGCGCGACCCCTTTCGACGGCCATGGCCACCAACTGGCCAACGCCTTCCTGGTCAAGCGACTGGAAGGGGTTGTGCGGCAGGATCTTTTTCTCGACATAGGCGCGCAGGAACTTTTCCTCGGCGTCGTCACGGCTGTAGCCAAAGGTCATTTGGGTCATGTCGTTGGTGCCAAAGGAGAAGAACTCGGCGTACTCGGCCAACTGGTCGGCAACCAGCGCCGCGCGCGGCACCTCGATCATGGTGCCGAACTTGTAGGGAATCTGCACGCCCTGCTCTTCCATGACCTGCTTGGCCACAGCTTCGAGGGCTTCGCGCTGCAGCTTTAACTCGTTGACATGCCCCACCAGCGGGATCATGATCTCGGGCGCCACTTTGATGCCGCGGCGCACCACATTGCAGCCCGCCTCAAAGATGGCGCGCACCTGCATTTCCGTCACACCGGGCATCATGATGCCCACGCGGCAGCCGCGCTGCCCCATCATGGGGTTGGCTTCCCACAGCGACTCGACTAGCTCGAGCATCTTTTCTTTATCAGCGAGCGCCTTGGGGTCAGAGCCAGTACAGCGCAGTTCGGTGATCTCTTCGATCAACGACTCGCGGCTGGGCAAGAACTCGTGCATGGGCGGATCGAGCAGGCGGATGGTGGTCGGCAAGCCGTTCATCGCCTCAAAGATGCCCTCAAAGTCGACGCGCTGGAAGGGCAGCAGCTGGTCGAGATAGGTCTTGCGCTTGGCGTCGTCGCCGCGAGCCATGATCATGCCCACCACGATTGGACGGCGCTCGGCCTCAAAGAACATGTGCTCGGTGCGGCACAGGCCGATGCCCTGCGCACCAAAGGCGATGCCGCGCTCCGCGTCGCGCGGATAGTCGGCGTTCATGTAGATCTGTAACCTGCGAACCTCGTCGGCCCATTCCAGCAGGCTGGCCAGCTCGGCTTCGTGCTGGAAGTCGACATCCATGGTCGCCAAAGCGCCCAGATAGACGGTGCCGTCGCTGCCATCCACCGAGATCATGTCGCCTTCTTTGACGACGATATCACCTACGGTGAACTGGCGCAGCTCGTTGTTGATCAAGATGCCCTCTGCGCCCGCCACACAGGGCAGGTTGCTGCCGCGCGCTACCACAGCGGCATGCGAGGTAGCCCCGCCGTGCTGGGTCAGCAGGCCCTTGGAGACGAGCATACCGCCCACATCCTCGGGGCTGGTCTCGGGGCGCACGAGAATCACGTCCTCGCCCTTGCCAGCCATCTCGGCGGCGCGTTCGGCGTCAAAGACAGCCTTGCCCGTGGCAGCACCCGGCGAGGCGTTCAGACCGTGCGCCAGGAGCTTGCCCTCTTTGATGGCAGCCTCTTTGGCGGCCGGCTCGAACGAGGGGTGCAGCAGCACTTCGACGTTTTCGGCCGTAACGCGCATCAGGGCCTGTTCTTTGGTGATGAGGCCTTCGTTGACCTGGTCAACGGCGATCTTGACCGCCGCGCGCGCAGTGCGCTTGCCGCTGCGGGTCTGTAGCATATAGAGCTTGCCGCGCTCGACGGTGAACTCGAGGTCCTGCATATCCTTGTAGTGGCCTTCGAGCATTTTGCCGAGGTTGTAGAACTGCTCATAGATTTCCGGGCTGTTTTTCTTTAGCTCGGCGATCGCCAGCGGCGTGCGGATGCCGGCCACCACATCTTCGCCCTGGGCGTTGATCAGGTACTCGCCAAAGAGCACGCTCTCGCCAGTGTTGGGGTTGCGGGTAAAGGCCACACCGGTGCCGGAATCGTCACCCATATTGCCAAACACCATCGTGTTAATGTTGACGGCGGTGCCCCAGTCGTCCGAAATTTTGTTGTGGCGGCGGTAGACTATTGCTTTGTTGCCAAACCAGGAACGAAAGACGGCTTCGGTGGCCTGGAAGAGCTGCTCCCAGACGTCATCGGGGAAGGGCTCGCCCAGCTCGCGCTGGTAGATGACCTTGTATTCCTCGACGATCTCCTTGAGGGCTTCCACGGATAGGTCGGTATCGCGTTTGCCTTCGGTCTTGGCCTTGGCTGCTTCGAGCACTTCATCGAACAGGGCACCATCGATGTCCTTGACGATACGGCCAAACATCGAGATCAGGCGGCGATACGAGTCGTAGGCAAAGCGCTCGTTGCCGGCCAGCTTGGCAAGCCCCTGCAGGGTCTGGGGGTTGAGGCCGACGTTGAGCACGGTTTCCATCATACCGGGCATTGAAACACGCGCGCCCGACCTGACGGAAACGAGCAGCGGGTTTTCGGCATCGCCAAAGCGCTTGCCGGTTTCTTTTTCAACCGCCTTCATCGCCTGGCGGGCCTGTTCCTGCATCCCCTCGGGGAACTTGTTGCCCGAGGCAAAATAGGCCAGACAGGTTTCAGTTGTAATGGTAAAGCCAGGGGGCACCGGCAGACCCGCGTTGGTCATCTCCGCCAGGCCAGCACCTTTGCCGCCCAGGAGCTCGCCCATGGTCCGGTTGCCTTCGTGGAACAAATACACCCATTTATTTGCCATCGAAAATACCTCCATCGTTCATTTTCACATTAACTTCGGCCATTATATCCGGTAAAGAGCCTTTAGGCAATTACCCCCACAGCACAGCAACCCAAAACCGTATATTACGTAGATTAGATGAACCTGTTAGCGGAGAGATGAAATGAGTATTATCGGAAACCTGCTGTGGATCGTGTTGGGTGGCTTTGTGCCGGCGCTCTTTTACCTTTTAGGGGGCATTGTGCTGTGCCTGACGGTGGTCGGCATCCCCTTTGGGGTGCAGCTGTTCAAGCTGGCGATCGTCAGCCTGGTGCCCTTTGGGCGTACGGTCGATACGACTGGATCGGCCGACAACCTGCTGAGCATCCTGATGAACGTGTTGTGGTGGGTGTTTGGCGGGGTCGAGGCAGCTGTCGCGCATCTGGTGCTGGGAGTGCTGTTTGCCATCACCATCATCGGGCTGCCCTTTGCCAAGCAGCATTTCAAGCTGCTGCGCCTTTCGCTGGTGCCCTTTGGGGCGCGCATCGACTAGTTAGTCATGTTAACAACGCGGGGGAGTGTAATAACTCCCCCGCGTTTGCATTCTAGAATCCGCTCAAGAGCGTCAGGTCGGCCAGCCCCTCGGGCAGGCGGCTGATATGCTGCAGGAGCCCGAGACGCGCGGCACGTACATCCTCGTCCTCGGCCATCACCAGCAGGTCGTCAAAAAAGCGGTCGATGACCGGCTTGAGCTCTGCCAGCTCCCGAGTCAGGCGCGCGATGCTGCGCTCCTCCGCCAGGGCAGACGCTGCCGCGCGATACCCCGCTAAGAGCGCCTGAGCGGCCGGTTCGGACAGGTTGGCCTCATCCAAAGGGAAATCCTGATCAAGGTTGCGGGTAATGCGCGCACAACGCGCATAACTGGCCAGGATCGGGGGCCAATCAATAGCGAGAGTGGTTGCCGCTAGCTCCGAAAGATCAGACAGTATCCTTCCGGGATAATCGTATTGTTCATTAAACACCGACTTTACGACTACACCTGGTATGTCTTGTTCTTGTAACATAAATAAATGACGCTGTTTTATATAGTCTTCAATAATGTTCAATACTTCATCGGAAACCTCAAGTGGCATATGTCTAGATGTCATCTCTAGCGCCACAGAGATCCGAATACCCGGGCTAATAGTCTGTAGTACCTGCAATAACCCTAGTGTCGTCCGTCGTAAACCCCATGGGTCAGCAACACTGGTTGGCTTAATGCCAACTGCAAACAAACCAACTATAGTATCCAGACGGTCGGCAATGCTCAACAACAATCCGGCGGGGCTCGAGGGCAGACATCCGCCGGCGGCGATTGGCAGGTATTGCTCTTCGATGGCCTGCGCCACCGCCTCGCTCTCTCCACTCTTGAGGGCATAATGGCGCCCCATCACGCCCTGCAGTGAGGTCATTTCAACCACCATCTTGGTCACCAAGTCATTTTTCGCCAAATCGGCAGCGCGCTCAGCTATTCGCGTGGTCTCAACATCAAACCCGAGTTTCTCGGCTAAATCAGTTACTAGTGCGCAGACGCGCTGAGCCTTATCAAGCATCGAACCCAACCGTTCCTGAAAAGTGAGTGTCGCGAGCCGAGGAGCGTAATCGGCAAGTGGTTGCTTTAGATCCTCCTCATAAAAGTAAGCCGCATCTGCAAAGCGCGCCGCCAGCACCTGTTCGTTGCCGTGTCTTACCGCTGACACATCCAGATTGGCACCGTTAGCCACCGCGATAAAGCAGGGCAGCAGCTTGCCGTCGCGCTCGACGCTCAGGTAGCGCTGGTGCTTGCGCATCACCGCTAGGAGCACAGCAGACGGCAAAGCGAGGTACTGCGAATCGAAATCACCGCATAACACCAGCGGGTACTCGACCATGTTGGCGACCTCAGCTATTAAGTCCGGGTCATCGCGCAACTGCCCGCCTGCCTCGGCGGCCAGTTCGGCAGCCCGCGCGACGATGTGATTGCGCCGTTCGGTGAAATCCAGCATCACGCCCGTCTGCTGCAGCTGCTCGCGATAGCTGCCGGCTGACCTGATCTCCAGGTCGGGCGAGCCCTGCGAACGGATTCCGCGCGAGGTGCGTCCGCTCACCAGTCCGGCATAGGAGAAGGGGATCACGGCGTCATCCAGGAGCGCCACAAACCAGCGCAAAGGACGTGAGAACGAGATATCCGGAGAGTTCCATCTCATGCTCTTTACGAAACTCAGCCGTGGCAGTATCTCACTTATCACTTCCGAGAGTAGTTTAATAGGTTGGGTAATTGTGCGTTCAACTTCAGCATATACATAGCCTGGACCAGCTGGTCCTTCTCGGTGTAGACTCGTTACTTCAACGCCTTTACTCCGCGCAAACCCCATTGCAGCAGCCGTTGGAGAGCCGTCTTGCTTGTAAGCTACCTTCACAGGCGGACCCTGTATGGTAATGCTTGTATCGTCGTAAGAAAGTTTAGTCATGGCGACAATCCGGCGCGGTGTTGCGCTTGTATAGATCTTTTTCTGGCTATCCCATTCGTAACAAAACCCTTTTTCACGTAGATAATCTTGTAAATCTACTGCGAGCTGCCTACTAGCACGGGTAGCATCTTCTGTTGGTAACTCCTCACAACCCAACTCAAGGAGGAAATGGAAAGGACCAGGTTGATTAACGGGTTCTATGATGGCCGGCAGTTCGGGCTCAGCCGGCGCCTCTACGCCCTTTAAGAGGGGATAGCACAGTTCCTCGCGCTGCGCCACAAAGATCTGCGCGACCTGGCGCGCCAGATCGCGCATGCGCACAAAATAACGCGCCCGTTCGGTCACACCGATCGCGCCGCGCGCATCCAGCACATTAAACAGGTGCGAGCACTTCAGCACGTAATCGTGCGCGGGCAGCACCAGCTTGTGCTCGATAGCGGTGCACGCCTCGGCCTCGGAGAGATCAAACATACTGCGCAGGTTATCGACACCGGCGGCATCAAAGTTATAGATGCACGAGTCGATCTCGTTTTGCAACAAAAGGTCGCCATAGCTGAGAGAGCCCGAATAGGTAATATCCTGGATGGCGTGCACGCCCTGCAGCACCATCACGATGCGCTCGAGGCCGTAGGTGATCTCGACCGAGACCGGGTCGAGCGCCATACCGCCGGCCTGCTGGAAGTAGGTGTACTGGCTGATCTCCTGACCATCCAGCCAGACCTCCCAACCCAGGCCCCAGGCGCCCAAAGCAGGGGATTCCCAGTTATCTTCGACAAAGCGCACATCATGCACTGCCGTATCGATGCCCAGCGCGCGCAGGCTGTCGAGGTAGAGCTCGACGGGGTTGCCCGGATCAGGCTTGAGGATGACCTGGTACTGGAAATACTGTCCCCAGCGGTTGGGGTTTTCGCCATAACGGCCGTCGTCAGGACGCACCGAGGGCTCGACATAGGCCACATCCCAGGGCTCAGGCCCAAGCACACGCAGGACCGTCGCGGGGTTATAGGTACCGGCGCCCACCTGCACGTTGTGCGGCTGCCAGATCAGGCAGCCTCGTTCGGCCCAAAAGGTCTGCAGCTTTAAGATAACTTCCTGAAAGTCCATCGTCATCCTGCCTGTGAAAGGTTTTCGTTACTCGCCGGCTGGCGCAACTGGCGAATCGCCGCTGCCGACCGGATCTCTCGCTCGAGCACATGCTGCCAATAGGCCACCAGCAGCGCCTCAGCCTCACGCAGCGTACTGGGCGCCACCACCAACCGGGCGACCCCCTCTGCCCCATGGCGCTGGATGTAGCGCAACAGCTTTTGCGTATGCACCGACACAGCCAACGCTCCTGCGCTGCGGCAATCGGCGCACACCAGCCCGCCCAAGTTGAAACCAAAATAGTTCACCGCGGGCTGGATCTCGGCCTGGCAGCGCACGCAGCGGTACAGCTCGGGCTGAAAGCCAGTGCCTTCCAGCAGCTTGATATCCAGATAGCGCAGCCAGAGCTCGGGTGAATCGGCCTGATCGATCAGCTGCAGCACCTGCACGATCAGCTGGTAAAGCTCTGGCTGCTCTTCTTCGGGCAGTACCGCGTCGACCAGTTCGGCCGCATAGCAGGCGCTGGCAAAGCGCAGCGCGTCGCCGCGCAGCGCGTCATATGATTCGATGCACTGCGCCTGGGTGATAATATCCAGCTGGCTGCCCCTGGCAAGCTGCAGTTCGCTGCGCATAAAGAGATCGAGATGCCCGGCCTTGCGGCTGTGTACCCGGCGCACCCCCTTGGCGACGGCGCGCAGCTTTCCGAGGGGACTTGCCAGGGTCAGGACACGGTCGGCCTCGCCCAAGTCGCGTGCATGCAACACCAGCGCTTCGGTATGGTAAATCCGGACGCGCTGCGGATCCACGCTTACTGGGCTTCTTGCATAATACTGACGCTGGCGGTAGCCCCGATGCGCGTAGCGCCCGCGGCTACCATCCGCAGCGCTGTCGCCAGGCTGCGCACTTTGCCGGCCGCCTTGATGCCAAGCCTGTCGCCGCATACTGCCGACATCAACGCGATATCGGCCACGGTAGCGCCAGCCATGTTCAGGCCGGTGGAGGTCTTGACAAAGTCAGCGCCGGCATCCTGCGCCAGCAGGCAGGCCATTACCTTTTCCTGCTCGCTCAGCAGGCAGGTCTCGAGGATCACCTTGAGGAGCGCCCCCTGGGCGTGACAGGCGTTGGCCACATCGCGGATGTCGTTACGCACGATGCGGTAGTCGCCATCCTTGAGCGCGCCGATATTCATGACCATATCGATCTCGCTGGCGCCATCGGCGATCGCCAGCTTGGCTTCGGCCACCTTGACGCGCGTGCGCGAGGCGCCCAGGGCAAAACCCGTCACCGAGCAAACCTTGACCTTGGTATCTTTCAGCAAGTCAGCACACAGCGCCACGTTATAAGGGTTGACGCACACCGAGGCAAAGCCATATTGGCGGGCTTCGTCACACAGCTGCGTGATCATGGCACGGTCAGCCTCGGCCTTGAGCTGAGTGTGGTCGATCATGGCAGCCAGTTTCTTGGCCGAAAGGATCGCCGGCTCGATCTCGCTGGGCAGCTCGCCCAGTTCGCGCAGGGTGCGGCGTGCTACAACACCGAGTTGTTTACCGAGCGGGAGGGGTTGGGATTTCATGAGCATCACCTCGTTAGTTTGAATGCATCGGGCAAGAGTTGAGCGAGCGTCGTGAGCCGGCCGTAACCGCGCTCATCGGCGATCAATACCTCGAGATCCTCGGCGAACTCGGCCAGCACCTGGCGGCAGGCGCCGCAGGGAGTTCCGCCATCCGCCGTGACCAGCGCCAGCCGCGTAAAAGTGCGTGCGCCGTCGCAGATGGCCGTCCAAACGGCCACACGCTCGGCACACACCGTCAGCCCGGACGAGGCATTCTCGACGTTGCAGCCGCCGTAAACGCTGCCGCCGGCGGCTTCGATGGCAGCTCCGACTGCATACCGCGAATAGGGCACATAAGCTGCCTTTTTTGCGTCACAGGCGGCCTCATACAGCGCGCGCCAGGTAGCCTTGATAGGGGAGCACTCAGGATTGGTCATCGTCGGGATCATCCGTGAGGGAGCGCTTGATACGCGCCGGCGATCCATAAGCCAGGGTATGGTCGGGCACGTCGTGCGTGACGATCGATCCCGCCCCCACCACACTGCCCTCACCCACACTGACGGGCGCGATCAGCAGCGAACCGCTGCCGATAAAGGCATCCGCCCCGATCTCGGTGCGGTTCTTGGTCTTGCCGTTAAAGTTGCACGTCACCGTTCCGGCGCCCAGGTTGGCACGCTCGCCGACGGAGGCATCGCCCACATACGAAAAGTGGCTCATGTAGCTATCCGCACCGATCGTGGCGTTCTTGACCTCGCCAAAGTTGCCCATCTTGACGCGGGGGCCCAGGTGCGCGCCGGGGCGCAGATGGCCAAAGGGGCCCATATGCACATCCTCATCGACCTGGGCGCTCTCCAGCATCGAGGCGATGATCGCGCAGCCATCTGCAATCGTTGTATCGCTGATCATGCAGTTGGGGCCGATGATGCAACCGCGCCCGATGCGCGTGGCGCCTTCCAGGTGGGTGTTGGCGCGGATGACAGTATCCTCGCCGATCACGACCGCATCGTCGATGTAGGTCGTTTTGGGATCCTCCAGCGTCACGCCGTTCAGCTGGTGACGCATGTTGATGCGCTCGCGCAGGGTGACGGCGCTGTTGGCCAAATGCACGCGCGTGTTGACGCCCTGCACCTCGGCCACATCGTCGATCATCAGCACCTCGACGGGTAAACCCTGCGCGACGGCCAGCTCGACCATATCGGTGAGGTAATACTCGTTTTTGGGCAGGGTTGGAGTGATGTTACCGACTGTGCGCCATAAAAAGTCGGCATCAAAACAATAGACGCCGCAGTTCAGTTCAGTCAGCGCCATGATCTCGGGGGTAGCGGCGGCCTCCTCGACGATCGCCTGAGCACGACCGTCCGCAGCGCGTACCACCCTTCCAAAGCCCATCGAGTCGGCCGAGTTGACGCTCAGCAGGGTCATTGCGGAGCGGCGCGTGCGTTGGATCTCGACAAGTTGGGCGAGGGTCTCGGGGCGCAGACATGGCATATCGCCGTAAAGCACCAGCACCTCGTCGGAACGGCCGACAGTCTGTTCGCGGGCCTGCAGGACGGCGTGGCCGGTGCCAAGGCGCTGTTCCTGGAAGGCGTAACACGCCTCTTCACCGATGGCGGCGCGTACGGCATCCGAGCCATGCCCGATAACGAGCACGATGGGGTCAGCCCCCAAAGCACGGGCGCTGTCGAGCGTCCAGTTGATGAGGGGCTTGCCGCAGATGGGATGCAACACTTTGGGGAGGGATGACTTCATACGGGTGCCCTGGCCAGCAGCCAGGATGACAGCAGCGAGTTTGGACATGTGGCGCTCCTATTAAAGGATGCCACCTCTCCCAAGACTGGTAGAGGAGGTTGGCATCCGCACTAGAGCAAAGGTAGCTGGGGCGGGAGGATTCGAACCTTCAAATCACGGCTCCAAAGGCCGCTGCCTTACCATTTGGCGACGCCCCAAGATGAACGCGGTTCATAGTAGCATAAGGAAGCATGCCTGCCAAACAGCAAGAGGCCACTTGGCGATGACCTACTCTCCCGCCCCGTTACCAGGGAAGTACCATCGGCGCTGGAGAGCTTAACTGCCGGGTTCGGTATGGGTCCGGGTGTGCCCTCTCCGCTTCG
>JAAYDC010000012.1 GCA_012729455.1 Chloroflexota bacterium | reverse complement strand
CTATGTCAACATGTTCGAGGCCGGCATCATCGACCCGGCCAAGGTGACGCGTTCGGCCGTCGAGAACGCCGCTTCCATCGCGGCCATGATCCTCTCGACCGAGGCGCTCATCACCGATATCCCGGAACCTCCCGCCGCGGCACCCGCTGAGCCGATGGATTACTAAATAAGCAGAATGGCAACCTGGCTTTTTCAGGTTGTCAGACAAAAAAACAGCAGAGGGATTTAGCCTCTGCTGTTTTTCGTTGTTATGAAACTAGGATTTTGTCGTTACCTTGATGGTGCGGGTGCGCACTTCTTCTTGCTTGGGGATCGTCAGCGTCAGCACGCCCTTGTCAAAGCTGGCCTCGGCCTTGTCGGCCTGCACCGGGATGTTGAAGCGCAGCGTACGGTTAAAGGTGCCATAGGCGCGCTCCTGAAGCAGATACGAGACGTTCTCTAGCGGGCTGGAGATCTCGCCCTTGATCGTCAGGGTATCGCCCTCGATGGTGATATCGACAGTCTCCGGGTCAACCCCGGCCACCGATGCCATGATCACCACGTCCTGGTCGGTCACATAGGCGTCGATCGGCAGCTGGCAGGTCGGCACGGTATCGTTCCATTGCACCGGACGGTATGTATCACCCACAAAACGATCCATCGCGTCGCGCAGAGTCAACAGGTCGCGAAAAGGTTCCCAACGGTTGCTTGCCATGATATTACTCCTTACCTTCAGCTGCTTTGGTTTTTACCTGGATGGTCTTGGGCCTGGCTGCCTCGCTCTTGGGCACTGTCAGCACAAGCACGCCATTCTCATACTCGGCTGTTATGTCTTCGCTGTGCTTGCCAGCCGGCAAGGTCACCACACGCTGGAAGGCGCCACGGCGAATTTCACGCCACAGATAGTTGCGCTTTTCGTCTTGCTCTCCGGATTCCTGTTTCATCTCGCCCTTGATCGTCAGGCTGTCGCCGGTTTTGGTCACCTCGACATCCTCGGGTTTAAAACCCGGGATCGCCAGCTTGATCACCACAGCATGCTCAGTCTCGTACATGTCCAGGGCTGTATCAGCCGTGTCGTGCAGATTGGTGACGGCGTTCTCACCGAAAAAGCGCCCCATACGGCGCAAGCTGCGCAGGTCATTCCAGGGATCGAAACGTATTAAATCACTCATTTTGTCCTCCAATCAATAGTCACATCGGAACTGTAAGTTTCGATGCCTTATTATATCATGATACCAGCGACTTGTCAAGGCTTATTTTACTCTTGTATAAGATTAGTTTAGCGTATGATTATCAACATATATTGACAAACCATGGTAATTTGCTTATAATAATGTACATCGTTTAAATGGGCGGACTATGGAATACAAGGACTATTACAAGGTTCTGGGTGTAAAAAAGGATGCTTCGACGGATGAGATCCGCAAGGCTTATCGCAAGCTGGCTCGCAAGTACCACCCAGATGTGAACCCGAACAATAAAACAGCCGAAGAGCGCTTTAAAGAGATCAATGAAGCCAACGAGGTGCTGACGGATCCGGACAAGCGCCAGAAATACGATACCCTGGGCGCCAACTGGCAGCAATATCAGCAAGCAGGCGGGGATCCGGGTGGCTTTGATTGGAGTCGCTGGAGCAGTGCTGCCCAAGGCGGCCCGCAGATGCACACCGAATATGTCGACCTCAACGACCTCTTTGGCGGCGCTGAGGGGTATTCTGACTTTTTCCGGCAGATGTTTGGCGGGGCGAGTATGGGCGGTTCGGCGCGTTACAAACCCGGTAACGTCCCCGGACGCGACTATGAACAACCTGTGCAAGTCACTCTGGAGGAGGCGTATCGCGGCACCAAGCGCCTGATGCAATCCGAGCGCAGACGGCTCGAGATCACTATCCCGGCAGGGGTTGACAATGGCTCGCGTGTGCGCGTGGCTGGCGAAGGTGAGCCCGGCCGGGGCAACGCCAAGGCAGGCGATCTCTACCTGATGGTGCAGGTGACCGAGCATCCGCGTTACCAGCGCAAGGGGGCTGACCTGTACGTGCGTCAGGGCGTCGACCTCTACACCCTGATGTTGGGCGGTGAGGTGGCGGTAGATACCCTCAAGGGGCGCATTTCGTTACGGATCCCGGCCGAAACGCCGCAAGGTTGCGAATTCCGCCTGCGCGGCCAGGGTATGCCATTGCTCAAAGAACCGACCAAGTTTGGTGATCTGTATGTCAAGGTCGAGGCTATTTTGCCCACAAAGCTTTCTGAAGACGAGATCAAGCTCTTCAAGCAGTTGGCAGCGGTTCGCCAGAGCGAATAAGTACACGAGAAAGGCAGCAGTTATGGATTTCCGAGATGACGAACCCTGTTATGTGATCAGTGTAGTGGCCAAGATGGTCAACCTGCATCCGCAGACGTTGCGCTATTACGAGCGTGTCGGGCTGATCAAGCCCTCGCGTACCTCTGGGCGCATCCGGCTCTATTCGCAGGCGGATGTCGAGGATCTGCGCAAGATCGCGCGCATCACCGAAGAGCTGGGGGTCAAGAACCTTGCCGGCGTCGAGGTCATCATCAATATGACGGAGCGCATCGAAGAGCTGCAGCGCCAGATGGCTGAGCAGGAAAAGCGCTATCAGGCGGAGATCGAACAGCTGCAGCAGCAACTGGACATGTACCACAACCTGGTGCGTCGTTACGGCCCGTTTGATCGGCTGGCAGGAACAACCGGCTTTTTACTGGGGCCACAAACGGATCAGGACACAGAAACCGGGTGATCTTGGAGAATGCCCGATAATATTATTGAGCAGGTGATAACTGTATGAACATAAATCGATTTACCGAAAAAGCGCAGGAAACTATTATCCGCGCTCAAGAATTGGCCAGAGAAGGCAACCAGAGCCAGGTCGAGGCCGAGCATCTGCTGCTCGCGCTCGTCGAGCAGGCCGACGGCGTGATCCCGCAACTGGTTATCAAGATGGGTGTCCATCCCCAGGAGCTGGCCCTGCAGCTGCGCAACGAGTTGGACCGCCAGCCCAAGGCCTATGGCGCTGTCGAACAGCGTCTCTCTCAGCGCGTCGCCAACATCCTGGATACCGCCCAGCACGAAGCCGAGGCGATGCACGACGAATATGTCTCGACCGAGCATCTCTTTATCGCCGCGCTGGAAGACAAGGGCTTTGTGGGTAACCTTCTGCGCCAGCACCAGCTGACGCGCGACAAGGCCTTGCAGTCCCTCGCGGGCATCAGAGGCAACCAGCGCGTGACCGACCAGACCCCCGAGGCGCGCTATCAGGCGCTCGAGAAATATGCCCGCGACCTGACCGACCAGGCCCGCCGCGGCCGGCTGGATCCGGTGATCGGGCGCGACGAAGAGATTCGCCGCGTGATCCAGGTGCTCTCGCGCCGCACCAAGAACAATCCCGTACTGGTGGGAGAAGCCGGTGTGGGCAAGACGGCCATCGTGGAAGGACTGGCGCAGCGCATCATCAAGGGCGATGTGCCCAAGGGGCTGCGCGATAAACGCGTGCTGGCCCTCGACCTGGGATCGCTGGTGGCCGGTGCCAAGTACCGCGGTGAGTTTGAGGAACGCCTCAAAGCCGTGCTCAAGGACGTCTCGGAATCCGAAGGACGCGTGATCTTGTTCATCGACGAGCTGCATACCATGGTGGGTGCCGGCGCGGCCGAGGGATCGCTGGATGCCTCCAATATGCTCAAGCCGATGCTGGCGCGCGGCGAGCTGAACGCCATCGGTGCCACCACCATCAACGAGTATCGCAAATACATCGAAAAAGACGCCGCCCTCGAGCGTCGCTTCCAGCCGGTAATGGTTGAGGCTCCCTCGGTGGAGGATACGATCAGTATCCTGCGCGGGTTAAAGGATAAATACGAGATCCACCATGGCGTCAGAATCCAGGATGCCGCACTGATCGCGGCAGCGACGCTATCCGACCGCTACATCAGCGATCGCTTTCTGCCGGACAAGGCTATCGACCTGGTAGACGAGGCGGCTGCGCGGCTGCGCATGGAGATCGACTCTTCGCCGCAAGAGCTTGATGAGATCGAGCGGCGTGTGATGCAGCTGCAGATCGAACAGCAGGCCCTCAGCAAGGAGAGCGACCAGGCCTCCAAAGAGCGGTTGGCCAGGCTCGACGAAGAGCTGGCCAACCGCCGCGAGGAACTGGCCAGTGTCAGGGCGCGTTACGAGCGCGAGGTAGATGCCAACCAGGCCGTGCGCGAGGGCAAGGCCAAGCTCGAAGAGCTGCGCCAGCGCTCTGACAAGGCTGAGCGCGAGGCCGACCTCGAGCTGGCCGCCAGGCTGCGCTATGCCGAGATCCCGCAGGCCGAAGCAGAGATTGCCCAGGCCGAAGCCGACCTGAACGAGATCCAGCAGGGCCAGGCCCTCCTGGCGCAGGAAGTGACCGACCAGGACATCGCCGAGATCGTGGCCAAGTGGACGGGCGTGCCCGTCTCGCGCCTGATGGAGGGCGAAGTCGAAAAGTTGGTGCACATGGAAGAGCGCCTGCACGAGCGCGTGGTAGGCCAGGACGAGGCCATTTCGGCGGTAGCCAACGCCGTGCGTCGGGCGCGTTCGGGCCTGCAGGATCCCAAGCGCCCCATTGGCAGCTTTATCTTTTTAGGGCCGACGGGGGTGGGCAAGACCGAGCTGGCACGTGCTTTGGCCGAGTTTCTCTTTGATGACGAAGATGCCCTCATCCGTCTGGATATGAGCGAGTATCAGGAGCGCCATACCGTGGCGCGCATGATCGGCGCACCGCCGGGCTATGTGGGCTATGAAGAGGGCGGGCAACTTACCGAGGCCGTACGTCGTAAACCATATGCGGTGGTGCTGTTGGATGAGATCGAAAAGGCACACGCCGAAATATTTAACGTGCTCTTGCAGATTCTGGATGACGGCCGCCTGACGGACGGTAAAGGACGCACAGTGAACTTTAAAAACACCGTCATCATCATGACGAGTAACGTCGGCAGCCATATCATCAGTGAGATGGCCGGTGCTGATCGAAACGCCTTGCACAACCAGGTGATGGGGGTGCTGCGTCAGCAGTTCAAGCCCGAATTCCTGAACCGTGTCGACGAGATCATTATCTTTCATGCCCTGTCGCGCGAGCAGCTGGGGCAGATCGTGGGCATCCAGATCGGCATCCTGCAGCGCTGGCTGGCCAACCGGAATATCAGCATCGAGATCAGCCAGACGGCACAGGAAGCTCTGGCGGAAGAGGGCTTTGATCCGGTTTATGGCGCGCGTCCGCTCAAGCGTACGATCCAGCGCCGCATCCAGGATCCGTTGGCGCTTGCCATCCTGCAGGGAACCTTTCATGAAGGCGATACTGTCACGGTCGATTACCACGACGGCGAGTTCCAATTTAGTTGATGTATCATCCCACATGGGCAGGGGTAATTCCCTGCCCGGTGGGGGTTGACCATAAAGGAGACTAAAGTGCTGAGTTTTGAACGTTTTAGCGAGGGCTCGCAGGAAGTCGCCGCGCGCTCGATCGAGATCATGCAGCGCTATCACCATACCCAGCTGGATAGCGAGCACATCATGCTGGCGATCCTCGAGACGGCCTCGGGTGAAGTCACCGACATCCTCGAGAACCTGAATGTCAACACCCTGGAGCTGCGCGAAAAGCTCGATCAGCTCCTCAAAAATAGCCCGCGCCTGGCGGCTGGTACGCCCGTCATGCAGGCCGCCCAGGTGTTTATCACCCCAAGGGTCAAGCAGATCATGGACCGGGCCAACGCCGCCGCCACCAAAGACGACGCGGAGACGATCCGCGTCGACCACCTGCTGATGGCGCTTGCTCAGGAAGAAGGCACCGAGTTCAGCCGCCTGATGGCAGAAGTCGGCCTTACCGCCGGCAACTTGATACAACAGAGCGCTGCGCCGCAAACGGCGGATAGACAGGCTGGCGCGCGCAACATGCCCAAGCTGCGCACCCTCGAAAAGTACAGCCGCGACCTGACGGCTCTGGCGCGCGAGGGCAAGCTCGACCCGGTGGTCGGGCGCGACCAGGAGATCCTGCGCGTCCTGCAGGTGCTGTCGCGACGCTCCAAGAACAACCCGGTGCTGATTGGCGAAGCAGGGGTGGGCAAGACGGCCATTGTCGAAGGTCTGGCGCAAAAGATCGTCGAGGGCGATGTGCCCGAGCCGCTGATGGGCAAGCGCGTGCTTTCGCTCGACCTCGGCGCCATGGTGGCCGGCTCACGCTTTCGCGGTGAGTTTGAAGAGCGTCTGAAAGCCTCGCTCAACGAGATTCAGCAGGCCGATGGGGTGGTGATCCTCTTTATCGACGAGTTGCACACCGTGGTGGGCGCCGGCGCTGCGCAGGGGGCGATCGACGCCTCCAATATGCTCAAACCGGCCCTGGCACGCGGTGCGCTGCGCTGTATCGGGGCGACCACGCTGGACGAGTATCGCCAGCACATCGAAAAAGATGCTGCACTCGAGCGTCGTTTTGCGCCCGTGTTTGTCGACGAGCCCAGCATCGATGAGACCGTCGAGATGCTCCATGGCTTGCGCAGCCGCTATGAGGACCATCACAAGGTACACATCACCGACGATGCCCTGGTCTCGGCCGCGCGCCTCTCGGACCGCTATGTCAAAGACCGCCGTCTGCCTGACAAGGCCATCGACCTAATCGACGAAGCCTCCTCGCGCCTGCGGCTGCGCATCTTTAGCCTGCCGCCAGAACTAAAGGAGCTGCGTAAAGAGGTGCTGCAGCTAACCCAGGAAGAAGAGCTGGCGGGCCAGGAGCGCGACTATGAAAAGGCGGCTGCCATCAAGAGTCAGAGGCTGCAAAAAGAAGACGACTTTAATGAGCGCCGCGACGCCTGGAAAGCCTCGCAGGGCATCGACGAGCAGGTCGATAGCGATGACATCGCCCAGATCGTGGCGATGTGGACGGGCGTGCCCGTCACGCGCATGCAGGAGGCCGAAACCTCGCGCCTGGTGCACATGGAAGAGGCCCTGCGCGAGCACGTCATCGGCCAGGAAGAGGCCATTGTGGCCGTCTCGGATGCCATCCGGCGGGCACGCTCCGGTCTCAAGGATCCAACTCGCCCAATCGGCAGCTTTATCTTTTTAGGGTCGTCGGGAGTGGGCAAGACCGAGCTTGCCAAGGCTTTGGCTGGCTTTATGTTTGACGATAGAGACGCTCTGCTAGCGATCGACATGTCGGAATACAGCGAGCGCCATACAGCCTCGCGCTTGGTGGGGTCGCCTCCCGGCTATGTGGGTTACGAAGAGGGCGGCCAGCTGACCGAAGCGGTGCGCCGCCGGCCGTATCAGGTGATCCTGTTCGACGAGATCGAAAAGGCCCACCCGGATGTGTGGAATACGCTCCTGCAGATCCTCGAAGAGGGCCGTCTGACGGATGGCCAGGGGCGCACGGTCGATTTCCGTAACACGGTCATCATCATGACGAGCAACATCGGCACGCGCTATGCCAGCCGGCAGGCTGCCTCGCTGGGCTTTCAGGTGGCGACCGAGGAAAAAAAGGAGAGCATCCTGAGCGATGAGATCAGCGAAAACCTAAAGCGCACCTTCCGGCCCGAGTTTATCAACCGTGTCGATGAGGTGATCATCTTTCATAATCTGACGCACGCTGAGATGCTGCAGATCGTGGATTTGCAGATACAAGAGATCGCCAAGCGCCTGAGCGAGCAGGGCGTCAGCATCGAGCTGAGCGTGGCGGCCGCCGACTGGTTGGCACGCAAAGGCTTTGACACCGCCTTTGGGGCGCGCCCGCTGCGTCGTGCGCTGCAGCGTTATATCGAAAATCCGCTTTCGCAGCGCCTGCTGACGGGTGATCTACCGCCGCAGACGCATCTGGTGATTGACGTGAACAAAGACGGCGACGGCATGCAGTTTATCGAGCAGACAGCCAGAGTTGATGCCGAGGCTGAATCGCTCGAACAAGGAGTGGACGCGTAAGCATGAAATCGATCCAGGAGTGGCAGCAGGTTCTCGATTCTACCGAACCAGCCGTTGGGCGCCTCTACCGCGCATTGTGCGAGATCCCATTTCTAGTAGCTGCCGCTCCTGAGTTGGCGGCTGCCTATACGCTCATCCGCGAGTCGCTCGCGCAGGGCGGCACCCTCTATCTGGTGGGCAATGGCGGTAGCATGTCGGATGCCCTGCATATTTCCGGCGAAATGCTTAAGTCCTTTGCCATTCATCGTCCTTTGCCAGGACCCCTTCAGCAGGCGCTGCGCCGCCAGCCGGATGGCGAGGCGCTGCTGGGAAGCCTGCAGGCTGGGCTGCGCGCGCATGTGCTGGGCATCAACCCGACCTTGCTTTCGGCAGTTGCCAACGATCTACCCCTGGCAGGGGTGGCCTGTGCCCAGGAGTTGCTGGCGCTGGCCAAGCCGGGCGACGTGCTGCTGGGCATCAGTACTTCGGGCAAGGCGCGCAACATCCATCTGGCACTGAGCGTAGCGGCGGCCATCGGCCTCAAGACCATTGCGCTGACAGGGCGCGCCCCCAACCCCATGTCCGAGCGGGTGGATGTGTGCATAGCGGTGCCCGAGAGCGATACCTATCGCGTGCAGGAGACACACCTGATGCTTTACCACCAGCTGTGTCTGATGCTCGAGACCAGCTTTTTCAGCTGAAATCCGCCCAAGGGAGGTTTGACAGCACCGGGGCGTACGGCTAAAATCGGCAAATCAAGAAGCGGGATAGATTCGATGCAGCAAGATAAGACAACCTGGAGCCTGATCGTGATTGCCGTGGTGCAGGCTATCGCGGCATTGCTGATGCCGCCATCCTTGCTGGGGTCGATCTCGCCGGCGGTGTGGGGAGTGGCCATTGCTCTCTTTATCCTGCTGGGCTGGAGCCTGGTGCGCCGCAAGCGCTTGGCGATGGTCGCAAGCATCTTTGTACAGGGGCTGAGCATCATCGTGCACCTCTTGGTGCTGCTGCCCAACGTGCGTCTCAACGAAACTGCCCCGTGGAATATAGAGCTGCTGGTGACCTGCCTGATCTCAATTGTTCTCTCTGCCCTGGTGCTGTCGATGATCAATCGGCCTCAGGTGCAGATTATCATGCAATAACCCCTGACATAACCCGCCTGATTTAACTCCCGTAATGGAAGAACAGGGCACTGGCTGCCGCCAGGCCGGCCGTCTCGGTGCGCAAGGTCAGCGGCCCCAGGGAGACCCTGCGCGCGCTGCGCTGCTCGGCGGCAAATACTTCGGCGCTAGTAAAGCCGCCTTCCGGCCCTATCAGCAGGTAGACCTCGGACGGCCGAACCTCGGGCAGGCTTTGCTTGAGGGTGAGGGGGCTCTCGGGGTCGGCGATTAGTACCAGGGCTGTCTCAGGGAAGAGCAGGTCTTTCAGAGCGACAGGCGCATGTAGTTGCGGTAAACGGGTGCGCCCAGATTGCTCAGCGGCCTCGCGGATGATCGTGCGCCAGCGCTTTTGTTTTTCGTTTTTACGCAGCGAGCGTTCTGTCACTAGCGGGATAAAGCCGTCTACACCGAGCTCGGTGCCCTTTTGCAGTACCCACTCCAGTTTGCTGGGACGTACCAATGCCTGGCAGAGCGTCAGGCGAACGGGCGCGCGGCGCTCGACCGCGTTGGCCGAGAGCACCCGCACGCGCGCGTGCCGGCCCGACAGCTGCAGCAGTTCGGACTCGTACTCGCTGCCGCTGTCATCCAGCAGCACTATATGTTCGCCGACCCTGGCGCGCAGCACCTGGCTCAACTGCCGGCTGATGCCCTCGGACAAATCCAGCTCGGAGTCGACGGCGAGGTGTTGTTCGATAAAAAAGCGCTGCATCTCAGCATTTACGGGCAACCAGCGCTACCCAGTCGTCTTCATCGCGGCGTTCGGGGGCGTCAAAGCCCACCTCTTGCAGGGCCTCTGCGACGGAGTCGCTTTTTGCCGAGATAATCCCCGAGGCGATCACTGTGCCGCCCAGCTTTAATGCCGCGGCGATGGCAGGGGCGAGTGCGATGATCACATCCGCAAAGATGTTGATCACCATCAGGTCATAGCCGTTGCAGGTGTGCATGGGCACGTCCGCAGGGGTATCGGGTCCAGCGAGGGTGCCGACTTGCACATTGACACCCGTCACTTGGTTGAGAGCCAGGTTATCCTTGGCGACATGCACGGCCACCGGGTCGATATCCAGTGCGACGATCGGGCCGACGCCCTGCTTGGCCAGGGCGATCGAGAGGATCCCCGACCCCGTGCCGACGTCGATGGCGCGCAGCCCCGCACAGGCGTGCTCTTCGATGGCTGCCAGGCATAGCCTGGTAGTGGCGTGCAGCCCAGTGCCAAAGGCCATCCCCGGGTCGAGCAGAATCACCATTTCGCCCTCTTTGGGGGTGTAATTGCGCCAGGTGGGCACGATCACAGTACGTTTGCCGATGTGCTGTGGCTCAAAGTAAGCTTTCCACGATTCCGACCAGTCCTCCGGCGCCATCACCCTTACGTTCGGTTTGCCCACGTCAGCGGCCTGCCCTAAAAGCAGCAGGGCGATCTCCAGCTTCTGGGCGGTCTCCTGCTCCCATTCGGGGATAAATCCCTTGACCAGTGCACGCGCCGCCGGGCGCTCCTCAACCACCGTGCCGCCGCTGCAGTAGCGGCTAAATAGGTTGATCAGGTCGTCAATAGCCGTCTTTTCGGTTTCGACACTCAGTTCAATCCAACGCTTGTCGTTTGTCATCCTTACAGCCCCAATGCTTCGCGGATGCGTTCCAGAAAGCCCTTTTCTTCACTGGCGACCGTCTCGGTGCCCAGGCTTGTGCCCAGCTCCTGCAGCAGCTCTTTTTGTCGGCCGCTCAGGTTGGTAGGCGTTTGGATATTTACGATCACCACTTGATTGCCGCGGTCGCGCCGATGCAGATGCGGCACGCCCTTGCCATATAACTTGAAGACCGTTCCCGTCTGGGTGCCGGCTGGCACTTTGATCTTTTCGGTGCCCTCCAGGGTCGGCACCTCGATCTCGGCGCCCAGAGCAGCCTGGGCGATGTTGATGTTCATGTTCAACAGGATGTCGTCTTCGCGACGCGTGAAAAAGGCGTGCGGTTTGACGTGCAGCACCACATACAGGTTGCCCGGCGGGCCGCCGTTGGCACCCGGCTCACCTTCACCCGTCAGGCGGATGCGTGTCTGGTCGTCGACGCCGGCGGGGATATCGACCTGAATGCTGCGCTCCTGCTTGACACGCGTGGTGCCGTGGCAGGTGCTGCAGGGCGTGCTGATCGTCTCGCCGCGCCCACCACAGTGCGGACAGGTTGATACGTTGACAAAGGCGCCAAAGATCGACTGCTGCTGGCGGCGCACCTGGCCGCTGCCGTTGCACTCGCTGCAGCGCACCGGCGAGGTGCCCGGTTCGGCGCCGCTGCCGCGGCAGACCGTACAGGTCTCCATACGGTTGATGGTGAGGTCGTGCTTTAATCCAAAGACGGCCTCCTCAAAGCTGATCTCGAGGTCATAACGCAGGTCGGTGCCGCGGGTAGGGCCGGGGCGCCCGCTGCGGGTGGAAAACCCAAAAAAGTCTTCAAAAATACTGCCAAAGCCGCCCATATCAAAGCCCTGGAAACCGCCGCTGCCCTGGTTAAAGGCCTGGTGGCCAAAGCGGTCGTAGAGGCTGCGCTTTTCGGGGTCGCTCAGTACCTGGTAGGCTTCGTTGATCTCTTTGATGCGCGCCTCAGCGTCGTCTTCCTTGCTCACATCGGGGTGGTAGCGCCTGGCCAGCTTGCGGTAGGCTGAGCGAATTTCATCCTCCGATGCACCGCGGGGGATCTCCAGGATTTCGTAATAATCGCGCTTGTTATCGGTCATACGGTTTCTCTTTGTGTGTGCTCGCGCCACGCTGAGCGGCAGATACGACAAATAGGGACGTTCAACCAGAACGTCCCTATCTGGTTAACGGGTTCTAGACTTCGCGAAAATCTCCTTCGACAGTCTGCTCGTCATCGCCCGGCTGCTGAGCATCATTGCCCGGAGGCGGAGTCTGATCGCCCGGCTGCTGGTAGGCAGCGGCTGCCACCTGCTGCAGCACGGCAGAAAGCTCCTGGCCGCGGCGGCGCATCTCTTCGGTGTCGCTGCCCTTGACGGCTTCGCGAGCTGCGGCGATCTTGGCCTCGACATCACTGCGCACGTCGGCAGGCACCTTGTCGCCAAGGTCTTTCAGCGTTTTTTCGGCGCTGTAGGCCAGCGAATCGGTTTCGTTGCGTGCTTCGGCTTCATCACGGCGGCGCTTGTCGTCAGCAGCGTGCTCTTCGGCCGATTTTACCATCCTGTCGATCTCTTCCTTGTTCAGGCCAGAAGAGGCGGTGATGGTGATCTGCTGCTCACGGCCGGTGGCTTTGTCCTTGGCCGATACATGCAGGATGCCGTCGGCGTCGATATCAAAAGTCACCTCGATCTGCGGCACACCGCGCGGTGCGGCTGGGATGCCATCCAGGCTAAAGGTGCCCAACTGCTTGTTGTCGTTGGCCATCGGGCGCTCGCCTTGAACCACATTGATCTGCACCTGGGTCTGCATGTCCGAGGCGGTCGAAAAGATCTGGCTCTTGCGCGTCGGAATCGTGGTGTTGCGCTCGATCAGCGGGGTGGCAACGCCGCCCAGTGTCTCGATGCCCAGCGTCAGCGGGGTCACGTCGAGCAACAGCACGTCGTCGACCTGTCCTCCCAAGACACCGGCTTGAATGGCGGCACCTACTGCCACCACTTCATCGGGGTTGATGCCCTTGTTGGGGGCCTTTTTAAAGAACTCTTCGACACGCTTTTGCACCAGCGGCATACGCGTCTGGCCGCCCACCAGCAGCACTTCGTTGATATCCGAGGCACTAAAGCCGGCATCCGAGAGCGCCTGCTTGACGGGTGCCATTGAGCGATCGATCAGGTCCGAAACAAGCTGCTCGAGCTTGGAACGTGTCAGCGTCATGTTCAGGTGCTTAGGGCCGGAGGCATCTGCCGTGATAAAGGGGAGGTTGATTTCGCTCTGCTGCGTGGTCGAGAGCTCGATCTTGGTCTTTTCGGCCGCTTCCTTTAAGCGCTGCAGGGCCATGCGGTCGTTGTGCAGGTCGATGCCCTGGTCTTTGCGGTACTCGTCAATGATCCAGTCGATGATGCGCTCGTCGAGGTCATCGCCGCCCAGGAAGGTATCGCCGTTGGTTGACTTGACCTCAAAGACGCCGTCGCCGATGTCGAGGATCGAGATATCAAAGGTGCCGCCGCCCAGGTCATAGACAGCGATCTTTTCATCCTTTTTCTTGTCCATACCATAAGCCAAGGCCGAAGCCGTCGGCTCGTTGATGATGCGCAGCACGTCCAGGCCGGCAATGCGCCCGGCATCCTTGGTGGCCTGGCGTTGGGCGTCGTTAAAGTATGCCGGCACGGTGATGACGGCCTGCGTCACTTTCTCGCCCAGGTAGGCCTCAGCATCGCTCTTGAGCTTGGCCAAGATCATGGCCGAGATCTCGGGGGGCGAATATTCTTTGCCATCCATCAGCACCCAGGCATCACCGTTCTGGCGCTCGATAATCTTGTAGGGCAGCACCTTTAAGGCTTTTTGCACTTCGGCGTCACTGAACTTGCGGCCCATCAGGCGCTTGATCGAAAAGATGGTATTTTCCGGGTTGGTGATCGCCTGGCGGCGCGCCAGTTGCCCCACCAGACGCTCATGCGTCTTGGGGTTGACGGCAACCACGCTGGGGCAGAGGTTCCCGCCCTCTGCGGTAGGGATCACTTTGGGCTCACCGCCCTCCATGACCGAGACAACCGAGTTGGTCGTCCCCAGGTCGATTCCAATAATTTTGCTCATAGTTACTCCTTATCGGGTTTCAAATTGTAAACTGTTTTATTCAGCAGGGCCAGATGAGGTCTTTACCGAGGCAACCCGTACGACCTGGTCGTCGAGCATATAGCCTTTTTTAAACTCCTCCAGCACTTCGCCCTCAGGGCGATCGCTGGGTTCGGTCATGAGTGCCTCGTGATAATTCGGGTCAAAGGGCTGCCCAACCGCCTGGATTGGTTTGACCCGAAAATGCTCCAGGACAGCTTTGAACTTTTTTTCGATCAGAATCACACCTTGGACCCAGGCATTATCCTCCAGGTCGGCCGGTGTGTGAGCCAGGGCGCGGTCCAGGTCGTCCATCGGCGGCAGCAGCTCGCGCAGCACCTGGATGCGCATATCCATCTCGTTCTTGGCGCGGTCGCGCTGCTGACGCTTTACATAATTATCATAGTCGGCGGCGGTGCGCATCCACTTGTCTTTGAATTCCTCAGCTTTAGCCTGCCAGTTTTCCTCGTGAGCCTGTGCGGCTTCTTCGATCTCGTCTTCAGGCTGCGGAAAGCCTTGCTGCATAGTACGTCTCCTTGTTTTTCTTACGGCGCGAGCGATTCGCCGCCGTATACGTCATTGAGAAGAGAGTTCAGCAGTTGCGCCATATAGCGCACCGTGCCGATGGCGCGGCCATAAGCCATGCGCATTGGACCAATCACCCCCAGCATGCCCAGGGCACGCCCGTGCACCCCATAAGGTGAAAGCACCAGGCTGACATCATCCAGCTGTGTGGTATCCGACTCGTTGCCGATGATGATCTGGATGCCGTTGGCGTCCACCACCCTCGGCAAAATTAGTTCGAGCAGGCTGTGCTGCTGCAGCATCAGGATCACCTGGCGGAACTTTTCCGAGGCGGTGAACTCGGGCTCCAGCAACATGTTCTCGAGTCCCTCGGTATAAAACGAGGTGGGGCGGTTAGCCTCGCTGGTGCTCATCAGGTCGGCCAGGCACTGCACCACGGTGCTCTCAAAGGGCTCCCAAGTGCCTTCATCCGGTGTGGTGACGCGCACATCGCCGGCGGTCTTGCCGGCCAGCAGGACGTTCAGCCGGTTGGCGTACTGGCTGAGGAGTTCCTGAACCAACGGCTCGGCCGGAATGAGCATCTCCTGGTGAATGCTGCCATCCTGCAAGACGGCCACCAACAGCACCAGGTTGTCGTTGATCGAGATCAGCTCCAGATGCCGGAAGCGGATCAGCTTTCCATAAGGCGGCGTAATCACCGAGGCGGCTTGGGTGTTGTGCGCCAGGATCGCAGCCGTCAGGCGCATCCACTGGTCCAGGTTGAGCTGTAGTTGGTGAAACTGGTGACGAATCATGCGCTGCTCAGCCAGCGGCAACTCGATCTGATCCATCAGGCACTCGACAAAATAGCGATAGCCCTTGACGCTGGGCACGCGACCTGCCGAGGTGTGCGGCTGGGTCAGATACCCCAGCTCTTCGAGTACCACCAGCTCGTTACGGATCGTCGCGGTGCTCACATCCAGGTGCCCATAGTGACGGATGGTGTTTGAGCCCACCGGTACAGCAGCCTCGGTATAGGCCTCGATGACGATCTTTAATATTTCGCGCTGTCGGGCAGAGAGCGCATTATTATCGACCTGATTCAACTCGGTCATGGTTCGATTCTTAGCAGTCCAAACTACAGAGTGCTATTCTAGCAGGTAAGCTGATATCTGTCAAGCATTTATCAGGATTTTAGCACTCTATCAACCGGACTGCTAATATCATACAACATTGATAAGCATATGTCAAGTATGTTTATTGTTGCGTTATAACAAAGCGGGGCCTGCTCAACGGCAGGCCCCGTAAGCATAGAGCATTACAACGCGGCGATGATCGCGTCGGCCATTTCCTGGGTGCCGACCGCCGTGGGGTCGTCACGGTGCGCTTTCAGGTCGTAAGTCACGGACTTGCCCTCGCGGATCACTTTGCGTACAGCGCTCTCGACGCGCGCGGCCGCCTCGGTTTCGCCGAGGTACTCGAGCATCATCACACCGCTGCGAATCGTCGCCACCGGATTGACCTTGTTCTGTCCGGTGTACTTTGGTGCCGAGCCATGCACCGGCTCGAACACCGCGGTATCCACGCCGATGTTGGCGCCCGGGGTCACTCCCAGTCCGCCCACCAGCCCGGCGCACAGATCCGAGACGATGTCGCCAAACATATTCGTCAGCACCAGCACATCGTATTCGTGCGGACGCTGTACCAGCTGCATGCAGCAGTTATCGATAATGCGGTCGTTAAAAGCGATCTGCGGGTATTCTGCCGCTACCTGTTTGGCAGTGTTCAGGTACAGCCCGTCGGTGACCTTTAAGATGTTGCCCTTGTGCACCGCCGTGACCTGCTTTCGTCCGTGCTTGACGGCATAGTCAAAGGCAAAGCGCACGATGCGTTCGCTGGCGCGCCGCGTGATGATGCGGATCGCCTCAGCCGCCTCGCCGGCGATCACCTCGTGCTCGATGCTGGAATAGAGCCCCTCGGTGTTTTCGCGCACCACCACCAGATCGACGCCTTGATACGGTGCCGGTACACCCTCGAACGATACGGCTGGGCGCAGGTTGGCGTACAGGTCGAGCGCCTTGCGCAAAGCCACATTCACGCTGCGAAAGCCCTTGCCTACTGGCGTGGTGATGGGCCCCTTGATGCCCACCTTGTTGCGGCGTATCGATTCGAGCACATGCTCGGGCAGCGGTGTGCCATAGCGCTCGATGACGGCTTCGCCGGCCAGTTGGACCTCCCACTCGATCTTGACGCCCGTGGCGTCGATCACGCGCTGCATGGCTGAGCTGACCTCGGGGCCGATGCCATCTCCAGGGATCAGAGTAACTGTGTAACTCATCACGACTCCTCTAGGACGTTGTTCCCTTGACCAGGTTCAACAGACCTCCCGCCAGCAGGATGCGCACCTGGCGCGCGGTCAAGCGGCAGTTAGCCTCGAACGACTTGCCGGTGCTCTGGTTACGTACCGTCAGGGGGATGCCCGCCTGCAAGCTCTCGGCGATGTTGGCAACCTCCATCTCGTCGCCTTTGCCGCACAGGGCGATATCCTCCGGGTTGGCCAAAGTGAGTGGCAGGATGCCAAAGTTTAGCAGGTTGGCGAGGTGGATGCGCGCAAAGCTCTTGGCGATCACTGCACGGATGCCCAAATACATCGGCACCAGCGCGGCATGCTCGCGGCTGGAGCCTTGACCATAGTTTTCGCCGCCCACGATGATACCCCCGCCGGCGGCTTTGGCACGCTCGGGCAGGGTAGGATCCAGGCACACAAAGGCAAAGGCGCTCATCGCCGGGATGTTGGAGCGCAGCGGCAGTACCTGCGCGCCCGCCATCATGATATCATCGGTCGAGACGTTATCGCCTGTTACCAGCAGCACCTCGCCAGTAATAGGCTCATCCAGCCTGCCGCGCACTGGCAGGGGCTTGATGTTGGAACCGCGCACGATCTCGGTGGCGGCGCCATCCGCGACAGGCGGGATGATCATGTTGTCATCAACCAGGTAGGCCTCGGGCACTTTGATGGCCAGCTTGTTGCCCAAGTCGCGCGGATCGGTGATCACGCCCGTGATGGCAGTCGCGGCGCACACCTCGGCGCTCGCCAGGTAGATGCTGGCATCCGCCGTGCCAGAGCGCCCTGGAAAGTTGCGGTTGAACGAACGCACCGAGATAGATCCGCTGGCGGGCGCCTGGCCCATACCGATGCACGGCCCGCAGCCGGCCTCCAGGATGCGCGCACCGGCGGCGATAAGGTCGCTCAGGGCACCGCTGCGCGCAATCATCTCGAACACCTGCTTGCTGCCCGGGTTGATCGTGAGCGAGACCTGCGGATGCACCGACTTGCCCTTGAGCATGGCTGCCACAGTCTCCATATCCGCCACCGACGAGTTGGTGCAGCTGCCGATGCAGACCTGCTGCACACTGGTACCAGCCACGTTGCGCACCGCCGTCACGGCGTCAGGGCTGTGCGGCTGGGCAATCAACGGCTCAAGCACGCCGAGGTCGATCTCGACCGATTCGTCATAGGTCGCGTCCTCGTCGGCGACCAGCGCCTGCCAGACCTCAGCACGCTGCTGAGCTGCCAGATAGGTGCGCGTTACCTCATCACTGGGAAATATCGAGGTGGTGGCGCCCAGCTCGGCGCCCATATTGGTGATAGTGGCACGCTGCGGGATGCTCAGCGATTTCACACCCGGCCCGCAATACTCGATCACCTTGCCCACTCCGCCCTTGACGCTCAGGCGCCGCAGCAGCTCGAGGATTACATCCTTGGCGGATGACCACTCCGGCAGTTGCCCCGTCAGCCACACCCGCAAAATGCGCGGCATATTGAGGTAAAAGGGCGCGCCGCCCATAGCGATGGCCACGTCCAGCCCGCCGGCGCCGATCGCGAGCATCCCGAGGCCGCCGCTGGTAGGGGTGTGGCTATCAGACCCCAACAGGGTTTTGCCGGGTACACTAAAACGCTCCAGATGCACCTGATGGCAGATGCCGTTGCCGGGCCGCGAATAGTAGATGCCATAGCGCGCCGCTACCGACTGTAAAAAGCGGTGATCGTCGGGGTTTTTATTGTCGCTCTGCAGCATGTTGTGGTCGACATAGCTGACAGAAAGCTCGGTGGCGACACGGTCACGCCCGAGGGCCTCGAACTGCAGATAGGCCATCGTACCGGTGGCGTCCTGTGTGAGGGTCTGGTCGATGCGGATGCCGATTTCGCTGCCAGCCACGAGTTCGCCATCCACGAGATGCGCACGGAGCATTTTGGTTGTGAGGTTATCACCCATCTTGATCCTTTCGGTGGTCGCCTGCGCAGCCTCTGCGTCGAGGGCGGAGAGAGAAGCGTCCACTTATTATGGTCAAGAGAGGGCCAGTGGCAAATCAGCTGGATCAGTCGCGCTTGGGATGCAGCCAGTGGCTGGCGCCCTGGCTTAAACGCGCGTTCATATCATGCAGGCGGTCACGGTCGTCGGCATTCAGCGACGAAAGCGACCACAGGAGCCCGGCGCCGCCCAGGATCGAAGCCACGGCACTGCCGATCGTCAGCAGTGTTTCGCTGTTAAGGTTCAAGTTGACCGACATTAACTCGCTGATCAAGTCGTTGACTGAGGTGACTTCAGAGCCATGCAGCGAGATGGGCACCGGTGTGGCTCCGCCGGCGGGCGCCAGCACCAGCGCGGCGACCGTAACTGCCAGCAGAGCAGCGGTAGGGATCCAGACCATCTTGGGGAAGGGCTTCCATTCAGGGATGCTGGCCTGTTCGCGCTTGATGATCATAGCGACGTTGGGGCGCAGTGCCGGGCTTACCCCCACCAACGGCATGCTGTGTAAAGCATCCTCGGTCATGCGCAGATGCTCTGCCAGGACCTGGCAAGAGGGGCAGCTCGCCAGGTGCGAACGCAGCGCCTGATAGGCAATCGTGGAAGGCTCGCCATCGGCGATAAACTGGGCCAGGTCATCGGTTGGATGCAGCTTGTTCTTCATAGAGCTCCATTGGCACTCAGCGATTTGGCCAGTGCCAGGCGTGCACGGTTAAGATGCGCCTTGACGGTGCCGATTGGCAAGGTCAGTAACCCAGCGATTTCGGCATATGAAAGTTCTTCTTGATAAAACAACGTAATCACCAGTCGGTATTTGTCACTCAGCGCATCCACAGCCTTCCAGATGCGGTTCGACCACTCGTTGCGCAGCGTCTCGTGCAGCGGGTCGGCAGACGGCTCGGGCACAGTCTCAAGGATAGCGTCATCCTCCACGGTGAGCAGCTCACGACGCAGCTGGCGTTTGCGGTTCAGGCAGGTGTTGACTGTGACCCGATAAAGCCAGGTGCTGAACTTGCTGTCGCTACGATACCCTGGCAACCCCTGCCATACGCGCACATACACCTCTTGGGCGGCATCCTGAGCATCTTCGCGATTGCTCAGAATACGATACGCCATATTAAAGACCGAGTTCTGCGTGATTGCGACCAGGTCAGCAAAAGCCGCTGCATCGCCTCTTTGGCAGCGTGCGATCAGCGCCTGGTCGACATCAACCACTGCGACACTGCTTTCCGCCCCAGGTGGACTGCCTAAAGCGCTGCAGTATGGTGCTCATCTACCGGCACATCCTCTGGCGGCTGGTCATTTGTTTCTGCCGTGAGCTCAGGAGCAGGTACTTCGGGTGCATTCCCCAGCAGAAAATAGATGAGCACCAGACCAATGCCGATAAACAGGGGTACCAATCCCCCGAGTAGCCAGACGCCCATCCCCAGGGTTGATAGCCCCAGCAAGAGCGCCAGTCCGCTCATCGCGGTCAGAATGCCTCCCCACAACACGCCCCGTTTTCCGCTTCGCCGAGGGATATCCTGCTCGAGTGACTCGCTGGTATAGCCCAACTGGGCGAGTGCGACACGCTCCTTGAAAGCCAAGTAGCGGTGCAGTGTCAGGAACAAGAGCACCGTCACCAGAAGGAGCCAGATTACAGCGAAAAGCGAGAGGAGTGAAAGATTCATCTCTCCTCCTTGCGAGAGGCTTCCATAGTATAAGACGCTTTTTACCGTATGAAGGTTGCAGTTGCTGTTCATGCGGGCAGCGGCTCTTCTAGCAGGTTCAGTTTTTCTGTCTCACCGCCGGTATCAGCCAGCCGCAAGGTAAAGATCTCGTGCGCGCCGATGGAGGCCCGCCATCTGCGCCCCAGCGCGGGCGAATGCAGCAGGGCTTCACAGGCCGTGCCGGCCGTCTCATAACCGCGCACCAGCAGTTCGCCTCTCTCTTCACTGCGCTTGACCACCGAGACCACCAGATTCTCCGGCTGCACTGCCAGGTACGAGACCTGATCTGTGCCGCCCTGGCTCTGCCTGATCGGCTCAGCCGTGAGAGGTTCCAGCATGGCATAGCTGGCGCGGTCGGGATTGGCATCTCGCCAATCGCCGCGATGCGGAATCAGCAGCAGGCGCACCACTTGCTTGCCCTGGTCGATAAAGTGATAGTCGACCCCCTCCACAACCTTGCGCGGATCGTGGAAAGCATAGATCGGGCTGCGCAAGATCGAAAGGCGCAGCTCGCTATCCAGAGCATCGTAGCCGTACTTGCTGTCGGTGATGCAGCACAAGCCGCCCTGTCCGCCCTCAAGCATGCCGGAGAGATCTACCCAGGCTTGGCAGGGCTCTTCTTCGCCGTTAGGCTGGCGCGTGATCATGCCATACGGGGCAGAAGCGGTAACACTTGCGTCCTGCACCCCCAGCGGGAAGGCCAGTTTGAGCATCTTTAACTCTTCGTGCCAGTCGATCTCCATCTCCAGCTCGATGGCCGTCTGGCCAGGGCGTACGGTGCATTGCGAGGTGATCGTCGAGCTGCCCCAGCTGCTGATAACCCGCAATGTGCGGCGCGTCGGGCCGTCGTGCACCACTACTGGAGCCGACTGGGCCTTGAACTGCCCTATCACATTGCGAAACGACGCGATGTCGTGACTCCAGGTGTCGCTGGGGTCATCGACCACTAACGCCACACCGGCCGGGCCGCCTAGAAGCTCGGCACCGCTGGCGCGCTCGACCAGGCTGCAGATGGCGCCGGTCTCGGCATCCAGCGTCAGCTGCCAGGCGTCGTTGACGAGTGTATTGCCCGGTTGCGCTTCGGGGCTGTGTGCGGCGGCCTGCACCACCGGAACCTCGGCATAGATCGGCACAGCGCCCAGAGCCGGTACGTCGACGAGCGCCTCGATATGTGCGATGTAGGCGTTGAGGTCAAACTCGATGCTCAGGAGCTGGCTCGGCAGCTCATTGCCCTTGGCATCCGTGATGCGCGGGGTGCCCGGCACGTCTCGCCAACTGCGGCCCCATCCGCCCATGCGCACCTCGAACTGCACCGCCGTGCTGCGCGCCCACGGCAGGCTGTTCCAGACCACCAAGGCTTGGCCGCGCTCTTCTATCCGCAACTCACGGGCGAGCGCCTGGCGTGCGGCACTCCCCAGGCGGAGGCTGATATCGCGGGCATGTGCATACAGCTGCCAGACGTCTTCGTAGGCAGTGCGGATCGAGGTGCCCGCCATGATGTCGTGGAACTGGTTAAAAAGCACCCCCTGCCAGGCATCCTCGAGAGCCGCCTGCACGCTGCTGCTGCCAGTAAAAGCTGCCAGGCGCTCAGCGGCCATCAATTGATGCTCCAGCTCGCGGTTTTCGGCCTTGACGCGCGAAAGGACGCTATAGCAGCCGCGCGCATGATGCTGCAGCTCATCCTCAACCACCGGCCAATCCTCGCCGAGGGCATGCATGGCTGTAAAGTAAGTGTCCGGGCTGGAAAAGACCGGCTTCAGGCTGGGGTCTTGGGCGTTGATCTCCATGATCTGGAGCACTTGTTGACGGGTGGGTCCGCCGCCATGGTTGCCGACCCCATAAAAGCACATGATGCGGTCCTGTCCCTGGGGCGCCAACTTGGCAGCCTCACGCACGCGCTCGAGCATGATCGCCTCGGGTCCGCTGGGGTAGTGCAGCGGCGGACGGCAGGCCAGCACACGCTGCCCGCCCGGCGCTACCCACCAAAAGGGTCCGCCAGGGAGCTCTTTTTCGTGCGGTCCCGGCCGGAAGAACACATAGTAGTCCAGCCCAGCCAGCTTTAAGAGCTGCGGCAGGGTGGCAGCGTGGCCGAACGAATCGACGTTGTAGCCAACTACGGCGCGCTTGCCAAAGGCCCGCTGCAGATAGCGTTGGCCGTAGAGAGCGTGACGCGCAAACGACTCTCCCCCCGGGATGTTGCAATCCGGCTGCAGCCACCAGCCGTTCACCAGCGCCCAGCGGCCGTCGGCGACCGCCTGCTGGATCTCGGCAAACAGGGCTGGGTCGCGCTCTTCTACCCATTTATAGGTGACGGCTCCGCCGCTCGAAAAGACATAGCTGTCAAACTCGCGCAGCAGCATGATGGCGGTGCGGTACGAGCCGAGGACCTCGTCTTGGCCCTCGGACATGGGCCACAGCCAGACCGGGTCGATATGGGCATTGCCGATCATGTGGATCGTCAGGGGGTGTTCGGCGGAATAAGTCGGCATAGTTCACCTCATAGAGTGCTTGCTGTGATCGATTATAGCATGCTTTGGCGGCCGACAGAAGCGCGCTTGCAGTGCGCCGTCGGCGCGCTAAAATATACTCAAACGCTCGTGAGGGACGCCATGACAGCTGCAACCTATTTTGACTGGCTTGTAAACAACACCATCACCAAATGGTGGAACGATTCCGCGACTCCAGCCGAGGTAACGCGCGCCCAGGAGATGGGCATCTGCGGGGTTACCACCAATCCGGTGCTGACAGCACGCGCCCTCAAGGATGACCCAGCCCATTGGCAGAGCGCCAAGCTCCTCATGAGTGATATCGCTCCCGAGGAACGCGCCCAGCGCCTGGTAACGCTGGTGGTGCGCGAGACGGCGGCACGTCTGGAACCGGTATATCGCGCTTCGGATGGCGTGGATGGCTATGTCTGCGCTCAGGTGAACCCTTCGCGCGCCGGCGAAAGCGAGCCGATGCTGACCATGGCGCGCCGCTTTCATGCCATCGCCCCCAATATCGCCGTCAAGTTGCCGGTCACGGCGGCTGGTCTGGATGTGCTGGAGGACTGCGCAGCGGAAGGCATCACGGTGACGGGTACGATCAGCTTTACTGTGTCGCAGGTGCTGGCGGTCGCAGAGCGATACGAAAAGGGCAGGGCGCGGGCCGAAAAGGCCGGCATCCGGCCGGGGCAGTGCTTTGCGGTGGTAATGGTCGGGAGATTGGATGACTATTTGCGCGAAATCGCGGCTGATCGCCAGGTGCGGCTCGAGCCGGGCGATGTCGAGCAGGCAGGTATTGCGGTCGTCAAGCGCGCTGGCAAGCTCTTTAAAGAGCGCAGCTACCGTGCCACGCTGCTGCCGGCGGCCTTGCGCGGCGTCAACCAGATGCAGGAGCTGGCCGGCGGACGGCTGGTGATGTCGATCCACCCCAAGGTGCAAAAGATGATCCTGGACGCCAACCTGGCGCATGAGGAGCGCATCGAGGTGCCGGTGGCAGAGGATGTGCTTGCGCGTCTGAGCCAGATTCCGGATTTTGTGCGCGCGTATGCCCCCGATGGCATTGCCGTGGCAGATTTTCTCTCCTTTGGTCTGACCCAGCGCACCCTCTCGCAGTTTATCGAGGCTGGCTGGGGTCCGCTCGAGAGCTACCCGGCCTGATTAACGGCCACTGCCTCAGGTTTGCTGACGCGTTTGAGGTACCTGCCGATGCGCATGATCCCCTCGCGCAGGTCAGTTTCGCTGGCACACAGCGAGATGCGGATGTAGCGGTCGCACAGTTGCCCAAAGGCGCTGCCCGGGCCGACCGCTACTTCCTCGGCTTTTAAGAGACCCTGTGCAAAGGGCAGCGAGCCAAGTGGCTGGCTGGAGATATCGATCAGCATATAAAAGGCCCCGTGCGGGTACGATACTTCCAGGTCGTTTTCGCGTGCCACCTGCACCGCCAGATCGCGGCGCTTGCGGTAGTGCTCGCGCATGTCATCGACACAGGCCTGATCGCCTTCCAGCGCTTCGATGGCAGCATACTGCGCCACCGTGTTGACACACGAGACGATCGGCTCCTGGACCTTGCTCATCACGGTAATGATCGAGGGGCTTGCAACCGCATACCCCACCCGCCATCCCGTCATGGCAAAGGTTTTTGATACCGTAAAGACGCTGATCACGCGCCCTTCGGTATCCCACTGGGCCGGGCTGTAATGCTGACCCTCAAAGACCAGCTCGTCATAGGTCTCGTCCGAAAGCATATAGATGTCGTGGCGCCGGCAAAAATCGAGGCAGGCTTTCAGAGTTGCCTCGTCGTAAACCGCGCCGGTCGGGTTGGAAGGGCTGTTGACCAGCATTACGCGCGTGCGTGGCGTCACCAAGGATTCGAGAGCCTCAAAATCGGGCACGAAATCGCGCTCGGGGATCGTCAGATAGCGCACACTGGTGGCATTGAGTAAGGATGCGGCCATCACAAAGTTGCCATAGCCGGGGTCAGGGATCAGGATCTCGTCGCCAGGATCGAGCAGCACCGCCATCGAGGCATAAACAGCCTGCATGGCGCCAACCGTCACGATGATATTTTCGGGTCCGACGTCGAGCTTGTTGATGCGGCGCAGCTTGCGAACGATCGATTCGCGCAGCGCCAGCATGCCGGCGTTGGCGGTGTAGCCGGTGTAGGCATTGCGCGCAGCCGAGACAGCAGCCTCCACAACGTGCGGCGGGGTGCCGAAATCGGGCTGACCGAGCTCCAGGTGAATGGCCTTGGGATAAGCAGCGGCGGTGTCCAGCATGGCACGGATCGGTGACCGATCAAAGCTGGTTGCTGTACGCGATAAGGGTTTCATGCTGCCCTCCGTTCTTGGGTATAAAAAAACGCAACGAGAACCGGCCTCGTTGCGCGGTGTCGGATGACAACACCCAAGCCTAGCATAAATTAAGCAGCGCTTTTTGTCAACAAACAAGACGGCCGGTCAACCAACCGGCCGTCTTGATGGGCATCTCAGGCGTAGGTGACGAAATTCGCCTTGGGTTCGCCGCAAACCGGGCAGCGATCGGGGGCATCCCCTTCCATGGTAAAACCACAGTCTGGGCAAACGTGAATCGGGCCCAGTTCCACATCCTTGCCGGCCTTGGCAGCTTCGATCGCACGGTGGAACATGGCAGCATGCACTTTTTCCGCTTCCAGGGCGCGGAAGAACCCAACCGAGGCAAACTTTTCGGCCTGAAGATCGGCCACTGCTTTATAAACCGGGTACATTTCGGCGATCTCGAACTCTTCGCCGCCAACCGCTACCTCGAGGTTCTGTAGCGTCTCTCCGTAACCGAAGCCGGCTCCGGCCAAGTTATCCGCTGCACCAAATGAGTCAGCGACGGCCATGAAGTGCCGCTTGGCATGGATTTTCTCGGAATGGGAAACTGCCCGGAAAAGCCTGGCGACGTTGGCAAACCCGTCCTTGGCGGCTTTATCCGACCAGATCGCATAGCGCATGTGGGCTTGGCTTTCGCCCGAGTAGGCACTCAATACGTTGGCTTTGGTCATGTCGCGCATTTGAATTCTCCTAACTGATAATAATGATGTTTAGCTAACGGTAATGCGTTGGCTGTTTTCCCACAGACCGTGAATGTTGCACAGCTCCAATACATAGAGGGTGCCGCTTTGGGTAAGCTTGAGTCTGGCGGTGACATTCGGCTCGCAATGGACGGGACCCTGGTTGGGACCTGCGGCAGACTGGCCGTGGCCCGCAAAGGTAAACGTCCCAACCTCGTACGGGTTCTTGGCTTCATCCGGCAGAAAATAGACGCTGATCCAGCTGATGTGATGCTCGACCGTGTTGGGGTGCGGGATATCTTTACCGACGCTGACGTTGACAGTAAAGAGTTCGCCGGCTTTGACCGTGTCCGGGCATTCGATCGCCGGCACGTGTTTTTCCGACTTCCAGTCTGCGTGCTGCAGCTTTTCTCCGATAGAGGTCATACTATACTCCTTTGTTATCGATCAAATAGGTTACAACCAATACAACACCAATCTCAGTATACACGAGGTTGACTGATGAAACCAAAATTTTCATCCAGCACCTCGCTGTCGGTAAGCGCGAGTTCTCCATCAAAGTCGACACGCGGCCACACAAGCAGCTCTTTCAGGGAGAAATCGGCTGGCTTGGCCACCCGCAGGTCAAACTGGCGGCGTGTCAGGCGCTTCATACCGCCCTATTGCTTGTCAAAGCACACCTCGACCGAGCGCACATCCTGCCGATTGGCCAACTTTTCGGTAATTTCTTCGCGGATATTGTTGGCGAACTGGTGGGTTGGCTCCAAATCCAGCACCACGAGCACGTCGCCGTCGTTGACAGAGATCTCTTTGACCAGCTTGGTGCGGATAATATCCAGTCCCACGGATGGGTTCATCACATGGCACAGGCGCTTGCGGACCACCTCTTCGGTAGTGGCTTCCTGCTCGCGAACCAGGCCGTGCTTTTCTTCGTAATTCTGGATTGCGGCGCGCAGCCCTTCGACGGCCAGCACTGAGCAGTGCGTCTTGATGGGAGGCAGCCCGCCCAGGGCGTCGGAGGCCTGTTCCCAGGTGATCGCCTTGGCTTCATCCAGCGATTTGCCCTTGGCCAGCTCGGTGATGATTGAGCCAGTGGCGATATTGGAAGCACACCCGTACGACTCGAACTTGATATCCGTGATCGTCTTGGTTTCTTCATCGACGCGTAGGTAGACGGCTACCATGTCTCCGCAGGCTGGCGAGCCTTCGATCGCTTTGGCATCGGGGTTATCGATGCGCCCGATGTTTTGCGGGTTCTGAAAATGCTCCATCACGAGTTCGCTGTATGGTAAAGGCATCTTGCTAATCCTTTCCTAACGGGCTGATCGCCCGCAGTCTCTCGATCACTTCCGCCAGTGCATTGGCGGCACCGGTGGCATCATCAAGTGTGTTGTAGCGCCCAAAGGTGAGGCGCACCGAGCCGTGGGCACGTTCGTGGTCTCCCCCGATGCCCAGGATCACGTGGCTGGCCTCCAAGGCGCGGCTAAAGCAGGCCGAGCCTGTGCTGAGGGCATAACCGCGCAAATCCATGTGCAGGGTAATCGCCTCTCCCTCTACAAAGCGGAATGAGACGTTGACGTTTTGCGGCGTGCGCCAGGTGGCATGCCCGTTGAGGATTGACTGCGGAATCGCCAGCAGCTGCTCAAGTGCGGCATCGCGCATAGCCTGGATGCCGGCCGTCTCTTCGGGGGTGACCAGCTCGACAGCACGTGCCATGCCGACGGCGCCGGCAATGTTTTCACTCCCGGCGCGCAGGTTAAACTCCTGAAAACCGCCATCCATCCATTTGTGCAGCGGGGTGCCTTTGCGCAGATACAGCGCGCCAACCCCTTTGGGCCCGTGCACCAGCTCGGTGCTGAGCGTCAGCAGGTCAACACTCAGGCTGCTCACATCCAGCGGCAAGCGCGGATAGGTATGGGTGGCATCGCTGTGCAGTACCACGCCTCTGGCCTTGCAGATTGCGGCGAGAGCTGCCAGATCCTGCAGGGTGCCGATTTCCTGGTTGGCGGCCTGAATCGAGACTAGCACCGTATCGGGCCTGATCGCGCCTTCCAGGGCTGCCGGATCCAGGCGGCCGTCAGAATCGGTATCCAGCCAGGTGACGGTATAGCCATCGCGTTCGAGGGCTTTGACGCTGTTGAGCACCGGAAAGTCTTCGAGCCGGGTGGTGACGATGTGCTTGCCCTTGTTGGCCAGCGCGTGGGGCACCCCTTTGATGGCCATATTGCTCGATTCGGTCGAGCCAGATGTAAAGATGATCTCCTCCGATGCGGCACCGAGCGAGGCGGCAATGTCGCTGCGGGCCCGCTCAAGGGCTTCACGCGCGGCGATCCCCAGCGAATAGCTAAACTGCGAGGTGGCCACGGTATAGGTCTCAAACAGGAAGGGGGTCATCGCCTCCAGCACGCGTTCGTCCAGACGTGTGGCGGCGCCATTATCCAAGTATCTGTAACCTTCGGACATACCGAAACCTCCCAAACAGGGTGGCTAAGTGTAGCATTGTTGTATAATTCAGTCAAGAATTCGAGTCTCTGCGCACCACCCGCGCTGATGTAGCAGCGTGCCCCATATAATCAGCACCGGCACGGCTTTACAGGCGTGATAGAGGGCGTTCAGCCATAACGGCTCGAGCGGCAGCCAGCGCATGCTCATATCGTAGGCAGCCAGGCCTTGCGGGTCGATCAGGCGGTAGGGGGTCCAGAGGGCGATGGCGGCGTACAATATCAAGACCCATTTGGAGCGCGAGTGGATGTGCCAGTAAATAAACACCGGTACAAGGAGCACATAGTGATGCTCCCAGACGTCCGGGGACACCAAATAAAATACAATCAACCATAGAGAGATGTTCTTCCAGGAGCTTGTATTCGGTGAACATGTTGAACAAACAAGGCTGATGAGCACCACCAGCACGGACCAGACCATTAATACGGTGCGCACTGTGCCCTCTGAACTATCCGGCGAGAGCCACAGGAAGAGTGCCTGCCAGAGCTGCAATACTCCCAGGTTGCCCAACTGGCTGCCTAGGCGCAGCTCGAGGTTGGACGCCAGGTGCCCCCAGACATCTGGGTACGCCAGCAGGTAGGGCAGCGTGGTGAGCGCCGTGAGCATAGCTGCTAGGGCGATGCCGCGCCAGCGCCGCCGGGCAGCCCATACCGGCGCCAGCAGCACGGTCATAGGCTTCCACAGGAGTGTGGCCGACCATAGCAGGTCGCTCGCCAGCGGCCGCTGGTGAGCGAACCAGTTCATCAGCATCAACACGCCGGCTGCCAGCACCAGGGTGAACTGCCCCAGATAAAGCTCGAGGTAGTAGGGGGTATAGCACAGCCACATAGCGCTGCAGATCACTTTGGTATCCAGGTCGGGAGCAAGCCGCCAGCTGTAGATGCAGCAGGCGACCAACACCAGCTCGATGGTCACCGCCCAAACCCACAGGGCGCTCACTGGCGGCAGCAGGCTCAACAACGCGCCGAGTGTGAGGGCGGGCAGCGGCCCGTAACGGTAGGGGGTGTGTACCGGCGTGACGATTTCGTCGCTCGAGTATACCGAGATGCCGTGCCTGGCGTTGTAGCCAGCCTGGTAGAGAGCATAGAAATCCCAGCCCTTACGGCCGTGTGTGGCAACCGAATCAAAGGTGTAGCGGTTCCACAGCCCGGTGCGCCATGATACCAGGAGCGATACGTGAAAGATGAGCGCGCCGGTCAGCACCAGTACATGCCAGGCATGCAGCTGGCGGGGCGCTGCCGGTGCATTTGCTCGCGGATTTGTCACGCTTGCTGGGTGACGGTCTCGATAAACGCCAGGATGTTCTCGACCGGCACATCGCGCGGGATGGCGTGCGTGGGCGCCACAATATAGCCGCCATCGCGGCCGATGCGCGCGATCATGTCGCGGATGTGGCGGCGCAGTGGGTCTGGCGTGTAGTGTGGCAGCACCTGCTGGGTGCTGATGCCACCATAAAAGGTCAGGTGGTGGCCATATTCGCGTTTACAGACATCAACATCCATCACTTCGGGCTGAAAGGTGTTGAAAATATCCAGCCCGATCTCGATCAGGTCGGGGAAGAGCTCCTGGACGGCCCCGCACGAGTGCTGCATCACATAGCGTCCGCTTTGCTTGACGCGCGTGTACATGGCCGCCATACGCGGCTTGATAAAGCGCCGCCACAGTTTGGCGCCCATCATCACCCCGCGTTGATCGCCCCAGTCGTCGCCAAAGCGCACACAATCAAAGGGATACTCGAGCAGGTGGTCGATCACCTGCAGGTTGTATTCCAGGATGCGATCCATGAGCGCATCGACAAAGTGCGGCTCAAGGATCATGTCGCTCAGCAGGTTCTCCATGCCGCGCAGCGTCCAGGCGCGCTCGTACATCGAAAACCCCACTCCCGCCATGGTGAACTTGTCAGGGTTGTCCGCCAGCACGCGCTCGTACATGGCGGCGTTGCGCGCCATGTCGGGCTGCGGAAAGCGGTAATGCGCCAGGCTGGCCTCGGGCAGCAGCAGGGTTTGCACGTTGCCGATATCTTTATCGATGGTGCGGTTCCAGACGATGCCGAACTGGTCCTGCCAAAAGCCTGGCTCAACCTCGGTAAAGTAGCCGTCTTCGCAGCCCGCAAGGTGGTTACCGATTTTGGAGGTAAAATCCGGATCCTGCAGCGCCGCTGCCACATGGTCGTGCGCGTCGATGGTCAGGTCGATCTGCCAAGGGCAAACGTCCGGCTGACGATGATTGACGGCATCCAGGACGCGTTGGCGGGGAGTGGTGGCCATGGGTTTCTCCTCCGGCGGGATGTGCGCATTATAGATGCCCGGCCAGGTGCGGTAAAGCGCCAACCATTTGCCAAGGGTGGGTGACAATCTATACTAGCTGGCATGATATTGGAGCAAGGTAAGCATGGGCCAACCAGAGCCTGACGATGAAACCATCCTGGCCAACCTCCAAGCCCAGATCAGGCAGCACCAGCCCGATCAGTCGGCAGCCGAGGCATCCCCCATCAGCCGTGCCCTGAATCGGGTGCGTCAGACTCAATGGGTGAACCCGCACCTACCGTTGGGATGGCCCGAGATGCCCAAGGGACTGTGGCCCAAGCTGCGCACCATCGGCCAAAAGGTGGTGCGGAGGTTGTTGCGCTGGTACATCAATCCGCTCGTTGAGCAGCAAAACAACTTTAATGCTTCGATCGTAGCGATGCTGACGGCCCTGGCCGACGAGGCTCAAGTGCTGCACAAGACGGACGAGGGCCACGCCGCCGTAATGGAAGGCCGGCGCCTGCGTATTCAGCGCCTCGAGATGCGCACCGCTGCCGCCGTCAGCGCTCCCGCTGCGCCGGCTGTTCCCGCATCCGCGGTGCCCGAGTGGGACACCTTTATCACCGGCGCGCAGTACCGCAACGAATTCCAGATCGCCCAGGTCCTGGGCGATTACGATGATATCTGGGAAGAGATCGCAGCCCAGCAGCAGGCACTGGGCCGCAGCGACCCGATCCTCGACTTTGGCTGCGGCCGCGGCGAGCTGGTCGGGCACATCGGCGCCATGGGGCTGACATGTTATGGCGTCGATACCGACCGCGATTCCCTGCAGGTTGGCCTGGAAAAGGGCTTGGACCTGCGCGCGGAGGAAGGATTTGCACACCTTGCGTCCCTGACGGATGCCTCGCTGGCGGCGATCGTTGCCGTGCAGGTGATCGAGCACATTCCCCTGCCAGCACTCGACCGGCTGATGCGCCTGGCAGCCGCCAAGCTGCGGCCGGGTGGGTACCTGATCACCGAGACGCTCAACCCGTTGTGCATGTGGGCTGTCCATCATTATTACCTGCTCGACCCAACCCATACACAGGCGATGCATCCGCAGCTGACCAAGACCATGCTTGAGGCAGCCGGCTTCTGGAAGGTATCTCTGCGTTATCTGCATCCCGTCGAAGAGGGAGTGCGTTTGGAATGGCTCCCCGCCGAAATGGGGCTCCCCGATGCTGCCAACGCCCAACTGGACGCCAACTTTCAACGCCTGAACCAGTTTCTATATGGCAGCCAGGATTATGCCGCCATCGCCCGCAAACCCGAGGACGAGGCATGAGCCTGCGCATCGCGGTTTGCACCTCGCAGGAACCCTTTGAGACTGGCGGCACCGAGGTCCTCTCTGAGACGCTGGTCGATCAGCTCAGACAACGCGGGCATCAGGTCGAGTTAGTGCGTCTGCCGCTGGCATGGGTGCCGCGCGCCGAAGTCACGCGCAGCTACCTGGCGTGGCGCTTGATTAACCTGCGCAGCACCTCTGGCGACGGCAAACCAATCGACCGCGTGATCGCGACCAAATTCCCTTCCTATGTGGTCGAGCATCCCTACAAAATCACCTGGTTGATCCACCAGTTCCGCCAGATCTATGACCTCTACGGCACCGCCTATAGCGATTTCAGCGCCGACCCGGCTGATACCCAGTTGCGCGAGACGATCATGCGCGTCGACTCGACCACATTGGCGGAATCGCGCCATCTCTTTTCCATCTCGGCCAATGTCGGCCAGCGGCTCAAGCACTTTAACGGGCTGGATTCCGAGGTCCTTTATCCGCCGCCGCCCCTGGACGGGCAGTTTTACCAGAATTCTGCCGGAGACTATATCCTCTCCGTCAGCCGCCTCAACCTGCTCAAACGCGTCGATCACCTGGTGCGTGCCATGGCGCAAGTCAAAACGCCGGCGCGCTGCGTGATCGTGGGGCGCGGTCCCGATCTGCCCCAGCTGCAGCAGCTGGCGCGCAAGTTGGGGGTAGAATCCCGCATCGAGTTTCGCGGCTTTGTGCCTAACGACGAGCTTTTGCGCCTGTACGCCGGCGCTTTGGCAGCTTATTACGCCCCGCTGGATGAGGACTATGGCTTTGCCACCCTGGAGGCTATGAAGGCCGGCAAGAGTGTGCTCACCACTACCGATAGCGGCGGGGTGCTCGAGTTTACGCGCGACCGCAGCACCGGCTTGCTCTCACCCCCCAACGACGCTGCAGCTCTGGCGCGTAACATCGATGAGCTCTATGAAGACCGCGCCCTGGCCGAGCGCATGGGTGCGGCTGGCGCGGAGCTGGTTCAAGGCATCACCTGGGACGCCACCATCCGCCGTTTGCTGGAAGTCTAACGCGTGTTACGCATTGCCCTGCTGACACCGCTTACCCCCGAACGCACCGCCCTGGCGGATGTCATCGAGGGTTATCTGCCCGAGCTGGCGCGCCGCTTTGAGCTGACCGTGGTCACCTCGGGCGCATACAAGCCCACGGCAGCCATTTTCCGCCCTGAGGCTGGGTTGCGCATCCGCGTGCTGCCTTATACGCAGTATCGGACGCTCGCGGATCAGTTCGACCTGGCGCTTTACAACCTGGGCGACGAGCCGCGCCTCCACGGCTATATGCTGGACGCCATGCAGGAGCGCGCCGGTGTGCTATTGCTGCACGACCTGGTGCTGCACCATTCGATCTTTGTGCTTACCTGGGGTGCCGGCAACCAGGCTGCTTATCGCGACGAACTGGTTTACAGTTATGGCGCCGAGACAGCTGAGGCGATCATCGCCGGCGTGCTGGCTGGCGATTTCGAGCGTCTGGCGAGCCGTTACCCCCTGGTAGAGCGCGTACTGGATCGTAGCCTGGCCGCCGCTGTGTTCAACGCCGGCTTGGCCGAGGCGGTCGCCAGCCTTGCTCCGGGTTTGCCGATCGAGACGTTACCGCTTCCCTTTTACCTGCCCGGCGAACTGCCGGATGAGGCGCGCGTTCAAGCCCTGCGTCGCCAGATCGGCTCGCCGGAGACTGTCATCTTTGGCACCTTTGGCCTATTTAACTCGCAAAAACGCCTGGAGCTCACCCTGGAAGCCTACCAGCGCCTGCGCCGTGAGATCAACTGTGCCTATGTGCTGGTAGGCAGTGCGCTGGATCCTGACCTGACCGCGCGGCTCAACGAGCGCAATCTGCTGGATGATGTGGTGCGTACGGGCTGGCTCGAGCCAGCCGCCTTTAGCGAATACATGTACGCTGTCGATGCAGCCGTGCAGCTGCGCTACCCGCATGTAGGCGGCATCCCCTACACACCGATCCGCCTGCTGGGGCTGGGCGTGCCGACGATTATCTCGGACATTGCGCCGCAAGCCGATCTACCGTCCGATGCGGTGATACGCATCGTCCCCGAAGCGAGCGATGAGGGCGAGGCGCTCTACCGCGCCATGTATCGTTTGGCGGTTGATCCAATGCAACGCGCCAGCATGTCGGCCGCCAGCCGCGTGTACATTGCGCGGCAGCACGATCCGCGGCATGGCGCTGCGCGCCTGGCGGATTTTGTAGAGTACATAGCTGCCCAAAAAGAGCAGCTGGCGGAGCGCGCCCAACTGCGCCAGCGAGAGCGCACCGCCGGCCGCAAGAGTGGAAATGACGTCGTCGCCATGGCTGGCCAGGCCCTGGCAGCCATGGGTGTGCGCGCCGACGATACCGAGGTGCTGCACCATGTGCTCAAGCCCATCGCAGCAATGGCGCGCCTGGCGCAGCCTCGCGGCGAGGGTTAAGCGGTCGTCCCCGACAGAGCGATCCGTGCTATAATGCGGGTCATGTACAAGCAACAAGGCTCGATGTGCGTATCCTGCAGGTAACTCCGCGCTTTTGGCCCGCCGTAGGGGGGGCCGAGGAGCTTCTTGGCCAGCTCTCGCGTCATCTGGTGGCGGATGGCCACCAGGTTACTATCCTGACCACCAACGCGCGCGGTGCAGATCTGATCTGGAACTGTCGCGGCAGTGCCCTGGAGGGCGCCGACGACGTGATAGATGGCATCCAGGTGCGGCGCTTTCCGATCCGCCACCTGCCCGGCTCGCCGCTGAGCTATTCGGCCATGCGCCGGCTGCTATGGATCATGTCGCGCTTGAATTGGCTCCCCACCCGTTACCTCGCCTCGCTGAGCCGCTACACGCCGTGGGTCCCCGATCTGCAGCGCTGGCTCGCTCAGGACGAGCAGCCCGTCGATCTGGTGATGGGCATGAACATTGCCTTTGAATCGCTGATGCATTCGGCGGCGGCTTTTGCTGGACGGCGCAGAGTGCCCTTTGCGGCCTTTCCTCTGACACACCTGGGCATCTCGGCCGTGCCTGGCAACGACTCGCTCTCCAGCTTTTACACCATGCGCCACCAGATCGAGTTAGTGAGCAACAGCGACCTCCTGCTGGCTATGACGCCCACCGAAAGTGCTTTCTACGAGGCGCATGGCTTACCTGCCGAACGTGCTGCGGTGGTGGGTTCAGCCATTGATCCGGCGGAGCTGTCCGGCGGCGATGCACAGCGCTTTCGCGCCCAGCACCGCCTCACGCAACCATTCGCCTTTTCAATCGGGACTGCCTGTTTCGACAAGGGCTCGCTGTATACCCTCAAAGCGATGCGCAAACTGTGGCAGCAGGGGCGCAGTTATCATCTGGTGCTGGCTGGCGCCACCATGCCGGATATGCAGCGCGCCCTGCAGCACCTGCCCCGGTCCGAACGCCAGAATGTGCATGCCCTGGGGATCATATCTGCGCAGGAAAAGGCCGACCTGCTGGCCGCCGGCGACCTGCTGGTGATGCCCTCGCGCACCGAGTCGTTCGGCACGGTGTACCTCGAGGCCTGGCACTATGGCAAGCCGGTCATCGGCGCGCGCGCCTGGGGTGTGCAGGATGTCGTCACCCACGAATATAATGGCTTGCTGGTGCACTTTGGGAATATCGACGCCCTCGCCCACTCCATCAATCGTCTGCTGAGCCAGCCCGAGCTGGCACAGCGCATGGGGGCGCATGGCCAGGGCACAGTAGCCCAATACACCTGGCCGCAGCGCTATCCGATCCTGCTGGAAGCCTACCAACGCACCGTTCGACGCGGGTTGAAGCATGATGCACCTGGCAATTAACGGCTCAGATCTCGGCCGCCAGCGCGGCGGTAACGAGAGCTTTATCCTGGGCCTCTTGCAGGGCTTTGGTGCAGCTGGGCTGCCCGTGCGCCTGAGCGTGATCACCTCGCCACCAGGCCGCCAGGCTCTGGCAGATATCAGCTACAAAGGTGAAGTGATCGACGCCGGCCCCTATCGGCGAATCGCCTATCACCTGTGGCAGCAGGAGCGCCTCCTGCGCCGGCTCCGCCCCGATTGGTATTTCTCGACCTATTTTCTGCCGCTTGGTCTGCCATGCCGCGGGGCTGTGATCGTGCACGACGTCTCATTCCGTGCCCACCCCGAGTACTTTCCGCGCAGCATCAGCAGCTATATGCACCTATTAACGAGCCAGGCGATCCGCCAGGCGCAGGTGGTGGCGTTTGATTCGCACTATACCGCGAGCGAGGTTGCGCGCTACTACCCGGCGGCGTCTGCCAAGGGAGTGGTGACCTATCCAGGGGTGGATGAGCGCTATTTTCAATGCTTATCTTCGGACGAAATCCGCACGCGTCTGGGTGCCTATGGCGTGGGCACGGGCTATCTGCTGGCGATCGGCAATATCCACCCGCGCAAGAACCTCGACCTCCTGCTGCAGGCTTATCGCCGCCTAAAGCTCAGCTGGGGTGAGGTGCCGGCCATGCTGTGGATCGGCCCCAAGCGCTGGTACGCCGACGCTCTGGTGCAGCAGGCTGCCGAGTCGGGGGTGATCATGCCCGGCTATGTCGATCAGGCCGATCTGCCGGCCTTTTACCAAGCAGCCAAGGCCTTTGTGTATCCCTCGCTCTATGAGGGCTTTGGCTTGCCTGTGCTGGAGGCGATGGCATCCGGGGTGCCGGTGATAGCCTCCGACACTACCAGCCTGCCCGAGGCAGCCGGCAACGCAGCATTACTGATCGACCCGCAGGATTCGGCCGATCTGGCTAATGCGATTTTCCGTGTGGTGCAGGAGCCCGGCCTGGCCGAAGTGATGGTGGCGCGTGGGCTCGCGCATGCCCGCCAGTTCACCTATGCCCGAACGGCGCAAACGCTCTATCAGGCGCTGTTACGCGCCCAGGGCTAGAGCTCTTCGCCGAACCTGTGGTTCTGTCGCCGAAAGAACCAATACCCCACGACCAACACCAACAGTGACGTGACGACCGTGCGCGCCAAAAAGTCGGGCGCGGGAGCCAGCGGGGCTGCGCCGTAAGAGTTGCCGTATAAAACCGAACGGTAGGAGGCAATGATCGAGGCCATGGGGTTGAGGATATAAGTGATGCGCCGCACCGGCACCATTATGCCCCACAGCAAGCGCCACTCGGGCAGCATCTCTAAAGGGTAAACCACGGGCGTCATAAAGAACCAGGCCTGCAGCACCACTTCCATGATGATGCCCGTATCGCGGAAAAAGACATTGAGCGCCGAGACAATCAGGGCGATCCCGATGGTAAAGGCCACCTGTGCTAACATGATGATCGGCAGATAGAGCAGGTTGATCGTCAGCGGGATGTGTGAAAACACGATGAACAGGATCAGGACCGGAAAGGCCAGCATAAGGTTTACAAAGCTCGAGATTACCACCGAAATCGGCAGCACTTCGCGCGGAAAATAGACCTTTTTGACGAGATGGCTGTTGCCCACGATGCTGGTGATACTGCTGGCGACCGAAGAACTGAAAAAGTTCCACGGCAGCAGCGCCGAAAGCACAAAGACGGGGTATTTCGGCACAGCGAGGTTGGGGACCATCACCGTGAACACAGTGGTAAAGACCAGCATCAGCAGTAGCGGGTTCAGGAGCGACCACACAAAGCCCAGTACCGAGCCTTTGTAGCGCACCTTTAAATCGCGGATCACCAGGTTGGCGAGCAAGCCCCGATACTGATAGAGCTCGCGTAGGCTACTGAGCATGCACATCGCTCCCGCAGTGTGACCAATGCGCATCCGTCATATAGAGCATGCCATAACGTTCGCGCACATCGCCGAGGTGGACGCTAAAGGGGTAACTGGATTGGTGATAATCGTACACTTTGGTCTCGTCCTGGTTGTGGATCGCCGCGGTGATCGAAAAGCGCCCCTCCAGGAGGGGTAGTTTGGCGATGTGGTAATGTACCTCGCCCGCACCGCTGATTGTATCCAGCTGATAGTGGGCCATGCTGGTGTTAGATCCGCTCATTAAGATGCCGTCGTTTCGTACGATCAGCACGCCAAAAACCGGGTTTTCGATCGTCTGATGCGCCTGATAACGGATCACGATGGTGAGCGGCTCACCGGTGGTCACCGTCAGGCGCTCGTTGCCCTGCTCATCCAGGAGCACCACATCGGTGATCTCGGCCTCGCGGCTGCCCCAGCGTTTGGTGGCATGATGGGAATCGACCAGTCCCGCATCAACTGGCAGCTCGGCGTCGTCGGCCTCTGCAAGCAGCCCTGCGGCGCTATCCTGGCTCTGGTTGACAGCCTTTTTATTCAATGCCTTGGCCTCTTCGGTGGCATACACAAAGGCGAGATATTCGTTCACCACCTGGTTGGCAGGGCCGTCCATGCGCACTTCGCCCTTGTTCAGCCATATCACACGCGAGCACAGCCGGCGGATCGAATCCAGGTCGTGGCTGATCAGCAGAATGGTGACGCCCTGGTGGTGCAGGGAGGCAATGCGGTCGAGGCATTTATCCTGAAAGGCGCGGTCGCCTACGGCCAGCACTTCGTCAATCAGCAATATCTCGGCTTGCACGTTGATCGCTACGGCAAAGGCCAGGCGCACATACATGCCCGACGAATAGAACTTGACCGGCACGTCGATAAAACGTTCCAGCTCGGCAAAGCTGATGATCTCGGGCAGGCGCGCGTTCATCTCTTCGCGCGAGATCCCCAGTACCGAGCCGTACAAAAAGATATTTTCGCGGCCAGATAGCTCGGGTTGAAAGCCGGCGCCGAGTTCGAGCAGTGCTGAGACGCGTCCGCTGACGGTGACTTTGCCGCTGGAGGGATTGATAATGCGCGAAAGCAGTTTAAAGAGGGTGCTCTTGCCGGAACCGTTTGACCCGATGATGCCCAGCATTTCGCCCGATTCAACCGTAAAGTTGATGTAGCGCAACGCCCAGAACGACTCATCTTCGCGGTGCTTCTTGCTCCGGAAAAGGGCCAGAACAGCGTCTTGAAACGAGCGGGGTCTATCCTTGTGAAGCGCAAAAAACTTGCTTACGCGCTCAACGTGGATCCTGATGGGCATGCTATTCTCCTGCTTTGGAGCGGTCTACGCCGTTCTCAGCAGCATGGCTAGAGTCGGGGCGAGAGGACTTGAACCTCCGACCTCACGGTCCCGAACCGTGCGCGCTACCGGACTGCGCTACGCCCCGTACGAGGCCATTATAGTGCTGGAGAAGCCGAACGCCAAAACCGGACCTGCTGCGAATTGGTCCATATAAAAGCTGATCTGGGAGAAAAGCCCCGTCAGCAGCAGAAATCCCATCACGATCAGCAACCCGCCGCCCACATAGTTAAAGATGCGCACCCATTTGCCCATGCGGCGCATCAGGGGCAGCAACACATGAAAGAGCGCCCCTACGGCGATAAAGGGCACTCCCAGCCCCAGCGAAAACACCGCCAGCAGCAGGCTGCCCTGCCATACTGTCTGGCTGTTGGCTGCTAGAACCAGGATGCTAGCCAGCACCGGCCCGATGCAGGGCGTCCAACCAGCAGCAAAGACCATGCCCACCAGAAACGAGGCCCAGTAGCCGCTGCGCTTGGGGCGTACTTCCAGGCGTCTTTCCATCTGTAAAAAGGGGATGCGCACCAGCCCCAGCAGGTCTAGCCCCAAGATGATCAGGAACACGCCGCCAATGCGCACTACAGCGGGCAAGTAGCGCCCCAGGGCACTGCCCAGCAGGCCCGCCGCAGCCCCCAGCAGGGTAAACACCAGACCAAAACCGAGCGTAAAGACCAGCGCGTGCAAGGCAATGCGCCAGCGGCTGGTGCTGGCCAACCCCGAGACGGTGGTGCCAGCCATGTAGCCCAGATAAGCGGGTACCAGAGGCAAGACGCATGGCGAAAAGAAAGCTAATAACCCGGCGATCAGCGCAGTAAAGATGCTTACATTGGGCGTGTTCATGAGCTTGCCGGCGGTTCGAGCGATACAGTAGAGTGGTAGACAATGTCGCGCATGCCCGCCTCCAGGTAGGGAAAGGTGGCCAGGATCGCGGCTGCGCCAAAAAGGGCTCCGTTCAGGAAGCGCACTTCCCATCCAGTGGTATACAGCCCCAGCAACTGGGCAGTACCGTCCACCACCATCCAGGCCAGCATGGGGACCAGCACCCAGAAGGAGATTGGCCTGGTGTGTCGATACAGGCCAAAGCCGATCGCGCTCAACAGCATACCGCTGTAAACCCCAGTGCAGCGTTCGCAAATGGCCATCTTGTAGCCAGTCTCCTCGATGCCAACAAAGCGCGCCGGCACTGTCCCGCCGATGAGCTCTGCGAGCTGATCCAGCGAATAGGTAAGTTGCGGGCCGAACAGGAAAAACGAGCGCTGCGGCATCTGATGGCAACTGGGATAGTAGAGGGCATGCAGGGCGCGACCAAGCGGCTCAAGTCCGGCGGCCATCAGGGCAGGCGCCAGGAGCGGCAGACCAACCATCAGACCGATCAGCACGGTGATAACGGCCAGCCAGTGATGGCTAAACCAGTACAGGCCGCGCGATATGCCATCGTCGAGGGCCTGGATCCACCGATCGATCCGCCCCGCCTTTGCGGGACGCGGGGGTTCAGAGGCACACATTAACGCTCCATCTCGGCCAGGTAATAATCGATGACCTCGCGCGAAAGGGCACCGACCTGGATGTGACGCAGCACACCCTGCTTGTCGATAAACAGGCTGGCAGGGATGCCGCGCACCCCATATGTCATGGCCACCAATCCGCGCGTATCCAGCAAGACGGGGTAGTTGATCCCCATATCCTGGACATAGGCACGCACCTTGTCGGGGGCTTCCAGCACGTTTACCGAGAGCAGCTCGGCATTGCGGGCCTGCAGATCGGGATAGAGCGTCACCAGCCCGGGGATCTCTTCCTGGCACGGCGGACACCAGGTGGCCCAAAAGGTCACGATCACGGTTTTGCCCTTGAAATCAGAAAGGAAAACGGGGGTCTCATCCAGCGAATCCAGCGCAAAGTCGATGGCCGGCTCGCCCATTCTGGCGAACTGGGCGCCGAGCTCGGGGGTTGGCCTGGCTGCCGCCACCGCGGTGGGTGCTGGCGAGCTGGCAGCAGGAATAGGGGTATCCGTCACAATAGTCTGCGCCTGGCAACCGCCAAGCACCAGCGCAGTCAGAACGATCAGCAGGATGCCGCGCAGGGCAAACACGCGCATAGATTGCTCCATCAACAAGGTGCGAACTAGCATAACAGTATGCGCCCGAGGCCAATTCGCCGCAAATCACACATGTTCAGGCGGCAGGTTACACGATATCTGCCAATAACGCCTTGATGCGCTCGAGCAGGATCCGGTTCTCCAGTCTGGATGTCGCCGTCTTGGCGTCATTATCGACGTTGACGTCCTGGCCTCGGCATCGGTCAGGGCATTCATGATGCGCATAATGCAGCGGTTGCAGCTGACATCTGGAACCCTCGGGGTGCAGCTTTGCATGGTATGATCCCCGGCAACGAATGAATCCCTCCGGTTAAGGCTTTCGCAGGGCGCAAGTCAAAAACAGATGCCACTTGACATAGAACATTTGTTCAGCTATACTGAGCTATCATCGCAGCAGGATAGATATGGCAGCTTATCCCGACCTTTCCGACCGCCAGGAACGCATCCTCGCCTTTATCCGCGAGTTCACCGGCGAATATGGTTATCCGCCCTCGATCCGGCAGATCGGCAGCGATGTCGGCATCTCGTCGACTTCGGTAGTGAGCTATAACCTGAACATCCTGCAGCGCAAAGGTTACCTCACACGCACGCGCGAGGTGTCGCGCGGAGTGCGCCTGGTCGAGGAGGAGTCAACCTCCGAGCAGAGCCTGATCCCGATGATGGGTTATATCGCGGCGGGCGATCCGCTGCCGATCGCCGATGGTGACTTTGCGCAGGGCGAAGGCGAGCAGGTGGCAGTCCCCAAAGAGCTGGTGGGAGATGCCGAGGGCGTTTATGCCCTGCAAGTGCGCGGTACCTCGATGATCGATGCCCTGATTGCCGATGGCGACCTGGTGATCCTGCGCCACCAGCAGCAGGCGCAAAATGGCGACATGGTGGCGGCTTGGCTGGTGGAAGAAAAGGCCATGACGCTCAAGCACCTTTACTGGGAACGCAACCGCACCCTGGTGTGCCTGCAGCCCGCTAACCCGACCCTCGAGCCGATCTTTGTGCACCCCTCCAAGCTAGAGATCCAGGGGCGCGTGATCGGGGTGATCCGCCAGCTCTAGTTAGTCCCACTCGATAGTCACGGCATCGGCCCCCAGCAGGTTGATACACTGACGTTCGAGCTGCGAATCGACCTGTGTGCCGGCTTGCGGAAACGCCACCTTAACCGACCCTTCCGGCATTAGAAGTGAGAACTGGTAGGGCACCTCGCCCTTGTTGATCGCCAGCAGGTTGAGCACATTCTCCAGCTGTCTTTCGCCCGAGCCGTTGTTGGTGCCTAATTCGATGCGAAGGTCGATCAGTTTGGCGCGCCGGCCATTCTCGGGCGCTTCGGTGAGGTACTCGCTGATCGAATCGACCATCACCTGGGGTTTTTCGGCGCGAAAATCGGCTTTGCCCTCGATCACCAGCAGCTTATCGGTATCCTCCAGCAGTTCTTTGGCAGCATCATAAGCCCTGGGGAATATGACCAGGTCCAGCGCCCCCGAGAGGTCCTCAAAGGTGCCAAAGGCCATCTTGTCGCCCTTTTTGGTGATGTGCACATGGCTGTCGGTGATCACACCGGCCAGGGACACCTTTTGCCCCACTGTAGAGTCATCGAGGGTGTTTGCCAGGGTATAGGACTGGTCGGGCTGACGGCGCAGTGCATTCAACGGATGCCCCGAAAGATAGGTGCCCAGCAGCACGCGCTCTTCGCTGAGCTGCTGCTTGTGTCTGTACTCGGGGTATTCGGTCGGCAGGGTAAAGGTGATACCCTCACAGGCCACGGAGTCATCCAGGTCGAACAGGCTGCGCTGGCCGCACTCTTTTTCACGCTGGCAGCGCTGACTTTCAGCCATGATGCTATCGATGCCGGCCAAAAGCGATCCGCGGCTGCCCAGGCTATCCAGCGCGCCGGCTTTGATCAGGCTCTCGAGCGAGCGTTTGTTGACCAGGCGCAGGTCGACACGCCGCGCGAAATCGGCCACATCGGAAAAGGGCTGGTCGCCGCGCGCCTGCACAATGGCATTGGCCGGCCCCATTCCGCAGTTCTTGATGGCTGCCAGGCCATAGCGCACCGCATAACCGTCGATGCCCAGGAGGGGCAACTCGCCGGCATAGGAGGGTTCCTGGTCGGCCGGCTCGAGGATAAAGTCGGCTTCCGAGCGGTTCACATCCGGTGGACGCACGTCGATGTTCAGCCGGCGGCATTCGTTGATCACTCCGGCGACCTTGGTCAGGTTGTCGCGCTCGACCGACATGATCGCCGCCAGGAACTCGGCCGGATAGTGCGCCTTTAAATAAGCCGTCTGCAGCGTGATCATGGCATAGGCGGCACCATGCGGTTTGTTAAAGCCATAGTTGGCAAACTTTTCGATGTCGCTAAAGATGTCATTAGCGGTCTGTTCGGCGATGCCGTTGGCAACCGCACCGGCGACGAATTTGGCCTTTTGTTCGTCGATATCCTTTTGCTTTTTCTTGCCGATGGCGCGCCGCAGGATATCTGCCTCGGCGGCGGTGAACTTGGCCAGGTCTGATACCAGGCGGATGACCTGTTCCTGGTAGACGATGATGCCGTACGTCTCGGAAAGGCTCGGTTCGAGCTTGGGATGGCGGTATTCCACCGGCTCACGCCCAAACTTGCGGTTGATATAGTTGGGGATGTATTGCATAGGCCCAGGGCGATAGAGCGCCAGCGCCGCGGTGATATCCTTGTGCTCGCTGGGCTGCATGTCGCGCAGGGTGCGGCGCATGCCCTCGCTTTCCACCTGGAACAGGCCGGTCACCTCTCCCGAACATAACAGGGCGTACGATTCCGGGTCATCAAGCGGAACATCTGCGAGAGTATAGGTTTTGCCACGCGTCTTTTCGATCCAGCGAAAGGTGCGGTCGATCATGGTGAGGGTCGAAAGACCCAAGATGTCAAGTTTGAGCAGGCCGCTGGCCTCGACATCTTCCATGCAAAACTGCGAGAGCACCCCGTTTGAATGCGGGGCGCGCTGCATGGGGGCATAGGTCACCAGCGGTTCATCGGCAATCAGGATGCCGGCGGCGTGCGTGGTGAGATGGCGTGCCAGGCCCTGCAAGGGTCTGGCTTCGTCGATCAGGCGCCTGACATCGTCCTGGGTTTCATAGGCCGAGCGCAGGTCGGCATTCTCTTCCAGCTCGTCCTCGATGCGCTTTTTGGGGTCGCCGGAGAGCAGCTTGGTAACCATGTCGACCACCCCAGGGGCGATCTCCAGGGCGCGCCCCACATCGCGCACAGCGCCTTTGGCGGCCATGGTATCAAAGGCGGCGATCTGGGCGGTGCGCTCTTCGCCGTAACGCTGAGTGAGGTAGGCGATCACTTCTCCGCGCCGGTCTTCCGGGTAGTCGAGATCGATATCCGGCATGTTCTTGCGGCTCGGGTTGAGGAAGCGCTCAAAAGGCAGATCCAGCCCGAGCGGTTCGAGCTCGGTGATCCCCAGCAGGTACGCCACGATGCTGGCGCCCACTGATCCGCGGCCCGGCCCTACCAGCATTTTGGCGATATTCTTGGCCCAGTTAACGACATCCCAGGTAATCAGGAAATAGTCGTCAAACCCCATCTTGTGGATGATGCCGAGCTCGTAATCGAGGCGCTGGCTGATCTCGGGAGTCAGCGCCGGGTAGCGGCGTTTGATGCCCTGTTCGCACAGATCGCGCAGGTAAGTTTCGGCGGTGTAAGGAGCCGGCACTTCAAAGCGCGGCAGATGGTAACCCTCTGAGATGATCTCGGCATCGCACATCTCGGCGATCATGGCTGTATTTTCAAGCGCCTCGAGCTGCTCGGGGAAGAGCGCTGCTATCTCGTCAGGCGACATCAGGTAAAAGTCGTCGCTGCCCATGCGCATGCGTTTAGGGTCGCTCATCACCGTATCGGTCTGCATGGCCAGCAGCAAGTCGTGCGACTTGGCATCCTCGCGGGAGATATAATGTACGTCGTTGGTGGCGACCAGGCGCAAGTCGAACTCGCGCGCCAGGCGCACGAGCTGCTCGTTGACGGCATCCAGCTCGGGCAGTCCGGTATGGCGCTGCAGCTCGAGGTAGTAGCGGTCGCGCCCAAACAGCTCGCGGAACCAGCCTACCGCCTCGCGCGCCTCGTCGTCGCGCTTTTCGTTGATCAGCGCTGCTACCTGCCCCGACAGGCAGGCGCTCAGGCAGATCAGGCCATCGGCGTGCTCAGCCAGCAGCTCGCGGTCGATGCGCGGCCGATAGTAAAAGCCATCCTTGTTGGCCAGCGTCACCAGCTTGAGCAGATTGCGGTAACCAGCCGTGTTTTGTGCCAGCAGCACCAGGTGATAGGCACGGCTATCCATACCCGGCTCTTTATCCACCATGCGCCTCGGCGCCTGATAGACCTCGCAGCCAAAGATCGGCTTGATGTCAGCATCGGCGGCGGCGCGCTTGAACTTGACCATGCCATACATCTGGCCATGGTCGGTGAGGGCTAGCGAGTTCATGCCCAACTGCTTGGCTTGCCTGCACAGCTCTGGCAGATGCGCCAGGCCGTCAAGCAGCGAGAACTCGCTGTGAACGTGCAGATGCGTAAACGGTATCAACAGACGCCCCTATCAAGTAATGCGGTTATTCGCTGAACGGGAACTTGATCCTCTGGCCGGTCTCAGCCGAACGATAGGCCGCCAGCACCATCTCGATCGAGATACGGCCTTCTTGGGCGGTGCACATCGGCACGCCGGCTTTGAGGGCGTTGATAAAGGGGCGCGTGACGCCCGCGATGCGCTCACCGTGTCCGGCCGGAGTGGGGATGCCGACATCCTGCCACCCCAGGGCTGCTTTATCCGCCTGATAAAGCTTGATGCCGACGGGGTTGGGCGGCTGCAGTCCGCACGAGACGGCGTCGCCATAATTCTGCACGATCACGCCCTTGTCGCCATAGATTTCGGTGGTGTTTTCGCCCGCCCAGGTGACGCTGGAGTTGACCACATAGGCAAACATTCCGCTGGGGTAACGGAATACTGCCACGCCGGTGTCGTCGGGGGCTACATTGGTGAGCACGTTGTCGACCTCGGCAATCACCGAGGCGGGGCGAGTACCAAAAATCCACGTCAGCCAGTCAAAGGGATGGGAGGCATCGTCAAAAAACATGCCGCGGTTGGCCTCGCGCGAGATGTGCCACTTGCTGGGGCCCTCGACAAAGCCCTTGTTAAAGAGCACCGGGATGCAATGGCGCCGGCGGATCAGCCCAACGCGCCCGATTGAGCCATCCAGGATCATCTCTTTCATCTTTATGTTTTGCGGGTCGGTGCGCATCTGAAAGGCCATCGAAAACCACCGACCGGTGCGCTCAACAGCGTCGATGATGCGGTCGCAATCCGCCAGGGTGATCGCCATCGGCTTTTGCAGGAGGACGTTTTTACCGGCTTCGAGAGCAGCGACTGTCAGATCGGCGTGCTTGTTGGTCTCGCTGGCGATCATCACACAGTTGATCGCCGGGTCGTTGATCACATCCTCGAGATGCGGTGAATAGGGAATCTCATACTCGGCGGCAGCGGCTTGGCCGCGCGCCTCGTCGTCATCCCAGCACGAGATCAGCTCTGCATCATCATAGGTTTTGATCAAACTGGCATACGAGCGCACGTGCCCATGTGCAAAAGAGAGGATACCGATTCCAAGCTTGCTCATGTCGCCTCCTGGTTTGAGTGGTTGCGGAGCCTCTCCAGCCGGCAGAGGCTCCTGGTCGTGAACTGTGCGAAACGTAAAGTATCAAGTGCCGTCATTATACCTGCGCGCAGGCACGGCTGAAAGTGCCTCAGACGAGATGTGCCGCCCAGGCCACCGCGTTCAGCACCAGTTGCTGAAAGCTGGGATGCTGCAGAGCGCGCAGGTCGTGCCCGAGGGCGTTGTAATGAACGCGGCCGCTGCCATAGGTTTTGGTATACAGCAGCGGGTGCCCCTCACCGCGCGCGATGATGTACCACTGGGTCTGGTCGCCTTCGACAATATAGAGCTCGTCTTCGATCTCGAAATCCTCGATGCCCGCCGTAATGGGGTGTTCCTCGACACAGCGCACCGAAGTAAAGTTCACCCCAAACCGCTTGAATTCATCGTGCACGATAAAGGTGCCGCCCAGCATGCGCAGGTATTCGGGCGAGTTCCAAAAGGTGGCGGTAGCGCCATGGATGCCCACAAACCCGGTACCGCGAAAAACGGCGCTATTGAGGGCGCCAGCCTGGGCAGCGGTTGGCTCCATAAATGTTGTATAGTTGACGATTACGCGAAAGGGCGCGAGGTCACTGGGGGTAAGCACGTCGAGGTCCTCGCGGGCCACCAGCGTACACACCGAGTCCAGCAGTTCGATCAGCGTCTGGCGATGCTCGGGCGTGTTGTGATATTCCGGCCCACCCAACATCAGCAGCACGGGCACATCCCGCAATGCACTGGTTGACATATTCGTTACCTCAGGTTGCGCTTGACCCACGCCGCACGATCGCCCAGCAACTTTTCCAGATAGGCTTGGCTATCTGCAGCGGCCTGGCGCGGCGGGCGCGTGGCTTTCGGGGTGCCGTCCAGCTCGACCATCACCCACCCGGAATAGTTGATCTCTTCCAGCACCTCGAACACACCCGCCATGTCGATCACGCCATAACCGATGCGTTCGTAGCCGGCATACCCGGTCTCTTTGCCTCCGCCCCAATCCTTTAGGTGCACATGCTTGATGCGGTCCTTGTAGGCACGCAGCACCCGCACACAATCCGACCCGGCGGCTGTGATCTGCCCGGTATCGGGAGCAAAACCAACCAGGTCAGGGTCGACCGCTGCCAGGATCGCGTCGATCTCTTCGTCGGTCTCGATTATCGTGCCGGTATGCGGATGGATCGAGGTCGTCATGCCCAGTTCCTTGGCGGTGCGGCCAAAGAGGTTGAATATCTCGCCCATTTCCTTGAAATAAGGGTAGGGCAGCTGACCGCGCTTGCCGCCCTGCAGCACGATCGCCTCTGCCCCGACCTTGGCCGAGGCACGGATCCAACCCAGTACGCGTTCGATATCTTCTTTGGCGTCGGCTGGGTCGAAAAAGGTGCTGTAGCAGTAGGCAGCCGAAAGAGGAATGTCATATTTCTTTAATAGAGCGGTGAATCCGCCCGGTTCACGCTCGAAATCCTGCACCACCGAGCCAAAGGTCTCGTAAGCGTTATAGCCCAGCTCGGCAGTATCCTTGATGGCCTGTTCGGTGATGTCGTTGCTGAATCCCCAGGTAATGCCGGTGTGTCCGATCTTGAACTTGGTCATGTTGTCTGCTCCTTGTGATGGTTGGCGGTTGCTCAGTCAACGAGGGCTTGCCAATCCTCCCGCGTGCGCATGCGCCAAAAGCGGCCAGCCTGTTCAATCTCGAGTGGACGGGGACGTGTATCGAGCACCAGGCCGAGCTGGCCGATAGCAGCCTGGAACTCGAGTATAGACTGGTTCGGATAAGAGCGCCAGCCCGCGCGGGTTTCGGCGCGGATCAGACCATCCGGCGCAGCCAGGCGCACTAGGGTTGCGGGCGGCACGCTGTGCTGGGTGACGATGCTGGCAGCGTCGGTAATGCGCACCGCCAGAGCGGTGCGGTTGCCGCGCGCCTTTGTTCCGGGCGCCAGACACAATCCCATCTGCGACATGGCCGGCTGGGCAAGCACCTCACTCACGGCGGTCTCTGCTGGGCCGGCAGCGGCGCTCAGGGCTGCCCACAGGTGGTGCACATCAAATACCACGCGGGTTGCGCCAGTGCTTTGCAGGCCGTTCAGGATGGCAGCCCATGCGGCAGCGCAACCCTGAGGCTGTGCGAGCAGCTCGCCATGCAGGGCGATATAGTCGCTCCTGGCTGGCGATGCAAGCCCGGCAGGATCCTCGCGCAGCGCCTGCCCCAGCTGGTAGAGGGCTTGCTGTGCGCCGGCTGTGGTTGCCCAGGCTTCGGTCTCGGCGTCCAGCACAGGGCTTTCGCCGGGGTACAGGCGTTCGCATACGCTCTCGTCTGCCGGGTAACCCAACGGCAGCCAGCGGGTCAGTTCAGGGCCAGACGCCTGGGTGGTGTGGTAACCGCCGCGCAGGCCGATGGCTGCTCCTGAGGGGACTTCCAGCACAGCGCTAGTGGCCGCCTGCAGGTCGACAATTAATGCATTGGCTTTGCCCGCTGCATCCGGTAAAAAGGGGGCGGCTTGAGTGAGTGCCCGATGGCTGCTGATAGGCGCCTGAGCACACCAATCGGCAAGATACTCATAGCCGGGCAGGTTGAGCAGGCAGGTCTGTTCATAAATGCGTACAAGGGCGCGCTGCAAGTCGCCTACATCAATCGCATCGCGGCTCGGGACGGTCGGGTTGATGGGTCGCAGGTCAAAATCGGCCCCCAGGATCGTGTGCAGGCTGCGCCGCGCGGGCTGGGCGGCGGCACATAGCACAATCGGGCGCTGATCGCGCGCAAAGTTGGTATACAACGCCAGCAGGCGGCGTGCCAGGCGTTCCAGGGCGCCGCCCAGCCCCTCGCCAAAGATGACCACGTCGGCCATCGGCCCCGCCAGGAGGGTTTCTTCCAGTCCGTCGTCATCCTGGCTGGCAGCGGGGACGCGATAAATGCTGGGAGCCTCGCAAAAGGGCAGCTGACAGGCGCGCTGATCGCTTGCCAGGCTGCCGTTGGATTGGGCTGCCAGCAGGGTGATGCGCAAGGGTGCTGCCGCATCGCTGCAGCAGTATAGCTGAGCTGGCGGACTGCCCACCATCGGTATAGTGGGGCGACCAGACGGGCTGAATATAGTATAGAGGGTGGTTTCCTCGATTCTACGCAGCGCCTGCTGCAAACCGTCTGCCACGCCACGGTCGGCATCCAGCGTGGTTGGCGCGCTGCCGCTTGCTACCAGGCGGTAGCGGCCCTCGATATCGGCCAGCCAATGCACGCGCGTGATGTCGCGATGAATCTCGGCCGCCAGGATCGGTGTACGCAGCGCGGGGGTGTCGCTCATCGCAGCACCTCCAGTATGCTGGTGACGGTTTGTTGCAGGTAATCCACCCGGCTCACCAGAATGCGGTAGAGCGCCATCAGCAAACCGGCGTAGAGCGCGCCGCCGGAAAACAGAAGCAACCCCCGGCCGAGGGTACGGCCCAGCCAAGACCAGCTTTTGGCGAGCCATCCCAGGCTGGCGGATGGAGACGAGCCGCTGCGGTGAAAGGCTGCCAGCACCGCCAGCGTGCCGATGACCATCAACCCAGCGCGCAGGATATCGGGCCAGGCAGAGGTCGTTATCCCGGGAAGCGTCTGACCCACCAGAACACGCAGCTGCGGGATGCCGCTGCCCGCCAGTGCGCCGGCCAGCAGCACGGCGGATACAACCCCCGCCAGGATTCCCAGCGGCAGCTCGTCCACAGCGGCCTTGGGCCACAGGCTCTGCACCACCAGACCAAGCCCCAACAGCATAAAGACGCCCAGATGCCAATACTGCCTTGGCTGTTGGATGATCAATTGAATGCGCGGAACGAGCGCCCCGCGCAGCAGCATTGCCAAGCCATAACCGGCGGCGGTGCCCAACAGCAAGCTGAGTGCGACACGAAAGACCACATTGCGCCCCAACAGGCGCGAGCCGATCGCCACCGTCAGGACAAGGCCGATGATCGGATAGGTGTTGGCTGGCATCACAGCGCTCCGCGCCTGCGAGCCAGCAAGCAGATAGACACCGCTCCGGCTACGATCACAACCAGGAGCATCCCCAGGCCAACGCCCCAGCCTGTCTGGGCGGTTTGCACAGGCTCTTGAAGCGCGAGTGAGGCAGGGCTATACAGCCGGCTGAGCTGGCTGCTGGCGCGGTACGGTTCAAGTGCCAACTCGGCTTGCGCGCTCACTAGCGCCAATACCTGCATGCGCTGGGTACTCTGGACCTGTTCGAGCCAGCGCTGCACGCCCACCGGCGACTGGGCGATTACCACCATCTGCCCGAGCGGGGCGCGCGAGGCGGCTGGCGGCATACACCCGCTAGGTTGACCGTACATCAGCCGCAATCCCAGCGCGCCGCCAAGCACATAGCCCAGGTTGACCGCACCCTCGTGGCCGGCGGCCAGACGCTCCAGGTTAGCCATGCCCAGCGGATGGCTGGTGACCAGCACACTGACTGTACCACGCTCCGTCAGACCGTCCAGCAATGCCTCGGCCATCGGTTGTAACTCGCCAGCATAAGCCGGCCCGTATTCGATCGCCACCAGTACCGTGCTGTTCGGTGCGATCGGTTCTAGCACCTCGGCCACTGCTTGGTCGGCCAAAGCCTGCGGATCGTCGCGCCAGACCATCGGCATCAGACAGGCTCCCAGCAGTAACAGAACCAGTATCAAGCGCAAGCCGCACGGCAGCTGCAGCAAGGCAGGCAACCGCGATTCGGCTGGAATCGGCGGGAGGGGTTGGGCGCTATCCTCGGGGTCGTGGGTTTGGGCGGGGCTAAAGTCGAGGCGCGCTTCGGGCAAGCCCTGGGTTACCATGGCGAGCGGATCAGGTGTCAGGTCAGCAGAACTGCTATCCTTTAGAAAGGCAGCTGTCTCGAGTTCGGCAGCTGGCAGCAGTTGCAGGCATTGGATGCAATAGAGGTCGCACAGCAGGTTGGGGGTGCCGCAGTTGGGACAGACCCGCAAACGGGCGCCCGCGAGGTTGCCGCCGCACACGCTGCAGCGATGATCTTTGCTGTCGTTATGCGCTTTGCAGGTGGGGCAGATCACCATCAGGGCTGCTCCTGGTCAGATGGACGCGGTGCGAGCGCCACAATGGCGCTGCGCACCCCTTGGGGGATACCCCAGATCACCATGCCCAGCAGCACGGCGCGCAGCACCGCGGCTAGCGGGACCTCAATCAGCCAGATACGCACAGTTTCTGCCGCTGGCCAGTAGGCTGCCAATAGGGGGTTGGCCAGCAGCAAAGCCGCGATGGTACCGAGTGCCAGGAGCGCGGCCGAAGCCAGCCGTAAGCCGATCAACTGCAAGCCCCACTGCACCAGGTAAAAGAACGCCACAGCAGCCAGGGCGCCTAGACCGGGCAGCAGGATGGCGTTGCCGATCAGGCCACTATATGTCCCGCTGCCATCTGCCAGCACCACCACAAGGGTGACGGCGAACGCAGCGATCGCCAGACCGCCATACCAGCGGGCAGCAGGGTTGTGCTGGATGCGGCGCTGCACCATAGTTGCCGCCCGAGCGGCCAGCGCGATGCCGGCGAATCCCAACAGGATCAATGCGCCTTCCTGCAGGATAGCAGAGGCCTGGTCGAGCCAAAAGGCCCGCACCAGATAACTCGCTGCCACCAGCAACCCGCTGATGCTGGCCGCCAGATAATAAATCGTTCTGCGCACGCTTGACCTCGATCGTTTCGGGCAGGTGGGGCTGTTTGCCGCCTACTGAGCTAGTATAGCACAAGCCGGCGGCTGGCTCCATACAGCCTAAAAATCTTGACAGCACCGGGTACATGTATATCATATGAGCCATAAGTGCGATTCGCATGCGGTTTCCCTTCGTTGTGGCCAGAGCAACCGATCCGGTAGTAACCTCATTACGCGGGGCGCGCCACATCAGACTGATTGGGCGAAGAGCAGCGCTCAAGCTCGATAGACCTTCACCAAACGTAACCAGGACTTGAGTGCTGTCGCAGCGCGCTCCAGCACATCCGGCAGGGAGAGGCTCACATACTGATGGTTGACGAACAGACTGTTCTGAGCGTTGAGCAGGATAGCAAGGAACCTTCCTCTGCGGCGGAGGATGAGCCTCCCGGCCAGCATGCCGAATGGAACAGCTGGATCTGGCAGATGCAGCACCGTATCCGCTCGGCCGACGACCTGCGCCGCTATATGCCCGCCCTGGATCCCGACGATGTCATGCGTGCCGCTGAGCGCTTTCCGATGGCGATCACGCCCTATTATGCCGGGCTAATGCGCAGCCCGGGTGTCTCCGACCCGATTTACCAGATGAGCGTGCCGCAGCTGTTTGAGCTGGTCAATTCGCCTTATGTCTCGGATGATCCACTCGAAGAGCACGACGACATGCCCGTGCCGGGGCTGATCCGCCGCTATCCTGACCGCGCCCTGTTTATCATCAGCAGTGCCTGCGCCATGTACTGCCGGCATTGCACGCGCAAGCGCGAGGTGGGCGTGGTAGAAGAGACCATCAGCCAGGCCCATCTCGAGCAGGCAGTGGCCTACCTGAGGGAGCATCCCGATGTCAGCGACGTGATCCTCTCGGGTGGCGACCCGCTGGTCCTCTCCGACCACCAGCTCGAGTGCGTGCTATCTGCTGTGCGCAGCATACCGAGTGTACAGATTATCCGCATCGGCACACGCGTGCCCGTCACTATGCCGATGCGCATCACCCCCGAGCTGGTTGCCATGCTGCGCCGTTACCAGCCGATCTGGATCAACACCCATTTTAACCATCCCGTCGAGATCACCCCTGCATCGCGGGCTGCCTGCGCTGCGCTGGCAGATGCCGGCTTTCCGCTGGGCAACCAGTCGGTACTACTGCGCGGCGTCAATGACCAGCCCGAGATCATCGAAACGCTTTGCCGCGAGTTGGTGGCTATACGCGTGCGCCCCTATTACCTCTATCAGTGCGATCTGGTGCGCGGGGTCGAGCACTTCCGCACCCCGCTCACGCGCGGGCTCGAGATTATGGAGTACCTGCGCGGGCGTCTGAGCGGCCTGGCGATCCCAACTTTTGTGGTCGATGCTCCGCACGGCGGTGGCAAAATCCCGTTGATGCCCAACTATATCGTCTCGATGAGCCCGACGCATACGGTGCTGCGTAACTGTGAAGGCATGCTGGTGAGCTACCCTGAACCCGACCTGGGGCAGGCCACGCATCGTCGCGAGGGCGGCGGCGAGGTGCCCCAGCCCGGCGTGTGGGAACTCGTCTCTGGCAAGGCCAGCGCCATCTATCCCGCCGATAGCAGCCGCATTCAGCGCCGCAAGCTGCGCCACGGCAGTTAGCCTCATCACACCCACGGAGTACATCCAGCATGCGCATTGGCATGACCTATGATCTGCGCAGCGACTATCTCGCCCTGGGATACTCAGAGGCCGATACCGCCGAGTTTGATTCGGATCTGACCATTCGCGCTATCGAAGACGCTATCGCGGCATTTGGCGCTCTGCCTGTGCGCATCGGTCACGCTCGCGCCCTTATCAATAGTCTGGAGCACGGCGAACGCTGGGACTTGGTGTTCAACATCGCCGAAGGCTTGCAGGGACGTAGCCGCGAGGCGCAGGTGCCGGCCATCCTCGAGCTGTATGGCATCCCCTATACCTTTTCGGACCCGCTGGTGTGCGCGGTTACTCTGGATAAAGCCGTTACCAAGCAGTTGGTACGCTCCCACGGCCTTCCGACCGCCGATTTCGCCGTGGCGCGCAGTGTCGAAGATCTCGCTAGCGTCGCCTTGCCCTATCCGCTGTTTGCCAAACCACTGGCCGAGGGCACCGGCAAGGGCATCAGCACGGCATCACGCGTGGGAGATACAACCGAGCTGCGACGCACTGTCGCGGCACTGCTGCAGGAATTCAACCAACCCGTGTTGATAGAGACCTACCTGCCCGGGCGCGAGTTCACCGTTGGCATCACAGGTAACGGCGCGCAGGCGAACGTGCTGGGGATGCTCGAAGTGCTGGTACAGGCCTCGCACGATGCGGTCTACAGCTATGAGAACAAGGAAAACTGGCAAAAGCTGGTGCACTATGGCGTACCGGGCGAGCCCGAGGTGGCACAAGCCGTTTCGCAGCTGGCGCTGGCGAGTTACCACGCACTTGACTGCCGCGACGCCGCGCGGGTCGATATCCGCCTGGACACTGGCGGCACGCCCAACTTTCTCGAGGTTAACCCGCTGCCCGGGCTGAACCCGATTCATTCGGATCTGCCAATGATCGCCTATCGTGCCGGCGTCACCTATCGCGAGTTGATCGGCAGGGTCATTCAGGCGGCTCTGGCGCGTCAGGACGGTGCCTGATGCAGACCGTGTCGGACGTTCTGGTGCTCTATAATGCCCCGCTGGCTGGCGACGGCGAGAGCGATGTAGGCATCCTTGAGGAGGTCGCAGCGGTGTGCTCCAGCCTGAATCGCCTGGGGATACGCGCACGCATCCTCAGCATCACCTGCCTGGATGAGCTGGCAGCGGCGCTGCCGCGCTACGACGAGCGGGTGGTGATCAACCTGGTGGAGTACCTGTCATCGGGCATTCAGGATGCCTCGCTGGTGCCGGCTGTATGTCGCGCCTTTGGCCGCAGCTGCACCGGCAACGGCACCCTGGCGCTGATGCTGGGGTTGGATAAACAGCGCGCCAAGGCTCTCTTTGCCGCCGCAGCGGTCCGGCGTACAGCGTTGGCAGCCTGGCACGCTATCGGCTGCCGCGATTACGCACGCGTCGATTTCAGGCTGGAGGGCACGATACCCTACGTGTTAGAGATCAACCCCAACCCCGATATCTCACCGGATGCCGGCTTTACCGCCGCATTGTCGGCGGATGGGCTCAGTTACGATGCGTTTATCGAGACGATCGTGAGCAATGCCCGTGCCAGGCTGGATCTGCCTGAGGCGATTAATGCGTGAAACAGAGACCCCTCTGGGGGCTACGATTCGATGTTCCACCCAATATGATCGTCCTCTGGTAGAGACCTTGCTGAGGGGTACCGGCTTTTTTCGCGAGGAGGAAATCCTGGTTGCCCTTGAGGTGTTCGATGATGCCCTGCATCCGCATGGCACGAGCGCCTATCAATCGTTTGTGCTGGCAGAAGGCGATGCTGTGCTGGGGTGGATCTGCTGGGGTGCAACCCCCGGGACGCGCGGCACCTATGATATCTATTGGCTGGCGGTCGAGAATCACCACCACAAGATGGGATACGGGTCGCTTTTGTTGCATTTTGCCGAAGAAAACATCCGCGAGGCGGGTGGGCACCTGATCTGCATCGAAACGTCGGGCAGCAACCAATACCGGCCTACCTGCCAGTTTTACCTGCGCCGCGGCTATCGCAAGACGGCGCGCATCAACAACTTTTATGCCCCGGGCGATGCCAAGGTGATCTATACCAAGGAGATCGCCCGGGATGGCTATACAGAGTTAGCCAGCTAGCCTCAGGCAAAGAGCCGGCCCATCGTCCTTACAAACAGGTAGGTATCCAACACCGGCTGCAAGTTGGGCTCCTGATCCCACACGAACTTGACCAGTTCCTGCCAGGTGGCTTTAGCGCCCTCCTGATTGCCCTGAGCGCGCTGCAGGAGCGCCTGCGCAAGCATGATGCAACAATCGGCATGCGTCGCCAGGTAATCCCACGACTTTTTCTGGCTGCCAACCGCGATCTGTTGCTGCGTGGCGATGGTCGGCTTGAAGCCTTCCACTACGCTGCGGATCCTGGCCAGGCCCTCGGCCACCTCGGCATCGATCACCGGACGCTCGCCGCGGATATAGGGCGGGCAAAAGAGCTGCGAGAGCGTTTCGAGATATTGTTTGGTATCCTGCCAGCCCTGGCCAAAGGACGCTGCATAGTAGTCGTTGGCGATCGTGTCATAGTCGGCGGTCTTATCCCACAGGATGCTCCCCAGGACCGCCATTGGCAGGCCTGTCGGGAAAAAGATGCGCTGCAGCTGGCAGCTCATGTAGCCGTTCAGGCCGATAGCCTCCAGCCGGCGCGCGTCTTCGCCCAGGATGGCGGCCGTCGAGACATAGGACGGGTCGTTGAAGTGATCCCACATGAGGTGGTAATCAAAGTCAAAGCTGTCACCCGAAAAATGCTCCTGCCAGGCCTTTAAAAAGGCCACGTTCTCCGTCACGTTTTTGGGGAATTTAAGGCGGTTGAGCTCAAAGGGAGGCAATTCAGGCAGTTCGCCCTCGACGCTGAATGGCGTGGTATAGGAGCGCGTGATCGGCGCAAACATCAGGATAAAGCGCTCCTGGTTAACGAGCTCTTGCTGCTTGGGCGGCCACAACAGGTCGACATAAATCAAAAACACCACTCGTGTCGGAATGCCGCGCTCGGTTATCAGCGCGTCGAGTTCGTTGAGCATCATCACATAAAAATCGGACGGCCGTGTATGACGGCAATTGGCGCATTCGCACTGGTTGTTTGAATCATCCGCCAACCAGAAATGCACCACATCCACCTGCGGGTTGGCAGCGCAGTACTCGGCAATGTTCTCGACGACCTTTTGGCGCACCACAGGGTTCGAATAGCACAGGTTGGTGTTGAGCGGCACCCCGTGCCAGATATCGCGCACGCCATTGACCTCAGCCAGGTGAGAACGCACCTCGTCGCTGATGTCGTAATCCTTGGATTCCCAGCCCAGCCCGGCGATGCCAAAAGGTTCACAGGTCCAGCCGTGGCCGACGGCGTGGTATATCATGCCACGCTTTTGCATCTCAGCCTGAGCGCGCCGTAAAAAGTCGCGCGCCATCTCGACAGAGAACTCCTCGGGCTTGCGGTTGGGGTTGTCTGTGTGGTGATACCAGCGCTCGAAAAAGGTATAGGATTCGCGGAACTGGGTAAAGTAGGCATTGTAGCCAACCTTGGGCGCAAAGTCGATGATATCGGCCACGTTTTCGTAGCTTATGGCGCCCTCGATGCAGATACCGCGGTGACGGTAAGAAGCCGCCGATGTCTTGTTCAGCGTCAGCTGCTCGATGCCGGCTGAAGGGATTACTTCACCGTCTTTGCCGGGGCGCACCCAGCGGCAGCCGGCCGCCGTCAGCAGGGCATAGGCGCCGATCAGCACGCTGCGCGGGTTGTTGCCAAGGATAGTGCCCTTGCCGTTGGTGACCTCGGCCACATAGGCGTCATCCCATCGGCTATCGGGCACTTTGGGCAGGCGCTCTGCTAGCGCCTGCGAGGCGCATCCGGCCGAGACCAGCCACAGGCTATCCGAGTCCGGCGCGTATTCCTTGGCCGGCTGGATAACCGGCTGCACCTGGTTACCCGTCATCTGGCTGATGTAGCGCTGCAGCTCACTGGCGGCGAATTGGATGGCGGGGGCATCCCCCAGGGTGCGGATCACGAATTTACTTGAACTCATCCTGCTCCTTTGCTGATGCTGGTTGGTCGGGGCGATCCAGGTTATGGGAGGAATCGATGTATTCGAGCGATTGATGGCGGAAATAAGTGTCGTACAGTTCGGCATAATGGCCGCGGCGCTCGAGCAGTGACTCGTGGTTGCCCTCTTCGATTATCTGGCCCTGAGAAAGCACAATGATGCGCTGAGCGTGCCGCACGGTAAAGAGGCGGTGGGCGATCACGATCGAGGTGCGGTTGCGCATGACCTCGAGCAGCCCGCGCTGGATCTGCACCTCGGTGAGCGGGTCGACGCTGGCGGTAGCCTCGTCGAGGATAAAGATCGAAGGATCGTGCAGGATCACGCGTGCCAGCGCCACCAGCTGGCGCTGCCCCATCGACAGGCGGGCCCCGCGTTCGCCCACATCGGTGTTGATGCCGTTGGGTAAGGCATGCACCCAGTCGCCGCCAGCTACCTGGGCTGCGGCGCGCTCAACATCCTCGACGCTGGCTTCGGGCTTGCCGTAGCGGATATTTTCCAGCACGGTGCCCAAAAACAGGAACGGGTTCTGCGGGACAATCCCCAGCTGACGGCGGTATTGGTGCAGGTCAAACGTGCGGATGTCGCGGTCGTCGGCCAGGATCTGGCCGTCCTGGAACTCGTAAAAGCGCGCTATCAGGCGAGCGATGCTCGTCTTGCCGGCGCCGGTGTGCCCCACCAGTGCCACCGATTCGCGTGCTTCCACAAGCAAGTTAAAGTCGGGCAGCACAACTTCGTTGCCGGTATACGACAGGTGCACATGGCGGAATTCGAGCTTGCCCTGCAGCCTGGGCACGGGCTGTGAATCGGTCTGTATCACGTGCGGGTTGGCATCGATGAGTGCAAAGACGCGCTCAGCCGCCGAGAGGCCGTCCTGGAACTGGCTCCAGAACGAGGCGATGTTGGTCATCGGGAACCAGAACATGCCCATCGCCTGCATAAAGAGGTACCATCCGCCCACCGAAAGGGCCGCGCCGGTGGCGATAGCGGCTGGCTCTGTCAATCCGCGCAGGGCCGCACTGCCGCCGGAATACAGCATGATGGCAGCCACGATGCCAAAGGTGCCGACGATCAGCGGGAAGATGGTAGCCATCACCAGTCCGCGTTTTAGGTTTACGCGATATGCCTGGCGGTTGAGCTCGTCGAAATCCGCATACATGGTGGCTTCCTGGCGAAATCCCTTGGCGACAGCGATTCCGCTCACTGATTCTTGGATATTGGCATTCACCTTGGCCATGATGCGCCGCGCGTTGAGGGTAACCTGGCGGGCGATACGCCGGAAACCGAGCGAGATCAGGATGATGATCGGGCTCATCCCCAGCATCAGGAGCGACATGCGCACACTCACCGAAAAGGCAAACCCGAGCACGATGATCATGCCGCCCAACTGGCTGACGAGGTTCATCGTCAGGTCCATCGTCATGGCAAAATCTTGAGTGTCGCTGGTGATGCGGCTCACCAGCTTGCCGGTGGGCTGGTCGTCGTAAAACGAAAGGTCGTGCGTGCTGACGGCTGCAAACACGTCTTTGCGCAACCGCAACACCACATCACCAATGGCGCGCGCTGAATAGCGCTGCCGGATAAAGTTGAGCAGCCAGTTGGAGGACTGCAGCAGGATGATTGCCACGCAAAAGAGGATCACCTCGCGCAGCTGAGCATGCAGTTCGAGGCGGTCGATGACTTTGGAAAGGATAATCGGGATTAGCCCCTCAAATACCGACGAGAGCAGGATAACAGCAGTAACCACGCCCATGCGGCGTGCCTGCGGCTTGAAATAGCCCAGGATGCGGCGCAGCAGCTCGCGGTCGGAGTAGGTGCGGTCATAGCTGTCGCGGTCGAGCCCGCCCATGATAAAACCCATCAGGAGGCTCCTTCGGAAGCGTCTTGTGCCAGGTCGGCAAAGGGATCAAATATCCGGCGATACAGCAGGCTGCGCGCCAGCAGCTCGTCGTGGGTGCCTTGGTCGGCAATGTGGCCATCCTGCAGCACGATGATGCGGTCGGCCCAACGGATCTGCGACAGGCGGTGGGTGATCAAAAAGACCGTGCGCCCTTGTTGAACACGATACATGGCCTTTTGGATCTCGTCTTCGGTCTGACTGTCGATAGCACTGGTAGAGTCATCCAGCACCAGGATGCGCGGGTTGGTGAGAAAGGCACGCGCGATGGCGATGCGCTGGCGCTGTCCGCCCGAAAGCGTTACCCCGCGCTCGCCCACCACTGTCTGGTAGCCATCTGGAAAGCTCATGATAAAGTCGTGCGCCTGAGCTTCGCGCGAGACGCACTCGATCTCTTCCTGGGTGGCATGCCGGCCTACCCCAAAGGTGATATTGTCGGCGATGGTGCGAGAAAACAGAAAAAGGTCTTGCTCGATGGTGGCGATCTGCGAGCGCAAGCCTTCCAGGCTCCAATCGCGCACGTCCACACCATCCACCAGCACTCTGCCTTCGGTGGTATCGTAGACGCGGTTGATCAGCTGAGTGAGGGTGCTCTTGCCCGAGCCCGTCTGGCCAACGATGGCTATCGTCTCGCCGGCGTTAACGTGAAAGCTGATGTTGGTCAGCACATCGCCGGTGGTGGGGTATCTGAAGCGCACATTTTCAAAGGCGACCTCGCCGCTGATGGTGGCGTTGTAGGCATCCGGCACTTCGGCCAGCTCGGTCTTGGCATTCAAGACGCTCAGAATGCGCTGGGCGCTCGAGTAGCCCATCTGCACCAGCAGGAACGAAAAGAGTGAAAAGAAGGTGGGAGAGCGCAGCATAAAGATCAGCCCCATATAGGAGATGATATCGCCGATGCCAAAGCTATCACCGCGTATATAGATCAGCACGGCGTGCAGAAAGGCTAACCCATAGGTAATGCTGTAGGCCAAAAAGGGCAGGTAGCGCGCCTGGATATCGCCCTGTTTGACGAACAGGTTGCGAAAGTTGAGGGCGTTGCTGGTAAACTTGGCCTGTTCCTGTTCTTCCTGGGAGTTGGCCTTGACCACCTCAATGCCCGAAAGCGTCTCTTCGAGGCCGGCGTTCATGGCGCCGAACTGCTGGCGCATGGCATCGGTGACTGGATGCAGTTGGCGCAGATATCCGCGCAAGAGCGCCGCCAGGACGATGGCAAAGATGCCCGGCACCAACAGCAGCTCGAGGCGCAGCGAGGCAATCATCACAAGCGATACAACCACGTTCATGATCGAGGCGAAAATCATGTTAAGGCCTGGATTGGCCATGATGTTGATCTGGCGGACGTCGTTGGTGGCGCGCGCCATCATGTCGCCTACGCGTTGCTGACGGTGATAGGTCAGGCTCTTACCCAGGAGCGAGACGTACAACTCGTCACGGCAGTCGCGCTCGACCTGTTCACCCAGGAACTGGGTGGACATGTTACGCCCCAGCTGAAAGGCGGCCTGGCCAAAGCGCGCAACGGCTTTCAGCAATACCAGGGTAATCAGGCTGGAAAGCTGCGGCGCGGATTCTCCAATCCAGCTAAAGGCCCGGCCTATGATGATGCGCGAATAACCCATTGCCACGTTTTCGCCAATGGCACATAACACCATGGCAATGGGCAGCAGTGGATAGCGCGCGAAATGCGAAATCAACCACCGGGTGGGGGAAGAGCGATTGTAGCGAACGCGGTCCTGGACTTCGAATTCTTGCATGCATACCTGCTAACTATATGAAAGCAATTGTACTAATGCTAGCGATTTACGCAACGAAACCGGTTCATTCTTGCCGAGCAAGGGCGGCTCCGTATAATGATGACACGTGCTGAAACTCGGAGTAACTGTTGAAGCTTGCACAAGAAAATGATCGCGTGCTGCTGATCTCACGCGATCACAAGGAATACCTGGTCCGCCTGAAGCGCGGAGATATGTTTCACACCCATCGTGGGGTGGTTGCGCATGACGATATCCTCGATGCTCCCCTCGGGCGCGAGGTTACCTCGCGCATGGGACAGCCTTTTATGGTGCTGCCGCCTTCGATGCACGACCTCTTGCTGCACATCAAACGCAATTCGCAGATCATCTTTCCCAAAGAGATCGGCCAGATCCTCCTGCGCCTGAATGTGGCGCGCGCTCTTAAGGTGATCGAAGCTGGCACCGGCAGCGGCGCCCTGACGACCGCTATGGCGGCTACTATCCGCGCCGATGGCATGATCTATTCCTACGAGGCGCGCGAAGACATGCTGCAGATCGCACGCTACAACCTCGAGGCGGCTGGCGTGGCCGAGCGCGCTACCCTCCTGCACCATGATATCACGGCCGGCTTTACCGAATCCGACGCCGACGCGCTCTTTTTGGATGTACGTGAGCCGTGGCTGTATATGACGCAGGTGTGCGAAGCACTCGCGGATGGCGGCTTTTTCGGGTCGATCGTTCCCACTGCCAATCAGGTCTCCTGGCTGCTCAACGAGCTGAACCGTTATCCCTTTACCAACCTGGAAGTGATCGAGATCATGGAGCGTCGCTACAAGCCGGTGCCGGCGCGTCTGCGACCGGAGGACCGCATGATCGGGCATACGGGTTATCTGATCTTTGCGCGCAAGATCGCCGGTGAACTGCCGCCGCGCGATAATTCCGGACATGACGAGGTCTATGACGACCTACCGCCCGGGCTGCCGGATGAGGAGCGCGACGGTGATGGATAAAGCGCCCTACAGCTGCGTGCCATACTGCGAGCGGGTGGGCAACCTGCATATTCACACTCTGGCCTCGGATGGTTCCGCCAGTCACGACGCGGTGGCTCAAGCGGCTACCAAAGCCGGGCTCGATTTCATCATCGTGACGGATCACGACGTCTATCTGCCCGCCCATCAGGGGTGGAAGGGTGGTGTGCTGTTATTGGTGGGGCAAGAGTTGCGCGCGCTGGAATCCAGCCACGGCAACCACCTACTGGTGATAGGCGCCCAAGAGGACCTGCTTGGCCATGCCGGCGATCCGCAACACTTGATCGATACTGTCGCCGAATACGGCGGTCAGAGCTATATTGCGCACCCCATCGACCTGGCCAGCAAAGCTGCGCGTGAAAGATCCTTCAATTGGGATCAGTGGTCGGTGCAGGGCTACAGCGGTATCGAGATCTGGAACTATATGTCCGAGTTCAAGTCGCACTTGGATACGGTCGGACGGATGCTCCTGTACGTGTTCTTCCCCAGTCTGGCTATCCGCGGTCCATTCGCCTCGACACTATCCGCCTGGGATCAGGCTCTTATGCATCGCGATGTGTGGGCCATCGGCGGGTCGGATGCGCACGCTATCACTTACAAACGCGGGCTGTTCAAGCGCCAGGTGTTCAGCTATGAACACCTCTTCCGGATGGTGAACACCCACATCCTGGTGGAACAACAGTGGAACGGCGACTTGGCCCATGATGCCGGCCTGGTTTATGATGCCTTGGCTAAAGGACGCTCCTTTGTCGCCTACGATGGACTGGCGTCGGCGCGGGGGTTTGACTTTAATGCCGTGTATAACGAGGCTACCTATACCATTGGCGAAAGCGTATCTTTGGAGGCGGAGGGCAACGGCTGGCCGGTGCGCTTTGAGGTGACGATCCCGCAGCGCGCCAACATCCGCCTGCTGCGTGATGGCCTGGTGGTGGCGCAGGAGCGCAGTATGCGCCTGGTGTATACCACCAGCGAGCCGGGCGTCTACCGCGTTGAAGTATACAAGCCTTATTTGCTGCATGAGCGCGGTTGGATATTCTCTAGTCCGATCCGCATAAAATCAGCCTGATTTGACGCTCTGCCAGCGCCAGTTTATACTAGACCCTCACGCCACCCTAGCTCAATCGGCAGAGCAGACGCTTCGTAAGCGCCAGGTTAAGAGTTCAATTCTCTTGGGTGGCTCTGGATATTACAAGCCTCTGTCTGCGCAAGACAGGGGTTCTTGTTATCTCAGCAGAGCGCCTCGAGTGTATCCAGCGCACGGAACTGCTCCAGCAGAGGTGCCTCTGAGCGAGATTCCTTGCGGATGACCCACATCAACGCCTTTTTCATAGCCCCGCGGACTACGATCGTGACGACGATCTGCAGCAGGATAAAGCTGCCCAGCCACACCAGCAGGGCCGTAATGCCCGAGTGACGGAAATAATCCAGCGTGAAATACTGCTGCTGGATAAAGCCGTTCACCGTCTGGTAAGCCAGCCACCCCAATACCGCCACCACCGGCAGGTTAAACACCAGCTGCACCAGCCAGAACGAAAGCTGTTCGGCGGCACGCTCAATGCACTCGCGGTAGGCCATCCCCCACTGCTCGGTGAGCTGTTGGCTGCGTCGGCTGACCCAGGTATCCCACACATCGGGTTTCAAGAGCTCGTTGTTAAAGCCGGCCGCGCGCAGGGCACTGATCGCTGGCGGCCAGCGGTCGGCATGCAGCTGTTCGATGCGCGATGCCCAGCCGGCCAGCTCGCGCGAGGCTGCGATCAGCGAGTCCTGCTCGGTCTGGGTAGCACGCAGCGGCAAGGTCAGGCGGTTGCGCCGAAACAGCTGGCTCACGGCGCCGGCGAGCTTGAGGATCAGCGACCAGACCACGATCAGCCAGCCGACCGGACCCCACCAGCACTGACCAAGGTCGGTGTAGAGGTTCGAGTTCATCTGAGCCGTCAGACTGGCACTGAGCGGTGCCTGGGTGAGCGAACGGGTAGCCTCGCTGCCGATTTCGTTGAGCAGCTGGCGTGCAGCGGCGCGTTGCGGAGCCTGCTCAGCCAGCGCGCGGTGGATATCGCTCCTCACCAGCTGCAGGATATGGTTGGCGCGTTCGAGGCGCCGATCGCTGAGCTGTTCGGCACGGTCAAGCGAGCCAAAGATAAAACTGCGCAGCTCGTCGATCTGGTTGATGTTGTGCAGCGGCTGTTCATCGTGCATAAAGCGCACACCGGGCACGCTGCTCTTGGCCGAGACGAGGAAAGGAGGCGTCTGTAAGCCCCACTCCTGGGCGATCCAGCGTTTGAAATCGGGCACGATCACCTCTTCCAGCTCGCCGCGCGGCACACGGTCGACCCAGTTCAGCACCGGGATGATCGCGTCCGATGGCAGCATGGCTACATACGGACGCAGAAAGGAAACATTATCCCCCAGCTTGGGGTTAAGCGCCGGGAACATGGTGATCAGCAGGTCGGCGCGCTCAAGCACACAGCGCAGAAGCGCCTGGTTTTCGGGGATGGTATTGGTATCCGGGCTGTCGACCAGCACGAGGTGCTCCAGGCCGGCGGCTTCGTAATCCGTTACCACCTGCACCTGAGCACTGCCGCAGTGCTGCACCAGATCGTCGGCATCCTCGATGGCACGCACATACACCACAATTTGGCGGGTGGTCGGGCGCTCAATACCGCTGGCGGAGAGTTCCTTGCCCGCCAGGGCGTTCAGCAACGTCGATTTGCCAGCCCCCGATGGTCCCACCAGCGCCACGATCAGTTTGTGGCCCCACGAGGCGCCCAGTTGGGCGACTTTATCCTGCGCCCAGGCGACCTCAGCCAACAGCCCAGCGGCCGGCTTCCAGGCGCGCGCCTCTTTGAGAGCACACTGCAACTCATTCAGGTCAGCGCTGGTCTCTGCCAGGTGGTTAATCCCGCGCAGCATCAGCGAATCTGCCGTTTGGTTATATAAACTGTTAGCTCTCATGCCTGGCCTCGAGGGTGTGGAATGCCTGTTCAAGCCGCTCAAAACGCGGGTCGTCGGGCTGCGGGATGCGGTCGAGAACGTCCAGCACAGGCTTGCAGACTGTCCGACTGAATATGTTAATGATCATCTCCATGCGCCTTTGCAGCCACAGCTGAAACACAGGCGTGATGGTCATCTCCAGCTGTTTGCGCTCCTGGCTGCTCAGCCCGGCCGATACCGGGATCGATACCAGTGCCCACAGATCGTTGAGGCCAAAGATACCCTGCAGCTGGATCCACAGCCCCGTGCCTGCCACCGGGTTGACGGTCAGCAAGGCATAGCTGATCCCGAGGATCGGCGGCAGAGCCGAAAGCGAGGCAAAAAACGTCTCGCGCAGCTGCTCCTGCCAAGGCATACGGCTGCGGAAATCGATTACCAGCGCCCTGAGTTCGTCTTCGATATCGGTCGGCAGGCCCACCAGGTCGTGGGCTGTGCCGCGCAGCATGGCAGTGATCGCCTCCCAATCCTGGTCGACCATGGCGCCTTCCTGGCGCTGGACGGCATCCGGCACGCTGACATGCACATTGACGGTGCCTTCGCCGGAAGGTTCAATCAGCGGGGCAGTAGCATCGGGCAACGAACGCCGGGCATGCTCGGCGGCGTGGTAGAGCTCATCGCGGCGCGTCAACCGCAAGATCAGGCGGTCATCCATCAGGCGGTTGCGCAGGGTGTTGGCAGATAGCTGCAGGTCCTGGCTGAGGACCGCCTCCGGATCCATCTTGACGGCCGGCTTGGGCGGTGGATTGCTCAGCTCGTTGAGGCGCTGCCCCAGCTTGACGAGCAGCCGGAAGGGAGCGCCAAAAAAGCGCCCGGTGCCGCGCAGCAGCTTGATGTAATTGGGCCCGGTTTCGATAAAAAGACGCGTCGCTAGGCTGACGGCTTCGTTGAGCGGAAAAGTCTTGAGCGATGCCAGGGCTTGTTCACTGATCGCCTTTTGCAGCGCCGAGCGATAGAGCGCCGCCTGTTGCGCCTCGGCACGCAGCTGCGCTAACTCGGCCAAACCATCCTGACGGATGGCGCGCAGGTCGGCATCAAAGATCTGACGCTTGAGTTTGGAGATATCCAGATCGGCCAGCAGGCGGTTCAGATCACGCCCGGCGGTCATGGGCGCCAGCGGGATCACCTGCGGGGCCTCGCGCCCCAGGGCGACCGCGTCCGATTCGGGCATGCGATAGGTGCCCACAATCTGTTCGGGGAAGCCTTCTGTGGTCGGCGGCCGATGAAAAAGCTTGTTGGCCACCACGCGGCAATGCTCCAGCACCTCGGCATTGCTGGCGGCACGCGAGATGCGGTACACCAGGATCACCGGCCGGCCGCCGATGCCGCCCACCACATCCGCCATGAACTGGGTGTTGGACATGTTGTTATAGATCGTGTTGGTAAAGACGTATAGGATCACGTCCGCCGCGCGCAACACAGGCTCGGCCTTTTCGCGGTTGAGCAGACGGCCTTCTTCGCCGGTATCAAAATCGGGCGTATCCAGCAGGAGCAGGTTCTTGGGCACGCTCTCTGAGGTCGCATATAGGGGCGCTCCGGGGGTCAGCAGGTCATCGGCGGTATGCCAGGGCTGCGGGGTTTCGTGCAGGCGATACAGGAGCGCCTGCGCCACGCCTGCGCTCGATAGTACCTCCGGATGACCGGCCAGCAGCACGCGCTTGGTCAGGCCAGCCTTAAAGCCCACTCGCGAAAAGACGTTGCCAGCCAGCATGTTAAAGAGGGTCGATTTGCCGGCACTGCCGCCGCCAGAGATGGCTACCAGCAGGACTGGCAGGTTAAAGTCGAGCGAGGGCAGCACCACATGCTTAAGCTTGTCGAACCAGGGCTGCATGGCGGGTTTTTCTGCCGAGCCAGGGGAGCCGTTGATCGCCGCACGCAGCCCGGGCAAGTCGCTGCGTAAAACGCGCAGTGCATCGCGCAAGCTAAAAAAAGCCTGGTTTTGACTCATGCAAACCTTTCGAATCAGCCCGGTTGGTGCCGCAGCAACCCTTTTATGTGCACTACGCGCGCATCGCAACCGAGTTGTAAAAGTGTGTCATTATTGATAACACCCCAGGTGTCAGGCAGACACGATCTCTAGCGCGGCAGATAGCGGCGCGGAAAGCGCGAGACCACCGTATAGGTCGGATCCACCATGTTGCCGATGCGCATACTGCCAACCTGGGCGTTGAGCTGCCAGGCTTCTTCGCGCGCAAAGCCATATTCCGTCACCAGCCACTCGAGCAGCTCAATCTGCCCGATGCGCACGCAGTCATCCAGCGGGCGGGTGCTGGCCAGCACCATGATGTCGCCGGGGCTGATCAGGCGTGGCCAGGCAGCCCCGCGCCCCTTTACCAGCTCGATGTTCAGGGTCACCTCAGCGGTGACCTCGACGGCCGTGCCGTTGAGCTCGCCGTCGCCCTGCAGGGCGTGGATGTCGCCAAACTGGAGGTAGGCGCCCCTGGTCCATACCGGCAGTTCCAGCACGGTGCCGGCTGCCACATCGGGGCAATCCATGTTGCCGCCATATTCGCCCGCCGTGAGGGTCATTTCGACATGTCCATAGGCGGGCGCTACCCCGATCGAGCCGATAAAGGGCGCCAGCGGTACCTCGGCCATCTGCAGATGGCTACCAGGCAGCTGCAGGGTGCCAACCTGGCGCTCGAGGTCCAGCTGCCAATCGTACCAGATCTCCGGAACCGGCGGGTTATAGAGCATCCGCTTGCCGGGGCCTTCGCCCGTCAGCGAGCCAAAGTTCGGCCCCTGCCGGCTGCGCCCCCAGCTGCGGTTCAGTGTTATGGACCGGATCTCGATGCGCAGCAGATCGCCCGGTTCGGCGCCCTCTATGATAAAAGGGCCGACCGTCGGGTTCGAGTGGCGCAGCTGTACGCCCGCCACCTGCTGCATATAGGCCTCGGGCATCGGCGCACCGGTCTCGTCCATGCCAAAGGCATCGCGTGTTTTGGCAACGATGGTGTCGCCGCTGCGGATGGGGATCCCTTCGGACTGTACGCCATAGGTGTAATGAAACCTGGTCGGGTTGATGACATGGGTGGCCATGCCGAACCTCTATTCTTCCTGGCGCTGGCGATATTGCAGCGCCTCGGCCAAATGGGTCACCTGGATTGCATCGCTGGCCGCCAGGTCGGCGATGGTACGCGCCAGTTTCAACACGCGATGGTAGGCGCGCGCCGAAAGCCCCAGCTGGCGCATGGCCATTTTGACCAATCCGCGCCCGGCTTCGTCCAGCTCGCAGTAGCGGCGCACCTCGCCCGGACCCATATCGGCGTTGCCCATCAGGCCCGTGCCGGCAAAACGGACCTGCTGGCGCAGCCGGGCGGCCTCGACGCGCTGGCGTACCTGCGCAGAGCTTTCGCCGAGGACGTTGCTGGCAAGCTTGTCGTATTCGACGCGCGGCACATCCACCACAATGTCGATGCGGTCGAGCATCGGCCCCGAGATCCGCTTTTGATAGCTCAACACCAGCCCGGGAGAACAGGTGCAGGCGTGGGTCGGGTCGCCATGGTAGCCGCACGGGCAGGGGTTCATCGCCGCGATCAGCATAAAGTTGGCCGGAAAGGCCAGCGAGCCCGACGCCCGCGAGATGGTTACGGTCTTGTCTTCCAGCGGCTGGCGCATCACTTCGAGGGTGCGCATGCCGAATTCGGGCAGCTCGTCCAAAAAGAGTACCCCGCGATGTGCCAGCGAGATCTCGCCGGGGCGCGGCCAATGTCCACCGCCAACCAGCCCAGCCTGTGAGATGGTATGGTGCGGGGCACGGAAGGGCCGCTGGCGCATGAGGGGCTGCTGCGCCGGCAGCAGGCCGGCCACCGAATAGACCTTGGTCACCTCCAGGGCTTCGTCCACACTCATGCGCGGCAGGATACCCGGCAGCGCCCTGGCCAGCAGCGTCTTGCCGGCGCCAGGCGGCCCCGACATCAGCAGGCAATGTCCGCCGGCGGCAGCTACCTCGAGGGCACGTTTGACCTGTTCCTGCCCGCGAATCTCGGAAAAGTCGGTGCCGGAGAGCTCTTCTTCCTCGGCGCTCTCGTGCGGAGTGGGCTGGCTAGGAGGCAATAGTGCCAGGCGGTTGAGGTGCATCACCAGCTGCCCCAGCGATGGCACCGGGATGACCGTCAGCCCGTCGATCAGGGCGGCTTCGGCGGCATCTACCTCGGGCACATACAAGGTGTGAAAGCCCTGCGCTTTGGCAAACGATGCCATCGAGAGGATGCCGTTGACGTGCCGCAGCCCGCCATCCAGCGAGAGCTCGCCCACAAACATGGCGCCATCCAACTCAAGCGGAACCTGTGCGCCGCCCGCCAGGATGCCTACCGCGATCGGCAGGTCGTAGGCGGGGCCCTCCTTGCGCAGGTCGGCAGGCGCCAGGTTGATGGTGATGCGCTTTTGCGGAAAGGTCAGCTGTGAGTTGACGATGGCGCTGCGCACGCGATGGCGTGCTTCCTGTACGGCGGCATCCGGCAAACCAACGATATCCACCATGCCTACCTGGCCGCTGTGGACGTCCACCTCGACCTCGACAATGGTGCCTTCAAGACCGACCAGCGCACACGATGCGATTTTTGCAAGCATGTAGGCTCTCCAGGGCGCTTATGGCAGTGTACCACAGCCCGATTTACGATGCTATTGTTGGTTGGCAGATGTGGTCTGCCGGCCTATCATAGGGCCACCACTCAAGCGGAGCAGCACATGAACGCACGCGAGATTGTCGCCCGGACCATCGACTATCAGGGGCCTGCACGTCTGGCGGGCACCATGCCCGCACCCTATTGGCATGATTTCGTGATGATGAGTTATCGTTACCCGGCTGACGAAAGCATCTGGCGCGAGGTGCGCCCGGGCTGGCAGGAACGTGTCGACATGTGGGGCAATACCTGGGCGCGCGTCGACCTCACCAGCAAGGGCGAGGTAGTGCGCGGCGTCATCGAGGACGACTGGGCAAAGCTGGATACCCTTGTCTTGCCCGACCTGGCCAACCCTGCCAACTATGACGAGGTGCGACGCATCTGCCAGGATAAGGCCGAAACACGCTACCGCGTGGGAGCTTTGCCGGGCTTTCCGTTCGACATTGCCCGCTATATGCGCCGCCTCGAGAACTTTTTGGGCGATATCCTGCTTGAGCCAGAGCGCGTCAACAGCCTGCTCACGCGCCTGGCCGACCTGCTGGCGGCCATGATGCACCAGTATGCCGCCGCCGGCACCGATGCGGTCATGTTCTGCGAAGATTGGGGCACCCAAACCGGCCTGATGATCCATCCGCGCACCTGGCGGCAAATGTTTAAACCGCACTATATGCGGCTGTGTACCGCTGCCCATCGCGAGGGCTTGCACGTGCTGATGCATTCGTGCGGCAAGATCACCGATATCATCCCCGATCTGATTGAGGTCGGTGTGGATGTGCTGCAGTTTGACCAACCGCGTCTGCTTGGTCTGGACACGCTGGCGCAGTTTCACGGAAAGATGACCTTTTGGTGTCCGGTGGATATCCAAAAGACGCTGCAAACCAAGGATGCCGCAGCCATTGCAGCTGAGGCGCACGAGCTGGTTGCCAAGCTGGGCGGCTCACAGGGCGGCTTTATTGCCGGGTACTATAGCGATAACGTCTCGATTGGCCTCGAGCCCCAGTGGCAGGATATCGCCTGCCGCGCTTTCAGCACGTATGATCGCTGGCCAAGCGCATGACCGATTCGGCGGTCCCTCAGCTCATCCTGCTTGACCCGCGCGAACTCGTTGCCGGGTGGCGCATCCGATCGGCTGATGGCGACCTGCAGGGCCTGGCGGATACCATCCGATAGCATGGCCTGCTGCAGCCGCTCGGGGTGACGCGCGAACCCTACGGCTACCGCCTGCTGTTTGGGCACCGCCGCCGCGATGCCGCCATCATCGCCGGGCTGGAGCAGGTACCCTGTCTGTTGCTGCCCAGCTCTGATGATGAAGAGGCCGTGCTGCCGCAGGTGATCGAGAATATGCAGCGCCTCGAGCTCAACGATATGGAAAAGAGCCGTGCGCTGGCGATTTTAGTCGAGCGGTTGCATGCCAGCGGCCTTGCGCAGGGCGAGGCGCTGGCCGAGTTGGCCAAGATGCTGGGGCTTTCTCCGCCAGATACAGCGCTATCTGCGTCTGGGGACCCTGCCGGCCGAGGTTCAGGCGCTCATCGCCGATGAGCAGATCGGCGTGACCCAGGCCCAGCATCTGGCAGGCATCGAACCCCTGGCGCGCCAGCTCGAGATCGCCGCGGCGATCAGCGAAGAGGCCTTGTCGGTAGCCGAGACGGCGCGTTTGTGCGACGCCCTGCGCCATAACGCCAATATCGATCCATTCCAGGCCCTCGACATGCTGCGCCGCGGAGAACAGGTGCCAAACATCGTTATGCGCGTGCCCGAACAGGTGCCGCAGATGCGCGCTGCCACCGAGTTACAGGCCGAGGCACCCTGGGAATATGTGGATGACGAGGACGAACGCGAGCCCGACGAACCCCTGCCGTGGATAGGGTATGAGCCCGTCACGCGCGACGGAAACAGCGTGATGCGCATCCACAGCCTCGATTCGTTCATGGACGAGCTGCAGCGCCTGACAGAGTGCCTCCAGAACGGCGACCTGCAGCGCCTCAGCCTGCAGGATCCGCAATCCGCCGTCAAGCTTCGTTTGGCAGCCCGTCAGGCGCGTTACCTGGCGGATGCCCTGGCAGGTATCATCCAGCCCGACTAGCTGCCCGGCTGCAGCAGGATCTTGCAGGCGCTATCGGCCTGGCGCGCCAGCTCCATGGCCTCGCCCAGCCGGCTGAGGGGCAGCACGTGTGAAACGGGCTTGACCAGGTCGATCTTGTCGCCCTCTGCCAGGGTGATCGCCAGGTCGAAATCCTCCTGGCGGTAGACGCGGATCGGCGTGATGCGGATCTCGCGGAACGACAGCAGCGTGTAATCGACCGTCGGCGGCGTTTTGGGCATGCCCACCTGCAGCACCTGTCCGCCCGGGCGCACTAACTTGGCCGACTCGGTGACGGTGGTCTGCACTCCGGCGGTCTCGAACACCACCGGGTAGCCCGTGCCTTTCGAGCCCCCCAGAAGCGTAGGCAGCACCTCGCCGGCAGAGCTATCCAGTACTTTAAAGCCGAGCGCACGCGCGATGGCGATGCGCGCCGGGCTGCGTTCCGTCACCCAGACCTTGCAGGCGCCCGCAAGGCGCGCTACCTGTGCCACCATAAGGCCCACTGGTCCGGCTCCCAGCACCACAGTTTCGTCAGCCACGGCCAGGTCGGAAACTCTGACAGCGTGCACCGCCACCGCCAGGGGCTCGATCAGGGCGGCCTGCACCAGCGGCAGGTCGGGCGAGAGCGGCCGCACAGTGTTGAGCGGCACCGAGGCGTATTCGGCGAATCCGCCGTCACGGTCGATCCCCAAGAGGCCCAGACTGGCGCAAATATGAGGGATGCCGTTACGGCAGGCATAGCACTTGCCGCACATCAGGAGCGGGTTGATCGCTGCTGGCTGCCCGACGGCAAATGTACCGCTGGGGTCCTCCACCACTGTGCCTACGAATTCATGGCACATCACCAGCGGCGCCTTGGCGCGCGGATGCTTGCCCAGGTAGATCATCATATCGGTGCCGCAGATACCGCCATAGGCTACCTTTAGCAGTACCTCTCCTGGCTGGCGCGGTAGCGGGTTGTTGCGCACCTCGATCGTCTCGGGTTTAACCCAGTAACCTGCCTGCATCATAGTTGTCATGGCGTCTCTCCTGGTGGTGAGCCCCAGTGTAGCATCCGCCACTGCGCCAGGCAAGCAGGACTTGACATCCAGTCCGCCTCAACCTATAAGAGCAGCACACCGAGTTTTGATCGGAGAGTACCGATGGGAACCGAACCCAGGGAAAACAGCTCACGCACTATCTGGATCGTGCTGGGCATCATTGTAGCCCTTTTGATGGGCTGCATGTTAGGCTCGTGCAGCGGTGGCTTTATCGGGTACCGCCTCGGCCAACGCCGGGCGAGTATGAACAGATGGTCCCTGAGCATGCAGCGCGTGCTCCCCTGGCAGCAGAACGCCCCCACATGGGAGGAACTGCTTTACGGGGATGAGGCGGGCTTTATCGTGGTAGAGGTACTGCCAGATGGTCCCGCTGACCAGGCCGGCGTGCGGGTGGGCGATGTGATCGTGGCGCTGGACAGCATGCCAGTCGGCGGTCAGAAACTATCGTCGATGCTTTCCAGCTACCAACCCGGCGATGTGGTCGTCCTGACGATCGATCGTAATGGCCGTTATCTGGGTATCGAGGTAAGGACAGGTCAGGCAGGGGTTAACTGTTGCCAGGCCTGGCTGGGCATTCGCGTTTCCTCTATCGATTCACACACGCGCGATTAGCCCACTCATCCAGCCGAGAACGAACCGTAGCTGGCGCTGCTGCTGGCTGTCATATCCCGCTGCCTGAGGAGACTATGACCCAAGACCTGATCGTTTCATCACTGCCGAACGGCCTGCGCATCGTGCTGCGCGAGCTGCATACTGCCCCCATCGTCAGCACTTTTATGTGGTATCGGGTTGGCAGCCGCAACGAGGGCGAGGGCCTCACCGGCGTCTCGCACTGGGTCGAGCACATGCTCTTCAAGGGCAGCAAACGTTACCCCAAGGGCAGTATCATGCAGCTGGTCGACCGCCACGGCGGCGAGGCAAACGCCATGACCAGCCGAGATTTTACCGCCTATTACGAGACGCTGCCCTCCAGCCAGGTCGAGCTGGCGTTGGATATCGAGTCGGACCGCATGACCGGCGCGCTCTTTGATCCGGCTGAGATCGAGTCCGAGCGCACCGTGGTGATTGCCGAACGCGAGGGCAGTGAGAACGAGCCGCGTTACATGCTGCACGAGGCGCTCGTAGCGACCGCCTTTCAGCAGCATCCCTACCATCACCAGGTGATCGGCTGGAAAGCTGACCTGCAGGCCATCACCCGCGACGAGTTGTATGCACATTACCGGCGCTACTATAGCCCGAATAATGCCATCCTGGTGATGGCGGGCGATTTTGATGCCGATCAAATGCTCTCCATGATCGGCGACAAGTTTGGTGCGCTTTCCGCCGGCGAGCTGCCCGCCGAGCGCATCCGGACGGAGCCCGACCAACGCGGCGAGCGGCGGGTGCTGCTGCACATGGCAGGTGGAATGCCCAGTGTGCAGGTCGCCTACCGTACGCCGGCTGTCAGCGATCCGGACTATATGCCCCTCGTAATCCTCAACAGTGTGCTGACAGGCGGCAGCGCACCGTTCCATGGCGCTGGCACCCTGGCACGCAGCGCGCGCTTGTATCGTGCGCTGGTCGATACCGAGCTGGCTTCTGCAGTTAGCAGCAGCTACCAGGATAGCCTCGACCCGTATCTTTTGATACTGGGCGCCATTCCGCGCAAGGAGCACACCCCTGCTGAGGTAGAGCAGGCCCTCAAGCAGGTCGTTCAGCGCCTGCGCGAGGAACTCATCAGCGAGGCTGAACTACATAGTGCCATCCGCCAGACCTCGGCACAGCTGGCATACGCCAATGAGCGCGTGCGCAACCAGGCTCTTTCGCTGGGGCTGCTCTCAATTGTCGACCAGCCCGAGCGCCTGATGAACATCATGGAAGAGCTGGCGGCTGTGACCCCCGAGTCGGTGCAGCGCGCAGCCCAGCGCTATCTGGTGGATGACCGTTGCATCACCGGCATCTTTGAGCCCGAGGTATAAGCGACCTATGCAAGGCAGTTTGGCTATTACCCCCGAACGTGTCGTCCGTCAAAGGCTCCCAAATGGGCTGGTCATCTTGGTGATCGAGAACCAGGCCAGCGCCTCGGTGGCGCTGCAGGGCCAGTTCCTGGCCGGCAGCCAATTCGAGGCGCCAGAACACTGCGGACTGGCCTCTCTGACGGCTGCCATGCTGCGGCGCGGCACGCGTCAGCACACCTTCCAGGGCCTCAACCAGATACTCGACGGTGCCGGCGCCTCGTTGGGCAGCTATGCCAACGAGCGTTATGCTGTCCTGGGCGGGCGCGCGCTCGCCAGCGACCTGGGCCTGTTGCTCAACCTGGCAGCCGAGATGCTGCGCGAGCCTGCCATGGACGCGACCGAGTTTGCCAAGGCGCGCGGACAGATCCTCACCAACCTGGGAATCTACCTCAACGACACCGGCTACCGCGCATCGTCTGCCTTTGATAAAGCGCTGTATGGTCCCGAACATCCCTTTGGTCGGGAAACGATCGGCACGCCCGAAAGCCTGATATCCATGCAGCAGGCCGACCTGACAAGCTTTTACGAGCGCATTTACCATCCCGCCCAGGGTATCCTGGCCGTCAGTGGGGCGGTTCGTGCCGACGAGGTGGCCGCGCATTTCGAGCGTTTGTTTGGCGATTGGCAGCCTCCCCACCAGCCCCCGCAGGAAGAGATCCCGCCGGTCGCTCCGCCAAAGGGGGTGGTAAGGGTCGACGTTCCGCTGGCCGATAAATTGCAGGCTGACCTGGTGTGGGGCACGTTGGGGATCGCACGCGACGATCAGCGCTACTATGCCGCGCGCATGGGCGACATGATCCTGGGCCAGTTGGGGATGATGGGGCGCTTGGGCAACCGCGTGCGCGACGAACTTGGTCTGGCTTACTATGCCGGCAGCCGTCTGGAACGCGGAGCAGGGCCAGTCTCGTGGGAGATCAGTGCCGGCATCAACCCGGCCGATCTGGAGCGCACTCTCAGCGAGATCGATGCGGTGGTGCAGGGCATGCGCGCGGAGCTCGTTAGCGAAGCCGAGCTGGCGGATTGCCAGTCTTATCTGGTTGGATCGATGCCGTTGGGGCTCGAGACCAATACAGACCTGGTGGCCCAACTGGTAGCCATCGAGACGCATCAGCTCGGTTTTCACTATTTGCAGCGCTTCCCGGAATTGATTCACGCCGTCACGCGGGAGGATATCCTGGCGGCGATGCAGTGCCTCGATCCGGCTAACCACGTGGTGGCCATCTCGGGCACGTTATGACTTGCCGAAACCGGGTTGCCATAGTAAACTGAATGCTCAGCGAGCGGATACCAAGGCGGGGAGCAACACGACATGTCACGATGTGACGAGAGCGAACTCTCTTCTCAACTGCGCGTCTTTAGCGGCAGCTCACACCCCGAGCTGGCGCGCGAGATCACTGATTACCTCGGCTGTGAGCTCAGCCCCAGCCTGACAAAGCGCTTTTCGAACGACGACTTGTATGTGCAACTCGGGGTAAGCGTACGTGCCAAGGCGGTGGTGATTATCCAGTCGCTTTGCTCGCCCGTTAGCGACAATATCATCGAGATGCTCATGATGGTGGACGCTGCCCGCAGCGCCTCGGCGACCACCGTGCATGTGGTGATCCCTTACTTTTCTTATGGCCGGTCTGACAAAAAGGACCAGCCGCGCATCTCGATCACCGCCCGGCTGGTGGCCGACCTGATCACCACCGCCGGTGCCAGCCATGTCATGACCATGACGCTGCACTCGCCGCAGGTGCACGGCTTTTTCAGCATCCCGGCCGATCACCTCACCTCGCACGCCGTGTTTGTGCGCCATTTTAGGACCAAAGACCTCTCCAACACAGTGGTCGTCTCGCCGGATATCGGGCATGCCAAACGTGCCACCAAGCTGGCGCGTGCCCTGGGTGTGGGCGTGGCCGCTGGCGATAAGGAACGCGTCGCCGACGATCGCGTGGTGGTAGCCGGCATCATTGGCGAAGTTGCCAACAAGAATGTGATCCTCTTTGACGATGAGATCGCCACCGGCGGCTCGATCGTGGCAATGGTGGATGCCCTGCGCGCCGAAGGCTGCAAGCGCATCACCCTGGCCTGCACGCACGGCGTATTTTCGGGCAACTCGATCGAGCGCCTGCGCAACATCTGCGAGATCGACGAGATCGTTACCACCAACACCGTGCCGATCACGCCGGAAAAACGCCTGCCCAATATGACAGTGCTCTCAGTGGCACCGATCTTTGGCGAGGCCATTCGCCGTAACCTGGTGGGGCTTTCGGTCGGGGCGCTCTTTGACTTTTGGCCCAACCCCGACGACTGCGTGCCCACTTGGTAAGATCGCAAGAGCATGCAAGTAGGCATCTTGGGACTGCCGCTTTCTGGCAAGACCACCATCTTTAACGCGCTCACGCGCAGCAAGCTGGAGACCTCTAGCTATTCGGCAGCGCGTTTCAGCTTCTCAACGGCCATCATCGATGTGCTCGATCCGCGCGTCGATACTCTCTCGGCGCTCTTTAACCCACGCAAGACCATTTATGCCAAGATCCAGTTCAGCGACATCAGCGGGGTGGCAGGCGGCCAAGCCTCGCGCGGCACTGGCCTGGATACCCAGCTCCTCAACGCCGCCAGCAAGTGCGACGCACTGTTGTTGGTGGTGCGCGGCTTTGAAAGCGACCAGGTGCCCGCTGGCGATGGCGGGGTGAATCCGCAGCGCGACTATGATATCCTGCTGCAGGAGCTCATCTTTTCCGATCTGGTGATCGTTGAGCATCGTATTGAGCGCATCGAAGAGGGCATTCAGCGCGCCAAGACGGCCGACAAGCCCAACCTCGAGCACGAGCTGGCCCTCATGCAGCGCATCTCGGATGCCCTTACTGAGGGCAGCACCGTGGCAGATATTGAGCTGACGGATGAAGAAGCCGTCTTTTTGCGCAGTTTTCAGTTCCTTACCGCCAAACCGCTGATGACGGTCGTCAATGCCAACGAAGGCGCGCCCACGGATATCGAGCTTGGCTGGGCAAGCGGACATCGCGCGGCAGCCGCGCTCGTGCTGCAGGGTGAGCTGGAGGCCGAGATCGCCCAGCTTCCCCCCGACGAAGTGGCTGACTTTTTGGCCAGCTATGAGATCCCCGAGCCCGGACTGAACCGCCTGGTGCGCATGTGCTATGACCTGCTGGGGCAGCTGTCGTTCTTTACCGTGGGTGAGGATGAGGTAAGGGCCTGGACGGTCGAACGCGGAGCGCCGGCCCTTGAGGCGGCTCGCACCATCCACAGCGACCTGGCTCGAGGATTTATCCGCGCTGAGGTGACCAGCTATGCCGATATGATCGCCTGTAAGACGATGGCCGAAGCACGCCGGCTGGGCAAACTGCGCCTGGAAGGGCGCGACTATATCGTGCAGGATGGCGACATCGTGCACGTACGCTTTTCGATCTAGCCCAGCGGCAGCAGCTTCTGGGCGCCCTCCAGTAACTCCTGGGCCTTTTGCGGGCTATCCCCCTCCACAAAGATGCGCAAGAGCGGTTCGGTGCCCGAAAAGCGCAGCAGTACCCACTGGTCATCTTCCAGCAGGAATTTGGTGCCGTCGATCGTGCTGATGTCTTTGACGGGGTGGCCAGCCACCGTCTCTATGCAGTGCTCCTTGAGGTAGTGTGGGAACAGGACGGCCATCTCGGGCGTAGCCGGCACGTTCAATTCGGCGCTATAGAGCCGGCCAATGGTGGCAAACAGCTCTGAGAGCAGCTGGGTGATCTTTTTGCCGGTCTTGGCCAGCATTTCGACCACCAATGCCGATGCCAGCACGCCATCCTTGCCCAGGATGTGCCCGCGGATGGTCAGCCCGCCGCTGGATTCGCCCCCCAGGATGGCGTCGATTTCGGTCATACCGCGCGTGATGTGCTTGAACCCGACGGGAACTTCAAGGCAGCGCTCACCAAAACGCTCGCACAGCCGGTCGAGCATGTGGGTGGTAGCCAGGTTGCGCACAATACCGCCCTTTTCACCGCGGAACTCGTGCAGATACCAGTATATCAGCACCAGGATGTCGTTCATCGTCACAAAAGAACCCTGCTCGTCGATGATCGCAAAGCGGTCGGCGTCGCCATCCATCGCCAGGCCCAGGTCATAGATACCGTTGCCATCTACAATGGTGTGTACCAACAGCCCCAACGACCCCAGATCTGGCGCCGGCGAACGCCCGCCAAAGAGCGGATCGCGCTGGCCGTGGATGGTCGTCACGCGGCAGCGCGCTTCCATCAGCACATAGTTCATCGTCTGCTCGCCCACCCCAAACATTGGATCGACAACCACATGCAGCCCCGCCTGACGGATAGCGTCCAAATCGATGAACGATTCGACGGCATCCACATACACATTGGTATAATCGCGATACTCGATCCGGCCGGATTCGATCCCCAGCGGTAGCTCGATCTTGACCACGTCGGCCTGGTCCATGCTGTTGACCTCGGCCTCGATAGCCTTTGATTCGTCGTCCAACAAAAGCGACCCATCCTCGCGAAAGACCTTTAATCCGTTCCACTGCGGCGGGTTGTGGCTGGCGGTAAACGCCAAGCCATAAGCCGAGCGCTCCAGAGCAGTGGCGTAGGTGATCATGGGGGTGGGCGCGGGCTCGCGCAGCAAGATGGCATGGATGCCGTTACCGGCAAAGACCTCGGCGGCGGCGATCGCGGCGCTATCCGAAAGGAAGCGGTGGTCATACCCGATCATGACCCCCTGGGGCTCCCAGTCGTTTCGGATGATGCGGTTGGCCAGCGTCTGGCTCAGACGCCGCACGTTGTGCATGGTGAAACCTTCCGAGATGATCGCCCGCCAGCCGCCCGTGCCAAAGCGCACAATATTCTGCTCTTCGATCAGGCGCGGACGCATCACACGCTTGAGCAGGATCAGAGTGGCCTGCTCGAGGTCAGAGGGGGTGTTGATGCCCAGCATCTCGTCGGGGTCAGCACAGGGGTAGGTCTCGATGATATGGCGGTTGGCTGCCATCCATTTTACCGCCGAGGTAAGGTGCGGGTAACAGGTCCCGTCCGGGTCGCGCAACGCCTGGCTGATCAGGTCGCTGCGCACCACATAAGCGCCCAGGTTCAACTCGCGGATGTGGCGCGTTTCGACATCGGCATCGGCTTCTTCGACAATATCCACCACCAGGCCGTCGTCGTCGCGCACGATGCGCCCATAGGGCAGTAGTTGGTCGGTCTCGCGGGTGATGACCGTAAAGGCCGCGTCCTTTAGGCGGTGGCGCAGGAGCATGCCCTTGATCGAAGAGACGCGAAAGAGCGGCGTATCACCGTAAAGGATCATCAGGTCACCGCGCGTATCCGGCAGGTACGGCAGCATCTGGCTCACGGCATGCCCCGTGCCGAGCTGTTCCTGCTGCAGGACATAATGGTATTCGGGCCCCAGATACTCTTCGATGGCCTCGTGCTGGTAGCCCACCACGATATAGATCCGGTCGCGCGGGACGATCTGTTCGGCCAGCTCGACCACATACTCGATGATTGCCTTATCGCCCAGGCGCTGCAGGGCGCGCGGTCCTGCTACCTGGATGCCGGGGCGTTGGGCGGCTGCCAAAATCACGACCTGCAGCGGATAGTTGCTCATGGGCTTGCCTCGATCATGGTCTTGGTCTTATCCTAGGCTGTATAGAGGGCTTGTCAACCGTTTTGTTGGCGTCTGCCTTGGCGCTATAATACGCCAGTATATCAAGGAGGAAGCATGCAGCCCAACCCGGTACTCTTTCGAATCGGTTCCATATCGATCTACTGGTACGGCGTCCTGATTGTCCTGGGGTCGCTTTTGGCCACACAACTGGCCAGCAACCTTTCGCGCCGCAACGGGCACGATCCAGAGATCGCCTGGAATATGCTGGTGGTGTTGCTGATCTGCGGTGTGGTGGGCGGACGCATCTACCACGTGATCTCTGCCTGGGAATATTACCGCGCCAATCCCAACCAGATCGTCGGCTTGCAGATGAGCGGCTTTGGCATCTTTGGCGCGGTGATCGGCGGCGCCCTGGCGCTGGCAGTTTACAGTGCTATCCACAAGCTGCGCTTTTGGGAGTGGGCTGACTATCTCATCCCGGGCGTCTTGCTGGCCCAGGCGATCGGCCGCTGGGGCAACTTTTTCAACCAGGAGCTCTACGGCTATCCCAGCGACCTGCCGTGGGCTATCTATATCTCGCCCGAACACCGCCTGCCGCAGTTTGTCGCTGATGAGCGCTTTCACCCCACCTTTCTGTACGAGTCGCTACTCAACCTGCTGGGATTTTTGCTGCTCTACTTTTTAGCGCGAAAATGGGTCAAAGGCCGCAAATGGGGCGATATTTTCCTGATCTATGGCCTGGTGTACCCGCTGATCCGCTTTGTGATCGAGTTTCAGCGCCCGGATGCCTGGATGGCCGGCACCCTGACGATGGCGCAGGTGGTCTCGATCGTCATCTTTGCCGTCAGCCTGATCCTGTTGGTAGGGCGGCGTCTGGTAAAAAAGGACGCCATGAACTATGTCCAGGGCGAGCCTTGGGTGGCGCCCGATGAGGCTGAGGCCGAAGCCGAAACCGAAGCCGTGAGCGAGGACGAGGTCGTGACCGATGAAGACATTACCGACGACGACGAGCCGGAGGAAGAGGACTAGCCTCTAGCGCTTGGCTGCTGACGAGCCTGTCATGATAGTGACAGGCTCGTTGCTTTACAGAAGGGTGTGCGTCAGCTAGAGTTGCGCCAAAGCGCGGAGGATACATCATGGTCAAGCTGGCTTATATCGGCGGGAGCAGCCTGTTTGTGCCCTCGATCCTTAACGGCATCGCCGGTCTGCAGCGACGTCTGGCCGAGCCGGTCGAGGAGGCTCTGTATGATATCTCATCAGACGCGGCGTCCCCCATGGCGCAGTATGGCGGCGTACTGGCACGTGCTTGGGAGGTGCCGCTGCATGTCAGCGTATGCAGCGAGCGCGATCAAGCACTGGCTGGAGCGGATGTGGTGCTGGTCTCGGTGTGGCTGCACGAGCACGAGCATGTCCGCCAGTTGCAGGAGCGCCTGGGCTTTGAGCTGGCAGAAGAGGGTCCGCAAGTGGCAGCATGGGCGGCGGCCTGTGCGCCGTGGAGCCTGGGCGTAGCCGAGGATATGCGCCGGCTGTGCCCGCAGGCCCTCCTCCTCACGGTGATGAACCCCACCGATGTGCTGGCCGGCTACCTCAGCCAGGTCGGCGGCGTGCGTTGTGCGGGGATGTGTGTCGAGGTCGACGGCCTGCGTGGCGCATTGGCATATTATTGCCGTATGTCACCGGATGAGATCGTGCTGCATCATGCCGGTGTCAACCACGATGGCTGAGTAACGAGCTTTACCGTATCCGGCGCGGATGGTTACGAACTCTGGCGCAGGCGCTGGCCTGAGATCGAGCAGGATGCCGACTTTCATCCCGGCAACCGCATCATTAACCAGATACTGGGACTCACCGGTTACTTGAGTTCGGGCTACCACATGTGGCCCTATCAGGTCGATCAGACCCCTGCGCAGCAGGCTCTGTGGGCGCGTTGGCCGGATAAACGTGCCGTCTACCGCCGGGCGGTCGCGGATGCCCTGCAAAGCGGTCAGCCGATCACTGACCCGCCCATGATCCACCCGGAAAGGTCGCTCCTCAACTATCCGCTGACGGACCAGGCGGTCGGGAGACTGCTGATGGCCGTCGCCGGCTGCGAGCCGGCTACGCTGGCGCTGCAATGCTGTAACGTCGGCAGCGTGAGCAACTTTCCGGAGGATGCTGTGGTCGAGGTTCCTGTGCGGGTCGAGGCAACCAGTTAACGCCTCAAAAGGTGGGCGAGCTGCCCGAACGCGTCGGCGGCTATACCCGATTGCTGGCGATCCAGCGCAGGCTGCTGATCGATTACCTGGCCGACCGCCAACTCGCCACGCTCAAGCAGGCGCTGGCGGTGCTGCCCATGTTTGGCACCAGCCAGCAGCTGCATGCCCTGGCTGAGGGCATCCACACGTACTTAGCTAGTCAAAACGCACCAGCGGTTCCAGCTCTGCCAGGCAGGCCGGGCCGATGCCCTTGACCTGGTCAAGGGCAGCCAGCGACTGCAGCGGACCGTTTACCTCCCGGTAATCGATAATGCGCTGTGCGATGGCGGGACCCACGCAGGGCAGCGCCTCCAGCTGGGCGGCAGTAGCATGGTTGATGCGCACGACTGCCCCCGATTCCGCTGCGGCGGCGGGCGCCAAGTCAGTTGGGGGTGTCTCGCCGATGGCGGGGATGTGCACGCGCTGGCCGTCTGCAACAGGAGCCGCCAGGTTGAGCACATCTACCTGAGCGTCGTCGGTCAGACCGCCGGCCGCAGCGATGGCGGCCTCCCAACGCGCCCCCGCCGGCAGGCTATACACCCCAGGACGTAAAACCGCACCGCTGACATGCACAATCAGCGGTGCGGCAGTAGGTGCCAGAGTCGGCTCAGGGGCGACGATCTCGAGCGTCTCCGGGCGCTGGGACCTGTCGATATACAGGGCGAGACCAACAATCGCCAAGCCTCCCAGGCCGACGAGTAGCGCATTTTTGAGGGACGGGCGCTCTCGCTCTTCCACAATAGCTCCTTTAGGAAGTTACTTGTTAGCCGCCATGGCGCGCAGCCAGGCTGTTACCAAACGCACACCATAGCCGGTACCGCCCTTGACGGTATAGCCGCTCGTCTTGGGTGATAATTCCTTGCCGGCGATGTCGAGGTGGGCCCAGGGGAATTCCTTGGCAAAGCGCCCTAAGAAGAGCCCGCCGGTGATGGTACCGGCTGGACGCCCGCCCACGTTCATGATGTCGGCAATATCGCTGTCGATCAGTTCCTCATATTCCGGCTCGAGCGGCAGTTCCCAGACCTTTTCGCCCGTCTCGGCGGCAGCTGCCTTGAGTGCGCCCGTCAGCTCGGGATTGTTGCTCAACAGGGCAGCCATCGACGTGCCTAGCGCGATCACGCAGGCGCCCGTCAGGGTGGCCAGATCCACCACGGCGCGCGGCTCATAGCGCTTGGCATAGGTCAGGGCATCCGCCAGAATCAGGCGCCCCTCGGCGTCGGTCGAGATGACCTCGATGGTGATGCCTGACATCGATTTGAGCACATCGCCCGGTTTGTAGGCGCGCCCGTCGGGCAGGTTTTCGGTGCAGGGGATCAACCCCACCACATGTAGCGGTAAACTGAGCAAGGCGGCGTTGCGCAAGATCGCCAGCGTATCGGCGGCGCCCGACATATCGCCCTTCATGGCGCCCATGCCCTCAGCGCCCTTGATCTGGATGCCGCCGGAATCAAAGTTGATCCCTTTGCCCACTACCACATAGGCCGGCAGGTCGCTGCGCCCGGCATTGTGTTCCAGGATCACGAACTTGGCTTCTTCGTCAGAGCCCTGCGCTACCCCCAGGATGGCGCCCATGCCCAGCTCGGCCATCTGCGCCTCTCCCAGCACCTCGGCGCGCAGGCCCACCTCCGCGGCAACCCGTTCGGCGATATCTGCCAGCATGGTCGGTGTGAGATAGTTGGCCGGCAGGTTGCTCAAGTTGCGCGCCAGACACACCGATTCGGCAATGATCTGCCCCTCGGCAGCACCGTGCGTGGCAGCGGCTTTGGAGGCGGTGGTAGCTACCAGGCTGATCTCGGCCAGTGCCTGCGTTTTCGGCTCTGACTTTAACTCATTAAATGTATAACTGCCGAGGATCAGGCCCTCCACCAGAGTCTGTGCCATTTGCTGCGGATCGATGCCGGCTACCTTCCAGAGCGGTATCGCCAAGGCGCTCAGGCCCAGCTCGGTGACCACGCGTACGCCGGTGCCGGCCGCGCACCGAACGGTATCCAGCGTGCAGGAGGCTTGTTCACCCAAACCCACCAGCACGATGCGCTCGATACTGCCCGTCTTGGGGTAGACCGTGAGGGTCTGGCAGGGCTTGGCTTTGAAATCTGCCAGGATAGCCGCGTCGACCAGCGTTTCGAGGTTAACGGGCTGGGTGACGGCATCAGAAAAGAGCCCGGCGATCAACACAGGGCTTTTCAGGCTTTTTATGGCGGTGGTGACAATGCTGACTTGCATGCTGCTCTCCTCTGCGTGAATGGCTATATATTAGCCGCGGGCTTACCGCTTGGCAATCTCTAGCAGATGCGCGGAAGATGCTCGCCTACCAGCATGCCGAGCACGCGTCGGGTGCCCAACACGGTGCGCAGCGCTACTCTGCCGGGGTGTTCCTGAGTGGCATAGCCGATCTGTGCCGCCAGAGTTCCCAGCGGATGCACGCGCAAAGCAGCCAGAGCCGCCTCGGCCTGGTGAGGAGGCACAAAGGCGATCAGTTTGCCCTCGTTAGCTACATAGCACGGGTCGAGCCCGAGGATCTCGCTGGTGGCTTTTACTGCCGGGGTGACCGGCACCAGGATTTCATCGATCTCGATGCCCAATTTCGAAGACTGGGCGATCTCATTGAGGGCGGTGGCCAGGCCGCCGCGGGTCGGGTCGCGCAGGACGCGTGTGCCAGGCGCGGCAGACAAAAGGTCCGCTACCAGGCTATTCAGGGGGGCGCAGTCGCTCTGCAGAGGACTTTCGAATTGCAAGCCCTCTCGCTGGGTCATGATCGTCAGACCGTGGTCGCCGATCGTGCCGCTCAACAAGATGGCATCGCCGGCGCGTGCGTTGGCGGCTGAGATGCTGATGCCTTCTGCAACCACCCCCACGCCCGAGGTAGTGATAAAAACGCCGTCGCCGCTGCCGTGCTCGACAACCTTGGTATCGCCCGTGACAATGCGCACCCCCGCTTCGCGCGCGGCGGCAGCCATCGAGATCACGACGCGCTCGAGAAGATCCAACGGCAAGCCCTCTTCCAGGATAAAAGCCGCGCTCAGCGCCGCGGGCTGAGCGCCGCGCATCGCCAGGTCGTTAACAGTACCGCATACCGCCAGCCGACCGATATCACCGCCCGGGAAGCATAGGGGCTTGACCACAAAGGCATCCGTGGTAAAGACCACCTTGCCGCGCGCCAGGCTGAGCTCTGTGGCATCTTCCAGCACGGCAGAGGGCTGTCCCAGGTACCGCAGAAACAGTTTTTCGACCAGCTCGTGCGACTGGCTGCCGCCGCTGCCATGAGACATGGTGATCAGGTCGTCTTGCTTCATATTTCCTCACGCCCATAACGGAAAAATGCCGAACAGGTGCCCTCTGCCGAGATCATACAGGGGCCGACAGGATGTGCCGGTGTGCAGGCGCAGCCAAAGAGCGGGCACTCAGTCGGCTCGATTATGGCCGCCAGCACCTCGCCGCAGCGACAGCCGCGCTTACTGGCGTCCGTGCTGGCCAGCTCAGGGAGTTCGAAACGGCAGCGGGTATTATAGTGCGCGTATTCCGGCGCCAGTTCCAGCCCGCTGGAGGGCATCATTTCCAGACCGCGCCAGTCGGCATCGGCGGGCAGGAGCACCTGAGAGAGCAGTTCCTGTGCCATCTGGTTGCCGTGTTGGGCCACGCCACGTCGGTAGGTGTTGAGTACCTGCGGCCGACCCTCTATCACCGCACGTACCAGGCTGTGAAGTGCCAGCAGGATATCCAGCGGTTCAAAGCCGGCCGTGGCGCAGGGGATGCCGTATTCGTCGGGGATAAACTGCCAGGCATCGGCGCCGATGATGGCCGAGAGATGGCCGGGGGCCAGCACTGCGTCGATGAGCAGCTCGCCGGAGAGGATCGCGCGCATGGCTGGCGGGGTGAGCTTATGCACCGAATAGACACTAAAGTTATCCAGCGCCTCGCGCGCGGCCTGCTTTATGGCGGCAGCAATGGTCGGTGCTGTGGTCTCAAAACCGATCCCCAGCATCACCACGTGCTGGTCGGGCGTTTTACGCGCCAGTGCCAGGGCATCCAGTGCCGAATACACCACCTCGACCCGTGCTCCTCGCGCACGTTCGCGCTGCAGCGAGGAATGCATGCCTGGCACATGCAGCATATCACCAAAGGTTGCCAGGATAACCCCGGGTTGCTGCGATAGCCAGATGGCGGCATCGATATCATGGTCGGCAGTGACACACACCGGGCAGCCTGGCCCCGAAAGCAGCTTGACGGCCGGCGCCAATGCACGCCGCAGACCGTAACGCATGATGGCGTGGGTATGTCCGCCGCAAAACTCGATGATGCGCACCGGCCGGCTGGCCATGGCGTTGATCTCGCCGATCAGGTACTGGGCGGCGGCTGGATCGCGGTAGGGCGACGAATCGCTCATGACGCCTCTTTATCGGCGTCGGCCTGCTCGACAGCCGCGGCGATATCGGCAAAGAGCTGCAGGGTTTCCTGTGCCTCTTCGGGGCTGATCAGGCTGATGGCATAGCCGGTATGCACCAGCACATAGTCGCCCACCTGCGCTTCGGGGGTCAATGCCAGGCTGATCTGGCGCTGCACGCCCGACATAGTTACTGTAGCCAGGTCCTGGTCAATCGCGATAATCTGTAAAGGCACTGCCAAACACATCTTCAACTCCTGTTGATCATCGCCTGTGCGACAACGGCCTGCCCGAGCGATAGCCCGCCGTCGTTGCAGGGCACCTGATGATGCATTAGCACATTGAAACCATCCAGCAGATCGAGGCACAGGCGGGTTAATAAGCGGTTCTGAAAGCATCCGCCTGAAAGCACTACTGTGCGCAGGCCGGTGCACTCGCTGATACGCCGACAGCCAGCCGCGATCAACTCGGCTATGTGGCAATGAAAGCGCCAGGCTGCGCGGTGGGCAGGCAGAATGGCAACGTCATCCGCCAGCGCCGTTATCACCGGTATAAGTGAGATGCTAGAGCCCTCATCCAGCTCCAACGGTGGTGCGCCCCAGCTCGATGGCTCGTCCAAAGTAAAATCCAGTGCCAGCTCGCTGGGAGAATCGTCCTGTGGGGCGCTGTTGGCCAGCGCCTCGAGCTCAGCAGCGGCTTGGGCCTCGTACGAGGCGCGCGGGCAGATCCCCAATATGGCTGAGGCAGCGTCGAACAGACGCCCGGCTGAGCTGGTCATGAGAGTTTGGATGGAATGTTCAACCATCGACCTCACCATCTGGCGCTCTACCACGGGTACGGTTGCCAGGGAGGGTGGCAGGTCGTGTCCGGGCAGCAGGGTTTGCCAGTAGGCTAGGGCAGTGCGAACCGGGTTGCGGATTGAGCCCTCGCCGCCGGGCAGTGGTAGATACTGCAGGTGTCCGGCGCGCACAAAGCCCTCGGCATTGCCCACCAGGAACTCACCGCCCCAGATGCGGCTATCCAGGCCGTAGCCAGTGCCATCCATGATCACGCCGATAGCCGGCTCATCCAGCCCGTTATCCGCCAGACAGCTCGCCAGATGGGCGTGATGGTGCTGCACCTGGATCACCGGCAGCTGCGACTGCGCCAGGGCATGCCGGGTGATCATATAATCGGGATGCAAGTCGCAGGCGAGTGCCTCGGGCGTGGTGCGAAAGAGGTGCTGGTAGAGCGCAGCGGCTTCCTCAAAGAACTGCCAGGTCTCCAGGCTTTGCATATCGCCGAGGTGCTGGCTGATAAAAGCCATTCTGCCGCGCGCCAGGCACAGGGTGTTCTTGAACTCGGGGCCATAGGCCAGTACAGCGGGACCTTCTCGAGGCAAAGTAATCGGGTCGGGCGCCAAACCGCGCGCCCGGCGGATCACCTGGGGCTGCCCGGCACCCGCCTGCACGATGCTGTCATCCAAGCGGGTGTTGATGCGACGGTTATGCGTCAGGAACAGATCGGCGATGCCCGCCAGGCGCTCAAAGGCCTCATCGTTTTCAGCTGCTAACGGCTCTTCGCTGAGGTTACCACTGGTCATCACCAGGGGGCGCGCGCATGCGTCCAGCAGCAGATGATGCAGCGGTGTGCTGGGCAGCATTACCCCTAACGTGTCGATGCCTGGCGCAACGGCCTCGGCGACCGTGCTGGCACGCCTGCGCGACAGCACGATCGGTGCACTGGGAGCTACCAGCAGTTCGCGTTCTTGCGCGTTGAGCTCCACGAGCGCCTCTGTGGCTGGGAGCGATCCCACCATCAGGGCAAAGGGCTTGTCGGGGCGGCGTTTGCGCTGCCGCAGCGTCTGTACCGCCGCCTGGTTGGTGGCATCGCAAGCCAGCTGGTAACCGCCCAAGCCTTTGAGCGCCACGATCTGGCCGTTGGCGAGCGCCTGAGCGGCCTGCTGCAGGGCTTCATCAACCTCTGTCAGGAGCTGGCGCTGGGTGTTATAAAGGTGCAGCTGTGGGCCGCACACCGGGCAGGCGTTGGGCTGGGCGTGAAAGCGCCGGTTGATCGGATCGTCATACTCGCGCCGGCAATCCGGGCACATCACAAACTCTTGCATGGTGGTGTGCGGCCGGTCATAGGGCAAGTCGGTGATGATGGTAAAGCGCGGACCGCAGTTGGTGCAGTTGGTGAATGGGTAGCGGTAGCGCCGGTCGGCTGCGTCGAACAGCTCGCGCAGGCAGTCGGGGCAGGTGGCCGTGTCGGTCGGGATCGCCTGGTAGGTGCCAGGCTGGGAAACGCTCGCCAGGATGCTAAAGCTGGCATAATCGCCCGGCTCAGCCGGCTCGCGGATGAGCTTGCTGATGACCGCCAACGGGGGTTTTTCGCGCACGATTGCCTCGAGGGCTTGCTCCAGCTGCTCGCCGGAACCCTGCCAGTGGATCTCGACCCCCGCGGTGGTGTTGCGCACCCAGCCCGTCAGCCGATAGCGCTGTGCCAGGCTATAAACAAAGGGCCGAAAGCCGACGCCCTGGACAATCCCGCGCACCAGCAGACGCTGGGCTTGCGTTAAGCCTTGAGCGTGCGCAGCCAATCCACCCATGCTGAGATTCCTTCGCCCGTCACTACCGAGGTCTCGAACACTCGCAGTTCTGGCTGGATGCTGGCCACCAGGCGGCGATATTCGGGCAGGTCGAAAGCGATATAGGGTAACAAGTCGATCTTGCTGATCACCAGAGCATCTACCTTGTGAAAGATCGAGGGGTATTTGAGCGGCTTGTCGTCCCCTTCAGGGATGCTGGCGATCGCCATGCGGGTCGTTTCACCCAGGTCAAAGCCGACTGGGCAGATCAGGTTGCCCACGTTCTCGACAAACAGCAGGTCGATCTCATCCAGCGGGAGCTGCTCGAGAGCCTTACGCACCTGGAGGGCATCCAGGTGGCAGCCGCCGCCGGTGTTGATCTGCACCGCCGGCACACCTTCCTGGCGCATTTTGACGGTGTCGATATCCGAGGCGATGTCGCCCTCGATCACGCCTACCCGCACCTGATCCTTGAGCCCGCGAATGGCAGCCAGCAGCAGGCAGGTCTTGCCGGAGCCAGGAGCTGCCATGACGTTGACCATGTGCACACTGTGCTGGTGCAGCAATGCACGGTTTTCGGCGGCGGCGAGGTCGTTAGCGCTTAGAATGCGTTCGTCCACACTGATCTGTTTGATCATCTTGCTATTCCACCTCGATGTGGTCGATCTGAAACTCATTGCCGCCCGCAAGGGCCGCCTTAGAGGCTCCGCACGCGGGGCAGGTCCAGTCGCCCGCGCTGGGCTGCCAGCAATGTCCGCAGGCTCTGCAGCGCAGACTGATCGGTAACCGCTCGAAAACGAGCTGTGCGCCTTCCGCGAGCGTCCCGGGGCTGAGCTGGTCAAAGTAAAACTGGACGCTGTCATCCACGATGCTGGCCAGCTCACCGATGCGCAGGTGGATCCTTAACACGCGCTGCGCTTGAGCTTCGCGGGCATGGCGCTCGACCACGCTGATGATACTCTCGGTAACGGCTAACTCATGCATGCATCAATACCTGCACGCTCTGATCCGGATGCGGCGGGAGCGGAAAACCAGGGTCAGGGCTGCTGCGGAGCTGTCGGAGTCGCTGCCTGATCTTGAAAGACGCGCTGGGTGACCATGTACCAGTCGCTCACGGTGCGAAAGCGATCGGCCGAGCTGAACATCGTGCCGATCTGTATATCGTTCACCTTGGCATCGACCGCATAGTTATGGATCGGCTGATACAAGATTAACGACGGTACCTGGTCGATAAACAGCTGTTGAAAGCGGCGATATAGCTCAATACGCTTGGCCTGGTCTTGCTCGGCACGTGCCTGTTCCAGCAGAGTGTCAATTTCGGCATTGATAAAGTTTGGAAAGTTCAGCCCGTCTTCGGTGGCCTGCGACGAATGCCAATAGGCATACTGGTCGGGGTCGGCCGGCAGGTTCTGCCAACCGCCCAGCAGCGCGTCGTATTGGCGCCGCCGCAGCATATCGCCTACCAGGGTCTCCCAGGGCGAGGCCACCGGTGTGACCTTGATGCCTACCTTGGCCAGCTGGTCAGCGATGGCGTGGATGAAGGCAATGCGCACTGGGTCGTCTTCGTTGGTCGCCAGTGTGAACTCGAGCTTGGTGGTGCCCTTTTCCAGGATACGGTCGTTATCCTCGTCTTCCCAGCCGGCTGCCGCCAGCAGGGCTTTGGCCTTGGCCGGGTCATAGGTATAACCGCCCACATCGCCGGCAAAGGCCCAGGTGTTGGGCATGATCGGGCTGTCGATCACAATGCCCTGGCCGCCTAGGATGCTATCGACCAGCTGCTGGCGGTCAATAGCCCACATCATCGCCTGGCGCACGGCCACATCCTGAAAGACGGCCTTGTCGAGGTTCAGGTAAATGATGGTATAGCCAGAAAGGGGCGACGAGTAGAGGTCGAGCGACTTGTCTTTGCGCACTTCATCCAGGTTGCTGGGCAGTACGCGGCTGATGCCCGAGATCTCGCCGCGTTTGCGCGCCTCAAAGACAGCCTCATCGTTGGGGTAAAACACAAACTCGATGCGGTCGAGATAGGGCCGCGTGCGGAAATAATCCTGGTTGGCCACCAGGGCGATCTTGCGGGCGTTCACCTCGGCTACTTTGTAGGGGCCCGTGCCGATCGGCTCGGTGTTAAAGCGGGCTTCGGCCAATGTAGCGATGGGCACATTGCCCAAAAGATGCACCGGCAGGATGCCGATCGTGGTGTATTCGAGAAAGGGCACATAGGGTTCACGCAGCTTGAAGCGCACCGTCAGCTGGTCGACCTGTTCGATCGTCACATTACGCCACAGGTCCGAGAGGTAGGTCATCCCCTGATAGCCTGGGTTTTGAATGGCGTTGAGCGTAAAGACGACGTCGCTGGCGCTAAAAGGCGCGCCGTCATGCCAGCGCACGTTTTCGCGCAGGTAAAAGGTATAGGTGGAGCCGTCTGGCGAGATATCCCAGCGCTCAGCCAGGTCGGGCATGATCTGGCCATGCTCGTCGACTTTGGTCAGGCCATTAAAGATGAGCGCCACTAGGTCCTGATCAAGCGCGTTCGACTGGCTCAGGATAGGGTTGATCGCCTGCGGGTTGCCCACCACGCCTTCGACATAGACGCCGCCGTAATCAGCAACTTGCTGTGTGGTGACGTTGAGGGCCAGGTACGCCATGGCGGCGAGAAAGAGGATGACTGCGACAGCTGCAATCACAACCTGGATGCGGATGCGTCCCATTGGGGCTGTCCTCAGGCCCCCCGGCTCAGCATCACACTGGCAAAAGCGGTGACGAAAAAGAGAACTGCCAGGATGACTGTAGCGTTAAAGAGCATTTTTTCTGGGCCGCGGCGAGTGCGGTGGATCGAGCTGTCTCCGCCAAACATCCTGCCGAGCGACGAGTTGCGGCTCTGTAACACAGCCAGGGCAATCAATGCGATGGCGATGATAATCTGAGCGATATTTAGATAGGTGGCCAAGAGGTGCCTCCGTAACCGTCAAGATAAACCATAGCAGTATAGCACAGAGGAATCTATCCGACAATTTACCAGCCCGGCGCTCAAGAAACGCTTATTCGGCGTCTTCTTCATGTGGGATGGCGTTACGCGCGGAATCCAGAATGCGCTGCAACAGGGTATAGTAGCCCGGGTTGGCGCTCTCATTGCCATCGAAAAAGCCGTCCGGGGTGTTGGTGGGGATGAGCACATTCAACGTTTGGGGTTCCACGCTGATAATTGCCGGTGTATCACCAAGGGGGTCACCATCGACCTGGATCGGCAGGCGGTTGGTGCCGTACACCTCGACGCGTTTGGCGCGGTAATACTCGATTCTGGGGTCGCCGGCGGAGGAACCCACCATCATCTTAACGGTGTGTGAGAGCACGTCCAGGGCGTTCTCACCCTTGAAGAGGAAAACATCCAGGTAGCCGTCATCAAGCTTGGCCTGCGGAGCCACCCAGACGGTGCCGTATACCGGCACGTTGGTCACCAGCACCAGCAGCACGCGCTGGCGGGTGACCTGGCCATCGATCACGATGGTGGCGCGTGTGCCGCGCATCTGCAGGCTCATGCTGGCAGCGGCTACCACATAGGTCACGTTGCCCAGGTTGCGACGCAGCTCGCGATGCGGCTCGACCTGGTTGGCCAGGGCTGCGTCGATTCCTAGCCCGGCGTACAGCACAAAGTAGCGGTCTCTGACCCTGCCCAGGTCAATGCGCTTGACCTTGCCATCGATCAGCAGTTTGGCGGCATCCATCAGTCCGGAGCGGTTGGTGGGCGTCCAGATCGGTATGTTAAACAAGCGTGCCCACACATTGCCTGTGCCCACCGGAATTAGGCCGAGGGTTACGTCCGACTTGGCTAGGCCGCTGGCGACCTGGCCCAATGTGCCGTCGCCGCCCACGGCAATCGCCATATCGCAGTGGTTGTCAACGGCTTCGCGGGCAAAGGCTGTAGCGTCGCTCTCGTCTTGGGTGCGTTTGATGGTCACATCCCATCCCTGTTGCCCGAGGTAGGCGACCACCTCGTCCAACTCGGCAGTATGATCATGCTGGCCAGCAACCGGGTTATGGATCAGATAGACCTTCATGGGCCTAGTATAATGGGGATTATCCAGATATCAACCATTCTGTATGAAAGGCGAGGATAGAAAAATGAGCCGTGTGGGACTCGAACCCACGACGCCCTGCTTAAAAGGCAGGTGCTCTACCGACTGAGCTAACGGCTCATAACAGCAGGATTATATCCAAGAGGTCTCCACCGGGCAAAAGCTCTCTCTGCGGGCAGACCTCTTTTGAGCGGCCGCAGCTCCCGCGCGAAAAGCGGCGTCGGCAAAAGTTCCGTATCCTCTCCGCAGAAATGACGGAGGTTTTCTATTATCTCGTATCTTTTAAATCGAAAAAAACCGCTTGATCCTTAAAGATTCCCAAGGAAAAAGTTTACCCCGATATCGCCGGATACGACCTCGTGACCGACGTCTCCGATGTGGAACATCAGCTTCTCAGGGGCGCCCGCAGCCGCATAAAATGGCTTTAACCGCTCCTCCTCTCTTAAAACGAGCGGAAGCGGGAACATATCGTCTTTGTTGCCTTCGATATATAACGCGTGCGGCGCGATCAGAGCGGAAACCTCGGCGTCGAAGAAGGTGTATGCGGCGTTCTGCCAGAGCCAGTCGGAGCGGCAGTTGCCGGGCTCATCTCCCGTACCAAAGCGGTCGCAGAAAAAGCAGGACGAGAAGGTGGATTTAATCCGAGTCTCGGCGGCTGCAATGTACAAGGCGTAAAAGCCGCCATAGGAAAGGCCCATCATGCCGATGCGCTCCGGGTCGATGCCCTCCTCATGCGAGGTGAAATAGTCGAGTGCGTGCATCGTGTTATATACCTCGACGGCCGTGATGCTGCCGCCCATGGCTTTGAGCCGTATGTCGATGAACTGGCGGGGCACTGGGGCCGATTCGTCGTGCCAAATCAGGAACTGCGGCGCGTAGATGACACAGCCCGCCTCGAGGAATTTGCCGCCGACGTTTTTATATTGCCCCGCGTCGAAATCGCCATGCGCAATCAAATCCTCGCAAAAGTAGCCGCCACCGGGATTTAAAACAACGAGCGGCGCTTTTGCGCTGCGATGCGAGGGTTCGTAGATCAAGCCCTCGAACCACACGCCTGGGAGCGTTTCGATGGTCAGACGGTAGATTTTCAGAAAAGCTCTTCGATTAGATCCTTTTTAAAAGTCGGCTCGTAGTTGTGTGTAAACTCCGTTAAAGGCCAACCGAGCATGTCATAATATTTCTTTCGGTACACTTCGCGCGACTGCGTAAGGGCGTCCGGCGTCATAAAGCGGTCACGCACGGCTGCGGACGCGTCCATCTTTTCGTGAAGGCATGCAAGTATCCCGTCGAGATAGGCTTTTCTGTGTTCTTTTCCAGAGCACTCGCTTGTCTTGATCTGTGTATAGTCAATCATTTCAACATTACTCCTTTTTGCTTTTATAAAAAGACAGCTAAATACGCTGCTCTATAGTCTGCCTTGTTTCATTGTAGCTGTCCCAATCGGCGTCGAGATCGAGTTCGCCGGTGATAAACCGGACTTGGTCTGCTGGATGAAGGAGTCAATCCGGGTCTTCAGGTCAGCCAGCATCGTGGCCTTGTCGGGCGGGATACTTGAGCCGCCAGTGATGGTGCTGTGGTCGTTAGTCTCACAGGCTGAGAGCTCGTCCGTCGCCCACTGCGTAGAACAAGTAGTTTTCATTGGGCAGGAAACGAATCTGAAAGTTTGTCAGAGCAAAGTTATCGGAAATGATTGCCGGATCTATACTGCCGTATAGGTTAGCCTATGTACCAAGTAAGGTGTGCTGGCCTTCCCTGGCGAGCTGTGTGGGACTCTAACCCTGCCTAAAAGGCAGGTGCTTGCCGACTGAGTTAACGGCTCATAACAGCAGGATTATATCCAAGAGGTCCCCAACCGGGCAAGAGCTCTCTGCGGGCAGACCTCTTTTGAGCGGCCGCACTGGGGACATATAATATCAGCATGACACAATGGTATGATAAACTTCCGATCCGCCGCGACCAGCTCATCTGGGTGGTCCTGGGGCTGGTTTTTGCTGTGCTAGGCATCGTCAAGCTGGGTGTGGTCACGTTTCTGACGATTATTGTGTCTTTGGTAATCGGCATAACGGTGCACGAGTGCAGCCACGCCTGGATGGCCAACCTTCTGGGGGATCCTACGGCAAAGCTGCAGGGGCGCATCTCGCTCAACCCGCTGCGCCAGCTAGACCCGGCCGGCACCGCCATGATGGCCGTCACGCTGGCGACGGGCGTTGGTATCGGCTGGGGCAGGCCTACGCCCGTCAATCCCAACCGCCTAAAGTATGGGCGCCGCCTTGGGAGCGCGCTGGTCGCGCTGGCAGGGCCGGCGAGCAACATTCTGGTGGCCACATTGGCGGGCATTTGGCTGCGCTTTTTCTCCATGCCGCTTTGGCTGGGGCAGCTCCTGCTCACCATCACGCTGATGAATTCCTTCCTGGCGATGTTCAACCTGCTGCCGATTCCGCCGCTGGACGGCTTTAGTATCCTGATTGGGCTGATCAGCCTGATCCCCGGCGAGCAGGTCTGGCGGGCCCTCAATTGGGTGGAGGGTCTGGCGCGCTATGGCTGGATGATCCTGATCGGTCTGCTGATGCTTTCGCAATTCACCAGCCTGAACCTGTTATCCAGGTTGATCTACTGGCCGGCCAGCCGCCTGGTCTTGCTGATCACCGGCTATCTCTTGTAACGCGATGGGTGTTATCCAACGCCTGAGGCAGGGGTTCCGTCACCTCCTGACGCCACGCGTGCGTATGACCGATACGCAGCCTCCCGGTGAGCTCAGCCCCGCGGCACAAGCGCTCTATGAGCGCCTTTCTCCGTTCGACCAGGCGCACGCGCAGAGGGTGCTGGCGGCACTCAGGCAAGCGGGTACGGTATCTCCCGATCTGGCGCAGGCAGCTCTGCTGCACGACGTTGGTAAAGCAGATGCCGGCATTACCCTGGTGCATCGTACACTGGTGGTGCTGCTCGGGCGCCTGTCGCCGCGCCTGCTGCAGCGTCTGGCCGGCGATGGCCGTAACCGCTGGTCGGCGCCCTTTTACGCTGCGCTGCATCACGAAGCGATCGGCGCCGAGTTGGCTCAGCGCTCAGGCTGCAGCCCTCGTACGGTCTGGTTGATCCGCAATCACAGCTTGAAAAGCACGCCGTGCGGGGGTATTATGACAGATGATGCCGAGTTGGCAGCCCTCCAAGCTGCCGATGCCGCGAGCTAAGGGTAACATCCGATGTCACTCACCATCATTGGCCTGTCACAGATACCGGCTTCTCTGGGGTTGGCGATCAAGAATGCCTATCCCAACCTGACCGTGGTCGGGCACGACCCGGATACGGATCTCTCGGCGCAGGCCAAAAAAATGGGTGCGGTCGATCGTACACACTGGAACCTGCCGGCCTCCTGTGAGGGCTCGGATATCGTGCTGGTGGCTGTCTCCTTTGCTCAGCTTGAACTGACTCTGAGTTCGATTGCAGAGAGCCTAGCCGAAAACACATTGCTTGTCATCCTTACACCCCTCAGCCAGGCCACCTGGGATGCCCTGAGCGCTCAGCTGCCCACGCACCTGCGCATCCTGCGTGCCCGTCTGGTGCCGGTACGCACACCTGAGGCTGAACCATTGAACGGCGCGGCCTTGTTCATCGCTGCGGCACCCGAAAGCAGCGAGACTGGCTTGCGTACCGTTGCTAAACTGGCCGAAGGGATCGGCGCCAAACCGCGTTTTTGTGCACCCGAAGAGTTCGATAGCCTGCTGGCGGCTTGCGAACAGCTGCCGGCGGTCGTTTCGCTGGCGTTGTTGAGCGTCTGGCAGGATCCGGCTGGCTGGCCAGACCGTTCGCTGGCCCTGGGTGAGATGGCCGAGTGGGCCAGGGAATTTGCTGACGATTTACCAGAAGCTTCTGTCGGCGCATTGACCGAAAATAACGTTCATCTGGATGCCTGGCTGGCGCGCACCATAACCGAATTGCAGCTCTGGCGAGCGCGTCTGCAGCAAGGTGAGCAGGAGCTGATTGACAAAGAGCTGACGCGGCTGCGTTCAAGCAACACGCCTGATAACCAGAGCCAGGAACCCGATGAACCGGAGGGACTGGGATTGCAAAGTATGATAATGGGCCGTCTGATCAGAAGGGCGCGTCGAGTGCGCCAGGGAGAGCAGAAATGACCAGCCTAACCGTTGCCATGCCCGCTTACAACGAAGCCCTCAATCTGGGCCCGATGGTCGAGATGATCAAGACCAAGGTGGGTCCTTTGGTCGATGACCTCGAGATCGTGATCGTCGATGACGGCAGCAAGGATAACACCGCCCAGGTAGTGGCTGACCTGGCTGCTGCCGATAGCCGCGTGCGCCTGATCCGTCACGCCGTCAATATGGGGTATGGCGCCGCCGTGCGCGATAGCATCTGGGCAGCTACCAAGGAACTGATCCTGACAACCGATTCAGACCTCCAGTTTGACCTCGGTGAGATCGAGCGCTTTTTGCCGCGCATGGCAGAGGCCGACATGGTGGCAGGCTACCGTTTTTCGCGCAGCGACCCGTGGTATCGGCGGCTCTTTGGCAACGGCTGGAGCTGGCTGGTAAACCTCTTGTTTGGCTACACCGTGCGCGATGTCGACTGCGCTTTTAAACTCTTTACGCGCCGAATTATCGATACCTTTACCGTGGAATCGGGCGGAGCCATGTTCAGCGCCGAGTTTCTGGTGCGCACCAAGCGCGCCGGCTTTAAGATCGTCGAAGAGCCCGTCAGCCACTACCCAAGGGTGGCTGGTACCCAAACGGGCGCCAAGCTGCACGTGATTCTGCGAGCTTTTAGGGAGCTCTTTAAACTACGGTGGCGCATGTGGCGGAACCAGTAGCGCCTCGCGAGCCCGATCAGCCCTCACAAGCGGGGTATCGGGTGCTGATGATCGCGCCCACCTCCTTCTTTGCCGATTACGGCTGCCATGTGCGTATCCTCGAAGAGGCGCGCATCCTGCAGCAGATGGGCAGCGAGGTGACAATCGTTACCTACCGCACCGGCAACGACGTGCCCGATATCCCCATCCTGCGCACCGCGGCAATCCCTTGGCGGCGCGATTGGGAAGTCGGCTCTTCGTGGCACAAGATCGCCTACGACATATTGCTGTTTGCGCGTTCATTGGCAGCCATGGTGCAGGTCAAGCCCGATATCATCCATGCCCACCTGCACGAGGGCGCCCTGGTGGGCCAGGTGCTGGCCAAACTGTGGGGCGTGCCGTTGGTGTTTGATTTCCAGGGCTCGCTGGTCAACGAGATGCAGGATCACCGCTTTATCCGGCGCGGCACGATCGGGTATCACCTGTTTCGTTCGCTGGAAGGTTTTATTAATCGGCACACTTCCAGTATTGTCACCAGCTCAGATAACGCCGCCGATATCCTGGTAAACGAATATGGCTGCTCACCGCGCCAGATCATCCACGTGCCGGATTGCGTCAATACCGACTTTTTCATGTCCGTGCAGGATGAAGCGCAGCTCTCGGCCCTGCGACGCCTTTGGGGTGTGCCGGCAGGGCGTAAAGTGGTCATGTACCTCGGCTTGTTGGCCGATTACCAGGGCATTCCGGTGTTGCTGGAGGCTGCTCAGCAGATCGCGAATCAGCGCGACGATGTGCATTTTGTGATCGCCGGCTACCCCAACGTCGAGCTCTACCGCGAAAGGGCCGCGCAGCTGGGGCTGCGTAACCGGGTGACCTTTACAGGGCGCGTGCCCTACCAGGATGCCCCAAAGCTTCTCGCGATCGGAGACGTAGCCGTGCTACCCAAGCTATCCAAGACGGAGGGCGCCGGCAAGCTGCTCAACTATATGTCGATGGCACTGCCGACCGTGGCTTTTGATACCCCCGTCAGCCACGAATATCTGGATGAGCATGGCGTCTATGCCGAGTTCGGCAGCGCCGCCAGCCTGGCTCAAGGCATCAGCGGCCTGCTGGATGATCCCGAACGCTGCGCCCAGCTGGGCAGCCGCCTGCGCCAGCGCGCCAAGGATCATTTTGCCTGGCAGCGCGCCGGCCTGCTGATCACCAACACCTATGCGGTGCTCTTGAGGCGCCCTGCCATCTCGTAATGTGCGGCCAGGTTGGCCTCAGGTGTGCCCACCGGCAGCTCGCAGCCGGCGCTGATCATCGAACGCGCATTGCCCGCCGCGTGGCAGCGCATCACCGCATTCGCCACATCGTTGGCAGAGCCCTGTAAAAAGACGCCCACCGGGTCGATATTGCCGTTGACCGTCACCTTTTCCCCGATATGCGCCACCGCCGAGGCATAGTCGACCATCCAGTCGATATCGATGATGTTGGCGCCCGTCTCACCCAGCAAGGGCAGCAGGCGCGTGGTGTTGGGCGGGGCCCATCAGCGAGCAGACCGCGTCGCCGATGCCGATCAGGTCGGCACCCGACGTCAGCTGCGCCCGAGCAAAACGGATCGCCTGCTCGTTGCACAAATCCAGCAGAGGTTCCAGAGCTTTGGGCTGCAGCAGGACGTCCTCGAGAAACCGTGTCACGCCCACCAGGTTGGCTGCTTCGGCCGCTGCCCCCTCGACCCATCCGCCGATCGGGTAGTATCCGCCGACCTGGCCTTTTAGCACCACCAGTGCGTTCAGCCGATCCGCTGTGCGGGGGCAGGCGGCAGGGTCCCAGCGCGGCAGGTCGTCGACCATGGCATAATCGGTGACCAGTGGGTCGCAGTAGGGCACCGCGTCATGCGGATAGTGGATGGTGGCGCCATAGGCGGAGGTCTCGCGCACCGGGTCCGAGATCACTGAGACCCAGTCAAAGCCAAATGCCTCGCTGGTGCGTAAAGCGGCTTTAGCCAGCAGGCGGTAATCCTGGGCGAAACGGTCGTAGGTGGTGCCGATATAGTGGGCTGCCAGGCCCATCACAATGTTCTGGTTGGGGATGCGGTCCACGGGCTCGCCCTTTAAGCGACGCATGGTGCGCTCCAGGGGGCTCAACTCGCTCATGGGACCTCCTTTGACAGGGCATCTGATGCCAGCCATTATATACGAGATCAATCCACGAGGTGAGAGCATGCTGTTTGGCGGGATCGACTTGGGCACCCAGGGCGTAAGGGTGCTGGTGTGCGACGCTCAGGGAGCCGTTCAGGCTGAGGCTTCCGTCGCCTTTAGTGATGCCCTGCAGCAGGACGGCCCGGCTGGTTATAACGAGCAGGATGCACATGCCTGGCACTCAGCCACCTGGCAGGCTCTGCAGGCTGCCCTGGCAAAGCTGGCTGAGACGGGGCAGCCTGCTGATGCGATCGCCGCGCTTTCGGTGACCTCAACCTCGGGCACGCTCTGCCTGGTGGACGCAGCCGGGGAGCCGGTGCGTCCGGCGATCATGTATTCCGACGTACGCGCCGCCGAGGAGGCTGCCATTGTGCAGGCTGCCGGCGAGGAGATCTCGTTAAAGCTGGGCAGCAAGTTCAGTGCCTCATACGCCATCAGCCGCCTGGTGTGGCTACAATGCCACGAACCGCAATCTCTCGAGGCAGCGCGCTGGTTCTGCAGCCCAACCGATCTGGTGATCGGCTGGCTGACGGGCGTGTGGGGTGTGACGGATTGGACCAACGCCCTCAAGACGGGCTATGACGTGGTGGACCTCTCATGGCCGGCCTTTATCGGCGAGCGCCTGGGGCTGGATATGGCCAAGCTGCCCAACGTGGTGGCGCCCGGCGCGCCGATCGCACCGATATGTGACAAAGTCAGCGAGCGCAGCGGGTTATCGGCTCAGACACAGGTATACGCCGGCGCCACGGACGGCACTGCCTCGCAACTGGCCAGCGGTGCGGCTGCGATCGGGGAGTGGAACTCGACCCTCGGCACCACCCTGGTGCTCAAGGGCGTCAGCGAGGCACTGATCCGCGACCCATCTGGGCGCGTCTACTGCCACCGCCATCCGCAGGGCTACTGGCTTCCGGGGGGAGCCTCCAGCGCGGGCGCCGATTGCATCGCCCAGCGCTTTGAGGCTGCCCAGCTCGACGAGCTGAACGCTGCTGCCAGCCAGCGCACCCCGACTGATCTGGTGGTGTATCCACTGGCACGCCGCGGGGAGCGTTTCCCCTTTAACGCGCCCTCGGCCGAGGGCTTTATCCTGGGACAGGCGCACGATGTGCAAGAATACTTTACCGCGCACCTCGAGGGGATTGCCTATGTCGAGCGACTGGCGTACCAGGTGGTCAGCGACTTGGGCGCCCAGGTGGGCGACACCATCTATGCCGTCGGCGGGGCGACCCAATCGGCAGCCGGGTTACAGATCCGCGCAGATGTGCTTGGCAAGGTACTGAGCGTGCCGCAGGTGCCCAGCGGTGCGATGGGGGCGGCGATCCTGGCGGCAGCCGGTTCGGCCTTCCCGAACGTGACCGAGGCGGTGGCGGCGATGGTATATCCTGCACAGCGCGTCGAACCACGCACGGGTTATGCGGCTGCGTATGAGGAGCGTTATCAGCGCTTTGTGGCGGCCTGCCGCGAGAGAGGTTACCTGGCATGAGCATCTTTAAAGCCTGCGATATCCGCGGAATCTATCCGAGTGAGTTGGACGAGCGTACCGCCTGGCTGCTGGGACGTGCTATCGCCACCCGTCTGAACGACCAGAGCGTGGCTGTGGCTGGCGATCTGCGTGTCAGCACCCCTCAGCTCAAGGAGCGCCTCATTGAGGGCCTGCTTGCCGGCGGTGCACATGTCGTTGACCTGGGCATCATCCCGACGCCGGTGTTTTACTTTGGCAAGAGCCTGCTTGGCACTCAGGGCGGTGTGATGGTGACCGCCTCGCACAACCCCGGGCAATATAATGGCTTTAAAATAATCCTGGGCGATCTGCCGGTTATCCCGGAAGACCTCAGCGATCTGGCTGCTCTGATGCGTACGGGGGCGTTTACCAGCGGAGCTGGGCGGCTGGAGGCGCGCGATGTGCAGGATGCCTATGCCGCCTCGATTGCCTCCGCCTTTGGCGGCCTGAGCCGCCGGCGGGTGGTGGTGGATGCCGGCAGCGGCTCGTTCTGGCAGCTGGCGCCCAGGGTGCTGGAAGCCTGCGGTCAGGAAGTGCTGCCGCTCTATTGCACGCCGGATGGCAGCTTTCCCAACCGCGACCCCAACCCGGCGGTAGCGGCCAACCTCAGCGCTACGCGCCAGATGGTGTCAGACGCGCATGCCGATCTCGCCGTGGCATTCGACGGCGACGGCGACCGTGCGGTCTTCATCGACGAGACCGGCGAGGTGCTCAAAGCCGAAAAGGTGCTGGTGCTGCTGATCCGGTCGCTGCTGTGCGCCAACCCAGGCGCCAGGGTGGTGTATGATATCAAGTCGTCGTCGGTGGTGGCGGAAGAGGTGGCAGCGGCCGGCGGTGTGGCGCTGCCCGAACGTTCGGGGCACGCCTTTATCAAACGCCGCCTCTTTGAAGAGGGCGCCCTATTGGGCGGTGAGGTGAGCGGGCATTACTTTATCGGCAAGCTGGAGCGGGATGACGCCCTCTATACGGCCGTGCTGCTTTTGCAGGTGCTGGATGAACTGGGCATGTCGCTGGGGCAGGCTGCGGCGACCGTCGCTAGCTACCCCATCACGCCGGATTTGCGCATCCCCTGCGCGCCTCAGGAGGCCCAGGCGATTATCACTGAGCTGCGCGGCAACCTGGCTGACTGGCCGCAGGAGCACCTCGATGGTGTGCGCATCCTCTTTGAGGATGGCTGGGCGCTGGCACGCACATCCGTTACCGAGCCGCTCATTACACTGCGTTTTGAGGCGCACAGTGTTGCAGCGCTCGCTCGTATTCAGCAGCTTACCCGGCAGGCATCGCCGCGGCTTGCAGCCATCTGGCAGCCTGAGCCGGGCAAGCTGTCTAATTGAGTGCTTTAGGGCAGGAAAAAGACCTGCTCTAGCGGCGACATGGCCTCGTCGGGTGCTTGACCTTCGAGGGCTTCAAAGAACTCGCTCATCTCAGCCTGCCAGCGCGCGTTGACTTCGCGCTTGGCCATGCCAGCCTTGGCTGCCTCAAAATCCTCGGTCTCAACATAGCCAAACAGCAGTCCATCTTCGCGCATAAAGAGCGAATAGTTGTGCCAGCCGGTCTCTGAGAGGGCCTGGCGCATTTCGGGCCAGACGTTGGCGTGGCGGCGCTTGTACTCTTCGATGCAACCCTTCTTGACCTTTAAAATGAACCCGATGCGTTGCATAGTGCTCCTTCCGTGAATATGGTTATGCGGCGCCGGCGGCGGTACGCAGCTGACGTGCCCCCTCGGCGATGGTTAACCCTGACATAAACAGGCTCGATGTGCCGCCTACCAGCCAGTTGGCGCCGGCCTGGGCCATGCGCACAGCGTTTTCAAAACTGACATTGCCATCCACTTGAATATCGACCTCGCGATGATGCGCCTCAAACAGGGCGCGCGCGTCGGCGATCTTGCCAAGCGTGCTGGGGATCAGCTTTTGCCCGGCAAAGCCCGGGTTGACCGTCATAATCAGCAGCAGGTCGATATCATCCAGTACATAGCGCAGTGTCTCGAGCGGTGTGGCCGGGTTGAGAGCCACACCGGCGCGCATCCCCAGCCCTCGAATCGCCGCCAGGGTGCGCTGCAGGTGGATGCTGGCCTCCTGATGGACGGTGAGCACCTGGGCGCCGAGGACATGAAAGGTCTCGATGTAGCGCTCGGGGCGCTCGATCATCAGGTGCACATCCAGCGGGATGCGCGTTGCCCGGCCGACCGCGCGCAGCAGGTCGGTGCCGAGTGCCAGGTTGGGCACAAAGGTGCCATCCATCACGTCGATGTGCAGGTAATCGATGCCGGCGGCTTCCATGGCGCGCAGGTCACGCTCCAGGTTGAGCAGGTCGGCGCAGGCCAGCGAGGCACATACTTTGATCTGGGGCATTCCTCAGGCTCCGCTTTTTTGCGGTTCGACGATCACCTTCATACCGGCACGCCCTTCTGAGGCGGCAAAAGCCTGGGCGATCTGGTCGAGCGGGAAGCGATGGGTGATATAGTCGCGCGCCACGATCACCCCCGCCGAGATCAACTCTAAAGCTAGGCGATGCTGGCGCGGTACACTGCCGTGCGAGCCCGTTAGAGACAGTTCCTTGTAATGGATCAGGTTGCTATCCAGGTCGATGGTGGGCGAGCCCTTGGGCAGACCGCCGAAATAGTTGATGCGCCCGCGGCTGCGCGCCATCTTGAGCGCCTGGGCATGGGTTTCGACCGACGAGTTGGCCGTGATCACCACATCCGCGCCCTCGCCGCCTGTGGCAGCCAGGACGGCTTCGATCGGATCCTGCTCCTGGGAGTTGATCACCACATCCGCGCCGCCCAGGGTGCGCGCGCTCTCCATGCGTCCAGGCGAGCGCAGCACTCCAATGACTTTGGCGGCGCCATACGAGCGCGCCAGGCGCATCAGCATACAGCCGGCTGGGCCGGCGCCGATCACTACCACGCTCTCGCCCAAGCCGATGCGGCAGGCTTCCAGGCCGTTGATCACGCACGCCAGCGGTTCGGCTAGGGCGGCCTCTTCATGAGTCAGGTTATCGGGGATGCGATGCACCGCTCCGAACCTTACCGTGGTGGCATTGACGGGCATCAGCTCGGCGAATCCGCCGGGGAACTGGTAGCCGATGGCATAGTTGATCGCACACATGTTGCCCAGCCCATCGCGGCACCAGTTGCACACCCCGCAGGGCACATCTGCCGAAAGAGCTACGCGCTCGCCAACTGCCAGATGCGTAACATGCTTGCCAACGGCGGCCACCTCGCCGGCCACTTCGTGGCCGATCACCTGCGGCGGATGCACGCGCGGGTTGCCGTGATGATAGATGCGCAGGTCCGAGCCGCACACCGCACAGGCATGCACGTGCAGGATAATGCTGTCTTCATCGGGCAACTGTGGATCAGGCACCTGCTGCACCGTCATCCGATCGATTCCTTCGAGGAGGGCTGCTAACATCTCGTCTCTCCTTATGGGTTAGTGAGCACCACGCGCGTGTAAAACTCGCGGCGCTGGTGCATCATTTCCAGTGTCTCGGGGCCCTGTTCCAGCGGGACGGCATGCGAGATCATCGGCCCCAGGCAGATGCGCCTTCGGGCGGCAGCATCCAGCACCAGCTGCCACTCGTCCACCGGCAGTGCCCCGAAATTAGAGTTCCAGGTGCCGCGCAGGGTGAGTTGTTTACGCAGAATCTGCGAAACAAGCGCCTGCGACAAGGCCACGTCTCCGGAGGGGTTGCCCATCAGCACCACTGTACCCAGCGGGCGCGCCATCTCGATGGCTTGTGCGACGGTAATAGCCGCGCCGGCGGCTTCGATCACCAGGTCGGCACCGCGCTGTCCATGGCTGGCCGCGCGTACTGCCGCGATGGGGTCGCTGGTGCGCGAGTTGACGGTGATGCCCAGCGTCAGGCTCTCAGCCAGCTCGAGTTTGGCTTGGTCGATATCCGCCAATATCACCTGGCTGGCACCGCAATACCAGGACCACTGCGCCAGCAGCATGCCGATCGGCCCGGTGCCCAGGATGGCCACCACATCGCCGGGCCGAATATCGCCCTGGTGCAGGGCGTGCAGGGCTACCGCAGCTGGCTCGCATAGGGTTGCCTCGATCAGGGGCACGCCTTCGGGCACCGGCACCAGGTTATCAAGCGGGGCGCAGACGTACTCGGCAAAGCCGCCGTCGCGCCGGGAACCCAGGTAGTCATAATCGACGCACTGTCCCAGGTTGCCGGATCGGCAGTAGGCGCACTCGCCGCAGGCAATCAGCGGTTTGATGGCTACCGCCTGGCCGGGGTGCAGGTCGCTCGAGCCGTTGATCTCGGCGATGGTGCCGGCCAGTTCGTGCCCGGGGATAAGCGGGAAGCGATAAGTGCCGTGCTCATAGATGCGCGGCAGGTCCGAGCCGCAGATGCCGGCGGCTGCGACGCGGATGAGCGCCTCGCTCTCGCGCGGCTGCGGCATAGGCACCTGTTCGAGGCGCAGGTCGCCGATGGCGTGCAACATCAGTGCTTTCATGCGCGCGCCTTCTGAGGCTGCCATTCGCCGTCGACGGGCAGGAATTCACGCCAGTAACGCGCCGACGCGGCCAGCTCTGGGATCACCAGCGGATCGTCTTCGGCGCGTTCGCGATGGCTGATCTCGAAAGCCAGCACGATCTCCTCAGCCCCCGAGGCTGTCAGTGCCTCCAGAGTCCGCTGCGGATCGACGATGCCGCGCTCGTTATAGGGTTCGGTAAAGGGCCAATGACGGCTGTGGTTTAATTCGGTCTGCTGCAGGTGGCAGATGCGCGAATCCTTGCCGAGTTGCTCGAGCCACGGGTATGGGTCGCGCTCGCTGGGGTGCGGGGCGTGCCCGACATCCAGGCAAAAGTAGAACGGCAGCGCAGAATGCTCGTTAATGCGTGCCAGGATTTCCTTGGCGCCCGCGATCGTATCGGCCAGCTCGCGCGGGATCGACATCGTCTCAATGTAGAGGTATTCCAGCCCGGCGTCGCGCGCGATGTGACTGATCTCTTGCCACAGCCTGACCGCTTCGCTCAGGCGTGCTTCACGGCGGGTTGGGTCGGCATAGTCGTGCACGGTAAAGGTTGAAAAGTGGCTGCCGATTCCTTTGGCGCCCAGACGGGCAGCCAGTTGCCCGAATTTGCAGTACCAGTCAACATAAGCGTTACGCAGCTCGGCGTAGGGGTAAAGAAAAAAGTTATAGCGCGTGAGAGTACTGGACATTAACGTGTCAATCTGGAGTCCATAGCGCTGGGTCGCGCGCTGGATGCGCTCGAGTTCGGCTTCCAGCACGTATTCAGGCCACCAGGGGTTGAGCAGGTCGGCTACCAGCTGCACGTGTCGCAGGCCCAAGTCTTCTGCGACAATGCGCGCCCACATCTCGGCCTCTGGAAAGCGGTTGGTAGCGAACCCCATGTTAATGCCCAAGTTAAATCGTGTCATCGGCCTTGTCCTTTTAGGAACATCTTAACGCACATAAGCCGACTTGCCAACCATCGGACATGTTGCATGTTGAAGGTTTTATGTTTTTTGATATGATATAAACACTCACACTGACTGCAGCGAGGTGAGCGTGATCATTAAAAAGCAACTTGCAAATGGCCGCGTCCTGGTTACCTTTACGCTGCCCGCCACTATATGGGCGGAGACGATCACCCTGGTGGGCGATTTCAACAACTGGAATACGCTATCGCATCCCTTTCAGCGCAGCCGCGACGATACCAGCTGGCAGGTGACGCTGGAACTGGATACGGGAGCAACGTACCAGTTTCGCTACCTGGTGAACGGCAACCAGTGGCAAAACGACCCGCAAGCCGATGGCTCGGCGGTCAACCCGTTTGGAGGCGTGAACTCGATCCTGACCCTCTAGCACGTTCTCTCTTCTCACGCCATGCCTGCGCATGAGCATGGCTATGCGCGACTGGCCCAGCTATGCACCTGTGTCTCGATCTCCTCAACAGCCCCCTCGCCTGCCGTATGCCACGCGATTTTTGTATCCTGCAAACTGAACCAGCTGTATTGCTGGCGGATGTAGCGATGGGTAGCGTTTTTAAAGCGGGTGATCGCCTCCTCCATGGGCATCTCGCCGCGCAGATGGGCCGCGATCTGGCGGTATCCCAGCCCCGACATGGCCGGCAGTTCGTGCGAATATCCCGCCGCTAAGAGCGCCTCGACCTCGGCCACCAGCCCAGCCGCGAGCATGGCATCGATGCGTGCATCTGCTCGCGTATACAGCGTCTCGCGCGGTAGCGTCAGTCCCAGCATCAGAACCTCATAGTCGTTGCCGCGTTTGGTCTGCAGCGCCGAGATCGGCTGGCCCAGGGTAAGATGCACTTCGAGGGCGCGCACTACTCGCCGTACGTTGCGGTAGTCGATGCGCGCGGCGGCAGCAGGGTCTAGCGTGTTCAGGCGCTGGTGCAGGGCCTCGGCACCTTCACGTTCGGCGTACTCGAGCAACTCGGATCGCAACCCGGGATTGGGGGGCACCTCTGGCACGTTCCAGCCTTCCAGCAGGGCACGCACATACTGGCCCGTGCCGCCCACCAGGATGGGCAGTGCCCCGCGCGCGCTAATATCTTTGATGGCTGCCTGCGCCAGGGCGAGATACCCGGGCAGAGGCAGCACCTCATCGGGGGCCACCACGTCGATCAGATGGTGGCGCAGTGCAGCTTGTTCGGCGGGGGTAGGTTTGGCAGTGCCGATATCCATACCGCGATAGATCTGGCGTGAATCGGCCGAAACCGCCTCGCAGCGCAGCTGCTGGGCCAGGCGCACCGCCAGGGCGGTTTTGCCGACCGCAGTGGGCCCGACGATCACCAGCAGTTTGGTCATCGCGGCTCTTCGGTGCCCTGCAGCAGGTTGATACGCGGCAGATCAGTGCCATAGCCCAGCTCGATCGCCACCAGGTCAATGCGCCAGTCTACCATGCCCAATTCATGCTCAGCCAGGTAAAACTCGGCAATCTCGGCAATGCGCAACCATTTGCGGCGGCTGAGGGCTTCCTCGGGCAGACCGGCGGCATGTCCATGGCGGGTTTTGACCTCGACAAAGGCCCAAACGTCGCCATCTTGAGCCACGATATCGATCTCACCGCGCGGGCAGCGCCACTGCCGTTCTACGATGTGGTAACCGCGGCGCTCGAGCTCGGCACAGGCATGCTCCTCGCCGTCGTCACCGGTCCGCTTGCGCGAGGCTTTCACATTAATCAGCTTCCAGCATCGTGGCTATCTCGTCGTGCTCCAGGTCAGCGGGCATGGTATGCCCGGGCGCATGCCCGTGCGCGGCATCGATCATGGCGTGAATGTTCTCGAGCGGCGTCTCAGCCGGCAGGTCGCAAGCCGAGCTCAGGATAAAGTTAGGGTGTCCCTGCATGGCAGTGATCAGTTCCTGGGCGCTGGCATACACCTGGTTGGGCGATTGCTGGCACATCACCCGCACACTATCCAGGTTCCCCATCAGGACGACGTCCTCCGGCATACGCTTGACGATCTCTGGAAGGTTGACCATCGAATCCAACGAAAGAGCTTGTGCGCCAGTCTCAAGCATCGGCTCGATCAGGTTGGTGGTTTGCCCGCACACGTGCAGGATGCTGACGCAATCCAGAGTCTCGATGATCTCTTGCAGGTAGCGCTGCGGAAAGGCGCGAAAGAGCCTGGGTGAAAGCAAGCAGGCCGAGGGCTCCAGAATAGCGATCATATCGGCGCCGGCGCGCTGCAGAGCACGCGCATAACGCGAGATCACACCTGAGCAAAAGCGCAGCACGGCGTGTAGAAGGACTTCATCCTCAACACTGGCGAGCGCCGCGTCACTAGCACCCATCAGCAGACCGGCCAGCGAGAAGGGGCCGATCACATAGCCACCCTTGAGGGTATCCACATAGCGCGACATCAACCGCATGGTCTCAACAAAGACCGCCACGCGCCCATCCGAGAGGATATCGTTGGTGAACTTGCTCAGGTCGCTGGCCGTGCTCACCAGGTGCTGCTCGACAGAGGGCGATTCGTCGAGCGGAAAGCGCACCGGCAGCCCCAGGGCGCTGGCTTCGACGGAAAGATCCATAAAGAAAAAGATGCCGTCGGGGTGAAAGCGCCGCTGCAGGGCAAAGATGGTTGAGAACTGGGTGCCCCAGTTAAAGGTGTTTTGTTTGAGAGAGGAGCCGTTGAGCTGAATGCCTGGGAACCCCATCAGCGGGATTACCATCGGGCGTCCACAACCTTTGACGATATCGATTAACCTAGTCATCTCGCACCTCGTTACTCACTCGTGTGAATCGCTAATAAGTCCAGTCGACTAATGGAACAGGCAGCCGAAGCGTGCGGTCGAGCGCCTGCAAGAGCGCATCGCTTGCGGAGAGATCGTCGGTTACCGCCAGGCCGCTAGCGGGACGCACCCCCAGCCATAGCCGGGAGAAAGCATTCACCGATGCATCCAATTGCTCCAGCCCCGCACTAAAGCCGCGCTCAGCGCCGCATTCACGCCCCAGGGTGATGGTATAGTCACCGCCTTCGCCGTGCCATCTGGTGCTATCGGCCGCCAGCACGGCAAACGGGTCGCTCAGGCGCAGGTTAAAGCGCAGTGTCTCAGCGTTCAGATGGGTATGTGCCAGGCAGCCCGGCAGGTCCAGGATGCGAGTCTGCCAAAAGGCGGCTGCATGGTTAAAAGCTTCGTACCCCTTACCCTGCACACGTATGTGCTTTAAAGGCTGCTGGATGAGATCCTGCAGTTGGATGCCGGCCGGTTCGCGCAACTCTACGGCGTTGACCTGATCGGAAATATCGCGCAGCAAGGCCAGCAGCTCGAGGAACTGATCGTACGTCTGATAGGCAATCAGGCGGATGCGGTAGGGTCCGTGCTCGAGGTTACTGGCGCCGAACCAGATAAAGTGCGAAAGGCTGCCATCGGGGTTATCGCAGTAACCGAGGCCGCTGTTCTCGGGATGGTCCTGCACCTCTGCCAGAGTGGCCGCCACGGGCAACAGGGTGTTAGCGCCATGCGTGCGCAAACGCGCCAGCCGGGCGGCATGCATCTGCGGCACATCGTCCGCGCCGAGACGCTGCGGGGTGCGCGCCCGCGTTTTGATCGTCAGTGTGGCCGGATCAAAGGCTACCGAGTGCTCATACGAGCCGGTGCCAAAGCCCAGACGGTTGTAAAAGCCCTGGTCAAACATCCCCAGGCCGGCCAGCATGGCGCCGCCCGAGCGCACTTCCTGGAGCGCCTCGGCCAGCACCCTGGTTGCCAAGCCCTTTTTACGGCCCACATGGCTGGTGGCTACCGCCGTCACAGCTGCCAGCGGGATTTCGTTGCCCAGGTAGTTGAGCGTGCCCGGTGCGGTGGAAGCCTGCGCCTCGGCGGCACCATCCACTTCTGCCACCCAGGTGCGCCCGGCACCCATAGTTGTCGCGACCATCGGCTTGTTGTTGGGGTTCATCCAGCCGATTTCCCGCCAGATACGTTCAATATGAGCGAGGTCGCGCTCCTGCGAATAGGCACGCAGTTGCATGTTGGTTCCTCTGGCCGCTTATAGACAATGGGTAATTCTAGGGTACCTGCCCCGCTTCGTCAAAGATTGACAGCTCACAACCTGCTTTTATAATGGCTTACGTGCCCCAGTAGCTCAGCGGATAGAGCATCTGCCTTCTAAGCAGTCGGCCACAGGTTCGATTCCTGTCTGGGGCGCTCTATCGATACCAGTGGCTGGCACAACCATGCTATCCAGCTGAGGGTTCAGCGATGAGGGAGAGGATCTATGAACTGTCCGCAATGCGGCGTCTATAATCCCGAAGACCGCGAGATCTGCTGGCGCTGCAACAAAGAACTGCCCAAGCCGGTCGAGCCCCCCAAAAAGCGCGATCCGCGCGCCAAGAACCAGCTGCTGATCTGGGTGGCGATCGCCGTCTTTTTTGTAATGATGGTGCTGCAGATGTGCCGGCTGCACAATACCCTCGTTCCGCCGCCTGCCGAATCTCCCAGCGGGATCAAGATCCTATCCGACTACCGGATCTAGCAGCCTCATCCGCGTCCAGGCGCTCCTGCAGGGCTTGCGAATGCGCTGCGAGCAGCGCCTGATAGGCACTATCCTGCAGTGATTCTGTCGACATGATGTAGGCATCCTCGTGGTTATCGGTATAGTAGCCCACACGCCGGCCGACCGTGCGAAAGCCGTACTTGCCATACAAGCCTTGCGCGCGCAAGTTGGAGACGCGCACCTCGAGGGTAGCGAATGCTGCGCCCTGTTTGAGAGCGGCGTCCAGCAGGCTGTTGAGCAGCAATTCTCCCAAACCGCGCCCGCGCCAGCTCTCGCGCAGTGCCAGGGTGCAGATGTGGGCCTCATCCACATATAGCCAGAATCCGCCATAGCCAAGGATTGCCGGGTCGTTGTGAGGCGAGTTCAGGTGGTGGCGTAACCCGCGCGGCAGCATACGCCGCGCAAAAGGCTCGTATTCGTAGGGTTTGTAGCGCAGCACCAGGTAGTGGGCGCTGCGGTTATCGCGTACTTCCTGCACAAAAGCCCCCAGCGACCACGGCGCGGTGTAGATCTCTTCTTCGATGGTGTGAACGGTCTGCACATCGTCGAGCGTCATCGGGCTGAGGGTGTAGGATGTGCCGGAGAGGTCGATCATTCAGCCCTCTGGCGCACCGGCTGCTGGTTGCTGGAGGTAAATCGGCGCCAACTCGTCGGCTGCGGGGGGCTCGCCGCGTTCAAGCCTGAGCCAGGCCAACTCGGCCAAAAAACCAGCCCGCCGCACGGTGGTGGCCTGCGATGCCACCGCAATCTGCTCGCCGCCGGGCAGCTGCAAAAGGCGGCGAGCCAGCTCACTGCTGATCTCGCCCGTCACCAAAATCGGTTCGTCGGTGGGGGGCTGCCAGGTGCCAGCCTGGCGGATGACCACCTCACCCTCAACGACTGGCTCGCCTTCCTCGAAGCGATACTGGGCCGTCACGATGCGCCCGCGCCTCATCTCGAGCACCGCGATCAGCGGGCAGCCCGGATCGCCGGCGGCATAGGCGGTTATATCTAACGTTGGGATAGCCACGATCGGCAGGTCGCGGGCCAGACTCAACCCCTTGGCGATGCTCAAGCCGATACGTAATCCTGTAAACGATCCCGGCCCCTGCGCTACCGCCAATGCACTGATGTCGCTGACGCTTGTCTGCGTGGCACGCAGCATATGGTCGATGGCTGGCAGCACTTGGCGGGTGTGCTGAGCACTGCAGCGCCAGCTGTATTCCGCCGCGATGCCGGCTTCATCATACAGCGCCAGGCTGGCCCAGCGCGTGGCGGTGTCGATCGCCAGCAGCATCACGCCTCCCCCGCCACAGAAGGCGCGGCGCAGTGCTGCAGACCCGCCTGTAGCTGGCCCAGAACCTGCTCATAGCGCTCGCCCACCGCACGAAAGGCGAGGCTGCGCGCTGCATCGCCGGTTTTAGTGAGCTCAATCCACAGGCATTCGTACGGCAGGTACTTGCCAGCGCGTTCGGCCCACTCGATCACCGTCACCCCGTCGCCATAAAAGTATTCATTCAGCCCTAATCCAACCACCTCGAGCGGATTGTCGATGCGGTACAGGTCGGCGTGGTAGAGGTAGAGCATGCCGCTCGAGGGTTGATGCTCGCGGATTAGCACAAAGGTGGGGCTGTTGATCGTCTCATTAATTCGCAGGCCGCGCCCGATCCCCTGGGTGAGGCATGTCTTGCCCGATCCCAGGTCGCCGCGCAGGCAGATCACATCGCCAGCCACCAGCAGCTCACCCAGTGCCGCGCCGATCGCCTGGGTTTCAGCCACGCAGTTGCTCGTGAGCGCAAGCTCCGCTGCCGATGGGTGGCTCATGCTTGCCCTGCCTGAGCGGGGGGCTCGATATTCAGCACATTGTTGAGAAGTGCAAAACTTGTTCCGCCCAGGTGCAGCAGCGGCTGCAGCTCGGGGTTATCGGCCGGGCACACCCACTGGTTCTCTCGGAAGGCTTCTTCTTCGGCCCAGGCGCCAACCACCTCGACGACAAAAAGGGTGTGATCACCGGGGGCGATGCTCTCGACCACCGCGCACTCGATATGCGCCAGGCAGCCTGCCACCCACGGAGCGCTCACGCGGCGGGCATTATCGGCCGTCAAGCCGGCTAGCTTGAATTTGTCGCCCTCTGCCCCAGAGCGCATGCCGCACACCATCACCTGTTCGGCCAGTGAGCGGGAGGGTATGTTGAGCACGCACTCTTCGCTCTTTTTAAGGAGGTCGTGACTGTAACAGCCCTGATGCAGTGCTATGGCGAGCAACGGCGGCTCACCAGAGATGGGTGAGGTCCAGCCAACCGACATGACGTTAACCTGCCCGCGGTAGCGCGTCGTCAGCAGGCAAGCTGGGCGGCCAGCCAGCAGGCGCTGGGCGAACTCTCGCATGATCTCGACCTTGCTCACAAACTTCTCCTCATACTATCTGCTTGACTATAAGCTAAAGCTCTGCAAGCGTCAAAGCTCCCGCACAAGGGCGTGCGGGTACATCCTCCCGGATAATGTTACCTCGTCAATAAACGGCAGTCTTGCGGCTGTTTTGAGTGTATACCTGGGATGCCTTGCGAGCCCGGCGGGCGCGTGGTAACATCGCCTCAAGAGATATTCTAGGAGGCAAAAGTGGCGTCGATCGCTTGTTGGCTGGTCAGCAGCCTGGAACGTGTCTTCCCAACCACGAGAGCGCGTACCCAACAGCGCCTGGAGGTGGTTGCCGCACGCGGCGAAACCATTTCGTTTCAGGTGGCGGTCGCCAACCTGCACACCCAGGAGGCCACCGTCGGGCTGGCGCTGGAGCCACCCGCTGGAGTGAGCGCGCGCGTACGGCGTGTCGGCTTTGTGCCGATGCGACACTTTAACACCCAGACGGAGGAAGACGAGCTCGATGGGTGCGGCTTTATCCCCGGCTATGTGCCCGATCCGCTGTGGCCTTCCTCTGAGACAATGATCGGCCCCTTTGAGACGGGCGCCTTTTGGGTCAACCTAACTGTCGCACAGGATAACGCCCCCGGCACGCTGGAAGTGCCTATCCAGGTGCTTGCGGGCGACGAGGCGATCCCATTGCAGCTCAACGTGCTGGTAGGCGAGCTGGTGCTGCAGCCGCGGCGCGGCTTCCCGGTAACCCACTGGTTCTATGCGGACGCCCTGTGCGACTGGTACGGCGTCGAGCCCTTTGACGAGCGCTTTTGGAAAGTGGTGCAGCCCTACATGCGCGACCTGGTCGAACACCACTCCAACAGCCAATACGTGCCGATCTTTACCCCGCCGACGGATGGTGTAAAACGGCCGACTCAGCTGCTGGGCGTCATGATGACGCGCAACGGCAAATACGCCTTTGATTTCAACGCCGTGCGGCGCTGGGTGCGGCTGGCGCAGCGTTCGGGCGCTACCTTTTTCGAGTGGACACATCTCTTTACCCAGTGGGGTGCCAAGAACGCGCTGCGCATCTACCGCAGCAATGCCGATGACCAGTCGCTCTTTTGGCCGCCCGAGACCGAAGCCACCTCGGAGACCTACCGCACCTTCCTGAGCCAGTTCCTTCCCGCCTTTTACGATTTTCTGCAATCCGAGGACTTGTTAGAGGACTCGCTCTTTCACCTTTCCGACGAGCCGCACGGCGAAGAGCACTTAGCTAACTATCGCAAGGCGCGCGCCATGCTCAGGGAGCTGGCCCCCTGGATGCGTGTGGCTGACGCGCTCTCAGATATCCGCTACGGCCGCGAGGGCCTGACGGATATCCCCATCCCGAGTATCAACACCGCCAACGAGTATTCCAAAGAGGGCATACCGGCCTGGACCTATTACTGCTGCGGGCCGCGCGGGCGCTACCTCAACCGCTTTATGGATACACCGCTGCCCAAGATCCGCATGAACGGCTGGCTGTTTTACGCCCTGGGCGCCGAGGGCTTTTTGCACTGGGGTTACAACTACTGGTTCAAGTCGCAGACGCGCACGCTGATTGATCCGTTTACCGAGCAGGCGGGTGCTGCCTGGCCCGGCCTGGCCTATGGCGACACTTTTGTGGTCTACCCGGGACCGGATGGCCCGCTCGATTCGATCCGCTGGGAGGTGTTTGCCGAGTCGCTGCAGGATTACGCTCTACTGCAGAGCGCGGGCGTGCAGCGCGGCGATCCTCGCCTGGCAGCTCTACGCGACTATAACGACTTTCCGAAAAACGCGGCCTGGATCAACCAGCTGCGCGCCGAGTTGATCGGCATCAGGAGGTGAGATATGCCTAAAGCATGGACGCTGCAAAACGAACAACTTTTGGTCACCGTTGACCAGGATACCCTCGAAGCGCGGGTAACCCAACTCACCAGCAGTGTTGAGTGGCAATTCACCTCAGATCCGGCTGAAGTTACGATCGAGCATGCTACCAGCTCGGTCGCGGTGCAATTTCGCGACGCGCGCGAACGCAGCGCGCATATGGTTACCACCGCCAGCGAACAGCGCCTGACGGTGGTGGTGAGTGGCTTGCCGGGCGGGGCTTGTGTCGCCGTCAGCTACAGTCTGCCGGGTAACGAGCCCTTCCTGCGAGTAGAAGTGGAGCCCTATCCCAGCGCAAGCACCTCGGAAGTCACCGAGGTGCGCTACCCGGGGCCGCTTGTGCCGCTCAACGATACGCCGCGCCACACTGTGTGGCCGAACTCCAACGGCACGCTCATCCCGCACGCTTATAGCCGCGCGATCGGTGTGGGCGAAGGGGAACGCAGCATGCACATGTCGCTGGGACGCGGCCTCTACCAACCCTGGTGGGGGCTGGTGACAGGGCGCAGCGGTTATGCCGCCATTGCCGAAACGCCCTTTGATTTTGCGCTCGACCTGCGCCATCCCTCCGGCGGGCCGACCCGTACCGCGTCGGTCTGGGTAGCTTCCCTCGGGCGCCTGGCTTACCCGCGCGCGATCCGCTATACATTCTGCGACGGTGCCGATCACACCAAGCTGGCCAAGATCTATCGTGCTTATGCCCAAAGCGTGGGGCGTTGGATATCGCTGGCGGACAAATTCGCGCGCAACCCGCAGTCCAAGCGCCTGGTCGGGGCGATGATCTTTCCGGTGACGGTCTCTTTCCGCGACAAGCAGCGCGTACCGATGCGTGTCTCGCTGACCACCTATGACAAGCTGACGCGCCAGCTCAACAAGCTGCCGGCGTTGGGGATCGAACGCGCCTACTTTCATGTGGATGGCTGGGGCTTTCATGGCTACGACAGCCACCATCCCGATGTGCTGCCGCCCTGCCCCGAGGCGGGCGGATGGGAGGGGTTGATCCGCTACTCGCAGGCGGCTCAGAAGGCCGGTTACCTCTTCGGCCTGCACGACCAATACCGTGACTATTACCTTGACGGCCCGGCATTCAGTGAATCCAAGGTCATCCGCTACCGCGATGGCAGCTACCCGCAGTGGTCTTATTGGGCGGGCGGCCCGCAGAGCGTTATCTGTGCCAAAGAGGCTTACCAGTATGTGCGGCGCACGTTTACCGAGTTGCTCTCGCGCGGGGTGGTGCTGACGGGCTCGTATCTGGATGTGTTTGCCGTGGTCGACATGGACGAGTGCTTTAACCCGCTGCACCCTATGACGCGCGAAGATTGCTACCGCGAGCGTGCTCGTATGCTCGACTATGTGCGCAGTTTAGGCATTGCGATCAGCTCCGAGGAGCCGGTTGACCACTTTATGCCGCATCTGGAGTTCTGCCATTGGGCGGATGTGCCGCGCGTCGGGTTCATGCGCGGCGAACCGCTGGGCGTGCCGGTGCCGCTGCACAACCTGGTGTATCACGATTCGCTGCTCTTGCCATCCGTGTGGGATTACGGCTACGACCCTGAGTTGCGGCGCGAAAACTATATCCGCGGCATCGCCCAAGTCGAGATGCCCTATGCCCATGCCGATTGGACCAGCGCGGAACAGTTTGCGCCGGCACACGCAATGGCCAACCTGCACAGAGCCTGGGGCACCCACGAACTGGTGGCACACAGGCTGTTGGACGATGCCGGCAGCATGCAGGAATTCATCTATCCCGAGGGCTCGGTAACGATCGACCTGGCGGCTATGCGCTACCGCATCGAAGGCGGCAAGCAGGCCACTGACGGCTGGGTGGATGCTCCCAGCGAACCAGCCCGCAGCCTGCACAAAGGCTGACGACACACGCGCCATGGGGGAGCTGCCACTTTTGTTTGACACTCTCCCATGGCTGTGATATCATGACGTGACAACTGAATAACTGTTTCGAACTCTTATCGAGAGGGGTGGAGGGATCGGCCCAGTGAAACCCCGGCAACCTGGTAATGTGTCTAACAGATGCGACTTGGTGCCAAATCCGACAGGCTCAGTGCCTGGCAGATGAGAGGGAGGCACCGGTCTCCCGCGAGGGAGACTTTTTTGTGAGAGGATCTGAGGAGAACGTATGACGATCGTGGTGGTTGGCTCGGTGGCACTGGATAACATCGAAACCCCGGCCGGAAAAACAACCGGCAGTCTGGGCGGCGCGAGCACCTTTTTCGCAGTGGCTGCCAGTCTGTATCATCCCGTCAGTATGGTGGGGGTGGTCGGGCAGGATTTCCCGCAGGAGCATCTCGACCTGTTCGCCAGCCGCTCGATCGACCTGAGCGGGCTGCAGGTGGTGGATGGCAACACCTTTAGCTGGAGCGGCCGTTACCTGCAGGATCTCGACTCGGCTGAAACGCTCGATACCCAGCTCAACGTCTTTGCCGATTTCAACCCCGTTATACCTGATGCGTTCAGCAGCGCCGAATACCTGATGTTGGCCAACATCGACCCGGATCTACAGATCCAGGTACTTGGCCAGGTTAAATCGCCTCGTTTGCGGGTGCTGGATTCGATGAACTACTGGATCACCTCCAAGCGCGAGGCCCTTACGCGTGCTATCGGCCTGGTGGATATCGTGATCCTCAACGAAGGCGAAGTGCGCCTCTATACCGGCGAGAATAACCTCTACCTGGCGGCCGAACAGATCCTGGCGCTCGGCCCAAGGGTACTTGTCGCCAAAAAGGGCTCCAATGGCTCGCTACTGGCGCTGCGCAACGCAAACGGCAAGATCTCCTTTTTCCTGGCTCCGGCCTACCCGATCAAGCATGTGGTTGACCCCACCGGCGCGGGCGATTGCTTTGCGGCCGGTTTTGTCGGGTATCTGGCACGCTCTGGCGATCTGACTGAGCTGGACCTGCGCCGTGCCGTGATCCACGGAGCGGTGGTGGCATCCTTCAAGATCGAGGACTTTTCGCTGGGGAGGTTGGTGAGCGTCTCGATGGACGAGATCATCGCGCGCTATGACGAACTGACCGCCGCTATCTATTTTGATCATCCTGCCGAACAGGCCACAAAGGGCCTGTCGGAGCCCTTGATTATCTAGAACCACGTTTACGTAACCGGAAAGGACGGGACCATGATCAAGCATGACGTCAAGAATATAAACCTGGCCAAAAAAGGAGTCGCTCACATCGAGTGGGCCGAGCAGGATATGCCAGTGCTGCGCCTGATCCGCAAGCGCTTTGCCGCCGAAAAACCGCTGCAGGGCAAGCGCGTATCAGCCTGCCTGCACGTCACCAGCGAGACCGCCAACCTGATGCGCACTCTGCAGGCTGGTGGGGCTGATATTTGCCTGTGCGCCTCCAACCCGCTCTCCACGCAGGATGACGTGGCAGCTGCCCTGGTGGCTGAATATGGCATCCCCACGTTCGCCATCAAGGGAGAGGATGACGACACCTACTACAAGCACATTGCCGCCGTGCTCGACCACAAGCCGCAGCTCACCATGGATGACGGCGCCGATGTGGTCTCGATCCTGCACAAGACGCGCCGCGAACTGCTGCCGGATGTGATCGGCGGCACCGAAGAAACCACCACCGGCGTAATCCGCCTGCGTGCCCTGCAGCAGGAGGGCAAGCTCGAGTACCCGATCATCGCCGTCAACGATGCAAATACCAAGCACCTGTTTGATAACCGCTACGGCACCGGCCAGAGCACCATCGATGGCGTGATCCGCGCCACCAACGCGCTCCTGGCTGGCAAGACCTTTGTGGTGGCCGGATACGGCTGGTGCAGCCGCGGCATCGCCATGCGTGCCCAGGGTCTGGGCGCCAACGTGATCGTCACCGAGATCGATCCGCTAAAAGCGCTCGAAGCGGTGATGGATGGCTACCGCGTGATGCCGATGGTCGAGGCTGCCCCTCTGGGCGACATCTTTGTTACCTCGACGGGCAACATCAACGTGATCGACAAGGCCCACTTTGAGGTGATGAAAGACGGCGCCATTGTGGCCAACTCGGGTCACTTTAACGTCGAGCTCAATATCCCGGTGCTGCAGGAGATGGCAGTCAAGTGCGACCAGCCGCGCGGCTTTGTCGACCAGTACACCCTGGCGGATGGCCGGCGCATCTCGGTCCTGGGTGAGGGGCGCCTGGTCAACCTGGCGGCTGCCGAGGGGCATCCTTCGGCTGTAATGGATATGTCGTTCGCTAACCAGGCCCTGAGTGCCGAGTACATGGTCAAGAACTATGCCTCGTTGAAAAAGATCGTCTATACTGTGCCAGCCGAGATCGATTCCGATATCGCCGGCCTCAAATTGCACTCGATGGGCATCAGCATTGATACGCTGACGGAAGAGCAGCGCGTCTACCTGTCTTCCTGGGAATCCGGTACCTGATCACACGCTAAAAAGAAAGGAGAAAGATGACTAACTTTTTAGAGGCTGATAAATACCTGTTCACTTCGGAATCGGTGACAGAAGGGCATCCCGACAAGCTCTGCGACGCTACCTCGGATGCCGTGCTCGACGCCATTCTGGCGGGTGACCCAACTGCGCGTGTGGCTTGCGAATGCGCCGCCACCACTGGCCTGATGCTGGTGACCGGCGAGATCACCACCAGCACCTATGTCGATATCCCCAGCGTGGTGCGCCGCGCCATCTGCGAGATCGGCTATACTGATCCGGCCTATGGCTTTGATGCCGACAGCTGCGGGATCATTACCTCCGTCAAAGAGCAGTCGCCTGATATCGCCCAGGGCGTCAATCGCGCCCTCGAGCTGCGGGAAGGCGAGGCTGCGGGTGAGGCCGTCGATGGCATCGGCGCTGGTGACCAGGGCATGATGTTTGGTTTTGCCTGCCGCGAAACGCCCGAACTGATGCCGCTGCCGATCATGCTGGCTCACCAGCTGGCCAAGCAGCTGGCGGCGGTGCGCAAGAACGGCGAGCTGGGGTATCTCCGGCCGGATGGCAAGACCCAGATGACGGTTGAATACTCGCACGGCGTGCCTGTACGGGTGGATACTGTGGTTGTGGCAGCCCAGCACAACCCGGATGTGGTCGACAGCCGCCTGCGCGAAGACATCACCGAGCGCGTGATCCGTGCCATCATCCCCGCCGAGTTGATGGACGGCAATACGAGAGTGATCATCAACGGCACCGGGCGCTTTGTTCTGGGCGGCCCTGCCGGAGATTCAGGCCTGACCGGCCGCAAGATCATTGTCGATACCTATGGCGGGATGGTCCCCCATGGCGGCGGCGCCTTCTCGGGCAAAGATCCCACCAAGGTCGACCGCTCAGCCTCGTATGCGGCGCGCTGGGTGGCCAAGAACGTGGTGGCTGCTGGCCTGGCAGAGCGCTGCCAGCTGCAGCTGGCCTATACCATTGGTGTGGCCAAGCCGGTCTCGCTGAACGTCGAGACCTTTGGCACTGGCGTGATCGCCGACGCCCGCATCGAAGAGCTCATTGAGCAGACCTTTAATCTCACGCCTGGCGCGATCCTGCGAGACCTGCAGCTGCGCCGGCCGATCTATCATCCCACTACGGCTTATGGCCACTTTGGGCGCACCGATATCGACGCCCCGTGGGAGCGCACCGACCGCGTCGACCAACTGCGCGCTGCTGCCGGCATCTGACGCATGTCCTGCAGACCGGCCAGCTCCCACGAGCTGGCCGGTCTGTTTTTGCCTTTGCCGAGGGTCTCGCCTTGCATATACTTACGCTATTGACAAGCTTGGAGGGCCAGGATGTACGCGATCAAATTCGGAACGGATGGTTGGCGCGCAAGTATCGCGGACGACTATACCTTTGAAAACGTGCGCTATTGCGCACAGGGTACCGCTGAAACGCTGATTGCCGAGGGTCTGGCAGAGCGCGGTATGGTGATCGGCTATGATATGCGCTTCCGCTCGGAGGACTTTGCCCGTGCGGTGGCCGAAGTGCTGGCCGGCAACGGTATCCGTGCCTATGTAGCCAAGGTAGCTGCCCCCACGCCGGTGATGTCGTATTCCATCATCCCGCTCAATGCCGGCGGCGGAGTCTGGATTACCGCCAGCCACAATCCTGCCACCGATAACGGTTATAAACTGCGCTCCTCCTATGCGTGCGCGGCTGCACCTGAGACCCTCGCGGCTGTTGAAGCCAATATCGCCGCCGCGCAGGCGCGCGCCGAGGTCAAGCGTATGGCCTACGGCGAGGCTTTGCGCGCAGGGCTGGTGCACGAGTTCGACCCCAACGAGCCCTACCTCGAGCAGCTACACCGTCTGATCGATGTGACACCACTGCGCGCCGCCGGACTCAAGATCATCTCGGACCCGATGTGGGGCGTTGGCCAGGGCTGGTTCACCGGCCTATTAAATGGCGACAAAACCGAGGTGATAGAGATCCACGGCGAGCGTAATCCGCTCTTCCCGCGCATGCGCCGCCCCGAGCCGATCGACGAAAACCTGCAAGACCTGCTTGCCGAGATCCGCGCCCAACACGCCGATGCCGGCCTGGCCACCGACGGCGACGCCGACCGGGTGGGCTTTGCCGATGAGCACGGCAATTTTGTGAACCAGTTAAGGGTCTATGCCCTGTTGGCTTATTATCTGCTCGAGGTTCGCGGTGAGCGTGGTCCGCTGGTCAAGACCATTTCAACCACCACCATGGCCAACAAGCTGGCCAAACATTATGGCATTGAAGTTTATGAGACGCAGGTGGGGTTCAAGTTTGTGGCGCCCGAAATGCTGCGCGTCAATGCCCTGTTGGGCGGCGAGGAAAGCGGCGGCTTTGCCTTCCGCGGGCACATTCCCGAGCGCGACGGCATCCTGGCGGGACTCTACCTGCTCGACCTGATGGGTAAGCGCGGCAAGACTCCCTCGCAGCTGATCGACGAGCTCTTTGCGCTGGTCGGCCCGCACTATTACGACCGTGTCGACCGCCCACTGAACGAAGCCGACAAGCCCAATGTCATCGAGACGGTGCGCGCCGCGCGCCCTGCGGAAATGGGCGGGTTAAAGGTCGAGCGAATCGAGCAGGAAGGCGGCTTCCGTTACCTGCTGGAGGATGGTAACTGGGTGCTGATCCGCTTCTCAGGCACCGAGGCGGTCATCCGCGTCTATTGCGAGACCACGCGCGAAGAACGCGTACCGAAGCTGCTGAATGCCGGCTTGCGTTTGGCTGGATTGCCAACCGAAGACTGATGCGTTTTCTGGATAGTCACTGTCATCTGGACGATCGGCGTTACCAGGCCGATCTGCCAGAGGTACTCGAACGCGCCCAACTCGCCGGCGTGACAACCATGCTGACGTGCGGCACCAGCCTCGCCTCCAGTGCAGAGTGTACAGAGCTGGCAGCGCAGCACCCGGCACTTTATGCCACGGTGGGGGTTCATCCGCACGAGGCAGAAAAGGTGGCTGCTGACGGCGAGTCGCTCGCGTATGCCCTGAGTGAATTGACCAGGCTCGCCAAGCAGCCGCGCGTGGTAGCGATCGGTGAGATTGGTCTGGATTACCATTATGATTTTGCCCGACACGAGACCCAGCATGTCCTGCTGAGCGCTTTGTCGGCTCTGGCAGTTGAACTGGATCTGCCGGTTGTATTGCACAACCGCGAGTCCGATGACGACATGATGCACATCCTGGATGATGTGCCGCACATCCGCGGAGTGCTGCACTGCTTTTCGGGCAGTCAAAAGCTGCTGGATTGGGCTTTGACGCATGGATTCTATATTGGGGTGGCTGGCACGGTCACGTTCAAGAATGCCGAGTTGCTGCGCAGTATGTTGGGTGCCGTGCCGCATGAGCACATTCTGATCGAGACGGATGCTCCCTACCTGGCTCCGCTTGGGTGGCGCGGTAAACGCAACGAACCCGCCTGGGTGGTTGAAATCGCCGCCATGCTGGGGCGCCTGCACGGCTTGAGCGTTGGGGAGGTCGGAGAGATCACCTATGCCAACGCCGTGCGCTGCTTTGGGTTATGCGATGGGCACTGAGATCGACGTTGTCATCGTCAGCTGGAATGTGGCCGAGCTGCTGCGCGGCTGCCTGGCGACGCTGACCATGCCCGAAACGGCTGCGTTGGTCGGCCAGGTGATTGTGGTGGATAACGCCTCCAGCGACGAGACCCTCACGATGCTGGCGCGCGAGTACCCGCAGGTGAAAGTACTGCCAAATCGCGAGAACCTCGGTTTTACGCGGGCCAACAACCAGGCATTGGCACTCACGAGCGCGCCCTATATCCTGCTCTTGAACCCTGATACGCTGCTCAAAGAGGACGCGTTACTGCTTATGCTGGATGCCCTGCGTGCCCAGCCGCAGGTGGCGGTGGTCGGTCCGCGCCTGGTGTATGGCGATGGTTCTCCGCAGCCCTCGCGCCGGCGCTTTCCGACCCTCGCGATGGCGCTGGCCGAGAGTACCCCAGTGGAATGGCACCTGCCGAACAACCCAGCCAGCCAGCGCTACCGCATGGCTGATATCCCCGATGACCGCGCCCAGCTCGTCGATTGGGTGACGGGCGCCTGTATGCTGGTGCGCCGCGCGGCTATGGAGCAGGTGGGCGTCTTTGACGAGCGCTTTTTCATGTATTCCGAAGAGCTAGATTGGTGCAAGCGCTTTACCGATTCTGGCTGGCAGGTGGCCTACCAGCCCGATGCGATGGTGGTGCACCTGGAGGGCGCCAGCAGCAGCCAGGCTTCGGCGGCACGGCTGGTGCGCTTTAATACCAGCAAGGTGCTCTACCATATAAAGCACCATGGCAGGCTGCGCGGCGAAACCATCCGCTTGGCGCTGCTGGGAGTGTTTGCCAGCGAGTGGCTGCTCGAAGCAGCCAAGTGGATGCTCGGGCACAAGCGCGAGCTGCGCGCCTCGCGCATGCGGGCCTATGGCGGAGTGCTGCGTTCGGGGTTGCGCCATGTCTGAGCCGCTGCGTGTACTGATGATTACCGGTGAATACCCGCCGATGCAAGGCGGTGTGGCCGACTATACCAGCCTGTTGGCACACGAGATGACCGCGCAGGGAGCCCAGGTGCAGGTGCTGAGCTCGGTGCGCGCAATGGGCAACCCATCTACTCAGGTGGTGAGTCTGGCGCGCGTACCCCGCTGGGATGCGGCCGGTTTGTATTCGCAGCTTGAGCGCGCCCTGGCCGAGACGCGAGCGCAGGTGGTCTCGATCCAATATCAAACAGGCGCCTATGATATGCGCCCAGCCATCAACCTGGCGCCGAGAATCTTTCGCAAGGTGCCCTTTGTGGTGACCTTTCACGACCTGCGCGAGCCCTACCTCTTTCCCAAAGCCGGACGCGTGCGCCGTTGGGTTACGCATCACCTGGCACGCAGCGCGCGTGCCGCCATCGTCACCAACCCGGCTGATTATCGTCAGCTGCAGGCCGATTCGCGCGTGAGCCGCCTGGAGCTGATCACCATCCCCAGCAACATCGCAGTGGTGGATGATCCCGCCCTGACGGACGAAATGCGCCGGCGCTGGGCCCTGGACGAGTTTGATTTTGTTCTGGGCTACTTTGGCCTCGTCAATGCCAGCAAGGGGGTAGATGATATCATCAGCGCATTGGCACTTTTGCGCAACGAGGGACTGCGCGTCGGGCTGCTGCTGATTGGCGGAGGCACCGGTGCCAACGATCCGACCAACGCGCAAACCCTGCAGGCCGTGCGCCAACAGATCGACCGCCTGGGCTTGACACAAGCGGTGTGCTGGACGGGCTTTCTCACGCCCGAGGAGGTATCCGCGGCGATGCGCTGTGCTCATTGCGGGGTGTTCCCATTTCGTGATGGCGTTTCGCTGCGGCGTGCCAGCATGATGGCGGCTATGTCACACCGCTTGCCGGTGGTCAGCACTACTTCGCCCGAGCCCAGCGATGTGATCAAGGATGGCGAAAATGTATTGCTGGTGCCGCCGGGTCGCCCGGCGGCGATTGCCAAGGCGCTCGTTCGTCTCTATGATGACCACACACTACGAGACAAACTCGGAGAGGGTGGCTGGCAGTTGACCAACCAATTTCGTTGGCCCGAAACAGCGCGGCGCACCCTGGAGGTCCTGCATGGCGCGCTGGAGTCCTAACGCCAAACCCAACACCGTGTCCGACGCCCTGCGCCAACCGATATTATTAGCCATCCTGGCGGTATACCTGGTAATCGCGCTGAGTTATTCGGTGATCACGCCCCTGTTTGAAGCCTCTGACGAGCTGTGGCACTACCCGTTTATCGTTCGTCTCACTGAAGGAGAGGGTCTGCCGGTGCAGTCTCCCGACCAGGTTGGGCCCTGGCGCCAGGAGGGCAGTCAACCGCCGCTCTACTACTTTCTCGGCGCAGTCCTCACCAGCCAGATCAATACGGATGATCTGTCCTTGGTACGCTGGCTCAACCCGCACGCTGATATCGGGGTGATCGCTCCGGATGGCAACGCCAATATGGCGATTCATCCGCCGCGCAAGCTGTTCCCATTGGAGGGCACCCGCCTGGCGGTTTATGTGGTGCGCTGGTTCTCGGTGGTACTCGGAGCGGTAACCGTGGTGGCGGGTTATCTGCTGGCTAATCAGATCTTTGGCGATCGCCAACTGGCGCTTGTTTCCTCGGCGACCACGGCTTTTAACGCCATGTTTTTGTTTATTACCGCCTCGGTCAATAACGATGCCCTGGTGATCAGCCTGTCGGCCGTGGCGCTGTGGTTGATGGTCCGCTATATTGCGTCGCGCCCGACAGTTATTCACTGGCTGTTATTGGGAACTGTGTTGGGGGCCGCCTGCCTCACCAAGACCAGCGCCCTGGCCCTGCTGCCCCTGGCAGCCCTGACCGTGCTGGTGGTGGCAATAAGCAGCCGCTCGATCGATGACTTTATCTATGGCGGGGTGGCTTTGTTGATCCCGGTGGCAGCCATTGCCGGATGGTGGTACTGGCGCAACTGGCGGTTCTATCAGGATCCGCTCGGTCTGAACGCCTTTCTAGCCATCGTCGGGCCGCGTTCGCCGGTGCCCACTCTGCGCCAGCTCCTTTCCGAGTGGAAGGGCTTTGTGATGTCGTATTGGGGCTTTTTCGGCGGCGTGAACGTGCCTGCCCCGCGTTGGTATTATTGGGCGATGAGCATCCTGGCGTTGACCGGTTTTGCCGGCGCCCCGCTCTACCTGCTGGAGCGCGTGCGCAGCGGATGGCTCACCAGCCGGCGCCGCTGGCAGCTGGTGCTGACGGTGCTCTTGCCGCTGGCGGTGTTTGCCGCGTTGGTGCGCTGGACGCTGTTAACGGTAGCCAGCCAGGGCCGCCTGATGTTCCCAGCCATCACGGCCATCAGCCTGTGGGCTGCCATGGGGTGGGTCGGGTTGGTGCGCGGACGACTGCGCACACTCATGCTGGCGGCGGTGGGCGCTTTTATGGCCATTTCCGCTGCGCTGTTGCCCTTTGTCGCTATCCGACCGGCCTATGCGTTGCCGAAGGTGGTCAGCGCGTCATCGCTTCAGCCCCAGCAGCGGCTGGATGCCACCTTTGGCGACGCGATCCGCCTGTTGGGCTATGATCTGCCGCAATCTGAGCTGGTGCCCGGTCAGCCGGTAACAGTCACGCTCTATTACGAATGCCTTGCTGCAGTAGATGCCGACTATACCCTCTTTGTACACCTGGTAAACCAGGACGATCTGATCGTTGGGCAGCGTGACCGCTATCCCGGCCAGGGGAGATTCCCGACCAGCCTGTGGCAGCCAGGCCGGGCGTTTAGCGACACGGTGGTGATCTCGAGCAACCCGGCCATGCTCACCCCCAATCAGCTTGGGCTGGCCACGGGTTTTTACCGGCGCGAAGACGGCACGCGCCTGAGCCTGGCGGGAGGCGGCGATGCCGTTTACTTTGGCGAGCTGTCGGTCGCCAAGCGCGTGGTCAATGGGGTGCCCAACCCGATGCGGGTGAACCTGGCCGATGAGGTTGCCCTGGTGGGCTATGAACTCGAGTGCTCCACTGTGCGCGCCGGCGAATCCGTGAACCTGACGCTCTATTGGCGCGCCCAGCGCGACCTGGCGCAGGATTATACCGTGTTTGTGCAGATCCTGGATACCCAAGGCGACAAGCTGGCCCAGATCGACCGTTGGCCGCAGGATGGCGCGGCGCCCACTTCCACCTGGAAGCAGGGGCAGCTGATCGTTGATCGTTACACACTTGTACTCGACCAGGATGCCCAGTCGCAGATCGCTACGTTGCTGGTGGGCATGTACGACACCAACGTTGTGCGCCTCTCAGTTTTAGGAGAGGGTGGTCATGTGCAGGATACTGCAGTGGTGTTGGGCAAGCTCCATGTGCTGGCCACAGGCAGTTAGAACGTGGAACCAGTTATGATCACGAGCGTTCAGAATCATAAACCGCCGCGTGCGCGCATCAAGCATCACCTGGTGCTGGCGCTCGCCGTGCTGGGCGTGTATCTCATCCTGGCAGCCCTCTATATTATCCAGACCCCCATCGGCGAGGGGCCGGGGGAATACCTGACACTGCGCTATTCATTGGCGCGTGCCGAGGATGAGGTTCCTCCCGACGTACGTACTCCGCGGCAATGGTGGCAGGCCGAGCGTGGCAATCAGCCGCCGCTCTACTATGGGATCAGTACGCTGTTTCTGGGCAGAGCGGCGCCTGGCATGCGTGACGCCATCCAGGTGAATCGCTTCCTGTCGCTCAACCGCGACGAAACGCAGTTCAATAAAAACGTGCTGTTGCACCCGATCTCACCAGCAGTTTACCAGGAGCTGGCGCTGGGATTTTACCTGCTGCGCGTGCTCTCGGTCATCCTCACGTTGCTGATGTTGGAGGCTGCGTTCCATACGGTGCAGCTGCTCGCGCCCGAACAAACCTGGCTGCAGCTGGCTGCACTGGCTGTGGTGGCGTTGAATCCGCTGACTTTGGTAGTGGGAACGGCAGCTGCGCCTTTTGCGCTGGTTACATGCTTGTTTGTAACAGGCGCCATGCTGGTTTTGATGATAGCCAAGTCCGGCGTCAGCGACTGGCGCTGGTTTATCCTGCTGGGGGGCGTGGTTGGGGTGGCGGCGCTCAGCAATCTGTATGGCGTGCTGGCCGGGCTGCTGATCCCGCTCGCCGTAATGACACTACCAGCCAGAGCAGGGGCTAGACCAAGGCAGCACTTTCTGCTGGGAGGAGCAGCCGTGTTGGTGGCGTTTGCCATTGCGGGCTGGTGGTATATCCGTGTCTGGATGAACTATGGCCGCCTGGTTCCTCTGCAGCCGCTGATGCCAGCACAAACGACCAGCGATTATCTCGGGCTGGGGCGTTTCCGTAACAACCCATCTTATTTGTGGGGCGTCTTTGGATGGGGCAACATCACCCTGAGCACGCTCTATTACACCGTCATGAGTCTGCTCTCGGCCCTTGGCGCCTTTGGATTGATCCTTGGCTTGGGTCGTTATGCCTGGCGGGAGCGTGGGCTGCGTGGCTTGCCATGGCAGATCTGGCTGGCTGCAGCTGCCTGGACAGGGCTGCTGTGGCTGACGACGGTTACCATCAACCTGACCTATCCGGCCGTGATCGGCCTCTTGGGCGCCCTGCCGATTATCGCAACAGGCCTCACGGCAGGCTTGCGCTTTTGGGTACCGCAGCGGTTTGGGCGGGTAGTGATGCTGGTGTTTCCGATTTTGCTAGCGATCAGCTCCATCCTGGCTCCTTGGAGGCAGCTCTCTACGGCTTATCGTTCGGATGCGGTCATCGCCATGGACCAGGTACCCGCCGACCTGCAGCCCGTCAACCTGCGCTATGGCGACGAGCTCGAGCTGCTCGGGTACCAGATGCCCAGCACGCATGTGCCAGCCGGCCAGGCTCTCACCATGCGGGTCTATTGGCTGGTGCTCAGACAGCCGCGCGCCAACTACTGGTTCCGCTACCAGCTGACAGGGCGTAACCAGCGCGTGATCGGTTTGCTGGAAGCCTTCCCGGATTACGGACGCTTGGCGACCAGCACACTCCCTCCCGGCACAGTGTTTGAGGATCTTGTTCAGTTGCCGATCGATGCGGGAGCCGTGGCGCCCACCGCCGGCAGTCTACGGGTTTCGGTGCATGATCCCGATACCAACGCCCATATCGAGGCGCAATCGCTGGGCGGCATAGAGACCGTGCCGGCGGCGCTCGTGACGCGACTGGCTGTTACCTCGATAGAACCCGTGAGCGAAGCCCCGCAGGTGGCTATCGATCTGAACTTTGATGACAAGATCCAGCTACTGGGCTTTGACCTCTCCACAACCGAACCGCGCGCCGGCGAGGGCTGGCGCATCACCCTCTACTGGCGCCTGATGGTTCCGCTGAACACCGACTATACCGTCTTTGTGCACCTGTTGGATGACAAGGGCGCCAAACTGGTGCAGCTTGAGGAGCAGCCCTTTTCAAACTATTATCCCACCAGCATGTGGCTCAGCAATGAGATCGTGCAGGATACCCACACCCTCCTGCTGCCAGCCGACCTGCCCGAGGGGAATTATACCCTTTCGGTGGGTCTGATGCTCTCCAGGACCGGCCAGCGCCTGCCCTTGGTTGGCAAAACGCCCGGCGAGAACGACCTGCTGATCGGCCCGTACGCTGTTTCCTCCAACTGACCTGATGAAGACCAAACACACGCTGCCGGATCGCCTGCGGGCTGCCACACGCAGCGACTATTGGCTGGTTGCTATGCTGGTGCTGCTGGCGTTGTGCCTGGGGTTGTGGCAGAGCGGGGCTAAATCAGCCTGGTGGGATGAAAGTCTCAGCCTGATGCGCGCGACGGGCACCCTGGCGGATCTGTTCGCTAACCGCATCCGCTTTGCCGGCGCGGTCACCACCGACCAGCATCCCCCCTTATATTTTGCCATCCTGTACGGGGTGGTGCGTCTGGCCGGCACTTCTGACGTTGCTCTACGTTTTCCCTCGGCTCTGTTCGCGGCAGCTTGCATACCGCTTCTGTACTGGCTGGGCAGGCGCCTGTCCGGCAGCCGACTGGGGCTCCTGGCGGCCCTGCTGGGCGCTCTGGCGCCCTTTGCGCTGTGGTATGCTCAGGAAATGCGCATGTATACCCTGTGCATGTTCTTGGGACTGCTCTCCCTGGTGCTGCTCCTGCGCACGTTGGCGCAGCCGTGCTGGTATCTGCTGCTGGGCTATACCCTGGTACTGACCGCAGGTCTCCTGAGCCAGTATATGTTTGCGTTGTTTGTGCCGGTACACGCCCTGGTAGCAGCTGCGAGCCTCACAGCGCGCCGCTCTGCGCCCAGGCTGCCGCTCCACCGTCGGTTATTGGTGCTCCTGAGCCTTGTTCTGCCGATCCTGGCGGGCGGCTATGTGGTAGCGATGACCCTGCAGCGCATACCCGAGTTGAGCTCGAACCGCGTGTATGTGCCCTACTGGATGATGCTGCACGACGTGTTCAATTCCTTTGCGTTGGGACCCTCTGTAGTCTATAAAGAGATCTGGGGATTGGACGTGGCTTTTTGGGCAGTCGCCGCCCTGGGGCTGGCCGCCGCGGCCGGCTTGGGTTATAAGGGCGCACCTCAGATGGAGCACCGCTGTCCGCGCTGGATGACGGCCGTGACACTGTTGGCTTATATCTTTATCCCACTGACGGGCATTTGGCTCTTTTCGCTGATCACACCCCTTTATATGGGCAGCCGTTACCTTCTGATGAGCCTGCCGGCCTTTACAATGGCGCTGGCCTGGGGAGTGGATTGGCTGTGGCGGCGTGTGCCGTTGGTGGCGATCCTGGCACTGGCGGTGCTTCTGTGCGGCTCGCTCTATTCGATAAACCGCTACTTTCAGCACCCGCTTTACAGCAACAAGGAGGACTATCGTTCGGCTGCCCGGCAGGTAACCTTGCAGGAGACCGCCGGCGATGTCATTGTGGTCACCGGGGCCGAAAGTGTCGCTGCGTTTCAGCACTATTATGAGGGACAACTGCCCATCGTGCCGATGCCCGTTATTCACACCGGCTGGGAGGTCACCGAGGCGCAGCTGGAGTCGCTCGGGCGCGACTATACGCGCATCTGGTTCGTCGAGGGTAACCGCGAGATCAGCGACCCCGACGGCCGCATGCGCAACCTGATCACGACCCGCTACACGATGCAGTCTGAAGCGGTCTTTAACGGCTATGTCTACCCGATTCTGCTCTCCAGCTATCGTGCCGAACCGCTCTACCTGGAGGCTGCAGCTACTGGCGATGCCGATCTGGGGCGCTTTGGCAGCGGATTAGAGCTTAATGGCCTAGAGCTTGGGTGGCTTGCGGCGGATGGCCAGCCGATGCGCGCCGCTGCCCACGAGCTGCCCGCTCAGGTTCCCGCCGGCAAGGTGGTAAGTGTGCGCCTGAGGGTCAGTATCCTCGAGCAGTTGCCCAACTATCGTACATCGCTCAGGCTGGTCGACGCATCCAGCAACCTGGTGGCGCAGGAAGACGCAGCCCCGCTTTATTTCATCCCTTCCAGCCAGTGGCCCGTCGGTAAACAGATGCTGTTCAGCGCGCAACTACGCATTCCGCCCGGCACTCCGCCTGGGGCGTATAGGCTGGCGCTGGTGGTCTATGACGAAGCCTCCGGTGTGGCGACCCCCTACACGCCTGCTAACGCTTCAGAGGAGCTGCAGGCCCTCGAGGGTATCGCTTTGCAGGTGATGGAAGGGCAGCCGACTAGCTTTGAGGCGGCGCTGTATCCGCCTGCAGATGCCTGGCGCGCGCATATTTCGTTTGGCGCTGCCGAACTGCTGGGAGCCAGCATGCCAACGCAAGTCCAGCGCGGCACACGTCTGCCGATCACGCTCTATTGGCGCGCCCGCGGCGCATCCGCCAGCGGGCTTGAAGCTGCCCTGGCCTGGCGCGATGCCTCCGGCCGCCTCAGCACACCCGTTAACCTCGGCGCCATCTCGCCAAGCTGGCCGGCTGGCGCCTGGCGAACACAGCGCGTGCTGCTGGAAGTGCCCGCAGACTTGGCATCCGGGCGAGTCACCCCGGTGCTGATGGTGCGCGATCCAGTCAGCGGAGAGTTCCTCACCACCTCGTGGGGCTTTTTGCCGCGCTTCCGGCGCTCTGTGGCGCTTCCTCCGCTCGAAATCACGGAATAGTCCCCGATTATCTCGCCGACGCAGTATGATTAACAGCCAACCCATCAGCCTGGCCAGCATGCGTATCTGGCAGCAGTATGGCGTGTGCGCTTAAGAGGAGGCGAGTACAGCTGATGAGCAGCGCGGTCTGGCACTTGTAAGCAGCTCTGCATCGCCGATACCAACAACCACACCGTCCGTGCGGCGTGCCCGGCAAACGGTCAGATGCGCACGCTGAAACTCGACCGCGCGGACTAGATGACCGTCAGATCGGCCACCTGAGCGTTGATCACCCGGATCAGGTCGGCGGGTTCCAGCGCCAGGTTGGTGCCGCGCACGCCGGCGCTCACCAGGACCTGCTCATGCTGCGTGGCACTGGTGTGGATTGCCACACGAAAGCCCTTGTTCATCAATGCCAGGGCTGAAATACCTCCCACCTGCAAGCCGGTCAAGGCTTCGGCCTCGCTCAGGCTGGCCATATGGGCTTTTTTCTGGCCGAACAGGGAAGCGACCTTTTTCAGATCCAGCTCGTGGTTACCAGGGATGATCGCCAGCAGCGGTTTACCAGCCGGCAGGATCACCACCAACGTCTTGAAAACCACCTCGGGAGGCACGCCCACCAGCGCAGCTACCTCTTCGGCAGAGTGGCGCTCGCTCGAATAGTTGTGCACCTGGTAGCGAACTTTGGCGCGATCCAGCACGCGCATGGCGTTGGTTTTTTCGGCTGTGGGCATAGGCACCTCCGCGTTGACGGATAATGTACCAGCAAGTGCCGTTTTTGTCCACCGCAAGGGTAAACGTATAATCGCAATACCAGTTCGCACCTGTTTTTGGCAGTGCTGCCTCTTCCATCGTTGGAACCAGTGATCGAACTTGAAGCAACGCGACCGCGAGGAGGGGCATGATGATCGTTATGAAGTTTGGTGGGTCTTCGGTGGGCACGGGCACGCGCATTGCCTCGGTTGCCAACATCACCGCACGCACTAAAACTCAGACTGGTACTGCCCCCGTAGTGGTCGTTTCGGCGCTGAGCGGCGTTACTGATACTCTGTTGCGCGCCGCGCATGCCGCCGGCGCGAGCGATTATCAAGCTTATGCCCATATCCGCGTCGAGCTGCAAAACCGCCACGAAGAAGCCATCAACGAGTGCATCAGCGACTCCGAGCGCGCCCAAGCCCTCAAGCAGGAAGTGACCGGCCTGCTCGACTGGTTAGAGACCTTTTGCCAGAGTATTGCCACCCTGGGCGAGCTGACTCCGCGCGGACTTGACGTCGTCTCGGGCTTGGGTGAGCGCCTCTCGGCGCGCATCGTGGCTGGCGCGATGAACGATCGCGGCATCGCCGCCGAGATGGTCGAAGCCACCGAACTGATTGTCACCAACGCTCATTCGGGCTCAGCTATCCCCCTTTATGACCTGACGGCTGCCAAAGCTACCAAACGGCTTTTGCCGCTCATTCAGGCGGGGATCGTGCCGGTGGTGACAGGCTTTATCGGCGCGACCGCTGAGGGCATCCCCACCACCCTGGGGCGCGGCGGCAGCGACTTTTCTGCCACAATCCTTGGGCGCGTGCTGCCCGCTGATGAGGTGTGGATCTGGACCGACGTCAACGGCGTGATGACCGCTGACCCGCGTATCGTGCCGGATGCGCGCACTCTGGCCGAGATCTCGTATGCCGAGATCGCCGAGCTGGCCTTTTTCGGCGCCAAAGTGCTGCACCCCAAGACGATCCAGCCCGTAGTCGAGATGGGCATCCCGCTGCGGGTGCTGAACTCGTTCGAACCCGATAATGCTGGCACGCTGGTGAGCGCCAGTTCGCGCCCGGAGCCGATCATCAAGGGCATTACTGCCATCCGCGACCTGTCGATGGTGACAGTGGCGGGACGCGGCATGCTGGGCGTGCCGGGCATCGCCGGCAGGGTGTTCAGCGCTGTGGCAAGGAGCGGCGCCAGCATGCTGATGATCACCCAATCATCGTCGGAGCAGAGCATCTGTTTTGTGATCCACTCCAAAGACGTGGACGAGGTCGTCAAGAGCGTCGAACGCGAGCTCGAGCTCGAACGTGCTCACCACGATGTCGATACGGTCGACAGTCAGGGCGAGGTCGCAATTCTGGCAATTGTCGGTACCGGCGCTACCGGCAACCCGGATATCGCGCGCTCGGTATTTGGCGCACTAGCCAGCCAAAAGGTCGAGATCGTGGCGGTGGCACAAGGCGCCTCCAACTATAACTATAATCTCTCGATCGTCGTGCCGCAGGCGCATACTGATGCAGCGGTGCGCGCCATCCACAGCCAGTTTGGCCTGGACAGGGCTTAAAGGAGTCTCATGAAACCAACGCCTGTAGGCATCCTCGGAGCCACCGGCACAGTCGGCCAGCGTTTTATTCAGCTCCTGCAGGGCAACCCCTGGTTTGAGATCACCGTCCTGGCTGCTTCTGACCGTTCGGTGGGCCTGCCCTATCGCGAGGCCTGCACCTGGCGCGTGTCGGCTGATATGCCCGCTGCCGTGCGCGACCTGGTGGTGCAGCCCTGCGAGCCCGGGCTGGATTGCAAGGTCGTGTTCTCGGCATTGCCCGCTGAATATGCCGCCGAGATCGAGCTGCTCATGGCAGCCGCCGGATACGCCGTGTTGAGCAATGCCAGCAGCCACCGCATGGATGTGGATGTACCGCTGCTGGTACCCGAAGTCAACCCCGCGCACACTGCCCTCATCAGCCAGCAGCGCCGTAGCCGCGGCTGGGAGCGCGGCATGATCGTAACCAACCCCAACTGCTCGTCAACAGGCCTGGTGCTGGCGATCAAACCCCTGCACGATGCTTTTGGTGTGCGGCGCATGGTTGTCACCACCATGCAAGCCCTCTCCGGGGCGGGCTACCCTGGGGTCTCTGCGATGGACAGCTTGGGTAACGTGATCCCTTTCATCAAAAGCGAAGAAGATAAACTGGCGAGCGAACCCCTTAAGCTGCTGGGTACCCTCAGCGCAGACGGTAGTGCCATTGAGCCGGCCCAGATGCGCATCAGCGCAGCCTGTAACCGCGTCGCCACGCGCGATGGTCACCTCGAGACGGTTTCGATCGAGTTCGAGCGCCGCCCGAGCGTTGAGGAGGCAATCAAGGTGCTCTCCAGCTTTCGCAGCGAGCCCTATGCATTGGGCTGTCCCTCCGCGGTGCAGCCGCCCATCCTGGTGCGCAGCGAGCCTGATCGCCCGCAGCCCCTGCTCGACCGTGACGCCGGCGGAGGCATGGCGGTGACAGTGGGGAGAATCCGCCCATGCCCGGTGTTTGATCTGCAATTCGTGGTGCTTTCGCATAATACCGTGCGCGGCGCGGCCGGCTGCTCGATCCTCAACGCCGAGCTGCTGGTTGCCCAAGGATGGCTGTCATGAGCTGGCAAGTTGCGACCCTGGCGGAATGTCTGGATGATCGTGTGGTGTACCGCAGCCTCGAGCCGGTGGATAAACGCCTGGTGGGGTTGCGGGCAGCCTGGCGTGAGCTGGGCTGGATGGGATACATGGTGCCGCGTAAAGGCACCCCCGAACACGCCGCTTATCTGTGGCACCTGATGTGCCAGGCCGACCGGCTGCGCGGCAGCACGCCGCAGCGCCTCTTGTTCATTGGCGATACCCTCAGCGGCGATGGCGCGGTTGCGCAGCTGCTGGGTGAGCGCCTCAGCACTTGGGGCTTTATCGGCCATGAACAGCCCGCCAAGCCAGCCGGCTATGAAATGCGCGGCAATCTGGCGTTGGCGACGCGCTGGTCCGAGCTCGAGTGCTTTAGTTCTCAGCTGCAGGCGGACGGCTTTGTGTGGGATGCCGGTACCGTGTTGCTGCTCGACCTTGACAAGAGCCTGATCGGAGCGCGGGGGCGCAACGATAAGGTGATCGACGAGGCGCGCGTGGCTGCCGTGCGCCAGACGATGTGCGCCTCAGCAGGCGGTTGTTACGAAGAGTCGCTCTTTCGTGCGGTGTATGACCAGCTTAACCAGGCATCCTATCACTTTATCACCAAAGATAACCAAGATTACCTGGCTTATATGTGCCTGATGGTAGTGGGCGGTGTTATCGGCCGCGATGACCTGATGCAGCGCCTGGATACCCGTCAGCTTTCGACTCTGACGGCGCTTACCGAGCTGTGTGATAATAGCCGCAGCCGCATGAGCGCCGATATGCGCCACGCCCACGATGAAGTGCGTGCTGGTTTGGCGGCGGGCGACCCGACGCCATTCAAACAGTTCCGGTGCGCCGAGTTTACCGAGACGACCCAGCGCATGAACAGCCTGCCCACGGACGCCTCCCAAGGCGAGGTGCTTGCACAGGAGATCGTGATCACCGCCGAGGTATTCCACCTGGCGCAACAGGCTGCCGCGCAGGGCGCCCTGGTGATGGGTATCTCTGACAAGCCCGACGAAGCCTCACTGCCCACCCCCGAAGCGGCCGCTGCGGGGGCCCAGGCGATTCATCGCACCCCCATGAAGGTCTTTGGCAACGCATAACAAAAACGGGGAGGCATAGCCTCCCCGTTTTCAGTAACTGTGTTATTGCATGTTGCCCGGGTTGGCACCTGCTACCTGCGGGTATTGGCTATAGATGCCGGAAGCGATCGACGTGTGATCATACCAGCCCGCGGCGTTCCAGTAGGTCCAGCCGCAGCTGTTGGCATCGTCGGCAGCCTTGCGCTGCAGCAGGATCTCGACCGGCCCATATTGGATGCCAAAGATCGAATAGTGCTGCAGCCAGGGGCGCACCTTGGTCGTGCTGCGCTCATGCGACACCATCACGCTGCGGTATACGATCTCGTAGGGATAGTAGCCCGGATTGTTGTAACCCAGCTCGCCGGGGCCAAAGGTGGTCGGGTAAAGCATCGGGCAGATATAGTCGACGTTGGGGGCGATTGCTTCCATGGTCTGGCCGATGCCCATATCATTGCCCGGCTCCATCCAGGGCACCAGACCAAACACGTCCACACTGAAAAACGCCGGCGTGGTGGCCAGGGCTGCGTGCGACTTGGCGATAAAAGCAGCCACAGCATCGGTGCGCCCCTTGTAATCCGCCTGTTTGGAATAGACCAACCCGCTGACGGACCCATCTGACGGGAAGCGCACATAGTCGTATTGCACCTCATCGATGCCCATCTCGGCCAGCTCGATGGCCAGGTCGATGTTGTACTGCTGCACCTCGTTGACAAACGGGTCGACCCACATAAGACCTTCCAGGTCGTAATAAGGCCCACCCCCAGATCTCTGCACCACCCATTCGGGGTGTGCCTTTGCAAGCAATACGTCTTTGAAAACTACCAGACGCCCGATAACATAGATGTTGCGTTCGTGAGCCATGGCTATGATATCCCTCACGTCAAGGATATCGGGATTGTGCGCCCCGATCTCCTTGGCCATCGGCACCTGGCTATCCCACGCCAGGGTCGCCAGGTCGTCTTTCAAGTCGACCACGACGGCGTTCATATCGGTGCCGGCTGCCATATCGAGGATCTCCTGGTACACGGCGGGAGCATAGAGCAGACCATAAGGAATATACAGCGCCCGCGCCTCAAAGGTCTCCAGGCTTAACCGCAGCATGCCGGTGCGCGTGATCGGCACAGTGATGCGCTCATAGCCTGGGGCTTTGACGAGGATCTCTTTCACCGTGTCGTTGCCGGGGTAGAAAAAGCGCCCCTGTTCATCGACATTGAGCACCGCAGGCTTGGGCAGCGAAGTGTATGCCAAGACGGTCGCGATCGTGATAGGCTCGCCAGTTTCGGCCGAGGTGAGCTGGCCAACTACCTGGGCGGGTCCCAGTTGCAGGGCCAGGGTTTCTTCGCCGTTGTAGGTTACCGAGCCGTTCTTGTAGCCCAGGAGTGAGGCGCTGATCGTCGCGCCCAGGCTGGCACGCACGATAAAGCTGCCGTCACCCTGCGACTTGACATCACCCTTGGGTACAGCCACCAGTGCCTCGGGCAGCGCCTCGCCGCTTTCGGCATCGCTGACCTGCACCGTCACCTGGTAGGGTTTGAGCACCAGTCTGAGATCCGCCTCGCCGTTGTAAACCAGGCCTTCCGGCACGCGGTAGCCAGGGTTATCGACCTTGATGGGCTGGCCAGGATCCACCATGCGCAGCTGGAATGCCCCGTTGGCGTCGGTGGTGGTCTGCTGTTCGCCGATCAGCACGGCCGTCTCAGAGATCGGGCGGTTGTCGCTCTCATCCAGCAGCAAGCCATTCACCACGCGCGGTGCCAGAGATTGCCCAAAGGCAGCGCTGAGCTTGCCCGTCTGGTCAAAGAGAGCGTTCAGGCCGGCAGCGTCAAGCTCGTAGCCGATATAGCCGCTCTTGCTGATCGAAAGCGTGTTGCCGGGCAGGGCACTGACGCAAAAGGCGCCCTGGGCGTCGCTGGAGGCCTCGGCCTCGCCGATGCGCACCTTGACCCCTTCGAGCGGTGCGTTGGTCTCCTGGTCGAGGATCACCCCACTGAGCTGACGCTGTTCGAGGGGCAGGTCGAGCTGGATACGGTTGGCTTTGCTTTCCAGAGTCAGGTCGGTCTGGTAGCTGACATAGCCTTCTTTGCTGATCACCACCTGGTAATTGCCCTCTTCGAGCTTTAACTGGTAGTGGCCGTTTCTATCCGATAATGCCGTCAGGTCGCCGGCGCGCACCTCGACGCCTTCCAGAGGCAGCCTGGTGGTAGCGTCTACGACGGTGCCGCTGATCCCGGACGCTGCACAGCCCGCCAGGCAAACTATTGCCAGGCAGGCAACCAACAAGAGCACAGGGATTCCATTCCGCCAACGGGGAGTGGGCATAGGCTATCTCCATATAATGCGAATGGTGCTAGTATAAGGGGCACAGGGCAGCGGTGCAAAACACCACCTTTGACCGTCATTGCCCCTACGCTATAATTTGGCATGCTAAAGCTGGCATACGTCGCTGCGAAGGGAGCTGTGTGCGTAAAGAAACTAAAATCGAGTTGGGCGTTGCGGCCTTGTTTCTGTTGCTCTCGCTGTTGTTCTTTATCCCTCAGACTCTGGGCGGCAAGACCATGCTGCCGGCTGATAACCTCTTTGCCTTCCCCCCGTGGGATGCCTATGCACAAGAGGCAGGCGTCAGCATACCCCACAACGATCTGCTCTCTGACCTGATTCTCGAGAACTATATATGGAAGCGCTTTTTCCTGGATAGCATCAAAGCGCGCGAGGTACCGCTGTGGAACCCCTATATCGTGGGCGGCATGCCCTTTCTGGCGGGCGGCCAGCACTCGATGCTCTACCCGCTTTCGATCCTTTTTTACATCCTGCCGCTTGAACATGCTTATGGTTGGTATGCCTTGCTGCATACCGCCCTGGCGGGCTATCTGATGTACTGGTTCCTGCGCACCCTCGGCACCGGCCGGCTGGGTGCTATTGTGGCAGGCGCCACCTACATGTTCTCGGGCTTTATGTTTGTGCATAACGTCTTTCCGATGATCATGGGCGCCACTGTATGGCTGCCGGCGATTCTGCTGATCGTCGAAAGGATTGTGCAGTGCGCCGGCGAGGGCTCCCTCAACCTGCAAAAAAGCCTGCCGTTGATCATCCTCGGCACACTGGCGGTGACCATGGTCATGCTGGCCGGCCATCCCGAGATGTACTATTACGTCGGATTGGTAACCCTCTTTTACGCCTTCTACCGCCTGGTGCGTTTGTGGATTAGCAGCCGGAGTCTGCGCGCACCGCTGCGGGCGATCGGCGTCCTGGCGGCGATTGCGCTTCTGGGGGTGATCATCGGCGCGGTGCAGTGGGTGCCGCTCCTGGAGCTGGTGCGCCATAACTTTCGCGAGGGCAGCGCCAGTTTCGAAGAGGTGCGCGGCTGGGCTTGGCCATGGCGGCAGGTGTTTGCCATGTTCATGCCCGATATCTATGGCAACCCAACCCATCACACCTATTTCAACCTCTTTACCATGCAGGTCACGCCCATCACCAAGAACCTGAACGGCGCTGCTATCAACAACCCCAACTGGGGCATGAAGAACTATGTCGAGGCGGCTGGCTATTTGGGCATATTGCCGACCATGCTGGCGCTTATCGGCATCCTGCGCCGCAAGGGCCGCCACATCGGCTTTTTCGTGGTGCTGGCGGTCTTTTCGATCATGTTCGTGTTTGGCTCGCCGCTCTACATCCTGATCTATAAACTCCCCGGTCTGAGCCAGGTGCATTCGCCGTTTCGCTGGATATTTCCCTACACCCTGTGCATGTCGGTGTTGGCCGGGTTCGGCGCCGAGAGCTTTTGGGGGGCGATCGAAACCCGCAAAAAGCAGTTTCTGGGCATGGTCGATCGCTTTGCCCAGTATTGGGTGCCCGGCCTCTTGCTGGCGGGCGGGCTGATCGGCATTGCCGCCCTGGGAGTTACGTTTATCTATAAAGAGCAGCTCATGCAGCGGGTGGCCGAGCTGATCAACGACCTGGCACGCGCCAACGAGGCCATGGATGGCCCGCAAATGTTTTACTCGTTCCTGTTCCAGAATTTCTTCCAGCTGGGCATCTTTATGATCATGGCAGCCGTGGCGCTGCTGGTGCGCAAGCGCATCAAGAACCCGATGGTGTGGCTGTCGGTTGTTCTGCTGGTTGGGGTGGGTGAGGCCTACTATTATCAGCACGACTTTTTCACCGCGACTGATCCCAACCTGATCGTCTACAAGACGCCGCTGATCGAATTCCTTGAGCAGGATACCGAGACCTACCGTATCACTTCGCACGATGCCAGCGGTCCGCCGGTGATGATAGCCAACTCTGCCTGGTTCTATAACATCCAGGATATGCGCGGCTATGATTCGATTATCCCCAAAAACTATGTGCAGTACATGGAAAGGATCGAGCCGCAGCATGCCCTCTTGTATAACCGCATCGGCGGCATCCGCGGCATCGATTCGCTCAGCTCGTCGCTCCTGGATCTGGCCAACGTTAAATACGTGCTGACGGATCCCACTGTCAAGATCTCGAACCGCAACTACAAGCTGGTCTATGATGGCGAGGCACGCGTCTACCTGAACGAGAACTATCTGCCGAGGGCATTCCTATCGCCGCGCGGGCGGTATATCCCCGAGCCGATGAAGTTCAATCAGGCGATGCGCAATATCGTGCCATACGAGGAGGTGCTGCTCGACCACGAGCCGCCCAGTGAGCTGGCGGCTGACCGGCCGATCCCGGAAGGGTTTAACAACACCGTCAGCGCGCTGCGTTATACGCCCAACGAGGTCGAGATTACCTTCCGTGCCACGTCGGATGCCTACCTGGTGCTGACCGATACCTACTTTGACGGCTGGAAGGCCTTTATCCGGCCGGTGGATGCTGCTGATCCGCGCCTGGAAGAGCGCGAACTAGGCATTGAGCAGGCCTATGGCGCCTTCCGGGCGGTACAGGTGCCCGAGGGCGAGTGGGTTGTCAGGTTCAAGTACACGCCCAACTCGGTCAAATACGGCCTGTTTGTGAGCTTTATCGGCGGAGTAATCCTACTCTTAATGATTGGTTACTGGGGAGTACGGCGTTTTTTTCGCCGACCCCAGGATGATGGATCAGCACAGCGCGTAACCCGCAACACGGTCGCTCCGATCGCGTTGAACCTGGTGAACAAGCTGATCGACATGGTTTTTGCCATGTTGATGCTGCGCATCCTGGGGCCTGCCGATGCCGGACAGTATTACCTGGCTGTGGTCGTCATCAGCTGGTTCGATATCTTTACCAACTTTGGTCTGAACACCTTTCTGGTGCGCGACGTAGCGCGCGACAAAGCCAACTCGAGCAAATACCTCGCCAACACCATTATCCTGCGCATGCTGTTGTGTGTCGTATCGGTGCCGTTGCTGACGGCCTTTGTTCTGATACGTCGCCTGAGCGCACCGTTGGAGGCCAGTACAGTGCTGGCGATCGCCCTGTTTGGCCTGGCGCTGATCCCCAGTAACATCTCGGCCAGCATCAGCGCCATCTTTATGGCGCATGAACGCATGGAGCTGCCGGCACTGGTCACTACCGTCACCACGATCGTGCGGGTGGTGCTAGGTGCCATTGCGCTCCTGATGGCTACCAGCTTTATCGGCCTGGCGGTAGTCTCGATTATCACCAACCTGATCACCCTGTTGATCTTTGTGCTGCTGCTGCGGCAGCTGGCGCTTAAACCGCGCCTGGAATGGGACCCTGCCTTTCAGCGAGCCATGCTGGCTGAATCCTTTCCGCTGATGCTCAACAACCTGCTGGCGACGCTCTTTTTCAAGGTAGCGGTTATCTTGCTGGAATGGATGGTGCCCGATATCCGCGTGGTGGGCTGGTATAGCACAGCCTACAAGTATATCGATGCGGTAGGCATCGTGCCGGCCTTTTTCACTATGGCGATCTTTCCGCTGATGTCGCGCTATGCCGCTGAATCCAAAGATAGTTTGTATCGTGCCTATATCCTCTCGATCAAACTGCTGTTGACGGTAGCCTTCCCAGGGGCGTTGCTGGGCTGGGCGTTTGCCAGCCCGCTAATCACCATCCTGGGGGGCTCACAGTACCAGCCTTATGCCACCAGCATCCTGCGCATCATGGTGTGGTATATGCCGATGGGTTTCATCAATTCTGTCACGCAATATGTGCTGATTGCCCTCGGCCAGCAGCGCTACCTGACCCTGGCTTTTACCATCGGGCTGGTGTTCAACATCATCGCCAACTTGGTGCTGATCCGGCGTATCGGTTATATGGCCTCGGCCTACATCACTGTGGTTTCCGAGCTGGTGCTGCTGATCCCTTTTTACATCGGCATACGCCGCTATCTCAGGCCGATCAACTGGCTGGCGCTGGTATGGAAATCCGTCCTGGCGGCATTACCGCTGGCTGTCTTGCTGGCGCTCAGTTCGGGAGTTTGGCGCCTGGCAGCACTCCTGGTGGGTGCCGTCGCCTATATTGTGCTCATGCAGCTTTTACACGTGTTTGATGCTCAGGAAGAGCAGGTGATCGAGCGTGTCATCCCTCTCTCGCGGTTGTGCAGTCGCCTGGCGCGTCTGCTGCCATTTGCCGCTTGATGGACAAGGAGGAACCAGGATGTCCAGCGTATTGATTCGCGATGTGGCGAATTTCGTCGGCCAGGAAGTCACCATCCGCGGGTGGCTGTATAACAAGACCGACAAAGGGCGCCTGCAGTTTCTGATGGTGCGCGATGGCAGCGGACTGATCCAGGCAGTGGCCTTTAATAAAGCCCTGCCGGCAGAAGCCTTTCAGGCGGCCCAGGTGGTGACGCAAGAATCGTCGCTGATCGTGACGGGCACCGTCCAGCAGGAGCCGCGCGCGCCCGGCGGATATGAGCTGGCGCTCAGCAATGTCGAGATCGTGCAGCTCGCACAGGATTACCCTATCACCCCCAAAGAGCACGGCATCGACTTTTTGATGGATAACCGCCACCTGTGGCTGCGCTCGCGGGTACAGTGGGCCGTGCTGCGGGTACGCGCCGCAGTGGTCAGGGCCATCCGCGACTATTTAGATAACCAGGGCTTTCTGCTGGTGGATTGCCCGATCCTGACGCCCTCGGCTTGCGAGGGCACTACCACCCTCTTTGAGACGGAATACTTTGGCGAAAAGGCCTATCTCACACAATCCGGCCAACTCTACAACGAGGCCACCATCATGGCCTTTGGGCGCACCTATTGCTTTGGACCGGCTTTTCGCGCCGAAAAAAGCAAGACCCGCCGCCACCTGATCGAATTCTGGATGGTTGAGCCCGAGATGGCCTATGCCGGACTGGAAGAGTGCCTGCGCGTCGAAGAAGAGCTGCTCTCGTATGTGGTGATGCGCGTGCTGGAGAGCTGCAAGGAAGAGTTACAGATCCTCGAGCGTGACACGACCAAGCTCGAACAGATCGTGCCGCCCTTCCCGCGCATCAGTTATAACGATGTTCTGCAGCTGCTCAAGGAGGCTGGCGAGGAACTGGCGTGGGGCGAGGATTTCGGGGCGCCGCACGAGGTGGCCATCGCTGCGCGCTACGACAAGCCCGTCTTTGTGCACCGCTACCCGGCCAAGTGTAAGGCCTTTTACATGGCCGCCGACCCCGAAAACCCCGAGCTGTCGCTTTCGGCCGACCTGCTGGCGCCCGAGGGGTATGGAGAGATCATCGGTGGCGGAGAACGCATCGCCAGCCTGGAACTGCTGGAGGCGCGCATTGCCGAGCACCAGCTGCCGCGCGAGGCCTATGAGTGGTACCTCGATCTGCGTCGTTATGGCTCGGTACCGCACTCGGGCTTTGGCTTGGGCATCGAACGTACGGTTACCTACCTGTGCGGCATCCATCATATCCGCGAGACGATCGCTTTTCCGCGCACGTTAGGGCGTATGTACCCATAGGTTTAATATCCGTTTCACGATATCGTTCTTGTCAATTACTTTCATTGGTTGCCTGATGTTATGCTGGCCTGGATCGGACTTGCATTTGTAAGGAGCTGGAGCTCGAGTTATACTGCTCTCCCGAGTTGAGCATTCTTGCAACGCGGAGGCCCCATGGCGCGATTCATCTTTTGTACTGGCGGTGTTGTGTCCTCGTTGGGCAAGGGGGTCACCGCCGCATCGATCGGGCAGGTGCTCAAAGCCCGTGGGCTTTCCGTCGTCATCCAAAAACTCGACCCCTACCTCAACGTCGATCCGGGCACCATGTCACCTTTCCAGCACGGCGAGGTCTTTGTGCTCGACGACGGCACCGAGACTGATCTCGACCTGGGTCACTATGAGCGCTTTGTCGATGTATCGCTTGGCAAGTACTCAAACGTCACCACCGGGCGCATCTATTCCGAAGTGCTGGCGCGAGAACGGCGCGGCGACTTTTTGGGCGGCACCGTACAGGTAGTCCCGCACATTACCGACGAGATCAAGCGCCGCATTATGGCGGTGGCTGACTCGTCCAGGGCTGAGATCGTGATCGTCGAAGTGGGCGGTACTGTCGGCGATATCGAAGGCCTGCCTTTTCTCGAGGCCATCCGCCAGATGCGCAAGGACGTGGGCTATAACAATACCTGCTATGTCCATCTGACACTGGTGCCCTATATCGCCTCGACCAACGAGCTAAAGACCAAGCCCACCCAGCACTCTGTGCGCGAGCTGCGCAGTATCGGCATTATGCCGGATGTGCTGGTATGCCGCGCCGATTATCCGATCAGCGAAGGCAACCTCGATAAAATCGCGCTTTTTGCGGATGTCGATCGCGAGGCCGTCATTCCACTGGTAACCGCCAAGACGATCTACCAGGTGCCACTCGAGCTTGAGCAATATGGCATGGGTGAGTATCTTGTGCGCCGCCTCAAGCTGGATGTGCGTCCGCCCGACATGAGCGCGTGGCAAAAGATGGTCACAAACATCCTCGAGCCTGGGCCGACCGTGCGTATCGCTCTGGTGGGCAAATATGTCGGCTTGCACGATGCCTACCTGAGCGTCAGCGAGTCACTGCTGCACGCCACCAGCTTTTTACATCGCCGCCTGGAACTCGAGTGGATCGATTCCGAGCAACTCGACAGCGAAAACTGCAGCCAGGTGCTGGCCGGCGTGGACGGCATTGTGGTGCCGGGCGGTTTTGGCGAACGCGGCGTAGCCGGCAAGATCGCTGCCGCGCGTTATGCGCGCGAAAACAAGGTGCCCTACCTGGGCTTGTGTCTGGGGCTGCAGGTGATGGTGATCGATTTCGCGCGCCATGTCATTGGCAACGCCGCTGCCAACAGCTCAGAGTTTGACGAAAATACCCCCATGCCGGTGGTGGATATGATGCTCGAGCAGCGCGGTATCAAGGACAAGGGCGGCACGATGCGCCTCGGCTCATACCCCTGCCAGCTGGTGCCGGGCACGCGCGCCGCGGGGCTCTACCAGAAAGACCTGGTAAACGAACGCCACCGCCATCGCTACGAGATCAACAACGCCTACCGAGACGAGCTCGCAGCGGCTGGCATGGTCTGGAGCGGGCTCTCGCCGGATGGCATGCTGGTTGAGATCGGCGAACTGCGCGATCACCCCTATATGGTGGGCTGCCAGTTCCATCCCGAGTTCAAGTCGCGCCCCAACGCGCCGCATCCGCTCTTCCGCGGGTTGATCGAGGCGGTCATCGAGTACGAGAAAGCG
>JAAYDC010000011.1 GCA_012729455.1 Chloroflexota bacterium | reverse complement strand
GGGAGTATCATAATATTTCGACATACATATTAAATATACATAATATATGCCGTAAACATTACTGATATGTATATTCTTGACCTTGTGCTTTACCGAAAGAAGCCTGACTGCGCTGTGTGAACCATACGCAAAGATCCCGTCGACAACGATGTTCTCGATATCGCCGTTTTTGCCGTCGTCGGATGTGATTGCCACAAGATCATCATGACACGCGCCTTTCAGATTCGTGACATAACCGTTTCTGCATCCGCCCTCAAAATGTACTCCGTCCAGGTTCCAGAGTTTGGGACTGCCCTCGGTATAATCAAAAACCAGATCCCTTACCGTAAAATCCTCAACAAAGGCAAACTGCGCTCCGTAAACTACAGGATTTACTATCGTTAAATCCTCAAAGATGAGGTTTTTTACGCTGTTGAAACGAAAGCAGTGTCCGGTATAAGCATCGATAAATAGGCGGTCGTTAATGTCATAGTTGAGTCGCTGTGCAGTATCCTTGAATTTCTCGCCGGTTATGGGATTGGGGAAATGGTAAGGATTCGGATGTTGATTGTTATGGTTCATATCCCATATGCCGCCGCTTACCTTGATATTTTTATTCCATTCACGCGGCTCGGCGTTTTCAAGCATACAGCAGTTGGCGTTATCCATAAGCCTTATGGTTGCAAAACGAGGGAGTGCGAGTTCCTGATTTGAATGTATCTTTAAGGTTTTTGATAACAAGTAGCACTTTTCGGGCGAACCTAAAATCACACAAGCCATCCCTGAATCCAGCATCTGCTGGATTGCCGGGTAATCGTCGTTTATGCCGTCGCCGTATAGTTTATACATTGGCTTTAACCTCCTGGATCAATTGAAGTCACGGGAACTGACAGCGCAGGCAGCGAATCCGCGGTTTTGGTAAGGTATTTCTTCTTCCCCTCACCATATGTTTGAGTAATTTATTTGTCTCCTGCAGGATTCGTTCCCTAAGCGCCGGATCGTCAATCTGCTGGATCAGGTCTTGTAATAGCGCCATTGTGCCACCTCATTCTTCCGTTATCGTTTTTTCCTTGATATGATAATCAATTCCATGCTCATGACAGAAGGCAATCACTTCTGCTGCGCACTCATTGTAAAAATGCTTATGCCCTTCATAGGAGTTTGCTACTTTGCTGTAGTTTGTCCTGCCAAATATGATCCGGTCTACAAAAGATACAGCATCCAGTATTTCATGTAAGTCCTGCTCAACCATATTTGGTGTCGGGTAAGGTTCAATACTTATCCACGTCTTAAATCCTGCATCATGCAATGCTCTCAATGCTGCCAGCCGTTCTGCGCAAGGAACAGCACCCGGCTCCATTTGCTCCCGGTAGATCTCATCCAGAGTGATCAGCGTGATTCCGTGTTCATTCTCTTTGGAAAGCTCCGCAAATTCTATGGGCAACAGACTTTTGGTAAGTGTTATGCATTTTATGCCTGCCTCATTTAGCTTCCGGATGGCTGCTATGCTCATAGCCGTGACTTCCGGATACCCATTCATAAACGGATCTGTTGTAAAGCAAAGCTGTACGGACTTTATCTTATCCCTGAGCCTCGGTATTTCCTTATCCAGCAGTTCCAGTGTATTAGAAACCAGATAAGGCTCAAGCCAGTTTTCATAATCTTTTATCTGCCCGAATCGCTTTTTCAGCAGGTAGGCATAGCATGGATATCGACATCCATGCGCACATCCCTGCACATGATTCATTGTGTAATCTCCATACTCAACACCGGTCTGATAAAGCATTGATTTTCGTGTTATGGTCTTCAAGATAACTTCATCCTCCGCTTATTTTTTCTTTAATATATTATCTGCTATTCGCAAAGCGAGGCCTTTGGCTTTCGGATTGTCACTCGAAATAGCAAAGCAGAATAGGAACATCGGCGAGTTCCTGCTGTTCCTGAAAATCCGTGCATGTTTAGACACACATGGAAAGATTGTCTCAAGCCGGGAAAGAATATATTCCTTTATTTGGTCCGGATTAGCGTCTTTCACTTTACGTTCGCCATCATTCTGATCGGACGCATCCGGAAACAGATCGAAAAGTGTCATTTGCGGATCTTTCTTGTAAAACTCTTCACGCCATCCAGTATCTCCAAGCAACCGGTTTATGTTATCTTCCCATTTTTCATATTTCCCATTCTTCGGCAGCATCCGCTCAAGTGCAGAAAACGGAAACAGATACCAAACATCAATAGACTTCGTTTTTGCTACTGTTTCAAGTGTGGTCCAATTTACCTGTGTAGCATACGGATCTAAAAACAGAAGCCCTCTGTTATACCGCCACTCCTGCTCACGGATAATCTGCTCCAGCTTCTCATTGGCATCACCACAGTAAACGCTGACACTACGTTTCAATTCAGGAAACTCCGAATCTACCATTGCCCATAGTTCTGCTGCTTTGTCTTCATCTTTTTCAATGAAGAAGTAGCGGTCAAATTTTTTATCCGCCGACAAAGCTCTCTTAGCAGAGCCCACAAGATATTGCCCGCCATCACTGGTTTCGATCTCTCCGGTCCCGGCGAACGCATCAATATAAATCTTCTTGAACTCCTGGTTTTGCAATGCAATAAGATATGCATCCAAATAGCTCGTAAAGATGTTCAGTTTGTCTTCTGTCCAGTTGCCGCCGAATTTTTGTGACGTTGCCATTAATTCCTGCACCTCTTCTATATAACCTCAATCTCCTAAAGAGAAAGAGATGACTGTTTCTTTCTTTCCGGTTTTATCATTTGTGATCTGCTCGATCTTAGCTCCAAAGCAGCTCATGAGCTCATGTTTTATCTCATTCCGAAAGCCCTCGGATGGGAAGATCGGATGGTCGTCAAGAAGTTCCCACATCTCATAAAGAGGTGTCCGCTGTCGCCCCTTAAGAGAATGGCTCAAATACCACGCAATATCAATTACATGCAGGCATGATTCATCTCCATCCGTTGTAATTTCTCCCCAAAAGTCAAATGAAAGTTGCCTATTTTCAGCTGATCGCTTAGTGGATGACTGTGCTCCGAAAACCTTCCACGCGCTCTTCTTATATAACTTAAAGCCTTCTTTGTTGCTGGTGCAGTGAATCAGGTTATACACAAGCGAATTCTGAGTGTTGTAGAAGGGAAAAGCAGAGACGTAATACCTGCGAGAGCCCTTCAGGGAATTTATGATTTCCTTCACTCTTGCTTCATAAGCTGCTTTATCACTCCCGTAAGGCACCAGTTTTTCAAAATCCTCAAGATACGTATTTTCGTACTTTTCCTTCGTTGCCTTTTTCTTGGCGCTCATAATTGCCCGCACAGGATCGGAAACCATATGATTGATCATGACCTCTCCCCAGTTACGGAAAAACGGCAAGAGTACTTCCCAATCGATGCTCGCATCGTATGGATCGTAGAGCAGAAAATAGTGCAAATGCTCTGCATGACATAACTGTGGTCCGATTTTCCTTAATAACTCATGTGCATCAAGTCTTGAAGTCACAATTTGAAAGTTTCGCTCATTTTCATGCAGATGTTTTTCCAATTCATCCACACGCTTCACATCTTTGTCATTCAGATATATGTATACGACCTTGTCTGTGTACTCTCTTGCGACTTCGAGCAAAGTTTCTGAGACACGTACAGCAGTGCCTTTTACCATTCTATCAGCATCATCTTTATAAATACCACAATTACACATGCAATTAATAAATATTAAGCTATTACAAGAATTGTTCAGCATCAACTTTTGTGCCCAGGACTTAATATATTCCTCAATCAACTCAAATTTCTTTATCGTATGAGGACTAGCTTTAGTGATTACACTCTTAAGAGTCTTGGACATAATAAATCACCTCTCACATTATAGAAGGTACACATTGAATCATCCCGAAATGCTGTAACGCATCCATGATGGCTTTTTCTTTTTCGGGAGGGCACTGCGGCACATGGATATCCTCTGACTTTGGTTTATTGTAGCTCTCGCCGACATTCAGCCCGCATTTCCGTTTGACCTGAGATATGTACAGGGAAGAGACCTTCATCCCGGTTTGCTCCAAAACATACTCCTTGATCTGAGTATAAGTGGCTTGTCAGCGTTTTTCTTGTAGCATTCCTCAACATCCACGTCAATGTTGATATGTAGAGCGTTTCTCCGCACTAAGAGACATACCGTCTCCACATGCGCGGTCTGCGGGAACATGTCGACTGGCTGCAGCGCTCCCACCGTATAACCCAGAGATGCTAGCATCGCCAAGTCGCGGATCAGAGTGGCCGGGTCGCACGAGACATACACGATCCTACCAACATCTGCCTCAGCCATAGCCCGCAGCATGGCGGGGCCACAGCCGGCACGCGGCGGATCGCAAATCATCGTGCAGCCTTTGGTGGTGGGGCTCAGGGCGGCGCACCAGAAAGGCATACTGCACTTCGGCTATTCCAGCTGAACTCTTCCGTATCTTCTGCGGCACACCGCATACCATATCTTGGGCCATACCTGGAGATGGAAGACAAGGGCCTGACTAGCCAAGCAGGGCAACGAAATAATCGCTAAAGCCGACACCTGAGCCGGCTTGCCGCTTGGATCTGCTGCGCTTCTGGTCCTAAACCGTCCAACTTACTACTCACTGGCTAACTGAGCCGCGCCTACGCAGAAGAATCAGGCTCAGCAAATAACCGACAATAAAACCGCCCACCAGTGCGATGGCGCCCCATTCCGCCATGCCTCCCAAAATACTGTAGGTGAAAACGTTCTTCCAGTTCTCCCAGAAATATGGCTCGGCGCGTTGCGAGATGTGCAGCTCTGGCATGCCCGCAAAGCCGATAAAGGCCAATTGTACGGCATTCGTCAGGTAATAGGCTACGATGGCAGCCAACCATATCAGGCTACCCGCCAAACCAGCTTGTAGCCGCGATCCAGAAGTTTTACTCTCGTAACGAACCGCTGGCACTAACGGAATGATAAAGACCCCCAGGATCAACAGTACTTTTATGTATCCCAGTAAACCAATGGCTGGTAAGTGTTTTTGTACAAGGATCTGGTAATAAAAATCAAAGATACCAAAAAAGAACCCGGCCAGAGCATAGACCAGCCAGCGCTTTTTCATCATAACCTCTTTATGTTATTTTAATATAACGATATCTTTATAGTATTATATCCTGTTTCTGGAGAGCGCAACCACGCATTCTATGTGCGCGGTCTGCGGGAACATGTCGACTGGCTGCAGCGCTCCCACCGCATAACCCAGAGATGCCAGCGTCGCCAGGTCGCGGGCCAGAGTGGCCGGGTCGCACGAGACATACACGATCATGCCAACCTCTGCCTCTGCCATTGCTCGCAGCACGGCAGGGCCACAGCCGGCACGCGGCGGATCGCAAATCATCGTGCAGCCCGGCTCGAGTGCACCAGACAGCTCGGACTCTGTAGTGCCGCGTCTGAAACGGACGTGCGGATCACCTGCGCCGTTCACCATGGCATCTTCGATCGCCGAGGGCGCCGACTCAATTCCCACTACGCGCTCAAAGCGTTCGGCCAGCGAGAGCGCAAAGGTCCCCACCCCGCAGTAGGCATCCACCAGCAAGTCGCCGCCCTCGGGCAGGCGCTTGCGCACCTCGGCCAGCAGCACCTCGGCCTGGGCGGTGTTGACCTGGAAAAATGATCCGGCGCTCACTTGCCAACGGCGCCCGCCCAGCTGCTCATGCAGCACGCCCTTGCCCGAGAGCGCTTGCAAGGCGCCCTTGGGATTCCGATAGACGCATTCCACATCGGCGGCTACCGACTTGGGAGGGCGGTAGCCTTCCAGCAGGATCAGCCGTTCACCCGAATTCACCCCGCAGCGCAGCACCGCGCGTTGGATTCCCTCCGGCAGCGGACGGAGGACAACCGCCAGTTCGTTCAGGACGGGCTGGGTGATCAGGCAGCGATCGATTTCGACCGCCGCATGACTGTGAAACGCTTTGAAAGCCAACATCCCGCTGGGCAGCACCTCGAACTGTACGTTGTTGCGGCATCCCCATGGTTCATTCATACCCAGCACCGGCAGCACCTCTGCATTCGGGAGCTTACCGATGCGTGCCATGGCATCCGCTACGATCTGGCGCTTGAGTTCGAGCTGGCGCGCATAGCGGATATGCTGCCACTGGCAGCCCCCGCAGCGCCCGAAATAGGGGCACGGCGCCGCCACGCGGTCGGGCGAGGGCTCCAGGATCTCGGTCAGTTCGGCAGCCACATAGCGCGGGTATTCGCGGCTCACCTGCAGCCTCACCAGCTCGCCGGGGATTCCCAGCGGGACAAAGGCGGTCTTGCCGCCCACCTCGCCGATCGCATCGCCGCCGGCGGCGATCGCGCGCAGCCTGGATATCTCTACGCTCATATTCACCTCATCCCCGAGTGTATGCCAAGCGCAGCATGATTCAAGTTGAGCCCTCGGCGCGAATGTGCTATAATGCCGCCCCAGATGAACCACACAGCGTGGATGCGCACCGCCCTGGAAGAAGCCGAGCTGGCTCTGGATAGTGGTGAGGTCCCGGTGGGCGCGGTGGTGGTAGTAGATGGGCAGATCATCGGGCGCGGCCACAACCTGCGCGAGGCGACTCACGACCCGACCGCTCACGCCGAGATTCTTGCCCTGCGCCAGGCAGGGGCAACTGTAGGCGCCTGGCGGTTGACGGGCGCGACGCTCTACTGTACGTTAGAACCCTGCGCCATGTGCGCGGGGGCGCTGGTGAACGCGCGGGTGAGCTGCCTGGTGTTCGCCCTGCGGGATGCCAAAGCCGGAGCGGCCGGTTCGGTATACGACCTGGTGCGCTCGCCGTGGCTCAACCACCGGCTGCAGGTCTACAGCGGTGTCCTGGCCGATGAGGTACAGGCGGTTATGGATCGGTTCTTTACCAACCTGCGCGACAAGTGACCCGTACGCGGGCCGCTTTAGCAAATCCGGAGGGGTACCGCAGTGGCTGAACGGGGCGGTCTCGAAAACCGTTATAGGGCTTGCCCTATCGTGGGTTCGAATCCCACCCCCTCCGCCTGATTTTGGGAGTTTGTATGCAATTACGCCGTCAAGCGCTGCAGAGCGATATCTGTGTGATTGGCGGCGGACCAGCCGGTCTGTGCGCCGCGCTGGCAGCCGCGCGCCATGGTGCGCGGGTCACCCTCGTGCAAGACCGCCCCGTCCTGGGCGGCAACTCGTCCGGCGAAGTGCGCATGCACATCTGCGGTGCCGATCGTCACAATGCCCTCCCCAACCTGCGCGAGACGGGCATCCTCGAGGAGCTGCGCCTCGAAAACCTGCAGTGCAACACGCAGCGCAGTTATTCGGTATGGGAGACCCTGCTCTACCAAAAGGTGCTGGCTGAGCCCAACCTCTCGCTCTACCTCAACACCACGGTTCAGGCGGCCGAGATGGATGGCGCCAGCATTCGCTCAGTAACGGCCTGGCAGCTCACCACCCAAACGCTGTTTACAATCGAGGCGCGCATCTTTATCGATTGCTCTGGCGACGCCATCCTGGCGCCCCTGACTGGCGCGACCTGCCGTATGGGGCGCGAAGCCGCCAGCGAGTTTGGCGAGACGCTGGCACCCGCCCAGGCCGATGCGCGCACCATGGGCATGACCTGCATGTTCCAAGCCCGTGAGCATCCGCAGCCAATGCCCTTTGCTCCGCTCGCGTGGGCTAACACCTATGAACACTGCGACGAGCTTCCCTTTGGTGCTAGCGGACACACCTGGCAATCGATGGGTTACTGGTGGATCGAGCTGGGCGGCGAGCAGCATTCCATCCACGACACCGAATGGTGCCGTCATGAGCTATTAAAGATCGTCTACGGGGTGTGGGATCACATCAAGAACCGCTGCCCTGAGCGCGCATCGGCTGCTAACTGGGCGCTCGACTGGGTACAGTTCCTGCCCGGCAAGCGTGAGAGCATCCGCTACGAGGGCCTCTATATGCTCACACAGGGCGATATTGAGGCCGGCGGCCGCTTTGAAGATACCGTCGCTTATGGCGGCTGGACAATGGACGATCACCACCCGGCAGGCTTTCACGCCGCCAGGCTGGGTTTGCCGGCCACCCACTGGCATCAGGCACCCTCGCCGTATGGCATTCCCTACCGCACGCTGGTGCATCGCGATATCCCCAACCTGATGTTTGCCGGACGTGACGCCAGCTGCAGCCACATCGCCATGAGCTCGACGCGTGTGATGGGCACCGCCTGTGTGATGGGCCAGGCGGCCGGTACGGCTGCCGCGCTGGCATGTGCCGAGGGGATCACACCCGCCGCAGTAGGTAGCCAGATGGAAGCCCTGCAGCAATCCCTGCTGGCCGACGACTGCTACCTACCCGGCATCCCGCAGCAGTTCAGCGTGCTCACCACCACTGCCCGACTGAGCGCCTCACAGGGCGACCCCGCACCGCTGCGTGACGGCTGGAACCGCCCAATCGGCCAAGATCACCATGGCTGGCGATGTGCGTCTGGTGATTGGGTTGCCTACGAGTTCGACAATCCTGTGGCGCTGCATCAGGTCAGCCTGGTGCTGGATAGCGCCCTGGACGCAAACACCGCCATGAGCAACTTGCAGGCCGACGACCAGCTGAGCGCCCTGCCCGAGAGGCTGATCCGCGAGCTGCGCTGCGAGGTACTGCGAGACGGGATGTGGCAAACAATCGCGAAAATAACGGAAAACAGCCAGCGCCTGGTGCGTTTTATAGTGGATCAACCGGTGGCGGGAGTACGCGTGACGATCGGGGCAACTTGGGGCGGCCCATCCAGCGCGATCTTTGCATTTTATGTAGACTAGGCTACTGAATGCAGCCGCGCGCTGCGATCGGCCAGTAGCCGATGAGGCGGTCGTCCTCGGTGACGGCGTAATGCTCGTGCAGGTTGATGGCGGTGCAGCCATGTGAGGGCACCAGCTCAACCTTGTCACCCACGGCAAGTGCCTCGCCGCCCTGCCGCCGCAGAAAGCCGTGTTCCTCAGCCAGGCGTTCTAACTCCCAGCCCTGAGGAGCGAGCACCGTGGGCATGCCAAACTCGCTGCTGAGCGACTTGAGCCCGGCATCGGTAATCGCTACATCGCCGTGTACGCTCAGCACCTGTGCCAGCAGCGTCAGGGCATAGCCAAACTCGAGCCCTACCGAGCGGTATTTGGCGTCCATGGTGGCATACGATCCCGCCTGGATCTCCGTCAGCCCCGGATAGACACCCGTCACGTCATAGGTGCCCGACCCGCCTCCCGAGACGATTCCAACCCCAATGCCGGCCGCCTCCAGCATATCGCGCGTGCCGACCAGCCGCGCCATAGCTTCGCCCGCCACTCTTGTACGCTCGCCTTTTTCGGGCAGCATCACGGCGTGGCCTTCATAACCCATCAAGCCCTCAAACGCCAACCCGGGCAGCACAAGGATGTGGCGTGCCAAGGCTAGAGTATCCTCTGGTGCCACCCCGCAGCGCCCCATACCCACCTCGACCTCGATCAGCACGCGGATGGTGCTGCCGGCAGCCACTGCCGCCTCGGAGAGGGCGCTGGCGTTGGCGGCCGTTTCAACCGCCACCATCACCTGGGTATAACGTGCCAGGCCGGCCAGCTGACGCAGCTTGCTGGGGTCAACAATCTGGTTGGCGATCAGGATGTCACGGATGCCGGCCTCCACCATGACTTGCGCCTCGGAGAGCTTGGCACAGGTAATGCCGATCGCACCAGCCTCAAGCTGCATATGCGCGATGGCAGGGCACTTGTGGGTTTTGCTGTGCGGACGGATGCGCACCTTGCCGGGGGCCAGAAAATCGGCCATGCGCTGGATGTTGCCTTGCAGCACCTTGCGATCCAGGCACAGGCAGGGGGTCAACAGGTCATGTTTGGCATCGCCGATTGTGTTCACCGCCGCTTCCTTTCGCTGTCAGCCATGCTCAGCCCGACAGCAGCTCGTCAGTCCCGACGGACTCAGAGAGGCGGTCTTTGATCTCGAGCACCTGCCGCCGGAAGGTTTCGTCGCTCTCAAAACGCTTGGCGACCTTGTCGCAGCCATACATCACGGTCGTATGGTCGCGACCTCCAAGCGCCATGCCGATCTGGGGCAGTGACAGGTCGGTCATCTGGCGGGCCAGATACATGGCCAGCTGACGGGCCAAAGCCAGTTGCTGGGTACGGCGCGGCCCCAGAAGATCGTCGACGCTGAAGCGATAGTACTGGCTGACGATCATGATGAGCTCTTCCATCGAGACGCGCGTCTTGGGAGCCGACATATCCTTGAGGGCCTGCTCGGCGGTTGGAATATTGACGGGGTAATCCATCAGGTGCGCCAGCGCGATCACGCGTGTAAGGGCTCCTTCGAGCTCACGCACATTGCTGGGCACCTGCTGGGCGATGTATTCGATCACACCATCCGGAACATCCACTTCCCGCGTGGCGGCTTTAGCGCCCAAAATCGCCATGCGCGTCTCCAGGTCGGGCGGCTGGATATCCACCGAGAGCCCCCACTCAAAGCGCGAGCGCAGACGCTCTTCAAGCCCGTCAAAGGCCTTGGGCGCGCGGTCGCTGGTGAGGACGATCTGGCGGTTTTCCTGGTAGAGGTCGTTAAAGGTGTGAAAGAACTCTTCCTGGGTGCGTTCCTTGCTGATGATGAACTGGACATCATCCAAAAGCAGGGCATCCATGGTGCGATATTTGGCGCGAAATTCCTCGGTAGTATAGGTGCGGATGGCATTAACCAGCTCATTGGTAAAGGTCTCGGCCGAGACATAAACCACGCGTTTGTTTTGCGCGCGGATGGTATTGCCGATGGCATGCAAGAGATGGGTCTTACCCAGACCTGCCCCGCCATAAATGAACAAGGGGTTGTAAGATACGCCCGGGTTCTCGGCGACTGCCAAGCTGCCGGCGTGCGCCAGCCGGTTGGATTGCCCCACAATAAAGGTATCAAAGGTATAGCGCTGGTTGACCTGGTTGGTATCTGCGGACACTTCTGCTTCGGACAAAGGTTCCTGACCTTCCAACAACTCGACCATCTCGACGGTGTGGTTATTGCGCGAGACGATAAAGCGGATCACACAGGTGCGCTGGGCAATATCGGACACTGCCTTTTGGATGGCGCCATACAGGCGGTTCTCGAGCCAATCCTTGACATAGGCGGTCTGCACTCCGACTACCAGCACCCCGTCTTCGTACGAGATCCCCACCGACGAGCTGAGCCAGGTATCATAGACGGGCCTGGCCAGCTGCACTTGCAACCGCCCGAGTGCTGTCTGCCAAAGTTGGCGCACGTTCATTCACCTACTCCTGTCCTGACCAAACGAGTCGAACACATGCAGCTTGCCGGAAGCAAAGTACAGGAAAACGCTAACCTTGCGGGCAAGTTTTACGGCCAAGCCCGTATGGTCAAGATTTCGGGATCTGACAAACTGTTGTTGGCCGACGAGTGCGAACCCAGGTGCTGAGGCTCTCTTGTTATCACTCGCCATACCGAACGAGTAGAGCCATTCTAGCATCACCCTCTGGCAATGACAAGCCCCAATTTAGAGGATGTTTGTTAACATTTGACACTAGCCGTTACAGGCACTAGATACGCACCAGCGAACCGGCTGCCTGGCTATATAGGGAACCTGAAAGATGTTTTCAAACAAACCGGAATTTTTTAAAAACTCATACGACCAATGCAATTCCCAGTACCGTCAGAAAGGTGCCCATCAGTGTCTGGCGGCTGGGACGTTCGTGCAGAAATACGATGCTCATCGGCACGGCAAATAGCGGCGCCGCAGCCCCCAGGATGGTAGTGCGGCTGGCTCCGGCGAGTTGCAGTGCGTTGGTAAAGAACCAGCTTCCTGCTCCCCAGCCGAGGATGCCGGCCAGGATCACCATCAGCCACGAGTCGCGCGACATCGTGCGCGCCTGCTCAAAGCCGCCTCGCCGCCAGGCTATGGCCATACCGATGCCTGCCACCAGCGGAATGCGCACCGTGTTGGCCAGCGCCGAATTGATGCCTTGCACTCCAAAGGTGAGCATGACGGCTGTGCTGCCCCAGATGATGGCAGCGCCCAACGCCAGCAGGATACCCTTGACCAGCTCGGGGCGCGTCAGCACATCGGGTTCACCCACCACCTTGCCGCGCGGCCTAGCCAACAGATACACCCCTACCAACACCAGCAGCATCCCCAGGATCATCAACCAGGTAATGCGTTCATGCAGCATCAGGGTACTCAGCAGCACAGTAAAAAATGGATAGGTGTTAGAGATCGGAAAAGCTCGGTTGATGCCGATCTTTTTCAAAGCAGTAACATAGACGGCATCTCCAAAGACGCCGCCCAGCACGCCGGGCACCACCAGCAGGAGCATGCGCTGCCAGGTGAGCATGTGCCAGTCGGCAAAGCCACCGGTGAGCAGGGTGATCAGCAGCACCACAACCCAGCCCGCTGCAGCACGCAGCGCATTGACCATGTAGGCATCCAGGTACCGCGAGAGGATGCGTAACATTATGCTGGTAGCTGCCCAACATATGCTCTGCAAGAGCGCAAAGATCATTCCGAGCACTTCGGAAGACATGAGCGTTCCTTATCTCTGGCTGCGACGGATTGCCAAGAGCAGGCTTGTTTCGACGGCTGCGGTCTCGGCATTTGCGTCCCACGCACTGCCATCATCCTCAAAGCGCACCTCGTCGGCCAGCGTTTCCTGTTTAAAATACGCCATATTGTGCTCTAGAGCAGAGATCACTTCGTCTGAGGCGCCCAGCACCCCCACCAGGATGCGCTGATCCAGCTGGTAGCCGGCATCCTTGCGCATTGTCTGAACGACGCGCACCAGGTCACGCGTGATGCCCTCGTTGCGCAGTTCTGGCGTGATGGTAGCATCCACCGCCACCGTTACACCCTGCTCGGAGCTGATCGCCAGCCCCGCGATGGGCTGCGAATCCACCAGCACCTCGGAAGCCGCCAGCTCGACCGGCTGGCCCTCGACTATCAGGGTAGTGCTGCCGTTGGTGCGCAGCTCGCGCACTACCGCCAGAGCATCCGCTTGCGCCAGCGCCGCGCGCACTTTAGGGAACAACGCCCCAAACTTGGGGCCCAGCGAGCGGTTCTCGGGCTTGAGCTGGTAGCGTACCAGCTCGGTTTCGTCGGTGACAAACTCGATCACCTTGACGTTGAGTTCATCAGCCACCAACTCGGCCAGCTCGGGGCGTATCAGGGTGCGCGCGTCCGAGAAAATCAACGCCTTGGCGAGCGGCTGGCGCACCTTGATGTTGACGCTGGCACGTGCCCCCAAACCGAGACTGGCGGCACTGCGTGCCAGGCTCATCTCATCCAGCAGGCTGGAATCCTCCAAAGGTTCGGCCTCGGGCCAGTCGCAGTGGTGTACGCTTTCATAAGCCTTCGGGCAGACTGTGCGCACCAGATTCTGGTAGATCGTCTCAGTGATAAAGGGTATGAATGGCGCCAGCATCTCGATCAGCCGCACCAGCACATAGTAGAGCACGCTATAGGCAGATTGCTTGTCGCCGTCATGCTCGCTCTTCCAGAAGCGGCGCCGGCTGCGGCGGATATACCAGTTCGAGAGGTCGTCGACAAACGCCTCGAGCACAGCGGTAGCCTTTTCGGCCTCCGAGTTGGTCAGATAGTCGGTCACCTGCGCGAGCACCTGATCTTGACGTTCCAGCAGCCAGCGATCCAGCAGGTTTTCGCTTGACGGGCGCTGGCCTTGCGGTTGGGCTGGGTCAAAGGTGGTCAGGTCGGGTTGCCAGCCATCCAGCAGGGCATAAGTTACGAAAAAGCTATAGATGTTCCACAGCGGGATGATAAAGCGGCGCCGCGTTTCGTCGGCGTGGCCATAGCCAAAGAGCAGGTTCTGTTCGGGATTCTGGCAGCAATACATCCAGCGCATCACGTCCACGCCCATGCGGTCGGCTGCCTCGTTGAACTCGATCGAGTTGCCGGCGCTTTTGTGCATCGGCTGGCCATCTTCGGCCAGCAGCGTGGCATAGCTAAAGCATTCCAGGAAGGGCGGACGGTTCTCGATGACGGTGCCCATCGCGAGCAGGCTATAGAACCAGTTGCGGAACTGCCCGGGGAACGACTCGCTGATCCAGTTAGCCGGGAACCATTCTTCCCAGTAGCTCGGATTCTGGCGGTATTGCAGCGTGCTAAAGCTGACGATGCCGGCATCCAACCAGGGGTTGCCCACATCCGCCACGCGGCTCATCTCGCCGCCGCATTTGCAGCGCAGCTTGACGGCGTCGATATAAGGCCGATGCGGGGTATGCCCCTTAAAGGTCTCCCAGCCGGCCACGGCGCGCTGCTCGAGCTCGTGGTCGTCGCCGATCACCTCATAAGCGTGGCAGGTATCGCATACCCAAAAGGGCAGTGCCAGGCCCCAGAAGCGCTTTTTACTGATCATCCAGTCGTGCATGTTGCGCAGCCAGTCAAGCTCGCGATCCAGGCCAAACGAGGGGATCCAGCGGATCTGCTGGGTAACCCGCATCATGTCGTGACGCAGCTCGTCCATACTGATAAACCACTCGTCGACCAGGCGAAAGACCAGCTCGGTCTTGCAGCGCCAACACACAGGATAGCGGTGGGTATAGGGCAGGATCTGGTAGAGCAGGCCTTTAGCCTCGAGGTTGTGAAAGATCGGCTCGTCAACCTCAGAAACGTGCATGTCCGAAAGCCAGCCAAAGCCCTCGACAAAGTAACCCTCGTCATCGAGCGGGGCTAGCAGGGGCAGCTTGAGCTCTCTGCCAAGCTGATAGTCTTCGGCACCGCACCCCGGGGCGATGTGTACAATGCCGGTACCCTCTTCTTCGCCGACTAAATCCCACAGCACCACGCGGTGCGCCCCGCGGCTGGTGAGATCGGTAGTGTGCTGCAACTCTTTGATGTGCACGTGTCCGCCGGGCTGGTTGACAGCCTCCAACTCGTCATAGGGCCCGTCGTAGGTCCAGCCCTCCATTTCGGCGCCGCTGAGCTCGCCCAAAAGGGTATAATCGCCCTGCAGGAGGTGCATGGTGCCCTTGGATAGATAATAGATCTCGTCGCCCTGTTGTACCCGTGCGTACGTCAACCCGGCGCCCACCGCAGCCGCCACATTGCTCGATAGCGTCCAAGGGGTGGTGGTCCACACCAGCAGCGACTCATTAGGACGCCCACGCAGGCGGAAGCGCACGATGACCGAGTTGTGCGTCACCGTCTGGTACCCATCAGTGACGATCTCATGCTGGCTGATGCCCGTGGAGCAGCGCGGACACCACGGCATCGAGTCGGCCCCGCGATACAGCCAGCCGCGCTCCCAGCACTTTTTGAGGAATGTCCAGATCATATAGTTGTTTTCGGTCGAAAAAGTAAAGTAGCTGCCGCCAAGCTCGGGCATGCCCAGGCGGCCGATGAGAGCCTCGACGTTATCGGTAACAGGACCCTCGAGGCCCTGCAGCGTCAGCTGTTGCTGCGGATCCTCGTCCAGCTTTTCGGCCAGCATGCGCAGCGTGTCGGGATCGTTCCAGTCCATCCAGTAGCCCAGCCGCACTGATTGCTCCGTCTGAAAGGCGGCATATTTAAGGACGCGTTGCTTGCACTTGCTGACGAAATCCGCCATACCATAAGTCTCAATATCCCGCTTGGAAGTAAAAGCCAGGTCTTTTTCGACCTCGACCTCGACCCATAGCCCCTGGCAATCAAAACCGTTTTGATAGCGCAGCTCGCGGCGTCGCATGGTCCAGTAGCGGTTGTAGAGGTCCTTGTAGGTACGTCCCCAGCCGTGGTGCACGCCCATGGGGTTGTTGGCGGTAATGGGGCCATCAATGAACGACCAGTGCTCGCAGCCACGGCGCAGCGCGCGCGATTTTTCAAAAGAGTTCTGCTCGCGCCAAAAGTCGAGGATCTCATGTTCTTGCGCCACGAAATCGACACTGCTCGGAACTGGACGAAACGACATAGTTGGCCTCCATATAAAAAACTCCCGTCCTGTGAGGACGAGAGCTGCCTCCCGTGGTACCACCCCGATTGGCGATCTGCCCACTCTGCCTGCGAACTATACTGTTCAGAGGCTTGTTATGATAACGGGAACAATCCCGTGCACGCTTACTCGGTCTGGGCGGCCGGCTCGGAAGGGATTTTCGTCCAACATGACAGCGCCTGGCTCACACCATCCCAGGCTCGCTTTGCGCAGCGGTTGAACCACTCGTCTCCGTCAACACCTGTAACGGCTATTATAGCGCGTTCGCCCTACCCGGCAAACATGCCTTGTTGGCAGACTAGTCGTGCAAAAGGTCGATGTAACCATCCGTGCGCATATCGTCGGGGTGTGCGCCCAATATGGCCAGCATCTCGCCGATCTGGGCGGCCTTGCGCACTGCATCCTGCTGCGACCAGGTACGGCTCTTGATCTCAAGGAAGGCGGCATCCTGGGCAGGCTGCGTAATGGTATCGATATTCACAGCAAACTCGGTGCCCTGGTAACGGATGTGGTAGCGTTCGCGATGCTTGGCGATCTCGCGTATCGCCTCAGGCTTGAAATACTCGCGGTAAAAGCGCAGGCTGCGGTCGGCGTTGGCGGTAAAGCGTGAGCGCGAAAGGATCACGCTGTGCTCGTATTCGGCTTCCGCCACCAGGCCCACCAGGGTCAGGGTATAGATCGGCTCGATGCTGCCATCGTCGCGCAGCACATTGTCTTCGCGGTAGCGCAGGCGTCCCTGCCTGGCATCCGCAAAGAAAAAGTAGACATCGTACTGGTCGCGCGAGGTGTTCAGGAGTACCTCCAGGCCAGAATCCTCCAAGCGGCGGAGGAAATCGTCGTGCGATTTGATAACCCCTTTGGCTTGCACCTCATAGGTCTCGTGCAGTTCGAGCTGACCACCGATGGCTACCAGCTTGCCAAAGACGTTGGTTTCACGTTCGATGAAAAAGCGCGTCACGTCAGAAGCCACCGCGTTGATCTCGCTCAGCACAGCCTTTTGGTCGATCGTCAGCAGCTTGCCATCGCGCAGCACCAGTTGGCCGTTGATCACCACATCGCGCACATCCTGGCTTTTGGAGGCATACACCAGCCTGGAATAGCTATTTTGGTCGGTGGTCTCGTAATGCGGCAGCTGATGCAGCTCCTGCATGCGCACTACCGCCACATCGGCGCGCTTGCCGACCTCCAGCGACCCGATCGCGCTATCCAGATGCAGGCTGCGCGCGCCCATGCTAGTGGCCATCGCCAGCGCGATGCGCGCCGGCACGGCGGTTGGGTCGCTGCCCAGCGCTTTGGGCAAGAGCGCCGCCAGGCGCAGCTCTTCGAACATGTCGAGGTCATTATTGCTGGCCGCGCCATCGGTGCCGATGCCCACAGCGATATCCTGCCGCAGAAAGTTCGCCACAGGCGCAATACCGCTGGCCAGCTTTAGGTTGCTGGTGGGGTTATGTGCCACGCCAACCTGGTGTTGGCGCATGATACGTATCTCTTCTTCCGAAACATGCACACAATGTGCTGCACTTGAAGGGACCTCCAACAAGCCGTGATCATGCAGCCACACCAACGGACGACTTCCAGTGCCAGCCACCCAGTTCTGCACTTCATCTTCGGTCTCTGAGATGTGAATCAGGATCGGGGAATGCTTTGCCACCGCCAGCTGCTGGATCTCGTTCAGGATCGTCTCAGTGCACATGTACAGCGAGTGCGGCGCGATCGCCGGCACGATCAGCTCATGCCCCTGCCAGTGATCCACCAGATCAGCCACATAGCGCAGGCTGGTCTCATAGTCGGGCGCGTCGGGGGTGGGGAACTTCATAATCGTCTCGGCACACACTCCGCGCATGCCGGCCTCGGCGGCGGCGCGCGCCACGTCGTGCTCGAAGTAGTACATGTCGGCAAAACAGGTCACCCCGCCGCGGATCAACTCGGCGCACGCCAACTGGGTACCCAGGTAGCAGAAATCGGGGTCCACAAAGTGCTGTTCGACGGGCAGGATATAGCCGTGCAGCCAGACATCCAGGCGCAGATCATCAGCCAAGCCGCGCAGCAGGCTCATCGGCAGATGGGTGTGGGCGTTAACCAGCCCGGGGATGACAGCGCATCCGCTGCAATCGATGCGCTGGGCGGTGCTGTAGTGTGCCAGCACGTCCTTGCGTGGGCCAACCGCGACGATTTCTTCGCCGCGGATCGCCACCGCTCCCTGCGGATAGCTCGTCCAAAGGGCATCCATGCAGAGCACGTGGCCTTTATCGAGGATCAGGTCGGCTGCCTCGGGGACACCATCGAGGTTGGCTGAGTGCATACTGGCCGCCTCTGGCGCGTTGGACGCCTAGTTCTGGATGTTGACTCGTACCAAAGCAGGTTCGGGGTAGTTGCCTTCCTGGTCTACGACCGTCAGGCGCAACCACACCACGCCGTTAGGCAGGGCGGTGGTGTTGAGCGAATCGAGTGTGCCGCCATCCACCTGCTGATAGTGCAGACTGCCAAACACATTCCAGTTTTCGGGCTGGTCACCGGCGGAATACTCGAGCTTGTAGAACTGGAACTGTGGATGGGTAGCTATCCCATAGATGATAGTAGACCCGCTGATGGTGGCATCATATCCCGGCGATAGGATCGCCACGCCCACCTGAGCCGAGCTGGCGATGGGCGCAGCTGTCGGCTGAGGTTCCATGGTTGGCTCGGGAACTTCAGCCGGCTGCGGATCCATCATATCTGGGGCGGTGGTGTCGTTCTGTGACGGCGTAGCCGTTTGTGAGGGGGTGCCCTCAGCGCTTGGCGTGCCAGAGTCCGTCTCGGAAGCCGCCGGCGGCGAGCCGGTGAGGGTTGCAAACACCTTGGTAGCAGGCGGTAGCGTGAGAGTGGGGGTCGGTTCGCTGAGTTTGGTGATATCGATCTCGGGCAGCACAAACATCTTGATCGAAACGATCACAGCTGCCACTGCCAGCACGACCCCGATCCCAACTAAGGCTTGCCACTCTTTATGCGCTGCCACTTCGCGTTCAATGGTATAGGTCGAGCGACCGCGTCCGCGGCGGGCCATAATTAGGCGGCGCAGGTAATAAAGACTGATCAGGCCAAGCAGCACATATAGCCACACGGTATAACGGTCGAGGACCGTTACCAGGAAGGTTACGACATTACCCATTGAACGTTCTCTCTTGTAATTGTGCGAAAAAACCCTCCAGCAGCCTGCTCAGCTTTTCAGCTGCAAGCTTGCCGCTGGCGAGCACTTCAGCGTGATTGGCCGGGGGCATTTTCGAATCGACAGCATCTACACAGATGTTACTCAACATCGAAAGCCCCAGCACGCGCATACCTCCGTGGCGCGCCACAAGTACCTCGGGCACCGTCGACATGCCCACCGCATCAGCGCCCAGGATACGCAGCGCGCGGATTTCGGCCGGCGTCTCAAAATTCGGACCGCCCACCATAGCATACACGCCCTGACGCAGCGTCAGCTGCTGCTCAGAAGCCAACTCGCACACAATGCGGCGATACTGGACATCGTAGGCATCCGACATAGCTGGGAAGCGCTCGCCAAGAGCATCATCGTTAGGTCCGCGCAGCGGATTGTGGCCCGCCAGACCCGGCATGTTGAGGTGGTCGGTAATCAACATCAGGTCACCGACCGACCAATCGGTATGCAGCGACCCAGCCGCGTTGGTAACCACCAAGCTGTGCGCTCCGAGGGCACGTAGCACCCGCACTGGTAAAGTTAGCTCGCGCAGGTCATACCCCTCGTAAAAGTGCGCACGCCCCTGCAGTATTGCCACTGGCACCCGGTGGATGTGCCCCAATACCAGGCGTCCCTGGTGGCCAGGCACCGTCAGGCGCGGAAAGTGCGGGATCTCATCATAGGGAATAACCTGGGCATCCTCAACCTGGTCGGCAAAGCCGGAGAGGCCGGAACCGAGGATGCAGGCAACTTGAGGGGCAGCCGTATACAAGCCCCGAATAAAGGCGCAGGCTTCCGCAAAAGCGTCTCTCAGTTGGTTACTCACCATGGACGGTTCACAGTCCTCATGAACCTGCCGAATGGGTGCCTGGTCGTGCGGCACAAATCCAACACAGCTGGTTTATTTGGCGGTCACTTGGGTATAGACTTGCGTGGTCGACAAGTTCGCGTGCCCCAGGAGCTCTTGTACCTGGCGGACATCCGACCCGTTGTTGAGCCGATGAGCCGCGAACGAATGGCGCAGTGTGTGGGGCGTCACATTGCGGTTGATGCCCACCTTCTCGACCTGCTTTTTAATAATCAGCCATAGTCCCTGGCGCGTCAAGCGCTGCCCGCGATGGTTCAGGAAGAGTGCCTGCTCGTCTTCATCCACCAACAGGCGCTTGCGGCTGATATCCACATAGGCGCGCAGCACCTGCAGGGGGCGTTCGGCCAGCGGGATGCTGCGCTCCTTGCCATTTTCGTGGACACACATCACGTTGGCGCGCTCCCAGTTGATGTCGCCAATGTTGAGCGCCACGACTTCCGAAACGCGCATGCCGGTGGCATAGAGCAACTCGAGCAGGGCGCTATCGCGCAAGCCGCGCACCTGGTCGCTCGTATCCGGAGCAGCCAGCAGCTTTTCGACCTCTTCTTCGGTAATGGCGTTGGGCAGCGATTTGCGAACGTGCGGGGTACCAAGCTCATCGCTCGGGTTATGGGCGATCAACCCTTGGTTTTGCAGATAATTATAGAACGATTTGATCGCCGCTACTTTACGAGCCACCGTGGCTGAAGCGTACTCGCGTTCGCCCTTGAGGCTATTGACGTACTGCAGCAGTTGTTCGTCGGTGATAGCCTCATGGGCGCCAGCCAGGTTTTGAAAATGGTCAGCAAACTGCCCCAGGTCGTTACGGTAAGCGACGATCGTATTCGCCGAATACTTTTTATTCTGTTGCAAAGCATCCAAGAAACGATCGATCACTTCCCTCATAACGTTCTCCTTTTCACCAGCCCGAACCGTCTTGAGTAGCGATGATTGTAGCACAGCTTGCCATAAGTGCAAACAACGCACTTAAATCTCCGCTAGACAAAGGCGCTGCACACGCTACAATAGGATTGTATGTGGTCGTCAAGCTGCATGCCAACCCAGGAGGCAGGATGGATATATTTGCCAAATGCTATGCACCTTCGCGCGCCGACGAAGCGCGTACCAAAGGGTTTTATCCGTATTTTATCCCCCTCGAAGATACCGAGGGCACCGAAGTAGTGATCAATGGCAAGCGCCTGATCATGATCGGCTCCAACAACTATCTTGGTCTGACGACACATCCCAAGGTGCGTGAGGCCGCCATTGATGCTATCAAGCGTTATGGCCCGAGCTGCACTGGTTCACGTTTTTTGAACGGCAACCTCGAACTGCACAACCAGCTTGAGCATGACCTGGCCGAATATATTGGCAAGGAAGCTGGGCTGGTGTTCTCGACGGGCATGTCAGTGAACCTGGGCACCATCTCGGCCATTGTCGGGCGCGGCGAATGCGTGATCGCCGACCTCGAAGACCACGCCAGCATCATCGATGGCTGCCGGCTCTCGTTCGGCGAGATGCGGCGCTTCCGCCATAACGACCTGGCACACCTCGAAGAGACTCTGAAAGTGTGCGGCGAGCGTGCCAAGCTGGTGGTGGTAGATGGCGTCTTTAGCATGGGCGGTGATATCGCCCCGCTGCCCGAGATCGTTACGCTGTGCGAGCGCTATGGCGCGCGCCTGATGGTGGACGATGCCCATTCGCTGGGCGTGCTGGGCGGAGGCCGCGGCACGGCGGCGCACTTTGGCCTGACGGACAAGGTCGACCTGGTGATGGGCACCTTTAGCAAGTCATTCGCTTCGTTGGGCGGAGTGATCGTGGGCGACGCGCGCGTGATCGATTATATCAAGCACGCGGCTCGCGCGTTGATCTTTTCGGCCAGCATGCCGCCTTCCAACGTGGCGGCCGCCGCAGCTGCCCTGCAGGTGATGAAAGACGAGCCCGAACGCATCGAGCGTCTGCATCAGATTGCCGACTATATGCGCAAGGGCTACCAGTCACTGGGCTTTAACACCGGCAACAGCCAGACTCCGATCATCCCGATCTTTATCGGCGATGAGATCAAGACCCTGATCTTTTGGCGTGCCCTGCAGGAAGCCGGCATCTATGTCAACCCGGTGCTTTCGCCGGGCGTACCGGCCGACCAGACACTGCTGCGCACCAGCTATATGGCCACTCACACCGACGCGCAGCTCAACCGCGTGCTGGAGACCTTTGCCAAGGTGGGCAAGCAGGTCGGGGTGATCTAGACTGTCTTAAACAGGCCGCGGGGGCATTTATCACGCCCCCCGCTTCTTCTTAGACGCGCACAACCTCGATGCCGGCAAAGTGGCAAAAGCCCGTGATGGGATCTGCCAGATCGCCGTGGATCATACTAGCGTGATGCGTAAAGCCTTCCTCAGCCAGAGTGCGGTAAAGCACAGCCAGGTCATCCACCCTCACCCACGCCCACGAGCCGCGCAGATCGTCGTTGGAGGGCAGGATCTCACCAGTGGTGACCAACATCTTGAATAGGCCGTCGTACTCAACCAGGCGGCAAAGAGTCACGCGTCCGGGTGCCAACTGGAACTCCTGCGCCATGCCGGCGCGCTCTGCGCCAACCACCTCAGACATGATAGCCTGGTCGCGCAGGGTCACCTGCGCCGGATCCGCTGCCAGACAGGCTGAGGCATTGCCGCAGTGCCACGCCAGAAAGACGTTGTCCAGCTCCTGATGCTGGATCGTCCAGTCTATAAAGTGCGGTACTTGCTCGGTAAGAGCAGCCTGATATTGCACCAGCATGGTAAGCGCGCCCAGTACATCCACTTCACAGGCCGCCATGATGCCGTTTTGTGTCAGGCGTGCCACAGTGGTGCAGGCACAGATGCCGTACTGCTCCTGGATGTCGTTCCAGCACGAGATGCCCATGCCACTCAGGCTCTTGCGTTTGGCAAAGGCTGTCAGAGCTGCCTCCAGCCGCGCAGCCTTGAGCAATGCCCCCGGCCGGCAGCTTGAGCAGTTCGACTCGGCCTGCATGACGTTCATTGCTGCCTGTACGGCGGGGTCGGATTCGGGCAGAGCGTTGGCCTGGGCAAAGAGGTCCGTCAGGTTGAGCGGTACCACGCGCTGGCCAAAGGCGTTGATCAGGGCGACTTCGTTGGTGATACAGGTCTCAAAGCGCTCGGGACGCAAGCCCACCATGCCGACGCGCGTCCCCATAAAGGATTCCACCGCCGCGCAGCTGCGTGCGAAATCGGCGATGCTCGCCAGAAACGCCTCTTCCTCGGGAAAGAAGATGCCGGCGAACTGGTAGGGTATCTTGTGGCGATACAACCCCGAAGTGACCGAGAGCGTGCCGCAGAACGAATCCGAATGGCGCTTGCCATCCGTGGTAAAGGGCGGTTCCTTGGTGCCAAACACCAGCACCGGCACGCCCAACGCCTCGGCCACGCTGACGGCAGACACTTCATCGCCAAAGGTCATCGTGCCAATCACCACGCCCTCGACCTGCTGCTCGCGAAACAGCGCGATGGTGGCCTCTGCGGTGGCATCATCACGCACCAGGCCATTGAGGATCAGATCCGTCGAGGGATAAACCAGCTCAACAGCCGGAACGCCCTCGAGTGCCCGGATGCAGCGCTCCCGCAGCGTGATGGCCCACGGCTCGTCAAAGGGGTAGCGATGGGCCGGTACAAAACCGAGTCGTACGTTTCTCATTGCCTCCTCCTGGCTCACAAAATAATCATGGCGTCGCCAAACGAATAAAACCGATAGCGCTCGCGAATTGCCTCCTGATAGGCACGCCGAATCAGCTCGACCCCGGCAAAGGCCGAGACCAGCATCAGCAGGCTGGAGCGCGGCAGGTGAAAGTTGGTGATGAGCCCATCAATCACATTAAGCGGTACACTCGGATACAGAAACAGGCTGGTAAAGCCGTCGTAAGGCTGCAGCCGTCCGGCCTGCCAGGCGCTTTCCAGCACGCGTACGCTGGTGGTGCCGACAGCAAATACGCGTCCGCCGGCGCGCTTGACCTGTTCGATGTGTGCCACCGTCTCTGCCGAAAGATGCGCGTATTCACTGTGGATCTGGTGGAGTTCCAGCTGCTCTTCGTGCACCGGGCGAAAGGTATCCAATCCGATGTGCAGTGTCAGAGTATCCCACCCGACCCCCTGAGCCCGCAAGCGCGCCAGCAACTCGGGGGTAAAGTGCAGCCCGGCGGTAGGCGCCGCCACTGAGCCGGCTTCCTGGGCATAGACTGTCTGGTAGCGCTCCGGATCGGCCAGCGGGACATGGATATAGGGCGGTAACGGCACACGGCCGGCACTGGTCAGGACCTCTTCGAGCTGCCGGGCAAAGCGCACCAGGCGCCCGCCGGAAGGGGTTTCCTCCTCGACCACGCCCTCCGTAGCCGGCACATCGCTGGGCGTTACCAGTGCCAGGCGCTGGCCGGGACGCACCTGACGCCCCTTGACGAGCAGCTCCCAGCGCAGGCTATCGCGGCGTGCCAGCAGCAAGAGCTCGACCTTGCCGCCCGAGGGCACCTTGAACGCCTGCAGCCGCGCCGGGATGACGCGTGTCTTGTTGGCCACCAGCAGATCGCCGGTGCGCAGCAGGCAGGTGATCTCGCCAAAGGTGGTGTGGGTCAGGCTGCCGCTATGCCGGTCGACCACCAGTAATCTGGCGGCGTCGCGCGGCTCGATGGGATGCTGGGCGATCAACTCCTGCGGCAGGTCATAATCAAAGTCACTCGTCAGCATTGGTCTTCACCGCGCCGCGGCGTTCGGCGGCCTCGCGTGCGCTCCATGCGCAACCGCAGTAATTCTGCAGATACATGCCCCAGACACGAGCCAGGGGGCCTCGCTGAGCATAGCCTCGCCGCAGGTTTTCGTCGTAAAACTGCACGCCGTGACGGGCGGCAGCCGCTGTCCCGGCTGCACGGATGCGCTCGATATCCTGGTAGGGGCTGATCAGCAGGCTGGTGGAAAACACACCGAGCCCCAGCTGTGCGGCCTCCTGGGCAGTGCGCTCGAGCCGCAGCTGGTAACAGATGGCACAACGCTCGCCAAAGCGCTCCTGGCCTTGGATCGCGCGCGCAAAGATGCCCTCGTCGTCCGGCTCCACAACTCGCAATGGCACCAGCTCAGCCAGCAGCGCGGCGCTCGCCTGGCGCTCGCGATATTCCCCGGCTGGGGCGATATTGGGGTTATACCAAAACCCAGTAATATCCCAGCCGCGTTCTGCCAGGTAGTAGAGTGGATAGAGCGCACAAGGGCCGCAGCAAATGTGCACCAGGAGCGGTTCGCCCCTTGGCTGCGAAAGACGCGCAGCCAGTTGAGCGGCGCTACGAGCACGCTGTGCGGCATCGTCTTGCGCACGTTCGACGGCACGCCGATGCGCCGCGCGGATTTGCTCCGGGCTGCCGTAACGCGGGTCATTGCGCGCTGTCATGAGGGCAACATCAACCAAAGAGCGACTTTTGCAGGTCTTGTTTATCCACAAAGGGGCGTGAAAGGTGCTCATAGGCGCGGCGGGTGGCTACTCTTCCGCGTGGGGTGCGGTCGATAAAGCCCAACTGCAACAGATAGGGCTCGTAGACATCCATAATCGTATCGGCATCTTCGCTCATCGACGCCGACAGGGTGTCGAGGCCTACCGGTCCGCCGTCGAATTTGTCGATCAGCGAGATGAGCAAGCGGCGGTCGGCGTTATCCAGCCCCAGCTCATCCACCTCGAGCATGCGCAGGGCTTCCATGGCAGTCGGCTGATCGATGTGTCCGGCTCCTCGCACCTGGGCATAGTCGCGCACGCGCCGCAGCAAGCGGTTGGCCACGCGCGGGGTGCCGCGTGCCCGCAGAGCGATCTCTTCAACCCCGCTCTCATCAATGCCGATCTGCAAAATTTCGGCCGAGCGCGCCACGATCAGCTTCATGGCTTCCATGCTGTAGAAATCCAGCCGAAAGGTCGCGCCAAAACGGTCTCGCAAGGGGGAAGTCATCAGGGCGATGCGCGTGGTAGCGCCGATGAGGGTAAAGCGCGGCAGCTTGAGCCGAATGCTGCGCGCTGCCGGCCCTTTGCCGATCACCACATCCAAGGCGTAATCTTCCATGGTGGGGTAGAGCACTTCCTCGATGATGCGGCTCAGACGGTGGACCTCGTCGATAAAGAGCACATCGCCTTCGCGCAGGTTGGTGAGGATGGCTGCCAGGTCGCCCGGGCGCTCGATCACGGGGCCCGAAGTGACCTTGATGCTCACGCCCATCTCGACGGCGATCACGTTGGCCAGCGTGGTCTTGCCAAGGCCTGGAGGGCCATATAGCAGGATATGGTCGAGAGCCTCGCGGCGGGCGCGGGCCGCCTCAATAAAGACGCGCAGGCTATCAACCACCTGCTCCTGGCCGATGTATTCCGCCAGGGAACGCGGCCGCAGGCTCTGTTCGCCAGCACCCTCCTCCGGCCGGCTGGTCGGCGAGATCACCCGATCGCTCATCGTTCCTCCTCACTCGCTGGGGCTATTATACCCCAAACGGCGCGCCAATCCGAGACGCCAAAAAAGCTCCTGCGGATACCCGCAGGAGCTGGATATATCAAGCGTGAGTTAGACTCCCATCAACTTCTTGACGAGGGTGGCAGCACCAGCCGCATCGCGCGAATAACCATCCGCACCTATCTCATCGGCATACTTTTGGGTAACGGGTGCGCCGCCGATAATGACCTTGACCTTGTCGCGCAAGCCGGCTTCCTTGAGCGCATCGATGGTGGCCTTCATGCTGGGCATGGTGGTCGTCAGCAGAGCAGAGAGACCGATCACCTGCGCACCCTGATTCTTGACCGAATCGACAAATTTTTCAGGGCTGACATCGACGCCCAGATCGAGGATCTCGAACCCGGCACCTTCGATCATGATCGCTACCAGGTTCTTGCCGATATCGTGCAGGTCGCCTTTAACGGTACCGAGGGCCACTTTACCAAACGGCTCGATTTTTTCATCAACCAGCTTGGGGCGGACCAGGCTTAGCCCGGCTTTCATCGCGCGGGCGGCGATGAGCATCTCGGGCACATAATACTCGTTGGCCTCGAACAAGCGGCCAACCTCGGCCATTGCCGGAATCATGGCGTCGTTGAGCAGCTCACCCGCTGGCACACCCTCAGCCAGGGCGCTCTTGGTAGCCTCTTCCACATCCTTCATCTTACCGTTCAAGATACCGTTAAAGATCGTTTCTTTCTGAGCCATTACAGCCCTCCTACGTGCTAATTGTTAGCGGATGCACTGACACTTACAAGCGATTGTAACACGTCTAAATGTTGCTTGCAAGCAGCATTATCAGGACTGTCACCGAGCCCCCTACCAACGACCCAACCAAGCCGACCAGTTCGCCCGTCACCCAGCGTAAACCGCCGGTGTGCGAGGCATTCAGGCCGCACCAATGCGTGGCACTGCGCGATATCATGCGGCAGTGCTCACAATAATAGCGCGATTGTGCCACGGCGCCAAGCAGGCTGTCGCTCAGAGTGCCGATAAAACCGCCCGCCAGGGCAGCCATTGGCAGCCACAAGAGGGCATCGTTCCATAGTGCTCGCGCCCTCAACGCCACTATAAAGTAGCCAACCAGGGCTGCCAACCCGGCCAACCAGGAGCCGGCCGCAGCCGCCACCAGCCCGATCTGCGAGACGGCCCCCGGAGCGCCGTATGAAGTCGCCACGCCATCGCTCAGGCGCCGCGGTGGCTGAGCGCTAAGAGTACCCAGTTCGGTAGCAGCCACATCCGCCAGAGCGGTGGCGATGACACCGACAAAGGCGTAATCCAGCACATCGGTGTGCTGTAGCTGTACCAGAATCACCAGCACCATTCCCCAGCCAAGGCGCCCAGCCAGATGCCGCCAGGTGTGATAAGCACGCCCCTGCAGCCTCCCGAGCCGACTGGCCTTGACCTCGGCACCGTACCCGCTCAGGAGGATACTCGCCACCACATATAGCGCCGTCAGCACCGCCCAGACGGTACCAGCCAGGCTGGCAGCCGCATACACCGCCACCCCGGCGGCGGCACCGTCTGCGGTATAGATGCCGCGGCGGTAAGCCAGAAAAGCTGCCAAAATCACGACCAGCAAAAGCGCCAGAGTGGAACAGTGCATAGTAGAGTTAATAGATCACGCTGAGTGCTGCGATCCAGCACATAACCTGCACGCCCAGGTTAGCGAGCTGCAACAGTCCGGCCGCAAATCGCTCTGAAGCGTGCAGCACCATCCCCAGCAGGCTGTTGACCAGCCAGGTCATCGCACCGATCAGCGGGATCATCAGCAGGCTGGATTTCGGCCCAATCACTTCAACGCGTCCGCTGGGGTTGTATTGGATCGGCAACCGCTCGGGTAAGCCGCCATAGACGAAACTCATGAATGCCCACAGAGCAAAGTTCAATGCCAGCGTCAGCGCAATAGCTGCCCACACCCACCGATCGCCCCACAGCGGCAATGCGGTGACCGGGTTACGCACCCGTTCCTCGGTGACGACACGGGTAGAGCCTTCCGAAAGCATCAGGCGCAGCTCAGCCAGGAAGGCGCCCTGCTCAGCCGGCGAGATGCCAAACGTGCCGCGCGGGGTGGAAACGATCAGTTGGGAGGCCAGCGGTTGGGTAGAATGCGTACCCACCTGTGTACTGTCCGCGAGCCAGTAGCGCCCGTGGATAAAGCCTGGCCACTCGACCCCGCGAAAGTTAGTCTCAGCCGGCGCCTGGCTGCCCTCCATCACCCCGGTAACGGATGAGAGCGGGATTGTAGTGCGCGCATACAGGCTGTTGATTGCCAGCTGAGAGCGATCCAGGTAGTAGGAGAGGGTCAGCAGATCCAGCAGGTGGTAGAGGGCTGCGCCCCACACATAGGCCAGCAGCATGATAAACAGCCCGATCAGTACCATGCTGGGGCTAAAGGGCAGACGCACGATGGTGTAACCCAAATAAATGATCAGCGCAGAGATCACCAGCACGATCCCGCCGCCAACCAGCAATCCCAGGCGCTTGTCAGGCTTCCAGATCATCGGCTGCTCGTGTAAGGGGTATGTTGTGATTATAAGACAGGGCCCTATTGCGTCAAACCTTTGGTGGGAGTGTGCATTTTGGCAAACCCAACTAGTTGGGATATAATTGGCAAGCTAAACAACAGAATAGTGTCTCCCGTCACACCCATTACGGGAACAACCTTTCTGCCCCGGCATGTGGGCCGCACCTGCACGACCGAGAGCAAACCCAGAGGAAGGAGAATATTCCCTTGAGTCATTATGAACTGATCTATGTCCTGCAGCCTGACCTCGACGAAGTCGCCTTGGCCGCCCAAAACGAACGGATCCAGCAGGTGATCACCGCTAACGGCGGACGTGTCGCCAGCTCGGAGCTGATGGGCCGCCGCACCCTGGCCTATCCGATCAAGCGCCGCAAGGAAGGCTACTATATGCTCGTCAAGGCCACCTTTACGCCTGCCGTCATCAAAGAACTGGAGCGCTCGCTGCGCATATCTGAGGATGTGCTGCGCTATATGATGGTGCGCCTGGATGACGCCGAGGGTGATGACGCCATGCCCGAGACCATCTCGGCAGATGAGCTCGCCGGCGAGGCAGAGCCTGAAACTACGGACGATACGACCGAAGCGGACGAATAATACTCGAGCGGTGCAGGTGGCCAGGTGCTGACCCACCGCCATTGACCAAGCTATGTGGAGGTTACCTTGACAGACTACACCAATCGCAGCCGTGAGAGCGAGAGCAGTTCATCCGGCGAGAGCCGCGGCGGTGATGCCGGCGGCCGGCGGCCATTCCGTCCGCGCCGCGACTTTCAGCGCCGCCCGCGTGTGTGCCCCTTTTGCGCCGAAAAGATGGGTCCGCTGGATTACAAAGATGTGCCCGCCCTGCGCCGTTTTATCTCGGAGCGCGGACGCATTCTGCCGCGGCGCCGCACGGCGGCCTGCGCCAAGCATCAGCGTATGATTTCGACGGCCATCAAACGCGCCCGCCAGATCGCCCTGCTGCCCTACAGCGCCGACCACACCCGCGCACGCTAAGGCCCGCCATCACCGAATCTTGAGGGGGCTAGGCGCTGCCTATGCCCCCTTGCTAATGCGCAACTAACAGGTGGGTTCATGTCCAAGCAAAAACCAGCCGTCAAGCCTGAGCTGACCCGTAAGCAGCTTTCACGCCGGGCTCGCGATGAGCGCGCGCGGCGCTATATCCTCTATGGCACCATTGCCGTAGTTGGGTTGGTGGTGCTGGTGCTCGCCTGGGGACTGATCAACCAGTTTGTGGTGGCCCCCAACAAGCCTATCGCGGTGGTTAACGGTGTCACCATCACCCAGCGTGATTACGATAAACGCCTGCGCTACCGCCAGTGGGATTTCGAATCCTACTTGGCTGAGTTGCAGCAGCAGCGCGCCGTCTACCAGAACGATCCTGATCAGGATTTTATGGTGCAGCTGATCGACCAGCAGATCAGCTCTATCGAGGGGCAGCTCGGTACCCTGCCAACCACCATCACCGAGGAGCTGATCACCGACGAGGTCATCCGGCAGGAAGCCGCCCGCCGTGGGCTCACCGCCAGCCCCGAGGATGTGCAATACAGCCTCGAGCAGCAGCTCGGGTACACGTCGGTAACGCCGACGCCCTCACCCACCTCAGCCCCCCCCGCGACGGCCACGCCGACACCTGAGGCCACCGCAGAGGCCAGCCCCACTCCGGTAGCCACCGCGGAACCCCTACCAACTGCCACGGTTATGACCAAGGAGCAGTTCGATCAGCTGCTGAGCAATTGGTTGCGCAGCTTGAAGCAGGGAGCGGATTTTAGCGAAGCGGATCTGCGCCGGCTGATCGAGACCGCCCTGCTGCGCAGCCGTCTGCAGACAGCCATAGGCGATGAAGTGCCCACCAGCACCGAGCAGGTTCACGCCCAGCATATCCTGGTAGCGACGCCGGAAGAAGCCGACGCGGTATTAAAGCGCCTGCAGGCTGGTGAGGATTTCGCCACCGTGGCCAAAGAGGTCTCTGCCGACCCTGGATCCAAGGAAGAGGGCGGCGATTTGGGCTGGTTTGCGCGCGGACAGATGTTGCCCGAGTTCGAGCAGGCCGCCTTTAGCACCGCACCCGGCACGCTCTCGCCGGTGGTCATGACCCAGGCAGGCTTCCACATTATCAAGGTGCTGGGACACGACCAGTCACGCGAGCTTTCGCCCGATGCGTTGGCCAGAGCCAAGTCCGCCGCTTTTAACACCTGGCTGCAGGTGCAGATGGCCGCGCCCACCATCAAGCGCTACTAGCTTAGTTGGTGCCCTCGCGGCGGGCTTCGATCACGTCGCGCACGTTCAAGAGCTTGGTGAACAGCTCCGAAAGCTGCGTCACGCTGCGGATTCCAACCGTGGCAATGATCGTAGCGGTATGGTCAGCATTAGTGACAACACTGGCCGAGCTCATGTTGATCCCCAGGTCTGCCATAACCGAGGTAATGTCGCGCAGCAGGCCGCTACGGTCAAAGGCCTCGATGCGCACCATCACCGGATATGCCTGCGCCGTCTTGCCCCAAGAGAGCGGGATCAGCCGCTCGGTATCACGCATGTTGATAATGTTGGGACAATCCCCGCGATGCACGGTAATGCCTTTGCCGCGCGTGATATAACCCACGATCAGATCACCCGGGACAGGGTTGCAGCAGTTGCCCATGCGGGTATACAGATCACCCACGCCGGCCACCGTCACTTCTGAGACGGGGCTTTCCGGGATGGCCTTGATCTTTAAGGCGTCGCTTTTATCGCCGGCCGATTCGTCGATCTTGGCCGCGATCTGGGCAGGCGTAATACTGCCAAAGCCCACCTCGGCCATAAAGTCCTCAACCCGGCTGAACCTAAACAGGTTGCCAATATCCTCGTACGACTCGTGGTCAAAGCCCAGGCGGCGCAGTTCGCGGTCGAGGATAGCGCGCCCTTCGGCAATGTTCTCGTCGCGCTGTTCGTGGCGGAACCACTGACGGATCTTTTGCCGCGCCTTTTGGGTAGCCACATAGTTGAGGTGTGGGTTGAGCCAGTCACGGCTGGGACCGCCCTGCTTGGCGGTAAGGATATCGACCTGTTCGCCACTGTGCAGCTGGTAATCCAGCGCCACCAGACGGCCATCGACTTTGGCGCCGCGGCAGCGATGCCCAATTTCAGAGTGGATCGTATAGGCGAAATCGACCGGTGTGGCCCCCTGAGGCAGGTCGACAATATCGCCTTTGGGCGTAAACACAAACACCCTTTCTGCAAACACATCGGTGCGCATGCCGGCCACAAACTGCGAGGCGTCGTCCACTTCATCGCGCCAGTCGGTCGAGGTGCGCAGCCACTCGATCTTGGAATCGAGCGCTTCATCCTTGCGCAGCCACCCCTCTTTGTAGCGCCAGTGAGCGGCGATGCCATATTCGGCCACCTGGTGCATCTCCTGGGTACGGATCTGCACCTCCAGCGGCTTACCCTGGTAGGCCACCACGGCGGTGTGCAGCGACTGATAAAAGTTGTTCTTGGGCGAGGCGATATAGTCGTCAATCTCGCCAGGGATCGGCCGCCACATGCTGTGCACGATGCCCAGCACGTGGTAGCAGGTCGGTATCGAATCAACAATGATGCGCACCCCGCGCACATCATAGATCTGGTCAAAGTCGCGGTTCTTTTCTTCCATCTTGGCATAGATGGAATACAGGTGCTTGGGCCGGCCGGTAATGTGCGCGGTGATGCCCTCAGCCGCCAGACGTTGGCGCAGCTGCTCGATGACCTGCTCCAGATAAGCCGCGCGCTCACCGCGCCGCTCGGCCACCAGCTGGGCGATACGATGGTAGGTCTCGGTATCCAAGTAACGAAACGCCAGATCCTCGAGCTGCCACTTTAGTTGCCAGATGCCCAGACGGCTCGCAAGCGGGGCAAAGATCTCGAGTGTCTCACGCGCGATGCGCTGCTGGCGTTCTTCAGACAAATACTGCAGGGTGCGCATGTTGTGCAGCCGGTCAGCCAGCTTGATGATGATCACGCGGATATCATCCACCATTGCCAGGAACATCTTGCGCATGTTTTCGGCTTGCTGCTCGGATAGCGCGCGGCCCTCGGAACCGCTCTTGGCCCTGACATGCTGCAGCTTGCTGACGCCATCGACTAGTTTAGCCACCACCGGGCCAAATTCGAGTTTGAGGTCATCCAGGGTGACGGCGGTATCCTCGATGGTATCGTGCAGCAAGCCTGCGATGATGGTAGGCACATCCATGTGCAGATCCGCCAGGATCTTGGCTACTTCAATGGGGTGCAGGATATAGGGCTCGCCCGAAGAGCGTACCTGGGCAGCATGCGCGGTGTCGGCATAGTCCAGGACGCGTTCAACCAGTTCAACCGATTCGGGGTAGAGATCGGCGACCTGGGTGAGGAATTCCTGCCTGTCAGTTGATGTGGTTACAGTTGCCATAGCTCAGTATAAGGGCGATTCGGCAAATATCCAACCTGTCTACTTTCGCAGACGCAACAGCATAATGATGTTGAGCATCAACGTGCCGATCAACGCCGCCAGCACCCAATCCCACTGACCAGTAATCGCCAGAGCCGCCATCAGCAGCACCAGTAGTATATCGAGCCAGAAAATCCGACGGGTTCCGTCGTTCACTTGTTCAACCTCTGGATGCCGGATGCATCGTGTTTGCCAACCCGCTATGCTCCTGAGTATAATCCTGGCGCCGAGAAACGGAAATCAGAATCACGCGGAAATGAGAACTACAACCATCCTCGCGTATATCGCGGCGATCCTCGTACAGGTCAGCTTTCCTTTGGCGTTGACGCTTTACTTTCGCAACCATTCGCGCGCGCGCTGGAAAGTCTTTGGCTATGGGTTGATCGTCTTTGCAGTCTCACAGATTTTCACCTGGCTGCCTATCAACTTTTTCCTCGATGGCGTCGTCGGCAACCAGATCACCAGCCACATTGGTGCCTTTTTTTGGCTTGTCGTGATGGCCCTGGCCACCAGCCTGTGGACGGAAGGTGCCCGCTGGCTGGGTTACAAGTATCTATTTCCCCGTAATAAACTTGGGCTGACCTGGGAAAACGGCGTCATGTATGGTCTGGGCTATGCCAGCATGGAATCGATGCTGCTTTTTGCCGGCATCACCCTGATCTATTTCATTGTCTATCTGGTGCACGGGTTAATCAGCCAGGGAATGCTGATCCAGTCGCTCGACCCTTCGCAGGTAGCGCTCTTTAACGAAAACATGGTCGAGATCATGAACACCTCGTGGGCGCGCCCAGCAGTGGTGGCGCTCGAACGCGTCCTGATGGTTGGGCACCAGCTAGCCTGGTCGTTGTTGGTGATGATGTCGCACATTGCGCACCGCAAGCGCTGGTTCGTCTTTGCGGTCATCTACCACCTGGTGATTGCCGTAGCGGTACCGGGTTTGGCGCGCCTGTACGGTTTTGTGGTAGCCGAGACGGTTAACTTTCTCTTTGCGGTCGTCTCTGTCTTTCTGGTGATCCGCCTGCGTTCGCTCCTCGAAGAAGAGCTGCTCTACTAACTCGCCAGCTTGCCCATCCTGCCCAGGATGCCGCGCAGTTCGGCATGCGCAGCCGCCTCAAGCGGCAGCACCGGTGCACGCGCGTCGCCCACCGGGTAGCCTGCCAGCGCCAGCGCCTCTTTGATGACCTGAAGAAATGTGCCCAAGGTAAAGGCATTGCGCAGCGGAGTAAGCCACTTCTGCAGGGCGCGCGCCGCCTCCGGATCGTCGCGGCGCATGGCATCAAAGATACCCACAGCCAGCTCAGGCGCCACGCATAAATCAGGGTGTCGCGCCCCATAAAGGTACGGAATCCCTCCGGGCAGGCTTCCTGGTAGGCGATCGTCTGTCCCAGGTCGCCGCTCGAATCCTTCATGCCAATCAGCGCGCCCTGCACAGCCAGGCGTCCTACTACCGCCGCCGGCATGCCATAGCCCGAGCGATCGGGGTTGTTTTAGGCCAGGATCTGCAAGTCGGTGCACTCGGCAACGGCCATGAAATGGCGGTAGAGTTCTTCGTTGCTGGGCTTTATATAATATGGTGCGATCACTGCCACCGCCTCGGCGCCGGCAGCCGCGGCATGTTTGGTCAGGTCGATCGCATCTGCGGTAGTGATGGCACCGGTATGTGCCACAACGGGCACCCGCGCCGCCACCTCGTCGATCACGGCTTCAAGCACGCGTTTTCGCTCGTCCAGCGACATGACATGAAACTCGCCCTGGCTACCGCACGGAAAGATGCCTTGCACGCCCATATCCACCAGATGGCTGGCAAGATGGCGCAGAGCGGCGAGGTCAAGCGCACTGCCCTGGTTGAAGGGGATGACGATTGGGACGATAATACCTTCCAGTAGGCGCATATGATGCTCCTTAATCGAGTAACACTTATCTTAGTGCCAAATCGCAGAGCGCCAAGCGAGAGCAAGAGTTGACACACACGCGTGGCACCCAATAATGGTTGGTGAGGTGTGCAATGCTGGAAGAGCTCAAGATCAAGGTCTATGAGGGCAACATACTGCTGCCAGCTTCAGGGCTCGTTACCTGGACGAGCGGTAATGTGTCCGCTCGCGACCCGCACAGCGGCCTGGTAGTGATCAAACCCAGCGGGGTGCGCTACAGTGACCTGACGCCCGACAAAATGGTGGTGCTCGACCTCGACGGCCACAAGCTGGAAGGTGACCTGGCCCCCTCGGTGGATGCGCCCACCCATCTGGTGATATACCGCGGTCGGCCCGATGTCATGGGCATCACCCACACCCATTCGACCTTTGCGACCGCCTTTGCTGCGGTGGGCAAACCCATCCCCGTTTACCTCACCGCTATCGCTGACGAGTTCGGCCAAGCGATCCCGGTGGGCGCCTATGCCCCCATCGGCGAAGAGGCCATCGGCCAAGAAGTACTGCGCTCGATCGGCAGCTCGCCAGCCATCCTGATGCAGAATCACGGCGTGTTCACCATCGGTCCCGATGTGATGTCGGCCGTCAAAGCCGCGGTAATGACCGAAGATGTCGCCCGCACCGTTTACTATGCCCTGCAGCTCGGCGAACCGTTCGAGATCCCGCCAGAAGAGGCGGCCCGCGGACATCGCCGTTACCGGGAGCACTATGGCCAAAAATGAGTCCTCTCGCTGCACAGACAGGCTGTACCTGACCCTGCCGGATGGTACGCGCATTGCCTTTAAACGCGGCGCTAGCATCGCCGAGATCCTGGCTGCCAACGGGATTCAGCCTTCTCAGCAGCTGATGGGCGCCCTGCTCAACCATCGCACGGTGGCACTCGATACGGTGCCAGAGGAGAGCAGCACCCTCGAGCCCCTCGATATGATCGACCCGGAGGGCATGCGCATCTATCAGCACACGGTCTGCCTGGTATTGATCGTAGCAGTGCAGGAGCTCTATCCAGAATATCGCCTGCGTATCGACCATTCGGTGCCCTATGGCGGTTTTTTCTGCATGGTCGAAGGGCGGCCGAACTTTACCCAGAGCGAGCTGGAAGCCATCGAAGCGCGTATGCGCGAGATCGTCGCGGCGGATGAGCCCATCGCCCGCCGCCGGCTAGCGCGCGACAAAGCCCTCACCCTCTTTGAAGCCCAGGGCTGGCTCGACAAGGTAGCCCTCCTGAGCAACGACAGCACCGCCAATGTCATGGTCGTGACGCTGCGCAGCGTCTCCGACCTGATGCACGGCACCCTGGCAGCCCGTACTGGCGGGCTGCACTGGTTCAGCCTGCACCCCAGTCATCAGGGATTTATCCTCTATCTGCCCATGCCGCACCGCCCGACCGAGCTGCCGCCGCGCTATGAACGCAACAAGATCATGCGCGTGTTTCGCAGTTATGGCGAGTGGCTGGATATCCTCGGCCTGCAGGATATCACCTCGCTGAACAAGGCGATCAACAAGGGCTTGGCGCGCGAGATCATCCTGGTATCCGAGGCCCTGCATGAGAAATCGATCTCACAGATCGCTGACGAGATCCTTGCCAGGCGTCAGGCGCGCATCGTGCTGGTCGCCGGGCCATCCTCTTCCGGCAAAACTACCTTTGCGCGGCGCCTCTCGATCCAGCTGCGCGTGAACGGCCTGCAGCCCTTCCCATTGGGGCTGGATGACTATTTTGTCGATCGCGACGACACCCCTCTGGATGCAGACGGAGAGCGTGACTATGAGGCGTTTGAAGCCGTCAATTCCGAGATCTTTAACGATCAAGTGCGCAAGCTGTTGGCCGGCGAGGCGGTCGAGTTGCGCCGCTATGACTTTATCCGTGGCCAGGGACTGGCTGGCGAGACGGTAACGCTGCCGCGCGATGCTGTGCTGGTCATCGAGGGCATCCACGGGCTCAATCCGGGCTTATTGGCGGAGGATATCCAGGCGCAGACGTTCAAGATATACGTCTCAGCGCTGACGCAGCTCAATATCGACGACCACAACCGGGTCTCCACGGCCGATTCGCGCCTGCTGCGGCGTATGGTGCGCGATGCCCAGTTCCGCGGCTACCCGGCTGAGGCCACCCTGCAGCGCTGGGAAAGCGTGCGCCGCGGCGAAGAACAGCACATCTTCCCCTACCAGGAAAATGCCGACGCCATGCTCAATACCGCGCTGGTCTATGAACTGGCAGTGCTAAAGCCGCTGGCGCTACCGCTCCTGGAGGCATTGCCGCCCGATTCACCCTCCATCAGCGCGGTCGATAGGTTGTTGGGTATCCTGCGTTGGGTACAGCCATTGGCAAGCGACCTGGTGCCGCGCACCTCGCTCCTACGCGAGTTTATTGGCGGGTCGATATTTGAGGATTTCGCCCTGAGCCTGCCAAAGAGCCAGAGCTAGCCTTCGCGCCCCATCTGGGCGCTGGCAGGGACGGCATTATTGATCAGTGCCAGCAACAATGATTGCCGGCGCGCAATCAGGTTATGCACGCGCTTGCGCGGCACGATGGTAGCCATGTTGGGCATTAGCTGAATCGGCCCGGCTTCGGTACCCACCTCTACCTGACCATCCAGTACCAGCAGCAGCTCATCGTGCTCGCCGTGACGGTGCCAGTTGACGACCCCCTGCCACCAGCCGGCGCGCATCACCATGTCATCCGCCTGGGCAACCGTTATAGAGAAAAAGGGATACCCTGTCGCGCGCACCAGCTCCTCGCGCGGTCGGCGCACCACCACACGCTGGCTGGGGTTGGCACCGCCATGCCCATTGCGGCGCTCGGGGTTGCCCTGCACCGCCATCACCAGCATAGAGCCGCCCTCTGGTGCGATCACCTGGTGCCCCAACCCCTGCGGGATATAGACGACATCCTGTTGGGCGAGCGCCAGTTCTTGCCCGGCGGTGGAGAGCGTGACTTGCCCGCTGATGAGCAACAACAGCTCGTCGTGCAGAGGGTGCTTATGCGACATTATTTCGCCGCGCATCGACATCCAAGTCAGAGCAAAGTGGTCAATCGTACCGAGCTGACGCACCGCCAGCGCGTCAGCGTCGGAGCTGCCCATGGCGGCGAGGTCATATACCTGGTAGATCATTGGCTCTCAGGCAGATCGGTCATAGACGATCTTCCCACCCACCATGGTGAGGGTAATCTGGTTGCCATCCCAGACGGCCAGGTCGGCATCGCATCCCACGGCAATGCGCCCCTTGTGCGTCAGACCGAGTTGCCGAGCGGGGTTGAGCGTGACCATCGGCAGAACCTGCTCTAGGGTGATGTCGCACGCTTGCATCATGCGCTGCATGCCATATTCGAGGGTCAACGTAGAGCCCGCCAGCGCCCCTGAGGCGGTGCGTGCCTCACCCTGGCGCACACTGATGCGCGTGCCCCACAGGTCATAGTCGCCATCCGCCAGGCCGGTACCGCTGACGGCATCCGTCACCAGGACGATGCGGTCAGCGCCCTTGGCGGCATACGCCAGGCGCAGCACAACGGCATCCAGATGTACCAGGTCGGCAATCAACTCGCAGGTGAGGGCCGGCAGGGCCAGGGCTGCCCCGAGCAGCCCTGGCTGGCGATGATGCAGTGGATTCATGGCGTTGAAGCAGTGCGTCACCTGGGTGGCACCCAGGTTGACGGCCTCGCGCGCCTGCTGATAGGTGGCTTGCCCGTGACCGATGGCGGCGATGATGCCGCGCTCGGCAGCCGCACGGATAAAGGTCAGGTTTTCGGAAAAATCGGGCGCTACCGTGACCATTTTGATGAGCCCCGAATCGAGGTAGGCGAGATATTCGGCCGGCTGTGCTAGACGCACCTGGGCAGCGTCGTGCGCCCCGCGGCGGCCCTCTTCGATGTAGGGGCCCTCGAGGTGCGCTCCCAGCAGGTTGGCCCCGCCATTGGGCTGCCGCATGGCCTGTTCGACAGCGCCCAAAGCGGCCTCGATCTCGTCGCCAGACGCCGTGATCGTGCTCGCCAGAAAGCTGGTCACCCCGTGGCGCGCGAAAAAGCGCGCCATCTCGCCCAGGCCATCCGCTGAGACACGCATGGTGTCGTGCCCGAGGGCGCCATGCACGTGCATATCGATCAGGCCCGGGATCAGGTACTCCCCGGCCAGATCGGTGACAGGGGCGCCGACGGTAGGCGCGGCATCCGTTCCGATAGCGACGATGCGCCCAGCTTGTACCAGCAGCCAGCTGTTTGGCCAAATACCGCTGGCAGTGTGGATGGTTGCATTGATAAACAGGTGGGTATTGTTGTCAGTCATCTCTCGTCTTTGGCAGGGATACGCGCCTGCCGCGCCGATTGGTGGTCTTATTGGGGCATATATAGCACACTTGGGCGGGTGCGGCAACCTCTGTCGGATGACAGACTGGTGCGCTTCTACTATGATAGCATGTGTCCGACCGTGGATTTGCCATCACTTGTTCTGTGTGGAGCACAGGATGGTCACCAGCAAGGCTGCCAGCGTTCATACATACCTGTCTGAGCCCGATGCCCAGCAGTGTTCGCCGTCCGCTGCGGCGCGCGCCTGGATCCTGGCGCACATCAGCCCAGGGTATGACGAGACCATGCGCATTGCCTCTGGTACCACACCCGCTCATGATGCATCGGTCAGGTGACTAAATGCCCAAGCCGCTCAACTTTTTGTGGGTCTCGTTCGAAGATACCAACCCCTTTCACGGCTGCTATGGTGACCAGATCGCCCGTACGCCGGTGCTCGATCGCCTGGCGGCTGAGGGCTGCCTGTGGACCCACTGCTTTTCGACAGCCGGCGTGTGCGCGCCGGCGCGCTCAGCCGTCATCACCGGCATGTACCCGACGTCGATCGGTACCCATCATATGCGCACCACCCACACCCATCCGCAGGCCCCTGGCTTGCCGACGCCTTATTCGGCCGTTATTCCGCATTATGTAAAATGCTTTAGCGAATATCTGCGTGCGGCCGGGTATTATTGCACCAATAACCACAAAACCGACTACCAGTTCGATCCGCCTCTCACCGCCTGGGACGAGCTCGGTCCGCAGGCGCATTGGCGTAACCGCCCCGACCCCGACCAGCCCTTTTTCGCGGTATTCAACCCCATCCGCACCCACGAAAGCGGCATGTGGGAGGCGAACTGCTCCGAAATCCGCCTTGACCCTGGGCAAATGGTGGTGCCGCCCTACCTGCCCGATACACCAGCTGTGCGCCTGGCGATGGCGCGCATGTATACCCATATCGAGGAAAGCGACAGCGAGTTGGGGCGCATCCTGCAGGCGCTGGATGAAGATGGCCTGGCTGAGAACACGGTCGTGTTTCACTGGAGCGACCACGGCCCGCTGCCGCGCGGCAAACGCTGGCCGTATGATGCCGGCATCCACGTGCCTCTGATCGTACGCGGCGCGCCGGGCGTGACTGCTGGCACGCGCAGCGACCAGCTGGTGAGCACCGTCGACCTGGCGCCTACCATGCTCTCGTTGGCGGGGCTGCCGATACCGGCCTATATGCAGGGCCAAGCCTTTCTGGGCGATCACGCCGCGCCGCCGCGGGAGTATGTCTATGCCAGCCGCGACCGCCACGATGAGACCTATGACATGGTGCGCGCCGTGCGCGACAGGCGCTGGAAGTACATCCGCCACTATAACCATCTGCAGCCGCCCACCCAGTGGATCCCCTACCTCAACCGCCACCCAATTATGCGCGAGATGTGGCGACTGCACCTTCAGGGTAAACTCGAGGGTCCCCAGCGGCTCTTGTTTGCGGACGAGCGCGCCCCTGAAGAGCTTTATGACACCCTTTCCAATCCGCATGAGCTCCACAACCTGGCCTGTGATGCGGCGTACCAGCCCGAGCTGGCACGCCTGCGCTCCGCTCTGGACGAATGGCGGCATGTCACCGGTGACCTGGGTGATCTCGACGAATACCAGCTGGTGCGGCGCTGGTACCCCGACGGCACCCAACCCGCCACGCAAGCACCGATTGCCGTGCTCTACAGCGAGGAGCAGCCCGGCGTGGAGCCTGCTCCCGCAGAGGCGAGCGTCGATCTGCCGGCACGGATCCAGCTGCACTGCTCTACCCAGGGCGCCTCGATCGCCTATACTTGGGAGGCAGGCGATTCACCGCGCTGGCTGCTCTACCACTCGCCGCTGGCGGTGCCAGTGGGTGCCAGCACGTTGCGCGCCTGCGCCATCCGCATTGGGTTTACCGCCAGCAGCGAACGCAGCTGGCGTTTACAGAGTAACCGTTCCATCCAGCCATACCACATTAACGAGGAGGCATAACATGTCCTGGTATGACACGAGTTTTCGCAAGCTGTTTTTCGACTTTCACAGCCCCGGCACCACCGTCGGGCTGGCCAGCCGCTTTGATGCCAAGGAATGGGCAAAGCGTGTGGAAGAGGCCAACGCCCAGGCCGTCTCGGTGATTACAAAGTGCGGTTTTGGCTATTCGTATTACCGGCGCGGATCGGTCCGCTATGTACATCCGCAGCTGCCCGAGGGGCTCGACATGCTGGGCGAGCAGATCGATGCCCTGCACCACCGCGGACTCAAAGCGCTGGGTTACTATCACACCTTTGGAAGCGAGCCGATCGCGCGCGAGCACCCCGAGTGGGTCGAGATCGACAGCCAGGGCAAGCCGCGCGGCATCTCTATCTGCATGTTCAGCCCGCTGTTGGAAGAATGGATGCTGCCGCACATCGCCGAGATCGTCTCCAACTATGATGTCGACAGCATGTTCTTTGATGGCACCTATGCCTATTCGCCCTGTTACTGTGGTTTCTGCCGGGCACGCTATGCGGCGGCCTCGGGCGGCAAGGAGATGCCGGCCAGCTATGATGACCTCAACGCGCGCGATTATATTCGGTGGCGGCTGGATGTTTACGATGAGCTCCGCAAAAAGATGGCTGATACGATCCACGCCATCCGCCCGGAGGTAGTCGTCTCGTACAACTGGATGCATGCGCCGCGCTCTCCCGAAGCAGTGCCGCCCGGAACCGGCAACCTGGTGGCCGACATCTACACCGACGACCAGGTCTTTGACGGCAGCTACTTTTCGCGCTACTGGGCCACTCACGACCGCCCCTTTGATGTGATGAACGTGGCGTTTTTACAGTGGTGGGGCGACTGGGGCTGTAAGCCCGCCATCGCCATGCAGCAGGAAGAAGCCAGCGTGATCGCCAACGGCGGGTTGGTGTGGCTGGGCTACCAGATGAATCAGGCATTTGATGTCGAGTCCGCTGTGATGAACGAGATGGGCAAGGCTCTTGCGTTTGTCAAAGAGCGCGAGGATCTGCTGGTGGGCGCCAAACCGATCCCCTACGCAGCGGTACTGCACGCTACCGATAAGATGCTGATGCGTAACGAGCCGAGGATTTTAGCCGACGAGGTCTCGGCGCGCGGGGCACACCGCCTGCTGACAGAAGAGATGATCCCCTACCACATGTATACCGAAGACGCCTTTTTGGCACACCTGGACAAGGTGCGCGTGGCGATCTTGCCCGACCAGCGCCACCTGAGCACTGAAATGGTTGCCGCGCTGGAAGCCTGGGTCGAGGCCGGCGGGGTGCTGATCGCCACCGGCCTGACGGGCACCCTCGACGATGCCCTGAACCCCACTGGCGAGATGGCACTGGGCAAGCTATGCGGCGTGCGCTACATGGGCACCTATGAGCAGACGCATGCCTATCTGGCGATCACCGATCCTGGCCTGAAGGCCGGCTTGCTCGATATGCCGCATCTGGTCGAAGCCGTCACGGCACTGGTCGAGCTCGTCGCTGAGGATGTGCAGGTGCTGGCTGATCTCTATGGCATCTATCTGCGCAGCGACGGCAAGCTGCTCCTGCGCTGGTCGCCGGTGGGCGAGCCATTGGGGCACCCGGCCATCACGCTGCGTGCAGTGGGGCGCGGCTATGCCTGCTACATCGCCAACGACATCTTTCACGCCTACCAGGTCAAGAACCAGTGGGTGCTCAAACCACTGGTCTCCAACCTGCTGCACAAGATGGTGGCCGACCCGCTGGTGCAGGTGACGGCGCCGGCCTGGGTGGAAGTGACGCTGATGCATCAGAGCGCTGCGGATGCACCGCGCAGCCGAGCGCGCACCCTGGTACACCTGGTCAACCAGCACGGCGACCGCGCCGTAGATGGCAACGGGCGCTGCAGCGAGGTGATCCTGCCGGTGAAGGATATCCAGGTGGCTCTGCGCCTTGAAGAGCGCCCCACTCGGGTGACGCTCGAGCCGGATGGCGCTTTTGCGCAGTGGGTCTATGCCGAGGGCGTGCTCACGGTACAGGTGCCGCAGGTGCACATTCACCGCGTAATCGCAATCGAGTTCTGACACAGCAACAAACAAAACAGCCGCCAAGTGTTTGGCGGCTGTTTTTGTGCGCCCGGAGCGGGTCGAACGCTCAACAGACGGATTCGTAGTCCGGCCCTCTATCCATTGAGGTACGGGCGCATGGCCTAATAATAATACCGTGTTGCCCGTCGCACAAATCGGCAACAGCGGGGAGGCAGGGATTCGAACCCTGGGTAGAGCTTAAAGACCCTACAACCGCTTAGCAGGCGGCCCCGATCGGCCTCTCCGGCACCTCCCCTGATCGTAGCACTGTTAGGAGCGGAGGGAGAGGGATTCGAACCCCCGGATCTTGCGATCAACGGTTTTCAAGACCGCCGCAATAAACCGCTCTGCCATCCCTCCATCACAGCCAGATGGCCCTCTCCGTCCAGTCGGCAGAGTATAACCCATCGAGGGCCGGCTGTCAATCACACTCCTTTCAGCGCCCGATGACCTGCTGGCCTCCCAGGTAGGGCTGCAGCGCCTCGGGCACCGCAATGGTGCCATCGGGGAGCTGGTTGTTTTCCAGCACGCCGATCAGTACCCTTGGCAGCGCCAGCCCCGAGCCGTTAAGGGTGTGCACCCACCGCGGCCGGCTGCCATCGGCCGGTCGGTAGCGGATATTGGCGCGCCGGGCCTGGAAATCCTTGAAATTGCTGCACGACGAAACTTCCAGCCACTCCTGGCAGCCACCCGCCCAGATCTCGACATCGTATTTCACCGCTGCCGTAAAGGAAAGATCGCCGGTGCACATCTGAACCACACGGTGCGGCAAGCCGAGGCGCCGGCAGATATCCTCGGCGTTATCCAGCAGGCTCATCAGCTCATCCAGAGAGTTTTCGGGCTTGACGAACTTGACCATCTCGACTTTATCAAACTGATGTCCGCGTTTAATGCCGCGTGTGTCGCGCCCAGCCGACATCTTTTCACGGCGGAAGCAGGCGGTATAGGCGCAGTGCTTGACCGGCAGTTGCGCCTCCTCGAGGATTTCCTCGCGATAGAGGTTGGTGACGGGTACCTCAGCAGTTGGGATCAGCCACAGATCGTCTTCGGTATCCATGTACAGGTTTTCGGCGAATTTGGGCAGGTTGCCGGTGCCCACCAGGCATTCGCGCCGCACCATATAGGGCGGATACACCTCGCTATAGCCGTGGTAACGGGTATGTGTATCCAGCATAAAGGCGATCAGCGCGCGCTGCAGCCGGGCGCCGTCGCCCTTGAGCACATAAAAACGCGAACCGCTGACCTTGACGCCGCGCTCGAAATCGATGATCCCCAGCGCCTCGCCCAGCTCCCAGTGCGGCTTGGGCTCAAAGGCAAACGAGGGCAGCACCTCTGGCTGGCGCACCACGATGTTGTGGCTCTCGTCGGGGCCGATCGGCACAGAAGCATCCGGCATATTGGGCATTTCGAGGAGTGCCTGGTCGAGGCGCTCCTGGATCGGGTTAAGGCTCTCTTCCATCTGCTTGATTTGGTCACCCACCTGGCGCATGGAGGCGACCAGTGCCTGGCGTTCGGTGTTATCCTCGATGGTCGGAATCATTTTCGAGACGCGGTTGCGCTCTGCGCGGCTGCTCTCAATGGCCGCCAGCACCGACCGGCGCTGCTCATCGAGTTTAAGGATCTCGTCCAGCGGTCCAGTGGTGTTCAGATCCACCAAGGCCTGACGCACCGTCTCGGGATGCTCGCGGATATAGCTCAGATCAATCATGATGCTCCCTTCGTAAATAAAAACGCCGCCCGCCTGTTAGGACGAGAAGCGTTCGCTTTCGTGGTGCCACCTAGGTTCGCTGGATAAACCAGCCTCATCGGCCCGTATAGGCCATGCTCGTTAACGGGAGCATCCGGGAGCATTCATCATGCCCGGCTCTGGGGTGGATTTCATCCAAGTTACCGGCTGCCCTCACACTGGCGGCAACTCGCTGCGCGGCCGACACGGATTACTTTTCCCTTCGCTGCCTGTTGGCTGCATGATACACGAAATCACTGCAGAGTCAACCTGGGTTATATATCGTGTTGACAACGTGCTATACTTGCGGTGCATATGGAACCTCAGAATCCGCGCCAGGAGCGCTACTCTGCCGAGATGACAGCGCAGCGCCACTTTGACGAGGCCTTGCGCACCGGCAAGTGGCGCCGCCTGTTTCAGCGCTTTACCAAGCAGGAAAACGCGCTGATCCCTTACCGTTACCTGCAGCGCATTGTCGAATCCACTAACCAGCAATATCGCGGTCTGCAGGCCGTGCCGCTCGACAAGATCATCGGCAGCCTCGACCGCAGCGGCGACTTTGACCGCATCTTTAACCCCACCCAAGGTCATTCCAGAAGCAAGTGGCAACGCGTCGACATTGCCAACCTGCAGGACATCAGCCTGCCGCCGATTATGCTTTACAAAGTGGGCGAAGCCTATTTCGTGGTCGATGGCCACCACCGCGTATCAGTAGCGCGCTACAAGGGGCAGGATTACATCGACGCCCTGGTGACCGAGGTCGCCAGCCGTGTGCCCGTCACCGCCGACCTCACCCTGGCCGACCTGGACCTGCTGGGTGAGTATCGCGACTTTTTAAACCATACCGGGCTCGACCTGCTGCGCCCGGATACCAACCTACGCGTCACCCGCCCCGAATATTTCAAGCGCCTGCAGGAACACATCAATGTGCACCGCTACATGATGAACCTGGATCGCAGCCAGCCAGCCACCTGGCAGGAAGCCGTGCTGAGCTGGTATGACGATATCTACATGCCGATCGTCAAGGCGATCCGCAAAAAGCACATGCAGCGCGAGTTCCCCGGCCTCTCTGAGGCCGATCTATACCTGTGGGTGATCGACCACGCCTACTTTCTCTCGCAAAAGCTGCAGCACGAGGTGCCGCCGCAAAAGGCCGTCTCGGATTTCATCGCGCGCTTTAGCCGCCAGCCCGGGCGCGTCATTTCGCGCATGCTGGTCGCCCTGCGTGACCGGTTCCGCGCCGCACGCATCGAGTTTGCGCCGCGTACCGGCATCTATCGCACCGAAAAACTCGAAGAAAGCGGGCGCGAGCGCCTGTTTGGAAACATCCTGGTAACCATCTCGGGCGCCCCCTCGGGCTGGCTGGCACTCAGCCAGGCTGGCGAGATCGCGCGGCGTGAACAGGGCGTCTTGCATGGCCTGCACGTGCTGCCCAACGGTTCGCTCGAGGCCCAACAGGAAGCGGACCAGATCCAGGAAGAGTACGCCTTTCGCTGCCAGAGTATGGGAGCAACCTATACCTTTAAGATCGAGCAGGGCAACATCGAACAGGTGATCATCGAGCACGGCCGCTGGGCCGATCTGATCGTCATCAATCAGCGGGTGCGCACCGGTGCCTTGCCCGATGCACCGCTGGGCTCGATCTTTTACGCTGTGGCTGAGCAGGCCACCCGCCCCCTGCTGGCAGTACCGGGCACCTCGGTTCAGCGCATCGAAAAGCTGCTCCTGGCTTATGATGGCAGTGCCAAGTCGCAGGAGGCGCTCTTTATCATGCGCGACCTGGTATCGCGCTGGCATGTCTCGGGTGTGGTGGTGACGGTGGCGACCTCTCGCACCAACCGCGAGATGCTCGATTCAGCCTGGCAGTATGTGCAGCACAGCACGTCCAGCTCGGTGATCTCACGCTACGAAAGCGGAGATCCGGCGGATGTGCTGCTGCGTGTGATGCAGGAAGAGCAGGCCAGCATGCTGATTATGGGCGGTTATGGCTACAAGCCTTTCCTGAAGGCTTTTTTAGGGAGCACGGTCGACCGCATGGTGCGCGAGGCGTGGTTTCCCGTGCTGATCTGTCGTTAGGAGCATGGTGCGCCGCTGGGTTGTGTTGCTGTTGACAGGTTGCCTGATCCTGGCCGGCTGGCTGCCATTGGCCGCGCAAGCTGAAGAGCCTGCCTGGCAGGCGGCCGACCGATTTCGCCTGCCCTGGGCGGACGACGAGACCTACCGCATCACCTGGGGACCCTACGACCACTGGGAGGGCAACCAGCGCCTGGGCTTTTCGGTCGATTTTGGCCTGAGCGCCGGCATGCCTCTTTACGCCCCCGCCGATGGCACCGCCACGTTTATGGTCGATACACGCCCCTACCAGTACGGTTACGGCAACTATGTCGACCTGGTTTCGGGCAGTTGGAAGATCCGCCTGGCACACCTGCAGGATGCCCGTATCGGCACGGTCGAGCTAGCCCAGGGCGACCCGATCGGTTATTCGGGCAGCAGCGGTGCTGCGGCAGCGCACTTGCACCTCGAGCTCTTTATCCGGCGCGATGATGCCTGGGCATTGGCACAGCCGGGTGATCTGAACACCTTTTTTGGCATCGATCAGGAAGACCTAGTAGAAGACGCCCTGGTCACCAACGCCGCACCGCACAGCGGCGTCCGGCTTTACGCCGCCCCCGCTCTCTCCGCTGAACGCGTGGCGTATGGTGAAGAGTTGAACATCGCGCTCACATTCCTGGCCGAGGGCGAGCCGTTTGCGATCAACGATATTCAACTTACCCTGCAGGATCCTTGCGGGCAGCGGCGCATCGAGCATTATACCGGCGCGTGGTCGCTCGAACCGCGGGCTCCGCTGCGTTTTGAGATGCCCTACCGGCCCGACCAGGCCGGTACCTGGCAGCTTGTACAGGTGGCGCTTGTCGGTGATCAGAGCTACTGGCAATCTGATGTCGCCATCAGCTGGGAAGTCGAGCCGGCGAGCATCGCCTATGTGGGCATCGGGCTGCTGCCGGGTTACCAGATCGGCGAGCAGGCCTTCCTTTCGGTATGGCTCGAAAACACCACCAATCAGCCGCAGGTGCTGGAGGGCATGCTGGTGCGCGGCCACGTCCCTGATGGCAGGGTGTGGGAAGCCAGCTCGCCGGATGCCATTACCCTGGCGCCGCTGGAGCGCACCGCCATCCAGGTCGAGACCGCTCCTCTCAAGCGGACGGGCAGCTGGCAGATCGACCAGCTGCTCACCAACGTCAATGGCGCCGAGATGGTGCTGGGGTTGCCGGGGATGTCGTTCGAGGTTAAAGGGCCGCAGCTCGAGCTCGATACCATCCGTATGCCCTATGACTGGGTAGCGCAGCTCACCCTCACCAACAGCGGTACGCGTACTGCCCTTGCCGAACGGGTCGAGCTACTGGTGTTCAGCCCCGAGACAGGCACCCTGCTCAACGTCAGCAACAACGCCGAGCTGCAGCTGGAGCCCGGCGATAGCACCGTCACATCAATACGCCTGCCGCTGGGCAACACGGGGCTGCGCTTTATCGCCGGTGGTTACTGGCTGGAGGGGAATTACTACCCGTTCGACCTGGTGCCGCTGGCATCCGGCAGGCTGGAGACGAGCCGCTCAGCACAGTGAGTCACCGAGTAGCGCGCAGAATCTAGCCTTCTTCGGGCTCGCCGATGCGCTCGTTAATCAGGCTCAACAGCCACGGAAATTCATCGATGGTGCCCGGCTCGAGTAAAATCACCAGGTCTCCGCCTTTGGCGTCGGGCGGGCCTACCAGCTCATAGCTTTGCCAGGGCAGATGCCACATCAGGTACTCGCGCGAGAGCCAGCGCTTGACCGCGAATGTCCGCCACAGCCAGCTGCGGCGCGGGACGATCGAGTGGCTGTGAAATCCCTTTACGTCGCGCCAGGCCAGGCGCTGCACCCCCCAGCGTGAACGGCGCTCGATGTATTCATCGGTGACGGTGATCTCGTCGTTGTGCATCTCTACCCAGTTATAGATGCCGATGCCGATCGGCAGGGCGATGAGCGCCAGGTAGAGCCAGCGCCATTGGCTGACGGTAAAGCGGTAAACGGTCCTTCCCCATCCCCAGCCAAGAATCGAGAGGGTAAAAAAGAGCGCCACGACCACAGCGCTGACGCCTAAGAGGACTCGCAGGTAGTAGGCACCCTGCCCACCAAACGTTTCTCGTTCGGGCACTGGTTGATGGCATGCCGGGCAGGTGGTCCCGCCGGCTACGGCAATCTGGCACTCGGGGCAGCGCACTTTTAATGAACCTCGCCTACATCCATGCCCATTGTAAACATACTGTTAAGAAGCGTCAAAAGATCAGCTTGACAGCCGACAGGGCGAGTTTATGCTAGACATACCAAACTGCATACCAGAGGGCTGGAATGGCTGCATTCAATATGTCGGATCACCCCCATCGGCGCTACAACCCGCTCACGGACGAGTGGGTGCTGGTGTCGCCGCACCGTGCCAAGCGCCCCTGGCAGGGCGCGCGCGAGGCGCCGGTAGCTGAAACACGCCCCAGCTACGATCCCACCTGCTATCTGTGCCCGGGCAACACGCGCGCCAGCGGTGAGGTTAACCCGGACTATACGTCTACCTATGTGTTTGATAACGACTTTATGGCGCTCCTGCCTGATACACCCGCCGGTGAATTCCGCCAGGGCAATCTGCTGCTGGCGCAGGCGGAGCCTGGCATCTGCCGGGTGATCTGCTTTTCGCCCGATCACGCTCTGACGCTGCCGCAGATGTCTGTGCAGGCGATCGAGCAGGTGGTCAAGGTGTGGCAAACGCAGTACCGCGAGATCGGCAGCATGCCCGAGATCGGGTACGTGCAGATCTTTGAGAACAAGGGCGCCATCATGGGCTGCAGCAACCCGCATCCGCATGGGCAGATCTGGGCCTCCGCCACTGTTCCGCAGTTACCCGCCCAGGAGCAGGCTCAGCAGGAACGCTACCTTGCGCAGCACGGCAAGTGCCTGCTATGCGAATATACCGCCCTTGAGCTGGGCAGTGGTGAACGCACGGTATGTGCCAACGATTCGTTCATCGCCGTAGTGCCCTTTTGGGCGGTCTGGCCCTTTGAGGTAATGATCCTGGCGCACGCGCATGTCGCCTCGATCGACCAGTTCGACGCGCGCCAGATGGCTGACCTGGCCGAGATCCTCAAGCGCATGACCACGCGCTACGACAACCTCTTTAGCGTATCGTTCCCCTATACCATGGGGATGCATCAGCAGCCCACTGACGGGCGCGCGCACGCTGCCTGGCACTGGCACATGCACTTTTACCCGCCGCTGTTGCGTTCGGCAGAGGTGCGCAAGTTTATGGTGGGATACGAGATGCTGGCCAACCCGCAGCGCGACCTGACGGCCGAAACTGCCGCCGAGCGCCTGCGTGCCCAAAGCGAAGTACGTTTCGACCAGGCCTAGTAGCCGGGCAGGATCACGCCGCCTTCTCCGGCGCCGCGCGGCTGTTCGGGGGCAGCTTCTGGTCCCGCTTCCAGCTCACTCAGGCGTGCGCTGATCGCCTCAATCTGCTCGAGGTCGAGCCCGTAACCCGGGGTGCCGTCGATCAACTGGCGCAGCAGGTTGCGCTCAAACAGCAGAGCCAGATGCGCCGCGCTCTTGTATTCGAGCCACCGCTGACGTCCGAGGTGGGTAATGTAATCGGCTGAGGGCGAGGGTATGCGCGTCGCGTCGTGCAGGGCGATGACAAAGGTACCCTGCCGCAGAGCCTGCTGGTATTCGACCCCCATGGGCGCCACCAGGTCGCTGCCCAGGAGCAGCACCAGGAACTGGCTGGACGCCAGGGCTTCAGCATCCGGCGTGAGGTCGCCAGCATGCGGGGTGCGCTTGATGCGCCAACGCAGCGAACGCACCTGTTGGGCCAGGATGCGGCTGATCAGCTCGCATGCGCTATCCATCTCGCGCGCGGCGCACAGGTACAGCCCCAGCTCGCTGCTCATGAACCGCTGGTTCCTTTCCAGGGGTCGATCAGGGCTTTGACGGTGCGCCAAGCCTCGACATCGGCGAGGGCCTGGTTAGCCTCATCCAAGCCATAGGAGCGCGAGATAAAGAGCTCCCACTGAAACTGATCGCCATGTTTGGCCAGCACACGCACGCCGCGCCACAGGTGTGAATAATCGCTGCCCCAGCAGCCGCGCACCTCCAGGTGCTTTTTGTTGATCTCCAGGTGAGGGTTAAGCCCGATCTCGCCATGGTCGGTATATTGCCCGACGATCACATAACGCCCGGCGTCGCGCGTAAAGCCAAAACCTTCGTGCACGGCCCGCGGCGCCCCGCTGGCCTCGATCGTCACATCGGCACCGCGTCCGGCGGTGAGCTCCAGGACGCGCGCACGCCGCTCTGCCTCATCAACCTGGGTAATGTCGATCACCGTATCAGCGCCGATGCGCTCAGCCTGCTTCAGGCGTTCGGCGGATGCTCCAATGACGATCACACGGGTAGCGCCCGAGAGCTGCGCCAGAATAGCTGCCGTCAAGCCTACCGGGCCGGCGCCCTGCACCACCACGGTATCGCCCAGCATGATCTTGGCCAGCTCGATGGCATGCACGGCCGTCGGCAGGCCGCAGCCAGCCCCGATAAAGCGCTCGGCTGGCACCGCATCGGGCAGGGGCAGCACCTTGACGCCCGGCTTCAGGTAAATGAATTGCGACCAGCCGCCCAGCAGGCCATCCTCAGCACTGTAGGTGATGCCATACACCTTGCGATGCGGGCAGCGCGTAGTGGCTTTGGCCACTGTGCAATACCAGCAGCGCCCGCAGGTCTCGTGCACATCCAAAAAGGTGACGCGCTGGCCTACCTTCAGGGGCAGACCCTCCGGATCGGTGGGATGCCCACCCAGCGCCGCGATCTCGCCCACGTTGACGTGCCCGGGGATGATCGGATAGGGTACCCCCGCCAGACGCCCATGATGCAGGTGCACATCAGTGCCGCACACCTCGCTGTAGATGGTGCGCAAGAGGATAGCGCCCTCCTCCAGCTCGGGCAGATCGAACGAGGCAACCCGTAATGGCTGGTCCGCGCCTGTCATCACGGCCGCACGCGACTGGTGAGCGTTCTGCATCAGTGTTTTTCCACCCCTTTGCGCCAAACATCACTCTCTAGTTCTACCCGCCCCGACTTGCGCAACCAGGCCACACTGGCGCGGATGCCTTCCGACAGCCCCACGCTGGGGCGATACCCAAGCTCGCGCTGGGCTTTGGCGATTGGGTAATCCTGCTCAGAACCCATCCGTTCCACACCCATGCGCGTCAGGCGCGGCGCTTCGAGCTTGCCCCGCAGGGTATAGAGGCTCTCCAGACCAGTTGCCAAGGCATAGGCGTACCAGTGGCGATAGTTGCGCTCCGGAAAGGGCATGTTGAGCGCGTTAGCGAGCGCCTCGATAAACTCGCGCCAGGTCACAGCCGATCCATCGGTGATATTGTAGGCCTGACCGACGGAGTCCGGCGCATCGCCCGCCAGCAGCATCGCGCCGATCAGGTTGCTGATATAGGTGAGCCCGGCGCGATGTTTGCCGCCATCGATGGTATAGGCTTCGCGGCGGAGCAGTTGGTCGGCCAGTTGTGCCAGGAACGCGCTTCCCGGACCGTAGACGGTGCCTGGGCGAATGATGGTAACAGGCAGGCCGACGCGCTGATAATGCGACATCACTAGCTTTTCGCCTTCAACTTTGGTATCGACATAGGCAAAGCCGCGCGGAGCGAGCGACCCGCGTTCGTCGGTAGTACGCCCCGGGAAGCCATACACATCGGTGGTGCTAAGGTGCACGAGACGTTTGATGCCTACCCGCGTAGCTACCGCCAGAATATTGCGCACCCCGTCGACGTTAGCCTGCACAAAGGCGTCCGGCTGGCCCCAATCGCCCACCAGGCCGGCGCAGTGCCAGATGCGCTCGACACCCTCGGCCGCCGACATCAGGGTGGCCTGGTCGGAAAGGATTCCCACGCGCACATCGGCGCCCAGTTTGTCGAGCTGATGAACGCTGCTGCTGGGGCGTACCAGGGCGTGCACGCGCTCGCCGCGCAGTAAAAGCGCCTCGACCAGGTGCTGACCGATAAAACCACTGGCACCGGTTACCAGGTTGATCATGTCCAGCCCCCCGGATACTAGCCTGGTCATTTTAACTGAGGCACTCTGCGGATGCAATCATCGCCGGGTACTTGGCACAGCTTGGGTGATTCTGCTACAATGCCCACACCTATCCGTGAGGTGTTAGCATGCAACGAACCATCCTGGAAGCCCTGCACAGCGGCGAGATCATCATCGGCGATGGCGCCATGGGCACCACTTTGCTCAAGCTGGGGCTGGTGCCTGGCACGCCCTCTGAATTGTGGAACCTGCAGCATCCCGAAGAGATCGCGCGCATCCATCGTGATTACATTGCCGCCGGCGCGCAGTTTATCACCACCAACACGCTCAACTGCAACCGCCCGCAAATGCGTGAGGCCGGGCTGTTGGATTCCCGCCTCGAGCTCTTGCGTGCCGGGGTCGAGGTGGCGCGTACGGCCGCCGCGGACCAGGCCTGGGTGGGTGCTTCGGTGGGATCGACCGGCCAGCTGCTGGAGCCCTATGGCGACATGACGGTCGACGAGATAGAAGCCGACTTCCGCGAGCAGGTCGAGGCGCTGGAGGCCAGCGGGGTCGATTTCATTAAATTCGAAACCCATCAGGATATCGAAGAAGCCAGCGCCGGCGTGCGCATGGCCAAGCGCTACACCAAACTGCCGGTGTGGTGCACGCTTTCGTTCGACCTGCGCGGGCGCACCCTGATGGGCGTGCGCGCAGCGGATGCAGCCCGTCGTCTGCAGGAAGAGGGTGCTGACATCGTAGGGGCCAACTGCGGCGAGGGTCCTGCCGCCATCGAGGCGGCCCTGCGCGCCATGCGCCCCGAGACCGACCTGCCGCTGGCGGCGCAATCCAACGCCGGTATCCCGCACCTGGGTGAGGGCGGTGTGACCGAGTGGGACGTGGCGCCCGAAGAGCTGGCCGTCGCCGCGCGGGGCTTTCTGGAGCTGGGTGCCCGCATCCTAGCAGGCTGCTGCGGCACCAATCCCGCTTTTATCCGTGCTATGGCCGACGTCGCCTCAAGGTATCGGCTGGAATAAAAGGAGCAAACACAATGAGCAAACTGGCAATCGATGGCGGGACCCCGGTCCGCAGCAAACCCCTGGCGGCAGGCTTTCATGGCTCTTCGGTGATGGATGAGACCGAGATCAACGCCGTCACTAACGTGCTGCGCAAAAAGCGCCTGTTTCGCTTCCTGGGCAACGAAGAAGAATCCGAGGCAGCCAAGGTAGAGGCTTTTTACAAAGCGCGCCTTGGGCGCGAATACGCCCTGGCAGTCAACGCCGGCACGTCGGCGCTGATCTGCGCCATGTACGGCCTGAATCTGGGCCCCGGCGACGAGGTGATCGTGCCGGCACACACCTATGTGGCCACCGCTGCCGCGGTGATCGCTACCGGTGCGGTGCCCGTGATCGCCGAGATCGACAACTCGCTGAACATTGATCCGCTGGATACCGAGAAAAAGATCACCCCTTACACGCGTGCGATCGTGCCGGTGCACATGCGCGGCATCCCGGCGCGTATGGCCGAGGTAATGGCGATAGCCGACAAGCACGGCATCCCGGTGCTCGAAGACGTGGCGCAATCCAATGGAGGATCCTATCGCGGCAAGGCGCTGGGATCGTTTGGCAAGGCTGCGGCATTCAGCTTTCAGCAATACAAGATCATCACCTCGGGCGAGGGCGGCATCTTTTTAACCGACGACCCTGATGTTTATTTCCGCGGGCGCATGCAGCACGATTGCGCGGTCGGTTTTTGGCCGGGAGTCGACTCGAACCCGCACGAATATGCCGTCTCGGGTGAGAACTATCGCATTTCCGAGCTCTCGGCTGCCCTGGTTTTGGCACAGTGCGGCCGGCTGGATCCACTGCTGAAGACCTTCCGTGCCATTAAAAAGCGCATCGTGGCGGGCATCCGCGATATCCGCGGGCTCGAGCTGCAGGATGTGCCCGACCCGGAAGGCGACTGCGGCATCTCGAACGTCTTTTTCGCGCCAGATACCGAGCTGGCCCAGCGCTTTGCTGAGGCACTAAAGGCCGAGGGCATCCCCTGCGGGACGATTTACGACAACACCATCCCCGACCGGCACATTTATTCGAACTGGGCATTCATGACCAGTGGCAAGGCCGAGGAACGCCGCGCCCCATGGATGAGCCCCTTTTACAAGGGCGATGTGCGCGACTATACCCGCGAGCAGTGTCCGCAATCGCTGGGGTATTTGGGGCGCGCCGTGATGATGTTTATCGACCAGACCTTTACCGTCCAGGATGCCGACCAGGTGATCGAGGCAATCCGCAAGGTGGCGGCTGCCCTGCTTTGACAAAAAGGGACCTGAAGCGTACATTACACAAAAGGCATTGAAACGGAGAGTAACCTGTCGACGCGCAGAGAGTTCCCGGCGCTGGAAAGGGAGCCGCCTATAGGCTGGTGAATGGACCGTGAAGCCGCTGAGGGGCAATCCTCTGCCGGTCTGAGTCCGTTACGCTCATTGAGTGAGGAGCGCCTCATACGTTCCTAACCAGGGTGGTACCGCGAGAAAACCTCTCGTCCCTGCAGCTGGCAGGACGAGAGGTTATTATTTAACAAGGAGCAAGATGGCACGTAAACGTATCCTTACCGGAGATCGCCCGACCGGCAAACTGCATCTGGGGCACTATGTGGGCAGCCTCGCAAACCGCGTCAGGCTGCAGGATGAATACGAGTGCTTTTTCATCATCGCCGATCTGCACACCCTTACCACGCGCCCTGAAAAGGAACACATCGACGCGCTGCGCCAGAACGTCAACGACGTGGTACTGGATTATCTGGCAGCCGGCATCGACCCGGCGCACAGCGTGATCTATTTACAATCGGCCGTGCCGGCGGTTTACGAGATGAACCTGATCTTTGAGATGCTCATCACTCTGCCGCGGCTGCAGCGCGTGCCAAGCATCAAGGACATGGCGCGCGCCGCCAACCTGGGCGATGAATCGGTTCCCTTTGGCCTGATGGGCTACCCCGTGCTGCAGGCGGCCGACATCCTCATGCCGCGCGCCGACCTGGTGCCGGTTGGGCGCGATAACGAGGCGCACGTTGAAGTAACGCGGGAGATCGCGCGGCGCTTTAACTTTTTGTATGGCGAGGTCTTTCCGATCCCCGACGCGCTGGTCGGCGACGTGCCCTCGCTGGTCGGCACAGATGGCCAGGCCAAGATGTCCAAGAGCCTCGGTAATGCCATCTTTCTTTCGGACGACGCCAAGACGGTCTCCCGCAAGGTCATGAGCATGTATACCGACCCCAAGCGTGTCAGCGCCGATATCCCTGGCACGGTCGAGGGCAACCCCGTGTTTATCTACCACGACGTATTCAACCCCAACCACGCCGAAGTTGAGGATTTAAAGACGCGTTACCGCGCCGGCAAGGTGGGCGATGTCGAGGTCAAGGAAAAGCTGGTCAAGGCGCTCAACGACTTTATGCAACCGATGCGCGACCGCCGCGCCAAGTTCGAGGCGCAAAAGGGTTTGGTCGAGCAGATCATTTATGACGGTACGCGGCGCGCCTCCGAAGAGGGGGCCGAGACCGTCAGTCTGATGCGCAAGGCGATGGGCCTGGCGGGCATGTGGAACCGTATCTCACGCCGTGCGCGCGAAGCTCAGAGCTCGCAGAGCTAGTTCCAGTGACGTTCGGTTACTACGGCCTGGTTGCCCCCGTCCACAGCGCGGGCGATCAGGCCGGCCAGCGCGCCAAAGATAAAGCCTCCGATATGGGCGAAAAAGGCAACGCCGCCCGCCGAAGCCGAAGTCTGGGTGATCGCCGCAAAGCCCGAAAAGAGCTGCGTTACAAACCATAGCCCCAGCATGATGATCGCCGGCAGATAGGCGACGCGCACAATCCCCACAAAGATCACCAGCGTCTTGACGCGCTGGCCGGGGAAGAGCACCAGATAGGCTCCCAGCACGGCTGCGATCGCCCCGGAAGCTCCCACCATAGGCACGTTAGAGCCCGGGTTGACCAGCGTCTGCAGCACCAGGGCAGCAAAGCCTCCCGCCAGGTAAAAGATCAGATACAGCACATGCCCCAGCCGGTCTTCGACGTTATCACCAAAGATGAACAGGTAGAGCATGTTGCCGATGATGTGCATCCAGCTGCTATGTATAAACATAGAAGTAAAGATGGTAATAAAGGCACTCACATCGCCCGAAAAAAAGCGCGCAGGGGTTGCGCCAAAGAGACCAATAAACTGGTTGAGCGACTGTTCGGGCAACCTGACCTCGTACAGCCACACCAGGACATTGAGCAAAATGATCGCCCATGTCACGATAGGCAAACGCCTGCGGGGTGTATTGTCTCCGATAGGAATCATGTGCGTTCTCCGTTGCTTGACTGCCAGATTACCTGGCAACTTGCCCCTGCCAAGTGCAGCACTATAATGTGGGTTGATCTACACTCGAGCCCAAGGAACCATAGTGCCCAGTATAGCGGATTCCTCCAGCTTGGTACAAGAACTGCCCGCCATTATGGGCAACCCGCCGGCCACGCCGTTGCGCGCCTTTGTAGGGCGCACGGCCGAGCGCCAGGCTCTGACGCAGCGCCTCGGCGACGCAGGCGAACGCCTGGTCAGCCTGACGGGCAGCGAGGGGGTAGGCAAGAGCTGCCTCGCACGCCAGGTTGCGCTCGACCTGTTGGCCAGCCATCATGTCGATCAGGTGCTCTATAGCTCGTTTGCGGGCGGCGGCGATGTCGACAGCGTCCTCTATGAGCTGGGCCAACTGCTCCCCGAGCCGGCTACATCGCGGCCTGAGTTTGAGTCCGCCCTGAGGGAGTACCTCACTGAGCATGCCGTGTTGATCATCTGGGACCACCTCGAGTCCTTACTGCCCGAGGGCGACACCCCGCTTGAGCCTGACGAGCTGCGGTTGCTGCTGATGATGGGCGCTGAGCTGAGCGCAACGGGCAACTGCCGGCTGCTGATGATATCGGATAGCCCCATGCCAGCCGCCGCTGCACCTGGCGGTATGGTAACTTTTCCTGAATTGCAGGTGCTGACAGAATCCGACGCGCGTGCCCTACTGGAGAGTGTCCAACCGCCTGAACTCGATAGCGAGCTGGCTGAGCGCATCCTTTCGCTGAGCGCCAACCTGCCGCTGGCGATCCAGGCCTATGCCGCGCTTGCGCACCATTTTGTGCCCGAGGACTTCTACACCCTGGTCGAGCGTGCCATGCCGGGCGTGCTGGAGCGCGGCGTATGGAGCAGCCTGCAGGCACATGATGTGGCGCTCAACACCCTCTGGCAGGCCCTCAGCCCGGGCGCACGCGAGAAACTGTACGGCTTGAGCATCTTTCGCAGCGGCGCCATGCAGCGGTTGGCTAACCTGACCGATGCCGAAGACGGCGAATCGTGGCAGCGTTTTTATCTGCTGGCCACCCAATCCGGCCTGGTCGACGAGCGGCCGATCCCGCCGCTGGCGATCCCGTATATGCACTTTAAAAGCGTACTGACACATTATTGCATGCGGCATTTCGACCGCGGTGCCATAGCCAGCCTGCATGCCTGGTATTGCTCCAGCTATCTGGCGCTACTCGAGTGGATCCGCGAGCAGGAATCTCACCCCAAACGCGACCTGAGCCAGTTGCTGTGGGCCGAGCTGCCCAACTTTAGGCATGCCTTTCGCATCCTGCTCAGCAGCCAGCAGCTCGGGTTAATCCAGGATTACGCCGAAGCGCTGAACTATGCGCTGGCCAAGTTCGGCCTGCAGCGCGAACAAGCCGCGGTCGGTTCCATCCTGCAGGAACTGATCCAGGTGGCGCTGCCCAAAGAGGGGCCGCTTTCACGCCCTGGTGTGCGTTATCTGCTCGGGCAGGTGCAGAAGCTGCAAGAGGATGGCAAAGCCCGGCAGGCGCTGGCGATTCTGCAGCCCTTTAGCCAGCGCATCGATAACCCCGAGCAGCTCACCTACCAGGGTGATGACGCCGACCAGGACCGCGGTCAAGCCTACCAGCTGTTGGGTAAACTGCTGCAGGATGCACGCCAACCGGCCCTGGCGCTCAAAGCCTACATGACCAGCCTCGCCTACTATGAGCGGCTCAGTACGCCAGACGCAGCCAGGCCAGAGCTGCTGCAGGTTCAGCTTGCCACAACCGACCTTCTGCTGGCAGTGCGCCAGCTCGACCAGGCTCAGGCACTCGCCAGCCGTGGGCTGCTCCTGGCCGCCGAGATGGAGGATCATAGCGCCTCAGGCACGCTGCACAATCGCCTGGCGATGCTGGCTGCCGCGCGCGGCGATGAGCCCGCTTCTCGCCAGCACGCACAGGATGCCTTGGCACAGTATCAGACGGTCGATGATGCCGTCGGGCAGGCTGAAATGCTGCGCCACCTGGCCATGATGGACATGAATGCTGGTGATGTACCTGCTGCACGCACCAGCTTGGAACGCGCCCTCGAGTTGGCCAGCCAGGCCGACGCGGTGCTGCTCGAAGCCGATTTGCTGGTGCGCCTGGGGTCGCTGGCCGCCCAGGCAAGTGACCTGTCAGCTGCACAGGATGCCTATATGCGCGCGCTGGTGCTTTACGAGTCTCAGCATGTCAAACCCGCGCAGGCCTCTACTGAAGTGCTGTTGAGCGAGCTGCTCTTGCGCGAAGGGCAGTATGCCAATGCCAGGGTGCATGCCGAAGCCGCGCGTGCGCTGGCCGAGGGGATCGGCCCGGCTGCACAGCCCTGGGTGGTCTATGACCTGCTGGAGCGCATCGCTCTGGCCGAACAGGATGAGGCGCGCGCCTTGGTGTGGCGCCGCAAATCACGCGAGAGCCTGGCGCAGGCTCCGCAGGCCGCGCCGATCCTGATGAGATGGCGTCCATTGCTGCAAAAACTGACTGCGGCTGCCAATGGCGAGGCCCTCAGCGCCGAAACCGTGGCTGCCCTGGAAGAGATGGAAGCCTCGGTCGATAACCCGGCGCTCTTTAGCACCATTTGGCAGATCCTGAACGGCGAACGCGGCAGCGCGCTCTACGAGGCGCTCGGCCCGGGCGAGGCAGTCGTGATCATCTACCTGTTAAAGGGCATCGAGAACCCCGCCGTGTTGGCCGACCAGCCCCCTGCGGATGCCCGCAAAGGGCCGCTTTCGGGCGGCTTTTCGGCCGATCAGTTCATTGCCACCACCCAGGCAGCCCTGCGCGGTGATGAAGAAGCGCTCAAAACCACCGAGGAATTCATCAGCCTGCTCGAAAGCGACCAGGCGCCGGCGACGCTGAAAGACCTGGCGGACGTGATCCGCCGCATTATGGCTGGCGAACGTGGCGCCGAGCTGGCTGAAAAACTTCCCGACGAATTAGGGCGCGTGATCGCGGCACTGCTCGAGGCCCTCGAACAACCCGAGCAGCCACCGTCAGCGCCTGATGATCAAGGATAAAGCACCCTATGCGCTATAAACTGATCGCCTGCGACGTGTTTGCCCGCCTCGCCTATTACTGCGCCGCGCTCTCGCCGAACCTGATCGATATCGAGTTCCTTGAAAAAGGCCTGCACGTCGAGCCGGCCAATTTGCGTAGTGAGCTCAACGCGCACATCAATGCGGTGGATCCTGCTGTCTACGATGCCATCCTGCTGGCTTATGGGCTGTGCGGCAACTCGGTAGTCGGCCTGCGCGCCGGTGAGTTGCCGCTGGTGATCCCACGCGCTCACGATTGCATCACCCTCTTTTTAGGCTCAGCGGCCCAATATGCACAGGAGGCGCGCGAACACCCCGGCACCTACTGGTACACGCCCGATTATATCGAGCGCGGCAGGGCAGCCACGGATGTGGTGGCCCTCGGGTCAAGCGGTATCGAGGATATGCAGGGCGTCTATGCCGAATATGTCGAGAAATATGGCCAGGATAACGCCGACTATCTCATGGAGGTGATGGGCGCCTGGACAGCCCATTACGACCGTGCGGTGTACATCCGCACCTGCGAGGCAACCTTCCCCGACCTTTCGGCTGTCGTACGTGAGACCGCCGAACGGCGCGGTTGGAACTATGTCGAGATGGCCGGCAGCCTGCTCCTCATCCGCGATCTGATCGACGGCCGCTGGGACGATGAACGCTACCTGGTGGTGCAGCCGGGACAGGCGATTGAGCCCAGCAACGATGCCGGCGTGGTCAGGAGCGCGTCTGACTGAAGGCGTGTTTGTCCGGCCGCCCGGCTTGGCCTAGAATAATCATATCAATCATCATTCAAGCAGGAGTTTAAGCATGCCGAAAACAATCAGCCCCGAGCTTACCGAATTAGCCGTCAACACCATTCGCATGCTGGCGGTGGATGGCGTCGAAAAGGCCAATTCCGGCCATCCAGGCTTGCCGATGGGCGCTGCCAACTTTACGTTTACTCTCTGGTCACGCTATTTGCGCTACAACCCGCAGGATCCTGCCTGGCCCAACCGCGACCGCTTTATCCTTTCCGCCGGGCATGGCTCGATGCTGCTTTACAGCATGCTACACCTGGCCGGCTTTAACCTGCCGATCGAGGAACTGCAGCAGTTCCGTCAGTGGGGCAGCAAGACCCCCGGGCACCCCGAATATGGCCACACCGTTGGGGTGGAGACCACCACCGGGCCGTTGGGCGCAGGTTTTTCGAACGGCGTGGGCATGGCTATCGCCGAAAAGATGGCCGCGGCGCGCTACAACACCGCAGAACACACCATTGTCGACCACTATATCTATGCACTGGTCTCGGATGGCGACCTGATGGAAGGCGTCGCTTCTGAAGCCGCTTCGCTCGCCGGGCACCTGAAACTCGGCAATCTGATCTATATCTATGACGATAACAAGATTTCCATCGAAGGCTCGACCGATCTGGCCTTTACCGAAGACCGTGCCAAGCGCTTTGAGTCCTATGGCTGGCAGGTGATCACCATTGACGGACACGACTGCGAAGCCGTCGCCCGGGCTGTCGAGGCTGCTCAGCAGGAGACCGAGCGCCCCAGCCTGATCGTCGCGCGCACCCAGATCGCCTACGGCAGCCCCAACAAGGTCGGCACGGCCGCCTCACACGGGGCACCGTTGGGTAGCGATGAAGTCATCGCCACCAAAAAGAACCTCAACTGGCCGCTCGAACCCACTTTCTACGTGCCCGACGAGGTGCGTGAGCTGTTCGCCCAGCGCGTCCAGGAACTAAAGAGCGACTATAACCGCTGGAAGCGCCGTCTGGCAGCCTGGAAAAAGGCCAACCCCGCGCTGGCGCAGGAACGTCAAGCCGCTTTAGATAAAAAGCTGCCGGCCGACCTCGAAGCTCAGCTGCTGAGCGCTGTACCGGGCAAACCGGCTGCCACCCGCCGCCTGAGCGGAGACATGCTGCAGAAAATCGCCGCGCTGGTGCCCTATGTGGTTGGCGGTTCGGCTGACCTGGCTCCCTCCAACTCGACCCTGATGAAGGGCATGGGCGACTTTTCGGCAGAAGACCGTTCCGGCCGCAACCTGCACTTTGGGGTGCGCGAACACGCCATGGGCGGCGTGGTCAACGGCATAGCTCTCTACGGCGGGTTTATCTCGTATGGAGCAACCTTCCTTGTCTTTGCGGATTACATGCGCCCCACTTTGCGCCTGGCAAGCATCATGGGGATCCAGTCGGTCTTTATTTTTACGCACGACAGCATCTTTGTAGGCGAGGATGGCCCCACGCACGAGCCGATCGAGCATCTGGCGTCGCTGCGGGTGATTCCGCGCCTGACAGTGCTGCGACCGGCGGATGGCGCCGAAGTGGCCGAGGCCTGGACCCTGGCGCTGCGTAATACCGACGGCCCAGTCTGCCTGATCCTCACGCGCCAGAATGTGCCTGTGATCGAGCGCGATGAACCGCTCACCTATGCGACCTTTGCGCGCGGCGGTTACATTATCAGCGAGACGGCCGGCAAAAAGCCCGATGTAGTGCTGGTGGCGACCGGCTCCGAGCTGCAGTTGGCCGTAGCAGCCAAGCAGGCCCTCGAAGCGCAGGGCAAGGCTGCTCGGGTAGTTTCGATGCCCTCCGTGGAACGCTTTTTACAGCAACCCAAGAGCTACCAGCGCCGCGTGATCCCCGCGCAGGGCAAAAAGGTGGTGATTGAGGCGGCTTCACGCCAGGGCTGGGACCGCATCGTGGGTAACAATGCGCTCTTCCTCACCCAGGACGATTACGGTGCCTCAGCGCCCGCCGAAGTGCTGGCCGAAAAGTTCGGCTTTACCCCCGAACAGGTCAAGGCGCGCGTGCTTGCCTTTGTCAAGTAGGTTCTATCCATCCGCAACGAGCGGGCTCATACAGTCCGCTCGTTTTCTGTTGGCAGCCCCTGAGTGCCTACTTTAAAGACCTTGAACATCAAGCCTGTTATAAGGCGAATGATGCCGATCGCCAGTAACCCCACACGGATACCCAGCTGGTCGGTTAGCAATGTGCCCAGCAGCGGACCCAGCACCAGGGCGACGTTCGCCAGCATGGTATCGGCAGCCAGGAAACTGGCATGATTTTCGGGGGGCAGCATGCCGTAGAGGGTGTTGGTTATAAAGCTGTTCATGCCGGCGCCAAAAAAGGCGTTGACCACCGAGGGGATGACCAGTGCCTGCGGCGTGGTCGCCATGGCAGTCAGTACCGGATAAAACATGGTGCCCATCCCAGAGATCCACAGGTAACGCGAAAAGCGCTTGTTACGGATCAGTCGGCTCAGCAACAGATAGGTGATCACGCTCAGGCCATTATCCACCAGGATCAGGATACCGATCCAATAATCCGATGCTCCCAGCACGCGCACACGGTAGATGACGTACAGCGCCTGCGGCATGGCCAGCGCCAGGCGAAAGAAGAACGATACCAGCGCCCAGCGGCGAAAGGCGGGTGCCTGGCGAAAAGCATCCAACAGGCTGCGCAGGGTGACGGTTCGGCGTACGGTGGGAGGCGGCTCGGGCGGCAGGCGCAGCTTGGTAAGGGCATAGATACTTGCCATGCCAGCCAGACCGCTGACAATAAAGAGCACTTGGTAGTTGAGCGGATAGGCCGCACTGGTCAGCCATTTGCCCGCCAGAAAACCCGTCAGGCTGGCAACCAGCCCGTTGACGGCCATGCGGGTAGTGAGCATCTGAGGGCGGCGTTCGGCTGTAGTGGCCTTGCCAAGGATGTTCAGGTAAGCGATGTTGGCGCTCAGCCCCGGCACCGCCAGCAAGGTATAGACAATCACCATCAGGTGGGTGGCGATTTGGGCGGGCAGGAGTGGTAACAAGGCAAAACTTGCCAGGGTGGTGCGGAAGATCAAGCGTCCGATGTTGGTTGTGCGCACCAGGTTGGTGCTGCGCTCGACCGCCATGCCGGCCGGAATCGCCAGTACGATCGTCACCAGCGCCGGCGCCGAGGAAAGCGCCGTTACCAGCCAAGCGCTGGCCCCCAGCCGCGTCAGGTAGACCCCCAGATATGAGAGCGCGGCGGCAGACATCACCGACAGAAAGACCATCTCCCAGTAGATCACGCGTTCGTTATGCGGGATCCGCCCGAATGCCGTGCGCCACTTGCTCGCCGGCCACAGCGGGCGTACCGGGCGCGGGTGTACTGCTGGCTCAGTCATCGCGCGTCCGTATCATGAGTCCAGCGCACCCCTGATGGCATTGCCCACCTCGGCGGTACTGGCACGGCCGCCCAGATCGGGCGTCAGCACAGTACCCTGGGAGGTAACCTGCTCAATGGCCCGCATGATGTGCACCGCGAGATCAGGGTGACCGAGGTGCTCAAACATCATGGCGGCTGCCCAGATTGCCGCGATAGGGTTGGCGATCCCGCGGCCGGCGATATCGGGCGCCGAGCCGTGCACCGGCTCGAACAATGAGGGGTAGCGCCGCGAAGGGTCGATGTTGCCCGAGGGCGGGATCCCCAGACTACCCTGCAGGGCGCCGCCCAGGTCGGTGAGGATATCGCCAAAGAGGTTGGAAGCCACCACCACATCGAGCTGTTCGGGTGCGGTGATAAAGCGCGCCGCCAATGCGTCGACATGGTTTTGGCTGCAGTGTACGCTGGGGAACTCCGCAGCTAGCTCGCGGAAAACCTCGTCCCACAACACCATGCTGTACTGCAGCGCGTTCGATTTAGTCGCGCTCATCAGCAGTTTACGCGGACGTGCGGCCGCCAACTCAAAGGCGTAGCGCATCACGCGCTCGATACCGCGGCGGGTAAACACGGCGGTCTGCACGGCTACCTCGTCGGGCGTGTGACGGTGGCTAAAGCCGCCCACACCGCTGTATTCGCCCTCGGTGTTCTCGCGGATGCACACAAAATCGATCTCTCGGTCAGCTCGCTCGCGCAATGGGCCGGAGATGCCCTTGAGCAGCTTTACCGGCCGCAGGTTGATGTATTGATCAAAGCTCTGACGGATAGGCAGCAACAGGCCCCACAGTGAGATGTGATCCGGCACGGTTGGGTAGCCAACCGCCCCCAGAAGGATGGCGTCGCAATCCGCCAGAATGCGCAGACCGTCCTCGGGCATCATCACGCCATGCTCAAGATAGTAGCTGCAGCCCCACGGCAGGCGGGTGTAGCGCAGGCTGACGCCACCATGCAGGGCGCAGAGGGTATCGCAGGTCGCCAGGGCCTGATCGATTGTTTCGATGCCGATGCCATCGCCGGGAATGACCGCAATGTGGTAGGTGCGCATATATGGCTCACTTTTATTTGTGCTAGTCTGGCACGCTTCTGCTGATCTGTCAAGGCGTTGACAGAAGTAGGGCTGCATCTATAATGTGGACACCGAATCGGGAGTTTAGGGTGGCTACGTGTAATCTCGCAAATATGCAGCGCTTTATTATCGAAGCCGAAAAGCGCTACCAAGCACTGGCAAAAAACAGCCAGCGCCCACATCGCTCAATAGCCAGCACCACCGATACTCTTCCCACTGCCACTCTCGAACAAGACTGGCAGCTGGCCAACCAGGCGATGGCCAATGGTGACATCCTTGCCGCCTCGGTGATCGGCTGGAATCGCGGCGGACTGTTGGTGCGCTGGAACGAACTGCAGGGCTTTATTCCCTCGTCGCAACTGCACGATGTGACCGTGTTTTCGTGCGATGAGCCGCGTATTGAAAAGCTTGCCACTTGGGTCGGCCAGCAACTCGATGTCAAAGTCATCGAGGTTGATCAGGAGCGTAACCGCCTGGTCTTTTCAGAGCGCGCTACCGCCTGGGGCCCGCACGACGGCGAGCTGCTGCTGGCTGAGATCCGTCCCGGCGAAACCCGCAGCGGACGTGTCAGCAACCTGTGCGATTTTGGCGCCTTTGTGGATCTGGGCGGCATCGACGGCTTGATTCACCTCTCCGAGCTGTCGTGGCGGCGCATCGGGCACCCGCGCGAGGTACTGGAGATCGGTCAGGAGACGCAGGTATATATCATCGATGTCGACCGCGAGAACCATCGCGTAGCGCTCAGCCTCAAGCGACTGCAGCCCAATCCCTGGACGGTAGTCGAAAGCAAGTACCATGTCGGGCAGGATATCACGGCGGTGGTAACCAACATCGTCGATTTTGGCGTCTTTGCCCAGATTGAGGATGGCCTCGAAGGCCTGGTGCATATTTCGGAGCTGCCCGAAGTCACCCCACCCGAGTCGCCCACCGCGACAGTCGAGGTTGGCGACCAGATCCGTGTGCGCATCATGCGCATCGATGCCCGCAACAACCGCCTGGGTCTCAGTATCCGCCAGGCCGACATGCCTCTTTCCGAGCAGCCGCAGGTTCTGCCATGAAAAATCCGCGCACGGTGCGCCGCCCCAGCGGGCGCACTCAGCCACGTTCCGGTTCGCTGCTGGCCAGGCGCGAACTGTGGGCCGTGCTGCTCAGCCTCATCAGCGTGGTAACGCTTATCACCCTGATCTTTAGCGGACAAGGGCTGATTGGCGAGGGCTGGGCACGTACCCTGCGACAGATGTTTGGCCCGATCGGGGCTTTTCTGGTGGCGCTCGGCTGGCTGGCAGGCTCTGTGATGCTGATCGCCTGGGATTATTGCGAGCCGCACCTGCAGCCGCGCGTACGCAGTACGATTGGATGGTTGCTGGCCTACCTGGTGCTGCTGGGCTTTATTCACACCGCCGCAGGCCCCGATGCAGAGGCGCTGGCACGCGCCGGCCGCGGCGGCGGTTATCTGGGCTGGGGAATCTCCTCGCTGGTCACGCCCCGGTTCGGGCGCGCTGCCGGTCTGGTCTTGATGGCGATCGTCTTTATCCTGGCACTGATGATTGCGACTGGCACGGGCTGGAGCGAAGCGCGCAGCCTGTTCGCGAGGTTGTTTGGCTATCTGGCATCCGGCGTGTGCGCATTGCGCACCAAGGCCCGCCAGCTATTCTTTCCACCCGAAGCACCTGTGGCCGAACCACCCTACCGCATCCCAGCACAACGCCCTGCCCCTGAGCCTCTGACAAGCCCCCCCCCCCTGTAAAGCCTGTCGCCGCGGCTAAACCGCCTAAACCGGTGCGCCAACCCGCTGCTAATCTGCGTACCAAGGCCACTCCGCAGGGCTTGCCGTCGCTGGATATCCTGATGCCCGACCAGGGGATGGATGACGACGAACGCTCTGCACGCCAACAGGCCGAGACCATTGAAAAGACCTTTCACGCCTTTGGCCTCCCCGTCAAAGTGGTCGAGTGGCACCGCGGGCCGGTTGTGACCCAGTTCGGGTTGGAACCCGGCTTTATAGAGAGCCAGGATCGTGACGGCAACACCAAACAGGTCAAGGTGCGCGTCAGCAAGATTTTGTCGCTTTCCAACGACTTGGCGCTGGCTCTGGCGGCTTCGCCGATCCGCATGGAGGCGCCCGTGCCAGGCCGCGGGGTGGTGGGCATCGAGGTTCCCAACAGCGCCAAAGCCCTGGTAGGCTTGCGCGGTGTACTCGAGAGCCCCCAATTTAACGACGCCAAACCGCCGCTGCGCATCGCGTTAGGGCGCGATGTTTCGGGACAGGCGGTGGTCGCCAACCTGGCCGCCATGCCGCATCTGCTGGTAGCAGGCGCCACCAGTTCTGGCAAGAGTGTCTGCCTGAACGCTATTATTGCCTCTCTGCTGTTCTTTAACCAGCCCGAGCAGGTCAAGCTGCTGCTGGTCGACCCCAAGCGCGTCGAGCTGACCAACTATAACGGCATCCCTCACCTGATCGCGCCGGTGGTGGTGGATACCGGCAAGGTCATTGTGGCGCTGCGCTGGGTCACGCGCGAGATGGAACGGCGCTATACCGAGTTTGCCAAGTTGGGCGTACGCGATATCGGCAGCTATAACAAGCTGACCGCCACCAAAGAGCTGGAAAACATGCCGATGATTGTGGTGATCATCGACGAGCTGGCCGATATGATGCTGGCTGCCCCCGATGACGTCGAGCAGACCCTCTGCCGCATCGCCCAGATGGCGCGCGCTACTGGCATCCACCTGGTGATCGCCACACAGCGCCCGTCGGTGGATGTGGTAACTGGCTTGATCAAGGCCAACTTTCCAGCGCGCATCAGCTTTTTAGCGACCTCGCAGGTCGATTCGCGGGTGATCCTAGATGCCCCCGGTGCCGAAAAGCTGCTCGGAAGCGGCGACATGCTCTTTATGGCGCCTGATTCGCCCAAACTCGAGCGTATCCAGGGCTGCTATGTATTTGATAAAGAGCTGGAGGCGCTGGTTTCGTATTGGCGCAAGGTCAAACTGCAGGACGTGCTGCCCAGTGAAGAGCCACCCGCCCCCTGGGAGGGCATGGAGCTGGAGCAACCCGAGGGTGACGATGCCCTGTTGCAGCAGGCTGCTGAGCTGGTGCGCGAGCACAACCAGGCGTCGGCCTCCTTCCTGCAGCGCCAGATGCGCATCGGTTACCCGCGCGCCGCTCGTCTGATCGACCAGCTGCAGGAGATCGGCGTAGTCGGTCCGCCCGAGGTAGGCGGCCGCACGCGCACAGTCATCCAAGTTGATGAAACCGCCGATGACGATTCGGAAGATAAAGATGAAGCGGATGAAGAGGACGATCCCTTTGGCGACTCTGATGAGGATGCCATCGACCTCTCATGAAAAACCTTGGTCATAACAGGTCTGCAGCATATAATAGTGTTGTATTCTTTTGCAGGAGGACATAACGATGTCAGGGCACAGCAAATGGGCAACGATCAAGCGCTCCAAGGGAGCAGCCGACGCCAAACGTGGGCAGCTATTTACCAAGATCGGGCATGAAATTGTTGTGGCGGTACGTGAGAGCGGCCCTGACCCGGAATCGAACTTTAGGCTGCGGCTGATCCTCGACAAGGCGCGCCAGGCCAACATGCCCAAGGATAACATCGACCGTGCAATCAAGCGCGGTTCGGGGGCAGCTGGCGGCGGCGTCGATCTCGTTGAGGCGCTCTACGAGGGGTATGGCCCGCACGGCACCGCTGTGATCGTCGAGACCCTCTCGGATAACCGCAACCGTACCGTCTCGGACGTACGCCGCAGCTTTAGCCGGCATGGGGGCAACCTCGGCGCCGACGGCAGCGTGGCCTGGATGTTCAGCCGCAAGGGGCTGATCGAGATCGACGCCTCTGAATCCGACGCCGACGAGATCTCGCTGATGGCGATCGATGCCGGAGCCGAGGATGTGGAATCCAGCGACGATGTTGTGACGATTTACACCAACCCGCGCGACCTCAAAACCGTGCAAGAAGCTCTGGCGGACAGCTATACCATTGAAACCGCCGAGTTGGCCTGGGTTCCGGCAACGCTGATGAATCTCGGCGACAAGGAAGCCTTTCAAACGATGCGCATGATCGACGAGCTCGAAGAGCTCGAAGATGTGCAAAACGTCTACACTAACCTGGACATCACCGACGAGCTGGCGGCCAAATACGAAGCCGAAACCGAATGAGTGATGCGCGTATTGGGGATTGATCCGGGGATCGCGATCACTGGTTATGGCATCATCGATAACCAGGATCAGGAGTTGGAACTGGTCCAATATGGCGTCATCACCACACCCGCTAACCAGCAACCTGCTGAACGCCTGATGCACCTGCACCAGCAGCTCAACGAGCTGCTGGTTTCGTTTTCACCGGATGTGGCTGCCGTCGAGCAGCTCTTTTTCGGCAACAACTCGCGCACGGCCATCTCAGTCGGCCAGGCCAGAGGGGTGATCCTGCTGACCCTGGCAGAACACCAGCTGCCGATTTTTGAATATACCCCGATGCAGATTAAGCAGGCGATCTCTGGCTATGGCCAGGCCGATAAATCGCAGGTGCAGCACATGATCGCGCTCCTGCTGGGCCTCAGCACCACCGTCAAGCCGGATGATGCTGCCGACGCTCTGGCGATCGCTATCTGTTACCACCACAGCGCACGCTGGGAAGCGATCACGCGCAGTGAGGAGGCTGCCCCATGATAGCCAGCTTGCATGGCATCGTTCAGTGGGTTGATGAGGGTGTCCTGATCCTGGATGTGAACGGTGTGGGCTACCTGGTCAACGTTCCTGCCACTGGGACTGCCAGCCAGATACGCGTGGGCGACAAGCTGCTTCTGCATACTCACTTAAAGGTATCAGAGACCGACATAGCCCTGTATGGCTTTCTAACCCGCGACGAACTGTCGATCTTTCGTACCCTTTTGGGCGTGCAAGGGGTGGGACCGCGCACAGCGTTGGCGATAGTAAGCAGCTTTACGCCCGAAGCACTGCGCGACGCCATCGCGCACGGCGATGTGACCGCCCTTTCACGCGTGCCCGGTATCGGACGCAAGACGGCCCAACGCCTGGTGATTGACCTGAACGAACGCATCCAGGTGGGCACCGCCCAGGAACGCGGCTGGATCAATCCGGCGGAGGATGACGCCGTCAGTGCCCTGCTGTCGTTGGGCTATACCCTGGCCGAGGCGCAGCAGGCCCTCAGTCAGGTCCCGCCCAGCATCTCCCAGTTGGATGAACGCATCCTGACGGCGCTGCGCTACCTTGGGTCGCGCTAGGCGTCTATTTTGGAGGGTAACCGTGGATCAAGAACAATTCGTGCTCACACCCCAACAGCTGCGGCCGCGCACCAACCTGGATGCCCTGGCCTTTGGCAATACCTCTGAAATCGAGCCGCTCGACCGCATCATCGGCCAGGACCGTGCCATCCAGGCGATCGATTTCGGCATCGACATAGACTCCGCTGGTTACAACATTTTTGCAGTGGGGCCGGCTGGTTCCGGGCGCACCACGGTAGTGCGCCAGTTCCTGGAACAGCGTGCCAGCCTGCGTCCGGCCCCGCAGGATTGGTGCTATGTCAATAACTTTCGCGATGCGCGCTACCCGCAAGCACTGGCCCTGCTATGCGGTGAATCCAAAGTATTGCGCAGCGAGATGGACGCCCTCATCGTGCAGCTGCGCCGCGATATCCCGATGGCGTTCGAGGGCGAGGTCTTTGAGCAGCGCCGCCGTGAGATTATTCTGGCGATGCAGCGCCAGCAGATGATGCTTTACCAGGAGCTCGAAGCCTATTTGCGTGAACGCAGCTTTACGTTGATCCGCGGCGAATCGCGTATGGTGATTGCGCCGATTGCCGAAGGCCAGCCCCTGACCGACGAGCAGTACGAAAAGCTGCCCGACAAAGTAAAAACCAGGTACGAGAACTTTCGCCCCGAGATCCAGGAGCAGTTTGGTAAAACCATGCGCCTGACGCGCCAGCTGGAACGCAACGGCCGCCAGGCTCTGGAAAAGGTGACACGCGACATCGCCGGGTTCGTGGTTGACCAGTCCCTGGCCGACCTGATGAGCAAGTACGCCAACACCAAGGTAGCCGAGTTCCTCACGGCTGTCCGCGAAGACGCCATCAGCAACGCCCAGAACCTGATCGCCCCTGCCGAAGCGCAGCCTTTGCTGCTTGGGCGCGAAGCACCGCGCGATCGCTTCCTGGAAAACTATCGCGTTAACGTGCTCACCGAATCGCAAACCTGCGACTTTGCACCGATCGTCATCGAGGATAACCCGACCTATGCCAACCTGATCGGCCGCATTGAGCATCGTGCCGAGTTTGGCACCATGGTGACAGATTTCACCCAGATCCGCGCCGGCTCCCTGCATCGCGCCAACGGCGGCTACCTGGTAGTAGAAGCCAAGAACCTGCTGTCCAATCCGTTAGCGTGGGATGCCCTCAAGCGCTCGCTGCGGTCACGCCAGATCAAGATCGAAGAAATGGTCTCGTTCTATGGTGTTGTCACCACCGTCTCGCTCGAACCCGAACCGATCCCGCTGGATGTCAAGGTCGTGATCATCGGCGATGAACAGCTCTACGAGCTCCTCTATACCTATGACGAGGACTTTGCCGAGTTGTTCAAGATCAAAGCCCAGTTCGTCTCGCAAGTCACCAAAGATGCCGAAATCCTCGAGGATTATGCCCGCTTTGTAGCCGGGTTGTGTCGCAAGGAGGGTCTGTTGCATTTTACGCGCGACGCCGTGGCGTATGTGATCGATGCTGCCAGCCGCCTGGTTGAGGACCAAAAACGCCTCAGCACGCGCATGGCACAAGTGGCGGATATCATCCGCGAGGCGGCCTACTATGCCCAAAAAGCCGGGCACAACCTGGTCGAGGTCGAGGATGTGCGCCGTTCGATGATGGAGCGCATCTATCGGCAAGACCATACCGCCGAGCGCTACCGCGAGACGATCGAAGACGCGGTAATCAAGATCGACGTACAGGGCAGCCATGTCGGCCAGATCAACGGCCTGTCGGTCATCCAGGCGCTGGGCTGGCAGTTTGGCATTCCCTCGCGGGTGAGCGCGCAAACCTTTATCGGGCGCCGCGGGGTCGTCAGCATCGACCGCGAGGTCAAGATGAGCGGACCGATCCACGACAAAGGTCAGCTGATCCTTTCGTCGTACCTTGAAGCGTGTTTTGCCCAGAAATCCCCGCTCTCGATATCAGCCACCATCACGTTCGAACAGCTTTACACCGGCGTGGAGGGAGATAGCGCTTCATCCACCGAGCTGTATGCGATCCTTTCCAGCCTGGCGGAAGCACCCATCCGCCAGGATTTGGCGGTGACGGGCTCTGTAAACCAGTTTGGGCAGATCCAGGCAATCGGCGGGGTGAACGCCAAGGTCGAGGGCTTTTTCGACGTCTGTCAGCGCCTGGGCCTGACGGGCACGCAGGGCGTGTTGATTCCTTCGGCCAACGTGCAGCACCTGATGCTGCGCGAGGATGTGGTTGAAGCGGTCGAGGCGGGCAAGTTCCGGGTGTACGCGGTCGACACTATCGAACAGGGTATCGAGTTGCTGACGGGGGTACCCGCCGGCGAAGTCGACGAGCAGGGCAATTATCCGGAAGGGAGCATCTTTGCGCGCGTGAGCGCCAAACTCGAGGAATATCGCGGCTTGCTGGAGAAAATCGCCCAGCAGACCAACGCAGCGCCCGAAAAGGCGCTCAGAGATTGCGCGCAGGACAAGCTTGAGGAACCTCCCTCGGCATAACAAAACGCCCGTGTGGGTTCACACGGGCGTTGGTTGCGGATGAATCAGTCGATGGTTTCGCGCACCAGGTAAAGCACTTGGTGGTATTCGGCGCTGCCGACTGATTTCAATTCGTCATTGATAAAGACCATCGGGTAAAACTGACGGTTGCCGGGCACTTTGGCTACGAGATGGGCTTGGCTGGCAGCCTCATCGGGCATAGCCATGTCGTAATACTCGACCCTGACCTTGTCGCCATACAGACGTTTTACCAGGTTGCAGGTGATCTCTGCGGTCTCCTCCGAAGACCGTCTGGCCCTCAACCACCTCGGCAGATCTCGTCCTCGCTGTTACCGAGGATCACGACCTTGACCAGTTTTTCTGCTTCCATCACGCTCCTATCATTAGACGCTTACTATTGTTTAATCGACACCAAGGCGGATTATAGGCTGCTGCAGGTGCCCAGTCAAGAATTTGACAGGTGTTTGCCAAACAGCAAGAGGCCACTTGGCGATGACCTACTCTCCCGCCCCGTTACCAGGGAAGTACCATCGGCGCTGGAGAGCTTAACTGCCGGGTTCGGTATGGGTCCGGGTGTGCCCTCTCCGCTTCG
>JAAYDC010000010.1 GCA_012729455.1 Chloroflexota bacterium | reverse complement strand
GCGGCCTCAATTTCCTCCTCATCCGGACCGCTTCCTTGGCTGTGGCGGTGCAACTCATAGACGGCGATCAGATAGACGACGATCACCAGGATGCTATCCAACCCCACCCAGCCGATGCGCAGTGGGATATTGGCCTGCACGAAAAAGACCGTTAAACTGGTGAGCAGAAAGCAGAGAGCGCAGATCAGGATGTGGCGGTTGGCGACGCGCTGCAGAAAGCGTGTGCGCCAGTAGGCCAGGTCAAGAAACCCCAGCAGCGCCACGTTGAGCAGGTTGCTGCCAAAGATGTTGCCGGCTGCCAGATCGGGCACTCCGTTTTGGAGCGAGCTGATGGTGGTGAGGAATTCGGGCAGTGAGGTGCCGGCCGCCAGGAGCAGACTGCCGATGAACAGCCTCCCCAGACCGGTGCGCAGGGCGATCGCATCGGCAAACTCGGCCAGCTTGGTGGCCGCCAAGACTAAAAGGAACGAGCTGACGATAAAAACGACGTAAATCATCTGTGCGGCCGCCTCTTTTTGTCGGTAATGCCCTTGCTATAACCGATCGGCCAGCTTACAAAAATGCCAGTGTTGGGCTCTGTCAGGTCACCAATTACCGATTCAATCGCCTTGAGACAGGTTTGCACCGCTGCCTCGTCGGGCACGATCGACCAAAGAGTGGTGTGCTCTTCTTCGTACCCTTCTGCCTGACGTTCAAAAGAAAAGCGCTGTGGGATACGCAACTGCTGTGCCAGACGGCGCTGCATGCCGGTTGAACGCACTACTGTGGCGCCTGTGATGCCCGCTTCGCGCAGTTGGCCGAGGATGTCCTCCAGCAGCGCGGCATTATCAATCACACACATCACCATGAACATGCTAATCCCTTTCGAACTCTAACTCATCGCACAGTTGTAGCCACTCGGTTTGCCACTCTTGAGCGCTGAGCGGCCGCGGGTAGTTGTACAGCACGCCGCCGGGACGCTCATTATAGTAGGGGCGGTTACAGTCGCGGCAGCCAGAGGTCTGAAAAGCCTGACCGCCATCCAACATTGCTTTCAACTCTGGGGAGTTTAGCCCAAAACTGCGCAGCCGACCAGCCTCGTCATAACGAAAGTTGGTCGGAGCGAAGCCCTTTACATAAATCAACCAGAAGGCGGTCTGCAGCCGGCGGTAGTGCCCCAAGGCAGGCGGGGCGGTATCCTGCAACCGGGTGCCGCGCACTGGCGTAAAGGCAAACAGGCCAGCACCGATACCGCACTCGTGGAACCACTGCAGGCGTTCGATGGCTTCTCGCTCGCTTTCGCCCAGGCCGATGATCAGATGCGTGCTGATGCGTCCCGGAAAGTGCATGGCGGCTTGTTCGAGAAGGGAGCAGGCAGCCGCCCAGTCGTTGCCACGCGTGGCTCGGTAGACGGCGGGGGTGGCAGCATCGAGCGCTAACGTAACCTTGTCAGCACCAGCCTTTAGCAGGGTCTCGATTTGTTCGAGCTGATCGACAGTGATCGAGCAGCATACCGGAACATCAGAAGCCGCGCGCAGTGTCTGAAGGGCTGTGAGGGTTTGTGCCATCGCAGCTGGGTTGTGCGTGACCTGTAGACACACCCGGCGGATGCTGCTACTCACCACAGCCTCCGGCAGTGCCGTCAGGATATCGCTCGCAGGGAATTCGGGCCAGATTATACGTGAAAGCGCGCCTTGGTCGGCATGGCTACTACTCGCCTGAGCACAATAGGCGCAGTTGCGCTGGCAGCGTTCCCCCAGCATGAGGTAGAGGGTAGTAGGAGCGCTCTCCATGTGCAGCTCGAGTAGCCCCAATACAGCAGCCGACCCCGAAGAGATTCGCCAGCACAGCGCCGGGTTCTCTGGCTGGTTCAGTTCAGGATGCAGCATGCGGTTGCCACCTCGATGCTGAATCCCAACGCACGAGCCTGGGTCAAAGCATCCTTGTGGGAGTTGACGATCACATCCACACCAGCGTGTACCGCGGCGGTATCCAGCAGCGCGCGGTAGTTGCCGCTTGGACGCATGCAGCCCAGGTACAGGCGCGCATCCGGCAGACTGGTGCGAGCCTTGATTATAAAGGCCAGAACCTCATTTATCAGCGGCGGTGCGACATCCGCGTACTTGGTCTCGGCGGTCGGTATCAATACCAGCATGACCAGCTGGTCGACCTGGCGCTCTGCAAGGGCTTGCAGGGCGGCGTATTCGCCCGAGAGCACCCCGCCCCGCAGACCGATGGTGATGTGTGCCACGGTCGGAACCAACGCGCGCAGCTGATCATAAGCCGCCAGGTAATCCTCCACCCCCTTGTCGAGGCCATAGACCTCGCGCGCGGTGGCGCGGTCGCCGATGATGTCGAACGAGACGGCGTCCGCCAAGGGGACGATATGCCGCAGCGACTCGGGCGGAGCAAAGCCCACATGCCAGTTGAGGCGTGTACCGCGTGCACGCAGCTCAGCCAATTGAACGAACTGGCGTTCGCTGACGGGCACCTCACCGCTGCTGGCACAGCCCCCCGAGACCAAAGCGCTATTCAGCGGGCCGCGCGCCAAGGCGTCATCCAGGCTGTGCATATGGCGCAGGTATACACCGTTGCAGTGGGCGCAGCGCAGGGCACAGGCAGTGCCCGTCAGGCTGATGGGGTAGGTATCCGTCGGACGGTCGCAGCGCAGGATGTTGCGCTTCATGGCTTTTTGCCGCAACCTTATGGCTCGCAGTTGCGTATTAAAAGGCGCCAGCAGGTGTTGGAGAGCATCGCTGCCGGATGACATATCATTGGGCTGCATGAGAGGTTCCTTTACCATGCAGCAGTATAAAGGAGCCAGGCAAAGGCGTCAAAGCCGACATCTGAGTTGCATTCGACCAATTCTTTGCTATGATATTAGCCGAAGTACATCTATAGGAGGAAAACTATCGTGTCAGATCGCGTATGCGCCAATTGCGGCGCCAAGGCTGGCGATGCAGATCGCTTTTGCAATAACTGTGGACAGGTATTACCTGACCAGCCCGGAGCAGCCGTAGCAGGCGGCTTTGTAGCCCCGCCGGATGAAACCGCCAACCAGGCATCGGCGTTTCAACCGCCTGTCGAACAGCCGGAAAACTATGAGCCCGCACAGCAGCCAGTCGTCGAACCAGCGATAACTGCACAGCCGGCTGTTCCACCTCCGCCAGCCTTTAGCGCGCCTCAGCCTGATCCTGTCCCTGTGCAGCCAGCCGCTGCCACGCCGCCTCCGGCTTGGCAACCGCTTACCAGCAACCAAGCTGTTCCACCTGCGCAAGGTGGTGTGCCGCCAGCTAATATGGGTACCACGCCTCCCAAGAAAAAGTCCAAGACGGGCTGCATCATCGGCGGATGCGCTGTCCTCCTAATCATCGGTATCATCCTGACGATCGTGGTGGTACGCAGCGTTATGACCAATCTGCCCACCACGATCACGACGCCGGCTGCAAACGGCAGCAATGTGCTGCTGGAAGACAACTTTTCCAGCACCAGTTCGGGCTTTGAAGAGTGGGATCAATTCGATTCAGTAGGGGCTTACGAAGATGGCACCTATACTATCGAAGTGCTGGTCCCAAATATGTTCTATTGGTCGAACACCGGCGACTCGTATTCCGACTTTGTGGTCGATGTCGACACCGTCAAGCGGGGCGGGTCGGATGACAACCACTTTGGTCTGGTGCTGCGTTATCAGGATTCTGATAACTTTTACATGTTCAACGTATCG
>JAAYDC010000009.1 GCA_012729455.1 Chloroflexota bacterium | reverse complement strand
TCAGCCGACGCTCCGTATGGTTATAAAAAAGGGAGCTCAAGCCTTCTTTGATCGTCATTTTTCACCCGTCGCTTCACTCAGCTGCCAGATAACCCCATTCTCTTCATAGCGCACCAGAGTGTGGGGCGCCTCCGAATCGTACCAGGCGGTGGCGTCGCCGACTGTCACGCGCCATGCCACATAAATGCCCGCCGGCACCGCCACCGGCTCGGCGCCGCGCACCCGCAGGAGGGTATCCTCAAACGCATACACCACCGCGCCGTTTTCATCCTGAACGGGTTTGGCGAGGGTTACCTTCCAAGTAGCCAGGACGCCAAAGTCGAGCGCGCTCATACGCCAGGGCCATTCTCCCGCTACCAACAGCGGCTGGCTCATCTCCGCCTCGGCACTCGCACCGCCTGAAACCTCCCAACTCACCCGCGTATCATTCCAGCTCAGTTCGGCATCATAAGCGGTGCCTTCCAGCTGCAGACTACTGTTGAGGGACGTCAGAGAGTTGGCATCCGCGCCATATTCGGTCTGCTGGTTGATCCACAGCGGTGCGGTCGTACTGACGGGTAACTCGCCGGTGATCTGCTGGCCTACCGCAATGTGAAGCAATTCGTCGCTATTCGTCACCTGAACGGCAGCAGAACCGAGCGCGCTATCTGCCGGTCCCTGCAGGTCATAGGTCCAACTGCCCGTCGCCTGGCTGTTCGTGACCACCAGAGGACGCGTAGCCAACAGGTCGGGGCGTAAACCCATGACCAATTCCACCCCCATGGCACCGATCAAAAGCAGCACCACCGGCACCAGCGGCCAGCTGCGTCCCAGCAGGCTGCGACGGGGTGCCTCGAGCGGTTCGTCGGGCGGAGTGCTCCAGCGGTGCAGGGCATACAGGCCGGCAGCTATGACCAGGCTGGAAATCACCCAGGGGATCATGCTGGGCTCAATCTCCTGATTGAGCAGCTCAGCACTGTGCGTGCTCAGGATCGTCGACACAGCCGAAATGCCGTTATAGACCGAGTGCATCACGATCGTCACCAGCACCGACCGCGTGCGCCAGGCAACATATGCAAACATGAACGATACCGGCAGCAGAATAATAAAGCGCAGCATGCTCATATGAAAACCGGCAAACAGGAGTGTCGAAAGCACGATAGCACGCAGCGCTCCGCTGTGCTCGTGAGCCTGCTGGAAAAAACCGCGAAAAAGGATCTCTTCGGATATCGGGGCAGTCACCGACAGGGCCAGCAGCAGCACCAGGCTATCAGAAATAGTACGCGGAAATAACTCGGGCGACAATGGCAGATCGTATGTGATCCACTCGCTTACTACAAGACCCCAGTTGGCCGTCAGCACCATCATGCCGGCGCCCAGCACAGCTGCCACGAGCAGCAGCTTCCACCCCGGCCAGCGCCAGCGGATCGATTCAGCATACGGCAGATTTTTGATCAGGATATAAACGCTCACCGGCAGCAGCATGGTACAGATCTCGGCACCGATCGTTCCCCACAGCAGCGAAACGAGCTGCATCAGGGATCCAAGGGACAGGAACAGCACTATTGCGATCAGGAGTGTCAGGTTCACGCCACGGATCGAAGGACGCCGGCTGGCGAGAGGGGCTTGCGTTTCGTTCATCTTACTCCTTACGTACGCAGAAGGGTCAACGGGCTTGGTCGCGTTCTACGATCTGGTGTGAGAGGGTCGCCAGATCCACCGCCAGGTCCTCGTCCTTGACGAGAACGTATGGTGGCACCACCAGTGTGACCGGCGCAAAGTTCCAGATCACCGAGATACCAGATCGGATCAGCTTCTCAGCCACACCCTGAGCAGCCTGGGCAGGCACCGCGATGATGCCCATCTGTATGCGCCAGCGCCGCACCAAATCCGGCAGGCGCGATTGGTCCATGATCTTGAGCGTCCCGACCATCTGGCCGATCTTGGCCGGGTCTATATCAAACAGCCCCGCGATCTTCAGCCCATACCTGGCAAACCCGGGATAGAGCGCCAGCGCGCGCCCCAGGTTCCCCACTCCCACCAGCACCGCCTCTTTATCGTTAATCAGCCCCAGAAAGGTCTCCAGGCGCTGCATGAGGAGCTCGGTATCGTAGCCGACGCCGGGGCGTCCGCGTTCACCAAGGTAGGAGAGGTCCTTGCGCACCCTGGCGGCCGGCACGTTCGCCGTCAGCCCCAGATCTCGCGAGCTGGTATAAGCGAGCTTTTTGTCGTGGTTGAGGCTCACCAGCCGATAATAAAGCGGCAGGCGGCGCAGGCTGGGCTGGGGGATCGAAGGTCGGTCGCTCATGTCGGGCTCCCTTTGTGCATTCTGGCACAATCATAGCGCGCCCACCGTCTCGGCGCAAATAACAAGACAGGCAAACCCGCGGGGTTTGCCTGTCGAGTGTAAGTGGCGATTATTTGACGAGAAAGGTGACTTCGATGCTCACGCCCACGCCCAGCTGGCCAGTCTCGACCGGCACTACGGCTGACTCAACCATCGCGCCACCCATGCCGAGCTTGTCAAAGAATGGCTGAGCCTGAGAGGTGACGCCCTCGGTGACGGCGACTACGTCGCCCACTTCGAGCCCAAAGCCCTTGGCGAGCAACTCGGCGCGCTCACGGGCCTGTTTGATAGCCGCCTCGCGGGCTTTACCCTGCAGCGCTGAGGGATCAAGCACGCCAAAGCTGATGCTGTTGACGCTGTTGGCGCCAGCCTCGATGGCCTTGGTGATCAACGCGCCCACCGATTTCGGGTCGCGCACGGTTACCTGCAGCATGTTATCGACATGCAGCCTGGTCACGCCGGTAGGTCTGCCATCGTAGTCGGTGACGGTCTCGACCCACATCATATAAGAGGTGGTTTGTATGTCGGCAGGCATGATGCCGGTTGCCTGGATCGCCTTATTGACAGCGTCGAGGGTTGTGTTGTTCTCTTCGATGGTCTTGGCAGCATCTTCACCCATCGACGAGACGCCGATGGTGACATAGGCCACATCCGGGTCGCCGTAGGCGATGCCGCTGCCGGCTACGTTGATGGTGCGCACCGGTCCGGTGAGCTGGGAAGCTGCCTGCAGCCCCTGCTCCTGCGCCAGGGCTAGGCGCTGCGGCGCGCATCCGGCAGCCATGACGCTGACGGCCAGCACCAACATGACGGCGAGAATCGTACGGGTTCGTTTCGTGTTCATTGTGCCTCCTGGGCTTGCTTACACATGTTTGAGTGTGTTATTCTAGGTACGCAAACCGCGTGATAATTGTTCCCGCTTTAACCGGATCTGGAGGTTGAACATGGCTCACGCCGACACAATCTTAGAAGCCCTGCGCGCCGTGCTCCCCGGAGGGCTCACCACCGCCGAGATCATCCAGCAAACCGGCATCGCCTCACGTTCGAGCGTCTACCACACCGCACGCGACCTGATGATGGTAGGCGAGGTGCGCGGCGAACGCGAGGGGCGCGCGTGGCGTTTTTATGCAGCCGAACCGCCCATCCAGGCGCCTGCACCTGCAACTGCCGAACTGGGGACCTTTACCCCCGCCAGCGAACTCGCCGTCGACATGCTGCGCTCTGCCGCTAGCTACCAGGCGCGCTACCTGGTGCCGTTGCTAACCCAAGCTGAGAACCGATCCTGGCTGATGCGCAAGTTCGCCTCGCCAGCGCCCCCCGCCGAAGCCGCCAATGCCCAGGTGGTGCACTTTAGTCAGCCTCTGCGCGGGCTCTTGTATGCCGATGCCGCCCAGGCAAAGGGGTCGCGCGAGCGCGAGGATGCCCTGATCCGTTACTATAACAGGATCCTCGGGCTGCCCGTTGATTTTGGCCTCGAGCATACCTGGCGCGGCGGCAGTGATAACCGCCTGCGGCTGCCCAGCGAATCAGGACGCACCGGCTGGCCTGCCAAGCATCTAAAGGCCACCATATCTACCAGACGCCAGTATGCCAAAGCAGCCGCTGTGACGAAACTGCTGGGAGCCGAGATCGATATCCTGCTGCAGACACCGCGTTATCTGCTCCTGGTGCAGGTCGCACAGCCGAATGCCAAGGTGTCGCTCAAGCGCTTTACCGAGCTGCGCCGCTATGCCGTCGTACTCGAGCATCGTCTCGAACGGCGCTGCAGCTTTGGCTTTATTGTCGGGCGCCCCGAGCTGCTGCCCGCCAGCGACCTGTTATACGTGCTGTGGAGCGACATCATCACCCGCGCCGAACAGACAGTGCGCACCGGGGGCGAAGACGCATGATCGACAAAAAGGTGCGCTGGGAGACCATGTTCCCCGACGAACTCGAGGCTGCCTTTGCCGAATGTCCGCTCTTGTACCTGACTTATGGCCTGTGCGAACCGCACGGCCCGCAAAACGCCGTCGGCTTGGACGCTCTCAAGGCTCATACCATCGCCTGCCTGGCAGCGCGCGCACATGGCGGTATTGTGGCGCCGCCCGATTACTGGCACATCAATGAGCTCGGCGGGTATGCCATCTGGGCGCACGAATGGATCGGCGAGGTGCCGCGCACCTGGGTAACGAGCGTGCCGCCCTGGGTCCACTTTAAAAACGTGCTCTACCAGCTGCGCCAGGCCGATGCCATCGGCTTTCAGGGCGTGATCCTGCTCACCGGCCACTACGGCCCCAACTGGGAGGACCTAAAAACCCTCGTCAAGTTGGTACAGCCGTACATCCGTGCGCGGCTCTATTCGCTGCCCGATTTCGAGGCCAACACTCCAGGATTCGACGGCGACGGCAACTCGGGAGGCGACCACGCCGGCCGCGTGGAAACCTCGCTGTTGATGGCGCTGATGCCAGAGCTGGTCGACCTGGAGCGCGTGCCGGATGAGATGGGCGTACACCCATATGCGATGGGACTCAGCGTGAGCGAATCTGACCGGCGTATCGGCGAGCGCATGGTAGCCGACGAGGTGCGCTACCTGGGTGAGCGTGCCGCCGAACTGCTGGCCGCCTACCAGAACACAGAGCTGCCTGCCCCGCTCACCACCTTTGGCCAAACCGAAGCCCTGTGGCAGGAGGTCGTCTGGCCCGAGCTGCTGAAATTCTGCTCGATGCAAAACAACTGGGGTGCGGTCGCCAGCCCGCCGGAGGATTCGCGCTGGTACGCCAACTGGCGCGTGCCTGAACTGGGCGGTGGCCCCAGCCGCTAGATCATTGTGCGCGAAAAACAATTCACCCGCCGGCGGTTCTTATGCGCCAGCCTGTTGAGCCTGGCAGGAGTAAGCCTGATGAACTGCACTACCCCGCCCGTTAACCCCGCCGTTGTCATCCGAACTGTGCTGGGAGATATCGCCCCCGACGCCCTGGGCGCTGCATTGCCGCATGAGCACGTGATGTGCGACTTTATCGGCGCCGACCAGACCTCGCCCAGCCGCTGGAACCGCGATGATGTGGCTCAGGTGATGCTTCCCTACCTGCAGGAGGTTGCGGCGCAGGGCGTCAGCGCCTTTATCGATTGCTCTCCAGCTTTTCTCGGGCGCGATGTCACCCTGTTACAGCGCCTCACGCGCGTGAGCGGCTTGCATATCCTGTCGAACACCGGCTGGTACAAAGCCCCCTATCTTCCCGAGCGCGCATTCACGAGCAGTGCTGAGGCTATCGCAGAGGAATGGATCGCCGAGGCGCGAAAGGGCATCGACGGCACCGCCGTGCGTCCGGGCTTTATCAAGATCGCCGTCAACCCCGGTGCGCTCGAACCTGTTCAGCGCACCATCGTGCAGGCTGCCGCGCTCACCCATCTGGCGACAGATCTCACGGTTGCCTGCCATACCGGTGAGCTACAGGCGGCGCACAAGTCGCTCGATCTGATCGAGGCGCGCGGAATGGACCCGCGGCGGTTTATCGTGGTGCATGCCGACCAGATCGCTGATTGGGCCGGGCACGAGGCGTTGTTCAAGCGCGGCGCCTGGCTGGAATATGACGCTCTCGGCACACGCCCGCTCGAGCAGGATCTTGCGATCATCCGGCGGGCGCTGGATGGCGGCTACGCGGCGCAGGTGATGCTCTCCCAGGATGCTGGCTGGTACAACGTCGGTGAGGAAGGCGGCGGCAAGGTCCGCCCTTACAGCGGCCTGTACGGCACAATCCTGCCGGCGCTGCGTGAGCAGTGTATGAGCGACGAGGTCATCACCCAGCTGACGGTGACCAACCCGGCCAAAGCGTTTGCGGTGCGCGCCTAAACCTTTACGCCCGGACGCACGCCTTTGGGCAAAAAGTCATAAGGCATAGCGCGCGGCCAGCGCATCTCGGCGCGAAAGGCTTCGGCATATTCCACCGAGCACTGCAGCCCGCGGTAACGGTTGACGACCTTGGCATAGGTAACCAGGTCCCAGCCGCCAAAGGTGGCCATGTTGGCCATCTGGCTCTTGTGCAGGGCGCAGATCTCGAGTTTGCGCTCAAACACGTCCGAGATATCCACGTAATCGGTCGGCTCAAAGCCGATCCCGCCGGTCGAATCCACATAGTACATCGCCGGGGTGCGCTCGAGGGGGACCGCCTCCCAGGTCATGGTGCGCACCGTGGTGAGCATCACGGCATGGAAAACGATCTCGCCGGTGATAATGTGGTCGGGGTTATAGTCGTTTGGCGGCGAGGTCAGCACCAGATCGGCCTTTAACACGCGCAGCAACTCAGTGAGCTGGTCGCGCGTCTCGCGCGTATCGGCGATATATTCATCTTCCTGGCCAAGACAATAATAGTGTCCGCCCAGCGCCTCTGCAACGGCGGTGCACTCGGCAATACGGATGCGGCTGATCTCGTCGTGCGGAATAGACGGGTCGAACTGGCCGCCCTTGTCACCGTTGGATATCGAGACCAGCGAAACGCTATCACCCCGCGCCGCACACTTGAGTAGTGTGCCGACGGCACTCATCTCGTCGTCCTGATGCGCTCCGACCATCACTACGTTCATGTTTGCCTCCTAGTCGTCCAGTTTCAGCACTGCCATAAAGGCTTCCTGCGGAATATCGACCTTACCGACGCGCTTCATGCGGCGCTTGCCCTCTTTTTGGCGCTCGAGCAGCTTGCGCTTGCGGGAGATATCGCCGCCGTAGCACTTGGCCAGCACATCCTTGCGCATTTCAGAGACGTTGGCGCGTGCTACCACTTTGCCTCCCACCGCCGCCTGGATCGGCACGCGAAACATCTGCGGCGGGATCACCTCTTTCATCTTACGCACCATGGCCGCCCCCTTGGCATAGGCCTGGTCGCGATGAATGATGATCGACAGCGCGTCGACAGGCTCCTCATTCACCAGCACCGTCAGCTTGGTCAGGTCAGCTGCGCGGTATTCACCCAAGGTGTAATCCAGCGAGGCGTAACCGCGCGAGCGCGCCTTGAGCTCGTCATGGAAATCTACCAGGATTTCAGAAAGCGGGATGTTGAACTCGAGCGCGACGCGGTGCTCGTCGAGGTAATCGATGCGCACATATTCGCCGCGGCACTTGGTGGTCATCTCCATCAGCGTGCCGATGAAATCCGGCGGGGTATAGATAGTAATGCGCATCCACGGCTCGCGGATCTCGGCAATCGCTGATTCGTCCGGCAGCTCTTCGGGGTTATCGACAAGATGCGTCTCTCCGTTGGTCAGTTCGACCTGGTACTCGACGGATGGCGAGGTAGCGATCAGGTCGAGAGAGTATTCGCGCTCCAGGCGCTCCTGGACGATCTCCATGTGCAGAAGCCCCAGAAAACCGCAGCGAAAGCCCTGGTTGAGCGCCGCCGAAGTCTCGGGCTCGTAGACCAGCGAGGCATCGTTAAGCTGCAGCTTTTCGAGCGCCTCGCGCAGAGCCTGGTAGTCGTCATTATCGACGGGGTAAATTCCGGCAAAAACCATCGGTTTGGGCGGCTTGTACCCATACAGCGCCTCGAGCGCGCCATCCTGTTGGGTGGTAATGGTATCGCCCACCCGGCAATCGCGCACAGTCTTCATGCCGGTGGCGATGTAACCGACCTCGCCGGCATACAGCGCCTCGATCGGCTGCATGTCGGGCCGGAAGACTCCCACCTCGAGCCCCTCGAAAGTCTTGCCGGTCGAGATCAGCATCAACGGCTGGTTGGCCTGGATGACGCCATCCACCACCCGCAGATAGGCGATCACGCCCTTGTAGGCATCATAGTGCGAATCAAAGATCAGGGCGCGCAGCGGTGCATCCGGGTTGCCCTCCGGCGGCTGGATGTTGGCGACTACCGCCGGCAGCACCGTCTCGATGCCGATACCATCCTTGGCAGAGACCTGCAGCACTTCCTCGGCATGACAGCCGATCAGATTCTCGAGTTCTTCGGCCACCTCGTCGGGGCGCGCCGAGGGCAGGTCGATCTTGTTGACGATGGGAACGATCTCGAGGTCTTTATCGATCGCCAGGTAGAGGTTAGCGAGAGTCTGGGCCTCGATCCCCTGCGTGGCATCCACCACCAGCAAAGCTCCCTCGCAAGCTGAGAGGGCATGCGAGACTTCATACGAAAAGTCGACATGGCCGGGGGTATCGATCAGGTTGAGCTCATAGCGCTCGCCATCCGGGGCGTTATAATGCATGCGTACGGCTTTGGCCTTGATGGTGATGCCCTTTTCGCGCTCGAGCTCCATGCGGTCGAGCACCTGATCGGTCATCTGACGCTTTTCAAGCGTGCCCGTCAGCTCAAGCAGGCGGTCGGAAAGCGTCGACTTACCATGATCAATGTGCGCGATGATGCAAAAGTTGCGAATGCGCTCCAGCGGGAAACGGTCTGTACTCAAGGGTATGTGCCTGTCAGGTCGTTAGATGCCCTCCAGTATAGCGTAACTGACGCGTTTCGAAAAAAGGCGCAGCGCTTTAGCTCACGCGGTAACGCGTCAAAGCCTCGGCGTTCACATCCAGCCCCAGCCCGGGGCGATCTGGCAGCAGCATCTCGCCGTCCTCGATCTGGAAGAGCTCGTCCTGGTTGACGAGCGCCAGACAGTGCTCCCATTGCTCCCAGGGCAGGAGCGGCGGGTTGGTCAGCGCCACTTCCAGGATCCAGCAGTTCGGCAGGATAGCTGCGTTCTGCAATCTTGAGGCCAGCAGCAAGCCGTGGGTGCCGTGCAATACGCAATCCAGCCCAAAGGCCTCGGCCATACCGCCGATCTTTTTACACGTCAGCAACCCGCCGCAGTTCATCGTGTCGGGCTGCAGGATGTCGTAAGAGCGCTCACGGCAGTAGCGGCTGAACATGGTAAGCCCGCGGTCGCCCTCGCCGCCCGTAATGGGGATGTCGACCGTGGCGGTGAGCTTGCTGTGCTCGAACACATCGCCGCGATTAAGGGGCTCTTCGAGCCAGGTGACCTCCAGGCTCTCGAAGCGGCGCGCCATGATGATGGCTTCGTCCATGCTCCAGATGGTGCCGGAATAAGGGCCGGTACGGTCGATCATGATCTGGAACTCGTCGCGCCCGCCCACCTTGTCGCGGATCGTGGCTACGGCATCGCCATCCGCCTGGATCGGCCGGCGAAAGGCGCGGATCTTGCCGGCTTTAAAGCCATGTTTCTTGTAATAGGCCAGGTCATCGGCTTGCTGCTGGTAGGTCACGCCGGATTGATCGGCCGGCCCGGGCCACACACACGTCAGGTAGCAGGGGATGCGGTCTTTGGCGCCGCCCAGAAGCTTGTAGACCGGCTGGTTGGCGGCTTTGCCTATGATATCCCACAGGGCTGTCTCAACGGCTGGTGCGTAAATCAAGCCATCAGCAATAAACTGCTCGATGAGGTGCGGGTCCTTCCCCACTACCAGCCTTCGCGCCCGCTCGAGGTTGCGGCCAACCGTCGGGTAAAACTCATAGCCGGTATAGCCGGCATTGGTCGCCACTTCAGTGACCCATATATCGCCCGAAACGCCGTGGGAGGCGGCCTTTTCGCCGACAGGTACCCGCACGCGATAGGATTCGATCTCTGTGACGATCATGATGTCCTCCTTTATGTAAACGTGTTTACCAGATGGATTTACACTGCCAGATATCGAGCGCCTCGACCTGCGCCCCGTCCGTACTGTAGAGCTGCACGCCTTCGCTGGCTGCATCCGGGTAGATGCGGCTGGTCAGGACAGCACGTCCGTTGCCGGCATAGGCCTCGACCACCGAATGATCCAGGAAAATCCGCAGATCGAGCGTGCCGTCGGCTTCCAGCACGAGCGGGATACTCTTGCGCTCGGTCTTGGCATCCGCCAGAGCCGTCGAATCTCTGCGCTCGATAAAGAGCCCTTGACCCGGTCGGTACCCCACCAGGGTGCGCTGGGCGCCATCCGCGCTGCAGCGCAGTGCCACGCCGGATTCTCCCCTACCCGGGCGCAGACGCAGCTGCAGCTCGAGGGCACTGCCACGCACCGGCAGCGGCAAGAACTCACCGCCGCACAGTTCGAACGGACCGCCCTTCCAGTGCTCGCCGCGCAGCACCTCGCACTCGGCGGCAGGCACCTGCAGCAGGCGTCCGTCCGCATCCAGGCTGAGCACCCGCGGCAGCGACATCATACCCGCCCAGCCAGCCCGGCGCGCGTAATCGGGGGGTAGATCTTCCCAAAGCCAGCCAAAGATGATGCGCCGGCCGTCATCCGTTATAAAGGTCTGCGGGGCGTAAAAACAGCCGCCGGCATCCACCCCACCCTGCAGCTGGGCGTGAAAGCGCTCGTCGGCATAGTCACCGCTGAGATAGATAGCGCGCGCTCCCGGAATCGGAGAGGTGATCAGCACATGGCGTCCATCCAGAGCAAAGAACGAGGGGCACTCCCACATCCAGCCGTTCTGCGCCGGATCACCCTCAGCCAGGCTGCCGCGATACTCCCAGGTGTAGAGGTCGCGCGACCGGTACAGCTGCACGGCGCCGCGTGCGCCATTGATGCTGGCTCCGATTCCCTGATACCACCATTTGCCTTCCTGCCAGGCGGTATGGTCGCGAAAGTCACCGCTGCGCACCCCGGCGGGTTGGCTCATCAGCGGGTTGCCCGAATAGACCTGCCAGGCGTTTAGGTCGTCATCGAGTGCCCGCGCCAGGCAGGGACGCTGGTCAGAACCGCCCTCCGCCGGACTCGTCAGGCGAAAGCCGGTGTAAAGGGCATACACCTGCCCAGCATGCGCCAGGCAGCAGCCCGACCAGATGCCGTCTCGATCGGCTGTGCCGGGGGTGGGCGCCAGCGCCAGAGGGCGATCCTCCCAATGAATCAGATCGCGCGAGGCGGCATGCCCCCACCACTTGGCGCCGTCAGCCGGGTCGTCGGGGATGTGCTGGTAAAACATATGGTACCATCCGCGCCATTGGATCAGCCCATTCGGGTCATTGAGCCAGTTAGCCGGCGCGCTAAAGTGGTAGCGTGGGCGGTTCGGATCAGCCAAGGTCCTGCGCGCCTCGGCCACGCGCGCCAGATAGGCGTCGGGCGCCAGGTCGCTGAAAACAAAACGCGTCATAAGTGCCTCCTAGATCTCGAGCGGGAATTCGTCGACCAGCACCACCGGACGCAGCTCGCGGATAGAGCGCTTCATAGCGGCCTCAACCTGCAGCTCGGCCAGACCGGCCACGCCCGGAATAGGCGGAGGCGTGCCGGCGCGCACTGTGGCCAGATAGGCTTTGAGAGATGCCGCAAAGGTGGCATTGTATTGGTCCCAGCGCGAGACGTTGCGCGAAAGGGCATAGTTTTCGATGCGCTTGCAGCGGTAATCAACCAGCTCGAGGTCGCCATCCAGGTCACGCAGCGCCAGTCGCCCATGTTCGTAGGCCAGGATGATCTCAAAGAGCGGCATGGCGAAATCGATCGCCAGGGTGCCGATGATCGTGCCGGTAGCACCATTTTGCATACGAAAACTGGCAGCCACATCGGCAGCCTGTTCACCGCCGGCCTTGCCGCGCAGCTCGGCGCTCGCCAGGGCGGTCAGGGTGGCGATCGGGCCGCCAAAATAACCGATCAGGTCGATGCAGTGGCTCCAGCAGGCGTAATGCACCAGGGCGGTGACGTGCATCAGTTTGCCCAAGGCACGGTTTTCGACCAGCTGCCGGGCCTGCACCACCTGCGAAAAGTAGCGATAGTTGAACACCATGGCTGTTTCGCAGCCCACCTCGCGCGCCTTTAACAGCATGCCCTGCCCCAGACGGAAATCCTCTTCCGTGACGTTAGCCTGGCCGTGCTTGGCCACCAAGGGCTTTTCGAAAAAGAGGCGTTTGGGCCGCTCTTCGAGGAGCTGCAGAGCCACGTCGTCACGGACCGTCTCGGGGGTCAATACCAGGATGGTATCGGGCTCAGCCGCCACCAGCTCTTTGAGAGAGTCAACCGCGCGACCGCCAAAGCGCTGCACGGTGTCGGCGCTCTTGGATGGCGTGCGGTTATAGTAAGAGAGTTCGGCCTGCTCGTGAGCTACCAGATAGGGCAGATAGCTGTGCACGGCCACATTTCCGGTTCCTACGATCCCGATTTTTAGCATGCTGTTCCTCCTCACTGAAGATGATGCGAAATCAGGGCACTCGGCTGGTCATCCCACCGTCAATCACGAGTGATTCTCCGGTGATAAACTCATTGGTCACCAACAGACGGATAGCCTGCGCCACATCGTCGGCCGTGCCCTCGCGATGCAAGGGGATGCGGTTGGCCAGGTTATGGCGTTTAGCCTCTTCCGTCATGGCAGCGTGAAAGGGCGTGCGAATGATGCCCGGGCAGACCGTGTTGACGCGGATATTGTCCTCCGCCAGGTCGCGCGCCAGGGCACGCGTGAACTCGAGTACCGCGCCCTTGACAGTGCAGTAGGTGACCGACTTGGGCACCCCACGGATGCCCGCTACCGACGAGATCGTCACAATGGCACCCTCGCCCTGGGCGCGCAGGTGCGGGATGGCTTCACGACACAGATGATAGAGGGCATCGACGTGCACGCTAAAGGCATAACGCCACTGCGCGAAAGCTACATCCTCGAGCGCTCCGCCTGAGCCACCGCCGGCGCTATGCACCAGCACATCCAGGCGCCCTAGGCGCGCCACCGTCTCGGCGACGGCCTGCCGGCAATCTTCTGCCAGAGACATATCGCCCGGCACAAGCTCCCCGCGCCGCCCCATTGCCCTTACTTGAGCCAGCACATCCTGAGCCGCGAGAGTATCGCGCCGGCCGGTGATGCACACGTCCGCGCCGCCGCGGGCCAGCTCGAGCGCGGTGGCCGCGCCGATGCCGCTCGTTCCGCCAGTGATGAGGGCTGCTTTGCCATCCAGTTGCATGTCGTCTCCTTATTTCAGATAGGCACGCGGGTTGGAGGATATCTCCTTCATGCGCGCCACATAGTAACAATAGTTATCAAAGGGCACATCCGGCGGCACCAGATGGTCGCACCAGGGGATATAACCGCCCTCGATGAATAACGGCACCAGCGCGAGAAGCTGCTCGTCGATCGCCTCGCGGCCGGCTGCCATGGCGCGCTTGTCGATCCCGCCGATCAGGCGCATCTTTTGGCCATACTTGTCGCGCAGCATGACGGGGTCCATTCCCGAGGCACGTTCCAGCGGATACTGGCCCATCACGCCGCCCTCCAGCCACAGCTCAAAGAGCGGCTCCGAATTGCCGTCGCTATCCACAAAGATCAGGTCGATACCGTGCGCGTTAAAGTGCGACGTGATGCGTTTGTAGGGCTCGAGCATAAACTCACGGAACATGGCCGGCGAAATCAGCGGCCCGGCAACATAAGCCATGTCCTCCCACATGAAAACCAAGTCCACATCAACCTCGCTGATCGCCTTTGTAACCGTCGTGACCACGAACTCGGCGATGTAATCCATCATCTCGTGCATCCAGGCTGGGTCGTCATACATCGTCTTACAGATACGCTCCATGCCCATCCAGTTGCGCAGCCAGCCAAAGATCGAGCCGCCGCTGATGCTGAGAGGATAGTCGCGCGTCTGCCAGGTGCGCACGCGCTCCTCCCAATATAGCGGATAGCGGCAGGGAGAGGCCGGGTTGAGGCGCGGTTTGATGTTTTCTTCCCAGTCGCGGCGCGTCTCGAGCGGGAACGAGAGCCACTGCGGCATGCGCGCGCCCAGATCGCCCTCTTTGATCTTTTTAGCGATCACGCCGTCGCTGCGGCGATAAATCTCGTACGTTTCGTTTTCTTCGAGCGTCTCGGCCTTAAAGCCGGGCACCAGCCCCAGATCAACGCCTACATCCGCGCGCCGGTCGACGCCGAAATACTCGGCCAGGTGCACGTCCTCGGGCAGGCCTTCGTCGTGCCAGCGTTCGACCGTCTCGGGCCAGTACCACAGCTCCCACCAGGGGCAGCGGTCGCGGGGGGCATAGTTCATCGTCGCCAGAAAACGCTCACGGTCATTCATCATCGTGGATCTCCTCATCATCAAAGGTCTCGAGTTCGGCCAGTGCCTGCTCATCTGCCACGGGCGGCTCGATGCTGAACTGACGCAGCCGCGCAATGCCGGCACTTAGCTGGCTGACGGCGGAGAGCATTTCGTCGCGGCTGTTGGTCAGCTGTTTAAGACTACCGTCAAAGGCGCCGGTCAGCTTGCTTTCCAGGCGACCCAAGAGCTCCTGCGACTGGCGCATATAGCCATCCAGACGCAGACGGTCGATATCGCTGGAAGCCGCCAGCGCCACTTTGTAGACCAGCAGTATATAGGGCAGAAACATGGCATAATTGATCACCAGCACGTTGAGCGTAGCGGCGCGCGTCACTGCCGGACCGCACAGCTCGTAGACGCCATCCGGCACGACCGCCAAGCCGTAGCCGAGTGTCAGGTCGGGGTCGAGGTACTTGCGCACCTCTGCCACGCGTTTAAGCACCTCACGTTCGATTTCGGCTTTAATGCGGGCCTGTGCCTCGCGCGATTCGGCAGCGTGAAAGCGCTGCAGCTCGGCCGTAGCCGGCAGCTTGCTGTCGATCGGCAGCACCAGGTTGTTGGGCAGGCGCAGGCCAAACTCGACCACCCCGCCCTGCACGTGATAGTTGCGCACCTGCCACTCGGCGGGCAGCTGGCTAAAGGGCACCTCGAGGAGGGCTTCGCCGGCGCTGCCCTTGCTCTTGCTGCCGGCGATCACTAGTTCCAAGGCGTGCAGCACCTGGGCGTTGCGCGCGTCAAGCTCCTGGCGGGCGTGCAGGTGCGCCTGGATCGCCGCGACCTCGGAATGGGTCTGACGCAGATCGCCCAAAATGGCCGTTGCGGCGCTCCGCAGGCTCTGGTTGGAATACGCCTGCCCACTTTCCATGCTGTGTACGCGCTCGTTAAGGGTCTGGGTATCGCGCTGGACATGCGGCAGCACGGCAGAGACATGCTCGAGGCGCACCACGCGCAGCAGGAGCAGCAGCACACCGCCTGCCAGCAGCACCAGCAGCACCAGAGTCACGAGCTCGGCAGCGCTCACGGCTACGACCGAGCGTAATGCGCCAGCCGTGGGCGCGGCGAGATCGACAGCGCCATAGCGGGCGTATTCGGGCTTTGAGCGGGCAGCTCAATGCGCACCCCGCTCTCTGTATTGGCCCATGCGAGTGGCTCGGTATGCCCCAGCAGCTTGACCACACTGCCCTCAATCAGGTTCAGGTCGGTGAGTAAGGTTGGCCCCGAGCGCTCGCCCAGCATGATGGCATAGACCGTTTCGCCGCGCGCAGTATAGCGCACCTGAACGCCGCCCTCAGCCACCCCCTCGGCAACCTCCCAAGGGCGCGTGGCATAGATGGCATCGCCATTGATCGCGAGCCACCGGCCCAAGCCCTTCAGGCGCTCGAGTTGGATGGGCGGAATAGTGCCATCCGCCATCGGCCCGATATTCAGCAGGAGATTGCCGTTCTTGCTGACCACATCGGCCAAAAAGTGCACCAGTTCTGTCACCGAGAGAGTCTTTTCGGGCCCCTCCATCTGGTTGTAGCCGAACGAGAATCCTAGCCCGCGAGTAGCCTCCCACTTGTAGGGCATAATTTGCGCGTGCGTGGCATATTCGGGGGTGGTGAAATCGTACTGCACCACATGCGGCAGGATCGGTTTATGGGTAGGACGCTGCCTGCGCTGACGACCGAACAGCCTGCGCAGCAGCCAGCGACCGGGCTTGGAACCCCAAAAGCGCATGTCGCGCGGGTTGACTTCGTGCTGTACAAAACGATCGTTGACGACCCCCTCCGGCACGGCGTTATAGTAATCAGCCAGGATGGCCGCCACATCGGCATCGGTGGGGTAGCCGATATCGCCCCACAGCACCGCCGGCTGGTAGCGTGTTATCAGCTCACGGATGTGCGCCGCGGCATAGGCGATGTATTCAGCGTTCTGCGGGATGCAGGTCATCAGGTCGGCGACGTCGGTGATGACCGGATGACGAAAGGTCCAATCCAGCCCGCCAGAATAGTACAAGCCCATGGTAAGGCCTTCACGGCGCACCGCCTGCGAAAGCTCGCCGACAATGTCGCGCTCGGCGTGGTACTGGCTGTACAGCGGATTAGCCTGTTGCGATGGCCACAGGGTAAAGCCGTCATGGTGTTTGCTCACCAGCACCACATAGCGCGCACCGGCGACTTGCAGCTGGCTGGCCATCAGGGCTGGATCCCACCTTTGCAGCGCCTGGTTAAAGAGCGGCACAAAGCCCTGGTAGGGCATCTCGCCATATACTTTGGCGTGATGGCGTGCGGTGGGCGAGCCCTCGATCTTTAAGGTGTTGAGATACCACTCGGCATAGGCATTGTTGGCGAACCAACTCTTCCAGCCCTCTTCTTCGACAATGCGGGTGACCTCGCCGGTGGCAGGCGCCCAGGCTGGCACTGAGTAAAGTCCCCAGTGAATAAAGATGCCGAACTTGGCATCATCGAACCAGGCTGGCAGGGGATGCTGGCTGACGGAAGCGGCGGTCGGTTGATAGAGCATCGCGATCCTCCTAGAGCGCCACTTCACACGAATCACACGGCAACACGCCTGATTTGGCAATCAAGGCCACTGCGTGGTAGCCGCGTGGCAGTTCATGCGTATAACGCGGGGTACTGGGCGCTTCGGGCGCGCCGAAATCGAGCTCGCCAACCTCGACGCCATCCACCCATACCGCGCATTTACCAAAATGCGGTGCGAGGGGCGCCCACAGCGTAAAGCCCCCGCCATACCAGTTCCATTTGCAGCCGGCGGCGGGCTTTTCCGAGGTGTAGCCAAAGCCATAGCGCCACTGGCTGCCGCGTGATTCCTGCCAGGTATCGCCCAGCAGGCCATAGCCCATCGTGCCCTCGGTGGGCAGCAGCGCGCGGCGCGCCGGGCTGCCCTCGGCCGAGATGAGAAACTCGTCGACCCACAGCCGGGTGTGCGCCTCGGCGATCAAGCCAATGCAGCCGAGTACCGCCAGCCAGTCGCCCTCCCACAACAGGACGCCATTGAGCCGGATGGCGAGCGTATCATCGCACTGCTCGAGCTCGACTACGTAGCGTTCGGCTTCCGGCGCCAGGGTGCCGCTGCTGAACTCTTTTTCGTTGCCGCACGCGTCGCGGCGCACCAGCGCCCAGCCCTGCGGGCTCAGACGCAGCGCCGCACAATTGCCCAGACTGAGGGGATGGACAGCTCCCTCCGCCCCGCTGGGTTTATCGGCACCCAGCGGGGCACGATGCTGCCAGACCAGCTGCAGCGCCCCGGTCGAGCGCAGGCTGGCTTTCAGGTTGAACGCGGTATAGTCACGCTGCACCAGCGTGAGGGCAGGAGCGCTCGGTGCCGAGATGACCCCGCCGTGGCGGTAAGGGGTATCCCATGGGCGGTGTGCCACGTTGATGGTGCCGCAATCGGCGCTGTTCTTGCAGGCAAACATTGCCCACATGGTGCCATCCGCCTCTACCTCGGCTGAAAAGGTCTGACCCCAAATACCATAGTACTCGTTATCGCTTGCTTCGGCGTGCCATACCGAGCCGTTCTGGTAGACCTCCCAGGCCTCTGCCAGATGGGCGCGCTCGATTGGTGCGCGGTAGAGGATCTGGTAGGTGCGGTTGCGCGCCACCGAGGTGTTGGGCGCATAGACATAGCCATCGTGCGGAAACACGGGGAACGATTCCACCGTGGTTGGGTAAAAGACGCTAGTTTGCGGCCACAAGAGAAAATGCGGGCCGGAATAAGGTCCGCCGGGATGCTTGGCGGTAAAGGCCACCAGTGCCCAGGTGCCGCCATGGTTGTGGCGCGTCGACATATCTGTAATCACCAGCCAGTCGTTGGCGCGTTTGACCAATGCAGCCGCATAGGACATCTGGTAGAGCCCAAAGACAGTCGGCTGGTTGGATTGCGCAAAGCAGGGCTCGGGATAGCGCTCAAAAGGCCCCTCCGGGCTGCGCGACCAGGCATACGCCCAACCGCCGTCGCGTTTAACTTCTTCGGTGGTATGGCGTCCCCAGTCGTAGATCATGTGGTAGATGCCATCATCATAGACCACCGAAACATCCGGCGAGTGCCCGCGCTGGCCATCCACGGAATCGAACAGGTCGATGGTACCCTCCAACACGGGGCCCAAATCTTCCCAGTTGGCGCCGTTATCGCGCGAGCGCAGCAGCCGGCAGTAACTCGGTTCGCCCCAATATCCGTACGAATACACACCGGCATAGACATACAGGTTGTTAGATTGTGGGTCGCGCAGTAAAAAGCCATTGACTGGCCACTCGTATGGCGGTTCGCCAACATAGAGCGGATTCGCGCTCAAACGCGTAAAGGTATCAAACGAGATATCGCCGATTTCGGGGTGGTGCAGCCACCAATCCAGCCTGCTCGGATCTGCCAGGTCGTACCAAGTCATTGCACACCGCCTTATATGAGTTGGCCCTATGCTAAACGCAAACGTTCTGTCGCGCAAGCGCTTGGACAAGCGATCGGCTGTTGATATAATGCGGTTATACTTACAGGATATGATTTGAAAGAGCACGCATGACGCTTACCGCTCCAGCACGCCACAACCCCACCCTGATGCGGGTTATCGAGCGCGTCAACGCTGATACCGAGCTAATCGAGATGCTGCGAGCCGCCAATATCAATGCCGTTGACCGCATGGGCATTAACGACCACGGAGAGGTGCACATCCAGATCGTGGCCAACGCCGCGCTGCGGCTGCTGAGGCTATTGGTAGATGCCGGCATCGAGCCCAGTGTGGTGACCAACCACGGACTGACAGCCGATGACGCCGAAGTGATCGTATTCCTGGGGGCCTGCATGCACGACCTGGGCATGATCGTGCATCGCGACGAGCACGAGCAATACAGTGTGGCACTGGCTTACCCCAAGCTGCGGCGGCTGATGCAGGGTATTTATGTCGAGCCGGCCATCACCCAGATGACGGCCGACACCCTGCACGCCGTGATCGCGCATCGCTGGGATATGCGCTGCCTGACGCTCGAAGCCGGTGTGCTCAAGGTGGCCGATGCACTCGACATCACCCACGGGCGCTCGCGCATCCCTTACGAGGCCGGCTCGATCAATATTCATTCGGTATCGGTACAGGCGATCGACAGAGTGGCGATTACCAAAGGCAACGAACGGCCGGTGCGCATTACGATTGGCCTGACCAACCCGGCCGGCATCTTTCAGGTCGACGAGCTCTTAAAGCGCAAGCTGCGCAACTCGACCCTGGCGCCCTACGTAGAGGTGGAAGCTCTCTTACATGAGGACGGCCAGACCGAGCGTTCATTTGCGCTGTATACCTTGTAAAGGAGTTGTAATGACACGCCTTTACTTTGAACAGGAGATGCTGCGGCTGCAGGAACAGGTATTGCTGTATGGCAACACGGTTGAAAACGCCCTGCGCGACGCGGTGGCGCTGCTGATGACTCTCGACCAGGCCGGCACAGAAGATATCATGGAGCGCTACCGCGAGATCGTAGCCACGCATGGGAGGATCGAGGATGACACGCTAGCGCTGATCGCCACCCAGCAGCCAATGGCCACCGACCTCCGACTCCTGGCAGCTATTCTGGAGATCTCCTCCGAGCTGGAACGCATCGGCGACTATGCCAGGGGCATCGCCCGCATCACCCAGCTCCTGGGAGACAACCCCAAGGTGCCGGCCCCCCAAGCGATCATCCCGATGGTGACGCAGGCACGCGACATGATGCTGCGCGCGCTGCAATGCTTTATTCATAACGATGCCCAAAACGCGCGCCTGATCCCGCGCGAGGATGACGCCGTCGACACGCTCTTTAGGCAGGTCGAGCGCGAGCTGATGAACCACATCATTGCCGACCCGACCTGTATCGAGCATGCCAACTATTACCTGTGGGCGGCGCACAACCTCGAGCGTTCTGCCGACCGTGTGACCAACATTTGCGAGCGCATCGTCTTTACCGTCTCGGGTGAGATGCGCGAACTGGAAACCACTATGAGAAAACCTGGCATCTCGGGCATCTAGCCGCATGCGCCACCATAAAGGAGTAATGCCGTGAAGACAGAGTCGTTGGGATATGCCTACAGCTACTGGGTTTGCCCCTCGTGCGATACCAAGAACATCGGCACACGCCGTACCTGCGAGGGCTGCGGTGCGCCCATGCCCGAGGATGCCCAGTTCGTGCAGGCCACCCAGGAGGATCTGATCACCGACGAAGCCGAGATCGCTGCGGCTCAGTTGGGGCCCGATATCCATTGCCCCTATTGCGGCACGCGCAACGTGGCCAATGCTGCCAAATGCGTGCAGTGCGGCGGCGACCTCTCCGAAGGTACCGCGCGTCAGGTCGGCCAGGTGCTGGGAGCGCATAGCGACGGCTCAGTCCAACCGATCACCTGCCCAGCCTGCGGCAACTCTAATCATCCCGATGCAGCGCATTGCACCCAGTGCGGCGCACCGATGCACGGCGCCGCCGCGCCCCCGCCCGATGGGGATACCATTACAACGCCCCCGAAAAAAGGCTGCAGCAAGGGGGTCCTGTTCCTGCTGGCAGCTGCGGCATTACTGGCGGTAGTGATCGGGGTGATCAGCTGTTGGCCGCGTTCAACGAGCGCCGCCGTCACATCAGTCTCGTGGACGCGCACCATCCCGATTCTCGAGCAGCGCCAGGTCGAGCGCTCCGACTGGGAGGAGAACATCCCCGATGGCGCAGAACTGTACGGCTGCGAGATGCGCGAATATGGCTATTCCGACGGACCGCAGCCCAATTCGACCAAAGAGTGCGGAACGCCCTACTCGCGCGATTTGGGCAACGGGCGCGTAGAGGTGGTACAGGATTGCGAATACCTGGTATACCGCGAATATTGCCGCTACAGCGTGCTTGAATGGGTGGTGGTCAACACCCTGCAGGCTGAGGGCAGAGACTATAGCCCCTCCTGGCCGCGAGCCCAACTCGCCTCAGGCCAGCGCGAAGGCGACCGCACCGAGCAGTATGTGATCGTCTTTGGAGATGCCAACAAGCAGTACGTCTACACCACCAGCAACGCTGGCGAGCTGGCCCAGTTCCAGCCCGGCACGCGCTGGTCATTAAAGGTCTCGGGCACGCGGGTGATATCGTACCGCGCGGAATAAACAATAGAGCCCTCGCTATCGCGAGGGCTCTTGTTTCAGCTAGAGCGCCTCAAACAGCACCAGTTCGCTCATGCCGGCAGCCCTTACCGGCACAAATACGCCCTCCCCAAGCAGCTTGCTGCCGCACACCTCGCGCACCCAGCCAGCGCTCTCCATCGACACGCGGTAGCGCCGGTCGGGGCTCAAGCCGCGCATCACCAACTGGTAGCCCGTGCCACAGGCGTCGGGGTAGCGGAAAACGCCGGCATAGGCACGCGACTTGTCATCGGCGGCGATCTCCATTACCACCCACTCGCCGGCATCGCGCTGGTTCTGCAGCGGGGTGTGGTGGTACATGCGGCTCGTGCCGATAATCGGGCGGATAGATTCCTTGTAGACCTGCACCACCCGCCGCCAATGCCCGCGCGCGCCCTCGTGCAGTTCTGCCATGGAGGGATAAATCCCGCTGACGGTCAGATGGCCCCACAGGCCGGTGCGCAGGGCGAAATCGAGGTCAGCCTGGCCATCCGAGATAGCCCCCGGATAGGTGGAGCAAACCTCGGGCGGCAGCATCAGGGTTACGCCGTTAGAGATCTTGCAGGTCGGCAGCGGCGACCATTTGTCGGTGGTTTGGGTCCAGTTGAAGCGCTTCATGATCCCCAAGTCGTTGCGGCCGCCGCCGGATGAGCAGTTCTCGAGCAGCAGCCTGGGGAAGCGCGCGTGAATGCGGTCAAAGATGCCGTACAAAGCGTCGTAATAGCGCCACAGGATGTTTTCCAGATAGCCGGCATATTCGCGCTCACCGCCGATACCGATCGAGATGTTGTAATCCAGCCGGAAGCAATCCAGGTTGTAGCGCTCGATGACGCCCACGATGGTTGCTTCCAGATACTCGGCCACTTCGGGGCGTGAGAGGTCCAGGTTGGGGATGCGCTCGCCGCGTACCTGCATCTGCCAGTCGGGATGGTCGCGCAGGATGTGCGAGGCACTGCCCATACGCTCAGCCTCGACCCACAACCCGCCCAGCATGCCGCGCTCGTGGATGCGGTCAAACACTGCACGCACACCGTGCGTCAGGAGCGGTGATTCGCGCTCCCAGTCGCCGACAGCCTCCCACCATTTGCTGTCATCGCCACCAAACCATCCGGCATCCAGCATAAAGAGCTCGATGCCGGTATCGGCAGCTATATCGATCTCTTCATAAACCTGCGCTTCCGTCACCTGGTCGTTGCGGGTATAGCCGGTGTGGTTAATCTCGACACGGTGCTCGAGCCCTTTGGGGTGCTGCAGGATGACAGACTTGCGCGCGTGCTCGTGCAGGGCCTGGGCGCAGGCATCTAGATCGCCGAACTGAAAGCCCAGGTGCACCTCGGGCGTCAGGCAGGTTTCGCCGGCATCCAGCACCCGCAGCGGGGCGGGGCCAGCCATACTCACTCTCGCATACAGCCGCACCTCGCGGCCCTGATCGGCAGCCTGCTCGCGGTAGCGCTCCTGGTCATTGAGGAAGGAGAACTGCCAGTTGCCCGACCAGCCAAAGGCGAGCGTGGCAACCTCACCGGAGAGCTCGTTGCGCACATACACGGTTGGGATGCCCCAGCCCGAACGGCCGTGCATGCTCTCGACCGCCGTGATCCCCGGGGGCAGTTCCTGCCAGGCAAAGGTGCCCTCGGTGCCGGCCTCATGTTCGGTCAGATGCCCCAGGGTAAAGGGTGCGCGATCCAGATGCGCCATGGCGGCTGTATTCCAGTGGTACCCGACCGGCTCCCACAGCTGACCGCTCCAGGGCGCAACTTCGCTGAGCGCGCAGGCTGAATCGCCCGTGTTGGTGATCTCCAGCCAGCGCGTGAGAAAGACGGTGCCATCCAGCCGCGTAAAAACGCGCACCCGGATCGGCCGCAGGGTATGCTCGAGCGTCACGACCGCCTCGCGGCAGCCGGGTACGCTGCTTTCGATCTCTTCAGCGCCTACCCAGCGCCAGTGGTCGTGCAGCTGCTGACTATCCACCACCAGGTGAAAGGCAGTCTGGCGGATACGCTGCGGACGCGTGGCCCATGCTCCGCCGCGGTATCCCAGCCAAACGCCGTCGCGGTTGCGCGGCCGGCCCATCGCCGAGGTACTTACCACCAGATACTGCCCATTCAGCAGGGCTTCCTGATAGCAGGCGAGCCCCGCATCAAAGCGGATCATCGGGAAGGGCTCGACCGCCAGTGCTGTGGCTCTTGGCGCGTCATGGCTGATATGGATGTTCATCGCTCACCTCACTATGTGTGGTGGGCTGATGCTAGCATAGCGGGGCATGAGCGTCAACGCTTGCATAGCCAGGCATCTGCGCTATGATGCACCTGTATGCTCAAGGAGTCTGATATGCCGCAACTGCCCGTCTATTACTGCCGACGCACTGCGACAGCCCCAGCCAGCCTCGCTCCGGATGACGCGGCTTGGCACAACGCCGAGACCATCACCCTCGTGCAGGCCACCTCGGGCGAGCCCCCGCGCCAGGCGACGCGCTGCAAGCTGGCCTGGGATGATGAAACCCTGTATGTGGGCTTTTGGTGTGACGATAAATCCGTCTATTCCAGCATGACGGAAGACGGCCAGGCGCTCTACGACGAAGAGGTTGTCGAGGTGTTTATCGACGACGACTGCGACGAACGCTCCTATGCAGAGATCGAGGTCAACCCGCACAACGCTGTGCTGCAGCTGTATATCTTGAAGCGCGGCGAGGTCTGGAAGCAGCTGTGGGATTGGCGCGCAACGCGCATGCGCACGCATGTCGCAGTGAATGGCGACCCGTCTGACCCGAATTCGGCCGATCGCGGCTGGTCAGCGTTTCTTGCGATCCCGCTCGAGGATTTCTGCACCGCGCCCAACCTTCCGCCCGCGGTTGGCGACCGCTGGCGCATCAACCTGTATCGCATCGACCGGCATGCGGATGGCGACGAATACTCTGCCTGGTCCCCGCCCGGGCGCGACGCCTTTCACACCCCCAAACGCTTTGGTTGGCTCGAGTTTGGTGCCTGATAAACCATTGGCGTTTGTACGGCGCAATGCTATAATGAATGTGCCCGCCCATGTGCGAGCACTGGTCAACCTCATGAACAATCCAATTGTGCGTTTTGTGCGCCAACGCTGGCGTTTGTTGCTAGGCATACTGGTCAGCGTCCTTTCGCTTTACCTGGTGGTGCGCGGTACCGACTGGGTCAAGCTGTGGGCGGTCTTTCGCACCGCCAACTACTGGTGGCTGATCCCGGCTGCTCTGGTACTGCTGAGCACCAGTATTTCGCGCGCCTTTCGCTGGAAACTGCTGATCGCCCCCGACGCCCCCATCACCATCCCGCGCCTGGTGCATATCGTCAACATCGGCTACCTGTTTAACAACACCCTGCCGGCCAAGGTCGGCGAACTGGTGCGGGCTTATCTGGTGGGCCGCTCGGTAGAGGGCGGCTTTGCCCAGGCACTCTCTACTCTTTTAGTCGAACGCCTGCTGGATGTGTTGTGTGTGGTGGTGATCCTGCTGATCCTGCTGCCATTCATCGCCATGCCCGACTGGGCCATGCGCGGCGGGCTGATATTTGGCACTGTGGCGGTAGCGGGAATGGCCGTGCTGGTCGTGCTGGCCAAACTGGGCGAGCCGGGCATCGACAAGCTGTGGCGCGTCCTCGGCAAGGTGCCTGTCCTTGGCAGCGCCAAAGTGCGCGCATTCGTCAGCCGTCTGGTGGTAGGCCTGCAGCCGATCACCCAGCCGCGTCTGGCGCCCGGCATCCTCTTTTGGTCGGCGATGCTGTGGCTCGGTTATGCCCTGCTCAATTATTTGGTGCTGGCCGCCTTTCGCATGACCAACCAGGTCTCGTTTGCGCTGACCGCCTTTGTACTGGTGGCAACCGGGTTCAGTATGATAATCCCCTCCTCGCCGGGCGCAATGGGCGTCTTTGAAGGCGCGGTGGTGCTGGCACTGGGCTTGTACAACGTCGACCAGTCGCAAGCTTTTGCCTATGGCTTCGGCCTGCACATGTTTACCAACCTGCTCCTGATCGTATTTGGCCTGGTGGGGTTGCGCGCCGAAAGCCTCAGCTTTGGGCAGGTCTCCAGCGGCATCAGCCAGGCACAACCCGATACCCCCAGTGAGGAGGCCTAATGCGCATTCTGACGGCCCTGACCTATTACTACCCGCACTGGACGGGGCTGACGGCCTTTGCCCAGCGTATTGCCGAGGGGCTGGCCGCGCGCGGCCACGAGATCACCGTGGTGACCTCGCGCTATAACCGCGACCTGCCGGCTGAAGAGACCTACAACGGCGTGCACATCCGGCGCGTCAACGGCTGGTTCCGCCTCTCGCGCGGCCAGGTGATGCCCGGATTCCTGCCCGAGATCCAGCGCCAGTTGCCGCACCACGACGCCGTACAGGTGCATACCCCCATGCTCGAGACCTGGCCGGTGACCGCCGCGGCACATCGCGCCGGCTTGGGGGTGCTGATGACCCACCACGGCGATCTGGTGATGCCAGCCGGGCTCGGAGACCGCATCGTACAGCATGCCGTCGGCTATATGCTCGAGCGCGGCGCGCAGGCTGCCGACATCATCAGCATCTATACCCTGGATTACACCCTGAACTCGGACTTTTTGCGGCCGCACATCGACAAAGTGGTGCCGGTATATCCGCCAGTGGTCATCCCCGAGCCCGACCCGGAGGTGGTAGCTGCCTGGCGGCGTGAGCTGGGGCTGGACGGCGTGCCGATCGTGGGCTTTGCCGGGCGCTTTGTCGAGGAAAAGGGCTTTGACTACCTGCTAGAGGCCATGCCGATGGTGCGCGAGCAGGTGCCGGGGACGGTCTTTTTGTTTGCCGGCGAGACAAATGTGGTTTACGAAAGCTTTTACCAGCGCTGCATGCCCGCCCTGGAGGCTAACCGCGACCACATCGTCAGCCTGGGGTTGATCACGGATACCCAGCGACTGGCCAACTATTACGCCATGTGCGACCTCTTTACCCTACCTTCGCGCACCGATTGTTTCGCCAGCGTGCAGGTCGAGGCGATGCTATGTGGCACGCCCGTGGTGGCTACCAACATCCCCGGCGCGCGCGAGGTGGTCAAGGTCACAGGGATGGGCAAGCTGGTAGAACCGCGCAATCCGCGCTCGCTGGCGGATGGCATCATTGAGGTGCTCACCAACCGCAAGCGCTACCTGCGCAGCCGCGCCGAGATCGCGGCGATCTTTGATTACGAGCGTGCCATCAGCGATTATGAGCGCCTGCTGGGCGCCCTGGCACGCCCCGCCGCCGACGCCTGAGGAATGAAAGGAACTCGGTATGAGCCGTGAGCCGGAACTGAGCGATGCCCAAAACGCTGCTCTCGCCGTGCTCCTGCGCAACGAGTCGGATACGGCCTATACACGGCGCGCCACACGCATCGCCGCCTACCTCGAGCTCGAACCCGGCGACACCCTCTTTGATTGCGGCACCGGGCGCGGCTTTTACCTGCAGATGGCCGGAGCGCTCTGCCCGGATTGCACGCTGGTGGGGCTGGATTACGAAGACCACGTCCTGAGGGTGGCTCAGAGCCACCTGGGGGCGCTTCCGGTCATGCTCAACCGCGGCGATATTCATCATCTACCCTATCAGGATAACGTCTTTGATGCAGTGATCCTCTCCGAAGTGCTCGAGCACCTCACCGACGACCACGCCGCACTGCGCGAGCTCTACCGCGTGATCAAACCCGGGGCGGTGCTGGCCATCACCGTGCCGCACGAGCGTTTTTCGGGTTGGTTCGACCCGCTCAACCGCCTGCGCCAGCACCTGCGCCTGCCGCCCATCCGCCGCGGCCCCTTTGCCGGTATCTGGGCCAACCATCACCGCCTCTACCTGCCGGACGAATTGGCAGCGTTGGTCCGTGAGGCGGGCTTTACGGTGGAACAGGTTGAAGAGCAGACTCACTATACCTTCCCGGGCACGCAGTTTATCGTCTATTCGATCGGCAAAGAGCTTTACGACCGTAATCTGCTGCCCAAGTTCATATTGCGTTCGACCTCACGCTATAGCGGCACCGAAAACCGCGGCAGTATGCTCAACCCGATTAACTGGATGCTGGCGCTCTTTCGCGCTGTCGACCGGCTGAACGAATCGCCCAGGGCCATGGCCAAAGCGCGCACGTTCGTCAACATCGCCCTGAAAGCCCGTAAACCCCTCCACGAGGCGAGCGTATGAGCACGCGCAGCGCACAGGCCAAATCGCTCGCCCCCTGGATGGCGGCGGCTGCACTGGCGCTAGCCCTGGCCGCCCAGTTGCTGCTGGATCGCCCGGAAGAGCGCCTGAAATTGATTGCGGTAGGCGTGTTCATCATCGCCAGCGTGCTCCTGCTGCTGGCCACCTGGTCACAATCCCATAGCGTGCACGCGGCTGCCAAACAGGCCTACCGAGCCCCCGCCGCCTGGCGCCTTAACCTGGTCTGGCTGGTATTGCCGGCGGCACTGATCGCCTGGGTTAACCTCGCGGACAACCGCTACAGCCTGGTGGGCGGTTTGGCCTGGTTGGCCGGCATCGCCGTTCTGCTGATATCTGCCTATCAGGCGCCGCTGCGCAGCCCCTCAAAGCAGAGTGCCCGCTTTAAGCTGGGCTGGACCCATCTGGCTCTGCTGGGCGCCATGGTAGCTGGCGCCGGATTGCGCCTTTGTCGGCTGGCTGAGATTCCCGCCGAGATGGGGCCCGACCTGCCCCACAACGTCGCCAATATCCGCTCAATCCTGGAGGGCGACTGGCCGATCTTTTTCCCGTCCTGGCCGGGGCGCGAAGGCCTCTTCTTTTATCTGTCGGCCATCCCCGCCAGCCTGGTGGGCCTCAGCCACCTGAGCATCAAGCTGACCTCGGCGCTGATCGGCATTGCCACTATCCCGCTGGTCTATCTGCTGGGCAAAGAGCTCTACCGCCGTTCGGTGGGGGTGATCGCCGCCTGGCTGTATGCCGCCAGCACCTGGGCGGTCATCACCAGCCGCGTAGGCCTGCGCATGGTGCTGGTGCCTACCCTGCTGGCGCTCACCTGGTTTTGGATGGTACGCGGATTGAACCGCCGCAACCGCTGGCATCTGGCGCTGGCCGGCCTGGCATTGGGCTTGGGGCTGCACAGTTATAATGCCTTTATCGCGGTGCCCTTTTTGGTGCTGGGGTGGATGCTGACCGAGGTGATCGCGGGGCGAAGCAAAAGGCTGTGGGAGATGCGCGTCGGCTTTGTGTACCTGTTTGGTATTGCCGCGCTGCTCTTTTTGCCGCTCGGACGCTATATGATGGATGAACCCGGCAATTACCTGCTGCGCGTGACGACGCGTGTAACGGCCACCGAGGTGCCGCTGCCGCCTAACCCGCTGTGGGTGCTGATCCAGAACATGCTCAACTCCCTGGGGATGTTCAACTATCACGGCGACCTGGTCTCGGTGCTCAACGTGGTGGGCGTGCGCCAATTCGGGCTGGTCGCCGCTGCCATGCTGCCGCTCGGAGTGGTTTATCTTGGTGCCCGCCCGCGGTATGCCAACAACCTGGCGGTGCTGATCACTATCCTGGTGATGCTGCTGCCATCGGCCCTGTCGATCGCCTTCCCGCGCGAGGTACCCAACACCGGGCGCGCGATCGGCGCGCTCGTGCCGGCGATTATCGCTAGCAGCGTGGCACTGGATGCCATCCGACGCTCCCTGGCGCCGCCCTCCGCCGTCAAGCCGCTCAAGGATGCTGCCGACCAACCCGAAGCCCAGCTGGCAGCAGCTGCTGCACCGCGCCGCAGGGTAATTCGCCGCGGCCAAATACTCGCCTGGGGCCTGGTGGCCGTCCTGCTGGCAGCCGAGACCGCGGCGGCCTATCCCTACTATTTCGAGCGCTTTCGCACTAATCTGCCGCAGAGCAACTATTCGATCTCGCTGGAAATGGCCAGGGTCATGGACGCCTATGCCGACCAGGGGCGCGTCTACATCAAAACCCAGGGGCACTGGTACGACGGCAATGCCGTTCGCGCCCAGCTGCGACGCCTGAGCAACTGGAACGACGAGTTCTGGGAGCTGGTCCCCGGCACCGCCCCGCTGGATGATCTAAGGGGAAAGGTGCTGGTGATCGTACATCCCGACGACACAGCCGCGATTGAGACCCTCAGGCGAGCTTTTACCAGCCACAGCATCGAAAAGCACTATAACTATGACGGCGAACCGACCTTTATTGCCTTTTATGGAGAGCGCTGAGCATGCAAGCAAGCGACACCGCCCTTGAACCCAAACCGCGCACCAGCATCCTCTGCCGTATAGAGCACAGCCCGCGTCTGCAGCTGGTGGTGCTGGCACTGATTGTGGCGCTGGGAGCGGGTTTGCGCCTCTATAACGTCGACTGGGATGACGGCACGCACCTGCATCCCGACGAGCGCTTTCTCACCATGGTCGAGAACGGGCTCAGCTGGCCTACCAGCCTCAACCAGTACTGGGATACTGCCAATAACCCGCTCAACCCCTATAACTCGACCCAGGGCTCGTACGTGTATGGGCTCTTCCCGGTGGCAGCTGCCAAACTGGCCGGCGAGGCCAGCGGCTATACCGGCTACTTTGGGGTGCACTTGGCCGGGCGCGTGCTCTCTGCTCTGGCTGATATAGGCTCGATCCTGCTGGTGTTTTTCATCGGGCGGCGCCTTTATAGCGCCAAAGTGGGCCTGCTGGGCGCCTTTCTGCTCAGCGTCTCGGTGCTGGCAATTCAAAACAGCCACTTTTTTACTGTAGATAACTTTACCACCTTTTTCGTGACCCTGGCGCTCTATTATGCGGTACGCGTCGCCCAGGGGCGCAGCTGGAGAAACCTCATCGCCCTCGGGTTTGCCTTTGGCATGGCCGCCTCGTGCAAGATCAACACCCTTTCGTTTCTGGCGGTGATCGGGCCGGCGCTCTTGCTGCGCATGCAGGCTCGCAAACAGTCTGCCGATACCACCCGCCGGCGCTGGCGCCTGGTAGTGCGCCTCGAATCGCCCAAGGCCGATGCCCCAACCACGCCTCCGCGCCCAACCTCGCCGCTGTGGCGCGCCGCGCTGGAAATGCTGGTAGTGCTGATCGTCGCCTTTTTCACTTTTCGCATTGTCCAGCCGCAGGCCTTTATGGGGCCGGGCTTTTTCGGGCTGACGATCAACGACAAATGGGTCAGCGATATGGCCATGATCTCAAAGCTGGTTTCGGGGCAGATCGACTATCCCCCCAGCCACCAATGGACGGCACGCACACCGATATGGTATTCGTTCAAAAACCTGGTGCTGTGGGGTCAGGGGCTGCCGCTGGGGTTAGCGACCTGGTTCGGATGGGGTCTGATGGCCTGGCAGCTTGCGCGCCGGCGAGAATGGCGCCATCTCTTGCCCTGGATCTGGATGACTTTGACCTTCTTTTACTCGAGCGTGCAGTTCGTCAAGACGGTGCGCTACCTGCTGCCCATTTATCCGACCATGGCACTGATCGCCGCCTGGGGGCTGTCGTGGCTGATGGCGCGCACGCGCGAACGCCTCTCTGTGCGCACTAGGTGGCGCATCTGGCAGCACCGCCTGGCCTGGATCGCAGCCGGCACCGTAGCGCTCGGGACACTGCTGTGGGCACTGGCGTTCTGCCGCATCTATACCCAGCCTGTCACGCGCATTACCGCCTCGCGCTGGATGTTTGCCAACCTGCCCAAGGGCACTGCACTCACCTGGGAGGAGTGGGACGACCCCTTGCCGCTCAGCATCGACGGGCACGCCGTGAGCGAGTTGTTTAACCAGATCAAGACCAGCCCGTATGGCGAAGATACCCCCGACAAGCGCGAGGAGCTATACAGCTGGCTGGAGCAGACCGAGTACATCGTGCTGAGCTCCAACCGTCTCTATGGCTCAATCCCCAGACTGCCGATGCGCTACCCCATGACCACGCGCTATTACGAGGCGCTCTTCTCGGGCGAACTGGGCTTTGACCTTTACCAGACCTTTACCTCGCGCCCGGGCCTGTTTGGCATCGAGATCGTCGACGATGATGCCGACGAAACCTTTACCGTGTACGACCACCCCAAGGTGCTGATCTTTAAAAAGAACGCCTCGTTTTCGTCCGAGCGCCTGCGTGAGCTCTTTGGCGGATACGACCTTGAGCACGTGGTGCGCATGATGCCGCGCGACGTGGGGCGCGCCCCCAATTGCCTGATGCTGTCCAACGACCGCTGGGCATCCCAGCAGAGCAGCAGTACCTGGAGCGCACTTTACCCCGCCGGTAACCTCTTTTCTCAAGCGCCGACTCTGAGCTGGCTGGCTGTCCTGTGGCTGCTGGGGCTGATCGGGTTTGCCTACCTGTTTGTGCCCTGCCGGCCGCTACGCGATAACGGCTATGCCATCTCCAAGATGATGGGCTTGCTGCTGGCAGGTTGGCTGAGTTGGCTGATCCCCAGCCTGAAGCTGGTGCCCTACAGCCGCACTTTGCTGGCAGCTATCCTGGGGGTGCTGGCAGTCGGTGCTGTCATCATTTTTGTGCGCCACCGTGCCAAATTCACCAGCTTTATTCGCTGGCGCTGGCGCCAGCTGGTAATGATGGAGCTGCTCTTTATCGGCCTCTTTATGTTAATGTGGCTGGTGCGCACCACCAACCCCGACCTGTGGCACCCCGCCCTGGGCGGCGAAAAGCCGATGGAACTGGCCTATCTCAACGCCATACTGCGCAGCGAATACTTTCCGCCCTACGACCCGTGGTTCGCCGGCGGCTACCTCAACTATTATTACCTTGGCTGGGTGCTGGTGGCCTACCTGATCAAGCTGACGGCGACCGTGCCAGCTATTTCGTTCAACCTGGCGATTCCGACCTGGTTCGCACTGACGGGCATGGGCGCCTTTGGACTGGTATTCAACATCGTGGGGCCCGACCAGCCGCGGCGCTGGCTGGGACGCTCCGTGCTGTTTGGACTGGCGGCCGCCGCGCTGACGGTGCTGGCCGGCAACCTGGCCGAGGTGGGCGTGATCGCACGCGGCTGGATGAGCCTGGGCGAATCAGCCGCGCGTCCCGGTGCCTGGCCGATCGTGCAGGATATTCAGCGCCTGTTCAGCGGTATGGCCGCCAACCTCTTCCGCGGCGAGACCTTGCCGGTGCGCCAGGAATGGTGGTATTGGAATGCCTCGCGGGTCATGCCCAACGGCGAGATCACCGAGTTCCCCTACTTTACGTTCCTGTACGCTGATCTGCATCCGCACATGCTGGATATGCCCTTCTTTTTGATGAGCCTGGTGCTGGGCTTGAACCTTGCGCGCTACCGTCCGCGCCTAGAGGGGGCTGACTGGCTGCGGCAGATCACCGCCTGGCCCTGGGCAGCCGCCGGGTTCACAGCACTAAGCCTTGGGTTCAGCTGGTGCGCCAACACCTGGGATCTGCCGGCTTCTGTGGCGCTGATAGCCGGCATGCTGGCACTCGGTCTCTACCAGTCGGGCATGCGCGTGACCAAGCGTGAGATCGTATATGGCATCGCGCTGCTGGTGGTCATCCTGGTGGCCAGCAACCTGCTGTACCGCCCCTTCCACGCCAACTATGGGGCAGCCTATACGTCGGTATCGCCCTGGACGGGAGCGCGCACCAGCCTGCTCTCGCTCATCGCCATGTTTGGCTTGCAGCTGTATATCCTCTATACCTCTGTCAGCAGCGCCGTGCTCGGCCGCCAGGCACGCGGCGTTGTCGCAAGGGCTGTGCGGGTGCTCTTGCCCAAACGGCGCTGGCAGCGCTCGATCGACCGCTACCGTGCACTGGTCAACAATCCTTCGCCCTCGTACCAGTTGGCGTGGTTTGGGATAGGGCTCTTGATGGCGGCGCTGCTTTTTGGTGCGCTGCTGGGCGCCTGGGTGCTGGTGGTGGTGCTGCCCTTGGCAGTGTTCTCAGCCTGGCTGGCGATACGCAGCGAATCGCGCTCGTCGCAGCGCCTGCTCGGGCTGCTGAGCTTTGCAGGTGCGATGCTTGTGATCGGCGTCGAGTATGTCGTTATCAAGGGCGATATCGGGCGCATGAATACGGTCTTCAAGTTCTACCTGCAAGTCTGGCTGATCTGGGGCGCGGCTGCCGGTATCGCCTTGAGCGAAACCCTCCCCAGGTTGAAAACCTGGCCGGCCGGACGTCACGCCTGGTGGCAGACGCTCCTGGCGCTCTTGATCGTAGCAGCCGCCAGCTACCCGATCCTGGCGACGCCCGCCAAGGTGCAGGATCGTTGGCAATATCCTGCCCCCACCGGGCTGGACGGGTTGGCCTACATGCCGCTGGCAGAATTTCATGATCAGGACCAAACCCTCACCCTAGCATATGACGCGCGCGGCATCGCCTGGATGCAGAGCCACGTGCAGGGCACGCCGGTGATCGCTGAGGGCGCGGCACCGCCCTATCGCTGGGGCAGCCGCTACAGCATCAACACCGGGCTGCCGACCATCATCGGCTGGGATTGGCACCAAAAGCAGCAGCGTGCCGCTTTGTCATCTACCGTGATCGACTGGCGCCTTAACGACCTCGTCACCCTCTACAGTTCGCCCAATCCCGAGGCGGCTATGGAGATCGTGGCGCGCTACAACGTGCGCTATATCGTGGTGGGCGAGCTCGAGTCGGTTTATTACCATCCGGTGGGCCTGGCCAAGTTCGAGCGTATGGTCGGAGATACCCTCGAAGTGGCCTACCGCGACGGCCCGCTTACGATCTATCATGTACTTGAGCGCTGAACTGTGATGATCCTCAACACCCTCCTATGGTGGCTGCTGATCAGCGTAATCGGCTGGATCAGCCTGCCCCTCACCCTGCGACTCTTGCGCTTCCTGCCGGATGGCGGGGTCGGCCTGAGCCGCGTGTTGGGCATTACCGGCGCAACCTATGTGTTCTGGCTATTGGTGAGCCTGGGGGCGCTGCAGAACTCGCGCGCTGCCATCGCCGGCATGCTGGTGGCAGTCGCTATAGCCTCACTGGTGGTCAGTCTGCGCCACCGCGCCGAGCTGGCCGATACCTGGCGGCGGGCGCGTTCTGCCTTTTGGTATTACGAGCTGCTCTTTGCCATCAGTTTTCTGGCCTTTGCGCTCTTTCGCGCCTGGTCGCCCGAGATCGTGGCCACCGAAAAGCCGATGGAATTCGGCTTTATCAACGCCATCCTGCGCTCCAGCAGCTTTCCGCCTAACGACCCCTGGCTGGCGGGGTATTCGATCAGTTATTACTATTTTGGCTATCTGCCGATTGCGATGCTAGCCAAGCTGGGGTCGATCCCCAGCGAACAGGCGTTCAACCTGGCGCAGGCCTCCACTTGGGCACTGGCAGCGACGGGTTCAGCCGCGGTGGTGCACAACCTGATCCTGCTATGGCGCCAGCCACGTTTTGACGAGCGGGGTGATGTAGCCAGCGCACGCGAACGGCTGAGCAGCCTGCTGGGCGCAACCCTCGCGCCCGTACTGGTGCTACTGGCCGGCAACCTGGAGGGCGTCTTTGAGCTGATCCGCGCGCGCGGCTGGGGCAGCGACGCGCTGTGGAAGTGGCTGGATATCCGCAACCTGGCCACCACCGACCCCAGCCGGCTGTGGTACCCCGATGACGGCTGGTGGTGGTGGCGCGCTTCGCGCCTTCTGCACGACCGCGACCTGGCGGGCAACTCGCAGGAAGTCATCAGCGAATTCCCGATTTTCAGCTTTTTGCTGGGCGATAACCATCCCCACGTGCTAGCGCTGCCTCTGGTACTCTTGATGGTTGCCCTGGCGCTCAACCTGCTGCTGGGGGCGCTGGAGGGGCGCCGGCAAGACCAGGCACGCACCAGCCGCCTGTGGGTGGGCGGACGCCTGGAATGGGTGGTGATCGGCCTACTGCTGGGTGTATTGATCTTTGCCAACACCTGGGATTACCCGATCTATTTCGTGCTGGCAGTCGGCGCATGGCTGGCAGGCGCCTATTGGGGCAGCCAGGCGCGCTTCGGAGCGTGGCTGTGGGGTGCCGTGGTAGCCGGCGGTTCGCTTGCGGCCATCGCTGTGCTCGGATACCTGCCCTTTCTGCTTTCGTTTCGCTCGCAGGCCGGCGGCATCGCCCTGGTGCGCGTCAGCACCCAGCTGCACCAGTTCCTGATCATGTTCGGCGTCTTTATAGCAGCCATCGCAGCCTGGCTGGTGCTGGCGTGGCGACAGGCCGGCATCCTGCGCGCACGCAAACGCCTCAGCTGGATCATTGCGCTTGCCGCGGCGGCACTCGCCGTAGCTCTGGTGATCCTCGGCAAAGGCACGGCCGGCGTGCTGGTGCTGCTGATCGGCGTGATAGTCATTTTACTGGCCGACCAGCTGGCATCCTCCGATGTTCCCACACCGGCGGCAGCGGCACGTGCCATGCTGCTGTGGCTGGTATTTTTGGGCTTGGGCCTGGCGCTGGCGGTCGAGCTGATTTACCTGCGCGACGTGTTCAACTCGCGCATGAACACGGTATTCAAGTTCTATTACCAGGCCTGGGTACTGCTGGGGTTGGCGGCGGCTGCCGCGATATGGCGGATCGCCGCCTATTGGCGCGAGGCGCGCAGCATCGGTAAAGCCGCATCCGGCGTGATGCTCGGGCTGGTAGCGATCTTGCTGGCGGGCGCCCTGGTTTACCCGCTGATGGCAATCCCCAGCCGCGCCAATGGCTTTAACGGCACGCCAACCCTGGATGGCATGGCTTTTATCCGCGAGCGCAACCTGGCCGAATACGAGGCGATCCTGTGGCTACGGGCCAACGCACCGCACGACGCGGTCCTGCTCGAGGCGCCCGGCGGTCAGTACAGCGAGGCCAACCGCCTTTCGGCATACAGCGGTGTGCCGACCTTGCTGGGATGGGGCGGCCATGAGATGCAGTGGCGCGGCAGCTATGAGATCCCAGGCGCGCGCGAACCTGATATCGAGACGATCTATACCACCTCTGACCAATTGCAGGCGCGCAGCCTGCTTGTCAAGTACGGCGTCACCTATCTGGTGTTGGGCCCGCACGAACGCAGCGCGTACAGCATGTCGCCGGCGGCCGAAGCCAAGTTCGCTCACTTTATGTCGATCGTGTACACAAACGGCGACCTGACCATCTATGGTTGGCCGCGCTAGGCCGGGCACATATAATATCCGCATGACAGAGCTCAGCCACACCAATCCGAAGACGGCTGCCGAGCCGCTGGCGCTGCCGCTCACCCGCGAGCAGTTCCTCTGGGGCGCCCTGCTGGTCTTTACCCTGGCGCTGCGCCTAGGATGGCTGGGCTGGTGGCCGCTCACCGCTGACGAGGCCGGCAGTGCCCTGGCGGCCTGGCGCACCCTGCACGGAGGCTCCTCCGGCGGCGCCTGGAGTCCTCTGCTGGTATCGCTCCTGCGCGGCTTGTACGGCGTATTCGGCGCCAGCGACGCCCCCACGCGCCTGCCCTCGGCGATAGCGGGATCCAGCCTGGTGCTGCTGGCCGCCCTCTGGCGCCGCGAGCTGGGACGCGCCGCCTCGCTAGCAGCCGGCGTGCTGCTGGCGCTCTCACCCACGCTCCTGTTGGCCAGCCAGCGCGGCGACGGGGCGATCCTCGGGATCGCTCTGGTCGGATGGGGCATCACCGCCCTCGTGCGCGGCGTGCACGACGAACACATTACCTGGCAATATATTGGTGCCGGCCTTCTGGGCGCTGCCCTGGCGAGCGCGCCCAACGTGATCACCTGGCTGGCTGCCGGCGTAGTTATGGCTGGCTTGTGGCTTGGGCGGCATCCGAAAGCAGAGCGCGGCGCACTCCGCAGTTTGGGCATCCTCGCTATCGGCAAGCTGCTGGTGGTGGCGCTGTTGGCCTGGCTCATGAGCGCAACAGCTCTGCTCACCAACCTGGCCGGCCTGCATCAGGCCATGGCGCTGCCCTGGCGCTGGGCAACTGGCATCGCCCGTCTGCAGCCTCCCTGGGGCTGGTATGGTATGGCGCGCAACCTGCTGGTCTATGAGCTGCTGATCCTCGTGCCTGCAGCCTATGGTGCGGCTGCCGCGTGGCGGCGCGATCGCTGGGTGCGCCCGGTAGCTGCCTGGGCGGGGCTGGCATTGTTATTCGGCTGGTTGAGCCGTTCGTACGATCCGCTCGCCGCGCTGGACGCCCTCCTGCCCCTCACGCTGCTGGCAGCCCTGGGTTTAAGCCGCTTGTGGGACACACTGCTACAGCACACCCGCGCGCTCGATGTGGCGCTGGCATCGCCGGTGATCATATTCACCACCATGGGGTTTTTCGAGCTGATCGCCTATGCACGTGTGCCGGATGACAAGCTCCTGTTGGGTGCTGGCGTTGGTTTTATTCTGGCGATTCTGGCATGGGTCGGCCACTGGCTGTGGACCGAGCGCGCCGGCGCGCTGCGCAACAGCGTCTGGCTGATCCTGCTGTTGCTGGTATGCTGGACGCTGCGCGCCGACTCAGCCCTGCTATACCAGACCCTGGACGACCCGCGCGAGAGCCTCGGCGCTGGGCAAGTATCCCGCCAGGTGCGCGCGCTGCCAGAATTCCTGGCCGCGCACTCCAGCCACACCCTGGGCGATGCCTATGTGATCCACACCGCCTACGACGCGGCGCTTGAGCCGCTCGCGGGGTGGCTGCTGCGCGATTTTACGCCCCAGTTGGCCAAAATCGCAGCTGCGCCCTCTACCGCCGACGCTCTGGTACGCCCCGCCGACGATAGCGGTGGAGGGCCGGCGGGCTACATCGGGCAGCGCTTTGTGGTCTGGCACCGCTACACGCCGCGTGTGCTCAAGTTTAACGAATGGCTCAACTGGTTCCTGCTGCGCGAGCCGATCGGCGAGATCGAACCTACCTGGCTTGAGGTATGGGTGCGTGTAAGCGAACCGCCCCCAGCGAATTAAGGACGGATGTGAGGCATGGATAACGATCATAAAAACTGGTTGGATCGCCCGGCCCTGGGCGTGCGCATCACCTGGTGGCACGTGGCGGTAGTGCTGGTGCTGGCGTTTGTCATCATCACGCGTCTGGTGATGCTCGACACGCGCGCCTACTGCCACGACGAATCGATCCACGCCTGGGAATCGTGGAAGCTTTACACCGGGCAGGGTTATGTGCACAACCCGGTCTACCACAGTCCATTCCTCTATCATATCACCGCCCTGGTCTATTGGCTCTTTGGCGATAACGACTTTACCGGGCGACTGTCGACCTCGATTGCCGGTATCCTGATCGCCGTCATGCCGCTTTTCTTCTCTCGCTGGCTGGGCAAGCGCGGGACTCTGCTCGCCATGGTTTTACTGGCGATCTCTCCGGTGATGATGCACCGCTCGCGCTTTATCCGGCACGACCAGTGGGCTATCTTTTTCAACATGCTGATGCTGCTGGGCATTGTTCGCTACCTGGCGGACCGCAAATCGCGCGATCTATACCTGGTGGCAGCCTCGCTGAGCCTCTCGTTTGCCGGCAAAGAAACCAGCTATATCAGTGTGGCGCTGATGGGTGCCAGCCTGGCAGCCGTAACCCTGTGGGAATGGCTGCGTACCGGCCGACGCCGCTCGCTGACGGATTTTGCCGGCTACGACCTGATCATCCTGATCCTGGCGCTGGTGATCCCGCTGGCATCGCCATTTGGCGATAAACTGATCGGCCACAACCCGTTGGATTATTCCAACACGCGCTCGCTGGCGATTTCGGGAGCCATGTTTGGCGCTTTCTTGGCGGTTGGATCGCTGCTGGGTATCCTGTGGGATCGGAAGCGCTTTATCATCTCTGCGCTGATCTTTTGGGGCATCTATATTCCCCTCTACACCACGTTTTTTACCAACGGGCAAGGCCTGGCATCCGGCGCGGTCGGTTCGCTGGGATACTGGCTCTCGCAGCACGGTGAAAAACGCGGCGGCCAGCCCTGGTATTACTATTTGATCATCATCTGGATGTACGAGTTCCTGCCCGTCATCGGAGCGGCTGCCGCGGCGATCCGCTACGGCCGGCACGGCAATCCGCTCGAATCCATCGATCTGGAGAGCGCCCCGGTGCGACGCGCGCGCTGGTGGCAGGCAAGCGCCAGCCCGGTCAGCTCGACCAATGCGCTGGTCTGGTTCCTGCTGGTTTGGGGCTTTGGCGGCCTGTTTATGTATTCGTGGGCCGGCGAAAAGATGCCCTGGCTGGCGATGCAGTTCATGACGCCGCTATGCATCGTCGGCGGCTGGGGCCTCAGCCACATGTGGGATGACATCTGGGCAACCCTCACTACCCGGCGCGCCTGGCTGCTGTTCCTGACGGTGCCTCTGACGCTCTATGCGGTGTATCATCTGGCGGCTTTTCCGCCTTCGCGCGGCACCAGCACGGCCGACCTGACGCAGACCATGGCCTGGTTGGCAGCCCTGTTGGTGGCGCTGCTGGCCGCCTGGGTCAGTTCCAAGCTGCTCAACGCGCTTGACCGGCAGCGCGCCCTGCAGATGCTGGGCGTCACCGCTGCCTTCTGGCTGGCCGTCATCACGCTGCGCTTTGCCTGGATGGTCACCTTCTTGATACCCGACCTGCCCACAGCGCATATCGTCTATGCTCAGGGCACCCCCGATACGCGCCAGGCAGCCAAAGAAATCGAGGATCTCTCGCAAAGATTGTACGGCGATCTTTCGATGAAGGTGGCTTACGACGACGACTCGTACTGGCCGATGGTCTGGTATCTGCGCAAGTTCACCAACCTGGAGATCATTGTCGACGCCCCCAAGGGCCCCTCGGACGCGGTGGTGGTGCTGGTTGGTCCCAGCAACGAAGAGGCTACCAAGCCCTTCCTGGGCGATCGCTACTATCGCCGGCAGTACCGCCTGATCTGGTGGCCCGATGAGGCCTGGTATCGCGACATGACCCCCGCCAAACTGTGGTCGTATGTTTCCACACCCGATGGGCGCGCCAACCTCAACAGTATCTGGTGGAACCACGACTGGAAGGATTTAAAGCTGACGCAGTGGTCGCTCTATAACCCCTTTGCCATGTATGTGCGCAAAGATGCCGCCGCTCAGCTGTGGGATTTCGGCGTAGAGACAGCCCTGCAGCCGCCCGACATGGCCGACGAGTACCTGGATAAATGGGCTGCGCGCACGGCGGTTGCCTCGTTCAACAGCCTGGGGTTGGTGGCGCCGCGCGGTCTGGCACGTGACGAGGCCGGCAATATCTATATCGCCGATGCCGGCAACCATCGCATCGTGGTGGCAGATGCGAATGGCCAACTGGTGCGCACCTTTGGCACGCAGGGAAGCGCTCCGGGCCAGTTCAACGAACCCTGGGACGTAGCCGTCGCCCCCAATGGCGATATCTATGTGGCGGATACCTGGAACTATCGCATCCAGGTGTTTGCGCCGGATGGCAGCTTTAAGTTCAGCTGGGGCGCCTCTGGGGAAACTTCCAACCCCGAGATCGCCGGCAACTCGCTGTATGGGCCGCGCAGCGTGGCCTTTGACGCCGACGGCAATGTGCTGGTGGCGGATACCGGTAACAAGCGAATTAACAAGTACTCGCCCGAGGGCAAATTCCTGGGCGGGGTCGGCGGCGAGGGCAGCGAGCCCGGCCAGATGCGCGAGCCGGTCGGCATCGCCGTCGCCGGTGACGGCACGATCTATGTCGCCGATACTTGGAACCAGCGGATCCAGCTGCTTGATGCCAGTCTGAAGCCTCTGGAAAGCTGGCCGGTCAACGCCTGGCTGGGCACCAGCATCACCAACAAACCGTATCTGGCGGTGGCGGATGACGGCACGCTCTACGTCGCTGACCCTAGCGGCAACCGTGTGATCGCCTTTGGCGAGGGCGGCGAGCTGCTGGGCGTGTGGGGACAGTTCGGCAGCGGTTTGGACGGCCTCTCGAACCCCACCGGCCTGCTGGTGGATGCCGACGGACGGCTGCTGGTGGCAGATTCGGGCAATAACCGCATCCTTGTATTTGAGGCGCTGGTGCCCTGATGGACCGCATCCGGTCGGGGCTGGCGGGTCTGCTGTTTGATTTCGACGGCACCCTGGTGCACCAGACGATCGATTTCGAGGCCATGCTCGCCGAGGTGCTCGCCATCGCCGCCGAGTATGGCATCGACAAGCGCTACCTGGGCGGGCGTTATGTGCTGGAGATGATCGAGGCGGCCGCCCCCAGCCTGGGCGAGCGCGGGGCAGAATTCGCTCATGCCAGCCGGCGCGCCATCGAGGCGCTCGAGGTGCGCGCGGCCGAGACCGCCCAGCCCTTTGCGGGCGTGGCCAAGATGCTGGCCGAGCTGCGTGCGCGCGGCTACCGCATCGCTATCATCACGCGCAACTGTCTGGCAGCCGTGCAGGCCGTGCTCGAACGCCATCCGCTGACTTATGACGCGCTCCTGACGCGCGAAGACGTGCCGGCCGTCAAGCCCGCCCCCGGGCACCTGTACGCCGCGCTGGACGCCCTCAACGTGACGGCGCGCCAATCGCTGATGGCCGGCGACCATCCCATGGACATCCTCGGCGGGCAGCGTGTCGGCGCCTTGACAGTGGGCATCACCCCCGAAAACGGCGATGCCGGTCATTATGCCAGCGCCCCGCCCGACCTGATGCTGACAGACATCACCGAGCTGGCGGGTTGGCTGCCCGAGCGCGCTGCACCGGTCGAACCGCGCCGCATCGAGACCATCGACGTGAGCACGCTGGCGGGCGATGCCTGTCGGTTAACGTCCAGCCAGCTGTGCCTTGAACGATGGGATGGCCAGCTCACCCCGCAGACCAGGCACTGCCTGCTCGAAAGCAGCGACAGCGCTGCGGTGGTCCCTTACGATGCCTTTTCGTCGCGGGTGGTGCTGATCAAACGCTTTCGGCCGGCTCCCCTGGCACAGGGCGATGATGCCTGGCTGTGGGAGGCCATTTCGGGGCACATCGAGCCCGGCGTGACTCCCAAAGAGTGTACAAGGGCCGCATCGGATCAAGCTGGCGGCTATCCATTGGGCGAGCTTGAGCTGGTTTCCAGCGCCTATACCAGCCCGGGAATGCACAGCGAACGGGCGTGGATCTATGTCGCGCCGATCGCTGTGGGCGCGCGCCACAGCAAAGACGGCGGTTCGGATGCCAAGGACAAGGATATCCTCGTGCGGCTTTTCCTGCTGGATGACGCCCTGCGCATGGTGGCAGAGGGACAAATCCGCGACGCCAAGACGGTGGTCGCGCTGCTACACATCGCCCTGCACCGCGCGCGTCTGATCAGGGACCGCGGCCGGTGAGAACCCGCCTGGCGTGTTGGGCAGCCGGCGATGCGCTCTTTCAGCGCACGGCGCAAGCCCTGTCAGGGCGCCCCGAATCGGTCTGGCTGGTGGGCGGAACGGTGCGCGACGTGATGCTCGGCCGCGCGGTGTGCGATATCGACCTGGCTGTCGGCGGCGGCGATGCCGTCTCGCTCGGTCGCCGTCTGGCGGACGACCTGAGCGCCCACTTTTTCGTGCTTGACCACCAGCGCCGCATCGCCCGCGTGCTGCTGGGCGATACCGGCGAGCACATCGATCTGGCCAACCTGCGTGCCGACACGATTACCGGCGACCTATGCGCACGCGACTTTACCATCAACGCCATGGCTGCCCCGCTGCAGCGCCCCGATGCGCTGATCGACCCCTGCGACGGCCTTGCGGACCTCACCTCCCGCCTGCTGAGGGCCGCCAGCACCCGCAGCCTGGCCGACGACCCGCTGCGCATCCTGCGCATGGCGCGCCTGGCCGCTCAACTGGGCTTTGAGGCTACCCCCGAGACCCTGGCGCTCGCCGCGGCAGCCCTCGACGGGCTCGCGCACGTGGCGCATGAGCGCATCCGCGACGAGTTGTTTCTGATGCTGGTGCTGCCGCAGGCGCATCTGGCGACGGCGCGCCTGCACAGCTGGGGGATTGCGGACGCCCTCGTGGCGCGCGGGACGGTGTGGAGCGATGCGCATCTTGCTGCCTTTGAGACGTGGCAGGCACGGCATCCGCAGTGGCCGATGTTGGCAGCCTGGCAGGACGAAATCGAGCAGGGCTGGAACGCGCCGGTTGCCGGCGGACGCACGCGCGGACAGCTCGTCAAGCTGGCGCTGTGGCTGATGGGCCTATCCGCGTCTGCCGCCGAGCATCTGCTGAGCAGCCTGGCGCTCTCGACCAGCGAGGTACGCCATGTACGCGGCATCCTGGGGGCTCACGGTCAACTGGCTGCCGGCACAACGCCCGCTAAAGTGCTGTCGCGCTACCGCTACTATCGTGCCTGGCGCGCCGCCGGCGCGGATGCCGCCCTGTTGGCGCTCACCGCGCAGGAGGACCCCGCCGCCCGCCAGGCGCTGACCCAACTGCTGGACTCCTGGTACGCCGATGGCGGCCGCGCCGTGAATCCGCCGCCTATCCTGACGGGCCGTGATCTGCTGGCGTTGGGCGTGCCGGCGGGTCCGCAGGTTGGCGAATTATTGGAAGCCTTGCGTCAGGCACAGGTAGCCGGCGAGGTCAACGCGCGCGCAGAGGCCGAGGCGTTTGTTTTGCGCGCGCGCAAGGAGTCGTCCGGATGAACCATACCGCTGGAGCGCTGTGGCGCTTGGTGATGGTCGTATTGGCGCTGATTTTGTGTCTGCTGACGGTTGGCGCAGGCCCCGCGGAGGCACCCCCCGAACATCAGGAAGAGCTGCTGGAAGGCACCGTCACGGCGATCATCTCGGAAGAAGAGATCATCCCCGAGGGCGGAGAGCAAAAGCAGCTGCTGCAAGAGTTCGATGTGCTGGTCGCGCGCGGATCGCTGCGCGGCCAGACCATCCGCGTGCGCAGCGGCCTGTACGCCTCGGCCATCCTGCAGCGCTATGTGGTCGGCGATGATCTGGTGATCCGCGCCACCACCAACGTCCAGGGCGTAACGAGCTATACCGTGGTGGATTACGTGCGGCGCGGTCCGCTGCTGGGGCTGGCGATCATCTTTATGGTGATCACGGCGCTGGTCGGGCACCGGCAGGGGCTGCTGTCGCTGGCGGGTATGGCGATCTCGTTCGCAGTGATCCTGCTGTATGTGCTGCCGCAAATCCTGGACGGCGCTGACCCGGTGCGCACCGCCATTCTGGCGTCGCTGGTGATTATACCGGCAACCTACCTGCTCTCGCACGGAGTCACCGTCAAGACGGGCGTGGCGATGGTTGGCACGCTCATCGCGCTGCTCATCACCGGCTTGCTGGCGCGCTATTACATCGACGCCACCAGGCTGACCGGTTTCGCCAGCGAAGAGGCCGGCTTTCTGCAGGCTTACTCTCCCGGGCAGATCAACATCCGCGGGCTGATCCTGGCCGGCATCATCATCGGCATCACCGGCGTGCTGGATGACGTGACGATCTCGCAGGCGGCCGTCATCCAGCAGCTCAAGCTGGCCAACCCCAGCCTCTCCAGCTGGCAGCTTTACCGGCAGGCGATGTCGATCGGCCGCGACCACATCGCCTCAATGGTCAACACCCTCGTGCTGGTCTATGCCGGCGCGGCGCTGCCGCTCCTGCTCCTGTTCGTCGACCGCTCGCGCCCGATGCTCGAGGTGCTGAATTACGAGATCCTGGTGGAAGAGATCGTGCGCACCCTGGTGGGCAGCATCGGCCTGATCATTGCCGTGCCGATCACCACCGCCCTGGCGGCGTGGGTTTCGCGTTATGGGTGGTTTACGAGGCAAAAAAGTTGATGGGTTGAGGGCTATCCAGCTCGGACTATTACTCTCGCGCTCGCAACTCGATGGATATCAACTCGGGCTTGATCTCCTAAACGTTCTCCCGCACCCACCTGTCATGTACAGAACCGGAAAAGACCCGCAAGGTTGACGCCCCGTTGGGTGTGCCTAGAATGGATTTAACTGCGCCCACCGCTCAATGGATAAAGCACCGGTCTTTAAATCCATAGGCTACAGGTCCGCCACCTGTTGGGCGCACCAGAGAGTATCTGACCGGGATACCCCCCTAAACCCACATCGCCCAGATCCGGGCCTAGTATTCGATTATTATCGACACAAGCAGGGCGCCGCCGGTCTGGTACGTCTCGCCCTCAGAGTTGGTATAGGCCAGTTCTACCTCATAGCTCAGCCGGCTCACGTCGGTGTCCACTCCTGTGGCGGTGACGGTGACCTCGTCAGCTAACACCTGACCCGAAGCGTACCAATAGGCTTGTTTTATAAAAGGTGTGCGGCCGACGCCGTCACCGGGGTCGGCAAAGGCCAGATCGGTCACTTCGCACTTGGCGGTAAAGGTCGCAGGCTTTTCTTTGGTGACCGGCGCCAGAAGACGCAGGATCAGCACCAAGGTCTCACCGTTGGGTGATATGAGCTCGTTCGTTATCTCAAAGGGGTGTGAGCTCTGCAGCGAAAAGGCAATGTTGGCCTCATAGTCTTTGTTGTACATCGTGGCCAGGCGGTTGCGCTCAATCGACGTTTCACCCTGCTGTACATCGATAACGACCGTCACATAGCCGGTCTTTGGCGCGCTGTTGGTTGCTATAAAAGTGATCGTCTGGCCGTCCACGATCTGGATGGGAACCGACACGCCGGGCTCCAGCACGCCTGTATCCAACACGTCGCTGGCGCCGCGGGGTCCGTTGATCACGTAACGCACCATTACGCCAGCCGTGGGCTCGATAGCAGAGAGGGCCACCTTGTAGCTGGCATTGCTGTCCGTCTTGACGGTATAGGCTGCCAGGGAGGTCGCATAGGGCCCGGGAACACTGAGCTCGTGCACCACCTGGGCTGTTGGATCGGTATATTCCACATGTGATTGGCCCATTGCTTCGGCCACTGGGCCAGATACGGATTCGCGCGGCACGCCGCCGCCAAAGAGCATCTCATAGGCGAACTTGTTATAGAGTTGGGGCAGGAAAGCACCGTTCGCGGCCACGTGTTCGGCGATCGCGTCCAGGGTATCCTTGTCAGAAGCCGCTACCGCCTTGAAGAGCGCGGGGAAGGCGATCCCCCGACTCGACAGATAGTCTAGGAAATAGGCAACCTGGTACATGTGGATATCGTCTTCAGCCGAGTCGAGGGGCAGGGTTAAGAACTTTAGCGGGAGGCGGCCGGTAAGCCCGTGTCCTGTCCCCATGGAGGCCGCAGCATAGTCAGCCGTCGCCTCCATCCACCAGCGATTGGTGATCATGCCGGCCACGCTATAGTACTCGTTCTGCACAGCATGGAACAACTCGTGGGCCGCGTCGTGCTCGAGCTCTTCCAGCGAAGAGTAACTGGTCGGAATCTCGATATCTTTGGAAAGCCAGCCCCACTCGGCGGTCTTGTCCGGCCCCCAGTCATCGATATAGACCGTGGACCTTGCCGGAACAATGAACCCGCTGTCGTCCGTGCCGGCGTAGCCCTCGCGGGCGGTGACCAGGGCACTGCGCACGAGCGAGGCAAAACGATAAATATTATCATCACCGCCGAGATCTCCAGTGAGATTGGGGGCGTTGAGGTTCTGATTAAAGTAAATATCAAAGTTTGGGTGCGTAGAATGCACAATGTTGTCTTCCAGGCCAAAGAGAGACCAGAATGACAGGTGGTCCGTCGTCACCACCACCTGCTTTGCTGCGGTATCGATCACTGGATCGGCAGGCACCCAGCGCTGCGTGCCCTCATCCAGATAGGCCACCGTAAGCTGGGCAGCGGGATCGATGTCATCCCGCAGTGATTCCGGGTCGTAGCCAAAGCGCAGAGTCAGGGGTTGGTCAAAAGACCGCTGATCCCCGACGGTCACCCTGTAAGCGGCGAGCGACGCCAGGCCTGAAAAGGCGTGCGGTTCGGGATTAGAAACGGGCTGAATTTCCATCTGCGTCCCGGCCGGTGCGGCGCCCTCGGGGACCTCCAAAACAAAGAGGTCGTCGTCGGTGGCAAGGCTGCTGGTACCGGTAGCCGAGACGAGGGCCCGTTTAGGGGCAGCCCGTCTCGGGCCAGCCAGCGGTAATCCGCAGCCTATCAGGAGCGCTAGGACACAGACATAAACGACCAGGCGTCGGAGACGTGCGGAGAATGCAGAGAGCACCATGATCAATCCTCCAGCGTGAAATGACAGCAACAAATCGCAACCTTTGGAGCATGTGCTCGCTGGCCTGCATTTCGGCGTTGTGCCAGGACAGCGAATCTGGTATCAGCGTCAGTAAACACAGGCGGTCGTTCGGAAAGTGATTTTGTAACGTGCGGCAGCGTGTATGTCTCGCCGTAATATGTATGAGAGGAATGTCCCTGAAGCAGTTGTAGCTTAACCGGCGATTCTCATAAACACGCCGCCTTACTGCTCCCTCCTTTGGAAGGCTGTGGAATCGGCTTTATATTCGGTTGGCGAGACCGCAGAGGAAGGACTCTGACCTTCTGCGGGTGAATAGCGCTTCCCTCAGGATTCAGAGACCTGTTGGCATTCTCCAACAAGCCCGCAGATTTGTCAAGGGGTTGAGGGCGTACTCGGAATACACGGAGCAGGATTGGCGGCCGTCATCCGGTAACTCAAGCTGGCGGCGCCTGCTCCTGTTCATCAGGCGCCGCCGGTCTGGTACGTCTCGCCCTCAGAATTGGTATGGGCCAGTTCTACCTCATAGCTCAGCCGGATCACGCCGCTCTCCACGCCTGTGGCAGTGAAGGTGTGACCTCGTCAGCTGATATCTGACCCGGAAGCGTACCAATGGGCTTGATTTATTCAAGGTGTGCGGCCGTCTCGCGCACCGTGTCGAAAACCCGATAATATTCGATATTCGCCGACCGACCTGTGTTAAGCGCTGAAAAATCGACGTCTTTTTAAGCAGGTTAAACTCTACAGCAGAATATAACGATGGGCGATATTCACCCGGTTCTTGTCATAGACGTGGGAATACTGCATCAGCACCCGGGGTTTCTCACCCGGCTCGCGTATCACAAGCATGTTGCTGTAATAGCCGGTGCCGCCGCCCTCGGGGCGCTTGTCCAGCATTTCGCCGTCGTCCCAACTGATGCCGTCATTCGATGTATAGAGCACCAGACCATCCCCGGCGCCGCCATTGCGTCCAAGCAGGAACCAGACATTGTCCACCCGTACAAGCTGGGGATTGCGGATCAGCTTTTGAGTGCTGGCGCGAGCAGGCTCTGACCAGGTGACGCCCCGGTCGCGGGAAATAGCATACACCGGCGCGTCTTCGTGATTTGCATCGTACACGTATGCTATGAGTGCGCCGTCCTCCATAAACTCTAGTGCACCATAGCCCTTGCCCTGGGCGTCGATGGAGATGACATAGGACGTGAAACTCTTACCGCAGTCGTCACTCCGGTACAGTTTATAGCAGTGCTCCGGACGGTTGCCAATGAAAACCACCGCCGCGTCGTTTGACTGCATAATGACATAGATGCTCTTGCCGTCGCTTACCACGTCGTAGACGCGTCCCGCGTCCATGCCGGTGGGCATGATATCCGAGAAAGTCTCGCCGTTGTCCTTGCTGATAGCTATGCCAGGGGAGGACCAAGGCTCGCAGGAAATGGGCTTTGAGGCGTCTGTAATCTGAAAGAACAGCAGGATATCGCCGTTGGGCGCCTTGATTGCCTTCTCGCAGAGTGCCGTGTGTATTCCCTCATCATAGACCTTGCGGGAGCACTCCAGAACCTTTGCCTCGCCAAAGGTCCTGCCATAGTCGCGGCTGACCTTGTATTCCATCCAGCCGTAGCCGCTGTGGCCTTCTACCCGCTCGCCGTCGCAGTTTGAGTAAAAGTCAAGGATCTTGCCCTCTCCGCAGTCAAGCAGGGCGTGACCCATGTGACCGCTGCGGCGGTTCGCCTGATGATTTACGAAAATCTCCCGTTCGGTTATGGTTCTTTTGATGCCCATTTCCAAGTACCTCTCACTTTAATGATGTAGTTGTCGGTTTACCTGTGAGCCGTATATTGATATTTTAGCATGTATGTTAAGACCGGCCAACGGCATTTTTTACGTTTGCCGAGCTGCGACAACCCCCTCAATACACAAGACCAGAAATGACCCGCCAGGTTGACGCCCCGTTGGGTGTGTCTAGAATGGATTTAACCGCGCCCATAGCTCAATGGATAGAGTGCCGGACTTCGAATCCGTAGGTTACAGGTTCGACCCCTGTTGGGCGCGCTGGAGCATGCCCACCGCTCAATGGCCAGAGCACCGGACTTTTTTCGTATGCAACAGGCCCGCCCCCTGTTGGGCCCAGGATAAGTGCGCATTCGGCGGATGGGCGAACCGGCGGATGAATACGGCAATCGCTGATGCTGAATCAGTGTGCCGGGTATATAGAAGCGGGAGGAAGAACCTATATGCATGCGGTATTAGTTGGTGACGATGGAAAACTGCACTGGAGCGTTGTTCCGGATCCAGAGCCCAAAGAGGATGAGGTTCTGCTTGAAATTCATGCAACCGCGCTGAATCGCGCCGATCTTTTGCAAAGAGCGGGACAATATCCGCCGCCTGCTGGTTGGCCGGAATGGTTCGGTCTGGAAGCGGCAGGCGTCATCCAAGCCGTTGGTCCCAGGGTTGAAGAGGAAGGCAAGTGGCATGTGGGCGACCAGGTCTGCGCGCTCCTTGGCGGCGGCGGTTATGCTGAATATGTGGCGGTACCTTCCGGTATGCTGATGCCGATTCCCCGGGGATTGAGCATGATAGAAGCGGCAGCGCTTCCTGAGGTTTTTGGCGCAGCGTGTCTGTTTTTGTTTTATGATGGCAACCTGCAAAAAGGTGAGACGCTGCTGATGCAGGCAGGCGCCAGCGGCCTTGCAAGTGCTGTGATCCCGGTGGCAAAGGCCTACGGAGCTCGTGTGATTACAACCGTGATTTCAGATGACCAAGCCAAAGCAATCGCGTATCTGAAAGCAGATATTGTCGTGAATTCAACACGGCAAAAACTGGCTGACGTTTTCAAGGCGGAGCTGGAAGCAGGCCATGGTGTGGACATCGCCATCGATTGCCTGGGCGATGCCCCTGTTGGTGAATGCCTGCCGTACATGAACGTTGGCGGCCGGTGGATCATGATCGCAACGCTGGCCGGGGACTATACCAATGTTGACCTGCGCAGCATGTATGTGCGCCGCACACGCCTGATCGGCACAACGCTCAGAAGCCGCACGCCGGAACAAAAGTCCGATATCCTTGCCCGCATGGTGCGGGAGATCTGGCCGATGCTGGAAAACGGCAGCATCCACCCTGCAATCTTCAAGGTGCTGCCTATCCAGCAAGCCGAGGAAGCACATGCGATCATGGCTTCCGGCAAGCACGTGGGGAAAATCGTTCTGACAACGAAATCGACCGGAATCTGACCGATAGGTCACTCCTCGAGAAGGAGAAGAACAGTGAAGAGACCCTCTTTTTTGAACCTGCCGCGGCCGATTGTTGCCTGCATTCTTTCAGATCGGACGATTGCCAACATGGTGGCAACCATTAAAAACGGCGAATATGAAGGGGCTCCGGCATTTGCTATCCATCTGGAAGCGCTTGGAAAAGACAACCTCACCGATGAGAATCTTGTCCGGCTGATACAGGCAACAAATCGGCCGGTAATGGCGCTGTACTACCGTCCGAATCCATGCCCGTTCACGGAGGAAGGGCGCGTCGAATTGCTGCTGCGCTGCGCCAGGCACGGGGCAGCGGCAATTGACTTTCCCGCCGATACATTTGACCCTTCTCCGCTGGAGTTTTCTGACAAGCCTGACATTGTTGACAAGCAGCTGCGCGCTATTGACCGTGCTCACGCCCTTGGCGCAGAAGTTGTCATGTCTTCTCATATCTCTGCCCCTCGGACGTGCGAGCAGGTGCTGGAGCAAATGAAAGCCGTGGAAAAGCGCGGTGTGGATTTTGCCAAGATCGTGACCATGACCGATACGGAAGAGGACTTTGTTGAGGCAGTGAAAACCACACTGGCGCTGCGTCGGGAGATGAAGATCCCCTTTATTCACCTCTGCAGCGGCAAGTTCGGGCTGGCTCATCGGTTCCTCAGCCCCAAGTTGGGCAACGCGGTAACGTTCTGCGTCAGCCGCTACACCGAGTGTTTCACCACTGCACAGCCTCATCTGACAAACATGCTGACGGTGCTGAACAAGAATCCCTGGCACATTGACTTAACTGTATAAAGAAGGGAAGGCCATGGACATGCGTTTTCAGGATCGCACGGCGATCATCACCGGCGCTGCTTCCGGTATGGGATTGCTGACTTCACAGGAGATGGCAAAGGAAGGCGCCGTCGTCTACATGGTGGACATCAACGAAGCGCCCCTGCACGAATCGGCGCAGGCAATCTGCAGCCATGGCGGCAGGGCGGTTCCCTGTGTCTGTGATGTCCGTGAGTATGAGCAGATCCGGGCCGTCGTCGGGCAGTGCATGGGCGAGCAGGGTCGGGTGGATATTGTCATCAACTTTGCCGGCGGCTGTGCGGCAAGGGTATGGGGCCTGGAAGACGGATCGTTTACCCGCCTGCCGCTGGAAGTGCTGGATTGGGGAATACAGGTCAACTTTCGTGCACCGATGCTGTTTGCGCGCGCGGTGATGGAACACATGATCAACCAGAAGCGAGGCGTGATTATCAATATCGGCTCCATAGACGGTGTGACCGGCGGCGCGGTGGATTATTCTGCTGAAAAGAGCGGTATATCCGAAGGGATGACCAAGGCCCTGGCGCGCATCGGCGCACCTTACGGCGTTCGGTGCTGCAGTGTCTCCCCCGGACCGGTGCTAACCCGCCCGGCGATGAGCCGCATGAAAACCGCGCTGGGGCGCGCTGCTGAACCGATTGAAATCGTTAAACTGGTTATGTATCTTTGTTCGGATGATGCCGCGTTCATTACCGGCGCCCATTATCTGATCGATGGCGGTCGTGCATTGCTCAACAACGCCTGAACTGCGGTCAAACATCGATATGCCTTGAACTCGCTGCCATTCCTGCCGGAAAGACCTTGTAGGATCGCGTGCGATACCCTATTTCCACCACCGGTTGATCCGGCCATCTCTCCCGCGAACATGAGCGTCAGCAAAAAGGCGTGTGAAGCAAGCGGCCGCTGAGCAAAATCAACGGCTGCGTAACCGGTTGTCGTGATGATCGACAAGACGGTAAAGAATATGCCGCGCACCAGCAGCTCAGGCGCTGGCTGAGCTCCCCCCACGCATCGCGCCTGGCGCTATCTGCCGCATCCCTGCAAGCGACACTCTGACTGTACTTTTGTGTTTGAAAATATGAGGTTAAAATAGAGTTAACTGCGGGCAGTGAGGTTGCAGTGGGCAGCGGCTGGGGACGCAACAGGTCTGATCGAACTCCTGCGGTATTCGCCGGGCGCGGCTGGTCGCCAGGCGGCGGCTCTGGGCAAGCTGGGCGGCTTGAGCACAGAGCCAGGATTGTTGGCGGCGCTGCGCGGCCCGGTATAGGGCAAGCGCATGGCCGCCGCGTGGGCAGTTGATCTCTGCCGCACCGTCTGTCACATCTCTGCACGTAACGCTCCGACTGTACTTTAGTATAGGTAACCAGGAGGTTAACATGGAGCAGACTGCGGATAGTGAGGTTGCGGCGCTGGCAGCGGCTGGGAATGTAACGGGTCTGATCGAACTCCTGCAGTCTTCGCCGGATGCAGCTGTACGCCAGGCGGCGGCGGAGGCCCTGGAAAAGTTGGGCGACGTGAGCGCGGCGCCAGGGTTGCTGGCGGCGCTGCGCGACCCGGTAAAGGAGGTGCGCACGGCTGCCGCGCAGGCGTTGGGCCCCTGCGGCGACGACGCCACCACCAGGGAGCTTCGCGGTATGCTCGAGGACCCCGACCCGGGCGTACAGGAGGCGGCCATCTATGCGACGCTCAATCGTATGGCCAACACCAAGGGCGCAAGCACGCAGCCGGCAGAGTCTGACGCGCCAAAGGCAGCAGCGCCCAACCCGCAAAAGGCGGCCGGCACCAGTACATTTACCGCCTACCTTATCTGCTTTCTCATCGGCTTTGTGCTTTGGCTGGTTCCTCTCCTGTTCTTTATCCTTACCAAGTGGTGGATGGGCTTTATGTGGCTGGGTCTCGCAGCGGTCGTGGCCCTGTATATCATCGCCATGCCCGGCTGGAATGTGACCTTTGTGGATAAGAGCGGCTCTCGCGACAAGATCTATAAATTCGGCATTGTCATGGCGATCTCTTTCACCGGTATCGGGCTCATCGTGGTCATGTTCTGGACGGGCAAGTCCGTGCTGAACTGGTGGGCTGAAAGACACTGAGCAGGCGCGCGTGCGATAGAGCGTTCGGTATAAACACCAGTATGAGACGGCGGACAAGGGCGTTTTCGCCGCCTCATACCGTTAGCTCATAACACTGACCCCGCCCATTTCGGAAGGGTCTACGCGGTCGTGCTGCCGCGCTAACGGCAGCACCTGACTTTTCCTCGGGCTGGCTGCGCGTTCGACCTGCGCCGGTGCGCGAGCCTGATCCAGCAGACATCACTGAGCTGAACCGCCCTCAGAACACACGATGATCGGCAGGTCATCCTGGCCATCATCGGCCTTATTCGGGTGGCTGTCCATGTCCAGACGGAACTGGTTGTGGATCTGCCTCAGCGCCCGCACCAGCTCGAGGCCCACGACCTGATCGCGCCACAGGCGGTTGAGCGCTTGGCGCACGGCTATGCGAACCACGGGCCGACTGAAAGTTCTCACCAACAGGTCGATGGATTGCCTAAATTGCTCATTTCGCGTCTCACTGTAAAGGCGCCGCATCTCATCCAGAACGTACGTCTGAGCCCTTGTGCTCCGCGGAGCGCGTGTTCGTTCGGATGCTCGACGTTTTACCTCGTAGGTAAAGTCACGCTTGAAGTCCATAACCCGCTCATTGTGGCCCGCCGGCAGAGCGACGGCCGGCTCGTCTGGAGCGCACTTGAGCCAGTTGAGCACCGCTGGAGTCTGCCGTGTCAGCTCGGTGCCGTTGCCATCGAGCAGCACCAGCCGGTAATAGTCACCTGCGCGGCAGTAGACATAGGTGTAGCCGTCATCGCAGCTTCGCCCGCAACGCACACCATTGGGCATGGCGACGATGCGTTGGTACAGATCGGGCTGCTGCTCGCGCAACTGGCGAATCGTCTCCTCTGCATCGTGCAGATCAACGTAGGTATCTGTATCTTCTGCCTCTTCTAAAGGCCCCAGATCACCAGCGTCATAGATCGCGTACATTGCATCTTCGTTGAGCTGCTCGTCAGGATCGAGGATAGCGGCATCCTCGCCTATCGTTCGATGGATCTCTGCGATGCGGTTGCGCAGGGTCTGATGCAGTCCGAGATGCTCTTCAATGCCCAGCTCTGGTAAAAAGTTGTGCGCGATGATGGTGTCGTGCTCGGAGCCGATCCGGTCGATTCGGCCCAGCCGCTGGATCAAACGCACCGGGTTCCAGTGCAGATCATAGTTGATGATGATGTTGCAGTCTTGCAGGTTCAACCCTTCAGAGAGCACATCGGTGGTGACCAGCAGGCGAATCTCTGCGCCTGTGCTGCGCAACCGGTCTGCGGAGCGATTGGCTTTGGGGGCAAAGCGCGCCACGATCTCGCCTTTGCTGTTGCTGGCCGATGACACAACCTCGCTGTCGGCGTATTCGACACTCACATGCTCGTAGAGATAATCGGCCGTGTCGGCAAATTGCGTAAAGATCAGGCACTTGGTCTGGAACTGCGGCTGACGGAGCATGCCCAAGAGGGTCTGGAGCTTGTCGTCCTCTTGCGGGCCGATTGGGAGAGTCAGCTCGAGCAGCCGTTCCAGGATCGCGATGTCATAGGCAATGGCATCGCGCAGCGCCTCTGCATGGAAATCATCGATGTTATACTCACCGGTCACCTGCTCGAGCGCCTTGATCAGTTCACGGTCGGTGAGTTCCCCAGTCCCTCGCAGCAGGTCGCTGGCATTATCGCCGACCGCCACAATGCCATGGTCGAGGGCCTGAAGAAAGGCGCAATGGCTATCGAGCATGCGGTTAACGGTCAGGCGAAAGGCCTGCACGCTGGACTCCAGCCGCTTGAACAGCATCACCCGCATCAGTCCGCGCAGGTTGCGCCCGGCGGTGCTCAGCGAGTGGTAGGGATCGACCCGCTGCTTGCCCGGCTTGACAAACTCATGCAGGCCGTAGCGCGCATAGCGCAGGGCGTCGCCGTCGCCATCCAGCAGGTCTTTAATCTTGTCATAGAGCCCAGCATAGGTATCTTCAATGCTGTACCGCACCGTGTTCAGCTCTCGCCCGGGAAAGTACTGCTTGCCGCCAGCCACCTTGATGTAGGCCCGTCTGCGCCCCGCTCGATAGGGCTCAAAGTGCGCGGGGTCCACCGGCTGATCGGTCTCGTCATCATATCCATACCAGCGCAGGACGTGCTGGCGCGTTCGACGGATGAGCAAATGCGAGAGGAGCTCCGGCAGCCGGCGCTCGTTGCGCTCGACACAACCGAAAAACTCGCGCAGGTTCGGGGGATCGATGGGCAGCCCGGTCACCTCTTCGGGGTGAAACAGCCGAATCTGGTTGTGGATATCCCATAGTGAACTGTTGCGCGGCGTGGCGGTAAGCAGCACGCATCGCCGCTCGTGTGTGGCGAGGTAGGATGACAGCACGCGGTAGCGCTGGTTATTGGTGTGGCGAAAGTTGTGGCTCTCGTCGATCAACACCAGATCGCGGTTGCGGTAGAAGGGATCGGTGAGCATCCATTCAGACCCCATCACCTCGTCCTCGGTCAACATGCTCATCGAGACCACCCGGGCATTGAGGTCATAATCTTCGTTGAATTCCTCCCACATGCTCACCAGCGGCGCCGGGCAGATGATCAATGGCCGAGCCCGATCGCGTTCGACAAAGTGCTTGAGGATGGCGGCGCCGATATAGGTCTTGCCCAACCCCACCACATCGGCCACAAAGCATCCCGAGTGGCGGTCGATCATCCGGATCGCCCGCTGCACGGCGTGTCGTTGGAAATCGGCCAACTGCTCCTGAATGTCGCCGCCCCACAGAGAGAGCTGCCCGACATCCTCATCCAGTCCGTCTTTGGTGAGCTCGTAGAGCGTCTTCAGGTAGATCTCGTAGGGCGTCACCTCGGCCAGCGCCCACGACGCCCGCAGCACACGCATCAGGTGCTCGTCAAAGTCCTCTGATTCATCCCACAGCGCGTCGAACCAGTTCACCAGTTGCTCATGGTTGGCGTTGCCGTGCACCAGCACATTGAGCTCGGTGTTGCTGCTGATGCCGGCCAGCGAGAGGTTGCTGGAGCCCACGATGCCGATGCCCGCCTCCGCCCGCGGGATGATCTCTCCCTGAAGGTTCATCACCTCGCCATAGTCAAAGATATAAGCCTTGGCGTGCAGCCTGCCCCTGGTGTAGACGCGCACCTTGATCCTGCCTTGTGCGATCAGCTCGGCCAGCGAGACGATCATTTGCTCAGTACGATCGGTCTGATCGAGCACAGCCGCGCTGTCGGCGATATCGCCCTCGGTGGCATCGGCCGCCTGGCTGGAGCGCACCCGCGAGGTGTAGCGCTGCGCGTCCAGCTCGACCTCAACCCGTTCCAGCCGGCGATAGCCCTCGGCGAGCTGCTCGAGCGTCTCGCGGTTGGTGGTGTTGCCGATCAGCAGGCGCAGCTCAGATACGCCGTCGAGCACGTCGGCCACATGCTCGAGGCCGGAGAGGAAAAAGTAGCCCACAGCAAAGCGCGCCCGCGCCGTGCCCGGCAGAATCGTGCGGATGTGGTCGGCCAGTTTCTCGGTGCGGTTATCGATGATATCGTGTTGCATGTTCGCTCCGCTTTCATGCAATTAAGGCCATAGAACGCCGGCTCACCGGCCTTCAGGTGAACTCAAGCAGCCAGCAACTACAGCTCAAGGGCGTCCGCTCTGTCGCCGTCAGCGCAGGCTGGCGGCCCTGTGCCTTGCGGCGCGTGCCTCCCGGTGGAGGCCGCCGGCCACCAGCACCGCTGTGACCGTCAATGATCTCGGCACCGCCAGCCTATCACGGTAGCAGGGCACCTCGCTATAGTAGATATTGTACTGACGTTTGCGGACATAGGGGACTCCTTGGACCGAACATTGATCACCATCACCGGCACTAGCTGCCAGAACTGCATATGAGCCTACATTCTTTCTAGGCTGCTGGCCTTGGCCAGACGAGCCTGAACCATCTCGAGAAGTGATTCATAGATGAGAGCCCGGTATTTACCTTGCAGCCCCAGCGCAGCCAGAACAACTTCATCAAGTGCCTGACGGTCCGACTGGACTAGTTCCTGTTCCAGCGGAAGAATTCGCCGACGTCTCATCGCCCCGAATGCCTCATGTAGCGCAGTACCGACCGAAGTCATTATGTACGGGCTGGGCATCAATAAGCCTCTGATCTCAGGCCCATACATGTAGGCTACCCCTGTCCCATAGGTCTTGCGGGCGACGACCTCTGCAACCATCAAGCAGATCACGCTGTTGAGCAACGCTGTCCCCAAAACACCATCGACTCCACGGAATGACCCAATAAAGAAGACATCACAAACAGCGATTCCGTCTATCACTGGAAAGCCCACTCGCTCGCCTAGAAAGCGATTTGACACAAAGTCAGCCGACTCTTGGTCTGGCAGGGTATACCACTGACTACGACCACGAACCGAAGGGCGCATCGAATAGCCAGACTCCTCACCCCATTCGATATAGCGCAGAACACCATCCTTCCTTTGAAGGCGCAACTCGGCCTTCGATTCACGACATACGAGCAACCTACGTTTAAGGCCTTCTGGCTTTACCTGATAGCCCTTCACTTCCTTCAGCGAGAACAGGAACGGAACCAAGAACTCGGCTTCTATTCCCCATGTATCTGCTTGTTGGGCATCTATCTGGAAGAACTCATTCGCTCCAGTCGTGATACCGCGCCGCACATCGGCTACATCGCCCAGGCGCACCAGCCTGTCGCCAGCCCGGCGCAGAATCTCCCAGTAGATATCGGGAGCCCGCAGGTATTTTCCGCCCCACTTGTCGCCGGCATAGAGGCTGGCCTGGTCGCTGCCGGCCGCCAGCGCGTCGCGCTGCATCAGCGGGTGCACGCGAAACTCGGGCCTGGCAAGGCGCTCTTGGGCCTCGCCAACCTCTTGCCACAGCACCGCCGAGAGGCCCTGCTCGTAGGGCACAGTGAACATCACAAAGCGTGCCACGTGGTCAAGGCTGGCAGCACGGTCACGGCGGTCATCCACCGCCGGCCCCAGCAGGGTGATGACAGTATTGACATCGGCCTCTTTGAACGAGCGCCTGATCTGGTTGTCGATCACCAGCCTGACCAGCCCGCGGGTCAGTAAAAAACGCTGCAGGGCAGCGCCATAGCCCACGTCGAGCCAGGCGTTCGAGGTGACAAAGCAAAAGGCGCCCTGCCGGTTGAGCAGGCTCAGCCCCACCAGATAAAAGTAGATGTAGAGGTCGCTGCGGCCATCGAGCTTGAACGTCTGCTTGCCGCTCCCATCGCCAAAGGTCTTGGGCCAGCGGGCATAGACCGCATCGGCCAGCGCGGCCTTGTAAGCGGCGACAGCTGCTCTTTCGGCAGCCTCATCGCGGGCAGACAGCGGGTTGCGGATGCTCTCCTGGCGCACATAGGGCGGGTTGCCCAGCACCAGATCAAAGCCCTGCCGCTCACCTGAAAACACCTCGACAAAGGCGATATCCCACACAAAGGGCACATCCTGGGCCTGCTTCAGGCTGTTGCGGGCGGCGGCCAACTGCGTGCGATGCGCTTCCAGTTCGGCCTGCTGAGCCTCGATCTGTCTCTTTTCGGGTGTACCAGCGGCCGGGGCCATGCCATCGAAGGTGGCCTGAGACGTCAGGCTCTGGCGCAGCTCTATCAGGCGGGCGTCGATGCGGATCAGCTCTTCATCAATGATGGTGCGAAAGATGCTCAGCTCTTCGTGCTGCAGCTTGGCTGGGGTGTTGAGAATAGCATCGGGCTGGTTGTAAAAATAACCGGATTTCGCCGCTTTAAGGCGGGTAATGCGCCCCTTGAGGGGTACTGATAGCCTGCCACGGCCAAGGTGGGCCATATCGACGTTCCCGATGCGCTGCACCAGGCTGTCGCCCACCCGCACCTTGAAGCTGAGGTTGGGCAGCACCGGCTGAACGCGCAGCTCGTTCACGTCGATTTCGGTGTCGATGAGCAGCTGCAGCCAGAGCCGCAGCTCGGCCACCCGCACGGCCCAGCCTTTTACATCGACACCATAGAGGCTGCGCTCGACGATGCGTTTTTTGCGGTCATAGGGGCGCTCGAGCTGGCCCACCTGCCTCTGCGCGCGGGCCAGCAGATCGTCGAGCACGTTGAGCGCGCCCACCAGAAACGAGCCCGAGCCGCAGGCCGGGTCGCACACGGTGACACTTTGCAGCAAGCGGTGGATATCGGGCCAGAGGTTTTCGTTCGAGATGCGCTTATCGGCCTGTGCCTGCTCGTCGGGCTCCAGGGCAAAGACCAGCTCGCTGACCAGTTCAAACCGCTCGCGGCCGAGGTGGTTGCAGAGCCAGTCGATCAGCGCCAGCCGACACATCAGGTCGATCTCGACGCGGGGCGTGTAAAAGATGCCTGCTTGCCCCCGTTCATCGTCCGTATCGCTGACGTTCACCAGACTCTCATAGACCCGGCCGAGCATCTCAGGATCGACGGCCACCTCCTGGTCGAGCGGCGTGTCCTCGGCCACGGTGAAATTGTAGTGATTCAGCAGCTTGAGACTGTGCTCAAAGGCCTGATCGGTCACCTTGAAAGCATACTGTCTATCCAGCTCGTTGCGCTCGAACAGACCGCCATTCAGCCAGGGCGCAACCTGCAGAGCGTTGCGGATCTCTTCGGGAAGATAGGAGCGGTCGGCGCGGCCAGCCTGAAAGCCATGGTTAAAGGCCTCGAAAAAGAGCACCTGCAGCCATCGTTCTACAAAAGTATCAGCCGGTTGCGACGTGTCTTGATAAGCCTGCCAGAGCTTGGTCAGAAACTCGGGATCGTCGCCTAGCCAGCCCTTGCGCTGCACATAGCAGAGGAACATGAGCCGGTTGTGAAACTGCAGAGCATAGTCGTGGGCCCAGGTACGATCGCCCGTCTGTGTCTGGAGCTCGTCCTCGAGCTGGCGGAACACGGTCACATATTCTTCATAGAACTGCTTGGTGACCTGCTCGACATCGAACGCCTCATCGTGCCGCTGCTGTACGGCCAGAGGCGATACCTGGTCAGGGTCGCCGATGCTGGCCAGATCGAGCATGGCCACTCGCTCGGTTGCGGTACGCAGGCGCTCGTGCGGGCCCAGCGCGATGCGGCGCAGTGTACGGCGCCTGGCAGGCCGCTTGTCAGCGTCTGAGGCTTCTGACTCGAGCTCCAAGCGCACATTGACCAGGTGCCAGTGAGTATCACTGGCCGTGGAAAAGAGATAGAGGCCAAAGGGATAGTCGCCCAAGAGCTGATTGACAACCTGCCGTTCAGCCGCCAGCGAGAGCGGCGACGACTGGCTCCCTGGTGCCAGCCGGGCATGCACGATACAGAAACCGGTTTTGCCGTCAGCCTGGGTTGCCGCCACCAGCTTGGGTTCATCTTGCAGGACATCGACGGCCGCCTTGGGCCAATGACGCGTTGAGACAGGGGTATTGGCCCACGGATAGCTCAGCTCGCGGCAAAAGAGGGTGAGCATGGCATCGTAATTGCCCCGCGCCATCGCCTTCAGTAAACCGCAGACGCCCTGCTCAAGGTTCAATGACATACACACCTGCTTCCACAAGCGTTGGGCGCGTTATACGCCGCTTTTGTCTTGGCTAGTCTACTTGGCAGCGGTACACGGTGTCAAGCGCCGGTCCATGCGGGTGCAGCGGGCATTGCCCTCTCCCGTGCCTCTGACGATGCGCCGGGCATCGCGCACCGACATGGTATGGTTCAGCAGTACACTGGCCAGGGTGATCATCGCCATAGCTGGGATCCTGCCGATAGTCGTCGCTCAGGCGCTTGACCGCGTCATAGTCAGAATCGCTAAAGCGGCGCAATCCACACCGTTCTGTGTTGATGCTACTCCATGCTGGTAGCGGACATCTCCCGCACGATCGCCTGAACCTCAGCCACGCTCACATCCGCGGGCAGCTTGTGCTGAGCGACGCACAGGGCTGCCGCCTTGCCGGCTGCCTCGCCGATCGGCACAGCGTTGCCCGTCACCCGGTAGCTTGAATGCGCCAAAAAGTCGCCCGAGATGCAGCGCCCCGTCATAAAGAGGTTGTCGACATCGCGCGCCAGCAGGCTGCGGTAAGGAATATCGTAGGGCGGCACATACTCGCCATACAGCTCGCCGGGCACATCCTTGAGCACCTTGTTGCGCGTGCCATAGGCGTCATAGGGGTTCGGTTTGGTCGGGTCGACGTGATGAACATCAAAGTTGAACGTCGCCGTCGTAACAGCATCCTCAAAGCGCCGCCCGCGCCGGCAATCCTCAGCCGTGAGGGTGTAGCGGCCGTGGATGCGGCGTCCCTCGCGGATCGAGGCCGACGGGCCGGCAGTGATCAGGAACAGCCCGGCGTATTCGGGTTTGCCGCTGGCGACGAGGGTTTCAACGGCGCGCGCCACATCGGCACGCCCCTCAATTTCGGCGCGCGTCAGCGAGTCGGTGTCGGTCGGGTCGAGGTCGTAAAGGTGCGACTGCATTATAAAGGCCAGCCCGGGCTGGCCCGGCTGAGTAAAGAGGGTCACGCCGGTATAGGTGAGGGCATGTCCGCCGGCTAAAAGGTCGGCCTTGACCTGCATGGCATCCGGCAGCGGATCGGGCCAGCCGCCCACCAGGCCAAACATGGTGCCGGGCTGCAGCTTGCCCTGTTCGGGGTCGCCCATGTCAAATCCGCAGCCGGCGCGGGCGGCCAGGTCGCCATCGCCGGTCGCGTCGATGTAGACCTCTGCAGTATAGCGCTCGATCCCCGACTTGCCGGCAGTACGCACCGCGGCGATGCGCCCGTCGCGCACCTCGGCATCCAGCAGGATGGTGTGCAGCTTGAGCGTACAATCGCTGGCACTGAGCAGTTCGTCGAGGAGCAGTTTCATCGGCTCGACGGTAAAGATGCCCGAATTGCCGTGCCTGCGCTTAAAGGCACCGCGGGCACTCAGGCACTGCTTGATCTCTGCCAGGATACCGCACTTGTTGTTGTAGTCGATGATCAGCGACATACCGCCGGCCGTCCAGGTGCCGCCGAAATAGGGGTTCTTTTCGACCAGGATGGTACGCGCACCCGCTCGGCTGGCAGCCAGGGCTGCGGCAATGCCGGAGGGTCCCCCGCCGGCGATGAATACGTCATAATGGTTGCTGTTGCTCATGCGGCACCTCATAACTGGTAATGAGGCTATTCTAGCACAGGCGCGCACACCGGCAAGAGCAGTTCAGCTGCCGCTTGAGGAATAACGCGCGAGGCCCCAGCGCCAAAAAGCCAGTGCGGCGGTCATCATCAGCACCCCAACCGCCAGCGTTATCAGCGGCCAGAGTGCCAACGGTGCCTTGCCCAAGAGCGACGCGGCCGGATAATAGTTGAGGAACGCAATGGGTATCACTACGGTAAGGAAAATACGCACCACAGTCGGATAAATCCCCAGCGGGTATTTATTGAACGAGAAGCGTATCGACTGAATCAGGCTGAGGAGCGATTGGCGCGTCCAGATAAAGCTGGTGGCGGCGGGAAAGATCGTCAGTGCGGCATTGATCAGGCTCGCGCCGATGATCGACACTGCCAGGAACACCCAATGCAGCACCCCCCACGCGACGCCCAAATGCGGATAGATCACGGCGATGGTGATGATCGCGGTCGTGAGATGCGACAGATACCCCACGTTAAAGTTGCGCGCCATCAGGTGCACCAGCGGGTTGAGCGGGCGGATCAGATAGTCATCCAGAGTGCCATTGGCCACCAGGTCATTAGAGTCCCACAAGCCAACGGTAAAAGCCTGCGAGATGCCATAGCTCATCAGGTAGATGGCATTCAACAGAATCACCTGATACAGGCTCCATCCATCGACGCCCTGGAAGGCGCGGAACATGGCCCACACCAGCGCCATGTCGGAGAGATACGAGAGCATCTGGGCGATAAAGAGCGAGAAATAGGACCAGCGATTGTAGCTGATCTGGCTGGCCACGCGCATCTTCAGGCTCATCCAGCCCAGGCCCAGCCACCATTTGGCGCTGTTTAACATCTCAGCCCCCCAGCACCACGATGCGCCGTATCCCGCGGTGCCACATCAGCGAGTGCAGTGCCAGCAGGCCGATAATCCAGCCCACCTGCACCAGGATAGCGCGCGGCACGTCGCTGACGGGAATGCGCCCGAGATACACGGCAACCGGGGTATACTGTGAGGCCTGAAAGGGCAGCAGCCTGGCAATCGTCAGCATCCATTTCGGCAGCAGCCACAGCGGCACCAGCGCGCCCGAGAGCAGCTTCCATGAGGCCTGCAGCAGCCACTGCATCAGCCAGGTATTGATAAACCAGTACGAAAAGGTGCCCAGAAAGAGCATCCAGCAGATCTGCACCCCCATGCCCAGAAGCGTCGTCAGCAAAAACAGGCCGAATGCCTCCCACGAGACGGGCGCCACGATGCCGCCCACGAGGACGATTGCCAGAAGGGTTTGCGGCAGGCCATACATCACCAGACTGGTGGCAACATCGCCCAGGTTGGCGGCCACAAACAGCCCGCGCATGCTCACCGGGCGCAGCAGGTCGAGCCCAATGCTGCCATCCTTCATACGCTGCTCGATATATGATGCGCCATTGAACCAGGTCACAAAGCCGACCAGGTTGGAGAGCACCACATAGGTGAGCATCTCGGGCAGGGTGGCGCCGGCAACCGCGTCTTTACCGGCATACAGTGCCCGCCAGACAAAGACCTGCGGAATGATGTGAAAGAAGCCATAAAGCAGGCCAGTCCAGACGCGCGCCGGATAGGCAAAGTTAACGCGGATAACCCCGCGCATCTGTGCCAGGTAAGGGCGCAGGTTCATGCGCTGCCCTCCCCGCCGCCGTACAGGCTGCTGACCACCACATCCACGGATGGCTCGGTGAGTTTGATATCGCGCACAGTATAACGGCTCATCAGCGCGTTGATCAGATCGCCCGAGGCGGTGGTGCCGCGCCGGAAGCCAAACGTCACGCGCGCGCCGTCACGCTCTAGCACCTGCAGGCCTTCAAAGGCGTCCGCGGGGGGCTCTTCGCCAAAGAGTACCGTCATGACGGTATCGGCGCTGCATTCGGCGCGCAGGTTCTCGAGTTGGCCGTCAAACAGGAGCTTGCCTCGGTTGATCAGCATCACGCGCCGGCAGGAGCGCTCGATCTCGTCCAGGTCGTGGGTCGTCAGCAGGATGGTGACGCCGTCGCGGCGGTTGGTATCCACCAAAAAGTGGCGCAGGCGCTCCTTGACGAGCGCGTCCATGCCGATGGTGGGCTCATCCAGGTAAAGCAGCTTGGGGCGATGCAGGAGCGCCGCCCCCACCTCACCACGCATGCGCTGCCCCAGCGATAATTCGCGCACTGGCTGGGTCCAGAACTCGTCCAGGCCCAGCAGGTCGCGAAAGTAGGCGATGCGCTCGTCGTAATCGGCCTGCGGGATGCCATAGATATAGCGCAGCAGGTTGTAGCTTTCGGGGATCGGTAAATCCCACCACAGCTGCGAGCGCTGCCCAAAGACCACCCCGATTTTGCGGGCGTTAATGCGCCGGTCGCGGTGCGGCACCAGGCCGTCGACCTTCAGCTCGCCCGAAGTCGGCACGAGAATGCCCGAGAGCATCTTGATGGTGGTGGATTTGCCGGCGCCATTCGGCCCGATGAAGCCGATAAACTCGCCGGCTTCAATGTCGAAATCGATGCCATCCACCGCCACCACCGGCTCGCTCTGGCGCCGGAAGAGCCCCTGCAGCGCCCCGCGGATGCCCGGGCCGTGCGTGTGGCGGATAAAGACTTTACGGAGGTCGCGTGCTTGTACGAGCGGCATTTGCAGATCCTATCAGTGGTTCGTCCTTGGTGGATTGGTATCCATTCTGTATAGCCCGCCGTACGGCAAAAGTCAACCCTATCTTTGCGAGCTTACAGATCCTGGCGCTGCGGCACCATCACCAGGTCGCGGATGGTGATGTGCGGCGGCTGGGTGAGCATAAATACGATCGCGCGCGCCACATCTACAGAGCGCAGGGCGGTGTGCTCGGCCACATGTCTGGCGATGGCAGCCTCTTCGGTGATGCCCCACAGCTCGTTGGCCACCATGCCGGGCGCCACGGTGCCCACGCGGATGTTATCGCCCAGCAGCTGGCGCCGCAGGGTGTGCGCCAGGCTCTCGACGGCATGCTTGGAGGCCGAGTAGACCGGCTCCCAGTGGATATCGACGTGCCCCGAGATCGACGAGGTGATCAGGATATCACCGCTGTGCTGATCGCGCATGGCCGGCAGCACGGCGTGGATGCAGCGCATCACCCCCGTGACGTTCGTATCGATCAGGGTGGCATAGTCGTCGGGATGGCCTTCTGTGAACTCGCCGGGGATATAGATGCCGGCGTTGGCGAGCAAAATATCGATACGCCCAAACATCCCCAGGGCGCACTCGGCCAGGCGCGGGCCGGTGGCCGGGTCGGTCAGATCGGCGGTAAAGGCGCAGGCTGCGGTACCCAACTCATCGGCAAGTGCCTCGATTTTCGCCTGCGAGCGCGCCGTCAGCATCACGCGGCAGCCCTCTGCCGCCAGCAGGCGGGCGGTGGCCGCGCCGATCCCCGAACTGGCGCCGGTGATGATCGCAACTTTGTCTGCCAGGCTGGTTGTATCCATACGAACCCCCTGCTGTGCTGATGGCGCCATTATATGGCGGCGGCAGAGCGCCGCAACCCGCCGCAACGATTGACCGCACCGGCACGCGCGTTGTACAATCCTTTGTATCAACCACACGGAGGAAAGAGCATGAAACGCTCCGAAATTAACGCTATCATCCGCGACGCCGACGCCTTTTTGCGTGCGCAACAATTCCACCTGCCGCCCTTTGCCTACTGGAGCCCGGCTGACTGGGCGACCAAGGGCGAAGAAGTGCGCGAGATCGTCGATCGCGAGCTGGGCTGGGATATCACCGACTTTGGCTCGGGCAATTACGCCGATACCGGCCTCTTTATTTTTACCATCCGCAACTCGGATCCCTCGCCGGACCGGGCTATCAAGAACCGCCTGTATGCCGAAAAGGTGCTGATCTGCGACCCCAACCAGAAAACGCCGCTGCATTATCACTGGTTCAAATGCGAGGACATCATCAACCGCGGCGGCGGCACCCTCGTGGTCAAGTGCTATAACGCCACCGACGATGACGCCTTCGATGAAAGCACACCGGTCAGCGTCAACATCGATGGCACACAAAAGACCTTTGCGCCCGGCGAACTCCTGAGGCTGCAGCCCGGCGAGAGCATCACCATCACCAACCGCCTGTACCACACCTTTTGGGGCGAAGGGTCCAGGGTGTTGGTGGGCGAAGTCTCGCAGGCCAACAACGACAACACCGACAACCGCTTTTACACTCCCGTCGGACGCTTTCCGCAGATCGATGAGGACGAGGAACCGCTATATCTGTTATGTAAAGACTATCCGCGCTACTATCGCCCGTAAAGGAACCAGCTATGCCGCGTGACGTGCATGTGATCCTGACAACCCATTGGGACCGCGAGTGGATCCAGAGTTACGAGGAATACCGCTACCGCTTGGTGCGCCTCTTTGACAAAGCCCTCGATATCCTCGAGGCCGAGCCCGAGCTGTGCTTTGTGGCGGATGGCCAGACGGTCCTGATCGACGATTACCTGGCGGTGCGCCCCGCCAACCGCGAACGTCTGCAAGCTCTGACGCGCGCCGGGCGGCTGGTGTTTGGGCCGTGGTATGTCCTGGGCGACCAGTTCCTGGCCTGCGACGAGGCCCTGGTGCGCAACCTCGCGATCGGTTTTGCGCAAGCTGCCGATTATGGCGGCGCCATGCGCGAGGGTTACGTGCCCGATTCGTTCGGCTCGGTGGCTGCCCTGCCGGCGATCCTGAACGGTTTTGGGATCACCTCCGCCAACCTCGGGCGCGGCAGCCAGACCGGCCGGCAGGATCGCAGCCAGCATCTCTTCTGGTGGCAGTCCGCAGATGGCTCCAGGGTGCTGGCGCTCGATATCGGCTATGGCAACGGCCTGGCTTTGAGCTACCCGGATATCTGGGCCAACATCGCGCATACCCCCGCTACTCCCGCACTGGCCCTGGAGGCCGCCGAGGCCATCCTTGCGCACCAGGCGCCGGGCTTTCCAACCAACGCGGTGTATGCCTCGGCAGGGGTCGACCATATGGAGCTGCGCCCGGGGATGGGCGCCATCCTGGCACACCTTAACCAGGCACTGCCGGATACGTTCTTTGCCTCCACTCCGGCACGCTTCCTGGATGCCGCGCGCGGTGAGGTTGAGGCGCAGGACATCCAGCTCGAGACGGTGGCCGGCGAGATGCGCGGCGACGAGATCTCGCCCATGTCGCTGCAGGGAGTACTATCGACCGACATGCACCTTAAAATCGGCAACCGCCGCGCCGAGTTGGCCCTCACGAGGCTGCTCGAGCCGCTCAATGCGGCGCTGTATGGACGCGCATATGACCACGCCGACGTGATCCGGCATGCCTGGAAGATGGTGCTGCAGTCGCAGCCGCACGACAGCATCTGCGCCACCAACGACGACTCGACCATGCAGGATATCCATGCCAGGGTGCGCTCGGTGAACGAGCTGGCTCAACTGGCCAGCGAGCGGTTGCTGCACGAGGCCCTGCCTGAGGTTTCCGCCGCCCCCCCTGCTCTGCCCGAGCTGGTTCTTTTCGGCGGCTGGCCCGGCGGCGGAACACTCACGGCTGATACCTTGGTGCGCCTGCCGCAGCGCCTCGGCGCGGCGCGCTACACTGTGCTCAATAACAACGGCAACGCGGTGGGAGCCTTGAGCGTGCTCGCCGAACGCCAGATGGACCTCGAGACCTATTACGCCGCCGACCGCACGCTGCTGCGGCTAAACGTCAAGGAAAACACAGCCAAGGCAGACACTGCCACGTACACCTTGGCGCGCCTCGAAGTAAACCTGCCCGCGGCCAGTCTGGGCTTTCACACCCTGCAGCTGGAGGATGCCCACGCCAACCCCAGCCAGTTCCCTGCTGACGACACCCATCTAGAGAATGACCTGTTGGCGCTCGATGTGGCGCAGGATGGCCGACTGATGCTCACCCACAAACCCAGCGGTCGGATCTCTGAGCCGTTCGGCTGGTTCGAAGACATGGCTGAGGCCGGCAACGCCTACGACAGCCTGCGGGTCGCGGGGGATCAGCCGCGCTACTCGTTCGACGAGGCGCGCGTGACCAGCCGGCTTGTCCGCTGCGATGCGGTCGCCCAGGAACTGCTGGTAACGACCCGCTGGCAGCTGCCGGCTGACCTGGTGGGTTGGGATTGGCCGGCCAGGCGGGTCTGGCCGCCCGCAGAGGTGGCGGCGCAGCGCTCGAGTGAGCTGGTGACCCTCGAGATCGAGACCCTCCTGCGCCTGGCGGCCGGCTCCGAACGGCTGGAGGCGGTGACCAGGCTCGACAACAATGCCCGGCTGCATCGGCTAAGGCTGGGGATGTACAGCGCCAGCCGCGAGGACGTGGTCGCGGGCGGACACTTTTCCGCCATGACACGCCCGTGGGGCGGCCCCACCCGGCCGATGACCGACTGGCTGCGTCTGGGCGATGGCTTTACTTTCAGCGGAGCAGGACTCTACGAATACGAGGCGCGTGCCCCTTCGAGCGAGGTGCTGGTGACGCTGCTGCGCTCGTGCGATTGCCTTGGCCCGGCCGCGGGAGTCAATTTCGAGGACCTGCGCAGTCCGCTGGCGCTGGGCCCGCATGAACTGCGCTACGCCTTTGGGTTCAGCGATTGCGCTGCTGCGGCTGCCCGTTGGGCTGCCAGTTACCTGAGCCCGGTGCTGGCACACGGCAGTCCTGCGCCAATGCCCGCATTGCCGCAGGCTCTCGCGCAGCTTGAACATCCCGCACTGGTGCTCTCGGCACTCAAGCGCTCCGATGACAACCGCGCCTGGATCGTACGCTTCTGGAACGCCTCGGATAAAGCGCTCGTGACAGAGGTCGACCTGGGTTTGCCGGCTGAACGCTGCCAAAGGGTGATGCTCTCTGAAGAGCCCACCGGTACACGCACACCCGAGCTGCTCGCACCCGGACGCGTGCGGCTGCAGGTTGATGCGCACGAGATCGTGACCCTGCGCTTTAGCGATTGATGCACGAGGAGAACATATGCTGACATCCCGCCAGCGTGTGATGAACGCGCTCAACTTTCAGGCTACCGACCGCATCCCCAAAGACCTGGGCGGGATGCGCTCCACCAGCATCAGTGCCTTTTCGTATCCCAGCCTGGTGGCCGCTCTCGGACTCCCGCCGCGGCTGCCGCGCATTGAGGACGCCTTCCAGATGCTGGCCTTGCCCGATCTGGACGTGCTGGACGCCCTGGGCTGCGACGTGGTCACGATCGCGGACGGCGTCACCAACGCCATCCCGCAGCCCGAGCGCTGGCACCGCTATCGCTTCAACGGGCGGCTGGATGCCCTGGTGCAGCATCCGCGCCGCTACCGCGTGGTCGAGGATGGGGCCATCATGCTCAGCGGGCGCAAGATGGTCAGCGCCAGCTATGTTTTTGACGAGCCGCACGGCGGACAGCCGCTCCACCTCGACACCGAGCTGCCGATGGTCAACCTCAAAGCGATGCGCCGCCGGCTGGCACGCCAGCGCATCAAGGATGCCGATGTGGTGCGTCTGCATGAGTTGTGCCGCCAGGTGCGCGAGAGCACCGATCGTGCCGTGTTTCTCAACGAGGGCGCCCTCAACGCGCCGATCTCGATCCACGCTTACGGCGGGCTGGCGGTCTTTCCGCTGTTGTGCCTGCTCGAGCCCGATTACGTCGCCGAGCTGCATGCGATCGCTGTCGAGCACACCCTGTACAACATCCGCGCGCTGCTGCCGGAAATCGAAAAGTATGTGGATGTGATCATGATCGCCTCCGACGACTGGGGCACACAAAATACGACCTTTGCCTCGCCGCAGGTCTATCGCGACCTCTTTTTGCCCTATCGGCGCGCCATTAACGATGCCTGCCACGCCCTCGCGCCCAATACCAAGCTCTTTTTGCACTCGTGCGGCGCCATCTATGATCTAATCGAGCCGATCATTGAGAGTGGCTTTGATATCCTCAACCCGGTGCAATGGCCCGCAGGAGGACACTCGTACAGCGAATGGAAAGCGGCGGCAGGCGGACGCCTGGCGCTGTGGGGCGGCGGAGTCAATGCCCAGCACACGCTGCAGCACGGCACGGTGGCGCAGGTGCGCGCCGAAGCGAAACGCGTCAGCCGCGCTCTGGCTGAGGGCGGTGGATACGTGTTTGCCAACATCCACAACCTGCTGGCAGAGGTTTCGGCCGAGAAAGTGATCGCACTCTACCGCGCGGCGGAATAAAACACCCCCGCACCAGCCCAGTGCGGGGGTGTTGATCCAAACGGATCAGGGCATCGCTTTACTGCGGAGCATTTTCCTTCAGGATCTCATCGGCCTTTACAACCGCGGCATCCAGCAGGGCCTTGACATCAGCATTCGGGTCGTTGATCACCTTGGAGATCAGGTCGGTATCGATCAGCGCACGCACGCCGTCGTAACCGGCCACCGGCGATTCAACCATTCCGGCATTCGCCCAGTCAAAGAGCATGGCATAGCTATCGGCCGCCGAAGCCCACTTTTCGTTGGCTTTGAGGGCCGCGATCACGTCGTCTTTGGCACTGGCACGCACCGGCAGGTAGCCAGTCTTGGCCGCCCAACGCGTGGTCTGTTCTTTCTCACCCAGGAACTTGATCACCAGCCAGGAGGCCAGTTGCTGCTCGGGGGTGGTCTTGAACACCGACATGCTGGCGCCGTACAGGTTCATATGCAGCTCGCCGCTCTGCGGCAGAGGCGCCACGGCCCACTTAAAGCCGCCAGCCTTGGCCACGGCGTCGGCGTAATAGTTCATGCCCGACGACGAGGCAAACACGAACAGGATGTCGCCATTGGCAAAGCGATTCTGCTCGCCATAGCGCTCGGAGACGGGGATCTCGACCAGGCACTTGTTGGCAGCCATGCGCTGGATCATTGCCAGGGCGTCCTGGCCGGCCTGCTCGTTAAAGACGTATCTGGTGCCGTCTTCCGACAGGATGCGACCGCCGCGCGCAAATACCTGCGAGGCAAAGTTCGAGGCCTCATGCAGGAGCGCCCAGCCGGCTTTATCATCCTCCTGAGCAGCCTTGCAGGCGATCTCTTCAAACTCTTCCCAGGTGGTTGGCGGGGCGTCGTAACCGAGCTCAGTCAGCCAGTCCTGGTTATAGTACATCACTTCCAGCGAGCGCTGCGTCGGAAAGCCCAGCACTTCGCCCTGGAACTGCGGGTTGGCGTCGCTATCCAGAAAAGCCTGAAAGTAGTCGGCCCTGTCTTCAGCGCTCAGCCCATATTTGGTGCTGTTGATATAGGGCGTCAGGTCGATCACGGCATCCTGCGAGCGGTACAACGCGGCCTGGTTCTGATAAGCCACCGCGATGTTGGGCGGGGTGCCGCCCTGGATAGCCGCGTTGATCTTGTTGTAGACGTCGTTATAGCTGGCACCGCCGATCTCGGCGCGGGCTGTGATGCCGTAGGGGTTGCTGGCGTTGAACTCGTCCAGCATTTCCTGCAGCAGGTCCTGATCCGACTGCGAGCGGTTGTGCCACAGCACCACTTCGATATTCTTGCCCGTCAGGTCGATGGCATCGATCTCTGATCCGCCTTCGGCATCCGGGCCCTTGGGGGCAGTCGGCTGACAGGCCGTCAGCGCGAGCGCCAGCACCAGCAACAGCACCAGCACACGGGGTAAGGTTCGCAATTGCATCTCATTCCTCCTGTTGAATGATCTGATATGGTTTGGGGCGGATATGTGTTGCCCTCTAAAACCCGCACTAACCCTTGATGCCCGTCCGGGCAATACCTTCAGTAAAGTATCTTTGTGTGATAAAGTAGAAAATCAGCACCGGCACCACCACCATGCTGGCAAACGCCATCATCAGATGGACCTGCGTGCCGCCTTCACCAGCCATAAACTGCTGCATACCCACCGCCAGCACGCGCATATTGGCATCCCGCGTGACCAGCAGCGGCCAGCGAAAGTTATCCCAGCTCCAGATAAAGTTGAGCAGCGCTACAGTGATGATCGCCGGGCGGCTGATCGGCACGACGATCGAAAACATGAAGCGGATGTGCCCCGCGCCATCGATCTGGGCGGCGTCGTACAGGTCTTTGGGGACCTGCATAAAGAACTGGCGCAGCAAAAACACGCCGAAAACGCTCACCAGCCACGGCACAACCAGCGCCGCATAAGTGTTATACCATCCCAGACGAAACACCATCACCACTTTGGGCACCAACGTCAGGTCGCCGGGGATCATCAGGGTGGCTAAAAAGAGCATAAAGATGGCGTTCTTGCCGGGCAGATCCATGAGTGCCAGGGCATAAGCCGCCATGATCGAGATCAGGAGCGTCCCCGCTACCGTCAGTCCGGTGACGATCAGGCTGTTGAGCAGATAGCGGTAAAAAAGCGGGATACCCCAGGTATGATCAAAGCCGATGTCGTTGATCGCCTGGGCATAGTTCTGCCACTGCAACGGCTCGTCGCCAAACGGCCACCAGGGCCAAAACTGGTTGGTGAGGATCGCCCCATAACTCTTGAGCGCCGAGGTGATCATATAGACAAAGGGCAGCACCGAGATCAGCGCGCCGATGATCAGCACAAGATAGATCAGCAGGCGCCCCAGACGGATGCGGGGTGTCTTAATCATAGACCACCCTGTTGCCGGCAATCTTGTTCTGCAGGATGGTAAGCAGCAATATTACCATAAACGTCAGAAAGGAGAGCGCCGCACTGTAACCGTAGCGATTATACGTCACCATTTGGTTAAAGATATAGATGCTGGCGGTGGTGGTGGCATCTCCGGGTCCGCCGCGTGTCATGATATAAATGTGGTTAAAGGCCTTGAACGTGCCAATGATCGTGATCAGCACCACAAAAAAGGTGGTGGGCGATAATAACGGAAAGGTGATGTGGCGAAAGAGCTTCCAGCCCGAGGCGCCATCGACCTTGGCGGCGTCGTAAAGCTCAGCCGGGATGTTCGATAATCCCGATAAAAACAGCACCGTGTCGTAGCCCACAAAAACCCAGGTGGTATAAATGATCAGTGAGATCAGCGCCAGGCTGGGCCCCGCCAGAGCAGCCGGCAGGTCCACCCCAACGCGCGCCGCCATGATCTGAAAGATGCCGCGCGTCTCAGAAAGCCAGCGCAAGCCCTCCAGGCCCATGCTCTGGAGCAGGCGGTTGATCGGTCCAATATCGGGGCTGAACAGGTAGGCCCAGATCGCCGCAGAGGCTACCGTTGATGTCACATACGGCATAAAGTAGAGCATGCGAAAAAAGCTCATGGCGTGGATCTTTTGGAACAATAGATATGCCAGCAGGAGCGCGATGCCCAGCTGCAGAGGCACTGAGATAATAGAGTAGGTAAAGGTGATGCCCAGCGCTTTCCAAAAGCCCGGGTCCGACAGGGCGCGCGCATAGTTGGCAAAGCCGATATAATCACCTTTGGCCAGGCGCCAGTTAGTCAGGCTGATCCAAAACCCCGAGAAAAGGGGGTAAAACTCAAATACAATTAGCAGGATCACTGCCGGTGCCAGCAGGCCATAGCCGAGGAGCAGGGTGTTCAGGCGGCGACGTTGACGCACGGTCGACAACTCGCGAAATGACCGCAGCCTACCGAACCAGCGATCCGCACGCACTTTCAAGGCCATCTGGCAGCTCTCCAATGGTGAGGGCTAGTTCTTATCACAATCACTCTATCACATCTGCGAAGCCAAGACAATGGCGCCAACCCCGATTATCTGTTAAGATTTTGCTAAACATTCAAAGCGAGCCAGCCATGTCAAACTCTACAGCCCTTTTCGAGGCCTTTGCCAACCGTAACCGCACCCAGCAGTTTCGCTGCCGCGGATACCAGCAGCCCGTCTTCGGTACCGTCTATCCGCGCAGCTCGCTGCGCTGGCATGGCGTGCCACTGGGCGGGCTCGGTACAGGCTTTTTGTGCTGGGATACGGATGGCCGCAACAGCCAATGCACCCTCTTTAACCAGCTGCCCAACATCAGCGCCTTGCCGGTACTCGGCACAATCCCCTTTAGCCTGGATGTGGACGGGCGTACTTTTGCGCTGGCCGTTCGCGGCGATGATGGCAGCGGCGATCTGACCGATTTGCGCTACTTTGGGCACTTTCCGCTGCTGGATCTGAGCATGCAGATCGAGGCGCCGATACGCATCGAGATACGCGCCTATGGCCCGTTTATCCCGGGGGATGCCGTTACCTCCAACACACCAGCTATCGTCTACCAGGTGACGCTCACCAACCTGGATACCCATCCGCACCGCTGCACGCTGCGTTACGATGCTCCCGAGCCCCCCAAAGCGGTGACAGACACCCAAACGCTAGAGCTTGCCGAGGGCTGGCAGGGTTCAAGTCAGCGCCACATCTGGGCGCAGGCCAACCCGCGCATGGGCGCGCAGGCGCTTGAACACGAGCTGGCCTTGGCAGCGCGCCACGGCAGCGTCTCAAGCTGCGGTGCGCAGCTGCAAAGCGAGCTGAGCATCGAGCTAGCGGCGGATGAGGCCAGCGAGGAGACGATCATCCTGGTCTGGTACCAGCCCTCATTGCGTGATAGCTGGAACCGCGCCGAACGCCTGCGCTATGCCGACCGCTTTGTCGATGCCAAAACAGTCCTCACTGCCGCCATCGCCGGGCACACCAGCTGGCTGGAGCGCATCATCGCCTGGCAGAGCGCCATCTATGCGCGTGACGAGCTTTCGCCCGAGCTGCGCGAGGCGCTGGTCAACTCGTTCTACGCCACCTGCAAGAACAGCCACTGGATTACGCGCTCCCGCCCGGACGACTGGTTCGGCGACGACGGTCTGTTCCTGCTCAACGAGAGTTACACCACCTGTCCGCTTTCCGAGACACTGCCCTGTCACTACCTCGGCAGCCTGCCGACCCTCTTCTTTTTCCCCGAGCTGGAACGCACCACTCTGGAAGCCTACCGGCATTACCAACTCGCCAGCGGTGAGATCCCCTTTAGCCTGGACAGGGGTTTTGGCGCGCGTGCTCCCAATTACCAGACCCAGCACACCAACGGCATTAACGAGTATATCGAGCTGGTCTACCGCTATTACCTGCGCACTGGCGACGAGGAATTCCTGCGCGAATTCTACCCTTCGGTGCTGGCTGCCGGTCGTTATGTTGAGTTCCTGGATAATAACGGCGACGGTATGGTCGAAGAGCACCCGCATGCACTGCCGGGCGAATTCTGGCCAGCCAACGTGCCGTGGGATCTGTGGCCCCAGCACGGCACCTCGGTCTACACCGGCCTCAAGAGCCTTTCCGCGGCTGCGGCGCTGGCGGCAATGGCCGAGCGCCAGGGGAACGCTCACAACGCCGAGCATTGGCGGGCACGCCTGGCGCGCGGGCAGGCGCGTGCGCAGGAGCTGTGGAACGGCCGTTGGTTCAACCTGCAGCTGGATGCCGATGGTATCTCCGACAGCACCTGCCTGAGTGCCCAGCTGACGGGCGAATGGGCTGCTGCGCTGTATGGGCTCGAGCGCCTGTTGCCGCCCGAGCAGGCTGCCAGTGCCCTGCAGGCCGTGGCCGAGTTGTGCAGCGGTAAATCGCCTTATGGCCTTGTGCTGGCCGTGACAGCCGATGGCGCACCGGTTTACTCGAACCAGGGGATCGTGTGTGATTTTGCGCGCGATGTCTGGCCGATGGTTAACTTTATCTATGCCGCCACCTGCCAGTTTCTCGGCGCTGCCAAAGCCGAGGGGCTCGCCGCCGTCCAGGATGTGCTTGGGACGCTCTTCCACCAGGCGAACGCCATGCCGTGGGGCTGGCCTTGCAATATAAACGCCCACGATGGCTGGATCGGCCATGGCCACGACTATAACGACCCGCAAGCCATCTGGAGCCTGCCCTTGGCTATCGCCGGGCTGACCCTCGCCGAGGCTGAACAACCCGGCAGCCTGGTGGAAGGCATCCTGAGCGCGGCGCGCGCGAAGGCTTGACCAGCGCCGTCTTTCTGGGGCATACTGACGGCATCCCACAGGAGTTACTGATAGCATGCAATACACAACACTTGGCAAGACTGGTTACCGCGTCTCGCGCCTGGGCTTTGGCGCCATGAGGTTGCCGATGGTCGGCGAGGGCGAGGCCGCACGCGTCAACCGTGAGCTGGCAATCCCCATGATTCACCGCGCCTTTGAAGGCGGCGTCACCTATATCGACACGGCTGTGGGCTATTGCAACGGCGATAGTCAGCGCGCCGTGGGCGAGGCGCTCAAGGGCTGGCGCGACAAGATCGTGGTCTCGACCAAAAACCACGAATACAAGGATGAAAAGACCTGGTGGACCAACCTTGAGAACTCTCTTGAGCGCCTGCAGATCAGCTATATCGACATCTATAACCATCACGGTCTCAACTGGGAGCGCTTTACCACCGACGCACGCGATACCGTCTCCACGTGGATGCGACGCGCAAAGGACCAGGGGCTGATCAAGCACATCTGCTTTTCGTTCCACGATAGCAACGAAAACCTGATCAAGCTGATCGATTACGGCTATGGCGATAGCATCACCCTGCAGTACAACATGCTCGACCGCTCACTCGAAGAGGGGATTGCCTATGCCCGCGAAAAGGGCGTGGGGGTCGTGGTGATGGGGCCGGTCGCCGGCGGACGCCTGGGCACCAACTCGGAGGTACTCGAAGAGCTGTTGCCGCAAGTCAAGCGCGTGCCGGAGCTGGCGCTGCGCTTTGTGCTATCCAATGCCAACGTCGGGGTGGCCCTTTCGGGCATGAGCACCATGCAGCAGGTCGAAGAAAACCTGGCGACCGCCTCCGATCCAGTGGCGCTTACCGATGACGACCGCGCTGTCATCGACGAGCACCTCGTTCGCTTAAAGGAGCTCGCCAACCTGTATTGTACTGGCTGCGGCTATTGCATGCCCTGCCCCAACGAGGTCAATATCCCGCACGTCTTCCGGCTGTATAACGAGGCCAAGGTCTATGGCCTGTGGGAGGTGGCGCGCAAGGCCTACGATGAATGGCGCGGGGTATCGGGTAAGCGCGCGGATGCCTGCCTAGAGTGCGGCGAGTGCGAGCAAAAGTGTCCGCAGAACATCGAAATTATCCGGCAGCTGGCCGAAGCCGATGAGGCGCTGACCCGCTAACGGCAGGTTGCACACAAGACCACCGGAATCAGACGACTGATTCCGGTGGTTTTCGTTTTGGTTACTCGAGAACTTCGGGTTTCTTTTCGGGCGTCTTCAGAGCGTCCAAGCCCCCCTGCCAGCGCAGGTGGTCGGTGACCATCTGTGGAAAGAGGTTCTCCAGCGATGCCTGATACTTGGTCAGAAACTCGTCGATCGTGATCGTCCCCTGGAAATACTGCTGCGCCAGGTCGGTCCACTCGCGCACCATCGGCTGATAGTCGTTGAGCCCGCGCGAACGGTAGCCGCCGGGGCCCTGGTCGGCCGCGCCAATCAGCTTGATGTTGGCGAAGCGTTCCTTGTAGGGGCTTGGCAGTTCGACATTCAGGATCGCCGGCGGACCAGAGATTCCGCCGTTGAGGTTATTAGGATCCAGTTTGTTCTGCACATAGATGGCAAACCCTTCCGGGCTGGTTACAAACATGAGGAAATCCACTTCCAGGTCGTTCTGCGCCTGGTCCTTTTTCGGGATACCCCAGAAGCCCAGGTATCCTTCCATAGTGCGCGCCGGTGCGTCTACCAGCTCGCCTTCCATCGAAGGGATGTTAAAGGTGCCCAGCTCAAAGACGGTCGCCTGAGCGGCACCGGCCACCGGAGTGGGGGTAGCTTCACCTTCCGTCACTCCATAGGTACCCTCAGCCAACTGCTTGATGTTTTTCTCAAAGCTGGTAAAGAACCAGCCGCCATCCAGCCACATGGCTGCCTGTTGGGTTAGAAAGAGCGGCAGTGCGTCCGTCACGCCGATCCAGCCAGGCTCGGTCATCGGCCCCAGTAGCTGGGCGAGGTTTTCGTACATCGCCTTGAACTCGGGTCCGTCGACGCGCTGTTCACCATTGTAAAAAGCCGCCATCTTGCGTACGCCGTTAAAGGTGATCATGTTACTATCGTCGTTGTGAGGATCGGTCGGGTCGTACACCCACTTGTCGTCAATCCCCTCACGGAAGCAATAGTCACCCGGCTGGCAGCGCACCAGTTCGGATTCCTTGCGGGTGTACTGGTCAGCGTACATGCGCATCATCCAGCCGACGCGCATCTCCCAGAAGCTTCTTGCGTCACCCTCGATCGCTACCGGGATGTACCCAGCATCTTTGATCTTTTGGCACCAGCCGATAAACTGCGACCAGGTGGGCTGGGTCGGGACATCCGTGATCCCTACCTTGTCAAAGATCTCTTTGTTATAAAACCACAGCACCTGCACGGTCTCAATGTTCAACACCTCGATGCGCCCCTCTATAGGGTCGGTCATGTTGCGGATTGCACCCTCTTCCATGTCTTCGCGCCATGGTTTATTGGTATAGGGGCTGATCTTGTCCATATACGGGGCTAGGTCGAGGAATTTGCGGGCATTGATCAGGTCGGCTACCACGTTGGCGTTGACTAAACTAGCCTCAGGGCTGCCCGTCGCAAACTGTGCGCGGATCCACTCCTGATAGCCTTCACCGGGTTTGAGCTCGACGCGCACATCAACCTTAGGGTTGAGCTTTTCATACGCCGCAGCCACAGCTTCCCAGGTTTGCTTGTCGGTCGACTGGAAGCTGATCACAATCGTGCCTTCCAGTTCCTTGGCAGCTTCCTCGGTTACTTCGACTTCGACAACTTCTTCTTCAGTCGGTTCTGCATCGGGGGCCTTGGTTGCCTCTTCTTTAGGGGCAGCAGTAGCCTCCGGTACAGCGGTTGCCGTTGGCTTGCATGAGACCAGCATCGGCGATATTACCAGGGCAACGACCAGTAGAATCCATAACCATTTGATCCGTTTCATCTTTCCCCCTTATGACTAAAAGGATCAACTCAAGAGCCACGTTTTTCTATAACACCTCCTTATCACCATCTGGACAGATGGGTACACTTCTCCGGTTGTACCGTGTCAACAGCTTCAACACGGATGAAGCTAGGCTAGTCATACATGTTCGGGATGTCAAGGCGTCATCGTCATCAGGCCTGCAGGCAGGCTTAACACGTATGGCTTGGCACAAAAAACCCAGTGCACCTTGAACAGCGCACTGGGTTGTACGTTTGTGGATGAGTCTAGGCTTTGATAGCGCCCGAGGTAATACCCTGGATATAATAGCGCATACCAAAGGCAAACAGCAGCAACAACGGGACAGTGGCAATCGTATAAGCCGCCATGCGGGGTCCCCAGTCGGTCATACCCGATTGGTTAAACTCGCGCAAGCCTACCGAGACCACCTGCTTGCTGGTGCTTGTCAGCACCAGGAGCGGCCACAAAAAGTCGTTATAGGTACCCACCAGGTTCATGATCGCCAGGGTGACCATGATCGGCCACGATAATGGCACCGCGATCTTCCAGTAGAGCCCAAACTCGCGTGCGCCGTCCATGCGCGCCGCCTCAAAGAGCTCCTCGGGCAAACCGCCGAAAAATCCGCGGCAGATCAGGATACCAAACACCTGGCCGCCCGAGATCCACGGCAGGATCAGCGCCCAGCGCGTATCGATGAGGCCCAAATCGTTGATCAGCATGAACGACGGGATCAGCGTGAGCATGCCCGGGATCATCATCAGCGCCAAAATCAGCAGGTATAAAAAGTTCTTTCCCGGGAAGCGATGCCGCGCAAAGACATAGCCCGATATCGAGGCCAGGAAAACCACCCCAAACATGGCGCTTATCGAAACCAACAGCGAATTGGCAATGTATCCGCGCATGACCTCCCAGGCTTTTGCATAGTTGCGCCAGCGGTAGGGATTGGGGGCTGCCCAAAAACGTGCGAAGATCTGGCCGTTATCCTTGAGCGACATTGTCAGCATGTTGACGATCGGCACCATGGTGAGCGCCAGCAGGATTGCCAGCACCAGCAGGATTACCCCCTGCCCGATGGCTCGCTTGATCTGCACTTTGCTTGAACGGATCGTCGTCGTCCCAGCGCGTGAAACACCTTCTGTCATGATCCCTCCTTACGCCTGGTATTCCGTCGAACCGCGCACATAGCGCAGGTTAAAGATCGTGCCGGCCATAATCACGATAAAGAGCAGAGTACCGATAGCCGATGCCATCCCCATGCGGTTAAAGGTGGTCGCCTGGAAATAGAGCTCCAAGGCAGGCACATAGGTGACATGCCCTGGTCCGCCCATGGTGGTTAAAAACACGCTTTCGAACGACTGCACACCACCGATAAACCCGAGGATCACCAGGGTGCGGATCGGCGACATCAAAAGCGGCAGGTCGATGTGGATAAAGCGCTGCCAAAAGTTCGCGCCATCCACTTTGGCGGCGTCGAACAGGTCGGTCGGTATGGTGATCAACCCGCCATAGAACAACAGGAGCGGAAAGGCACCGATCCACGGAAAGCCCATAAAGATGATAGAACGCAGCGCAATTTCCGGGTCACCCAACCAGACGCGGATCCAGCTCTCCAATCCCAAAGCCTCGAGCGTCTTGTTGAGCAGACCATAGTTCGGGTCGTAGATGTTGACCCACATCAGGATGCCCACTACGCCCGGCACAATCAGCGGGATCACATAAGCCGTGCGCAGGAAATACTGCAGCTTGGCCGAACGCAGGTTAAAGATCAACTCCGCTACGGTCAACGGCATGAGCAGCTTTAAATAGCCGGTGATGATCAGAATAACAGCATTGCCAATGCCGACGCGCAAATAAGGGTTCTTGAAGGCTGCGATATAGTTGTCCAAACCGACCCATTGGGCGCGCAAACCGGGCGTCCAACGCGTAAAACCGTGCCACAGCCCAGAAAACGCCGGATAATAATTAAAAATCGCCAGCAGGGCAAAGGTCGGCACCAAAAAGAGATAAGAGGTCTTGGCGCGCCATATTTCGCGGATCAGATGGCGTGCTGGCTGGCTGGTAGTATGCCAGAGCTTGGCGCCCCACGGGGTGTAGCGCACTGCGAGGTATCCTCCCACCAGCAGCACTACCACGATCACAACTGCAACGACGATAAGCACTGTCGAGGTCTGCTGTTTCTGGGTAGCGGCTGCCGCCTGGTCGGCAAGGTTGGATACGTGCATGGTTTTGAGGCTGCCGCCATACATGAGCACCTCGCCGTTGCGCGAGATGTAAGCGGCTTTGGTGTCGTCTCCGGCGTTCTTGATAGTCTGCTTGAGGGTACCATCACCCGTCAACACCAGCACATCGCCGTTAGAGACGCCGGCGACCACCACTTGGCCATCAGCACTGATCGAGACGGAGCGAATACGCTCCAGCTGGCTGCCGCGTGCGTTATATTCCCACTTGACCTGAGCATTACCGCCGTTGATGGCAATCACACGGCCGTCATCCAGACCGGCAACAATCGTCGCACCGCTGCGGTTGACGCTGATGCCATTGACCACATCGTCAAGCTGCTTGCGAAAGAGCTCGTCGCCAGCCAGATTGAACAAAAAGACCTTGGAGTCACGCGTGCCGGCTAACACCCTGGTTTTCTCGCCCGTGCCATACATAGCGGTAGACTCGATGGGCACCGACAAGTTTTTATCCCAAACGAGCTTGCCTTCTTTATCAATCAAGAGAAGATGGCGGCCTTCGACCGAGGCTACCGACACATAGCTGCCATCATCGCTAATGGCTGTGGCCGAAAGGGGAAAGCTGGCACGGTATTCCCACAGCATGTTGCCTTCGGCGTCAAAGAGTCGCGCGTTGCGGTCCATACTGACGACCGCGACAAACTGTCCGTCGGCCGACATGGCAACCCCAGTCACCGAGTTCCCTGCGGTAAAGTTCCACAGTTCGTTACCGGCCTCGTCATACACTGTAACCACGTTATCGCGCGAGCCAACTACGACCCGCGTGCCATCCGCTGAACCCGAGATGGTAAAGATCGTATCGCTCGCCTCGTGGGTCCAACCCAGGGGGCCGGCTGCTGCAACGGGGAGTACCAACAAGAGTACAAGAGCGGCACTGACCAGCACCACCAGCAGCTTGCTGCCTAGCTTCAGGGTCTTTGGATGCATCGCATAGCTCCCTTACTTCAATAGATAAATCGTCCGGAGCCTTATGGCTCCGGACGATCGTATAACTCGTTACTCGATAACTTCGGGTTTCTTTTCGGGCGTCTTCAAGGCGTCCAGCCCACCCTGCCAACGCAGGTGGTCGGTAACCATCTGCGGGAACAGGTTGGTGAGGGAGGCCTGGTAATCCGCCAGGAACTTGTCAATGGTGATCTCGCCCTGGAAGTACTGCTGAGCGAGGTCAGTCCACTCACGCACCATCGGCTGATAGTCGTTCAGACCGCGGGAGCGATAGGTGCCAGCGGTAGCCTTTTCGGTGTTACCGATCAGCTGGACGTTGGCGAAACGCTCTTTGTACGGGCTGGGCAGGTCGACGTTCTTGACGATCGGAGGACCAGAGATACCGCCGTTCAGGTTCTCGGGATCCAGCTTGTTCTGGAGATAGATCGAGTAACCTTCGGGGCTGGTAACAAACATCAAAAAGTCAACTTCGAGGTCGTTCTGCGCCTGATCCTTCTTGGGGATACCCCAGAAGCCGATGTTGACCTCGATGGTACGAGCCGGAGCATCTACCAATTCGCCTTCCATCGACGGGTTGTTAAATGTACCGAGTTCAAAGACGGTCGCCTGCGCCGCGCCAGGGATTGGCGTCGGGGTGGGCTCGCCCTCGGTGACACCATAGGTGCCCTCGGCCAGCTGCTTGATGTTTTTCTCAAAGCTGGTAAAGAACCAGGCGCCGTCCAGCCAGATCGCAGCTTGCTGCGTCAGGAAGAGCGGCTGGGCGTCCGTAACGCCGATCCAGCCGGGCTCGGTCATGGGGCCAAGCAGTTGGGCCAGGTTCTCATAGATGGCTTTCCACTGCGGCGAATCAACACGCTGCTCGCCGTTGTAGAAGGCAGCCATCTGGCGCACGCCGTTGAACGTGATAAAGGTGTTGTCGTCGTTATGAGGATCGGTGGGGTCGTACACCCACTTGTCGTCAATCCCCTCACGGAAGCAATAGTCGCCCGGCTGGCAGCGCACCAAGTCGGCCTCGTGACGGGTGTACTGGTCGGCGTACATACGCATCAACCAGCCAACACGCATTTCCCAGAAGCTTCTTGCGTCACCTTCGATAGCCAACGGGATGTAACCAGCATCCTTGAGGGTCTGGCACCAGCCAATGAACTGCGACCAAGTCGGCTGCGACGGCACGTCGGTGATGCCAACCTTGTCAAAGATCTCTTTGTTATAGAACCAAAGGACCTGTACGGTCTCCAGGTTCAACACGTTGATACGGCCTTCGATCGGATCCGTCATGTTGCGGATCGCGCCCTCGTCCATATCCTCGCGCCACGGCTTGTTGGTATATGGGCTGATTTTGTCCAGATACGGAGCCAGGTCAAGGAACTTTTTGGCGTTGAGCAGGTCAGCCACCACGTTGGCGTTCACCAGGCTGGCCTCGGGGGCACCGGTGGCGAACTGCGCGCGGATCCATTCCTGATAACCCTCGCCGGGTTTGAGCTCGACGCGTACATCAACCTTGGGGTTGAGCTTTTCGTACGCCTCAGCCACAGCTTCCCAGGTCTGCTTGTCGGTCGACTGGAAGCTGATCACAATCGTGCCTTCCAGTTCCTTGGCAGCTTCCTCGGTTACTTCGACCTCGACAACTTCCTCTGCCGTCGGTTCAGCATCGGGAGCCTTAGTTGCCTCTTCTTTAGGGGCAGCAGTAGCCTCTGGCACCGCGGTTGCCGCCGGCGTGCACGAGACCAGCACCGGCGACACCACCAGGGCGATCGCCAGCACCAGCCATAACCACTTGAATCGCTTCATTTCTTCCTCCATAAAACTAGATTTGACAGACCAGACACTTGGTTCGTTTGGCGGGGGGACCTCCTTGATTCAGATTATATACATCTCTCATAGCTACTGTAAAACAAACTGGCTATGCGAGCGAATGAACGTGCGAGGCTTGCAAGACGCGGCGAACTCCCAAACATTTGGGAGCCTTCGGGTTGCTGTTCGGTTGGAGCGTATGCTTGCGTTTGGCGCGGTTTCTAACCGTTGCCGTGTCATCGGCGGCCAAGCGATCCTCTCCCGTCTGTAGTACCACTTCGTACCACCAGCGAACAATCTTCACTAAGCCATTTGGCTTAACCTGATCTTATCACAAGCTTAAAAGCCTGTCAACGTGCTTAGCATGCTGATCATAATGCACAAACAAACTTTTGACAAGTCACACAGCGGCGTTATGATGCGCGTAATGTGCCTTGATGAAATGAGGTAAACACTATGACTACTAACCCCTTACGTATCTTGTGTTTTGGCGCCCACCCCGACGATTGCGACTTTTCCACCGGCGGACTCGCCGCGCTCTATGCGCGCGCCGGCCATCAGGTGCGCATGATCTCGCTCGCCAACGGCGATGCCGGCCACTATGCCATCGGCGGCATTGAGCTGGCGCGCCGGCGCTACTACGAGACCCAGGCTGCCGCGGTCGTCATCGGCGTCGAGTATCACGTGTGGGATATCCACGACGGCGAACTCGAGCCAACCCTGGAGATGCGCCGACGGGTGATATCCGAGATGCGCTCTTTCCAGGCCGACCTGGTGCTGGCGCACCGCGCCGACGACTATCACCCCGACCACCGCGCGGTCGGCGTCCTCGTGCAGGACGCCTCATATCTTGTGGGGGTGCCTAATATCGTGCCCCTCACTCCCATCACCGCGCCTGCTCCGGTGATCTGCCATTATGCCGGCTATGCTTCGGCTGTGGATGAGGCGCTCATCGCCGTCGATATCGACCCGGTCTATGAACTGAAAATGCGCATGCTCGATTGCCACGCCTCGCAGGTCTATGAGTGGCTCCCCTACGACCAGGGGATCCTCGACCAGGTGCCAGCCGGCGCCGAGGAACGCTTCGCCTGGCTGCAGGTATGGCGCGAGGCGCGCACCGAGGCTGCTCCCTGGCGCGAGGCGCTCGTGCGCCGTTACGGCGCCGAACGGGGCGCACAGGTACGCTATGCCGAGGCGTTTATCCCTTGCGCCTACGGTCCGCGCATGACACCGGAACTGCAGCGCAAGCTGTTTCCCTTCTAAGGGTTATTCGGCGCGCTGCAGCAAACCGTGCTGCTGACGCTGAAGCGCGTCGATTGCCTCAGCGATCATCGGCAGGCTCTTGCGGTTGCGGTTGGCCTCCTGGGCAATCGAGCTGCGGAACATGGCGTGATATTCGTTGGGGCGCTGCAAATAGTCTTTGATAAAGTCGCGCAGTTTGTTGGGCTTTTCGCGCACCCAACCCAGCTGGGCTTTGCGGATCAGGTCAAGGTTGCCATCCTCGTTGCCGGCTATATGGCTGATCGCCACGAACGGCTTGCGCTGAGCGATGACTTCAAAGATAAAGTTTGGCCCCGCCTTGCCCAGTACGATATCGCTGGCTGCCAGCACCTCGGCTATGTTTTCGATCCAGCCCAGGTTGATCACCTGCACGGGCAGCTCGCGCTTGGAGAGCTGGTAGGCGTTAACGTATTCATCCACCATCCGCAGCGAGACCTTGTCGGTGCCGTTATTGATGATCACCGCCAGCGGTTTCTTGGAGGCCATCAGGAACGGGAGGGCGCGCGGAATGGCGCTCGATCCAAGCGACCCGCCGCCCACAAACACTACCGGGCGATTGTCCCTGATGCCTAGTTTGATACGCGCCTCAGCGCGGTCATAATGCTGATACATCTCCTCGCGTACCCACCAGCCCGTCTTCAGGATCTGCGAGGGCGCCAGTCCCAGATCCAGCCCCACCTTTTCACCAACTTTGTCATAGACAAGGTGCAGGTCGGCGCCATTGGGCACAAAGGTCAGCGAACTGACCGACCAGGGATCCGAGACCACCGTCCACAGCTTGAACGGCATGCCCTCCGAGTTCTTCCAGCGCCCCAGGCAGTGCGAATGCACAAAATAGGTGCTAATGATCAGGTCGGGCTCGATCTGGTTGACAGCCTCTTTCATGGCCCCCAGCGCGTTGAGCGAGACGTCGCTCAACAGCTGGTTGGTGATCTTTTGGGTCGAGAGTTTGTAAGCCAGGCTGTATGTCTCGGGAAAGTAGCGCGTCATCAGGGTGAACAGCTCCGGCGCCGGTCCCAGGTCAGCCTTGACCTCGGTAAAGTGCACCTGCCAGTGGTGCTCAGGGGCCACCCGCGCCAAATGCCCATAGATGGCGCGGGCGATCGAACGGTGCCCCCACGGCATCGTATCGGTCAACACCAGGATGCGGTAGGGGCGTTCAAGTTTCGAGTGCGTCAAACCTCGTTACTCCATCAACTGCGCGGTGAGTAGGCGTATTGCATCAGGATGTGGATGCCCTCTGCGATCGCCGATCCGCCGATCGGTCCCCCGCCATATGAGCCCTTGACGGGATCAAAGGTGTCGGACCATAACGTATCCCATGAACCATCGGCGATCCAATCGCCGCTGAACTCGCTGCGCCAGACCCAGTCCGGATCCTTGTGGTCGACCATCCAGCGCAGCACAGCGGTGAGGATGCCGCGGTGATAGGTGTGCCAGTCAAGTTCTGGATCCACCAGACCCCAGTCGATGCCGTGGCGCCACGAATCGCCAAACACGCGGAGCACTTCCCACAGCACGCACTTGCTGACCCAGTCGCTCAGGAACCAGGCTGTCGAGCACAGGCATGGCTTGGTATTATAGAGCATCGGCTGGTCGATCGGCTGCCACAGATAGGTGAATGGCAACACCGAGCGAATCCAGCGCACCGCGCGCGCCTTGTAAGCCGGTTCATCAAAGAGCTCATAGCCTAGGTAATAGGCTATGGCAGCGTTTCCGGCCGCCAGCAGGTTGGGGGCGTTGAGGGGCGTCTCCCACCAGTCTCCGCCCTCGGGGCGATCAAAGCGCAGACCAAACTCGAGCCCTCGGCGGATGGCCGTCAGGTAGCTATCCTTGCGCAAGCGCTTGTGCGCCTCGATCAGGCCCAGCACGGCCACTGCCACCAGGTCGATGGCCGAATCGCCCACGTGGCCGATCGGCCGCCAATAGGCAGCGCTCGAAATCAGCCCGGTGGTATGGCGGCCATTCGGGTCGTATGGAAAGTCGCCTTCGGGGGTCTGCAGCGCCACCAGCTGGTCGGCCAGCTGCTCGGTCAGCTCGGGATGATGGATCATCGCACCTTCCGGCCGTGCCAGCATGCCGTTGAGGTCCGGCTCGCGCACATTCTCGGGTTTGGCCAGCTCGCCCTCCACCCATGTTACCTTTTCCTTCAGGCGCGCCGCCAGGGCGGCATCGGCGCCCTTGTCGATATAGCCGCGCACGCACTCGGGCACGTACAGATCGCCCTTGCCGCGGTAAAAGGAGCCCGTGGCCCATCCCTCGCCGGGCAGCCACAGATGAGTGTCGTAGGCCTCGATGATGCGCTGATAGGCCTCTTCCCAGGGCCAGCGCGGTTTACCTGGCTCGGGCATGCCCGTTTCTTTCACCCACTCGGTGATGACATCCAGGCTGTCACCCTTTACCACCGCAATCTGTGCATCAAAAGCCAACTGCTGCTGGCTGACGATCGGCATGCCGTCCGCAGAGAGGGCGTTTTCGGCCAGGCCCTGGCGCACACTCGGCCACATCAACCCCAGCAGATGATCGTTGCGCCGGTCGACAAAGTTGGGCGAGGCAAACACCGGCTGCACATAGCGCAGCAGGTTGGAAGGATAACCGCTGGTCGAGACGGTCTGCACCGAATCGGGCTGGTAACACAGTCCCAGCCCTACCCCGCCGTGAGAGATCGCCAGACACGGGAAGGACACTTTATGCGGATGCGGCGTGACCCGCAGTGCCTCAGGATACGCGAACCAGTCCGTGCCGGATGACCATTCCTCGCCGCGCAGCCACTCGATTCCCGGGAAGATCGCATCGACCTTGTCGGTGCCAAACGAATCAGCGCCGACCCTTAGCCAAGGGCCGCGCAGATAGTTGAGTTTAAAGCCAAACTGGGCTGTTACCTGCATGTGGTAGCGCACATAGGGTTCGTCGTCGGCCAGGGAGAGCACCACTTCACCCTCGATGGGCGACTCGTTGCCAAAGTGCTTGCCGGAGGGCTCGACCTCCTGGGTGCGCACGGCAAAACGCAGCCGAGTACAGTTACCCTCGCGCTCACTGGTGTAGCTGGTGGATTCCAAGCGCAAAGCGTGCGGCAGGCCTTCTGCGCTCAGCTCGCCGAGGTGCTCGAGCACCGCGAAAAAGCGCATCCCGCCGCTGCCATCCGGCACATATAGCTCGCCCCAGCCCCATCCTGTGATGCGTTTGTGCACCTCCAGGCGCAAATGGGCGTTTTTGAGTACGACCGTCTCACCGCCGTAGGCGGCATCGCGATACCTTGGCATGTTACACCCCCCCTTATGGCAACTGGTTCACACGGTAATTATAACGGCCCCTGCACAGCCCTTCAAGCTGTGCAGACTAGAGCAAAGCCTCCGAACGGCGCTCAGACAGATAGTCGAGCATGGCGCCATCCGGGTTGGCGACCGCCGCGCTGGTGCTGTCAAACATCATTGTGACGCGCGCATCATCGGTATAGGACGGCCACTTGGGCGTCTCGGTGTTATTGGGATCACCGCTGCGCGCAAAGCTTGCCCATGACGCCGCGAGCTGACGCGAGAGGCCCTCCGCCTCGGGATGTGCCACCAGACGCATCGCCAGCGGCAACTCGGCAGTGTGAAAAGCCCGTAACCGGCCCGCTTTGTCGGGCACGTTCCAGCAGAAATGGTACATCCAGACCGCGTCGCCCTGGACAATTTTGAGCCTTGCCTGACGGCGCACTGCTTGGCGCATGGTACGGTCGGTACGGATGCGAAAGAAGAGGTCGCTGGCGCTCTCCTGCTGATAAGTGCTGCGATAATAATCGACCACATGGGCCGCCTCGGCCGACGAAAGGGCGTCTTCTTCCAGCGCCTGCTGCAGGCCGGGCCAATCCAGGCGATAGACCTTGGGGTTGCCGGCACAAAAGAGCGTGCCCTCGTCCTTGCAGCAACCCACCAGCATCGGCACACCTGCTGCACAAGGGCTCGCCGCGGGCTCCCAAGGCTGCTCGGGCAACGTGATGCCATCCACCACCGGCCCCATGTGCATCATCACACTGGGCCGCCGGCTCTGCGTCGGCAGGTTGGTCATGGCCTTGAAAATCTCTTCTGGCGTGATCTTGGCGAGCTCCGCCGACTGCCCCGCCGCGAGGCCGAGCGCCTCCAGCAACTGGCTAACGATCTCGCTGTGGTCAGCAACGCTGGGCGAATGCATAATCGAGCCGCTCTCGATGATCACGCGCTTGAACAACCCGCGCGCGGCGGGCATGCCAAGGAGTGTGCTGATCTTGCCGCCCCCGCCAGATTCGCCGAACAGGGTCACGTTATCCGGGTCGCCGCCAAACGCGGCGATGTTGGCGCGCACCCATTCCAGCGCCAGCACCAGATCAAGCTGGCCCGCATTGCCAATGCGGTAGCGGGGGTCGTCCGCGCCCAGATAGACGTAACCCAGCACGTTGAGGCGGTGGTTGACGCCCACCAGCACCACATCCTGTTCGCGCACAAAGCGATCGCTCAGCAGCGTGAGCGCACCGGATCCTCCCGTATAACCGCCGCCATGGATGTATACCATCACCGGGCGCCGGCCAGCCGTGCCGGTCGTCAGCACGTTCAGCACCAGACAATCCTCACTGTCGGCCTGCTCGGTCTGGGCTGGCCCGTCGGCGCGTCCGCCCGAAAAATAAGCTCCGATCCCCGGCGCGCTAAAGATTGAGCCACCGCCCTGCGGGGCACGCGTACCGTTCACCGTGCCATCATGCACCCCAGTCCAAGGTGTTTTGGCTGCCGGCGGCATAAAACGCTCCGCCTCGCCGTAGGGGATGCCGCGGTAAATCTCGACCCCCTCGCTGCAGGTGCCGCGCACCTTGCCGCTGGGGGTATCGGCCATGACCGTCTTGAGTTGAGTTTGTGCCATGAGGCTGTTCCTTTCCTGAACTATTCCGCCACGATCGTACCGCTGCCCAACAGGCGAGTGCCCTCATAAAAGGCCGCAGTTTGCCCCGGAGCAGCCGGCAGCTGAGCATCTTTAAACGTTATGTCTAGGTATCCATTGCCATGGGGTACCAGCCGGGCTTTTACCGCCGGCGCGCGGTACCGAACCCTCGCCTCGGCAGAAAACGGTGCAGCCGGCGCCACCGGCACCAGCCAGTTGAGCGCGCTCACCCGCACGCGGTTAGTCTGCGCCTGTGCGCGCGTGCCCACCACCAGCCGGTTGTGCGCCGCATCGAGCGCCATCACATACAGCGGCTCGCTCGCGGCAATCCCCAGCCCCTCGCGCTGGCCGAGGGTATACCACCCCAGCCCGCGGTGCTCCCCCAACTGCCGCCCGCTCTGATCGACGATTGGCCCCGGCGCAAGCGCTTGCGGGTAGCGGCGTGCCAGTTCGGCACGGTACCCGTCAGCGCCCACAAAACAGATATCCTGGCTATCGCGCTCGGAAGCAGCCGGCAGGCCAGCACGGATTGCCAATGCACGCACCTCGGCCTTGCTCAGGGCTCCGAGCGGCAATACCACCCGCTCAAGTTGGGCGCGCGGCACGCGGCTCAGAAAGTAGGATTGGTCCTGACGGGCATCTTCCGCCTGATACAACACCGCACCGTCGGCGCTCTGCATGACGCGCGCATAGTGGCCGGTCGCCAGCCGTTCGGCGCCAAGCTGCTCGGCGGCCTGCATCAGCCAGCCGTATTTGACCCGCTCATTACACCACACGCACGGGTTGGGGGTTAGTCCGGTGGCATAGCTGACATAAAAGGGCGCGATGATCGCCTCCTCAAAGCGCTCGCGCCAGTCAAGCACCTGCAGAGGGATGTCCAGCGCCTCGGCACTGCGCTGGGCGGCGGACGGGTCGGCCCCATCCGTCAGGCGCATCGTTACACCGATCACCCTGGCACCCTGCTTGCGCAGGATCCACGCCGCGACGGCCGAATCGACCCCGCCCGAGAGCGCCACCGCAACTACGCCCGACGTTTTCATGGCGCAATGATAGCGCGCACGGCCGGCTTTGTCTATCGGCTTGCGTTTGATCGCACTCGCGCTTATGCTGGGGCAGCGCATAAAGGAGACAATATGGCGATTATGACGGTGCTGGGCCCCATCGCCCCCGCCCAACTGGGGGTGACGCTGGCCCACGAGCATTGCTTTATTGACCTGCGCAACCAGTACAGCGAGCCGGTCGATATCGAGCGGCGCGCGCTGGGGCGCTCCGAGCTGAGCCTGGCGAATGCGGGCATCCTGCGTCGTAACCCCTACGCTCTGCGCGATAACCTGCTGCTCGAGGACCTCACTGTCGCCACTAACGAGCTGCAGTTCTATGCCGAGGCCGGCGGGCGCTCGCTGGTGGATTGCACCTCGCTGGGGATCGGGCGCGACCCGCTCGGGCTCAAGCTGCTGGCCAGAGCCACCAACATCAATATCATCGCCGGCTGCGGCTATTACACCGCCGACACCCATCCGCCCAAGATGAACGTGTGGGATTTCGACGACCTGGCGCAGGACATGTACTATGACCTGACGCGCGGCATGGAGGGCACCACCGTACGCGCCGGTGTGATCGGCGAGATCGGCACCTCCTGGCCAATCCACTCTAATGAGATCAAATGCCTGAAGGCAGCCGCGCAGGTGCAGCTGGTGACCGGCACAGCCATCTATGTGCATTGCTACCCTTGGGGCACCGGCGGCCTGCAGGCCCTCGAAATCCTGTGTACCGCCGGCGTCAAAGCCAACAAAATCGTGATCTGCCACGCCGATGTAGCGCTCGACCTGCACTATATCCGCAACCTGCTGCGCGAAGGGGTGTATGTCGAGTTCGACAACTTTGGCAAAGAGTTTTACATCGATGCACCCGACCGCGGCTTTGCCGGCGGTATTTTTGCGCGCGATATCGAGCGCGTGCGCACGATTAAAAAGCTGATCGACGACGGCTACCTCTACCAGCTGCTGATCAGCAACGACATCTGCCTGAAGTCGATGCTGCACACCTATGGCGGCTGGGGATACGACCACATCCTCGCGCATATTGTGCCGATGCTGCGCGAAGCAAGGGTGCTCGAAGACCAGGTCTGGGAGATGCTGATCAACAATCCCGCGCGGGTGCTGGATTCCAAACTGGTAGAGATGCCCGCCGAATCAGCTACTTAGTCGATCTCGGTCGGATTGATCTGAGCCCTGGATTCGGGGTCATTCACGTCCTTGTCGGCAAACAGCCGGAGGCGATAAACGGGGCACAAAAAACAGGTGGCTGGGGAGGATTCCTGCCACCTGTTTTGCTGATCTGAGAGGCTTCTTACGAGCCGGCCGCCCGGCGGGTGCCGAGACGCTGCTGGATCTGTTTTTGGATCTGCGCCAGGCAATCCGCGCCGCAGGTTCCATCCATCAAGCGCTGACGGAGAGCAGAGCCAATCGCCGAGCCGGCGCCGCGGCGAGCCATGCGCTCTGCGTGCACTGCCTGTCCGGTTCCATCGCAGGTGCCGTCGGCGTAACGATCATTGATGCCGTCGTTGTCGGCATCCACCCAGCCATTGGCAGGGCCATATGCGCCGCCCACCGGATTGCGCACACCGTCTTTATCGCCTGCGGCGGGCCCCTGAGCCAACGCCGTGCCCGCCAGCACCATACCCATCACAACCAGAACGATCAGAATACTCAGAAACAACTTATTTTTCATTCGACTCCTTTATCTATAAAACCTGTTACAATACCTGGTCAAAACCCTATCAGAACACTCGATCAACCTTACGATACACCCTCCTTCACTGGTCGCGTCCGCGTTCGGCGCCCTTGTTCTGGCGCTGCGGGGTGGCCACCGCTGCCGGGCCTGGGCCCTGCGGCCCTTGCGGATCCGTTTCACAAGCCGCAGTTGCCTCGGGATCAGCGGTCGGATCCTGACCATCCTCCGCTGCTGCCGGCGGTGTTGCCTCGCCCTCTGGGCCCGCCTGATGGATCCCGCGAACCCCCTGTGCCCGTAACCGCCCGCCCTCGAGCTCACCCTGGATGCGTACCTGCATGCCCGGGCGCCATTCGTGCTCGCCTTCAAATTGCAGCGGTACTCCTGAAACGCTCCAGCTTCCGGTTTGGTCACATTCCAGCACGCCATCCATCTCAACTTGAACGCCTTGCCGGTCGATCATCAGCAGGCGCTGCACTTCGGCGCGGCGCACGGCACCCAGCTCGCCCTGGTAGCGCAGGCGCGCGGCAGGGTTGAGCATCAGGCGCAGGCGCACCTGTTCGTAACCACGCTTGATCGGATAGAGCGTCTCGCCGGGCAGGCTCTGGGCGGCGGCATAGCCGGTGCCCGAGAGCATGATCGCCAGCACCAGCACCACGGCCGCAGCGCTCCACACCCAGCAGCGCGCCCATAGCCTGGGTTTGGCCGGCGCTTGGGTGGTAGCCTGCAGGATGCGCCCGATTGCCGCCGAAGACAGTGCCGGCGCCGGAAGGTTTTTCAGCAGCTCGTCCTGCGCCTGGAAGGCACGCAGCTCGTCGGACCCAGCGGCGCGTTCTGCTTCGGAGAGCTCGCGCGGGGCAGCCAGATCAGCGCGCTTGATTTCATCTTTTCTAGACATCGTACACCTTCCTGAACATCTCACGGGCACGCAACAGGCGCATTTTTACCGCCGAAACACCAATCCCCAGCACTTGGGCGATCTCGTTCACACTCAGTTCCTCAGCCCCGTACAGTAATAGCGGGGCGCGATATTTATCCGGCAGCTGGCTGAGCGCCTTTTGTACATCGAGGCCCAGGTCGTGCATCGCTGGACCCGATTCGCCGGTATAGGCCCCGTGGTCGGGCACTTCGTCCTGGTCGGATTCGTCGCGCAGAGGCAGCCACTCGCACAGGCAGTTGCGGCGAAAGCGGTCGTTGGCGGCGTTGGTGGCGATGCGGTACAGCCAGGCGCGCTCGTTGGCATCCTGAGGCAGCCGGCCGATCGCTCCATAGGCTTTGACAAATGATGCCTGCACCAACTCTTCAGCCGCATCCGGCGAACCCGTCAACCGATAGAGATAGCGGTAGAGCGGTTGTCGCTGGGCTGCGAAAAGCGCTTCAAAGCGCTCATCCGCTCGTTGCTTGTCCATCGGATGATCCCTCTCTGCAGAGTATAACGCGCGTGAAGGCTATATGGTCACAGCGAATGGGCGTTTTTTTGCACGTGGTTGACCTCGGATGGGCCCAAATAAGCGGGGAAGTGTCCGAGTGCGTGACGCACCAGAACCCGGTTAGCAACACACACCTGGCTAAAGGTAGCCGGTCCGGCCGCGCCGGCGGATTCGGGGTCATAGATCTGTGCCGCCAGCACGAGGCCCTCGTCCTCCTGTTCGAGGCACATCCAGGCCTCAGCCATGCCGATCCGCCCGATAAAGGTGCGCGTCAGGTCGGTGGGGGCTTTGAGCATCCCCAGACTGGCACAGGTACGGCGCGCTGACGCCGAAGAGCGCTCCTTTAAGCGCACTTTATAAAGCGTGCCGGGCACCCCATAGGGCATGCGCGCGCCCTGCCGCTCACTCAAGAGCCAGCAGGTGAGCTCGGGGAGACGGCGCGGCAGGAACTGCGCTCTCAGCTCGGATTGGCTCTTGACGCGCGCCACTGCAAGCTCAAGGGGTGCCAGGTCGTAGAGCACTTCGTGGCGGCGCACCTCCCCCACCCGGCAGCTGGGCAAGGCTAGCAGCACCAGGTAGAGCGTCTCGGGCAGCTCGACCAGGGCGTCGATCTCGTTCGTGAGGGGCATCATGACCTCGATGGCGCGCTCCAGCACGGGGTAGAGGTCATCAAAAAGGGAGGGGTCGCTCAGGCGCGCGCGCAGACGTGCGGCCACCTGCTGAAAGAGCAGTAACGGCACCGAGGACATCTGCTCAGGCGCCTTGCTCTGCCAGCAGCCTCAGCAGGCCGGCCACGTCGTAGCGCGTGACGATCTGACGCAGCTCCCCGGCAGGCGTGCCGTCATAGGTCACCAGCAGGCAGCGCAACCTCGGGCGCGCCGAAAACTGCTCGATGACCTCTTCTACGGTCTCGTTGGGGCTGATAAAGTCATACGAGGAGGTGCGTTCCTCGGCCAGCACATCCGCCACTGTTAGCCCGTTCAGGTCTGTCAGCGAGCCTTCCGGCGTCAGATGCACAGCCAGCCAGTGCGCAAAGCGGCTGGTGGTTATCAAGCCTACAAACTTGCCCTCGTGGTACACCGGGAACTGCGAATAGCCGTAGTCAGCCACCATGCGGATGGCATTCGCCACTGAGCTGATGGGCGCGAGGGTCACAACCTCCCGGTTGGGCAGGGCGCGGCTGATGCGCAGCGGATCGCGCAGATGCCCCAAAATGCGCTCGATGCGCTCGACCGCCAAGGTAGTGGGCACCATCAGGTATTCGTAGGGTTCGTTGCGGTCGTGCACCAGCAGGTTGCGCAGCTCACCAAGCTCGAGCAGCTGGGCACCCTCGCTCTGACGCCAGCGCTTACGCTCGCGCCCCAGGGCGGCTACCAGCTCCTTCAGGCTGATCTTTTCCGGCTTGCCCGTCAGGCGTGCCAACTCCTCCTTGATGGCGTTATAGGCCGTCTCGAAGTGCTCGACGCGGTCGCGCTCTTCGGCCGTCACCATCTCACTGACCCTGACCCTGCTGCTGGATCCCTGGCTTACCTGCATCTAATCCACCCTCGTTGCAGTTTGCTTTGACAACCGTGCCCCGCCCGGCTATTCTGCACAGCCAGGAGAAACGATGCGGCGTCTGGTAACGATCATCTGGTTAGCGGCTCTGGCCGTCTGGATCGGCATCTTGGTGCTGATGAACCTTCGCCTGCCGGATGCGACTGGCCAGGCCATCTTTCTGCTGCTCTTTGGCCTGACGGTGACGCTCACCACCATTCCGCTCCTGCTGGCGATACGCCCCAGCCGCCGCACCGAGAGCTCTACCCTGGCCCGCTTTCGCGCTGCCCTGACGCGCGCCCTGCTGTTTGGGCTGCTCGCGATTGCGCTGATGACGCTCCATCTGCTGCGCCTCTTCAACCTGACCACTGCGCTCCTGCTCGGGGGCGTTACCCTGTTGCTGCAGCTGCTCATTTCGCTGCGCAGCCGCGCCTGATCAGGTGAGCGGCTCCCAACCGTAGCCGCCATCGGCGCGAAGCACAATACGCCCAAGGCCCGGCAGCGGCACATGCGCTGGCAGAACTGTAACCCCCTCGTGTGCCGCCCACTGGTAGACCTTGACACGGGAGTGGGGCGTCTGGTCCGGGCACAGGTCGTACTGCGAATTCCACCCGGGATGCTCGACCTGCAGGGCATGGTAGAACAGATCGCCAGTAAAGAGCAGACGCTGGCCTTGGGAACGCAGCAGCACTCCGGTATGTCCGATGGTATGCCCGGGGCAGGCCATCAAGCGTACTCCCGGAAGCACTTCTCCGCCATCCGGCAGATATTGCACCGCATCGCCCAGCTTGGGCAGGTAATCCTGAGCAGCCTCGTAAAGGACATACGAGACGGGCGCTGTCAGCGCAAGCTGCTCGCGTTCGCCCTCGTACAGCACCACGCGCGCGTTGGGAAACACCGGCTGGCCCTCTGCATCCAGCGTCCCGCCGATGTGATCGTAATGGGTATGCGTCACCACCAGAGTGTCGATACGGTCGGGCGTGATCCCGAGCTCCCTCAGGTGCGCCACCAGACAGCCAGTATTGCCATTGCCTTTGGGGCCAGATCCGGCTTCCACCAGCAGGTATTTGTCACCCAGCCTGGCCAGCAGGCAGATCCACTCGAGCGGAATCGCACCGAGATCTTCGCCGCGCGCATCGAACCAGCTTTGCAGCTCGTCGGGCTCGGCGGTCAGCTTCCAATCATCGACATGCATCGGCTCGGGGGCACCGGCATCGCTCACGGCCCAGCAGGGGATCGCACCAACCTGGAACTCGACAAAGCGGCTCATCGGCTTACTCCTCTCGCTGTAGGACACCCTCGCGTTCGTAACGCACAAACAGCTGGCCCCAGGGCACGTCGCGCTTCCAACGCTCAAAGATGCGCTTTTCGCGGAATGGCCAGCGATAATAGTCGTGATAAGTTTCGGATACCAGGCTGGCAACATGCACCAGCGGGGTGTGGAACAAGAGTTTCTGCAGGAACTTGGTCGGGCCGTACCACGAGAGCCACCCCAGCGCGCGATGCAGGTTGACGCCGACTTCGAAATTCCAATCGATGCCGGTAATGTCGTCGCCCACTACCTCGATCTCACGCGGGTCGCCCACGCCGAGCCCCTGCTCGTGCGCCATACGGATATAGCCGATCGACAATGGGTCAAAGCCCATCATCTTGGCGGCGATGGCATCGATGGCCACCTGGTCGCTGGAGGCCAGGATCACGTTCTTGGTCCTGGGCTTCATCACCCGCGGGCCGGTGCCGTCGCCCGCAGTGGTGCCATCCATCACCGCAAAGAGCCCCGGATGAATCTGCTTTTGCACCTTTAAGAGATCGACGAGGGTCTCGTGGATCCACGAATGGGTATAGTGGCGGTTGGTGGCCAGCAAGCCGCCAAAGGCGTTCTTCATCGCGCCGGTGGTGGTGGTATAAATGTGGCACTTGACCGTCGGCAGATGCACGATGCTCTTGCCTACAAAGTAATCGGGAATATACAGCCCCTTAGGATAGATGCGCGGCAGCACTTCCAGCGGCAGCTTGCTCTCGAACGGCACCCAGGTCATGTCGCTCGGGCGAAAGTTGTAGAGGATCGGCACATCATAGTGCTTGAGCACCGGTACATAGTGGTTGAGGTCCTCGCCTTTAAAGGCGTTGGTGACGACGGTCTTGTTCTGCACGCAGGTGAGCTCCTGGTAGCCGCGTGCGCGCAGGGCACGGATGGTGCCCTCGAGCTGCCAGGGAGTGGTGTTGGCACCCGGGAAGGGGTAATGCCACGAGATATTGTCTTTGAGGATCACCGGCACGCCAGAGGGCAGCGCTTGTGATACGTCTGCCAAGTCCAGCAGGCGGTCGTAATCCGTCATGATCGTCTCGGGGCTGGTAAACAACACCGCTACTTGTCCGGGCATGTTTGCGTACTCCCTGGGTATCATTATGGTGTCACGTATTGTAGCGGGCTGAGCAGTACGGGTCAATTCATCAAAGGCCGGAGGATTCGATAGGCGCACACCACCCTGCAGCCGGTCGCCAAAGCCGGTATACTAGCGCGCACGCAGTCTATCGCGCAAGAGCTGCCTGGTACGCTGGATACCCCTGCCAATCGCGCTGCAATGCCCAATGCCTGCCATGCTAAATGGGTATGCGTGTGGTATAATAAAAGCATCCACTTATCAACGAATTTGTGTTTGTGGGATTAGTTTATGAAAAAAACTGTATGCACAATGCTATGCATTCTGCTTGCATTTGGTTTGATTGCTTGTGGCGGAAATATCAGTGGTGTAAAGACGCATCATGTAGATTCTGAAATGTATTCTGAAGATGACATCAAGTCTGCTATTGACACAATCCTGAAAGAGTTCAAGAGCGATTGGAACGGATGTACTCTCACAGAGATTTACTATGCCGGAGATGACAGTTCGCGAGACCATCAGGATTGGGCTGACAGGAACAATGCGGATGAAGTCATTGTTTTATTATCTTCGTTCGATGTTGATTCATCTGGCGGAGATGGTTCTTTGAATCCTAACAGCACATACAATAATTGGAATTGGATACTAGTCAGGACAAATGGCGGGCTGTGGCAGCATATTGACCATGGATACTAAGACAGACTCCAATTTGCCGGAGAGATGTGGGTATAAATAACACTGGATGCAGCAGCTAACAAATAGCCACCGCACCCCTTGTTTTCAGGTGCGATCTTTAATTAAAGTTACACAGTAGAACTCTACTTTTGCAGGATTTGATAATGGTCTCTTGCCCTTGTGGAAAGCGCAGGTGGTCAAAGTGATGCTATGGCTGGCCAGTGTAGGCACTGCTGCCACCAACGGCGCGATATTGCCTGTATACGGATCTTCCCGAACCAATTCTGGAGGTAAAGTCACATGCGTGAATCGATCACTGCCGAAAAGGGCGCCAAACCGGTTGGCCCCTACTCGCACGCCATCCGCTGCTCGGGCACCTTTCTCTATGTCTCAGGCCAGGGGCCTGCCAACCCCGCCACCGGCCAGGGACCGAGTGACTTTCGTGCCGCCGCCGAACAGTGTCTGGCGAACGTGCGCACCATCATCGAGGCCGCCGGCGCCAGCATGGCAGACGTGGTCAAGGTCAACGCCTACCTGAGGGATATGGCCGATTTCGCGGTCTTTAACGAGGTGTACAAGGCTGCCTTCAGTGCGCCCTATCCGGCGCGCACCACGGTGCAATCCAACATGACCATCCCCATCGAGGTGGATGCCGTGGTGGTGCTGCCCGACTAGAGGTCTCCCGGCTTGGTCATCTGCAGCACAAAGCGGCCCGGTGCGCGCTGGTCGCCCGCCATAAAGGCCTCGCCGAGGTACTGCAGATCATGCTGGACGATATAGGTGCGCATGTCGCAATCGGCCACGCGCCCGGCCAGGCCATAGATTGCCTGGGCGGTCTCCTGCAGCCAATCCTCGGTGAGGTGATACCCCGGCAATAGCGCTACCTGGGCGTCCTCAAAGCCGGCCGAGCGAAAAGCCTGAATAGCGGTGCGCAGATCCACCGCCACTGCTACGGGCCGGTTGAGCGCCAGCCCCAGGCGCCGCACGATGCGGTTACGCTCTGCCCAGGCCACCTGAGCAGGGTCGGCATCGTCGGCCTCGAGGATATCGGCGATGCGCAGCTGCGCGTTGGCGCTCATCACGCGCCACAGCTCCTCGGCTGCCTGGGGGTAATGGTCGCCCGGCACCTCGCGCAGCAGGCCATTGACCATCACCAAGTCGGACACGCCCGCCATGAGCGGTACACGCCGCAGGCGCCCCTGCATCCAGGCGATCTCGCCGGGCAAGTCGTCCCGCTGTAGCTGTGCCAGGCGCTCGTAGACGCCATCCATCACCACCAGCAGGCCATCGGCAGCCTGGCAGCGCTCCGCCAGGATCGGCACCTGCCGCCCGGCTCCCACACCCAGCACCAGCATCACGCCGGAAAAGAGCACGCCGGCAAAAGGATCGGCCGGGGCGCGCTCGAGTTCGTCGTAATCGTTATCCATACCTCGAGTGTACGCCCGAGGCAGCCCGCGTGTCAACACCTTTGCGGGATGCTCGCTGCACAGCTATTATACTTGCAGACCAAACCATCTGAAAGGATGCCATGACAGCCTCCCTCACCCATCGCGAGCGCTTTGTGCGTGTACTCACCGGCCAGCCCACCGACCGCGTGCCCTTTATCAAGCTCTTTGGCGGTACCAACGCGCATGTAGGCGACTGGGAAGCAGAGGCGCCGGGCGTCTCCACGCACATCGACGAGTGGCTGCAGTTCGAGGGACCTTATCGCGGCTGGCAGATCGCCTCCGTCAACATGGATCTCAGTTCGCTCGGTCCCGACGAGGTGCTCTCGGATACTCCCGACGAGCTGGTGGTGCGCCGTGGCGACGGTGAGATCCGCCGCCACAACAAATCAGGCGATTACCATACCCAGCCGCTGCGCTTTGCCGTGGCCGATCGCAACGACTGGGACCGTGTTCGAAGCCTGCATCTGCGCGCCGACGACCCGACCCGTTTTGCCCCCGATTGGCCGGCCGAGGTTGAGCGACTGCGCGCGCGCGACTATCCGCTGCAGCTGACTCATTGGGGCATCTATGGCTTTATCCGCAAGCTGATGGGGGATGAGGCCCTCGCCTATGCCTTTTACGACACCCCCGACCTGGTCGATGACATTATGACAACTTATACCGATGTGGCGATCTCGCTGTGGGAGCGCATGCTCAGCGAGCTCGATTTCGACCTGATCGAATGCTGGGAAGATATGGCATACCGCTCGGGGGCGCTGGTCTCGCCGGCCGTCTTTCGGCGTTTCATGCAGCCGCACTACCGACGCATCCGCGCCTTTGCGGATGTCCACCGCATCCCGATCGTGCTGGTCGATTCAGACGGCCTGATCGATGCCCTTACCGGCCTGATGCTCGAGAGCGGCGTCAACGCACTCTATCCCTTTGAGGTGCAATCCGGCAACGACCTGGCCGGCCTGCTGCAGCGTTACCCGCAGCTGGGAGCCCTCGGCGGGCTGGATAAACGCGTCATGTCGCAGGGGCGCGCGGCCATCGATGCCGAACTCGAGCGCGCACGCGGGCTGATCCGCATCGGGCGCTTTATCCCGGGACCCGACCACTTTGTGCTCTCGGATGTGACCTATGCCAGCTATGCCTACTTTATGCAGGGCCTGCGCCGTGTGGTGATGGAGACCCGCCCGCTCAGCGGTTGACAGGCTGCCGGCGGGTGAGTAATGTACTCGCATCCAGATGCAAGGAGAAAAGCGCATGCGCATCAAGCTGATCACCCGCACCATCCTGTTGATGGCGGCACTGCTCATCGCCAGCAGCGGTTGTGTCCTGGTGAATGCCCCCTCGAGCGGTCCCGTCACACTGCGGATCTCCTTTGATAAAAATCACATCGATCTCACCCTGCTCCTGGATGCCTACATGCGCGAAAACCCGAGGATCAAGATTGAGGTGGTTGACGGAAATCCCAACTCGGCTGCCGTGGTGGGCGCCATGACAGAGAACAACCTCGACATCATTTATGGCAACCGCAATGCCCTGCGCTATATGATGGAGGGCAAGCTGCTGCCGCTCGAGGATCTGCTGCAAGACCCAGTCTGGGCCGAAGCGCGCGCCGATTTTGTGCCCGGCTCTTTCGAGGGCCTGCAGATCGAGGGGCGCCAGTGGGGCATCCCCGGCAACCTCGACATGTTTGTGGTTTACATCAACCGCGACACTATGGATCTGCTGGGCCTCGAAACCCCGCCGCTCAACTGGACTCTGGACGACTTTTTGATCCTAGCCAACAACCTCAACCAGCCCGACGCCGCACCCGGTGAGCGCTTTTGGGGGCTGTGCACGGATGCCGGCAATTTTGACCCGATGCTGTTTGTCTATCTGATGGGCGGCCGCCTGATCGACGACATCAACAAGCCCACGACCGCCACTTTTGACGACCCTAAGACCATCGCGGCAGTGCAGTGGTATGCCGATGCGATCAACATCTACAAGATCGCGCCCTCACCGGGCGTGATGGGCGCCCTGTTCCGCGGCGGGCTCAACGAGGCCTCCGCCAGCGGATTCTGCGGCACCTGGCTGAATGCCTACAGTGTGCGCGGCGGCAGCAAGGCGCATCCGTGGGAATTCCAGTGGACGATGCTGCCGCTGCCTGCCGGCGAGCAACAGATCCGCTTTGGCGACGTCGAGGGTTACTATGTGGCGTCCGAATCCGAGCATCCCGAAGAGGCGCTCAAGCTGATCCTGTATCTGACATCGCGCTGGGAATCATCCGGCAACATGCTGCCGGCGCGCCGTTCGGTGATCTCTTCGCCCGGCTATGTCGAAGCGGTCGGCCAGCAGGTAGCTGCCTCGGGGCTCAACTCGCTGGATTCGCTGGTGATAATCCCCATTTTGGGAGGCGCCGCGATGGGCGAGTTGGCGGATACCTTTATCTTTACTGTTGGCCAGGTGGTCGGCGGTAAGGACGCCGGCGAGGCGCTCTATGATGCTCAGCAGCGCCTGATAGGGCTCTTTGACTGACACGTCCGCACGCCCGGGGCCAGATGCTCTCGGCGTGATGGTTGACTTGGCTGGCTGCCCCAATCGTTGCCGGCATTGCTGGCTGGGCGCTCAGCCCAACGGTCAGCTGACCACGGATCAGATGCGCGCCATCGCTGCCGAGTTCAAAGACTGGCGCGATAGCAGCGGCCGCGGTATCCGCGAGCTGGCATTTTTCAGTTGGTGGCGCGAGCCCGATTATTGCGACGATTACCGCGAGCTTTGGCTGCTCGAACAGGAGCTATCCTCACCGGGGTGCGCCCAGCGCTTTGAGTTGCTCTCGACCTGGCGCCTGGCGCGCGATCCAACCTACGCCAGCTGGGCTGCTACATTGCCCCCAAAAACGTGCCAGATTTCCTTCTTTGGTATGCAGGCCAATACCGATTGGGGCATGCGCCGCCGCGGCGCCTGGCACGACCAGCTGCTCGCCACCGAACGCTGCCTGGAAGTAGGCATTGCCCCGCGCTGGCAGCTTTTTGTGACCAAGCGCTGCCTAGATGATCTGGGTGCGTTTGCGGCATTGGTCAAGCGCCTCGAGCTGGCCGAGCGCTGCCGCGCCATCGGCCAGGAATTTGTGCTCTTTATGGGGTCGATCACTCCCGAGAGCAGCGCCTATGCGCTGGAACCCCTGCGTCTGGAGGCCGCCGACCTGGCGCGCATTCCGCCAGAACTTGAAGCGATGTGCCGCGAGGGGCTGCATCCGCTCGGACAGCCCGAGGCGGTGTGGCTGCCGGAGCTCGCAGCCGACCCGCATCCGCCCGATATCTGGCCCCCAAAGCCCGCTCTGGCAGTTAACGCCAAACTCGACGTCTACCCCAACGTCGCCGAACCGGCCCCCTGGTGGCGGCTGGGCAACCTGCAGCATGACGGAGTAGCAGGAGTAATGCAAACCTACTGTGAGGAGATGACCGAGGGCATGCGTATCCTGCGCGAGCTGCCGGTGAGCGCCTTGGCGCGCCGCTACGGCCAGCCAGCCAGCACGCGGCTCTATACGCGCTCCGACCTGATCGCGCGGTGGCTGCATCAATGGGGCGCGGAGCATTCCACCGTTGCCTGACCGCACCTAACGCTCGACTTGCTCCTTCAGGCTGGCCAGCAGAGACTTCCATCCTTTGTAATGGTCGCTGTAGACCTCGGCGCCGTCACCCAGGCTCTCAAAGCCGCGCTCCGTGGCGCTCACCAGCGTGCCGTCGCCTTTAACCTCCAGGGTGATAAACACCAGCAGCGGTTCTTCCCAGCCCGGCTCAAGCCAGACATACTGCAAGCGCTTGTTGGGCACGATCCCCGAGATGTGCCCGTCGATGCGGTAGGTAGCGCCCTCATGGCGCCATACCTCCTTAAGATTGCCCCCTACATGCGGTTCAAAGCTCAGCTCTGGCCACCAGGAGGACGTCTCGGTAAAGAGCACTTGCCAAACGCGCTCGGGCGACGCATTAATCTGTGTCGAAACCACCAATTCGTTCGCCACAGTGGACATAGGGACCTCGTAAAAGACTGCTTGAGTAGAATTTAAACTAAAATCCTGTAATACGCAATTCGCACATGATACGGCGCTCATCCTGGTCGGATGCGCCTCTCGTCGTTACAGATGCGCCTGGCCAGAGCAGCCAAGGGGCCTCTTCTGGCAGGATATACAGGGCATCGGTATTGGTACCGATCGGGTTGGCCAGGTCCTGCAGCTCATATAATAAACCTCACGACAAGTTGAACCTGAACCATAGATGCATGTGGCAAGTTAGAGTTCAGTCACTGCGACAGTGCAAATGGGTTTATTCTTTCTGTATTTATGGACTCTTTATAAACCTGTCCGTTGACAAATTGAACAATGTTCAGTATTATCATTTTGAACATTGTTCAGCCCGGAGGATATATGAAGCAAGACAATAATCAAAACGCGAATGTCGATGTAAAAGAGAGCATCATTGATGCGACGACTGAACTGATCCGAGAATCAAATGGCAACCTTAATCAGGTTACCATACGCAATATCGCCCTTCGAGCAGACGTGAGTATCGGCTTGATTAACTACCATTTCATGTCAAAACAACAACTAATTGAAGTATGCGTAGAGCGCATTATCAGACAAGTCATTCGCTCGTTCAAGTTCAATCAGGGAATAAACGAGCCAAAAGACCGACTTCTTTCCGGAGCAATCAGTGTTTTCGCCTTTCTTGAGGAGAATCCAGAGATTGCAAAGGTTTCGATTCTAAGCGACCTCTCTTCTCCTCAAACGAATACCAATTCCGTCACTAGTTACAAAGGAATTCTCAATGCACTGCCGGATAGCTTTTCCGAGGAGAAAAAAAAGGTCGTCGCTTTCATGCTGCTATCCACAATCCAATCAGCATTCTTGAATCGCACTATTGCAAATGATTTGCTTGATTTCGATCTATATTCTGACGAAGGTGTCTATACTTTTTTCAAATATGCAATCGACCTGCTTTTTACTCCTGACTCAATACATGATTAGACAGAGGTAAGCATGCTGCACAAAAACAAATCGAAAACAACTCAACAAAAAAGAAAGAATGTTTATATGATTTGGATAATCCCAGGCGTTCTATTATTACTGTTTCTGCTATACGCAGCTGTTCAGGGTATTCGCGCGTCACATGGTCTTGCGAAAGCACAAAAACGTCTCTCAAACTATGATGTAAAAACAGCGACACTATCTTATGGCGACATCACTTACCTTGATGAAGGCAGCGGTGAGGTTATCTTATCGGTGCATGGGATTTTTGGTGGCTACGATCAGGCCTATGAGACGGTAAAGACGCTCAGGTCAACAAACCGTCTCATCGCACCTTCTCGTTTTGGCTATCTCGGATCGGATATTAAAGGCGACGGATCTCCCAAAGCACAGGCTGATGCTTTTGCCGAGCTTCTCGACTATTTGGAAATCGACAGTGTATATGTTCTCGCAACCTCAGCAGGTGGTACACCGGCAATCCGTTTCGCCCTTGATTATCCTGAGCGCGTTAAGGGTCTGATTCTCTTTTGCTCGGCAATGCCGCCAGCTTATAAGCCGGAAAGCTACCTGCAGTACCAAGCACCACCCAAAGCCCTGATATCTGATTTTGCCATGTATCTGATTAGTCCTTTGTTTGAGCCATTGATGGGGCTGCCTCCATCTACGGTAGCGGATATTCAGCCCATTAGTGAGCGGAAAGTCGGAGCAATCCTGGACGGTGAACTAACCAATCCTGACATGGAGAGACATTTTGATCAATATCCTATCGAATCTCTCAAAATGCCGATCTTGATCCTCCATGCCAAGGATGATTCTGTCGCAAGCTTTGAGAAAATAAGGCTTGCTGTTCCACGGTTTCCGAACTGCACCTTGATTGCTTTTGAGGATGGAGGGCACATGATGGCTGGACATGAGCAGGAAATAAGGGAAGCACTGGATCGCTTTTTATCGGACTAATCCAGTAAGTGGATAGCTTCGAGATTCCTTATTAGAAACTGGCAATCCTGAGGGTAATAATGCGTAACTCAGGAAGACGCAAGGTAAATTGTTAAGAGGATCAAGTGATAAAGCCCTACGGCAAGTTAAACCTGGACCGTGGGGCTAACTTTGAGCTTGCCTCACCTCATCAATCGGCAGGCCATGACGCAATACCGTCCTGCCAATGGGTGCCGTCAAACAGATTCGCTTGCCCCGCATTGGAGTTAACGAACTACGAAAATCAAGTCATCCTACGATAATCCGCATCGCTTACCAGCCTATTTAACCGGATAAAGGCTCATATAGGTATAGTCCCCGTTTACCCCTTCATCCCCCAGTACGATTTCCCAATTGTCATTGGCATACACACCCGCATCACCGTAAATATCCTCATATTTATCGGTGTCGATTTTAGTGAATCCTGCGTCCTGCAGTCTTTTTGCATAAGCGTCGATTTCGGCTTGTGTATATCGGATGTCCACCGTATAAAAGCTCTGATCTGGCGCCCAGTCGCCCCAGAGGAATTCACCTGTCAAGGGAGTAGGAACATCCTCTGGCCAACCTTCAGGCCCCTGAATTCCGGGTTCAAGAATTACTTGCTTGCTTTCTTCAGTTTTCTCTGGCTCTGCCGTTGGTTTTTCTTCTGTTTTAGCCTCGGGTGTTTCCGTAGCAGGCATCTTTGTTTCAGCCGGTTTAGCTTCAGTTGCCTTGCTTTCTACAGTCGCCTCTTCCTTTGGCAAAGGTGTTGCCTGCTGGGCACAGGCCGTAAGAGCTGCTGCGCAGAGCATGACCAATAAGAGTCTGACTATCGTTTTTTTCATTACATCTCCCCCTTTCATCAAAAAGAATCTTTCACACGTCTCTGTATTGTAGCAAGTATTCCCTTATATGCAACCCGTATTTTTCAACGCCGCATAGTAGCCTCTTTTTTCCAATCGTTAATTATTTCTGTTTTCACGCACTCGACACTATTGATATATCAAGGCCTGGGATTTCGCACCCCCTCTCATAAGGCGGAAGATGAATCGGATACGTGCAGGAATAGTTCAAGGTACAAGAAGAGAGCCCTACCACCCAAACCGAACTTGGATCGCAGGGCTCCCCTATACATACTTTATTCTATCTGCCTACCCTTACCTCTTTATATCATGAGTCACATGCTGCTATTCGTCGAGGTGAAAAAGCTCCTCGACAGTGGTATCGAACAGTTTTGCCAATCTCATCGCCAGTTCCAAGGTCGGACTATATTTTTCGTTTTCGATAGCATTGATAGTCTGCCTTGTAACGTTAAGGGTAGTTGCTACATCTTCTTGTCTCAAGCCAAGCTTTTTTCTCAGCTCCCTGATGTTATTCTTCATCTTTGCCAAGCTTCCACTTTAAATAAAGTTGGACGGTCCAATATACCAATAACTGCGACGCCATCAGAATTAAAGGCACCCATTGGATCAGTCCCAACTTAATCCAATCATGCCAGATCCATACTATTATGAAAATGCTGGCATAAATCCATGCGATCCTTACCGCCCTAGTGGTGATGCTCATCTCCATTTCATCCATTTTAAGAAAGCCTTTCATGGTAACCCCTCCTGAATGTAAAATGTTTTTTACATTCGTATTATACCATGAACGACTAAAATGTCAATAGTTTTTTACATTTAAATATCAGCAAAAAGTCAGAGAATCAAATTCAAATGATTGTGTAAGCCTCTTGGTATAGGGATATTGTAATTGGCTTGGCATGGAGCCTCTGCAGGCATGGCTGCGAGATAAAGGGCGATGCATCCTTGTGTCTATCGTCAGCGGAAAAACCTGCCATGCCCTTCTTCCACCTCAACATACCTTGAAGCAGAAAGCTCGATCGCAGTCTGTTTATTTCACTAAATCTTGGTAAAACTGCCGACATGTATTGCTGGGAAAAGTA
>JAAYDC010000001.1 GCA_012729455.1 Chloroflexota bacterium | reverse complement strand
TTGAAGATGGCAACTTTGCCATCTTTGGCAGTACCTATGACGAAGGCGACCTCGAGGTGCTGTACACCGAGCTGAATGTCTACAGCTATGACGAGTCGATGTCGGGCGTTGTCGACGATCCGGATTATATAGAAGGAGAGGTGATCTATCACGAAGACTTTACCAACTCGGATACTGGCTGGGATGAGTGGGATGCTTCCGACTCGACCGGGCGCTACAACAAAGGTGAGTTTATCGTAGATATCACCGAATCGCGGACCATGCGCTGGTCCAACGCGTATGAGTCATTTGCTGATGTCAGCATCGGCATGGATGTGCGCAAAGTGGCTGGTTCCGACGATAACGCCATGGGTATTGTGCTGCGCTATCAGGATGTTGACAATTTTTACGTGTTCAGCATCAGCTCGGATGGCTACTATGTGTTTGGCTACTATCTCGATGACGAATGGGTTCCGTTGGTAGATTGGACGCCTTCGGATTCCATTAATCAGGGCGAGGAAGCGAACTATATTGAAGTCACTTGCAAAGGTCCGCGGTTTATCCTCAAAATCAATGGCGATATCGTAGCCAGTCTGAACGATGATACTTTTGATATGGGCGATATCGGACTGATGGCCGCCAGCAACCAAGACGACAATGTAACTATCTCGTTTTCCGATGTGATAGTCTGGGAAGTAGAGTAATGTACTTGGACAAAACCTGCCGGCTGCTTGGCCGGCAGGTTTTGTGTTTTTCCCACATGTGTCAATAATAGCAGTCAACGACAGACTGGGTTATATATGTCTGCTGCTATCAAAGTGCATCAAAGGAGATCTATGGCTATCCGTTTCGACCAGAAATGCCTCTACACCAAATCCCACGAATGGATTCGCGTTGATGACGAGTTTGGCTATATCGGTGTCAGCGACTATGCCCAGTCGCAGCTGAGCGATGTCGTATATGTCGAAGTCCCCGAAGTGGGCGATTCGTTTTCGCAGGGCGAGGTTTTTGGGGTGATCGAATCCGTCAAGGCAGCTTCCGAACTCAACCTGCCGGTTGCTGGTGAGGTGGTCGAGGTCAACCTGGACCTGGAGGATACCCCTGAGCTGGTTAACAAGGATCCTTACGGTGACGGCTGGCTGGTCAAGATAGCGATCGAGGATCTGGGTGAGCTGGACTTTCTGATGGACGCCAAAGCCTATGAAGCCTTGATCAAGCGTGCGCAGAAACAGGCCTGATATCGAATGACTTACATCCCCCATACCCCCGAGAATCGAGCAACGATGCTCTCTGGCATCGGGGTAAGCAGCATTGACGAGCTCTTTGAGGTGATTCCCGAGGCGCTGCGTGACCCCGAGATCGTTCTACCGCCGGCTCTCTCCGAACTGGAGGTGATGGCCGAATTACGCGAGATGGCTGACCGCAACGCCAACACACATACCTCGCCCTGTTTTCTGGGAGCGGGCGCCTATAACCACTTTATCCCCAGTGCCGTCAGCCATATCGCCAACCGCAGCGAGTTTGTTACTGCTTACACCCCTTACCAGCCTGAGATCGCCCAGGGCACGCTGCAGGTGATCTTTGAATACCAGAGCATGATCTGCGCCCTCACAGGCATGGAAGTCAGCAATGCCTCGCACTATGACGGCGCCACCTCCCTGGCTGAGGCAATCCTGATGGCTTCCAACATCGCGCGCGGCAAACGCACCAGGGTGCTGTTGAATGGCGGGATTAACCCGATGTATCTGCAGACGGTGCGCACCTATACCCAGGGCACCGACCTGGAACTGGAGAGCAGCCCGCTTTTGGATGGCGATGTCGATGCCCTCGCCGAGCGCATCGACGGCCAGACCGCCTGTGTGGCGGTGCAACTGCCCGATTTCGCCGGGCGCCTGTTCAGCCTCGAAAAGTTGGCCGATGCCGCCCATCGCCATGGCGCGCTGCTGATCGTGGTACAGTACCCGATCGCGCTGGGGATGCTGAAACCCGCAGGGGCGTACGGCGCTGATATCGTAGTGGGCGATGGCCAACCACTCGGCAACGCCCTCTCCTTTGGCGGCCCCTACCTGGGCTACATGGCATGCCGCCGCGAGCATGTGCGGCGCCTTTCCGGCCGCCTGGTTGGCGAGACAGTCGACACTCACGGGCGGCGCGGCTTTGTGCTAACACTCTCTGCCCGGGAACAGCACATCCGCCGCGAAAAGGCCACCTCAAATATCTGCAGCAACCAGGGCCTCAATATGCTGGTCGCCGCCATGTACATGGCTGCCATGGGCAAGAACGGCCTGCGTCAGGTGGCGGAGTTGTGCTACCACAAGGCGCACTATGCCGCCAGCGAAATCGCCAAACTGCCCGGCTACCGGCTGGTCTATGATGCGCCGTTCTTTAACGAGTTTATCATCGAGTGCCCCGCCAACGCTGAGGCACTTAACAAGCGCCTCTACGAGGAGTACGGCATCATCGGCGGCTACGCACTCGGCTCACTGGAAGCGCGCCTGGAGCACCAGATGCTGGTGTGCGTTACGGAAATGAACACAGCCGACCAGATCGAACGTCTGCTCGCTGGCCTGAAAGAGGTGGTTCAATGACCGAACCACTCATCATCGAACTCAGCAGCCCGGGACGCTGCGCCGTCAGCCTGCCCAAGCTGGATGTGCCGCAAGCCGCAGAACTGCCAGATGAATGGTTGCGCGACGACCTGGCCCTGCCCGAGGTCTCTGAACGCGACCTGGTGAGCCATTATGTGCGCCTCTCGCAGCTCAACTATGCGGTCGACATTGGCTTTTACCCGCTGGGCTCGTGCACGATGAAATACAACCCGCGCATCAACGAGGATACCGCGCGCCTGGAGGGCTTTGCGGCCTCACATCCGCTGCAGCCTGCGGTGCTCACGCAGGGATCACTCGAATTGCTCTGCCGCCTGCAGGATGCCTTGGCTGCCCTCACCGGACTGGAAGGCGTCAGCCTGCAGCCTGCTGCCGGCGCACAGGGCGAGCTGGCGGGCGTGCTGATGATCCGCGCCTACCATCAAGCTCGCGGCGATACAGCGCGCAAAGTCATGTTGATCCCCGATACAGCGCATGGCACCAACCCGGCCTCTACTGCTATGGCGGGCTATGAGGCTGTTGAGGTGGCCTCTGACGCGCGCGGCAATGTCGACCTGGATGACTTATACAGCAAATTGGGGCCGCAGGTAGCCGGCATCATGCTCACCAACCCCAGTACGCTGGGCCTCTTTGAGGAGCGCATTCTCGAGGTAACCGCGGCTGTGCACGCCGCCGGCGCGCTGGTGTATGGCGACGGCGCCAACTTTAACGCGCTGATGGGCAAGGTTCGCCCGGCCGAGCTGGGTATCGACATCATGCACTTTAACCTGCATAAAACGTTTTCGACACCGCACGGCGGCGGAGGACCTGGCTCGGGCCCCGTGGCAGTGCGCAGTGACCTGGCACCATTTCTGCCCGGGCCTATCGCGGTGCGGGATGAGAATAGCTATGTCCTGCATATGCCCAAGCATTCGATTGGCGCGATCAAGGCTTTTTACGGCCAGTTTAGCATCCTGGTAAGGGCATATACCTATATCCGCATGCTGGGAGCCGAGGGGCTGCGCGATGCGGCCGAGTCGGCCGTGCTGGCGGCCAACTATCTGCAAGCCAAACTGCGCGGCACGTTGCCGCTTCCGTACGAGCGTACCTGCATGCACGAGTGCGTGTTTGAAGGACGCATCAAGGGTGCCGAGGATGTGCGCGCGCTAGATATATCAAAGCGCATGATCGATTATGGCATCCATCCGCCCACCAACTACTTTCCATTGATCGTCCCCGAGGCGCTGATGGTCGAGCCTACAGAGACAGAATCGCTGGCGACACTCGATCGCTTTGTCGAGATTGTGCAAAGCATCGTTGCTGAAGCGCACAGCAACCCGGCTCTCCTGCGCGAGGCTCCGCATAATGCCCCCGTCGGGCGCCTGGACGAAGTGCAGGCCGCTCGCCGGCTGATCCTTTCCTGGCACGACAAAGGGTGACTGCCTGCAGGCAGCCACCCTTGATGCTTAACTAATCACCGAGCAGGTCGCTAGAGGCCGCGCAGGCCCTCGAGTACCTGCTCGTAGACCTCAAAGTGTTCGCTCTCGCGCTCTTCCGGATCGACGAACTTGAACCACAATGCCGAATCCTTCGAAGTACCGGCCAGTATGCGGCGTGAGATTGTCAGGTTGCTGGAGACATCGTGCCAGACCACCTGCCCATCTTGTAGCATGATGTACTGCCCCGGATAGAGCGCCTGATATTTGGCCATGTTGTCGCGATAGTAAAGGGCCTGTTCGCAGGTCGAACGGCGCCATTCGAGGATCGTCTCGTACGAATCGGTCTCGTGTACACCGAACTCGGCAATCGGCGCTGAGACCTCGGATTGCCAGTCGATCTCATCCAGTTTTACCGTGCCAAAACCGCCCTCAGCTGCCACCAGCAACGGGTTGCGGTCGCGCACATAGGGCTGGGTGGGCCAATCCTCTGTGGGATCGTGACCCATCAGGTGGGTAGCAACGGTATCGGTGGCGATCACATGGTCGCCCGCCAGGAGGGTGTTGCCCACGCGGCCCTCACCGCCCCATTCGGAGCGCGCTTGGCAGACCAGGCCATCCAGAATGTTCAGCGCCGGGTTAATCGTGATCCCCAGATCCGGCAGGATGTACGACATGCGGATGATATGATGAAAGTACTGACGTGCATGATAGTGCGGTTGTTGCGGCAGCAGGCCGAACAGGTTCTTTAAGCACAATGTAGTGCCCATAAAGCGGTGGTTTTTAATCACCTGCACCGAAATGGTTTCGTCAGCATCGACGATCGGCTGGGGCAGGCGGTACTCGCGGAACATGAAACCGCCGCCAGGCACCGGCACGACTGAGGAGGGTACCTGGTTCATGTCATAGTGCGGAACATCGAACTCGGCCAGGACATCCGGCAGGGTCATGCATTCTCGGACAGTCAGGTTGCGGTAGGCCTTGACATGCACAGAAGTATCACACGAGACGATCTCGGCGTTCAGGCGCTCGCGCAGGACACGCAAAAGGGCGCGCGCTACCTTTTCGCTGACCAGCTCCTGCAGCTGGCCCTCATAGCGTACCACTTTGGCGGGCGGCCAATCTTGGTTGAACTTGATCGCAATCTTTCTAGCAGCCTTGAGCTTGGCCCAGGATCGATCAAGCGGATCCACCGCTCGGCACAAGGCCTCATAAACGGCCTCGTCCTCGGCATCATAAGCACAGTGTACGGCACGTACCTTGAATCGGACATCTGTCATCTCGCATCAACCCCAGCAAACATATTAACAACCTTGATGTGCATTAGTTAAGAGATCGCGCAGGGCATAGTACACCAGTTTAGGATGCCGGTATTCATCCAACAGACCTTTGTTGTTATAGCTGCGCGGGCGACCGAGAGCATAAAGCTCGCCATCGGAGCGCGAATCGGCAAATTGCCAGATGTAAAATCCGATGATATCGCGGCGTCCCAGCAAGTATTTTGTCTGCTCACAGACCACCTTGCGCTGGTATTCCTCGCTCCACATGATATCCTCTTCGAGAGTGCGCGTGCCATACAGGCCTTCTGCGCCAAATTCGCCAATCAGGAGCGGTTTGTCGCCGATGCGCGCACGGATGCGGTCGAGGAAGGCTGGCAGGGTCATATCAAAGGTATACCAGCCGATGAACGAGTTCACTGTCACGAAATCTACCAGCTCAAAGCTGATGTCGTTGAGCGCATCACGGCTGGCAAAGGTGATCGGCCGCGAGGGATCCGTCTCGCGCGCGGTGGCTGCCAGGCGCTCGACCACCGCATAGCCCTCTTGCGAGTTAGTCTCGCATTCGTTGAGCAGGCTCCAGGCCCAAATACATGGGTGATGGATGTCGCGCTGGATCATGGCCCACAGCATAGCCGAGGCGCGGTCACCGATCAGGCTGAGCGCCAGCTGCTGAGCACTGAAATCAGAGAGCGGGATCTCTTCGATCACCATGATTCCGCGCTCATCGCACAGATCCAGCAGTCTCTGGTCGGAGGGATAATGCGCGCTGCGCAGGGCATTAAGCCCCAGGCTGCCGATCATCTCGAGGTCGCGCAGGGTGAGCGGTTCTGGCACTGCAAAGCCCCACTCGGGGTGGTCGTCATGGCGGTGCACGCCGTGCAACCGCAGCGGTTGGCCGTTTAAGAGTACCTGGGTGCCTTGCACGCTGATCTGCCGAAAACCGACCCGCTCGATCAGGTTATCAGAGCCAAAGGTGCTCGTCACCGTATACAGCTGGGGCTGCTGTGGGGACCACAGTTCGGCATCCGGCACCTGTAGCTCGGCAGTGCGCTGGATGGTATCGAGCGGATTCAAGCGCAGCTTTTCGCGGTGCAGTGTGCGCCCGTCGATCTGCAAGGTCCAATCCGTCTCGAGCGGCAACTCGGTGAGGTTGGTGAGCTCGGCGGCTGCCTGCAGGGTAGGGGTGCCATCCTCGACCCCGCCCGTCAGGCGTAATGAGGCGATGTAGCCATCGTGGGCGAGTTCCTCGACCCAACCCGGGCGAAAGATACCGCCATACTTGAACCAGTCAAGGCGCGCTGAGGGGATCGTGCCTGTCAGATCGTGCGTGTTATCGACACGCACCACCAGCTCGTGGCGCCGGCATTCGGGGTGAGATACCAGAAAGCTGAAAGGTAAAAAACCGCCATAGTGCTCACCGAGGAGTTCGCCATCCAGCCAGACGTTGGCCAGGTGGGTGACGGCGCCGAAACAGATCGCCAGTGCCCGGCAATCGATCACTTCAAAGCTGGTGCGGTACCAGGCGATGCCCTCATAGTTCAGAAAGCCGCGCTGGGTGTTCCAGACCCCTGGCACCCACACCTGGTGACTGGCGCTCGGAAAGTCGCTGTACCAGCCCTGGTCGACGCCCTGGTCGAGCGGATCGGTGATGAAATCCCAATAGCCATCCAAATAGGTCTGACGGCGGGCCGTCGTGGTCCTAAAGGTTCGGTGCATAGAAAAGAACTCCGTATCGGTTGTGGGCAGGGCCATTATAACCCAAGCACGGAATCCGGCAATGCGCTTGTCAGAACCTGTCAGGGGTCTATAATGGCGCCATCATCAGCGGAGGATACACACGCATGTTGAATGTAGGCATTATCGGCTATGGCGGACGGGTTTCATCAATGGCCAAAGCCTTGGGGATGTTTGGCATACCTTATCGCGTAGCCGCCATTACCGACCCGCGTGCTGCCGAGATTCAGGCCGCAAACGACCCCTTCCTTGAGGACACCATCTACTATGACAGCGCTGAGGCGATGCTCGCTGCCGGCGGACTGGATGGGGTGATGATCGGCACGCGCTGCCACCTGCATACCGATATGGCCTGCCTGGTAGCACAGTACAAGCTGCCGCTCTTTTTGGAAAAGCCGGTGGCGACCACCTTTGATCAGATCAAGCGGTTAGATGCTGCCTTTCGCAACTATCCGGCTCCGACAGTGGTCTCATTTCCGCTGAGACTGACGGTGCATATACAGACTATTAAAGAGATGATCGAGGCCGGCACGATCGGCCAGATCGAACAGGTGGTGGCCTTTAACGATGTACCTTATGGTGACGTGTATTTCTACCACTGGTACCGCAACTATGAGCTGATGGGCGGGCTCTTTCTGCAGAAAGCCACTCACGACCTCGACTATATCACCTATGTGATGGGGCAAAAGCCCAAGCAGCTGTGCGCCATGAAGGCCCTGCTGGTTTACGGCGGCGACAAACCGCACGATCTGCGCTGCGTCGATTGCGACGAGTTCGAGACCTGCTCCGAAAGCCCATTCAACCTCTTTTACGAGCGCTTCCAGGGTATGCAAGTCAACATGCAATCCGAGCGCATGTGCGTGTTCAGCAAAGAGATCCGTAACGAAGATATCAGCAGTGTCATCATCGAGTATGAGGATGGCGCCCAGGTTTCCTACACCCAAAATGTCTTTGCGCGCAACGCTGCTGGCCAGCGCGGCGCCCGCTTTTACGGCTACGAGGGCACTATCTTTTTCGACTGGTACGAAAACGTCATCAAGGTCTTCAAGCACCGCACGCCGGCGGTAGATACGATTACGTTTACCGGCGAGATGCCACACTTTGGCGGTGACCGCGAGCTGTGCCTCGATTTTTTACATGCCATGCGAGATGGCACACCCTCGCGCAGCCCGATCGAGGCCGGCGTGCTGAGCGCCCTCACCTGCCTGTGGGCGCGCGAATCCGCCGAGACACGCTGCTACTGCGATGTGGTGATGCCTAGCTAGATCATTGACTAACGGAACAAAAACAGGACTGGCGATGAATGCCAGCCCTGTTTGTATCTGGTACAGTCCTATTTGGGCATCTCTTTAAGGGCGTTGTAGGCCGGGCGGGCGATGAAATCGGGATAGCCAGGATCGCTGATGGCCCACCAATACTGCTCGTTGTCTTGAGTCCAATCCGGGTCAACGATATAGATCAGGTTCATTAACCCGATCCAGGGCGACCAGTTTTCCTCGGCATACTGGTAAGCGCGGACCAGGTAGTCGGCTTTGGACTCTTCCGAGACGGCGTGCCAGGCATAAGGCGAATCCTGGCGCGGGTCTGAGGTCCAGCCGAACTCGAGGATGGCGATCTGCTTGTCTTTGTCGCCATATTGCACCATGATCTGGCGCATATCTTCGATGTGGCGGAAGCAGAACGCGCGCGTGCCGCCCAGCTCCGGGTCGGCCTCGACTTCAGCCGGATCGGTCTCGGGCGAGACCTTGAAGCCAGGGGCGTGCAAGCCCAGCAGGTCAAAGTAGCCGTCCGAGTTGTTATCCATGTCGATGTAGAGCGTCTCGAGATACCAGTCGTCAGGGCGGTTCTCTGCATCCCAGGTGCCTGTGGGGCTGAGGCCGCCGCTGATTACCAGGGCGTTGTCATCCTGAGACTTGATGGCGGCGTAAGCCACTTTGAGCATTTCGGCAAAGCCAGCCGGGTCGGGCGTTTGTCCGCCCCATTCACGTGCAAGATTGGGCTCGTTCCAGATCTGATAGGCGTTGACCCGTCCCTTGTAGCGCTGAGCTAAGGCGGTGAGGAAATCTCCCAGGTCCTGCATATTATCGGGCGGGCCGTTGAGCGGAAAGCCTCCGCCAGCCCATTCGGGCTGGTGGTCGATGCGGATCAGCAGCTTGACGCCGATATCGTTGGCCATATCGACGATCATGTCGGTGCGCGTCCAGTCAAAGGCTCCTTTTGCGGCACCCTCAATCTCACGCCAACCAAAGCCCACCTTGACCCACGTAAAGCCGGCATCACGCACCACCTGCATGTCGCGGCTGCCCACTTCGGGGCGCCACCAGGGAAATACCTGCATACCATATTCAGGCGAGGCCAACACCTTTTCCTGCGGCGGCGGCAGAGGCCGGGCGGTCGGAGTCAGCTCTGCTTTGGCCTCGACACCTTCGGGCGTAATGGTAGGGTAGAGGGTCTCTTCGGCAGTTGGTTCAGTCGGTGCGCTGGGTTCGCTGGCCGGCGCGGCGGGATTCGAACACGCCGTCAGAGCCACCAGCGTGATCGCCGTCAGCAGCAAAAGCACATCGCGTAACGAGTCCTTCACAGTAATAGCACTCCTTGTCACTTACGCATATCACGGATGGCTGCATAGGCGGGACGCGGGCTCCAATCCGCGCGCACGATGCCAAAGGCGGCCTTTTCGTCGCTGGGACCCGAGACGGGTGCAAAGTTCAGGTTCCATAGAAACATGGGTCCAACCCAACCCCAGTTAGCGCCCATGCGGTAGGCGGTGGTAATCCAGGCGGCCTGTTCAGCCTCAGAGTTATCGGCTGCGTAACCATAGCCGTAAGCAGGTCCAACCCCAAGGCCATCCACGCTGGCCCAGCCGAACTCTGTCACCCACAGTTTTTTCCAGCCGTCGCCATATGCTACCATGATGTTACGGTAAGCCTCCATATTGGAGCGGAAGAAAAAGCTGGGATGCCCCTTGAAACTGGGCGCGCTACTATCGCTCCAGTCGTACCAGTTGGCTTCCGGCGGATTGTTGAATCCGCTGGGATGGATGCCGACCGCGTCGCAGTAACGTGCCAGCCCGGCTTGGTACATCTGTTCGAGATAGAGACGATCGTCCACCGAAATGTCGTAATCTGTCACGCCGGTGGGGGTGAGCGCTCCGCTGATTACGATCGCATTCGGGTCGTTGGTCTTGATGGCAGCATAGGCAGCCGCTAAAAGCTCGACATAACGCGCCGCGCTGAGCTTGCCGCCGCGTCCTCCCCACTCATAGTAGAGGTTCTGTTCGTTCCAGATCTCGTAGGCGCGCACACGGCCGCGGTAGCGTGCCGCCATCTCTCCTACAAAGGCGGCATAGGTGGCGGGGTCAGCCGGAGGTCCCTGTTCGGTATCACCCGCCGGGCGTGCCCAACTGGGAGCCTTGACCACGCTGAACATCACATTAATGCCATTGGCGTTGGCAGTATCGACCAGGCGATCCAGCGCACCCCAGTCATAAACGCCGGGAGCAGGATTGTAACGGAACCACTCGACCTGCTGCTTGACCCATCTCAAGCCCAGCTCGTTGATGGCGCCAAACAACCGGGCATAATCGCCATCCGAGATAAAGTCCGCCTGGATTCCATAGCCAAAGCCGCTACCGCCGCTGGGAGGCGGGGCATTGACTGGCGCAGGCGGTGTGGTCGGTTCTGGGGTGGCAGTCGCTTCCGGCGTGGGCGTGAGGGTCGCGTTCGGGTCGATGGTGGGCGTGGGCGTCAGGGTACCCGAGGGCGTCTCAGTTGCAGTGGGCGTGCTGTTCAGCTCTGAGGTGGCTGAGATATCCGGGGAGGGCGTAGCCGTCAGGCTGGGCACACGGAATAGGATATTGGCCACATCACCCAGGTTGGTCTGGCCGCCGTCATCTGAGAGAGCACCGCGGATGGTATACTCACCTGGCACAGCTGGGGCGCGCCAGGCCAACTTTGGTTCCACCAGGGTCGTGATGTGATCGATCACCACCTTGCCAGAGCGGTCGGTGACCGTCCACACGATCGCGTACCTGGGCGCGGTAGCGGGGACACTGGCTTGTACGTCTTTTAGCGCTGCCAGGATGGTCGGGTCGTTTTCGGGGTCATGCAGACCGTCTATGGCTACCCCGCCGAGGGCATATTGACTTGCCAGGCGCGTGACGGCGAGCACACTGGCACGATTGGCCAGCCAAACGGTGCTCTTATCGGGCAGGTTGAACCAGCTGAGGCCGCGCGCGGCGTCGTATTGCATCTTGGCGGCGTCCAAAGCAGGAATCGTGACCGTCAGCGAGCCCGAAGGCAGCGCAATGCCCTTGTTTTCAGTCGATGCGTCATCTACCAGCAACCCCAGTGCCCGCTTGTAGCTGAGGGGTTGCGTGGCATCGCCTTCGAGATGGCAGCTATAGGCGCTGCTGAGCAGGTTAACCTTGCGGCGATCGACTGCCTGAGTAAGGGCTCGTAACGCGCCACTCAGGGCGGACTCGTCCAATACCCGAGGATCCGCAGGCATGGCGGCATTCACCAGGTCGGCTTTGGCCGCCAAGCTGGCCAGCTGAGCTGCTTTTGAGGCGGATTCGAGGTCGAGGCGCAGCGCCAGGGTCTTGTTCTGGGTGCGCAGGTTGTCGGCCAGTTCGCCAATAAAATCGGGCAGTGTAGGATCAGTCGCTGTATCCGCAGCCAACTGCAGCTCAAGCCCGCCGTAGGTCTGGGCCGCGACCTGCAGCTCAGTGATAAGCGCCGGCTGCTTTGCCGCATCGCCCAGCAATGCTGGTAAGCCGGCTTTCGTCGTGTCAATGCTCAGCAGCACGTCATCGGCAGCTACCGGCGCCTTGGGTAACTCCGCGAGCGACCCATCGGCGTTCAGGATGGTCGGAGGAGTGACACGGTAACGGATAACACTATCTGCCTCGGCCGCGTCAGCGCCCAGCTCGATCAGGCGCAACGGTTGCGGCTGTGCTTGGGTCACCAGATAAGCCGTGTAAAGCGGAACACTTGTGCTGGTAAGGGCACGCCCATCGGTCGTCGGCTGGGAGGGCTGCCAACGCCAGCTTGAACCATCCCAGGCGTAGAGATCAGCCAGATGCGGCGGGGTCAGGTCCGCGGGCAGAGGGAGCGTGATAGTGGCAGTCGTGGGCTGCGTGCCGCTCATTAGCAGACGGTAAAGCGCCCCGCGGCCGATCACCTCGGCGGGCAGCTCCGAAAGCATGCTGCGCTCGGGGCTATCTGCCGAGAGGGCAGCCAACTGTTCACCGCTGTATGAGGTCAGCAGAAAACGGCCTCTGCCGCTGGTACCTCCGGGCGCTACCTGCACAACAGCAAGCTCGCCCAAGCTGGTGGATCCGCCATTAGCGGGCGTGATGGGGGCATAGTCAGTATGAAATACACGTTGAACAAGCGAAAAAGGCGGTACAAAGAGCACCGCAACCACTACCACGACGGCAAAGGCTGTCAGCCCCCATCGGGTATAGGCAGCTCGCGGATTAGCAGGATCAACAGTTATAAAGCGCTGTAACCAACTCGGCATTGTACATCTCCTGAACGAAAGTGGCTTTTTTATTCTATCATGATGGTCGTTAGCTGGCAAGGGTTCTGCTCCGGCTGGAACAACTTCTCAAGGCTCTCGAATATTGATGGAACGCGTTACTGCGCTATCCAGCATCAGCGTCACCGGGCCGTCATTGACCAGTGCAACCTGCATATGTGCTCCAAACTGACCGCAGGCGACCTTGACCACCCCGGCCTGACGCAAAGCGATGGCCATTTGGTCCACCAAAGGGGCGGCGAGTTCGGGCGCAGCCGCATCGGAGAAGCTGGGGCGCCGCCCGCGGCGCGCATCTCCGTAAAGGGTGAACTGCGAAATCAGGAGCACCTCGCCGCCGACATCCAACAATGATCGGTTAAAGCGGCCTTCGTCGTCGCTAAAGATGCGCAGGTTGACGATCTTCTCCGCCATCCATGCCAACTCATGGGTACCGTCGCTGGAGTGGATGCCCAGCAACACGACCAGACCTGCTCCGATGGTGCCCAGTTGGCGACCATCGACTGAAACACTTGCCTGACTGACACGTTGGATGAGTGCGCGCATGCGGCTCCCTTGCCGAACCCTCAGGGTTCGGTGTATAGTAGGCTGGCTAACGGCAAAGGTGAGACCAGATGATCAAGCTGCTGATGACTTGGAGTATCCGCGAGGGTAAGGAAAGCGAGTACCTCGAGTTTCTGAACCGCGAGTTTATCAAGATGATCGAAGCAGCGGGGATGCAGCTTTCGGATGCCTGGTACCAGGTGTGGGGCTTTGGCCCCAAGGTGATGGCTGGCGCAGTGGTGCCCGATCTCGAGCAGATGGAGGCGGCCCTGGCCAGCCCGGAATGGCGCCAACTCACTACCCGGCTGGATGAACTGGTCACCGATTTTGTCTACAAGGTGGTCAAAGGCAGCGGGTCGTTCCAGCTCTAGCGCCATGGGCTCGGTCGCCTCATGGCTGGGGCATCTTGGTCTTGGCCTCGCTGCTTGCCGGAGCGGGCGTTTTGGCCTCTTCGGTATGCCCGGAATCACTAGCAGCCGGGGGAGTATCCTCTTTTCGGTTTCCCGCCAGGCTGGTGGGGCTCTTGGAACGATGGTCGGTCACGTAAAAACCCGAGCCCTTGAAGACAATGCCAACCGGGCAGATCACGCGCTGCACAGCGCCCTGGCACTCTGGACAGACCTTGAGCGGCTCGTCGGTAAAGTGCTGCATTCGCTCAAAGGTGATTCCGCATTCGTTACAGCGGTAGGCATATGTGGGCATTCAGAGCATCCTCCTCGGGGTAGACATAACAGGCACCCGCCCCGTGATCTGATCTAGTATAGGCACCCGAAAGGGTTTTCGCAAATAACGCATTCTGCGGGCACTTGCCAGATGGCGGACTTGCAGTAGCATAGGGATACTCAATATCAATGGGAGGAACCCATGGCAGTTTTACGGATTGGTATTATCGGAACAGAGAACTCGCACGCAGTACAAGCCTGCAAGCGCTTTAATGTTGACCAGACCATCCCGGAAGGCAAAGTTGTGGTCATGTGCCCCGGGCAAGGCGACACGATGAAGCATTGCAAACAGATTGCCAAAGATGGACTAGTGCCGGAAGTGGTACGCCGCCCAGCTGATCTGGTCGATAAATGCGACCTGGTTATTATCATGAACCGTAACGGCAAGTACCACACGCCCTCCGCCAGGCTGTCGCTGCGGGCTGGCGTGCCGACTTTTGTCGACAAGCCGCTGACATGCTCGGTGCGCGAAGCGAGCGAGCTGATCGACCTGGCGCACAAGAACAACACCTGGCTCTCGTCGTGGTCGACCCTATGGCACACCGAGTCGTTCCGCAGCTTTCTGGCAGAGGCCAAGGAAAAAGCCGGCGCCACACAGATCGGCATGGCGGGCGGACCATGCGACCTGGATAGCGAGCATGGCGGGGTGTTCTTTTATGGCATCCACACCGTCGAGTTAGCCCTGCAGGGCTATGGCTATGACGTGGAGAGCCTGTCGGCCGTGCGCTCGGCTGAGAGCGCGTTAGTGAATATAAAGATGCAGAGCGGTGTACTCGTCACCCTGCATATGATCAAGGCTTATATCTTTCAGATGCTGGTGCACGGAGAGCAGGGCAGCGCGTATCGCGCATTGAACGCTGATGACGGCTACGACAATGGCTTTAAAGCGCTGGTCGATGCGGTGCAGAACGGAGTCTGGCCGCTGGACGATGCTCAGCTCCTAAGGCCGGTGCAGGTGCTGGAGGCAATTGCCAAATCGTTCAAAACGGGCAAAACCGTCAAGCTCTAGTGATAACTACTGTCACACGGCCGCCATAGTGCGGCCGTGTGGTGTTTCAACGCGCCAACTGGCGGCTGAGGCGTACCGTATAGAGCCCCGCCAGGATTAACAATAACGGCAACACCAGACGAAAGACTGCTGCCGGTTGCGGAGCTGCCACCATAGCAGCCACGATGAGCAGCACACTGGCGATGAGCACCAACCAGCGGCCGCGCAGGATGCCAAATGCGGCTGCTCCATAGGCCAGGATAACGGCCAGCATCGAGACGCCCTGCAGACGATAGCCCAAGCCATATTCGATGCCGGCGATCGCCCCAAAGGCTGTTACCAGCACCAGCACCTGCTTGGCCAGCTCAGGCGGGCGAATCAGATCGGAGGCTGCCAGCCCTAGGCAGACACCCAGTAAAACCAGACCACCACCGATCAGCCACGGGTTGCCTGGCAGTATGCTCAGCGCCGGAGTGGCGAGTGCAGCAACTGCCAGCGCACCTCCTGCTGGTAAAAGCCACCAGTTGGCAGGCTGCAGACGTTGTCCCAACAGGCACAACCCTGCGGCTGCCAGCGCGCCGATCATCACCAGGATACTGCGAGAGCTCACCGGCAGCGCTGGTATGGCAGCAACCAGCAGGCTGATGCCGGCGACAGCCGTCAACAGCCATGCCAGATAGATACGCTTTGAAAGTGTGCTCATGGGTATGGATATTACACACGCGCACGCCGGCGTCAAACGAACCCAGCGTTGCGCCAAGGAGGTTGACAAGCCCACGGCTCTCAGCCATGATAATCCCACACTTATATGCGAGGCATGTACCTATGACCCGGATTACCGGCATCCGCACCATACGCACCCGCTCCGATGGCAGCTGGCTGATCGTTAAAGTCCTTACGGACCAGCCCGGACTGTATGGCATCGGCTCGGCGAGCGATTATTACCAACGCGAAGCGGTTGAGGCTGTTATCACGCACAACCTAGCGCCGCTCGTAACGGGACGGGATGCCTCAGCCATCGAGGATATCTGGCAGAGCATCTACACCAGCGGTTATTGGCGCAACGGTTCGATCCTCAACACCGCCCTGGCAGGTATCGACATGGCCCTGTGGGATATCAAGGGCAAAGAGGCAGGCATGCCGGTCTACCAGCTCTTGGGGGGCGCCTGCCATCAGGCGGTGCTGGCGTATGCGCACGCCGGCGGACGCGACACGGCCGAGCTGATCGACGATGTGCGCCGCTACCAGGCTGAGGGTTACCAGGTGATCCGCTGTCAGTACGCCCAATATGGCGGAGGAGGATTCCTGAGCTCCGCGCAAGCACGTACACCGCGAGGGTATGCGCCAAAACAAGTCTTTGACGATGAAGCCTATCTCGAAAAGGTGCTGGCCATGTTCGAAGCATTGCGTACGGCACTGGGCAACCAGCCTAAACTGACTCATGATGTGCACGAACACTTGCGTCCGCAAAATGCCGTACGTCTGGCCAAACTGCTCGAACCCTATAACCTCTTTTTCCTGGAGGATGTGCTGCCGCCTGAGCAGATTGCCTGGTTTGAGCTGATCCGCCAGCAGTGCGCCACCCCGCAGGCCATGGGCGAGCTGTTTGTGAACCCGCAGGAGTGGCTGCCGCTCGTGACAGGCCGTCTGATCGATTACCTGCGCGTGAGAGTCTCCAAGGCAGGCGGCATTACGCCATGCCGTAAGCTTGCGGCTATCTGCGAAGCTTTTGGCGTACACACCGCCTGGCAAGAGGGCGGTGATAACGATCCGGTGAACCAGGTGGCGGCCATGCACCTGGATATGAACAGCTGGGCTATGGGCGTGCAGGAAGAAAACCACTTTGCACCGCAGGAGCTGGAGGCGTTCCCAGGCCATGCAGAGCTGACCGGAGGCTATCTCTACCTGAGCGGCAAGCCAGGTTTGGGTATCGATATCGACGAGGCGCGCGCGGAGGCACTGCTCGACCCAGAACGTGCCCGCATCCGCCACTTTGCTGCCGAAGACCGCCGTGCGGATGGCACGATTGTACGACCCTAAAGGAGGATGGTACCCCATGCGCGTTGCATTTGGTCTGTTTCAGCACGAAGCCAATAGCTTTTGTCCGCAGCCTACCAACCTGGCCGGTTTCCAGCGCCATTACTACAAAGCGGGCGCCGAGCTGCTTGAGACCACGCGCGGCATTGCCACTGAGGATGCCGGCGCGCTGGCGGTCCTTTGCTCGCAGCCCGATATTGAGGTTGTGCCGCTGCTGGGTGTCAAGGCGGGCTCAGGCGCTGCGATCGAGCGCGACACATATCAGTCGCTGCGTGACGACTTGCTGCGGCGCCTCGAGGCAGCTATGCCGGTGGACGGCCTGCTGCTGGTGCTGCACGGCGCAATGATGGCTGAGGGCGAAGACGACGCCAGCGGAGATATCCTGGCGGCAGCGCGCCAGCTTTTGGGCGAGGGCATGCCGATCGTCGTCAGCCTCGACCTGCACGCCAATGTGACCTGCCGCATGGCAAAGATGGCTACCGCGCTCGTGGGCTATCACACCGCTCCGCACATCGACTTGTATGAGACCGGTCAACGTGCTGCCGAGATCCTGGTGGATACCCTGCATGGCAAAATCCAGCCGCAGATGGCGCTCTGCCGGCTGCCGCTGATCGTGCCAGCCGAGAATGCCCGCCATACGGATGGTCCGCTGGCGGATATCATCAACCGCGCTCTGGAACTCGAGCTGCGCGGCGAAATCCTGCACGGCGGTGTTTATCCTGTGCAGCCTTGGCTGGATGCTCCCGACGTGGGGTGCTCGGTGGTGGTCGTCACCGATAAGGATGCTGCCAGGGCGCACAGCTATGCCCTCGAGATGGGCAGCGCCTTCTGGCAGCGGCGCACCGACTTTATCCCCGAGCTGGTCACTCCCGCTGCGGCGATCGCCAAAGCCTTGGACGGCGAGGCGCGCACCGTGATCTTGTGTGATTCGTCCGACGCGCCTTCCTCGGGCGCCACGGGCGACAGCTCGAGCCTGCTGCACGCCCTGCTGGCCAGTGAGATAAATGCCGAGGTGCTAACCAACGTGGTGGATGCGCCGGCCGTGGAGAGGGCTTGCCAGGCCGGAGTGGACGCCGAGATCGAGGTGGATTTGGGCGGTTCGCTGGCGCCGCAGTACTATCAGCCGGTGCGCTTTCGAGGAATCGTCAAAAGCCTGCATAACGGCGTCTTTCGCTTCAAGGGGCAGGGTATGCGCGGAGTAACGATGCGCATGGGGCGCACAGCGGTGCTCGAGCGCGGCAGTCTGAGGGTGGTAGTGATGGAGCATGGCGTCACCCAGTGGGATCCCGAGCTGTACCGCTCGCTGGGACTCGAACCCAAGGATGCCAGGATTGTACAGGTAAAATCGCCGGCGGCTTTTCGCGCCGCCTATGCAGATATCGCCGACGAGATCATCCTGCTGGATACTCCGGGAGCAGCCTCACCCAAGCTCACCAGCCTGGCGTGGCAGCGTTTGAGTCGGCCGATATATCCGCTAGATGACCTGGAGCACACCCCTATGGCTGAATAGCACCAACAAAAACAGGGCACCCGAGTGCCCTGTTTTTTGTAACCGTGTTGCTTATGCCGTCAGATTAGCGACGCGTTCCTCATAACCCTGGATGGCTGGCAGCTCGGAGCTGGGGTGATCCAGATAGAAATAAGCTGTCGCGCAGACGTCGTCCTGGCGCTCGAACAGGAAAAAGCTTTTCTGATCTCGCTTGGCCAGGTCTTCCTGGGTGATCCAAGTGTTGCCATCACCATGGGCCAGGTAGGCCGGGATGAGGTGGGCGCGCATATGCGCCAGGGAATGGCTGACCTGCCAGCCGCCCATCTGCTGGATGGTGACCCTGGCTGAACGCTGAAAGTAGATCGGGTCGGGGCCGTGCAAGCGGTAGAACGAGTAGCGCAGCTGCTCATGGTCGGCGATCGGGCACCCATGCCACGGGGTGCTAAAGGCGCCCTGGCCCCAGCCGGTGGCGATGTAATCCTCAGTGCCGGTGCCGCAAAGCGTCGGCAGCTCGTCATCGCCATCCAGATAGGCCTTGACCTCGCCCTCGCCCCACCAGGCTGCGCCATACTGTTCGGTATCGGCGATCACTCCCAGCGTGCAGCCGAGGAAGCGCCCGCGGCCATTGACATGCGGCAGGATCTCAAAATCCTTGCGATAGGTGGTAGGCGCCTGACGTGAAAAGTAAGCATGCAGATAGCCGGCATCGGAATCCAGCTTGTCGCCGAGGGTATAGTTTACATCGTAAAAGAATGACCCCAGGTTGACAGGCGCTTCGTTAGTGACGGTGATGCGAAAGCCGGTGCGGAAGGGCATCGGGATGCGGCAGTTGAACGAGCGTCCTTCGGGGTTGTCGAACCAGGCGTTGACAAAGGGCGTCACGCGGCCAAGTGCAAGGCCGAAAAAGTCGCCCAGAGGGGCCTCGATAGCGGGCTTGTCGGCGCCATCCCACCAGGCGCGCAGCACCAGGCCGCGCAGCATTTCGGGCGTGCGCTCGTTGATGGTGATCCAGATGCGCCGTACCATACCGCTGCTGCCCTCGGCGTGTGTCAGCACCAGCTCAGCACCGGCAGCCAGCGAGGTGGCCGGCGAGCCCTTGCGGCCATGGTTGCTGCTGCCGCCGGCGCCGCGCGCGCCATCGGGGTTTTCCATGCTGGCCCAACGCGTTTCGATGTGTTTGGGCAGTCTAAACAGATCGTCGTTGCTCATGCCGGTCTCCTTTCGTCTCAGGCGAAATACTCGGACATCTTGTTGGCTTGGTAGGGCGCCCGCCGGTTGGGGCAGCGCTCACGTGGACACAGCTGGCACGATTGAAAGTCGCTGCTGGTAGGGAAGAACAGGGTGCTGGCCGATTTGGTCGGCCACATCAACAGGCTGGGCTGCAGCTTGACGCCGATAGCGGCTTCCGTATCGCCCAGTAGCTTGAAGAAGGGCCGCTGTTCCGAAATCGGCCAATCTGTCAGCGACCCGGGGTTCATGCCGGCAATATGGCCGGGCTTGAAGAGCGTGTCGATCGCCTCGACCAGCCTGGCAGAGGCCGCCGCCAGAGCCTGGATACGCAGGGCTTCCGACCAATATTGGTAGAGCGGATCGTGCAGCGTCTCGGACCAGAGCTCGAGCTCTGGCCCGCAGCTGGCCACTGCCGCAAAGGCGCGGTCGGTCTCAAGTACGTTTTTTCGCAGGATGCGCGAGGTAAAACGGATCCCATCCAGAACGACATAATCATCGCCGCGGCTGTCGATATACACCAACTTATAGGCATAGCGCGGCCGGGCAAGCGGGGCAGCCTGGGCGGCGAGGTCGTGCAGTTCCTCGAGTTGTTCGCTGTCGTCGGTGATGCGCAGCTTGCTGGCTAGTGCACTCATATCAAAAGTAAAGTCATCCAGAGCAGCAATCATCAGGCCATGCGGATCAGCCATGCGGGCACCTCCTGCGCGAGTTGCTCCAGTATGGCTGAATCCAGCCGCGGCGTCAATCCGACTTGCGGCGGCGCCACCCTCGTTTTATCGGGATGAACTGTTTGAGTGATTCGACAGTTTGCTCGAGGGTAGTATGGATGGGATAATGCGCCTCAAAACCGACTCGTTCGGCAGTTCGCTCGGTCGAGAGCACCGCCGGATACGAGACCATCAGCATCTGCGAGGGAATCACCGGCAGGATACGCAGTCGGTGTAAAAAGCCGATCAACTTGCTCAGCAGCCAGCGCGGCATGGTGACGATCGGGCGACCGAGGAGCTCGTAGATGGCACGCCATGGCAAGGTTGAGCGCTCTGCGGCATTAAAGATGCCGCGCGCGCGCTGCTTGATGAGCATGCTGGCCAGACGCGCTACGTCATCCACATGGATAAACTGGGCCCGCCCGCGTGCCTTTTGTGGCAGAGGCAGGAAGGGCGCTTTGAGCATCATAAGGAGATAGTTGGCACCCAATTTGGGGCCCATGATACCGCAGGGGCGCATGATTGACATCGCCACTTCGGGGTGCTCTTCTGCAAAAGCGTGGCACATGAACTCGGCCTGCAGCTTTTGCTGGCCATAGGCATCATCGGGGTTGGGACGCGGTACCAGGTCCTCGGTGAGCAGTGTTGGGTTATCCGGCCAGACGCCATAGATCGCTAGGCTTGACATCATCATAAAGCGGTCGGCATGCGATGCCGCGGCGGCGCGCAGCACGTTGGCGGTGCCGTTGACGTTCACATCATACATCAGGTCGGGCTTGCCTTTGGGTTCGATAATAAACGCCAGGTGAATGACGGCATTCACACCAAACGACATGAACTGTTCAGCCAGGACTGGGTCGCGCACATCGGTATTCAGCCAGGTTACCTTGGGATGGTCTTCGCAAGGAGCCAGGTCGAGAGCCAGGATCTTGTCGACTTCGGGATCGTCCACCAGCTGCCGGATGATCGCTTTACCGACAAAACCAGAGCTGCCTGTCACCGCAATTCGTAGCATATATAGTTCCTCCAAACAAAAGCGCAATTAGACGCGTTCTGCATAATAGGACACATCACAGCGCGTCAGGGTTGCAGCGCGCAGAAAGCTTGCCGTAGGGCAGGTGATGAGAGTATACTGTAGGCACTATCACCGAAAGGAGTCTGGTATGACCGATAAGTGGGCCAACTTGTATCCGATCCTCCCCTGGGACGCGTTTCACGGTTTTGACGGCCAAATGACGCGCCGCCATGGGCTCAAGAGTATCGCCGACTGCAACTTTACCATGGCCGGCTTTGTCTGGCCTGAGGATCTGAAGGCTTGTGAAGAGTTAGGGTTGGCTGCGATCCTCTTTAACGAAGAGCAGAACACAGCCTCCTTTTCCTGGGTGGACAAAAGTGAGGAAGAGATCGATGACATCATCCGCTGTTGGGTTGAGCGTGCCGGTGATAGCCCTTCCTTGTACGGTTACTATATCGTCGACGAACCCGGCACGCAGGATTTCCAGGCACTCGGTTGGGCGGTAGCTGCCCTGAATAAGTACGCGCCCGACAAGGCAGCCTATATCAACCTGTTCCCCAACTATGCCACCATGGGCGCGCCCGGCAGCTCCCAGCTGGGCACCGATACCTATGAGGACTACCTCGAGCGCTTTGTAACCGAGGTCAAGCCGCCTTTTATCTCGTACGACAGCTATCAGGTACAGTACTCGCAGGATGCCCGCGAGGCCGACAAAATGGCCAGCTACTATACCAACCTGCTGCAGGTGCGCGAGGTAGCGCTGCGCCACGACCTGCCCTGGTGGCAGATTGTCTCGGCCATGCAGATCTTTGACGCTGCTATGCCGCCCACTCCCGCTACGATGCTTTTGCAGGCCTATACCACCCTGGCTGCCGGCGGGCACAGCGTCGGCTGGTTCACTTATTACAGCTATGGTTCGGCGCACGCGCCCATCGATGACCAGGAGCGTGTGACGTGGATCTGGCATTATCTGGCCGAGACCAACCGCCAGATCAAGCTACTGGGATCGATCATGAACCAGCTTGCCTCGACAGGAGTCTTTTTCACAGGCCTGCAGGAAGCCAGTGAAATGGCCGACCTGCCGTCGCTGCCCGGCGAGTTGATTGAGCAGGCCAGCGCAGCGATGCCGCTGATGATCGGTGAGTTCCGCGGAGCGGACGGAGAACCGTACCTGATGTTGGTAAACCTTTCGCCCGAGCGTTCGGCGCGTGTTGAGCTCGATTGGCGCGCCGACACGGCCGGGTGGCAGACTTTTAATGTCGGCAACGGCTGTTGGCAGGCTTATGAGAGAGATGCACAACTCTGGTTGGCGCCCGGTATGGGCATGTTACTGGGTAGACCCGCCCCCAGAGATTCGTAGAGGTCGGCAGATAGCATGACAGAAACATCGAACCAGGCAGAGACATTGGCAGACGAAAACCGTGTGTTACTGCGTTGGGAGGCAGATATCCGCATTATCGGCAGCCGCTTTGCCTGGTTCGACGTGCTGCGCGTCTATGCCCTTTTACTGTTGGTGTTAGTGATCCTGGTGGCGATATTCAGCTATATCCTCACCTCGCGAATGATCATTGTGTCATGGCAAACCTTGCTCGGTATCTTGCTCCTGCTCTTATTGCCGTTTATCCTATTAGGGTTGTTCAGCAAGGACGAGCTGCACGGTTCTTATGTGATCACCAGCAAGTGGTTGTCTTTTGACCTCATACCGGATGACCGCCTGATCTCGCGGTTGGCACGCCTGGTAGCCCCGCTGGCGGGCGGGTTCCGCATGATAGCACCGCTGGTGTTAAAGCAGTATCCCGAATCGTTCCGTATCCATTGGTCCGAGGTGTACAAAGTCACCTCACGCCCCAGGGAGGGGGTGATTACGCTTAGCAACAACTGGCGTTCGGTGACGAGGCTGTATGCCAGCCCTGAGGATTATCCACTGGTCGAAGCCGTATGCCTCGAGCGCCTGGCCGAGGCTGAAGCGCACCGCACTAAATTCTTCAAGCGCAAGGGTATGGCTTTTTACTTCTTGATGCTATCAGCGTGCCTGCTGGCGAGCATATTATTAAACGTCTGGCGCTGGAACGATTACGGCAACAGCAAAGAGATTGGGGTCCTTCTCGCCAGCAGTGCTTTCTTTCTTGCACTCTCATGGATGGCATGGTGGTCTAACCTGGCGGCGGTGTTCACGCTGGCACTGGATATCTGGTTCATCCTCTCGGTGCTGTTGGACGCCTTTAACCCTCTTGCAGTGCCAGGTAGCGCCCTGCCGGATGCCGGCAGATTCGCCATCATGATGGTGGCAGCCCTCTTCTTTGGGGGGTTCGCGATTGTGCGTCTGATTCAGGCAGCCGTCGTCAATGCCCGAACCAAGCGTTCCCGAGAGCAGACCTGAGACTGCCCGCTGGCTCACTCCTTGAGCGCTACTGCTCCTGAACGATGATCGTGACGCTGGATTCCTCGCCAGCAGCAGACACTATTAGAAGCAGTTTGCGATTACCCTTGGTGTAAGAAGCTTGGCCTGCACCCAAATTCTCCGTGCCCTTTTCCCAGCCGTTCGCGGGCAGCTTTTTGGCGTAAAACTCGAGTATGTCCTCAACAGTGTCTTTAACCGAGAACATCACCATCCCGCCATAAGCCGATACCTCAGAGGCATCATCGATCATCGGCACGTCGTCAGGCAAGCCGGCCCTGGTGACCCCTTCAGGCGGCTCAATGGTGACGGGGGTGTTTACGTCCAGCAGGTTGGATTCAAACTTCCAGTCGTACTGGCTCGACTTGTCACTAAAGACAACATGCGCCTGATAGCGCACCACTACGTTGTACTCGGTCGAGACCCATACATCGGCTTGGCATAGCTCGACCTGGGCATCCGAGGCAATGCGGTTGCCAAAGGTCTCGCGCCCTTCATAGACATAGTGCTTGCTCTCTAAGCCGTTGACCGTCTCGGTACCCACCAGCCTGGCATCTCCAGAAAGGGCACTAGTCGGGTCAGTGAACAAGGCTGAATCATCGGCTCCGGCAGGCCCGCTATCAGCGATGCTCATGGCGGTCCATCCGGGGCTCTCGGATGAGCGCATGTAGCTGTCTTGCCCAATGATGATCACTTCAAAGGTTCGTTCAACCTCATCGTTGGCGGTGGTGTAGAGCGCCGAGGAAGCCTTTGGATCACGAGCAACCTGTTGGTTAACCTCATAAGTGGTGACGGTCTCTACGCCGTCGATGGTCTGTTTGTAGACGCCCTTTTGTGTGGCGCGATACGAATCGAGCTTTTCGGTTAAGGACAGGTCGTTCAGATCGAGCGAATCGCCCGAATCCGACGACAATGGCTTGTTATCGCTTTCGTCATCGTCAGTGGTGGATTCATCATCCTGTAAAGCAGCGTCACCATTCGAAACTGTTGGCGAGCTGCTCTCGCCGGATTGCCGCGGGGTGCAACCTGCCATTAACGCCAGACTGATCACAAGTATCACAGCCAAGATTATGCGCCTGATCATGAACTACTCCTTGACGCACATGTAGAATACCGCTAGTATAGTCTCATTCTAGTCACGATCAAGAACGATATTGCACTGCAAAGTACAGATCAATACTGGAAATATTGACGTACAGAAGAGGCAACCAACGTGGACGAAACCGAACGCAGCCCCTGGTGGAAGTATGCCATCGCCATTGTAGGACCCTGGATCCTGTTTGTACCCCTTGCCCTGGTACTGGCGGCGTTTTTGGTGGTGTTTAACTTTGGCTGGCAATATGTCGGTGTTGACCAACAGAACGGCTATGTCTATTCGATGGCGATCATGACCGTGCTGTTGACGGTGCTGTATCTGCTGACACGCGGGTCGCAGCATACCCGCGCACTTTCAGTTCTGCCGATCTTTAGTTTTGTGATGTTGGCGCTCTTTTCCAGTGCCTTGTACGGCTATTCGCAGATCCTGGTCTTTCGCATCATAGCGATCATCCTGTTAGTTGCCCTGTGGGCTTATATGAGCTGGGTGATCTGGAGAATCTTTGACGAGGTATAAAGACGCCATGTTTATCGAACTGCGCCAGTACCGCATCAAGCAAAACCGGGTAGCCGAGTGGGTCACGCTGATGGAAGAGGTCATCATCCCCTTCCAGGTTGGCAAGGGTATGGTGGTGATCGGCAGCTTTACCGCGCCCAACGACCCCGACCTGTACGTGTGGCTGCGCCGCTTTGAAAGCGAAGAACAGCGTGAGGCGCTCTACCGCGTGGTTTATGAATCGGACGAGTGGCGCAACGAGATCGCCCCGCAGATTAACGAGCTGCTTGATCGCGAACGCATCGTGGTAACCCGCTTGGAGCCGACTGCTTCCTCTGCTCTGCGCTAGTGGTGCCCAACGCATGAACACAATGCGGGCGGATGTGCGGCGCAGTACCATCATTACCGGCGCGATCCTGCTCAGCGGTATTCTGCTGCGCGTTTGGGGTATTGGGCAGAGTTGTTTTTGGTACGATGAAGCCCAAACCCTCATGGTGGCGCGCCTGCCGTTGGGCGACATCGCCCGCACAGCTTACCGGCCTCCGCTCTACCACTATCTGCTGCACATTTGGGACCTGTTGGTGCCCTCCACCGAGGGTTGGCTGCGCGTGCCTTCATTGCTGTTTGGCATCGCCGCGCTGCTACTGGTATATCTGACGGCAAAAATACTCTATGGCCGCGGCACCGCCTGGCTGGCGGGCATCCTGGCCGCTACATCGCCTGTGCTGATCTACTATTCCCAAGAGCTGCGCATGTACAGCCTGATCACAGCTGCTTTTATGCTGATGTTATTGCTGACGACCAGAGTGGTCGTACTGCGCGAACGGCAGACATACTGGCACTGGGCTGTCCTATGGCTAGCTGAGGTTGTGGCGCTCTACAGCCATTACTTTTCGGCGCCTTTTTTGCTCGCCATTGCGGTGCTGGCTATCGCCGTGAGTACCTGGCAACGGCGTTGGTCGACGCTGCGCGCCTTTCTGGCAGTTCAGTCGGCTGCGTTGGTGGCCTTTGCCCCCTGGGGGCTGGTGATCCGCAGCGGACGCAGCGGCCTGAGCGATTATACCGCCAGCGAGCTGCTGCCCGTCAATACCAGCGTGCCTCAAGTGCGCGATTTCATCGGCCAGCTGATTGGCTTTTATACCCAAGGCCCGCTCATCTGGGATACCGCCCTCGACCGCGTACTGGGACTCGTTGCGGTAGCTGGTATCGCTGCGCTGCTGATATACGTCGTGGTGCGTGTGGTGCAAGTGCGTCGCAAGCCGGAGACCAGCGTCGACGCTCTGCTGTTACGCGATGCCTTTCTGTTGGCGGTCTGCCTGCTGCCGACGACGATCGCTGCGGTCCTGTTTCACTTTCGGCCGGGCGTGGTCAGCCCTCGCCACCTCATGATGCTTTCCGGGCCGCTGATGATCCTGCTGGCGCGTGCCGCCGTGGCACTATGGCAGCTGGCTCAACGGTACCGGGGAGTCATCGTATGGCTGCCGCGCGTTGCTGCGATTATCCTGGTAGCCAGCGTGCTGTTGGTGCAGGGATATGCCCAGTACCGCAATATGCGCTACCCCGAGCGCCTGCGCCCGGATGTACGCGCCCTGGTGGACCTGACGGCTCAGTATGCCGGGCCCAACGATCTGGTGTTGATGTCGTACTATGATCACGCCTTTGACTATTACTTTGGTGATCGCGCCCGCGTTTTTCACCTCGATACGCGCGTACCGGACGCCGACCTGATGGACTGGGCACTGCCGAGACTACAGGGTGCCCAACGCGCCGTGCTTTTGCGCTGGGTGCATGTCTATGCCGACCCGCGAGACCATCTGTCCTGGTTCCTGGGCAGTAACGGCTATATGGTACACCAGGCATGGTCGTCCGACCGTCTGCTGAGCGCCTACGAGCTGCAGAATCCGCTCGAGATGCCTGAATTCGTGCCTCAGCAGGTTTCGGCCGATACGGTCAGGCTAGCGTCGGCTGCCCTGCCAAAACAGATGCCCGTTGATCAGCGCTTGCCGGTAGCGCTCGAGTGGCGCGCAGTGCGTCCGCCGGGCGTCCAGCTGCGCGCGGCAGTACGCCTGGTCTCGCCCGATGGTGAGGTCGTGGCGCGCGACGACCGCCTGCTCATGGCCGAACAGGGTGATGCCACCTCTGAGCGTTGGCTGGAGAACGCTGGCGGGCGCAACTATTACCTGTTAGAGATCGCGCCCGGTACGGCGCCGCTTACGTATTCCGTCGAGGTGAGCCTCTATACCGCGGAGGGAGAGATTCCCTTCACTGATAGCACCGGTAAAACGATCGGCACCAGCTATCAGGTCGGCATGGTATCGCTCGGACGTGCCGCTGATCTGGCGGAAGGCTACCTGCCAGATACCGCGATGACTGCCGTGGAGCGCGAGTTGGTGCCTGGAATTGTCCTCGATGGGTACCAGCTCGATCGCGACACGATCCAGCCCGGTGAAGGCCTATTTGTGACCCTCTTCTGGCGCGCGATCGCTGATCGACCGCAAGCACGAGAGATCACCCTCGAAATAGTTCATGGTGATACACCGGTTGGCAGCCAAAGCGGCGCGCCAGTTCATGGGCGCTACCCGACCAGCCAGTGGCAGCGCGGTGAACTGGTACGCGACCGCAGGCTGCTGCGCGCCGAGGTGAACGCGCCTAAGGGCAACGCGCTCATCCGCCTGCAGCTGGAAGGCGGTGAGTCGCTCGATCTCGGCAGCATAACCATCGCGCCATCGACACGCAGTTTCACGCTGCCCGAGATGCGCTACCCCAGCGATGCTCGCTTTGATGCTGTAGGGGCCCTGCGCGGGTTCGACCTGGCATCAACCGCCCTGCAGGCTGGTGAGCCGCTGACCCTGACGCTCTACTGGCAGGCGCTCAACCAGCAAGCCCTGACGCGCAACTATGTGGTCTTTACCCACTTGCTGGATGCATCGGGGCGGCTGATCGCCCAGCACGACGGCCAGCCCGACGAAGGCCGTCAGCCTACTTCGAGTTGGCTGCTTGATCAGGTGGTCAGCGACACGCACACGCTGGTCTGGCTGGAGGAGACCGCCGATTACCGCGGCCTTGCCACGCTCGAGGTGGGACTCTACGACCCGGCTAACTCGCAACGTCTGGCATTGCCGGATGGCAGCGACCGCCTGATCCTGCCGCTCGAGCTGACGGTCAAGTAACCGTGTAAGGAATCTCATGAACGACCGCGAACGCTTCCTGGCGATGATGCGCTACCAGAACGTCAACCACGTGCCCTACTGAATCTGAGGCGGTTGGCCAGAGACCTTGGAGCGCTGGAAGTAGGAGGGCTACGCCCCCGCCACCTATGACATGGTGGGCAAATCCGACCGCCACAACACCATCGGCACCTGGTGGTACTCCAGCCCGCCCTTTGAACATGTCGTTCTTGCCAAAGATGATTTCACCATCACTTACATCAACGAAGAAGGCATCACCATGCGCGAGCGCAAGGATAACCCGCTCTCGTCGATGCCGCAGTTCGTACATTATCCGGTCGAGACACGCGAGGAGTTCCGCACCGTAAAAAGAACATGATAAGGAGCTTGTTACCTTGAAACGGAATAAACAGCCAACATCACCACTGGTTGAGATGACGAAAGGTAATAATTTTGCAGGTTCTTCCTGCAGAAAAAGTTAAGCTTCAGCAGCATATGTGAAAATATAGTGTCCAGACTGTGCCAGCAAGTATTCTTGTGCAAGCATGATAATTGTTTAAAGACGCTCTTTATGTTCGTGTTTTCCCCAAGGATACTTTAGTAACGTACGGTAACCCCAGTCCACAAGCCTGCTAGGTAGGACGCTCATCAGGTACATCAAAAAGCCGGTGCCCTTGCGGTATTTTAGTCGCGGGTGCTTGTCTTCCAGCGCTTTTATCACGGTATCGACCAGCTCCTGTGGGTCTCCCGCAGCGCTAAGCACCTTGTCCATCATAAACTTGAGCCGCCTTAGTACCGTCTGATAACGGGTGGTGCTTTTTAGTGTTTTCAAGTATTCATCAGCAATACCGCTGAGCAGCTTGGTCTGATAAGCGCCTGGCTGTATTTTAATCACAGGGATGCCTATAAACATCAGTTCCCGTCGCAGGCTGTCGTTATAGGCTTCGATAGCCCGCTTGGAAGCACAGTAGGCTCCGGCAAAAGGCTGTGAGGCCACCCAACCTGCGGTAGAGGAACAGTTGATGATGCGCCCCTGTCCTCTCTCTAACAAATCAATCATGAGGGCATTGACTCGAGCAGTGCCTAACACATTGATGTCTATAAGCCTTTCCATCAGGGATATTGCCTCTCCTTCAACAAGAGAAGAAAAACCCGATATTCCTGCAAAGTTGACCACGGCATCCAAACGGTTGGTGTATTCAAGCAGGTTTTCCTTGGCCGCTTTCAGGCTGTTCATGTCTCGCACATTGGCGTGTAGAGGAATTACATGGGGCAGTTGTTCAAGCTCCCCTAGTTTTTCTCTGTTGGTGCCGACGGCAAACACCTGCCATCCTCTCTTTGACAGGGTACGTACGCATAGTTCTCCAAGGCCTCCGGTAGCACCAGTAAAGAAAACAGTCTTCATTCAAGTCCTCCTCACGAGTGCCGATGCCGATACGGCCGTGAGCTGCGATTGTGGGGCGGCATTGACAAACATGCGCTGGTATATGGCCAGGCAGCAATTGATGCCGAACTCGAACGCCTGCGCCCGCTGATGGAAGAGAGCGGCTACCTGCTGCACCCCGACCACTCGATCCCGCCGGATGTATCCTTTGCCAACTACCAGTACTTTATGGAGCGCTTCGATGCGGTCTGCCACGGATGCGCTTAGCTGAGTTCGACCTCGATGCGGCTGGGGTCGTCATCCAGCATGCGGAAGCGGACCTCAGTGTTCCCAAAACGGTAGCGCATGGTATCATAAGGTGGCAGGATGTGCCGTACGGCCTTGCGCACACCCGGGGCTAAAAAGTCAGGTGTCACCAGCCACTTACCGGCACCATCGGCCAGCTCGCCATCCTCGCCGGTGGTGCGGCGTACCCTCTCGGGCGCCAGATGCGGCAGGCTGACACATAGCGCCCCAGAGCGCACACAATCCGCCGCGGCCTGCTGCGTCTCGGGTAAGATGCCGATGCCTGTTAAAAAGATAACCTCGACGCCCTCCAGCAGAGGCGTCTGGACGCGATGGTCGTATACCACCACGCCATCCAATGGGCAAAAGAAGCGAAAACGCTCTTCTGCCGCCGCGAAAGTCGCGTTCCAGCTGAGCTTGGTAGCCGAGATCACCCCGCGAGAGAGAAGGTGCCACAGTCGCAGCCATGCCTCGGTGGTGCGCGTCGAAGGCCACATGCTCGAGCCAAACAGCGTGTCGGGCAGCCAGGAAAAGGCCTGGCCCCAGCAGGCATCCTCTTGGCGGATGATCACCACCCTGGGCTGCACCTCTTCAAAGGTATAGCTGCGCGGATGTGTGTTTATGTATTCCTTGCGGAACCAGCGCGCCACCTCACCGAGCGGAGCAGTGCGGTAGCCGCCCTCATCAGCCTCGATCAGGGTCGGTCCCCAGCTCGGATAACGCTCTTCGCGATACCATGCCAGGTTTTCAGTATAGATGCAGTCAGCCCCCATGTGATAGGCCATCAAGAGCGCGCTGCGATACTCGTCTGGAGTGTGGCCGGGGCAGTCAAACATCCACCAAAAGTCGGGGGTCAGCCACAGCTCACGGCCATACTGCTTGGCGGCACCCAAGGCGCAGGCGATAAAGGCAGGTGTATAGTTTTCCTTTAACCCCTTGCTGCCTGCCGTCCAGCCGGCGCGGTTAAAGGAATGGAAAAGTACTGGGAAGACGTGCTCGGTATAAAGCTGAATACCATAACGTGCGTGCAGAGCAGCCATCTCGGCAGCGGCAGCCTCAAAGCCCTCTGCAGCTGCGCTTAATGGTGTACCCGGTGCGGGTGCATACAACCAGGGCTTGTTGGCATGCCCAATACTGTTTGCGCAATTCTGCATATGTTCGGCTTCGTCGTACATCAGCCCCTGCAGGTGGCGGCAAGAACCGAGCAGCTCGAGCAGTTCTGGCGGGAACTGGAAATAGTAACGTCCATCGGGCTTGTGATACCATTCACGCTCCTGGTCGTCCTTGAAGCCTTTGGCAAAGTTGGCATGCTCTACGTTCGACATCCAGCGGATGCCATGTTCGCCGGCAAACTGATCAAGCCCGCGCAGCTTGTCGGCCGTATCCGCAACACGCGGCTGCGGGGAGAGGTGGTCCATCCATAGGTCGAACCCAAATTCGTCGAGAAGCTCGCGCACCCAAGGCTTTCGCTCGATGTGCTCGACACTGCCGGCAGAATCAACTCCCCAACGCAGCGGACTGATCTTGGCTGACATAATCGCCTCCAGATCTGTATTATGTGCACTGTAACAAGCTGTTATCTCTTCGTCAAGCGTGCCGGGCTGCTCCCGTAGCAGCCTCGTTGCACTTGGCATGCAGTGGTAAGCGCGTTATGCTTGCGCTACCACATCCTGGAGGAAAGCTGCCATGCTCAAAGCTGCGATCACCGGTGTTCGAAAGGCCGAACTGGTTCAAGCCGAGATGCCGCGCGCGCGTGATAACTGGGTGGTGGTGCGCACCACTATTATCCCCATGTGCACCGAATACAAGGCCTTTACCGCCGGGATTCAAACCGCTTTTTTGGGCCACGAAGCAGTCGGGGTGGTCGAAGAGGTGGCCCAGCCCGGGCGGGTGGCCGTGGGCGACCACGTTGTGGTCATGCCGCTATTCCCATGCGGTGTGTGTGATCTTTGTGTGGCAGGGGATTATATCCACTGCGAACACGGCGTGAACCCGGCTGTCTCTACCGGTTCCCCGGAAGGGGCGGCTACTTATGCCGAATACGTGGTCAAGCAAGACTGGCTCCTGCCGCGCATCCCCGATGATGTCTCGGACGAGCTGGCTGGTCTTGCTCTGTGTGCGCTGGGCCCCACCATGGGCGCGCTTGAGCGCATGCAGGTTGATGCGTTTGATACGGTGTTGATCACAGGCACCGGGCCGGTAGGCTTGGGCGGCGTCGTCAATGCAAGCTACCGCGGTGCACGTGTGCTGGTGGCGGAAGGCATTCCCTGGCGGGCGGATAAGGCGCGCGAGTTGGGCGCTGCTCAGGTATTTGATCCGGCTGACCCCGAGATCGCCGCACAGATACGCCAGGCGACCGGCTGGGTGGGGGTGGATGCCGCGCTAGACTGCAGCGGTACCGTGGCGGCTGAGCGCCTGTGCATCGATGCTGTACGCAGACGCGGACAGGTGGCCTATGTGGGCGAATGCGACCAGCCGCTTGAGGTGCGCATCAGCCCTGATATGATCCGCAAGGGCATCAGCATCCACGGCTCGTGGCACTATAACCTCAACCTGTATCCCAAAATCGTACAGGTGCTGCGTAATGCACCCAACGCCGCCAAGCTGATCAGCCACATCCTGCCGTTCGCCGAGGTGCAGAAGGCACTGGAGATCTGCGCCAGCCACGAATGCGCCAAGGTGCTTTTACGGGCAGGAGTATAACCATGTCAGAGCCTGGCATCCTCAACATCATCAACTTTATACGCGGATATGAGCCGCGCGATCCGCGGCTTGACCTGGTCGAACCCGTCGCCCAGCAGATCGCCCTGGTGCAGCGCCATGGGCTGGCAGGCACCTGGCTGATCCAATACGACGCCCTGCAGCAGAGCCGCTTTACCGAGCTATTGGCCAGCGAACTCGATGAACGCCAGGAGGTGGGCGGCTGGTTTGAGATGAACCAGCCGTTGGTGGAGCGCGCTGGCCTGCCCTGGCGCGGCCGTTTTGCCTGGGATTGGCACGCCCACGTGGCGTTTTCGATTGGGTACACACCATCCGAGCGCGAGCGCCTGGCGGATACCTTTATGCAGGGCTTTCACGCTGTATGGGGGCGTTACCCGGCGTCCGTGGGCAGCTGGCTGTTGGATGCCCACGTGATGGCGTATCTCGCAGAGCGCTATGCGGTAGATGCCTTTTGCATCTGCAAAGAGCAGTGGGGCACGGATGGCTACACCGTCTGGGGCGGGTACTATAACCAGGCTTATTACCCGAGCCGGCGCAACATGCTCATGCCGGCACAGACTACACAGGAGCAGATCGGGGTACCGCTGTTTCGCATGCTGGGCAGCGACCCAATCTACCAGTATGACGCTGCCAGTACCGCCAACGGCCAAACTGTGGTCACGCTGGAGCCGGTCTATACCCACAGGGGCGGTGGCGGCGACCCGGCTTGGGTGCGCTGGTTCCTGCGCACCATCTATGAGACCCCGGCGGTGTCATTCGGCTATACCCAGATGGGCCAGGAAAACTCGTTCGGCTGGCCCGCCATGCGCGACGGCCTGAATGACCAAATTCCCCTGGCAGCCGAAATGCAGCGCCAGGGCAAACTCAGGGTCATGACCCTCGGCGATGCCGGGCGCTGGTTCAAGCACACCTATGCGCACACACCGACCTCTGCCATTACCGCGCTGGAAGACTGGCGCAGCCAGGGGCGTGGCTCGGTATGGTACTGCAGTCAGCACTACCGCATCAACTGGCTCTATGAGGATCATCAGTTGGCGGTGCGCGACGTGCAACGCTTTGATGAATGTTATGCCGAGCGCTACCTCCAAGAGGTCTGCCCGACCAAAGACTGCACCTATGACGCATTACCATTGGTAGACGGCTTACTGTGGAATGCGCGCGTGCGTTTTGTGTCCTCACAAAATGGCGATGCAAGCCCGCTCACAGGCGGCGTGCCCAGCGTAGAGGAATCCGGCGAGAACCTGGAAATGCGCTGGGATAGCGACCGAGCGGGCACGCTGCAGATGACGCTCACGCCGGCTGGCGTTAACATCCGGGGCCAGGCTGAGGGCTGGGAGCTGCAGATGCGCTGGCATGCGGGCAGTTTTGCTGAGCTGCAGGCCGTACACGAGCGCGCCCTGGAGTGCCTGCACGAGGGCTTCTGCTACCGGCTGGGGTTACGCCGTGGCCGCTTCCAACGCATCGAAGAGTGCGCCATTTCGATCCTGCCGGAGAATGGCATCATCGAGTTCGACCTCATGGCATAACCCGCTTTACTGGCGGGGTTGTACCGCAGGGTCACAACCGTTGCCCGCGGTTGCTGCGTCTTTAGTCACAGAACGCGCCGGGCCCACCATGGACGTGCTTGAGTATATACGGGTGGATGCGTCCGACACGTTGTTGATCACAGGCACCGCGCCAGTGAGTTTGAGCGGTGTCGTCTACGCGCGCTTTTAGTATAGCAGTGTTATATCGGAAACAACTAGGTAATAGACCTTCTTAAAACTATAAATCGAACCTAAACGCCCAACAATCGGGTAATGTTTCCGCAAGCAATGGCATCAAACTCTTTATTGCCTAGTTTCCCAGTATCACGCAAGTCAACCAATAGATCTCCTATCGGGCTTGGCTGATCACGATAGCATAAATCTGTTCCATACATCCCACGGTCAGAAAACTCATGAAGGAAAGTTACGGCATAATCGCTGTCTCTCTTGAGCGCGTTAAGTCCCGAGCCAGCTGATAGATCAAACCATAGATTTGGATAGGTTCTTAACAAATAAGGAACGCGTCCTTCGTCATCGATTTCATATGATGGATAGGTAAACCTGTCGGCAGGATTCCGCAATGTGCCGATTTCTGCCCAAAAAGCCGGTCCGTGTCCGATAAAGTGCAGATTCGGATATTTTTCCAAGCAGTATTCCAATTGCGGCAGTCCAGGGTCATCATAAATGCCATACCCACGATTCAGCGAGCCGGTGATGTCAAAAAGCAATGGCATACCAATGCGCTCAACACATTTCAATAGATTTTGAAAGCGGGGGTCAATCAATTGCAGATTTGGCAATACCTCGCCAATCCCTTTGCATCCCTTGTTCTGATAAAACTCGAGCAGCATACCGATTGGCGCATCTGAGGAATTTGAGTATACCCTCGGATCAATATTGCAGAACGGAATCCATTTTCCGTCAGATCGTTCAGCAAGCTCAATCACCTCCCCCACGGATTGCGGCATATACGTTTCCGAGCTCACTATCGGCAGCAGTACCGAACGATGAATTCCTAACTCTTTTTCTCTGACAACTCTTTCTTCAGGCGTAAGAAATAGCTCAAAGCCTCCGGGGGTCAGATATGGGTATTTGTAAACATGGGCATGAACATCAAAAAACATAGGAATCACCTCAACAAATAGTTATTTTTCGATATTGTGCCGCACTTGGATGTGCTCATATTCTCGGTATCACGATTGTGATAATATATTGTCCTTCGGCTGTGTGATCTCCTTAAGCAATCTGTAAAAAAACAGTTAGGATTATCGGTTCTTTGTAAATGTTATCGAATAACCCTACGCCATTATACACGATTTTCTTTGATCTCATTAGGGTATCGCAGGATTTGCCTGGAGATCCTTTTCTATAGAGTTAAACTCCAATGTTTTTTACGACGACGACGCCGGCTTCAAGCTCCGAAATAACCTCCCAGCTGTAACCATACGGGAGGTTTTCCGGTGTATATAGATAACAGCATCAACGAGGAGCAGCCGAATGGATGACGCGGCCATCGTCGAGCTCTACTGGCAGCGCTCAGAGAGCGCCATCAGCGCTACTCAAGCCAAATATGGCGCCTATTGCCGGGCCACTGCCTACAATATCCTGCAAGAGTCGCGCGACGCGGAAGAGTGCGTTAACAGCACCTATTGGCAGGCCTGGAACGCCATGCCCGAGCATCGTCCCAAGCGTTTGCAGGCCTTTTTGGGCAAGCTGACGCGCAACCTGTCGCTGAACACGCGCGAGCGTTACAGCGCCCAAAAGCGCGGCGCAGGCCAGGTTGAGCTACTGCTCTCAGAGCTTGAAGAGTGCATCCCAGCTGACGGGCAGGTTGAGCAGGCGCTGGATGATGGCGCTATTGCCGAAGCGCTCAACGTTTACTTGAGCCAGCAACCCGCCCGTGCGCGCTGCTTTTTCGTGCGCCGATACTGGTATGCTGAGCGTGTTAGTGATATTGCGCTGCGCTACGGTGTGGGCGAGAGCCTGGTCAAGACCAGCCTCTTTCGCATGCGCAAAGCGCTCAAGGTGTACCTCGAACAGAAAGGAATCAACCTATGAACAGCCAACAGCTACTATACTGTATCGGAATGATCGACGACGAATTTGTGATCGAAGCCGACCAACCCTTGATGCGCACACGCCCGGTAGGGTTGCGCTGGGCTGTGCTGGCTGCCGCTGGTGTGCTGTTGGCGCTTGGGGCAGCCCTGATCATGCGCGTGCTGCTAACGCGCTCTCCTGCGCCTACACATCCTCCCGTGCTCGTGCAAGGCGCAGCCGGACAAAAAGGGGATGGGCCAAATGCAAAACAGGTTTATCCTGATCTGCCGCTCCTGACGATCAGCATCGATACCGCCGAATCAGCGGGCTTTGGCGGGGTGATACTGCGCGACGCGGACGAGATCGGCATCAGCAATCCCTGGCAGCCCGGCATAGTCGTACGCGAGCTGCCGGTGTATCGCAACCTGGCAGTCGCAGACACGGATTATCCGTCCATAGCACTGAGCGAGAGCGAGCTTTTGGCGTTGGCTGAACAGTTCGCAGCCAGGTTGGGCGAAGAGATTGACGAGGTGCAGTACCAGTACGATACTATTGTATTGAAGGATCATCGCGAGGAGTCGATCCTCTCTGGAGTGCGTGCTGATGTCTCTTCCGGAGAGATCGTCGTAGCCAGTAATGGAGCGGTCAATCTACGCTTTGACCCGCCCGTCGCACTGCCCAAGGGTCTGAAGTTTAGTGCAAGCGACGAATCGAACGAGCAAGCCCAAGCTGCACTCGACTATTTAATTGAACACTATGCCGAGTTACTGCAACTGCAACAGCCCTACACCGCGTCGCCGGTGCAATACATCATTTCGGGACAGCAGCTGCGCAGATACATAGTCTATGAAGGAATCGGCAGTGTTGCCGACCAGATCGCGGCCTACAGCCTGGCGCCAATTGAGTTTGTGCCCGACGAAGCGGGCCAGATCTACGCGCTCGTCTTCAGAAACCTGATATCCATTAACGAACTGGTGAGTATGTATCCGCTGGTAACACCGCAACAGGCACAAGGGGAGCTGTTGGCAGGGCGGTATGTGGCGAACGTGCCGTCAGAATTCCTTGAGGGAGGCGTCATCAAGGCTGAGCACGTTGCAGGAGTCGAGCTGATCTACCGAGTCGGCAGCCGCGAGCGCTACTATATGCCATACTACCGCTTCTATGTGCTGTTGCCGACACTGCAAGCCCCCAGCCAAGCAGAAGGCCTGCAGCACTATGGCATCTTTGATGTGCCGGCCATCGACGCATGCTACCTGGAAACACCGCCTTTGTGGGACTAACGATACGGCGAGGAGTTGATACTCCTCACCGTATTGTGGACTCTACAGCTGGTAGACGCGGCGCTTTTTGCCTATCTCGCGCAGCACAGCCTGTTCGTCAGGGTGGATATCCCCAAACGGTCGCGGCCCAACGTTCAGGAAAAAGACAGCTTCTTTCGCGCGTGCCCGCGCCATCACCCCCAGGATCTCATCGGCGCTCTTGACGGCATGAGTACGCGGCGCATACGACCAGCCGCGGTTGAGGTTCCACCAGGCAACCCGCGGCAGCGTGCCGATATCCGTGGTGTTAAAGCCGATAGTGTTCTCGCCGGGGAGGTCAAGCTCCCAGACCTGATAGTCCTCGCCTTTGAAGGGCAGCACGTGGGTATTGTTGGCTACCACCGCATCCGGTTGCAGCTCGTGGATCAGCTTGTAGGTGCCAGTCAGATCCCAGTCGCCGCCGGCACGAAAATACTCGACGCCTTCGGTGATGTTAGAACGCGGCCAGTAGCCATCAAAGACGATCCCGCCGATCTTGCCATAGCGCGTCAGCAGCTCGCGCAGCTGCCTCTGATAATAAGCCACATAGGCATCCCAGTCGTTGCGGTAGGCTGGATGGGTCCAATCGACCAGCGAGTAATAGTAGTGAAACCCAATGCCGCGATCGGCCAGGGCGGGAGCCAGCTCGGCGATGATATCGCGCTTGAATGCTGAGTTGGTGACCTTGAAATCGGTCAGGTCAGAATCCCACAGGCAAAAACCATCGTGGTGCTTGGTCGTGATCAAAAAGAACTTGGCGCCCGTCTCCAGCATCAGGTCAGCCCACTCTTCGGCGCAGAAACGCTTGGGGTTGAACTGCGCCAGGCGCTCGCGGTACTTTTCATAGGGGATGCGTTCAACAAAGTACACCCACTCCCCGCGGCCATTTAGCGAGTAGAGCCCCCAGTGCGCGGTAATGCCGTAACGCGCATCGACAAAGGCTTTGACTCCGGCTGCACTGGCCTGCCCGCATTCCTCCACGTGTTTGAGCTTGATCGGTTCCATTGGGTCTCCTCTCTGTGTTGTTGCGCAGAGTCTAGCCCATGCAAAAGCGGTTGACAAGCCCGTTTCAGATCATTAGCATATTAATATGTCGTCAGCCAGCCAGAGATGGCTAAAGTGCTCCAAAGGAGGATTGCAATGGCAAAAGTGATCGATGTTGAAGGAATTGGGCCAAAGTATGCGGCCAAGTTGCAGGAGGCTGGTATCTATACCACCGATGCGCTCCTGCAGGCGGGTGCCACGGCCAATGGCCGTAAACAGCTCGCCGACAAGACCGGCATCAGCGCCAAACTGATCCTGGAATGGACCAACCACGTGGATCTGTGGCGTATCAAGGGTGTGGGAGAGGAGTATTCGGATTTACTCGAAGAGGCCGGTGTGGACACCGTAGTTGAGCTTGCCCAGCGCGTGCCGGCAAACCTGCTGGAAAAGATGACCGCCGTCAATGCAGCCAAAAAGCTGGTGCGCAAGATGCCGACCCTCGCGATGGTCACCTCCTGGGTTGAGCAGGCCAAGACGCTGCCGCGCGTGATAACGTACTAGAACCACGCTACCAGACAGGCTGCGACACCCGTCACAGCCTGTCTGGGTAGCATGGTTCATCTGTAGCCTTCAGGGCTGGTTGCTGCGGAGATGCACGGTGCCATGAGTGAACCAACCCCCACTGAAATCATCGGCACCATCGAACGGGTGACTTATTATGCCGCCGAAAGCGGCTATAGTGTGTTGCGTGTCGTGCAAGATGGCGACAGTGCGCCCATCACAGTGATTGGCAACCTCCCAGAGGTGAGCGCCGGCGAGCGCCTGCGTCTGCATGGCAGCTGGGTCAGGCATCCCCGTTTTGGACAGCAGTTCAAGGCCCATGAAGCCGCACGCCTTTTGCCCGACGAACCGCTGGGTATCGAACGCTTTATCGGCTCGGGGTTGATCAAGGGAATCGGTCCCGCCACAGCGCGCAAGCTGGTGGCTGCCTTTGGCGCCCAAACCCTCGACGTGATCGAACACCATCCCGAACGACTCGCCGAGGTGCCGCGTTTGCCGGCTAGCCGCATCGAGCGCCTGCTGGCAGGCTGGCGAGAACACCGTGCCGCCAGCGAAGCGCTTGTGTTTCTGCAGCGCTACGACCTGGGTGCCCGCCTGGGGCTGCGCATCTACCGCACATATGGCGCCGAAACACTGGCGCGCGTGCGCGAAAACCCCTACCAACTGATCCGCGATGTGTGGGGCGTCGGATTCAAGACGGCCGACCGCATCGCACGCGCGCTGGGTCTGCCGGCGGATTCGCCCCAACGCCTAAAAGCCGGCATCTGGTATGCCCTGCAGCAGGCCGCCGAAGAGGGCCACACGCTGCTGCCAGAAGACGTACTGATAGAGCGTGCTGCTGAGTGGCTGGATGTGCCACCCGACTCCCTCGCGGAGCCGTTGGCGGCACTGGTCGCCGGGCGCGACCTGGTGCGTCAAGCCGGTATCCTGCCCGTAGGCGCCGATGCGATCTACCTGAACATGTTCTACCAGATAGAGCGCGACACCGCCGCGCGTATTGCCGCGCTGCAGGGCGCCTCGTCGAGGTTTAACGACCTGCGCCAGCTGCGCTTGAACTCCGTACCAGATAGCGAGCTTTCGCCTGAGCAGCGCGCTGCCATCGCCATGGTCTGGCAGCAGCCTATCACCGTGCTGACGGGCGGGCCCGGCACGGGCAAGACCACCACCCTGAATGCTCTGGTCGCTCAGGCAGCAGCGAACGGCATTACCTGTTCTTTGGCGGCGCCCACAGGACGGGCCGCCAAACGCCTGGCCGAGGCCACCGGGCAGAATGCCAAAACCTTGCATCGCCTGTTGGGGTACAGCCCCAACGAAGGGTTCACGGTGAATGCCAGCGTACCACTCAATGCCCAACTGGTGGTAGTCGACGAGGCTTCGATGCTCGACCTGGCGCTCTTTCATGCCCTGCTGACGGCGCTCAAGCCCGGCACACACCTGCTGCTGGTGGGGGATGTCGACCAGCTGCCTTCCGTCAATATCGGCGACATCCTGCGCGATTTGATCGCCTCCAAGCGGGTTGCCGTTACGCGGCTGATGCAGATCTATCGCCAGGCACAGGGCAGCCAGATCATCCAGGCAGCGCATAGCATCAACCGCGGCGAGGTTCCAACCTGGGAGCAGGGCACCGGAGACCTCTACTTTTTCGGGCGCGATGAGCCCGCATCCGCCGCCGAACTGATCGTCGACATCGCCTCAAGGCGCGTACCCAATACCTTTGGTTATCCGCCCGAAGCCATTCAGGTGCTTTCGCCCATGCACCGCGGGCCAGCCGGTGTGACAGCCCTTAACGATGGTCTGCAGCAAGCCCTCAACCCCAACAATCGGCGCTTGCCAGAAGTAACCCTGGAGGGCCGCACCTGGCGCATCAGCGACCGCATGATGCAACTGCGCAACGATTATCAGAAAGAGGTTTATAACGGCGATATCGGGCGCCTGGCTCGCATCGACCGCGAGGAACAGACCCTCACCGTGCTCTATGACGACCGCATGGTCAGTTACGAGTGGTCAGAGGCCGATGCCCTGACGCTGGCCTATGCCATCAGTATCCACAAATCACAGGGCTCAGAGTTCCCGGTAGTGATCGTACCGCTCCTGACCAGCCACTATATCATGCTGCAGCGTAAACTGCTTTATACCGCCATCACGCGCGCGCGCAAGCTGTGCATCCTGGTAGGCTCGCGCAAGGCACTGGCGATCGCCGTACGCAACGCGCACGTACAGGAGCGCTACAGCGGCTTGTCCGAGCGCCTTGTCGAGCTGCTGCCGGTCGTTACGGGGTGAGCAGCCAGGCCAGCAACAGACGGGTGGTCGCCACCAAGCTATCGATGTGGGTACGCTCATAGGCATGGCTGGCGTCGATGCCCGGGCCGATCAGCCCCACGCGCACATCCCCGCCGGCGCGTAAAAAGGCTGAGCCATCCGAGCCATAGTTGGGATAGGTATCAAAGTTGTAGGCAATCTGGTGGGCACTGCACAGCTCGGCCAGATGATTGGTCAGCGACAAGTCGTAGGGACCGGTGGCATCCTTTGCGCAAATACCCACCGAGTATTCATCCGAGTTTTGAAACTCGCCGGTGGTACTGGCAGCCATGTCGAGTACCACATAGTCGGCTACATCCGCCGGGATGCCCGTCGCCGCACCGTGGCCGGTTTCCTCATAGCCGCCGATCATCAGAGTGGTTCGCTGGGCTGGGCGTTGTGAGCTGGCAGCCAGCGCTTCCAGGGCGCCATAGAGCACCGCCACACCGGCCTTATTGTCCAGATGGCGTGATTTTACATAACTTGTATCCGTTACCTCAACGCGCGGATCAAAATACACGAAATCGCCCACACCGATGCCCAGCGCGACGGTCTCCTCCTTGGAGCTGCTGCGCACGTCCAAGCGTACCTCCATGCGCTCATCATCGCGCTTGCCCTCGCGCGCGTCGCGCGAGGTGTGGACGCTGGGCGTGATGGTCTGGATCGTACCGCGAAAGCGCCGGCCGCTGAGGCGCGTGTGCACCGTCACATTCTCACCCTCGACCGCATTCCAAGCATAGCCGCCCAGCTGGACCAGCAAAAGCCGTCCGTTGGATTTGACCTGCCGTACCATGGCGCCTAGTGTATCAATATGCGCCGATGTGGCACGCGGCTGATCGTCGGCGGCGCCGGGCAGGGTGATCAACACAGACCCCTTACGGTTACGCTCGATGACGAGATCAGGGATCGCCAGAGCCTCAATGGTGCGGATCACACACTGGCAGGCTTCTTCGTGATAGCCGGTTGGGCTGGGTGTGTTGAGCAGATCCACCAAAAACGCAACGATTTTATCCTGGTCAACAGTCAGTTTCATGGTTCACCTCGATATGTGCGGCTCGGGTTGATGCTGTTTTACTCTTTAGCCAGCATTTAGGCAAACCGGCTATAATGGGGACACTCTACCAGGGAGGTAATGATGCATATCCTATATTTGGGCGGTACTGGCAACATCAGCAACGCCTGCGTCGCACGCTCACTGGCACTGGGCCAACAGGTCACGATCATGACGCGCGGGCGCACTGAAGCGCAGACGCGTCCCGGCGTAAACTACCTGCGCGGCGATCGCTACCAGCTCGCCGACCTCGAGCGCGCGGCCGAATTACGGCCGGACGCGGTGGTCGACTTTATCGGCTATACCGCTGACCAACTGGAGCTGGCTTTGACGGCCTTTAGAGGCAAGACCGGGCAGTATCTGTTTATCAGCTCAGCCGTCGTATACCAGAAGCCGCCAACATGCTACCGCATTACCGAAGATACACCGCATGGTAACCCCTTTTGGCAATATGCGCTCGATAAAATCGCCTGCGAAGCCCTGCTGCAGAACAGTGCTTCCGCGACTGGCATACCCTATACCATTGTGCGGCCATCGTATACCTACGACCAGACCTGGATCCCAGTCAGCGTAGGCGGACACGGATATTTGGTCGTCGAGCGCATGCGGCGCGGTGTGCCAGTGGTAGTGCATGGCGACGGACAGTCGTTATGGACCATGACACACGCCAGCGACTTTGCCGTAGGGTTGTGCGGATTGATCGGGAACCCTCAAGTACTTGGTCAGGCTTACCACATCACCTCCGACGAGGTGCTCAACTGGGATACGATCTATCACACCATCGCCACGGCGGCGGGTGTACAAGCTCAGATCGTGCACCTGCCGTCCGAGGTGATCGCGACACTGGTGCCAGCCTGGGGGCCTACTTTGCTGGGCGATAAAATGTACAGCTGTGTCTATATCAATGACAAGATCAAGGCGGCTGTGCCCGAGTTTGCACCTCGCGTCAGCTTTGCCGAGGGGATGCGCAGATCGCTTGCCTGGTACGACGCAGATGCGAGGCGTCGTCAGGTTAACCCCGAGGGCAACGCGCGCATGGATCTGCTTGTTGCACACTATCGCAAGCTGCTGGATCGCGCTTGAGTTTACGTGGCGATTGACTAGACTACACTAGAGCGCGAGTTTGAGGGATTGCATCCCAATATCAGAGTGGCTCGGAGAGAAGATGAAGAAGGCACGTATTGCAGTTTCAGGCGTTGGATGGTGGGGCACTGTAGGACATTTGGAGCCCCTGCTGAAGGATGAGAAAGCCGAGGTCGCGGCGATCTGGTCGCGCACTGAGGCCAAGGTCAAACAGCGCGCCGAAAAATACGGCGTAAAGCGCGCATTCACCAACTACGAAGAGATGATCGACAGCACCGAGCTGGATGGCGTCGTGGTGTCCTCGACGCCCAACATGCACTATTCACAGGCGAAATATGCCCTCGAGCATGACCTGAACGTGCTCGTCGAAAAGCCCTTTATGCTGCACGCCGAGCAGGCAATCGAGTTGGGTGAGCTGGCCCAAGCGCGCGGCAAGTTCATCACCGTTTGCCACCCGCTCATTTTCCTTCCAGCTATGACGCGTGCACGCCAGTTAATCCGCGAGGAGCTTGGCAAGCTGTTTCTGGTGCAAGCCCACTTTTCGCAGCGCGTGATCGACCTGTTTCGCTCAGACCTCAAGGGCATGTTTGGCGAAACCAAAGAAGGCTTTCCGCTGCCCAGCGCGAGTTCTTATGCCGACCCAGAAGTATCTGGCGGCGGCGAAGCGCACGCCCAGGCATCACACGTGGTGGGCTCGATGCTCTGGCTGACAGAATCTCAGCCCCTTGAAGTGTTTGCCTTTATGGATAAGCAGGATGTGGCCGTCGATGTTGTGGACGCGGTGTCGATCCGCTTTGAGAACGGTCTGTTAGGGACCATGTCGGCCAACGGCAACACTCCGGCACGCTGCGGTATGCATCAGATGCTCATCCAGGGCGAACACGGTTACATTTTCGTTGAAGACACTCAAAACAAGATCACGATACGTAACGAATCGGATCGCGAACAGCGCATCTATCGCGTCGATCCTTCGCGAGACCATGTTGAGCGCGTGCCCGGCAACTTTGTTCGCGCCATCCTGGGCGAAGAAGAGCTGGTGGTGCCGCAGCAGTTGGCGATTAACGAAGTGCGCATCCTGGCGGGAGCCTACCGTTCAGTAGAAACGGGCTGTAAAGTAGCGGTTTAATCGCTGATTACTACAACATAGAGGGCTGCCAGTCGGCAGCCCTCTTCTTTTTGCGCCGATCAGGTTGTTTCGCGTCCGATGAACTGCAGGAACTCGGCGCGCGTGGACTGATCCTTGCGAAAGGCACCCAGCATGGCGCTGGTGACCATGCGCGCGTTGGGTTTTTTGACGCCGCGCATGCCGTTGCACATATGCGAGCCTTCGACCACCACCGCCACGCCGTAAGGGTTGAGGGTCTGTTCGAGAAACTCGGCGATCTGCTGGGTCATACGCTCCTGCAGCTGCAGGCGGCGTGCGAACATCTCGACAATGCGCGGAATCTTGCTCAGGCCGATCACCTTGCCGCGCGGCAGGTAGCCGACGTGTGCCCGTCCGACAAAGGGCAGCATGTGATGTTCGCACAGGCTGTGAAAGTCGATATCGCGCACCACCACCATCTGGTCATAGTGCACGTCAAAGATGGCATCATTCACCAGCTTCACCGGGTCGACATGGTAGCCGGCGGTAAGCTCTTCGTACATGCGCGCCACGCGCTCAGGCGTGCGCTGCAGGCCAGGACGGTAGACGTCCTCGCCAATGGTTTCGAGGATGGTACGCACCGCACGGGCGATGTCGCCCGAGCTCGCCTGTGGATCATCATCCAACTCGGTACGAAAGACATCAAATCCGGATGGGTCAACGTTCAGGGGTGACATAACTCTCCTGTATGATGCCGATGATGGTGTGCTCCAGCAGGTCTTTGATGAGCAGATGGTTCATCGCGATAGGCCTACAGCTGCTGCCCGCCGGTGATGTGCAGCACTTCACCGGTCACAAAGTCAGATTCGAGCAGATACACGACTGCCTGCGCCACATCCAGCGGACTACCGTAGCGCTTAAGCGGAACCTGGGCGGCCAGCTTGTCAAGGTAACTCTGGTCGCCGCCAGGAGGCGGCAGCACTGCGCCGGGCGCCACCGCGTTGACCTGCACCGCCGGCGCCATGCTCTGTGCCAGGCTATAGGTCATCGCCACCAGGCCGGCTTTGGCGAGCGTATAGGCGGTATGGCCGACACCCGGGCGCAGAGCGCGCCAGTCGGCCACGTTGATGATGTGTCCGCGCGCATCACCAGTCAGGCTCAATCCAAAGGCCTGTGCCAGGAAAAAGGGCGCGCGCAGGTTGATGGCAAACACCTCATCCCAAACCTGCAGCGTGGTATCCTGCCAGCCACCTTCCGGGAAAATGGCCGCGTTGTTGATGAGGATATCCAGCCCGTCCAATGCCTCGACGGAGGTGCGCACCAGCCGCGCTGGTGCCTCCGGCCTGGCCAGATCAGCCTGTACCAGCACGCAGCTGCTGCCCAGCGCGCGGATCTCGTCGGCCACGGCATGCGCTGCATCGGCCGAGCTAAAGTAATGCAGCGCGACCCGAGCGCCCTTGCTCGCCAGAGCGACAGCAATGGCACGTCCTACGCGAACACAGCCCCCGGTAACGAGGGCGGTTCGACCATCTAACTGCATATCATGTTCAGTTGCGCAGTTGGTTGCGCTTGAGCGCAATGCCGTTAATTAGGGCATTATAGGCGTCGCTGAAGGATGCAACCCCTTCCGTCAGCAGGCGGTCGGTCCAATCGTCCAGCGAAACTCCAAGGCTGGCGAGTTTATCCATATCACTGCGCGCCTCGTCGAGGCCTTTCTCGATGGTGCGCTCGGTCGAGCCGTGGTCAAAGACGGCGTCGAGGGTGGCGGGCGGGATGGTGTTGACGGTATGCGGGCCAACCAGCTCGTCAACATAGAGCGTATCGCGGTAATCCGGGTTCTTGGTGCCAGTGGAGGCCCACAACGGGCGCTGTACGCGCGCGCCGGCATCTACCAAGCGCTGCCAGCGCTCCCCGGAAAAGATGATTTCAAAGTCGGCATAGGTCAGCTTGGCATTGGCGAGCGCCAGCTTGCCGCACAGCTCCGGGGCTCCCAGGCCGGGCAATAAGCTGTCTGCCAGGGTATCCAGACGCGAGACGAACACACTCGCCACAGAGGCCACCTTGCTGATATCCTGGTTGCGCGCGAGGCGCTGCTCCAGGCCGCGGATATAGGCCTCGGCGGCGGCCGCATAAGCCTCACGGCTAAAAATGAGCGTCACGTTGACGTTAGTGCCATTCGCGATAAGCTGCTCGATGGCGGGGATGCCTGCCGGCGTAGCGGGCACCTTGATCATCACGTTGGGGCGTTGCAGCTCGGCGACAATGCCGCGCGCCTCGGCGATGGTGCCGGGGGTGTCATGCGCCAGCAGCGGGCTGACCTCGATGCTGACAAAACCGTCGCCGGCGCAGCTCGATTCCCAAAGGCTGCGCTCAATGTCGGCCGCCTCGGCGATATCCTGCAAGGCCAACAGTCGGTAAATCTCTTCAGTGGTCATCGACGAATCGGCCACGCGGCTCAGCTCGTCGTCATAGTCATCACTGCCAGTGATGGCCTTGTTAAAGATGGTCGGGTTGCTGGTGACCCCGCGGGCGCCCTTATCGAGCCAATCCTGCAGGCCGCCATCGCGCAGGAACGAGCGGCGGATATAGTCGATCCACACCGACTGCCCCTGGGCATACAGATCATGTAGACGCGTCATTCTTGAACCTCCATGGTGAATTATTGGTCATCCATCGTCATCGTCTCTAGGGCGCGGCTCGCCACACCCAGCAGGGCGATGCGCGGATCCAGCACCACATAAACGGGGATATCTTCCATTACATACTGCACGCGCCCTTTGGCGCGGAACGCCTGCATAAAGCCGCCGCGCTGCAGCTCGCTCACAATGCGCGGTGGGATACCACCCGCCAGATAAACCCCGCCCGTCGCCAGCAGTGAGAGTGCCAAGTCGCCGGCTTCGGCGCCGAGGATCTCGACAAAGAGCTCAAGAGTAGCGCGGCATAACGGATCGGCGCCCTCAGGCCGCATGGCTTCCTGCACGATGATGGGCGTCGGGTCATCCACACCCAGCAGCGCCTGGCTGAGCCAGGCAGGCTCAGGCATCTGTTTTTCTTCCTTCAGGAACTGGTACAGGTTAGGCATCCCGCGCCCCGAACAGACGCGCTCATTAGAGACATGCCCATATCTGGCCCATAGCCAGTTGGCGAGCTCGTACTGCAGGTGCGAATCCGGCCCGAAATTGGCATGCCCGCCCTCTGAAGGATGTGCTCGGTAACGCTTGCCATCCCAGGTGAGGTAACCTTCGCCCAAGCCAGTGCCTGGCGCTACCACGGCGATTGAGCCGCCTGCTTTGGGGGGCACGTCGTTGAGCGCAATGACATCATGCTCGGTCAGGAGCGGGATAGCGCTCGAGATAGCCTCCAGGTCGTTGAGCAGGGTGACACCCTTGAATCCAAAGCGTGCGCGAACTTTTCGGCTGTCGACTTCCCATGGCAAGTTGGTGCCAACCACACGCTCGTCGGCCACCGGCCCCGGCACCCCCATGGCTAGGTATTCAATGGGGTAGCTGACTTTAGCGAGCACGAACTCGAGCATATCGTTAAAGCTGCCGAAATCGGCAGATTGCACCTGCAGCTCGGTGAGATGCCGGTGCAGGTCACGCGCCGGATCAACTACCGCCAGGGCCGTCTTGGTGCCACCGACATCGGCCAAGAGCAACATAGCTCACTCCGCGAACATGATATACCCAGAATACCCCGTTCGCGCACAGAATGCAATTCACAGGGCGTAAAGTCTTTACATAACTATTATAGCTGAGGTTTGAGAGTCATTTTCCATAGTGCAGGCCACAACATGATCTCTTGCTGAGGGTTGAGCTGCCAGCGCTCTACCTGGCGACGATAACTGGGCCAGCTAGGCTGGTTAAAATCACGCATATCCGGCCCAAAGTGCAGCGCACCAGTAACCAGCCCAATTATCAGGAGTGTATCCAACAGGCACTGCCGGCGGTCAGCGCCGCTCGTCAGCGTTCCAAACAGCAGGATCAGCAGCAGCATCGGCAGAGGGGGCGTAAAAGTAACGAATTGCGGCACCCGGAGGCACCAGCACGATCTTGTGCTGGTCTGGCCCGACCCAGGCACTCAAGATCGACAAAATGGCGACCACCAGATATGCACCGATCAGCGGTATCAGGCGCCGGCGATCTCCCGATGCCGCGATCACTAATATGGTCATATGAATGACCAAGGCAAGGATCATCAGGATGGGCAAAACGCGCGCGCCTTTTGCGTAGGCCGTTGCCAGCCACTCGCCGGTCACTCTGGCAGCACTTTGCCCAGCGATCGTTGCCACCACGGTGCGGTTGAGCAGCACCGCGATCACCGTGGTGAGATCGAGCTGGCCTAGGCGCGCGCTGAGGGTCAATTCGGAATTGCTCGCCAGCAGGTAAACCAGGCCCTGCAACAATGTGGCCAGTCCCAGGGCGGCTGCCTGCCACCAGGTACCGCGAGTGCGCAGCTGCGCGGCCTTCCAGATAAAAGCCGGCAGCATAAAACAGGATACCAGGCCGTTAACCCAGCCATTAGCAGGATAGCGGCATAAATGAGGCTGCGCACGGGCGTTTCATCGACGCCATCTTCCGCCAGGATCAAAAAGGTTGCCACCGCCAGGTAGAACTGCGAATTGATCGTGTTCAGCCAGACCTCGCCGCTCGAGGCTGCCAACAGCACGATCAGCACGCCTATGAGGCGCACGGCAGGGCGCTGCCACCACTGTGAACGGCTGAAAGCGATTAGCGCGATTGGCAGCAGCTGCACAATAAAGGCCACCAAGGTCGTGATCATTGCCGCGCGCGGGATGCCGGCTCCCAGCGCCAGGAGGGTAGCCACATTGGGCACCAGGGCATAGTATCCCTGATGCGGTACAACCAATGCCCGCCAAAAGCCCGAATAGTAGGCGGTGCTCAGGTAGACAGCACCCTCTTCTGCCCAGATTCGCGGGTCGTGGAACAGGTTAGGAGCGCGCCAGTAGCTCAGCGCGGCGATCAGGAGTATCAGAGCCCAGGGCAGCAAACGGCGCAGGGGTTTAACCGACATGCGATACCCTCCTCAAGGCAGCATTTTGCTTGCCGCACCACCATGAAGGGCTATAATAATGCTGAGGTGAAAGCGATGCAAGCAACCTATCATGAGAGCGCTCAGGATCTGCCGATATCCGGCGAATGCGATGTGCTGGTAATCGGCGGCGGTCCAGCCGGATTCATCGCCGCGGTGGCTGCGGCGCGCAACGGCGCACAGGTGACTCTTATCGAACGTTATGGATGCTTGGGCGGCCTTGCGACTGGAGGACTGGTATTGTACATGGATTCTCTGGCCAAGCGTAGCGGTCAACGCGCCATCGGCGGCTTGCCTTGGGAAGCCCTAGAGCGCTGCCGTGCGCTGGGCGGCTTGGCCGAGGAACATCCCCTGGCAATTCACGCCGATTCCGAAGTGCTCAAGGTAGTGGCCGATGACATGTGCCTGCAGGCAGGCGTGTCACTGCGCCTGCATAGCTGGGCAGTGCGCGCTATTATGGAAAACTGTGCTGTTCGCGGGGTGATCACCGAAAGCAAGCAAGGACGCGAGGCCTGGTATGCCAAAGTGTGCATCGATGCTACGGGCGATGGCGACCTGGCCGCTCTGGCAGGTGCCGCCTATGAGCTGCATACCCAGGCGATCGGCCTGAACCTCAAAGTCGGCGGAATTGACCGCGTCACATATGATCGCTTCCGTCGTGAGCAGCCCGAAGCCCTGCAGGAACTGCATCGTCAGCTGCAGGAACAGGGAGGGTATGCCTTTTGGCCGGGGCTTACACCGCACAGCGGCGCAGGGGTGTACTGGATCAACATCCTGGGGTTGACCCAGCGCCATCCTGAAGAAGCCACTCCGGCTGCGGCGCGTGAGCCGGGCAACGCAGTCGAATACTTTCGCGGCAGCCTGAACGCTCTCGATAGGGAACACCTCACCTATGCGGAGGTGACCTTGCGCCGGCAGCTGTGGGATTCGCTCGAATTTCACAAGCGCCATATCCCAGGCTTTGAAGATGCCATGTTACTGCAATTCGCCTCGCAGCTGGGCGTGCGTGATAGCCGCCGCATCCGAGGCCGAGCCCAACTGAACAAGGCCGAGATGCGCGCTGGTGCTCATCCTGCCGATACTATCGGCCAGGCCGGAAACAGCAACTGCCCGGATGGCGTCTACCGCGTGGCCTATGGCTGCCTGGTGCCCGAGACCACACCAGGCCTGCTGGTAGCCGGGCGCTGCATCTGGGCAGATGACTATGGCCAACAGGCAATCCGCTTGATTCCGCCGGCCATGGTAACGGGTCAAGCCGCTGGAGTAGCCGCCGCGATGGCCTGCCGCGCCGGCGTGCTCCCAAGTGACATGGATATCGATGCGCTGCGCCGCCAACTGGTGGCTGACGATGTGATGTTGTAAGGAGTTATCGCATGATCGTTGATGCTGATTGCCACATCTCTGCCGCGCCGGTCGGCTTTGAGATTGGGGTTGACGAGCTGCTAAAGCGCATGGATGGCGCCGGTATCGACCAGGCAGTGTGCTGGCCGATGCTGACCTATACGCGCGAGGTGGCAGCCGATAACCGCGCCATCTACCGCGGCTCGCAGAGCTACCCCAGCCGTATTATTCCCTTTGGCGGCATCAACCCCCGCTTGGGGCTGTCGGCGGCCAAATCCGAGCTGGAGCGCTGCATTGCCGAATATGGGGTGCGCGGCGTCAAGCTCAATGGCGCGCGCGACCAGTACGCCATCGATGACCCGCAGTTGGCCATGCCGTTAATCGAACGGATCGCCTCAGCCGGGCTGGTGCTCGCACTGCACTGCGGCGCCAACGACTATGAGCGTACCCATCCCCTGCGCGTCGCACGCATCTCGGACCTGTTCCCCGAGTTAAAGATCCTGCTGGTGCATATGGGCGGAGCGGGCATGCCCGGGCTGTACGATACCGTCATCGAACTGGCTGAGCGGTACCCCAACTGGTATCTGATCGATTCCGAGGCTGACTATCGCAAGGTGCTGCAGGCGCTACGCCAGCTGGGTGCCGACCGGGTCTGCTTTGGCTCTGATAGCCCCTTTACCCCACTGCGCTATGAGTGGGGCATCCGTCAGGTGGTGTACCAAGATTTATCGCCGAGCGAAAAGGCGCTGGTATGCGGCGGCAACATCAGCCGCGTGCTGGGGCTCTAGAAAACTCCCAGCACCTCCCGGTTGGCATACTGTACCAGGTCGCGGGCACTTGCTCGCCAGTTGCCCTGTGCCAGCGCGCCTTCCAGCTCCTCGAGTTCGCGATTGATCTCGGGTTCTCCGCCATACGCCAGTAGCCGCAGAAGCAAACCGCTGCCGCCATTGGCGGCGAAACCGGGCGCAGAGAGCGTCTCGGACTGCATCGCTGTCACGATCTCTTCCAGGCGCGTCTGCCTATGTGTAGCCAGATCGCGGGCTGCAGCAGTACGCAGCTGCGGGATAAAATCGCTGCGTTTGCCGGCCATCCAGCGCGGCGTCGCTTCACCCAGAAAGGAACGTAAAAAGACACCCGGTTCTCGCTCGAGTAATTGGTCAAGCGTGGGCTCCGACTCGTCGGCACGGCGCATATCATAAAAGTGCTGATTGATGTACAGGAAGCGTATAAAGGCCGGCAGGCCGATGTTGGCGTCGATCAGGTCGGCATCGTAGAGGCAGAACGCCTCGATTGAGGCATCAACGGAGGGACCGAGGTGCTGTGCGATCGCTTCCGCCACGCGCTCGCTGAAAGCAGCCGCGCAACCGGCTTCGTCGAGCAGGCTGCGTGCCAGCACAGCACCCGAGCGGCTATGCACTTGGCCAGCCAGCTGCATCTCGTCATAGCGTTTGGTCACACGGTTTTGTGCGAGCGGCGAACGGGTGGCGCTGATCCAAAAACCGTTCGCGTTCGTGAGGCGCTTGCCCTGTGCGTCGGTGAGGTAATCGCCGTCGTAGAGTTTGGTCAGGTCGTGCAGCAGCCCGGCACAATCGCACACAGCCACGTCCGCGCCTGTCTCACGTGCCAGATGCACCGCCAGGTTCCTCACCCGCAGGCTGTGGTCACAGCTGTAGGCGCGCCAGTTATACGAGACCCAGCCTGGCTCCCACAGGGCGCAGGTTTCGCGCAACAACTCGGTGAACATGGGCGCGATGCGCACCCAATTCACTTTGCTTCCAGTCACGGGCAGCCTCCAGCTGTCTGTTAGCGTGGCGTGTATGATAGACGCCAGCTAACAGGATGAAAGGAGTCTAGAGCGCTCGCAGGATGTAGATAATTGGCTCTCATCCTGAGCCTGCTGATAGAGTGCCTCGAGAGCCGCCACATCACTGATTTTGCCTGTCAGATCGAGCGGGGGCTCCATTGTGTCTCCTTTCAGGTGCTAAACTGTGCCATGCTGCGCAGACAATCCGGCAGCTCGCCAAAGCTGTTGCAGCGGAACATGCGGGGCGAGATGACCACGGCCTCCTGCTCAGCCTCCCAGGTATGGGGGTGCTCGATCAGCACCGCCCACATACCGGCCTCAATGGCAGGGTTGATATCCGATTTGGGGCTGTTGCCCACCATGCAGATCGAACCCGGATCAGTACCCAAGTCGGCTGCAACACGCTGGTATGCGGCAAGGTCCTTTTCCTCGAGCACATACACGCCCTCAAAATGCTCTGCCAACCCGGAACGTTCCAGTTTGCGCCGCTGCAGTTCGTTGTCGCCCTTGGTCACCAACACCAGCCTGTAACTAGCTGCCAGCGTTCGCAGGCTCTCTCTTACGCCTGGCAGCAGTTCCAGCGGCGGGTGCAGCATCATGGCACCGCAGCTGCGTGAGCGCTCAAGAAAGTCAGGCCCGATCGCCAGGCCCTTTTCCTGCGCCAACTGCAAGGCGCTGCGCCCGAGCGCCTCAATGTATCCGCGCGGGCCGTATCCATAATCGGGAATCACTTCGAGCTTGTGGCGGCGGATGGCGCGCATCACATCGTCGGCAGCGATCCCCAGAGGCGCGAGCTGCTCGACCAGTGCCTGAGAGCAGCGTTCATAGTAGATGTTGTTCTCCCAGAGGGTATCGTCTGCGTCAATCAGCAGGGTATGGATGCCTGACATAGCCCTTAATGAAATACGAGCGGTAGCACCACCAGCAGCATCGTGGCACTGATAGTGTATACCAGCAGACCCACGTGGATAGTGCGCGAGATGGCGGCCACCCATCCGTTCTTCCCGGTGCGCAAGATGCGCCAACCGGCTAACGCCAGCAGGGCAATGTTCACGGCATTCCAGGTAATAACCGTGATACGGTTGGGGGTCAGACCCGTCAGTGCGGTGCGGTAGACCACCGCTGCCAGCGCGTACAAACTCACCAGCACGGTGAGGATGATCAGGATCAGTACCCCTGCGCGCACCGTCTTGTTGGTGCGCAGGGAATCCTGGGCCTGCAACGGCGGGACAATGCCCACCACTACGGCTACCACGGCAAACTGCAGCATGTTATAAGCGATGAGCACATCGCGCGAATTAAAGGGTTCCATAAAGGTAAAGGGGATTACCACCGCAACCGCAGCCAGCCCCACCACACTCACAAGCAGCAGGATGCGCAGCATAAAGCTCACCACTATCGAAATCCCGCTGCTGAAATCCTGCTCCTCGGGCGCGGTGTGCGCGTTGTAGCTGAACGCCGTCGAGAGCAATACAACGAATGTAACGCCTGTCACGGCTGCAAAACGGCGGAGCTTTATCCAAAGCGGAGTATCCGCATCAAAGAAAAGGAAAGGCAGGCCCTGTATGGTAAACAATGTGCCCCAGAGCAGGACCGCGGCCGTCAGGACAGCCTGCAACAACCCGATGGTGATAGCCGTCTCAAAGACCTTGATGATAATCGCATGCCGGCCGCCAGGCGCAGTATGATGTCCGCCAACTGCCCACAGGACGGCTAAAAAGGCCAGTCCGGCAAAATGGACCGGCGCCAGATCCTGGTATTGCAGCGGAAGGAGCGAATCCTGGTTACCCTGCTCGATGCGCATCATAAAAAGCACAGCATAGGCGCCCAACACCACCAGCACCCCCAACACGAGCGCCGTCCAGCCCCATAGCCGTCGCCGTGCTGCTACAAGGTAAACGGAGACCCCCGCAGCAACCACCGCGACAAAGGCCAACGGCAGCCAGAACTGGGCTGATGGCAGCTCGAGCACGGCGTCATCCAGACCAAAGTAAAAGAGTACCGACATGACCAGGCCTACAATCACGAGTACTGGCCAGAGAATGCGCGGTCGTGCTGCTCGAGACGCAGCCTTGGCAGGCTCAAGGCGCGCCATCCAGGTTGCCAGCAATATGTTATCTGGGTGTTCATTTGCCAGAGCGATGATCTCGGCGATAAAGGCACCTTCCTGGTCGGCCTCCAGGGCATGCCGATAGGCCTGTTCCAGGGCCGGGGCATCGTTGGCTATCTCAGATAGTTCAGAGCGTAGTGTCATAATGCATCTCCCCTCATATGATGCCCTTATTGTGGCTGGTGGCAGCTATCAAAAACTACCCAAAGACTGCCAAAAGCGCTCAATGTGGTGGCGCGAGTAGCTCCGCAGTCACCTGTTCGAGGTTAAAGACGGGCCCATCGGCACATACCAGGTGGCTACCGCAGTGGCAGCTGCCACACACACCGATGCCGCAACGCATCACGCGCTCGAGGTTGATCCAGCATGGAGGCCAATCTGATCGGCGACTGCGCGCCAGGGCTGCCAGCATCGGCTCGGGGCCGCAGGCGTAGATGCCATCCGCCCACGCGAACTGCTCCGCAGCAGCCTGCAGCACATTGCCGTGAATCCCTTGGCTGCCGTCGTCGGTCGTCAGAGTCAGTGTGCTCCAATGCGGATACCAAGGCAGCATCAACAGATCGGTCGTGCGCGCCCCGATATAGGTGCGCACCTCGGCGCCCTCAGCCAGCGCACGGCGTGCCAGCAGCGCCAACGAGGCGATTCCGCTGCCGCCCCCCAGCACCAGCAGCCGTCGGCCGGGAGGAGGAAACCCGTGGCCGTAAGGACCGCGCAGCCACACCCGCGCGCCCACCTCGAGCCCAGCCAGTGCGCGCGTCAGGGGCCCGATTGCCGCGACGGTCAGGGTGACCGGTGTGTCGTTGACCAACGTAAAGGGACGTTCCTCGACGCCCGGCAGCCATACCATCACGAATTGTCCGGCCTGGCACGGCAACTCACCGTCCAGAACCAGGGTGGCACCGCACTTTCCCTCCGGTATGCGCTCGGTGACGCGCATCACCTGGTAGATGTTATCCAGCATGTGCGCACCCCCGGATTTCTTCAAGGCTGGCAATCCCCTCGTGCTGCATGATGGTGAGCATCTCGCGCTGCAGGCGGCTAAACACGGCGTCGCCTTCACCCAACAGGGCAGAGCCAACCCCCACCGCACTGGCACCCGCCATAATCATCTGTATGGCAGCCTCACCGCTATCCACCCCGCCTGTGCCGATCACCGGCAGGCCGATGGCGCGCGTCACATCATGGATACAACGCAGCGCGATGGGCCGTAATGCCGCACCCGATACACCGCCCACGCGGTTGGAAAGGATCGGCCGGCGCGCTGTAATATCGATCAGCATGCCCGGTCCGAGGGTGTTGACGGCGGTAAAGCCATCTGCGCCAGCTTCTGCTGCGGCTGCCGCCACCTCGACGATGTTGACCGCGTTAGGCGAGAGCTTGATAAAGACACGCCCGGCATAGGCAGCGCGTACAGCGCGGGTAACAGCGGCAGCAGCATCAGGCTCAAGGGCAAAGGGCAGGCCAAATTCGCTGGCCACGTTGGGGCACGAAATGTTGACCTCCAGGATCTCGGGCTGTGCGCCAGCCACCAACTCGGCCGCCTCTGCATAATCATCAGGCGTCGAGCCGAAAATACTGGCGATCAGCGATACACCGAGTGGTATCAGGCTCTTGTGCGCTTCCTGCAGGATCAGGCGCTCCTCGGCTGCCCCGGGATTGGCCAGTCCGACGGCGTTGATCAATCCGCCCGCCCAGGGCAGCACCGTCGGGTTGGGATGACCTGTGCGCGGCGCCACACTGCAGGACTTGCTGGTTACAGCTCCGGCGCCCGCTCGCGCGGCGCGCACGAGCGTCTCAGCTGCACAGCCCCAGATGCCAGAGGCGAGCACCAGTGGGTTAGCCAACCGCAAGCCGGCCAGATCAACTGCCAGCGAAGGGCTCATTGCGGGGCGCCCGCGCGGCGGTAGCTGGCCAGGAATTGATGCACGCGGGCAACCTCCTCTCCACTGACCAGTTGCTGGCGTTCAAGCGACGCGAGTAGCTCGCTGAGGGTGACAGCGGTGTGCAGGCGCAGGCCTTTCTGGGCCAACTCTTCGGCTCCGCCTTGCTGGCGGTCAATCAGCACTACGATATCCTCCACCACTAAACCGGCAGCTACCAGCGGCTGAATGGCCTCGATCTTGCTCTCGCCGCTCGAGATCAGGTCATCGAGCAACACCACGCGCTCGCCGGCTTTGAATGTGCCCTCGATCTGGCGCTGCGTGCCATATCCCTTGGCATCGCGCCTCGGATAGATCAGCGGATCGCCGGTTTGGAGTGCCACAGCGGTGCCGATCGGGAGTGCGGCGTAGGGAATCGCCGCAAGGCGGTCATAGTGCAGCCCCTTGAGCAGGCGGGCATAGTGGCCGGCGGCCTCCTGCAGGAGCGCCGGTGTCGATACCAGCAACCGCAGGTCGATATAGATGGGCGAATGTGCGCCCGAGTGCAGCATAAAATCACCAAACTGAACACAGTGGCTTTCGAACAAGCCGCGTGCCAGGCGATCAATGCTCTGCTGAGCGATGCGCACGCGCTGATCGTCAACGGACGATTGTTCAACCGACGATACACTCTCACGGTTAATGGTATCGCGCAGCTCACGCGCTGCACGGGCTGGATCATCAGCATACAATACCGCGCGCGAGGCGTTGATCAGCACGCCAAAGCCATCGTCGCGCAAGCCGGCGCGCAGCACAGGCGCTACCTCGCCGCCCTGGGTTCCCACCCCTGGGATCAGGAACCAGCTATTGGGGTACTGGGCACGAATTTCAGCGATCGCCTCGGGGTAGGTAGCCCCTATGACCAGGCCAACCTCACCGTCGCCTGCCCACTGGTTAGCCAGTTCAGCCACATGCGCGTACAGAGGCACTCCCTGCGAGGACCAATCCTGCAGCTCGCCCGCGGAGGGGTTCGAGGTCTTGCATAGGATAAAGACCCCCTTGCCGGCACGCTGCATAAAGGGGCGCACGCCATCTGCCCCCAGGTAGGGGTTGACCGTCAGGGCATCGCCACCCAGCACGTCGTAGGCTGAGCGCGCATAGGCATCCGCCGTGTTGGCGATGTCGTTGCGTTTACCATCAAGAATTACAGGGATATCGGACGGCACGGCCTGCAGCGTATCCGCCAGGATCGCCATGCCATCCGTGCCGAGCGCCTCGTAAAAGGCCAGGTTGGGTTTATAGCAGCAGGCAACCTCAGCCGTTGCCGCGATGATGGCGTGCCCGAATTCGGCAACGCTGCCATAACGGCTGGGGATCTTCTCGGGCACCGGATCCAGCCCCACACACAACAGGCTGTTGCGTTTTGCGATACTGGCGCGCAGTTTCTCCCAAAAGCCCATCGCTTAAGCCTTTCCCAGCACGGCAGCCAGCAGCGCCATGCGGATGTACATGCCGTTTTCCATCTGACGGAAATAGGCAGCGCGCGGATCATCGTCGACATCGTAATGAATCTCATTCACACGCGGCAGAGGATGCATGAGGGCCATCTTTTCTTTGGCATTGGCCATCAACTCGGGGGTAATCTCATAGCTGTCGCGCACAGCCTCGTATTCGTGCATATCTTCAAAGCGCTCGCGCTGCACGCGCGTAACATACACCACGTCGGATTCACTGATCACATTCTCGACGCGGTCCGTCTCGCGCACACTCAGGCCGGCATCCACCAGTTCCTGTTTTAGCTGCGCAGGCAGACGCAGGATAGCGGGCGATACCAGCGTAAGGTTGACACGATACATGCTCAGTAACCTGGCCAGCGAGTGCACCGTGCGGCCGTTGCGCAGATCGCCTACCATCGTCACGTTCAGCTCATCGACGGTGCCCAACTCGGCATAGATGGTGTAGAGATCGAGCAAGCCTTGGGTGGGATGCTCGCCAACACCGTCGCCGGCGCTGATGACCGGCTTGCTGCTGTAGCGCGCTGCGACTTCGGATGCCCCCACCTCGGGGTGACGCAGCACGATGACATCGGCATAGCACGCCAGCGAACGGACGGTATCGGGCAGCGACTCACCCTTGCTGACGGAGGAATACTGCACGCCGTGGATTGGGATGGTCGAGCCGCCCAGACGCTGCATGGCTGCCGCAAACGAGGCAAAAGTACGCGTTGAGGGCTCGTAAAACAGGTTAGCAAGGATGTGGCCTTTCAGAAGGTCCGTAGCGCCCACGCGGTGCACCAGACTGCGCATTTCGTCCGAGACGGTAAAGATATAGTTGAGATCATCGCGGGTGAACTGGCGAACCGAAACGATATCGCGCCCATAAAAGCTTTGCTGGCGGTCTGCTGCCAGGCCCACGGTCTTACGTACGTTCGTATCGGGTGTCATGTTGCCTCCTCTGAAGTGGTAATGTGCCGGATATCGCGTCCAGTGCCGGGCTGCACGAGCAGCTGGCCATCGCGCCAGATAGTTTGCTGGTTAAGAGTAACCTCGCAGACACGCCCGGTTACCCAACGTCTGCTGTAGGGCGACCAGTCGCAGCGCGTCATGAACCCTTGCTCGGGAACCTGATAACGTTCAATCGCCACCTGAATGCTGCCGGTATCCGGCGGAAGGCTATAGATCCGTACTGGCGCATGATAGAGGAGCTCGACCAGCCGTTCGAGGGTTAACAACCCTTCGTCGACGGCCTGCAGCATGAGCGGCAGGATGGTCTCGAGCCCCGGCACGCCCGGCGGAGGTGTCTCACTCAGTTTTTCGGCGCGTGTATGGGGGGCATGATCGGAGGCGATCAGGTCGACCAGATCGATACGCTGCCAAAACGCGGCGCGCTCTGCGGGGCTCACCAACGGCGGTTTCATTTGACCAAAGGCACCCAGGTGCACTTCATCGTTGGAATCGAGCAGCAGGTGGTGAGGTGCAACTTCGCAGGTCACATGGGCGCCTGCCTGGCGCGCACGGTCGATCACTAGTAGGTCGTCGGCATGCGGCACATGGCAGATGTGCACGTGCTGACCATGACGCGCCGCCACGGCGATCGCCGCCGAGATCGTCTCACTCTCTGCATGCACCGCCACCGGTCCCGGGCCAGGCCAGGCCTCCATGATGGCATCCAGCAGGCTGGGCGAGAGCGGTTGGCCGTTATAAGTGTGGTCAAGGTACAGTTTTAACCCGGCGGTATGCGGCGCCATGGCCGTGAGTTTCTCGTGCTGTGCCGGATCATAGCCGACAAAGAGCGCATAGTTGCAACAAGCCTGGCTTGCGTAGAGGCTTTGTTTATGGTACAGGGCTTCAGGTGAATCACAGGCAGGGCGAGTATTGGGCATTTCGAGGATAGTGGTGAATCCGCCAGCCAGCGCCGCCTGCGTGCCGCGAAGAATGCCCTCCTTATACTCGGCACCCGGCTCGCGCAGATGCACGTGGCAATCGATCAGCCCCGGCAGTGTTATGCTGGAACTCATGCGCAACCTACCGGCAAGCAGGCATAAAAAAGCCCCTCTTATCGGCGGATCGCCGAGGGGCTTGAAGTCGAGGCATAAGCTTATGCTTGATTGGCATGCAGCTAGTATAGCATAGCCCTAGCGATGGATCAATACCCAGCCGCCGGGATTAGCCTCGCTCGAAGCTACCGATTCGCTGCCCTCTGGCAGAGGCGGGTCGACCCACTCGAACAGCCTGGCGGCCTCGTCCGGCGGCAAGTTAATTGAGCCGTTGGGCACCGGCTTGCCAAAGTGCTCCAGCCAATACGCCCCGAGGATACTTACATCGGGGCTGATCTCGACCACCCACGGTACCTTGGGCAGCAGGTAGCCCGGACCGCTAAAGTCGTCCTGGCGATACTTGGCACTCACCTGAAAGCGCCCCACGGCAGCCTCGGGCAGGCTGATCACCGAGGCGATCGTGATGGTAAAAGCGCTGTTCGCGTCCTCGTGGGCAATCAGGCGCTGATTCGTTAGATCGATCTCAATCCACTTGCCCTCCGGGCGCGGCAGGTATCTGCCTGTGAGCCAGTCGTCCGTCGGTAAGGGTGCTGGCGTAGCGCTGGCGGTGGGGCTCGATGCCGCCGTGGCGATGGTCGCAGTCGGATTGGGGGTGTTTGTCACTACCGAGACGTTTAGCACACCGGGATCACGCGGTGTGTGCGGTGCGATAACGTGCTCGGGCAGGCCTGCGCCTGCCAGGGCCGCCACTACTACCAGCAGGAGAAAGACTAGGGTGGCACTGAGCGGTGAGCGCAGTACCGTCATAAACCAGCCAGGGCGCCTGACATCACGCTCGGGCCAGGCAGCTGGTTCGGGCACATCATTCAAGTTCGACTGTGGAGTTACATCAGGTTCTGTCATAAGGGCAGTATACGCAGCCGCGCTGAATTTGCCACTGGCGTTATCGTTTGTCGGCGTAGTGCGCGATGATGTAGACTGCGTAAGCGTTATGAAGGGTTTGATATGTCAGAGCAGGTCGGACAATTCAAGCTATAACTGGCCGCTATCTGTTGCCGTCCGGCTCAGCTGGCCGGATGCAGTTGAGCACGACCTGTTTACGCACATCAAAAGCGAATAATACTACACTCCAATGCCGCACTGGCCCTCGCCGCCATCCACCAGCAACCCACTGATGGGATTCCTTCGTGGCTCCTGAACATCATGGATCACAGCCACATCGAGCGCCTGGCGGGCTGCGAACCCGGCAGTTATGTGCGCGACCCGGAAGCCACCTACCTGACGATGCAGCGCGCCATCAGCACCTGTCTGTTGGATCAATGGATCCCGCGCAACCCGCTCGAGATCGGCCCGCAGGGTTACATCGGGCATACTCTCTCAGCTACCACCGGCGCCGTTGAAGTGGTGGTGGATGGCATACGCATCGACTCACCCGAGGCGGTCGTGACGCATATGGAGCGCTATCTGATGCCCGAGATCAGTGCGCAAATCCAGCGTTTTGATCACGACGCGCGTGTGCGCCATATTATCGATCAGGAGAACGCTACCCAAGCCATGCTGGGTGAGGATATCCTCAAAAGCGGTTACGGCTTTATCAGCTTTCCGACTCTGGAATACTACAGCTACGGCTATGTGCCCTACTTTTCGGCTTTTGCGCTCTATCCCGAGGTAATGGAACGCTGCTTTGCGTTGCAGGCCGATCTGGCAGTGCTCAACAATCGCGCCGCACTGGCAGCCTATCGGCAAGCCAACCTGCCGCCTCGACCACGACATGGCCGATTCGCGCGGCACGTTGCCGCGCCTGAGCGAACTGGTGCGCATCTGGCTGCCGCATCTGGCGCGCAGTCTCGACGAGCTGGACCGTGCCGGCATCCGCCTGATCTGGCATTGTGACGGCAACCTGATGGGCATGCTGCCGATGCTGCTAGAGGCGGGTGTGAGCGGTTTTCAGGGCTTTCAGTACGAGGATGGCATGGACTACCCCGGCATCTGCGCCCTGCGAGACCGACAGGGAGGCGCCATGATCATTATCGCGGGCGCTTGGTGACGCGCACGCTGCCCTTTGGCAGCCCCGACGATGTGCGCCGTGAGCTGCGCGAGCTTGTCGAGTATGGCCCATGCACCGGGCTCTTCCTGGGCTGCTCCAGCTCGGTGGCTCCGGGCGTCAGCTGGGAGAATATCCGCACCCTGGTGGATGGCCTGGCTTACTACCGCACCCAAGGCCGCATCTAAGCACTTGACAGGCATTCTGCTAGCAGGTACGCTAACCACAGCACCTGTGGAGGAGTCCATTATGCAAACCAGACGCTGTCACTATGTCCTCAGCACCCACTGGGACCGCGAATGGTATCAGACCTTTCAGGATTTTCGCTACCGCTTGGTCCAGCTGATCGACCGCGTGCTGGCGGGCTGGGAGGACGGCCGTCTGAAGGGGCCCTTACAGACCGACGGTCAGGTGATTGTTCTGGATGATTATCTGGAGATCCGCCCCGAAAAGCGCGCCGAGATCGAACAAGCTGTGCAGAGCGGACAAATCGTCGCCGGGCCCTGGTATGTGCTGCCGGACGAGTTCCTCGTCTCGGGCGAGTCGCTCATCCGCAACCTGCGGATGGGGCGCAAGATTGTGCGCAGCTATGGCGGTATGCCTTCAGAGGGCGGTTTTGTGTGCGATTTGTTTGGACACAACAGCCAGCTTCCGCAGATCCTGAGTGGATTTGGCATACAGGCAGCATTTGTGTGGCGCGGCAGCAACCAGACCAGCCCCCGCCATTTTATCTGGCAGAGCCCGGATGGCAGCGAGGTGTTGGCTTATCGCTTTGGGCATAACGGATACTGTAGCTATTGCTCCAAAGTGCGCCAGACGCGCGATGCCTCGATCCCCTTTGATGCCGCGCTGGCGGCGCACAACCTCGACGAGTACCTGCAGGAAGAGGCGGATGCCACCGAGATCGACCCGATCCTGCTGTTTGATGGCGGCGACCACCAGGAGTGGGATCCTTTCGCCTACAAGGTGCTCGAGGCACGTATGGCTGACCGCGAGCTGTTTGATATCGTGCACACCAGCCTGGATACCTACCTGAAGGAAGCCTTGCCGCAGCGCGATCGTGTCACCAAAAAGGTGGTTGGCGAACTGCGCGAGCCGGCTGCCATTAGCGACGGCCAGGTCGACAACCAGTGGCTGATCCCGGGCGTGCTTTCGAGCCGCGTCTGGATCCGCCAGGAGAACGCAGCCTGCCAGGCTGCCTTGTGCTCGTGGGCTGAACCGCTCAACACCTACGCCAACTTGCTGATCGGGCGCGAGTATCCGCAGGGCTACCTGGATGTGGCCTGGAAGTGGCTGTTGCAGAACCACCCGCACGATTCGATCTGCGGCTGCAGCATCGACGCGGTGCACCGCGACATGCAGTATCGCTATCACCAGACGCGCGGCATCGCCGAGCGTATTACGGTCGAGGCAGCCCGCAGCATCGCTGCCAATGTGGCAGGTGAGCCAGCCAGCGATGAGCTAAGGGTCGTGGTGTTCAACCCTCTGGCACGCGCCATCGATACGACCGTCGAGCTTGACCTAGAGATCCCCGTCGCCTGGCCAACCTTTAACGAGTTCTTTGGCTTTGAGCCCAAGCCGGCTTTTCGCATCTATGACGCGGATGATAACGAGATCCCCTACCAACGTCTGGGCCAAACCATGAGCCAGCTGCACAAGCGCATCGCCGCTTGGCACTTTCCGCAAGCTTACTCTGCCAACCATGTACGCGTCAGCCTGCCATTGGCGGTAGGGGCACAGGGCTATACCACCCTTACGGTGCGCGCCTGCTATGACAACGAGCGCTTTACGCGTCATCCGGCTGTGCCGGGGCTGGCCACTTCGGAATGCGCCATGGAGAACGAGTTCGTGCGTGTCGAGATCGAACCCAACGGCACGCTCAACATCCTCGACAAGCGCAACAATCAGCGTTACGAGCGCTTGCTCACCTTTGACGATTCCGCCGATATCGGCGATGGCTGGTATTGGGGGCAAGCCGTTAACGACCAGATCTTTAGCTCGCGCGGCGCCCAGGCCGAGATCGCCCTGGTGCACGATGGACCCATGCTCACAACCTTCCGTGTGCGCACGCGCTTACAGCTGCCTTCCGAGTTTGATTTTGCCTCGATGCAGCGCTCAGCAAGCATGTGCGAGGTCGTGATCGACAGCTTTGTCAGTTTACGCCCCAAACAGACCTGTGTCGAAGTCGAGACGCGCATCGATAATGTAGCCAAAGACCACCGCATGCGTGTGCTCTTCCCCAGCGGTGCAGATACCGCGACCTATTTGTCGGATACACCCTATGATGTGGTGGAGCGCCCGATTGCGCTGCGCGCTGATAACCACACCTACAAAGAACTCGAGATCGAGGGCAAAGCCCAGCAGTCGTGGACGGCAGTCCACGACGCGACGCGCGGCCTGGCGGTGATCTCGGATGGGCTGCTTGAATCGGCCGTGCGCGACCTGCCCGATCGGCCCATCGCACTGACCCTCTTCCGCGGAACGCGCCGCACAGTGTTCACCCGCGGCGAGCCTGATGGCCAGCTCAACGACACGCTCAAATTCCGCTACCTGATCGTACCGCTCACAGGAGCTCCGGAACGCAGTGACCTGTTTGACCGCGCCCAGCGCCTGCTGGCGGGGCTGCATGTCGTCCAGTTCGAGACGCGCGACGTGCGCTACTACCGCACACCCGTCGAACTGGCGCCCTCGGGCAGCCTGCTGAGCGTTTCGGCGCCGGCAGTGGTCACCAGCATTCAACAGCTGGATGGCAGCCTCGAGCTGCGCATGTTCAACCCCAACGAGCAGACGGCCGATATCCAAGTGAATCTGGATGCGTCTGTCATGGCGCGCTATACCAAATGGGGGTTGGTCAACCTGGAAAGCCAGCCGCTGGGCAAAACCGAACAGCTGAGCAAGTGCCTGTGCGTGCCGCTGGGTGCAAAGCAATTTGTAACCATTTGTATGAGCTGAGCGTCGGAGCGTCGATGCAAATCCAAGGCCAGCACCGCCGAGTAGCTTTCCTGAGGCTGCTGGCGATGCTGGCTTTGCTATGCAATTGCCTGGGGTGCCAAAAGCGTGCGGGTGCGTTCTCTGCCCTGGACGCGCTGGTGGCGCCCTATCGCTTTGATTTCGTGCGCTGGGAGCTGGCGGCACTGTGCGGATCCGCGCAGCCGACCGTCGCACTACCGAACAGCGAAGAGGACGCCAGCCGCCTGGTATTACGCTACATCAGCCTGCAGCGCACCGCTGCTAGTCTGCAAGCGCAGCTGGATCAGGAGAGCACTTCTGCAAGCGCCAGCATAGATGAGCTTCAGTCGCTGCGCGACGAGATTGCCAGCATCAAACCGCAGGTGGAACGCATTCTGGCCGCCCAGGTAACGGCTGCCTTGCAGGATGAGGGCATCTATACCCCCGCCGATCGCTATGTGCGGCTCGGAACGACTTTGCCTCCAGTGTGGTTCAAGCTGGATACCCTGCCGCTTCTGCTGGTGGTATCGCCGCGCGATCGCATCGAATCCAGCTATGAGGCCATGCTGCAGCAGAACCTCGACCTGGCGACGATCGTGGCCCTTGAAGGGAGCATCGACAAACAGGATTTTTCGGCACTGGTAGTGCCGCTGGGTGGTTTCGGGGCGACCTATCCCTCCTTTGTGGCCGAGGATGCCGACCTGCGTTGGATGCTGCGCACCATCAGCGAAGAATGGCTGCACCAGTATCTGGCCTTTACGCCATTGGGTTGGCGCTATGTATTGGATCTCACGCGCATCAAGCCCGATTATGGCATCGCGGCGATCAACGAGACGGTCGCCGGCATAGTCAGCCAGGAGATCGCCGACCGGGTGTACGACGCCCACTATGCCGCACTGGTTTCCCGCCAGCCTAGTAGCGGGACAGGGTTGGCCTCCTCGGAGGAGTTTGACTTTCGGGCCGAGATGCACGCTACGCGCCTGCATGTCGATGCCTTGCTTGCGGGGGGCCAAGTCGAGGAAGCCGAACGCTACATGCGCGAGCGGCGTGATGATTTCAAAGAACAGGGCTACTATATCCGCAAACTCAACCAAGCTTATTTCGCCTTCTATGGCACCTATGGCGATTCGCCGGCCTCGAGCGACCCGCTTGGTGACCAGTTGCGTGCACTGCGACGTACCTCGCCATCATTGGCTGATTTCCTTAACCGGGTGGTCGAAATAACCAGCCGCGATCAGCTGATGGAAATGCGATAGAATACCAAGTCCGTAGGATAGTTTTTACACAAGACATACTTGTATCCATTAGAGAGTGCGATAAATGAGAATCGGCAGTTATAAATGGTGAATTATAGGTTTACATAGTAGTGTGAAAACGAAAAGCGTTTATATACACGGTATGGGGCAAACTCCAAGCAGCTGGGATGGTGTTTTGTCTCGACTAGAACTGAACGAATATGTGATATGTCCAGATATTGCAAAGCTTATAAACCTTGAAGGAAATGTAGCTACATACAGTTCCGTATATTCCTCTTTATCTAATCTGTTAAATGAAAAAGATGGCTTCGTAAATCTTTGTGGATTATCTCTGGGCGGGGTACTCGCTCTTAATTATGCGGCTGACCATCCGGATAAAGTAAAATCGTTGGTTTTAATCGCGGCACAATATAAAATGCAAAAAACACTATTAAAACTTCAAAAAATGATATTCCGATTCATGCCGAATTCAATGTTCGAGAACAGTGGATTGAGGAAAGAGGATTTTATTGCGCTTACCAAGTCAATAACAGAACTGGACTTGTCCGATTCCATTCACAAGATCGAATGTCCTACTCTGGTTGTGTATGGAAGCAAAGACAAAGCCAACAGGGATGCGTCCGTAGCACTAGCCAGTATTATTTCTAATGCAGAGCTTCAAGTTATCGATGGTGCAGGGCACGAAGTCAATACACAAGCACCTGAAAAACTAGCCCAAGTCATAAACAGTTTTTATGCGAGAAATGGAAAGTAACTTGATATCTGGTACGTCCTGCAGCTGTCAAGATGACGCAGCCGTTTGCCGAACCATCTATAAGAGAGCGTAAAAGGAACCCCTCTCCGCTCTATGGCGCTTCCTACTTGAATACACCGGACCGGGTGTTATTCGATTCACACACGCAGGTGCTGTAAACCTACGGCGCCACCTGGATACGCGCCACGAGGCGTTCCTCGAGGTCGCCGGGCAGCGCGTGTCCGAATGGGTCACTGATCTTGGGCACTGCGCGGTCGGCATAGATTGGACACTCGGCACTGGCCAGCGCCTCCGCAACCGCAACCTCAAAGCGCATCGTGCCGGCATCGCCCAGGTATAAGCCCTCCGTCAGCTCGGAAAGCAGTGCAGGGTTCTCCAGGATCATACTGTCGCTGACAAAGCGCACTCGTTCGCCGGCCTCTCCGCTCAGGCTCCGGTAGGTGCTCTCCAGTACCAGCGACTGGGCACCGCTCGGCTGACGGGTGATGAAATCCGCGGTGTTGAACAGGATGGCGCGCTCCTGCGGAGCTGCTGGGCGCACGGCGCCATGCAAAAAGAGCTCGGGATAAAAATCAAACAGCCTTTTACGCCATTCGATAAAGGCGCCTGCCGACCAGTTGGCCGTGTTCATCGTATGTACTGCCGCCGCGCCGGTCATCTCCGCCTGGCGCAAATAGGCATCAGGCAGGGCGCCTTTATGCTGTGCGCCGTCCAGTTCCTGGGCCAGCAGGCGGCCGGGTGTCAGGCTGGAGGTCATATCCAGCGAGAAATCATGCGGCCATCCGGGAGCGTCGTCGATATGCAGCATGTCGACCTCGCGCGAGATGCGGTAGGCGTCGTAGGTGCCGCGCGCCGTTGCAGCTGCTTCATCCCAGATGCTGCCGACCTGCATCGCCACCAGCGTGTCGGGGGCGTATTCGCGAACGGTGCTCACTACCATTCGGTTAATGTTGACGAGTGTGGCGGTCTTGAACTGCATCCAGTCGTAGCGGCTGATAGCGACCAGATCCGTCACCGGCATGGCGTCAAAGGCAGCCCAATCAGCCAGCTCCAGGTTATAATCGCGGTTGATTGCCTCCAGTCCGCCTGCGCGCGCGTGCATATAGGCACGGAAGGCGGCCTGTTCGGATGGCGAAAAATCGAGCGCAATGCCCACCGGTGAATACTCTACCTCACCATACACCGAAAAGTGAGTACTATACTTGACAATACGCTTGCCATAGCGCTGACTGGTGTGCTCCGCCCAGGCAGCGATGGTATCCCGCGCGACTGAGAGCGTCTCCGGGTTGTTGAGGCAGAGCGTTGAGCCGCGCTGGCTATCAAACACATACGGTTGCCCCTGAGCGGTCTGCATCACGCACAATTCGTCGGCCCAGGGCAATGGACCGGTCCAGAACATCAGCCCCAGCGCCAGCTGCACGTCTTCTTCTACCAGGATGTCGAGACACTCGTCCAGCCAGGTCCAGTCGAATTTACCGCGCTCGGGCTGGATGCGATCCCAGTTGATGATCAACCCAATGCCCTGGAACCCGGCCTTTTTGGCCTGCTGAGCATACAGGTGTAGGTCATCGGGCTTGCTGACCTGAAAGCTCCACACTGTCAGATACAGAAAGCGGTTTTCGGGCGAGGTCGGGTTTTTCAGCATGGTCTGCAACGCTCCATTGGGACTAAATGTCGGATATGGTTGCGCGGTGGGGAAATCGGTTGGCTCGCTGGTCGGTTCAGCCGTCGGGACTGGCGACTCTGTCACAGTAGCATCGGGTACAGGAGTAGCACTATTTGGGATAGGTTCAGGCGTAGAAATCGCCGGTGGCTGGGTGCAAGCCAGTGGCCCGAGCAGTATGGTAAGCGCCAACAGGACCAGCATCCCTGTACGCAATATGCGGGCAGACAGCCTGGTAGTTATATCGTCACCTCTGCTATCGGTTGGAGGTTGGCAGGATAATCGGGCAAGCCTTCGTCGGGTTCTCTGAACAGGCGCGTCGTGCTGTGCAGGCCCAGTGCCTGTACGGCAAGATGGATATTGGCCAGGCAGATACCGCTATCAAAGAATTTGTAAAAAGCACCGGTCGATTGACCGTAACGCACATTGCGCCGCTCGCAGAACAGAAACAGATGGTTGCCGCTGCCATAAAAGCGCCAGGGCTGGGCGTTGCGCGCCGATGGCGAAGAGCGCGCCGCCTCGATCAACGGCGCCCAGTTTGGGGGCGGTTGGATGTAGTTGGTGAAATCCTCGCTGTAGAGCTGGTCGGCCGGCAGCTTGTTGTTAGCGCCTACCAGCAGCCGCGCCATGGTATTATAGATACGCCCCGGTGTGTTGTCCGCGGGATGCCCAAAGGCAATCACTGCCGCATGATGATGATCTGGCGAAAGATTAAAGAGGTCTTGCATCTGGCGGTCGTAACCGAGAGTGCCCACAAAACAGGTCCCAAGCCCAAGCTGCGTAAGGTGCATAGCGAGCTGCTGGGAGCGGTAGCCCAAATCAACCAGCAGGTGAAAGGTACCCGTGATCGTCGGCACGATCACATAAGGCGGTGTGACCAGGCGCCCGTATGCTCCAAACACCTGGTTCAGGTTGTGCTGCGGGCCCAAAGCGACCACCTGTGCATCAAATGTGTTATCCTGCACCAGGCCAACTGTCTCCTGACAGAGCATCTGAACCTGCCGCACAACTGCGTCATCGAGCTCTGGCTTGAAACGGCGCACCGACTTGCGCTGCAGGATCGCCTGGTATAGTGTGCGAACATCCATGCGTGATCCCTCTCATAGCTGTGGGATGTGTATACCTTACAGCAGCTGAGGTAGCAGTGTCAAACAGAGGCTGGTCACCGGCATAAAACATGGTATCATATAATCAGTAGCGGGGTCATCCGGGGGGTGTCAATGTCATCGAAAAGCAGATTCGGCGGATCCAAGGGCGGCAAGACTTCATCGTCTGCTGCATCCAGGCCGGTTTCATCGGGAAGCTCGAAACGCGTCAGCGGAGGTGACTTTTCAAAGCGCTCAAGCAGCGGGCGCAGCAAGTCAACCTCTGGCGGCGGATCACCGTCACCACAGGAGCGCCGCATCCGCCTGCCGGTAATCGGCGGACGCAGCGGCGGAACCGGCGCCGATAAACGCTCTGGGCGCTCGCGTACCACTGGCGGGGGGTGCCTGCCGTGGGGTTGTACTGTGCCGATTGTCATGGCGATCTTGCTGGCAGTCGGAGCGTTAATCATTTTCTAAACCTGGAGGGTGGCTATGCGCCTGGAAAACGAGTTCTGTACACCTGCTAACCAACGACGTGTTTTGCAGATCATCCATGGGATGCCCGAAAGCCATGCCGAGCGCCAGGAACTTTTTGAGGCGCTGCTGGAGCGGGGCTTTGGCGGCATTATCACCAACGTATCGTTCAAAGACTACCTGCGCAACGAAAAGTATTGGGCCGATTTCATCGACGGCTTGCAGCAGGCGCGTGCGCTTGGCATGGTGCTGTGGCTCTACGACGAAGAGGGCTACCCCTCAGGTCTTGCGGGCGGATTGACACAAGCCGGCAACCCGGAATTCCAGTCTGAGGGAGTCGCTTACTATCATACCTGTGGCACGGGCGAGCTGACACTGGACCTGCCAGCAGGAGAATTGGTGTATGCCTGCTGGGCGCCGCTGGATGGCGACGAGGTGCGCTGGCCTGCTCAGGCGCTTGCCGTCTCCCCGGAAGACCGACGCTTGCGCTGGCAAGCTGGCGATGTCCCCAGTGTGCTGATGGCTTTTGTGCGCCATCCGCTCTACGAGGGCACCCACGCGGCTGCCAATGTGCACAAGCATCAGCCCTATATCAACATCATCGACGACCGCGCTATGGCCAAATTCCTCTCGCTGACCCATGAGACCTACGAAGCGCGCCTGCGTTCAGGCCTTGGGATGGGAGTTGGCGAGGTCTTTGAGGCGCTCTTTACCGACGAACCTTCTCTGATGACCGGCTTTTTGATCGGCGACCCGCAGCCGGCACCGGTCATCCCCTGGTGCTATGACATCACTGAGCGCTATCAGGAGCGCTGGGGCGAGGCGCTCCTTCCGCTGCTTCCGCTTTTGTTTGTGGGGCAGGGGCAGGCTCAGGCACTGGCACGCTACCGCTTTTGGCAGCTGATCTCGGACCTGGTGGAGGAACGCTACTTTGGCTTGATTCAGCGCTGGGCCAAGGCGCATGGCATCGCCTCCAGCGGGCATCAGCTGCTGGAAGAATCGATCGTAGCGCATACCTACTACTATGGCGACTTTATGCAGTCTGCCCGCCGGCTGGATTGGCCCAGCATCGATCAGCTTACCACCCGACTCAAATTCGGCGATGCGCCGTTGCACGCCAAGCTGCTCAGCTCTGTAGCAGAGCTCAACGACGGCGCGCGTGTGATGAGTGAGACTTCCGACCACGTGCAGCGCGTCACCAAGCAGCCAATGGTGAGTGACACTGAAATCAAGGGCATCTTTGGCTGGCAGTACCTGCTGGGCGTCAACGTGATCACCTCTTACTATGGCTGGGATGAGCGCAAGCTCGAGTGGGACGCTGATGCACCGGACCCAAAGCGCGACTGGTCCGACCTGAACGCCTATCTTGGACGTCTGGGCATACTCGTCCAGGATGCCCGCTGGCAGGGTGAGATCGGTTTGGTGTATCCGATCGAAGCTGCCTGGGCACATTTTATCACCCAGCGCGTCACATACTATGACCGCCAGGAACCTGAGGAAGTGATCCGCATCGACGACCTGTATCAGAACCTCGGCAAGACGCTCATTAACCAGCGCTTTGATTTCACCATCCTGGATCGCCCGGCGCTGGCCGCCGCCAGCAGCTCCGACGGGGAGCTGGCGACTGGGCCGCTGAGCCTCAGCTGCCTGATCATCCCACGCATGCAATACATCGCCGCGCAGAGTATGCAGGCGGCATACGACCTGTGGATCGCCGGCGGCAAGGTTCTGGCCGTGGGCGTCGCCCCGCAGTACGAGGCTGAGACAGCCCAAGCTGGCCGGGTGAGCACCTTGGCAGGCGAGATGTTTGGGGCTTTGGGCGAGATGCGCGCGAGCCCTGCCGGCGGGCAAGCCGTGCTGGTAGCTGATATCGACGCCGCCCTGGCACAGCTGGCAGCCTGGCAGCTCAGCCCGCTGACGGTCACGCCGGCTGACGCGCCGATCGTCTACTCCAAACGGAAACTGGCGGATGGCCGCATCAGCTGGATGTTCCTGAACCGTTCCGATCAGCCCGTTAAGGCGACCGTGCAGGTCGATATGGCCCAGGGTAAGCTGTGGGATCCTGAAACTGGTACAATTACTGTACTGGAGGTACCGCCCTCACAGGGGGTGCCCCTGGAGCTGGCGCCCTTCAGGGCGGCCTTTGTGGTGCAGGCTATATAGCTGTGGTGAGGCGTTCGATCACGGCCTGCAGCACACGGATGCTGGCGAGGTACTCGTCCAGGTCGATGTGTTCGTCGGGGGTGTGGTCGAGCGCCGAATCACCCGGTCCGTAGGCGACTATCGGACAGCGCCACACTGGCGCGACCACGTTCATATCCGAGGTGCCTGTCTTAAAGACAAAGGCAGGGCGGGCACCCTCGCTGCGGATGGCTCCCAGAAAGGCGGCTGTCAGGGGGCTGCGCTTTTCCTCTACCACCGCCTCCTCTTTACCAGATTCGTCGATGCAGGCGTCTCCGCGCCAGCTGTCGATTTGGCTGCGCAGCGCTTCCAGAGGCGCCTCAGGCGGTAGGCGCAGGCTGATTTGTATCGTCACGCTGTCGCACAGGCCGTCCGAATCGCTGTTGATGCGCTGTAGAGCCGGGTCGATCGCCGCAAAACGCCCTTCGGTGCCGGCGTTGTAACCCTCACACCAGGATTGCAGGTGGTTCCAGAAACGCACCGCTTCTTCCACCGCATTGGTCTGCTGCCCTGCAGAATGTCCGCTGGGCTGCTCGAGACGATAGTGCAGCAGCAGACGCCCCTTGTATCCGAGTGTGATGCGGTTCCAGCCGCTGGGTTCGCCGATGATGCAGTATTCAGGCGCCAACTGGGTGGCCAGATAGCGCGCCCCACGCGAAGTGGCAGCCTCTTCTTCGGTGGCGCCGGCTACGACCACCTGCCAGCCTTCGCGCGCCCCGCAGCGTGCAGCAGCCATCGCCATTGCTGCCAGAGGACCTTTGGCATCCACCGCACCGCGTCCATACAGGCGAGAGCCCTCACGACGCACCGGCACCTCACCGGGCACGGTGTCAATATGCCCCAACAGCACCAGCTGGCGCTGGCCCGTGCCAAAGCGCGCCACGGCATTGCCGGCCGCGTCTATGTTGGCTTCAGAGCCGTACATGGTCATCTCGCGCACAAAGCATTCTGCTGCGGCTGCTTCATTGCCCGAAAGCGACGGAATCGCTACCAGTTCTTGCAGGAACTCGCAGGCTTCGGCGTCGTTCGAGATCTGCATCAGACTGTCAGCACCCGTTCGATGATCTCGCTGGCGCGCTCCAGCTCGTTCTGGCTGATCACCAGCGGCGGCAAGAGTCGAATGACGGTGCTGCCGGCTGGCAATGCCAGCAACCCTTCGGTCATTAGAGCCTTCAGGTAGGGGGTGGCTTTTTGGCGCAGCTCAATGCCCACGATCAGCCCAAGCCCGCGCACCTCACGGATCAGCGGTGCCTCGATCTTGCGCAGACGCTCCAGCAGCCATGTACCTTTGGCAGCTGCCATACCGGGCAAGTCCTCACCGGTAATGACCGCAATGGCAGCCAGCGACGCGGCACAGGCCAACGGATTACCGCCAAAGGTCGAGCCATGTACGCCCGGACGCAGGTTAATGACGCGCTCTCCCAGCAGCACGGCACCCATCGGCACCCCGCCGGCAATGCCCTTGGCGCAGCAGAGCAGGTCGGGCTGCAACCCGGCATGCTCACAGGCCCACAACTTGCCAGTGCGGCCAAAGCCGGTCTGCACCTCGTCGATAATCAGCAACACGCCGCGCTCGCGGCAGAGCGCCTGGGCACCGCGCAGATAGTCGGCATCGCCCAGGTTGACGCCGCCCTCGCCCTGCACTACCTCGAGGATCAGCGCAGCCGTGCTGTCATCCAGAACATCGTCGAGGGCAGACAGCTTGTTGTAGGGCACGTGCTGCACGTCCGGCAGGAGCGGATTGAAGGGGGTGCGGTAGTTGGGCTCCCAGGTGGCGGAAAGGGCACCCATGGTGCGCCCATGGAAAGAGCGCATCGCCGCCACAATGCCGGTGCGCCCGGTGGCCAAACGCGCAAACTTGAATGCTGCCTCGACCGCCTCGGTGCCGGAATTACACAGGTAGACGTGCTCGAGCCCAGCCGGTGCGATCTGGCAGAGGCGCTCTTCGAGCTGGGCGCGCACATCGTTGTAAAAGATCTCTGGGCAGGTAATCAGACGCTGCGCTTGGGCACAGATCGCCGCACTGACCTGCGGATGGCAATGCCCCACGATCGCCACGCCATGCCCGCCGACGCAATCGATATAGCTGCGGCCAGCCTCATCCCACACCGTAGCGCCCTCGCCGCGCACCAAAGCGAGCTCGCGTTTGGGGTAAACCCCGCTGGTGTAGCGATTTTCGCGTGTAATGCTATCCATGCTTGTCTCCCCTGCTAGTGTTATCCGATCACCGTGCCGCCACCGGCCAGCGCCGCACTGAGCGGTTTTGCGATGCGGCCATCCGCAAAAACGACCTGACGCACGCCCTGCTCGATCGCCTCGATCGCCCCCAGCACCTTGATGCGCATGCGCCCCTGAGCATGCTCCATGAACTGGCCAACCTGGGCTGCGTCGATCTGGCGGATCAGGCTGGATTCGTCCGGAAAGTTGCGCAACAAGCCCGGCACGTTGGAGAGGATTATCAGCTTTTCTGCTTTCAAGCTCGATGCGATCAGCGCTGCAGCGCGGTCACCGTCAACATTGATGGCCTCATTCTGGTCGGAGATTGCCGGCGGTGTGATCACAGGCAAATAGCCATTTTCTAGCAGCAGCTCGATCAGGCTGGTATTGACCTGCTCGACCGTGCCGGTATAGTCGTCGCGCAGCACCATACGCCGACCGCGCTCATCCACGATCTTGATGGCTTCCTTGCGCCGGCCGCTCAGCAGTCTGCCATCGATACCTGACAAGCCAACCGCGTTGACGCCCTGGGCTTGCAGCATTTCGACTATGCCCTTGTTCACCTCGCCGCAGTAAACCATCTCAAAAATACGCAGTGTCTCGCGGTCGGTGCGGCGCGAGGTAAAGCCAGACACCGAGGTGACAAACTGCGGCGGATGTCCCAGTTGAGCTGCAACCTCATTGGTGCGCGCTGAACCGCCATGCACCAATACGAGCTGCTGTCCGTTCCTGACAAGTTCGCCGATATCCTGGCACAGTGCTGCCAGGTCGATGCCGACGCTGCCGCCGACCTTGACAACGATCATGGTTGCCTCCTCAGGCGGGATGCAGACCGCTAAAGGTCAGCCCCGTGGTCTCTTCAAAGCCGCACATCAGGTTCATGCACTGCACGGCGGTGCCAGCCGCGCCCTTCATCAGGTTATCAAGCGCAGCAATTGCCACCACGCGCCCGGTGGCCGGGTCATAGTCAAAGCCGACATCGGCATAGTTGCTGCCTGCCAGGATTTTCGGCTCGGGGAAGCGATACACGCCCTTTTGCTCGCGCACCAGACGGATAAAGGGCTCCTCGCCATAGGCACCGCGGTAGGCTTTCCACAGGTCCTTGAGGGCAAAGCCCTGTTCGAGCAGCTCGGGTTTGACGAATACATGCGCGGTCGCCAGCACCCCGCGCACCAGCTCGATCGAGGTCACCGACATATGCACCGCCAGCGGATCCTGTGCGGCGCCCAAAGCCTGCAGCACCTCGGCAGTGTGGCGATGGCCGACAGGCGCGAACGAGCGCACCGCGTGGCTGCGATCGGGATGGTGCGAGGAGGGGGTCGCCTGAGCGCCCCCTTCTGAGGAGCCTGCCTTGACCTCGACGATCACCCCGTGGCTGCGGTCGGCCAGATCGGCACGGAAGAGCGGCCACAACGCGAGATTAGTCACTGTGGCATTGCAGCCAACTCCCGAGACGAAATCAGCACCTCGGATCGCTTCGCGGTTGATCTCGGGCAGCCCATAGACAAAACGCTCTAGCCAGGAGGGATTGGCGTGAGGGCGATCATACCATTTGACATAATCATCTGAACTATGCAGGCGAAAATCGGCCGAGAGGTCGATCAGCTTGGGCGCCAACTCGCTCAGGCGCTCGATGCGCTCCATGGCTTCGCCGTGCGGCAGGGCGCTGAAGAGCACATCACAGGGCTCAAGGGCGGCCGATGGGACAAACTGCAGGTTGGTGCGCTTGCGCAGGTTGGGGTGCAGGCTATAGACATAACGGCCAGCGTTGCGCTCGGATGTGACCTGCGAGACCTCCACTTCAGGGTGATCCAGCAGCAGCCTCAAAACCTCGCCGCCAGCGTATCCAGAGGCTCCCAGAATAGCAACCTTGATTGTCATTGTGCACCTCTACCGACGCGCAGCACATAGTCAATCATTTTAGACGGGATATCGACACCCGTGGTATCGATGCTGTTGCGAAACTCCATGGTATAGTTGACCTCGTTGACCACCAGCTCGCCGTTGGGCTTTTCCAGCAGGTCAATCGCTACCATGCCGCCGCCCACCGCCCGTGCAGCTGCCAGCGAAAGCGCCTCGATCTCGGGGATGATCGGGCAGTTGGAGGCCTGTCCGCCGCGCGCCGTGTTGGTGATCCAGTGCGGCGAGGTGCGGTAGATGGCGCAGATGTTTTCGCCGCCCACCACAAAGCTGCGGATATCGCGCATGGGTTTGTCGATGTATTCCTGGATGTAGAAAATCGAGTGCTGATACGAGCCCAGCACGCTCTTGTGCTCCAGAATTGCTTCAGCCGCGTCGCGGTCGTTGACACGCGCCAGCAGCCTGCCCCATGATCCGACCGCCGGCTTGAGCACAGCCGGATACCCGAGGGTCTCGATCGCCTCCAGCGCAGATTCGGGGGTAAATGCTAGCAGCGTACGCGGGCTGGGCACACCGTTCGCAATCAGGGCTTTGGTGGTCGAGAACTTGCTGCCGCATATGTTGGCGACTGTAAAGTTGTTCACCGCCGGCACACCCCACGCTTCCAGCAGCTCGAGGATAGTAACCGCCCTGGAATGGTTAATGCAGCGTTCGATAATCACGTCATAGCCGTTAAGGCGGGAGGGGTCACTGATATCGAGCACCAGTTCGCGGTCATCGATCAGGTCGACCTCTTGACCAGCGCGCGCAAAGCCCTCGATGAGGAGTTTCTCTTCCACACGCACGCGTGACATCAGCATCCCAACGCGCATTCTCTTCCTCCGTAGATCTCGTTAATTCGCATTCAGCGCAGAAATAACCGCAGCCGTCACCTGCGACGTGCTGGCATTGCCGCCCAGATCGGGGGTGAGGTCCGAACCTTGCAGGACGCGCATCACGGCGGTGCGCACCCTCTCAGCCTGTACAGGCTCCCCTAGATGGTCTAGCAGCATGGCGGCCGCCAGGATAGTTGCCAGCGGACTGGCAATCCCCTTGCCCGCGATATCGGGTGCCGAGCCGTGCACCGGCTCAAAGAGCCCCTGCCGGTCACCCACATTGGCAGAAGGCGCCAGTCCGAGCCCGCCAACCAGCGCGGCAGCCTCGTCCGAGAGGATGTCGCCAAATAGATTGGTGGTGACGATCACATCATAGTGCTCGGGCCCGAGGATCAGTCGCATCGCCAGTGAATCCACCAGGGCTTCCTCGGCAGTCACCTCGGGGAATTCGGCCGCCACCTCAAAGGCGGTGCGCCGAAAGAGTCCGCAGGTAGCGCGCAGCACGTTGGCCTTGTGCACGACCGTCACCAGCTTGCGGCGCTGACGCGCCAGCTGGAATGCCAACCGCACAATGCGCTGCGAGGCAGCGCGCGTGATGACACGCTCGGTAACGGCTTCCTCTTGGCTGGCGCGCTCGTGGCTAGCATACAGGCCCTCGGTGTTTTCGCGCACGATCAGCATGTCGATACCTGGCTTTGAGCCGGCGATGGGCGCCGAAATGACCGGCCGCAGGTTGGCGTACAGGTTAAGGGCGCGCCGCATGGCCACGATCGGGCTGCGGTATCCCTCCACGGGGTTGAGCGGCGACGAAACCGCTCCAAAAAGGGTCGCTTGAGCCTCGGTGACAGCGGTGAGAGTTGCCTCCGGCAGCGATGTGCCGTGGCGTTGAAAGGTTTCCCAACCGGCCTCGGCACTGGTAAAGTTAAACGCCAGGCCAGTGGCGCTTAGCACCTGCTGGGCAGCAGGGACAACCTCTCGGCCGATGCCGTCGCCGGCAATCAGGCAGACACGGTAGCTCACTCCGCGCCTCCCACCGGCAGACGCTGGTATTTGCGGTAATAGCTCACAATACCGCCTTCTACCCAGGTTTGTCGCAGCCAGTCAGGCGGTTGGGGCAGGGTGTGTAGGATGCCTGCACCGGTACGGATAGTGAATGATGCGTCGTCATACACCACGTGCTCGCCATCGGAGAGATCGCGCACCAAATCGGCCTCAAAGAGCTTGAGCCCGAGATTCAGAGCATTGCGGTAAAAGATGCGGCTAAAGCTGGGCGCGATAATCGCAGCGATACCCACCGCCACCAGGGCGCGGGGGGCATATTCGCGCGACGAACCACAGCCAAAGTTGCTGCCAGCCACGATCAGGTCGCCGGGCTGTACTTTAGCGGCGAACTCGGGGCGATACTCGATAAAGGGATACTTGCCCAGCTCGGCCTCGGAAGTCATATAGGGGGCATAGCGCCCGGGTACGATCTGGTCAGTGTCGATATCGTCAGGGAACAACCATATTCTGGCCAAAGCTATGCTCCTCGAGTTTACAGCTCTGATGGGTCGCTGATATAACCGCGCAGGGCGGTGGCGCCGGCCACTTCGGGCGATGCCAGGTAGACGCTGGCATCCGGATCGCCCATGCGGCCGCGGAAATTACGGTTGGCGGTCGAAAGGCACACTTCGCCGGCACCGATGACGCCCATATGGCGGCCGATGCAGGGACCGCAGCCAGGGGTGCCAAGCGTGGCGCCCGCCGCCAGCAGCACCGAAAGGGTGCCGTCGGCAACAGCCTGCTGCAGGATGCGTTGCGAAGCCGGGATCACCAGCAAGCGCACATGCGGTGCCACTTTGTGCCCACGCAATATGTTGGCCAGGGCGTGCAGATCCTCCAAGCGGCCGTTGGTGCAGGTGCCCACAAACACCTGATCAACCTTGACATCGCGCAAATCGCCTGCGGAGGCAATGTGGTCGACCTCGGGAGGGATCGCCACCTGCGATCCGAGCTTGTTCAGATCGACTACAATTTCACGGCGATACTGTGCCTGCGGGTCGGCATAAAGCCAGCCTGGCACATCATAGGTCTCGGCTACCACGCCATCAGGCACCACCAGCCCGGCTTTGGCACCGATCTCGGTGCTCATGCCGGAGAGCACCTCACGCCCTTCGAGCGACAGCCAGTCGACGCCGTGGAACTCGACCGCCTGATAGGTGGCGCCATCCAGCCCCAGCAGCCCGCACAAATAGAGCGAAATATCCTTGGGGCTCACATAGGGGCGAAAGCGCCCACTAATGCTGACCTTGATCGACTCGGGCACCCGCAGCCAGGTGCGTCCGCTGGCAAGGGCGAGTGCCAGGTCGCCAGTGCCCATGCCAGTACCAAAAGCACCGATGGCGCCGTACATGGTGGCGTGCGAATCCGAGCCGATCGCCACCTGTCCGGGCAGGACGAGGCGTTCTTCGATCAGTACCTGATGGCACACGCCCGCACCAACCTCGAAAAAGTTGCGAATACCCTGTTCGCGCACCCATTTGCGCGTGCGCGCCTGGGCATTAGCGGTAGCCACACTGGCAGCCGGCGCGACGTGATCCATGATCACGGCCACGCGTTCTGGGTCATACACGTGCTCGACCCCCAGATTGTTGTGCAGGGCATCGATGATCTCGGGAGTCAGCGAGTCGTGCGTCATGCAGCGGTCGACTGGCACGATCACCAGGTCGCCGGCGCGCACGTCCTGGCCGGCGGCATGCCCCAGGATCTGCTCGGCCAGGGTGCGGCCGTGGGTAGGTTGGTCGACAGGGCTCACTCAGGCACCTCCTATCGGATGCGCATCGATCCAGGTCTTGAGCACGCTATCGACGTCATCGAGCGTCAGGGCGCGCTGATCGGCCATCTCTTTGATGTGCGCGGTGAGCGCTTTGATCTCGGTATCCGGGATCGCCAGCCCAAGCTGTTCAGCGCGCGACTTGATCGCATTCCAGCCTGTCAGACGGTGGGCGATGCTGATGTAGCGCGTCAACCCGAAATCCTTTGGCGAGAGGATCTCATAGGTCTCGGGGTTGTTCAGCACAGCTTTGGCGTGGATGCCGGCCTTGTGGGTAAAGGCGGTGATGCCCGTAATATAGTTGTTAAAGGGGATATCGACCCCCACCATCTCGGCCACCATGTGATCGAGCTCGCCGATCACCGGCAGGTTGTACTTGCTTACACTGGCGCGGTCGGTGACATACATGCGCGCCACCATCCCTCCCAGCGAGGGGATGCCGTTACGCTCACCGATGCCCAGCACGCTGGTATCAATATGGGTAGCGCCAGCTTCCAGCGCGCAGAAAGCGTTGGCGATGGCGCAGCCCGTGTCGTTGTGGCCGTGGAACTCGATGTCGCAGCTAACCCGGCTACGCAAAGTAGAGACCAGCTTGTAGACCTGCAGTGGGTTGGCAACGCCGACGGTATCGGCGATACCTACGCGGTTCACACCGAGTTTGTCGACTTGCTCATAGATCGCCAAGATGTCATCCATCTCGGAACGAAACGAGTCTTCTGTCGAAAAGCGTACTTCCAGGCCCTGGTCGCGGATGTATTTGACCACATCGGTGGCCAGCACCATGATCTCATCAATGCTCTTTCCCAGGCTGAACTTGCGCAACACCGACGAAGTGCCGATCACAACATCGATGCCATCCACGCCGGTCTGGGCAGCCAGTTTTGCATCATCCAGCGTGCAGCGCACATGCGTAAGGATCTTGGCTTTCAGGCCAAGCCCGGTGATGGTGCGCAAATCCTCGAGACTCTGCGGTGAAGCGGCTGGCGAGGTCAACTCGAGGTACTCGACGCCAAAGCGGTCGAGTGTCTCTGCAATGCGCACCTTTTGTTCGGTAGTAAAGTTGGCACCGACAAACTGCTCGCCTTCGCGAAGTGTCGACTCGATGATCGAAAAACGCTGGATCGCCATGCGTTACTATTCTCCCCAATCCTCTTCTTCTTCGGGTGCCAGTTCGAGCGTCAGCGGTTGAACCGAGGTTATCTCGAGTTCGACACCGCAGTCAGGGCAGTCGATGATCTCGCCAGCCACAAAGCTGCCGTCAGCCAACTCGATCACGCCTTCACATTCGGGACAGTTTGCGTTCGCCATGTTGGTTTCTCCCTGTGATAATAAAAAAGCAGCTCTCCTTTCATCTGGAGTAGCTGCCTTTTGTACGCTCGTTGTAGGTATGAGCAAGCCGGCCAGACTTACGTCGGCATCTTTTTCTTATGCTTTATGCCATCGGATAGAATCATGGTCAGCACGGCTGTGTTTCTAGCTCCACCTGAACTTGCCTTACAATAGCATAGATGCAGATACATGTCAAAACGCTTGCTATTTTCATACGAGTGGCGCATGATAGCCCGAATTGCATCAAGGAGCTGGTATGACAGAGAAACCCTTGCAGGATGAGCGCCAGAACAAGCGCCTAGTGTGGATATATGGCGTAACTGTGGCGCTCTATTGGATGTCGCTGTACTTTTACGTGCCAACATTACCAACTTATACCGCCAGCAAAACCAGCGACCTGGCACGCGTGGGAATGGTGCTCTCCATGTATGGCCTGTGGCAGGCCATCATCCGTCTACCGCTGGGCATTGTCTCGGATTGGATCGGCCGGCGCAAGCCCTTTATTCTCGCCGGGTTTGTGCTTTCGGCCACTGCCGCACTGGTGATGGGAACTTCGGGCACCATCAACGGCATGCTGATCGGACGCGCCATCAGCGGGCTGGCAGCCGGCACGTGGGTACCGCTGGTAGTCGTCTTTAACCGCCTCTTTAAACCGCATGAGACGGTGCGCGCAACGGCGCTGTTGACCCTCTTTGGATCGGTTGGGCGCCTTTTTGCCACCGGATCGACCGGCTGGCTCAACAATAACGGCGGCTACAGCCTGCCCTTTTTCCTGGCAGCCGGATCGGCCGGTCTGGCCTTTGTACTGGTTTTGACGGCACGTGAAGAACCGCGTCCGCCCAAGGCGCCCTCGCTGCGCGCCCTGGCGGGGCTGTTTACGCGCCGCGATGTGATGCTGCCGACCATCCTCGCCACCGTGAGCCAATATGCCACTTGGGCGGCCATCTTTGGCTTTTTGCCGATCCTGGCAGAAGAGTTGGGGGCAACCGACTATACCCAGTCGATCATGGTCAGCGCCAACGTGGCGATTGTGATCGTCGGCAACCTGATGGCCACCTCCTTGTTGGTGCGTCGCCTGGGCCAAAAGCGCACTATCCACATAACTTTTATCATGCTGGCAGTGGGCGTAGCGACCAGCGCCCTATCGAGGTCACTGGTATGGCTGCTGGTCTTTCAGCTGCTGATCGGCCTCTCGCAGGGCATCAGTGCGCCCGTGCTGATGGGCATGAGCATTCAGCGCGTAGACGAATCGCAGCGCACCTCAGCGATGGGCCTGCACCAGTCGATATATGCCTTTGGCATGTTCTTTGGCCCGGCTATCTCGGGCTGGCTGGCAGAGGAGATGGGCATCCGCCCGATGCTGGTAGCGACGGCGGTCGTAGCCATGCTGGTGGGGGTGGTGCTGACGACCCTTCTGCGCAACCCGGCCGAAGAACCGGTGCAACAGCCCTAGGCGCTCAGTTGTTCGACCAGCCAGGGCAGCGCTTCGTGGCCGTACCAGCGATGCGCGCCGTGACCGACACTGTGATAAAGCTGGTCATTGGCACCCATTAAGCGATAGGCTCGCCGCGTGATCTCGACCTGGCTGGTAACATTCGCCAGACCGCTGGCGCCGTTCAGGGGGTCCTCGTCGCCCGATTCGATCATCAGCGGGCGCGGGGCGATCAACGCTGCGATGTCTCCCATATCCATCGTCTCGTAGAGGTGCGGCACATAGTTGCACCAGCAGTTTTCGCACATCTCCAAAAGCGACTCGCGATAACCATAAAAGTAACCGCTGATGACCGCACAGCGGATACGCTCATCCAGGGCGGTCGCCCACAAGGTCTGCAACCCGCCGCCTGATAGCCCCACGCAAGCCAGCTTGCCGGGCTGGCAGTCGGAGCGGGTCTGGATGTAATCCGCCAGGCGGTGCAGGTCATAAGCCCACATGCCGGTGATGGTTTGCCCAAGCGGGTAGGCCATGGCATTGATATCGCGGCACGAGGAATTCAGCAGGCTGTTGCGCACCGAGAGCTCCTGACGCTCACCAAAGCCGCGCGCGTCGGGGCAAAAGGCGGCGATGCCGCGCTGCGTCAGCTGCACGCCATAGTCATAGTTGTGCTCTTCAATCGTGCCTGCGATCTCGGGGATATCGCGCCGGCCTGCCACGGCGTACTTGCCGCCGCTGCCATGACCGTGCGGGGCGATCGCGGCTGGGTAGCTTGCCTTGCCTGCCGGCAACAGGGCATAGACCGGCATCCACAGCTCCGGCTCGACCTGCAGCTCGATTCGCTCGCGAATGTAGCCATCCATCTCGAGGCGTTCGGTTACCACTGGCGACAGATCGCAGCTCTCGAGCGTGTCGTAACCGATCAGCTCCTTTAAGCGGGCGATCGCACGCAATCGCCAGGCTTGATAGGCCAGCAGGCTGCTGGTATCCAGCGCTAAAGCGCGGCCGACGTGTTCCCAGCGCCGATGAAAGTACGGGTGTAAGGTGTATTCACGCACGGGTGCGTCGCTCATGGTCATCTCCTGTGAGAAATGTGTCAGTGCAGGCGCGGTTTGAGCCAGCGCATCATGCAGGGCGTCGAGGTCTCTTCGACAGGCTCGATTGCCAACGGGGTGCGCACGATCTGCGGGTCGATCAGCAGCCTGAGCTGGGAAAAGCCCGAGTTGACGCACTCGTTGCGCAGGATCGTCACCAGCTCGTTGATTGGCATACTGTCGGTCCAGGCGTGCGCGATCAGGGCGCGGTCAAAGGGCGAATGCTGGGCGAGGATTGCGATCGCCTCGCCAGAGTCGTTCCTCAGCCGGATACGGCGGTGCATACAGTGCGACAGCTCGGGCAGGTGATAGGTGATCATCTTATGGCGCTCCCACTCCTGACGCCCTGAGGTGTAACGGCCGATCGGCATGGGAATGCCCGAAACGACGCGATAGGGCGTTTCGTTGCCGAGTTCTTCCATGGTGTAGGGGTGGTTGGTGGTGCGTGCGTTCACCAGCAGATGCGGGCGGTCGTGGACTTCGTTAAAGCCATAGTGCTGATAAAAGCCGCGCGGGCCGGGCACCACCGTCATGGAGCGGCACTGACGGCGTTGGGCGCGGTCGATCAGGTATTTGATCATCGCACCGCCCACTCCGCGGCCCTGCGCGTCGGGATGCACGTAAAGCACCGAGATATCCAGCACAACTCCGTATGGGGCGCCCTCATCACCGATGTAAAACTCGGATTCTGCCACCACCTTGCCATCCAGCACGGCCACAATCGGCGGCAGCTCGTGTAACAAAAGCTGGTTGACGTGGATCGCGCAGGTTTCGACGCTCATCCACGGCCCACCTGCCATATAGCGCTCAAAGACACACAACTGATCGTAGGGCGCGACGATCTCATCGTCGCCAAAACCGCGATACCATGTGGCAACGTCACGCTTGTGAACTTCGGTGATCGCGGTGATATCGTCCAGGGTTGCCGCTCGGATTTCCATCCGTCAAGCCCTTGTCTGTCATATATGTTGACACTATTCACCACCTTTATAAATGATTTCCAGAGCTGCGTCAATCTATCTGGTTGACATCTCGGCGCGCTTTTGTTACACAACCCCTGACGGAGGTAAAGAACATGTATCAGGGATTTGTTAAGCGTGCTGACCTAGTCTATGGTCAGGCAGATGGCAAAGAGTTGCTGCTGGACCTGTATGTACCGCTCAACCCGATCCGCCAGGTACAGCTGATCGTCTATGTGCACGGCGGCGGCTGGGCAGGGCTCGATCGCCACTGGTGCCCATATGCCATGCGCATGCTCGCGCAGGAATATGCGGTGGCCAGCATCGACTACCGACTGATTCACCAGGCGCCCTTCCCAGCCTGCCTGCATGATTGCAAAGCTGCGGTGCGCTGGCTGCGCGCCAACGCCGCCGCCTATGGCTATGATCCTGAACGCATCGGCGCCTGGGGCGACTCGGCTGGCGGACATCTGGTAGCCATGCTGGGGCTGACGGCCGGTGTTGCCGATCTCGAGGGCGATTCGGGCACACCAGGGATCTCCAGTGCGGTGCAGGCAGTGTGTAACTATTATGGCCCGGCCGACCTTGAGCGTCTGCCGGGCTACCCGGCGGATCCGCCTTGGGGCGGTGAGCCCTGCTGGTGGCAGCGCTTTTTGGGAGCTGACCCGGCGGTTGACCCTGACGTTGCACGGCGCGCCAGTCCGGTCACCTATGCCTCGCGCAAAGCCGCGCCGATGCTGATCGTGCATGGTGACAAGGACACCACCGTGTTGCTGAGCCAGTCGGTGGCACTTTACGAGGCTCTCTGGCAGGCCGGCGCCGACGTGCAGCTGCACGTGGTGCACGGCGGCGACCACCTCAGCTACGAACACCGCGTAACCGACCTGCCCTGGCTGACGGGCGAGGTCGATCAGTTGGTGGATGCATTTTTCTATCGCACGCTGCGCTGCCGCTGAGGCCGGGCGCTGGTAATATGTCATCGAGCACGCTAGAATCCCGTTAAGCCTTGTGGATCAATCACATCGACGAAAGGATATAACATGGCAAGCAGCCGACTGACCCTCGTCAACAACGGAATTTCGCGATTTACGATTGTGTGTCCCGCAGACGCACCCGCCCCGATCAGGCGCGGCGCTAATGAACTGCAGCAATACCTGGCCGAGATGTCAGGCGCTATCCTGCCGATCAGTTCGGATAAGTCCGCCAACGGGTACATGATCGTCCTGGAACGTTCCGACAAGCTGGCAGAAGAGGAATTCACCCTGCTCACCACCGGCAAGCGCCTGGTAATCTCGGGCGGCGGCAAACGCGGCACGCTGTATGGCTGCTACTATTTGCTGGACGAGATCCTCGGGGTGCGCTGGTTCACCAGCCGCATCACGCGTGTGCCCCAGAAACGCACCGTCTCGGTGGGTCCGCTGAATATCCACGAAAAGCCCGATTTCGAGTATCGCGAGCCGTTCTATACCGAAGCGTTCGAAAAGAACTGGGCAGTGCGCAACCGCGTCAATGGCGATCACCACCACTTAGATGAATCGGTCGGCGGGCAGATCTCTTACGGTAAATTCTTTGTGCACAACTTTAATGACCTGGTACCGCCCGAGGAGTATTTCGACGAGCATCCCGAGTACTTTTCGTTGATCGACGGCAAGCGTATGAAAGGCATGTACCAGATCTGCCTGACCAACCCGGACGTGCTGCGGATCGCACTCGGCAACCTGAGGCGCTGGATTGCCGAAAACCCCAACGCCACCATCTTTACCGTCTCGCAGAACGACGTTTACTTTAACTGCCAGTGCGACAACTGCCGCGCCGTCGAAGAAGAGGAGGGGGCTGCCTCTGGCGTGGTACTGCGCTTTGTCAATGCTATCGCGGAAGAGATCGGCAAGGAATATCCGCACCTGCTGATCGATACCCTGGCATATCAATGGACCGAAAAGCCGCCCAAGCATGTCAAGCCCTTGCCGAATGTGCGCATCCGCCTGGCACCGATTTATGCCTGCTTTGGGCACCCGCTGGATGGCTGCAAGGCCAACGAGGCTGCCTTTGCCAACCTAAAGGCCTGGAATGCCATCACCGACCAGCTGTACGTGTGGCACTACTCGACCAACTTTGCCCACTACCTGCAGCCGTTCCCCAACCTCGACGAGGTCATCGCCGATATTCCGCTCTTTAAAAAGTATGGCACGGTCGGCCTGTTTTACGAGGGAGGTTATGGGCCGGGCGGCATGTGCGCGCAGAGCGAGCTCGAATCGTATCTGATGGCCAAGATGATGTGGCACACAGACCGCGATGCCAAGCCGATCATCGACGAGTTTATCGACGGTGTGTACGGCAAGGCGGCGCCCTACATCCACCAGTGGCTCGACCTGATTCACGAGCCGGTGCGTAAACACGAGTGGCACGTGCGCATCTGGGATAGCCCGCGTTCGCCCTATTTGTCGGACGAGATCCTCGCGCAGGGCACCAAACTCTTTGACAAGGCCGAGCGGGCAGTGGCGCGTAACCTGCTGACGCTCGAGATGGTGCAGCGCGCGCGCTTGGGGCTGGATTATGTGCTCCTGATGCGGTCTCTGCCGCGTCATGAGGTCAAGGATGGGCTGTATCAATGCACTCAAGCAGTTGACTACAAACTTTATAACACGCTCAAGACCAAGGTCGAGCAGTATGGGGTGGGCGAAATCCGCGAATCCGAGCCCAGATGGCGCTTTTTCCAGCGCATCACCACACGCACCAAATATCCGGTGCTGACGCTCGAAAGCGATGCAGTGCGCGCCGACATCGTGCCGGAACTGGGCGGGCGCATCGTGTCGCTGGTTAACAAGGCCCAAGGCTTGAATGTACTGCGCCAGGTGATGGCTGGCGACCGCGGCTACCCCAATGGCGCAGGTTTTTACGAGTCGTTCGGTATCCAGGATCGCGGCATGGGCTCGCGTGAGGTCTACACCGGCAGTGCGACAGGCGATAACGCCACGGTGGAACTCACCACACGCGACGGCATCCAGGTAAAGCGCAAGTACGCCCTCAAAGGCGTCGTGCTGACGATTACCACCGAGTACGCCAATACCAAGTCCGCCGCATCGATCGCACCGCGCAGTGCCCTCGAACTGACCTGGCCGGATGGGCCAGACCCAGTGGTTTCCTATAAAACCAGCGACGGCAAGCCGGGCAAGCTCGGTATCCCTGAGGTAGGTACGACCCATACCCTCACACCAGAGGATTTCGGTGAGGCGCAGTGGCAGGCGACCCTCGGCAAAACCAAGCTGACGCAGTCGTGGAAGAACCAGGCACTGGCGAGTGCCAGCGTGCACGGCTCGCGGGCCGACCGCGGTATCAACCTGGTACTGACGTTTGAGCCGCAGACCCTGGCAGCCGAAGAAACAGTTGCCTTTACCCAGGAAATCAAGCTTTCCTAAGACTCCATAATACGTAGCAGGCGCCTGATCCGCTTTTCGGGTCGGGCGCCTGCTGTGTTATAATGGGCGGTAATTCCGATTGAAAGGTAGGGTTTCAAAGATGGCTTCACTCAATTCGATCCGGACAGCCCTGAATCAGGTGATGGATCCGGATTTACATAAAAGCATCCTCGAACTTGGAATGGCGCGCGATATCCGCATTGAGGACGGGGTTGTCTACTTTACGCTGGCATTGACGACCATGGCTTGCCCGATGCGCAACCAGATGCAGCAGGACGCTCGCGAGCGGCTGCTGGCGCTGGAAGGCGTTCGCGATGTACAGATTGCCGTGCGCGAGATGACCGCTCAAGAAAAACAGCTAATTTTTGGCGCCCCGCAAGCCGGCTCGGCCGAGGCCAGCAACTACATCAAGCATGTTATTGCGGTCGCATCAGGCAAGGGCGGGGTAGGCAAGTCGTCGGTAAGCGTGCTATTGGCAACGAACTTGCGCCGCCACGGCTACAGCGTGGGTGTGCTAGATGCCGATATCACCGGACCGAGTATCCCCAAGATGCTGCTGAGCGAGTTCCAGCATCCGCGCACCAATGAGCTTGGCATCCTGCCGGTCGAGACAGCAAGCGGCATCAAACTGATGTCGATCAACCTGCTGCTGGAAGATCCGAACCAGGCAGTTATCTGGCGCGGGCCACTGATCGCCGGCGCCATCAAGCAGTTTTGGGGCGATGTGGTGTGGGGCGAGTTGGATTATTTGATCGTCGACGTGCCGCCCGGCACGTCGGACGCCTCGCTGACGGTCATGCAGTCGCTACCGTTGAATGCCGTTGTGCTGGTGACCTCCCCGCAGAGCCTCTCGGGTATGGTAGTACGTAAGGCCGCCTCGATGGCCGCCCAGCTGAACATCCCGATAGCGGGGATTATTGAAAATATGAGCTATGCTCAGTGCAAGTGCGGAGAGCGCCTGGAGGTCTTTGGCCCTTCGCACGCTGCCGAACTCGCGCACGATCTCGATACGCAGCTCCTCGGCCAGCTGCCGATCGACGCAAGCATTGCCGCGCTGGGCGATAGCGGTGCGCTCGAAACGTACCGCTCGGAGGCCTTTGAGGCACTGGTCAGTCAGTTGCTGGCCAGCGTGCTCTAAACAGCCAGCAGCCTCTAGCGCAATAGGCTGCTCTGCAGCGAGTAACCCGGCAGACCCGCGTCGGCTGCATACTGAACGCGCACGCCCACCAGGGCGGCTGCCAATACCTGGGCGGTGTCGAGTTCGCCGGGTTGGCTGCTGCCGGCGATGTCGTGCAGAAAAGCCTCCAGATAACCGCCGGGATTCGCCTCAGCCGGCGGCAGGCTCCGCAGCTGGTTCTCGCCCGCCAACGCCAGACTGATCTCTGGCGTGTTGATCGAGGTTTCGGCTATCCCTGACTCGCCCCAGATTGTTATTCGCCAGTATTGCGGGTTGCGGTAGGCAAAACTATCCGGCGTGAGGTACGAGACATCCCCGATGACTCCGCAGCCATTCGACATCGTGAGCAGAACCTGGCCTGCACCGGCAAAATCGGGCACCTGAGGGTGCGCCGCCCAGACGCGCGCACAACCCACGTGCTCCCAATCTAGACTGGTAATCCACGGCAGCACGTCAAAGGCATGAATGCCGATATCGTTGATCGTGCCGCCATGCTTGCCATTTTCAAAATACCACGCCGGGCGGGATGCGGCGTTGAGCGGGTGTTGGCCATTGAATGAGATCGCTTTGACCTCCCCGAGCTGGCCGCTGCGCACCACCTCGCGCAGGTGCCGAAAGGTGCCATTATCGCGCAAATCGAGCATGCATCCCACGCACAGACGGTTATGTGCCGACAGCTCAATGATGCGTTCGACCTCAGCAATCCGGGTAGCCAGCGGTTTATCGGCGATGATGTGCTTGCCGCGTTCCAGGGCAGCGATCGCCAACGCACCGCGTTTGCCAAAGTAGTCGCCGATACCGATGGCATCCAGCTCCACCTCGTCAAGCATCTGCAGATAGTCGGCGTGGGTAATGCGCACTTCGCCAGCAGCCGCCAATGCCTGGCGTGTGGCGAGGTCTTCCTCACAACACGCTATCAGTTCAATATCAGGATGTTGCTGAACGCGCTTGAGCAGGTCGTATATGTGTCCATGCCGAAAGCCCACAATAGCGATACGTAGCTTATCCATCTTGCCTCCGTGACCAGTTACCCGGATTGTAGCAGGATCCGGAGCGGTTGTCATCCGTATTAGGTTGTGCCATAATGCCCCAGAAGGTTAAGGAAAAGTTGAGTACATCACCGGATATAAGATAGTGAGTATAACTAAATGAACGACGAAGCTATCCTGCAGGATCTTGCCAAACGCGTCGCCGAAATCGGTGCTGATGAACGCATGACTCAGCGCAAGCAGCAATGGGCTGCTCACAACGATTTGCAGCCCGGCCGCGCTATGATATTGGTATTCCCCGAAGGGGCCTGGCGCGAGTTATTACCCAATAGCGTCCTGGAATGTGAGGACGAACGCGCGCGCGCCGAAGAGTGGAGTTTGCGCGCGCGCATCTATGCCTATGATCATATTTACGACGATACAGTGCACGAAGCACTCTGGAATGTGCCAAAGTCGGTCAACCACAGCAGCTGGGGGCTGAACATACAGCACACTGCCAGTCCGCAGGAGACCGGCGCGTGGGGCTTTGATCCGGTAATCAAGAGCGAGGCGGATCTGGACAAGCTCACTGCACCGCAGGTCAGCGTCGACGAGGCTGCCAGCGACGCAGCCCTGGCGCACGCCCAGGAGCGTTATGGTGTGCTGCTGGATGTGCGCCAACGCGGTGTCAGCCACATTTCGTTTCATTTGATGAACCTCTACTGCCAGCTGCGCGGGCTCGACCAGGTGATGTGGGACATGTACGACGACCCCGCCATGCTGCACCGCGCCATGTCGATCCTCGAAGCTGGCAACCGCGGCATCATCGAACAGTACCAACAGTTGGGCCTGCTCGAGCTCAACAACGACAACACCTACCACTCCTCGGGCGGCAACGGCTGGACCAACCAGCTGCCAGCGCCGGGTTACAGCGGCGAGGTGCGTCTGGCTGACATGTGGGCTTCTGCGGAGGCGCAGGAGATGGCCGAGGTCTCGCCAGAGATGCACGCCGAGTTCATCCTCGCGTACGAAAAGCGCCTGCTGGAGCCCTTTGGCCTGACGGGCTACGGCTGCTGCGAGGACCTCACCAACAAGCTTGAGGACGTGCTGGCCATCCCGAACATCCGCCGCATCTCGATCTCGCCCTTTGCGGACGTGGTGCGCTGCTGCGAAATTATCGGTCCGCGCGCGATCGTCTCGTGGAAGCCGCATCCTGCTCAACTGGTGGGCACCTTTGACGAGGCAGCTGTGCGTGCCAACCTGCAGATGGCGGTAAAGGCAGCCTGCAGCAATGGCTGCACGCTGGAAATGATTCTGAAGGATACGCATACCTGCGAAAACCACCCCGAGCGCTTTAGCATGTGGAGCACCATCGCCCAACAAGTGGTCAACGAATAGGAGCCAAGATGAAAGAGCACATGTCCGGACCTTCACTCGTGCAGCAAGGCTGGCAGATCAGCGAGATCCGCACTACCCCCTGGACGAATGCCAACGGGGTTTGCCACGATTCGATGATCGCCATGGGGCGCGATCGCAGCGGCAAGCTGTGGGTGCTCTTTGGACATACACGCATAGGCGGCATAACGCTTTGGAGCGGCCGTTCCGTCGACGACCTATGCAAGCTCGGGCATGTGCGCTTTAACTTTAACCTGGGAGCCGCCGGTTATGCTTTCAACGGCGCCAGCTACCCCGAAGGCGTGCTGGCACGCGGCGGGTTGTGGGCAATGGGGTTGTGGATCGACCATGCTGACGACACCTTTTACGCCTATATCCACAACGAGACTGGCTGGGGCGCCGGCAAGACCTCGTACACCGCGCACGGCTTTAGAGAAGGCGAGCCCGACTTTCGCCACTTGGGGGTGATCATCTCGCATGACTATGGCCGCACCTGGGATTTTGGCGGCTGGATCATCAGCTCGCCTGAGCCATGCTGGACGACTGCCTTTCACCCCGAGGAGAACTTGACGGGTGGGCAGGATCCGAATGCTTTTACCCTTGGCGCAGGCGATATGACCCTCTATGTCGACGACAAGGAGGATTTCCTCTACATCTATTACACCAAGAGCGGCCATGGCGGCAGCCACATTTACGCCGCCCGCGCGCCCAAAGCGAGCAATGGTGTTTCTGGCAGCTGGACCAAATTCTATAATGGCGCCTTCAGCGAGCCGGGCAACCTCGGTCAGGAAACACCCGTGTGCCGCAACGCCTGCGAGCCCTGCGTGGTATATTCCGAGTACCTCAACAAGTATCTGCTCTCGAGCTATAACGGTCCGCTGTGGCGCGCCGGTAAGGGCAGTCTTCAGATTGCCTTTAGCGACGATCCTGTCAGTTTTGGCGAATCGACGCCTTTTAACCCGGAACGCACCGATATGTCGTTCCCTTATTGGACGATGTGTAACCCCAGCGATACCGGCAATCTGACAACAGTCGGCCGCACTTTCCGCCTGATCTTTGAGTCCAACGGCACAGACCTTTACCAGGCTGAGGTAACCACGCCATGATCCCAGTAGTAGGCATCGGCGGGGAGCATCAGGCTGGAAAAACCACTTTTGCGTTGGGCTTGATCCGAGAGCTGCGGGCGGATGGCTTTTCGGTGGCGGTCGTCAAGCACACCAGCCAGCCGCTGCAGCTGGACCACTCCGGCACCGATACAGCGCTTTACAGTGAAGCAGGCTGTGCCTTTGTGGCGATTGCCGGGCCGTATGGCAGCGCGATCCTGCTGCCACAACCGCCAGAGCCCAACCTGTGGGAGCTGGCAGCCCGGGTGCCACCATCGACTGGGGTGATTGTCGTCGAAGGTTATCGCAGCGTACCGCTGCCGCGCTTTGAGGTGCTGGTCAAGGGCGAGCCGGTTTCGCCGCGCGACCAGCTGCTGGCTGCTGTGGTGCGTGAGCTACCCGATGAAACGCGTGGCTATACCGTGCTCGCAAGTGGCGACTATCGCGGGGCAGCTGACCTTTTATACGCCCGCGGCGTGCTCGTGCGCCCTTGGCGCTAAGCTAGTCGCCAGTGGGAGTGACGTCGCCGGTTTTGTGCGCCAGAAACGCCAGTGCGATCAGGATGGCGATCCCCAGGCTGCCCAACACAGCCAGTTTCAGCAGGCGCGACGAGATCAGGAGCGCCGCTGCGCCCAGGATTGCTGTCACGCCGTAATACATCAGCACGATTCGGCTGGTGGGCCAGCCAAGATCCTGCAGGCGCATATGAAGGTGGCCGCGGTCGCCCAGGTTGACGGGCTGGTGGCGCCGCCAGCGCGAATAGATCAACCATACCACATCCATGACTGGCAGCCACACCACCAACAGCACCGTGGCAACCTTTGCACCCGAGATGATCGCCAGCGCCCCCAGAGTGAAGCCCAGCTGGTAGGCACCGCCCCCTAAAAAGATGCGTGCCGGCGTAAAGTTATAGATCAAAAAGCCTGCACAGCAGCCCAGCAGTATGAGCGGCAGCACCGCCACGCTGTATTGCTCCAGGCGCAACATATGGATAAAAAGCACCACCGCGCTGATGCCAACCACACCAGTGGCCAGGCCATCCAGGCCGTCCAGAAAATTGACCGTTGACGACATGCCGATCAACCAAAACGCGGTGATCGGGATCGCCAGGATCCAGTCGAGTTTTACCAACTGGTTGGTAAACGGGTCGTTATAGAGCTCGATAAAGACCTTGGTCATCAGAGCGATCACCACCGCGATCACCAGCGCCAACGATTGCGCCCAAGGCGGCAGGCGGTATTTGTCGTCGAGCATACCCATCACAAAAACAACTGTGACCCCCGCCAGCATGCCGAGGATACGGGTGGTCTCGAGTGGATCCTGGCGGGGCAAAAACAGGGTGCCCAAGCAGGCGATCACAAAGGGCGGGTAAAGCGCCAGACCGCCGATGCGTGTGATGCGCCCGCGATGCACACGCCGGCCGCCTGGCACCGCCACGATGTCCAAGCGTTGCCCCAGCTTAACCACCCATGGGGTGATCAACGCCGTCAAGCCAAAGGCAAGCGCGAAAAAGATTACATAATAATAAAACTCGGCGGGCATTTGATCCTCACCGCATTAAATTATAGTTCAGCCAGTACCAAACTGACGATCGCCGGCATCCCCTAAACCAGGAACGATGTAACCTTGCGGCGGGTCGCTTTCGGCAATGGGGTGCGGTGTCAGGTGGTCATCCACGGCGCTCAGGTAGATATCGACATCCGGGTGCGCCTCACTCAGCAGTTTGATGCCCTCGGGCGCGGCGATGATCCCCACGAATTTGATGCGTTTGGCGCCCCACTTTTTCAGGATATCGATGGTTGCAACAGCTGAGCCGCCAGTAGCGAGCATCGGATCTAGCACCAGGCAAACCTGTACGGTGGGGGTAACGGGCAGCTTGTTGTAATACTGCACGGGCTGCAGGGTGTTGTGGTCGCGGTAAAGGCCGATGTGCCAAACTTCGGCACCCGGCATCAGCTCCCAGATACCCTCGACCATGCCCAGGCCCGCCCGCAGAATCGGCACCAGGCCTATGCGGTCGGCCAGCTCGCAGCCCTTGGCAATTGCCAGCGGGGTGCGCACATCGGTTTCGATCGTCAGAAGGTCGTTGGTGGCCTCATAGCCCAACAGCATGGAGATCTCGCGGATCAGTTCGCGGAACTTTTTCGGCTCGGTGGCAGTATCGCGCAAGAGCGACAGCTTGTGTCGCACCAGCGGGTGCTGCGACACATGCACGTTTTTAGAATACGACATCAGGCTCAACCCTCCGCCTCGAATATAGCATAGACGCAAAAAAGAGCCCTCCTACTGGGGAGGGCTCTGATCCTTAACCGGCGGCCTCTTCCTTGAGGAGCCGTTCCCATTCGCGGTCGATGTGTTCCTGGACCTCTTCGACGATGCCGGCGTTGGCTGGGCGGAAGAGATGGCGGAAGCGTCCTTGCGCCTTGAGCCACTCGCTCACCGGCTGCTTTTCACGCGGTTTGTAGTTGACGATCGTCTTGCCACGGTCGACTTCATAGAGAGGCCAGTAGCATGTATCGGCGGCCAGTTTGGTCAGTGCCATGGTCTGGTCGCTTTCGGTGCGCCAGCCACGCGGGCAGGGCGCCAGCACGTTCAACACGGCGGGGCCATCTGCAGCAAAGGCTTTTTTTGCCTTCATCATCAGGTCACGATAGTTGTGCGGCGAGGCTTGCGCCACATACGGTATATCGTGCGCTGCCATGATGCGCGTAAAGGGCTTACGCCATTGGGTTTTGCCCTGCAACACGTCACCGACCGGGCTGGTGGTGGTGTTGGCGCCCAGCGGGGTTGCCCCAGAGCGCTGGATACCGGTATTCATATAAGCTTCGTTATTCAGGCACACATAAACGAATTTGTGGCCGCGTTCGAGCGCGCCCGAAATCCACTGAAAGCCAATGTCGTAGCTGGCGCCATCTCCGCCCACCGCCAGGAACTTGATATCCTGGTCGGCAGGGATCTTGCCGGAACGCTTGAGCGCCAGATAGGCAGCCTCTACGCCCGAGATGGTGGTAGCGGCGTTTTCAAAGGCCGAGTGAATCCAGGGCAAGCGCCAGGCTGTGGTGGGGTAAACCGTGGTCGAGACCTCCAGACAGCCGGTGGCTGTCGAGACGACAACAGGCCCTTCCACCGCGTGCAGGATCATGCGCATTACAGTTGGCTCACCGCAGCCGCCGCACAGGCGGTGGCCGGAAGCCATGCGCTCTTCGTTGTTGACGATATCCTTCAGACTGATGCGAATTCTTTCTGTCATGTTATCTCCTCGTCACTCGCGCAGCCCAAGATAGCGGACCATCGTCCCGCGCTGACCGTCGCTGGCGATTTTCTGCAGGTCGCTAAAGACTGACCCAATGTGGTCGGGCAGGATATCACGGCCGCCCAGGCCAAAGATATAGTTGACCACAGGCAGACCGCTAATGCCGGCATTGTAAAGCGCAGCGGTCGTATCGGTAAAGAGCGGGCCCTGGCTCAGCGGCGCACCAAAGGAAATGGCGCGGTCGAGCACAGCCACGGCCTTGCAGTTTTTAATAGCTTCCAACAGGTATTGCTCGGGGAAGGGGCGGTAGAGGCGCGGTTTGACCACCCCCACCTTGACGCCCTTTTCACGCCAGCGGCGCGCAACAGCGCGGCTGGTGCCGGCCGTAGAGCTCAGCACGATGATGGCATACTCGGCGTCATCCATACCCCACATATCCAGCACGGGTTGCGGGCGACCAGAGAGCTTTTCGTATTCCTTGAAGACGCTCTCGATAATCGGCAGGGAGTTGTTGATTACTTCACTTTGCTGCCGTTTGTGCTCAAAGTAATAGTCGGTGAAATCCCACGCGCCAAAGGTGACGGGTTCGTCGATGTTGAGTAGGGCATAGCGCGGCTTGTATTCACCGACGAAATCCTTGATGTCGGAATCCGGCAGGATGCCGACGCGCTCGACGCCGTGACCCGTGATAAAGCCATCCTGGCAGCTCATCACCGGCAGCAGCAGGTCGGGATGCTCAGCAATGCGGATTGCCTGGATCGTATTGTCGTAGGCTTCCTGGCCGGTTTCGGCATAGATCTGGATCCATCCGGAATCGCGCGCGCCCATCGCATCCGAGTGGTCGCAGTGGATGTTCAGCGGGCTGGAAAGTGCGCGGTTGACCACCGTCAGCACAATCGGCAACCTCATGCCTGCGGCGATGTAGAGCATCTCCCACATCAGCGCTAAACCGTTAGCAGCAGTCGCGGTCATCACGCGCCCGCCGGCAGCCGAAGCACCCACACAGGCGCTCATGGCGGCGTGCTCGCTCTCGACCGGGATAAACTCGGTGTTGACAATGCCATCGGCGACATATTGTGAAAAGTTTTGTACCACAGCCGTCTGCGGGGTGATGGGGTATGCCGCCACGACGTCTGGGTTAATCTGGCGCATCGCTTGCGAAACCGATGTAGCGCCATCCAGGGGCAGGAACTTGCTTTCTACCATTTTACCTCCAACCTCATGCGTCGCTCTCAGCGGGTTCGGGCACCATCTGGATCGCTTTACCCATTTCGCCCGTTTCGCTGTGCGGTTTTTTGATGTTGACAGGGCATTCCGCAGCGCAGATACCACAACCCTTGCAGTGCACCAGGTCGAACCCCGAAACCTTGCCATCTACGATTGGGATCGCGCCATCCGGGCACATGATCCAGCAGATCAGGCACTGGGTGCACTGTGCATGGTCGCGCACGGGCTGCATGGTGCGCCAGGTACCAGTGACATATGTCACCGAGACGCCGGGTTCGAGCACAATGCCACCTGGGTTCACTTCGGTCCACGGACGGTCAAGCCGCGGGGCTTTATACTCCTTCATTGGTCCTCCATTCATCTATGTGGTGCGTTGGGCAGCTAGCCCTGAACGCATTCGTCAAAGCAACGCTGCAACGCCCGTATGTTCGCCTCAACCACTTCAGGACGCAGGCGCCCGGAAAGCTTTTCGCGTGTCAGCTCGATCGTAGCAGCGATATTGATCAGCCCAGTAGCCTTGGCAAATACCGCCAGCATCATCGTGCTGGGAATATCGCGCTTGAGCTCTTCCATGGCGATCTTGGAGGCGTCCACACACCAGACGTCGCCGTCGTTGTATTTGACCTGTTTGCGCACCTTGTCGGGCGTATCGGTGGTGTTGACGATCATGATACCGTTAGGCTTGATCCCTTCGGCAACATCCACCACCGATAAGAGGTTGGGGTTGACCACGATGACGATATCAGGCTCAAGGATGGGGCTGTGGTACTCGATCGGGTCGCTCGACACGCGCGTGTACGATTTGATCGGCGCGCCCATTCGCTCGGCGCCGTATTCCGGAAAGGACTGGAAATACTTGCCCTCGTGCATGGCGGATTCACCGAGCAGCTCGCCCGCCGTCACCACACCTTGGCCAGCACGTCCGTGCCAGCGGACCTCTGTCATCTGGCTCATCGCATATACCTCCCTGTATAGAATCATTTTTGCATGGCGGCCGCACAAGGCCCGACCGCATGTGATTGTACTCTCTCAGTGGATCGCTGCAACCGGTGCGGTAAGCGAGGTTATTGCACGGCGGTTGTTCAACTTAGGATGATAAAACGAAACGGCTGCCTTGTCAAGGCAAGCCGTCGTTTCCGAAACTGGTGAGTAAGCCGCCATCACAGCTCGTTGTCGGCCTCTTCCTCGAAATCGTCATCATCATCGGCGCCATATTCGTCGTCGCTGTCGTCATCATACTCCCGTGGGGTGTCATCAGCCATCTGGATACGCTGACGGCGGATACCCTGTTCAAGCTTGTTGGCACATGCCACGCACAGGGTTGTTTCGGGCAGGATCTCCAGGCGCTCGCCAGGAATTTTAATCCCGCAGCTTTCGCACTTGCCATATCTACCAGAATTGGCGATCGTAATGGCATGTTCGATGTTGTGCAGCTTGTCTTCCAGGCTCTGGATGAGCGAGAGCATCTTGCCGCGCTCGTAAATGTCACTAGCTACATCCACCGAATCGTCATCCGAATCGGAGGCCGGCTCGATCTCGGCCTGCATCTGAGTCCGGAGATCCTCTATATCCGCCAAAGTATCGTTGCGTAGCTTTTTTAACTTGGCAACCGCTTTGGTTTGTTTTGCCATTCTTCCTCCCTCAGTAACGGATCACCGACCAGGTCGGGCAGCCCTGCAGTTTATCGGCACCGCACAGATCGGTCAACTCGATGAGAAACAGCGCACCAATCACGTTCCCGCCCAGTTGCTCGATAAGCGACACAGCTGCCTGGGCCGAACCGCCTGTCGCCAACAGATCGTCGACCACAAGCACACGCTGGCCCGGATGGATCGCATCAACGTGCAGCTCAAGGGCGTTGGTGCCATACTCGAGACTGTACTCGGCACGGATCGCAGCAGCAGGCAATTTGCCCGGTTTGCGCACCGGCACAAAACTGCAGCCTAGTTTGAGCGCCAAGGGTGCCCCGAGGATAAAGCCGCGTGATTCGATCGCTGCGACGACATCGATGGTTTGGTCCTCTATTTTGCTATAGAGCACATCAATAGCCGCCTGAAACGCACACGGATCCTTGAGCAGGGTGGTGATATCACGAAACAGGACGCCGGGCTGAGGAAAGTCGGGAATCGAGCGAATGTAGGCTGCCAGATCCATATGCCGCCTCCACTATGTTAATAACTAACGAGTGTACTATGCCTATACAACCCTTTCGAGCTATTCTATTCACTTGATAAGGTGCGTCAAAAACCCGCCCAGCAGTACCGTTATCGATCGTTCTGTGGTATAATCAGTCGCTGAAGTTTGTTCGAACTAAACACTGTGAGGTTATTTGTGCTGCGCAAATCTGCCTCAGGAGCCATCTTGTCCTTTAGCCCGATAACAAGGGCTGGCTGGCTCATAGCAGTGCTGGTGATCATGCTGCTCGCTGGGTGTGCCACGCGGTCGGAGACACCGCCCCAACCCGAACCAGTGAGCACAGCACAGCCAACCGCAGCGCCAGCCGCCGCCCCCACCGCCGATGCCGGTGAGCCGGACGGCACGGAACCCAGGCCATTGACGGTATGGCTGCCAGCCGAGTTGGTGCCCGGCGAAATGGAGGGCAGTTACCTGGATGTTGCCATCCAGGCGTTCGAAAACCAACAGTCTGGCCGCCAGGTACGTATCCAGCCAAAGGGGATGACAGGCGCGGGCGGAATGTTGGGTCTGTTGCTGGCGACTTACGCGGCCGCACCCGCGCTCATGCCCGACCTGGCACTGGTGGATGCTGCCGACCTGCCGCGTCTGGCGGAGGCAGGCATCGCTTATCCGCTCGATCCCTATCTGCCGAAAGACACCTGGCAAGTCATCTATGCACTGGCGTTGCGTAAAGACCAGGACCACATGGCAGTACCGTATCTGACAGATCCGCTCATCCTGGCATATGATACCGCTTCGCACGCCACGCCGCCGCGTTCCTGGGCCGCGACCATGCCCGGCACGAGCCAGATGGCGTTCCCGGCAGCAGTGCCCGTGGGAGACCTGAGCGACGCGTTTATGCTCCAATACACGGCACTTGGAGGGATTTTCAACGATGGCTCAACTGCCACCTTGGATTTGTCTAAAACAGGCCAGGTATTGCGCACGCTGGATGCCTACATCACCAACAAGGTGGTGACGGCCTCGTCGCTAGAGATGTCGACGTATCAGGATTGCGCAGATGCCCTGCAACGCAACCAGGTGAACCTGGCTGTGTTGCCCTATTCGGTATATCGTGCCAACCGCTTTTCTGCTGGCGGTGTTGGGATCGCTACTGTGCCGACCATCAACGGCAAACCCGCTACGCTGACGCGCACGCTGGTTTGGGTGGTCACCACCGCTGATGCAGAACGCCGCACCCTGGCGCTTGATTATCTGCGCCTGATGTTGGCGCCCGAACTCGCGGCGCAGTGCGCCGGCGAATGCCTCCTGTTGCCAGCCCAGCGCCAAGCGCTCGAACTTGCGGTCAGCGATGCACAGCAGCGTGCTTTGTTCGAGACACTCCTGGCAACCGCAGATACACTGCCCGACGGCAGGGCGCAGCAGGTGATCCGGCCATTGATCGGCCAGGCGGTGGATGGGGTATTGCGCCAACAGGTGAGCCCGGAAGAGGCAACCGAGAGTCTTGGCAAGGCTATTGAAGCGATGAGGTAGAAGATGGAGAGCACGCAACGCAGTGAACTGTATACCAACCACTCATCCAGCCTGGATGCAACTGCGCTGCAAGCGCTGCGCGAGATTGGCCAGGTGGATATCGTCATCGGCATACCCAGCCACCGCAATGGGCGCACGATCGGCGAGGTGCTGCGTGCGGTCGCCAAGGGAGTCGCCACCCATCTGCCCAACTATCGTGTCCTGCTGATCAATGCCGATGGCGGGTCGTCGGATAACACCACGCACCTGGTGTCAGAAGCCGCTATGCCGTCCAACCTGACCAAGCTGATCACCACCTATGTCGGACCGATCGGCAAAGGCAACGCCATTCGCGCCATCTTCGAGGCTGCCGCGCTGGCGCGCGCGCGCGCGTGCCTGGTGCTGGAGGCGCGTGTGCCGGGCATCAAGCCGGTGTGGATCCCAAAGCTGGTGCAGCCGATCCTGGATGGCGTCGACCTGGTGATCGGCACCTTTGAGACGACCCCATATGCCAGCGCATTTACCGATAACGTGGTTTACCCCTTTATCCGTGCCTTTGTGAATGCCTCGCTGCGCAATCCGCTGCCGTCCGAGTTCTGCATCGCGGTGCCAGTTGCCGAACGGATGGTGCGCCAGGATATCTGGGAAACAGATATCTCGCGCTTTGGCATCAACCTGTGGGTGGCGCTGGATGCTCTGATCGACCGTCTGCGTATCCAGCAGGTAGAGCTGGGGGCGCGCGGTGAGCCCTCCGGAGATCCGGGCGCGCTGGGTGACCTGAGGCTGCTGCATACCATCAGCACACTCTTTCGCTATCTGACTACCTATCACAGGCTGTGGATCGGGCATATCACGCCGCAGACGGTGCTGCAGATCCCGAGCGACACCGTGGCGCCCAGCCAAACCTGCAGCGACTGTCTGCCAGCGTTGCGGGCATCGTTTACCGAGGGATTACAGCAGTTCGAGGCAGAATGGGCCAAGGTGCTGCCGCCGCGGGATATCGTGACCCTCCGACAGCTGGCGGATGCAGATGACAGCGCGTTTCATTATTCGCTGGATATGTGGGTGCGCACCGTGCTGCGCTTTGCCTTTATCTATAATTGCGGCGAGGGTGACCCCGACAAGGTCGCCGAGGCGTTCCTGCCCCTGTATTATGCGCGTGCGGCGACCTATATCCGCGACGTGCTGCCGATGACGCCGGAAGAGCGCGAAAGCGAGGTCGAAAAGATCGCCCAGGCGATGATCGACGCCAAGCCGACCCTGGCGGCTTTATGGCGCGAACGGCCCTTCTGGCTGGATCCTTCCTGGTTTTAAAGCCGGAGCATCAACTGCGCAGATACTTGCCGACCAGCAGATCCAGCTGGCGGGCGCGCTCGGGCGGGATAGCCTCGCGCGCAGTGATAATGGCATGCTCAAGGGCGTGCTGGCAGCCGCACGTATGCGGCAACTGGGCAATTGCTGGCACTACCCGCTGGACCAGGGCTTTGGCCAGATCGACGTTAGCGCGCAGATTTTCGACCACCATGCTCGAGCTGACGACCTCTTCTTCTTCGTGCCAGCAGTCGTAATCGGTAACCATCGCCACGGTGGTGTAGCATAGCTCGGCTTCACGCGCCAGCTTGGCCTCGGGCAGGGCGGTCATGCCGATCAGATCGCCGCCGATCTGACGATAAAAGTGGCTCTCGGCACGTGTTGAAAACTGTGGGCCTTCCATGACTACCAGCGTGCCGCCGTTGTGGGCGTGCGCACCGGCAGATTCGGCCGCCTGGAAGCAGGCCTGGCACAGTTCGGGGCAGTAGGGGTCGGCCATGGAGATGTGCACCACCAAGCCACGATCAAAAAAGCTGGGCGGGCGCACGCCCTTGGTGCGGTCGATCAGCTGATCGGGGATAACCACATCGCGCGGGGCGAGGTGCTGGCGCAGGCTGCCCACCGCACTGATCGAGAGCAGGTGGGTAACGCCCAGCTGCTTCATCGCCCAGACGTTGGCCTGCGAGGGCAGCTCGCTGGGGCTGATGCGGTGCCCGCGGCCATGGCGCGGCAGAAAGGCAACCGGCACACCGCCAATGGTGCCAGTGACCAGTTCGTCGCTGGGAGCGCCGTAGGGTGTCTCGACGGTGACGTTTTGGCGACCGACCAGACCTGGCATATCGTAGAGTCCGCTGCCGCCGATGATTCCGACTGATGTTTGCATGCTCGCCTCCGTATGTCGCCATAGTGTAGGATGGTTCGGGGGATAGGGCAACTCGGAGAACAGAATGTCAGCGTGACGAATCAGGTTCTTGCCTGGAGTCTGCTCCAGGTGGTATACTATAGCTACGGGGATGACAGGCTTCGACAGGGAGGGCTGGTCCGCGATTGCAAGCCGAGGCGCCTAACCGCGTTAAAATGGGCAACAAGACAAGTGCCAACAACACTTATGCTCCGGCTTTCGCTCTGGCTGCCTAACAACAGCTAGACGAGCCACTGGCTGACAGCGTCAGCCACGTCTGCCACGTACTTTATCCGAGAGGACGGAAGCAGGCGTCGACAAAATCGGATTGCGTCAGCACGATGCCGATAAGCGCTGACAAAGAAACATCGGCTGGCAGCTGAACACCCTGTTGCCGGGGTGCCGGATTGCGAGAACCAAACGGTAACTAAGCTTGTAGTATATCTCTGGCCGAACTTTTTGGACGCGGGTTCGATTCCCGCCATCTCCACCTGAAAAGAGGCACGCGAACACATTACGCTCCCGCACGCCTCTGAAACATATTGGTGTCGCGCCTGCTGTTGTCTTAACACCGAACAGCGTCTCCAGATGAGATAAGCCGGCATAAAGATAGCCAGACATGGATATGTGATGAATAAAGGAGTGGCAGCCATGCCACCTCATACATAAATGACTGAAGCGGGTCAGGCTGGGGCACATTAAGCAGGTTGTAGCCAAAATCTGTAGTGTCGTCTTAAAAACAATCTTCCCCCCCCCACACACAAACGTGTCAGTTTGGTGATGCTGGCGGGAACATTTCCCCGCAAATGGTTATGGCTATTCATATTCAACATCAACGTCAAGTTGCCTGATTCTTCAGAAATGTTTCCGCCAAGCTGGTTATCGGCCAGGTAAAGAGCTGTCAGATTTATCAGGTTACCCAGTTCGGCTGGTACACTGCTGCTAAGCTGGTTATTCAGCAGTGAGATATACTACCAGTTGCACACATGTTGTGAATGCGTCAGAATATGGCGGAACGTGCCATCGGGGCGAGTGAGAGGAGAGATTCATGCTGAATGAGAGGAAATCCCCTGTATAGCAAGCTCAAATGATGTTAGAACTTTGGTGCAGATGGAGAACACTATTGGTTCGATTAACTCCTATCTGCGTCAACTCCCCAAACGGCTTTTTAGAATAACGAGTAGTCAGTATTGTCATAATGAAACTAATAGTAGGAGAGACCATAATGGATAATAAAGAGTACATGACTTGGGTTCGATTTTACACGGAATTCGCAACAAAGCTGCTTGCATACAAGACGGACAGAAAGACGCTAATAGCCCGCTTACAGTCAGTCTATAAATCTATTGACATAAATTTTCCAAAGGTAGATAGTAGCGATTCGATTGCTGATATGGATCCTTTTACGGTTTTCGGTCTTTTCACTAGGAGGGAGGTGGTCATCAGTAGTAATGCCAATACGATTCTACAGGGTATCGCAAAAGAGTTTTCCATCTCTGCAAGAGTGCCGGATAGCTTTGATGGGATTCCTGTTTTAAACAACCGTAGTCCTACATTCTATCGATTTGTCGGCGATCCTGATCGTGGCGAACATGACATTGATAACCTTTGGAAAGTTTTTGAAGCGGCAATATCGTATGCGGATAATGAAACACAGGCTTCCCGTGAAGCATTTATTAAAGCATATGACTTGGTAAAAGACCTGAAAGGAAATTGCTGGAAGCTTACAATGGGCTTGTTTTGGATACGCCCATTTAAGTTCGTAAACCTCGATTCCCGCAATAGATGGTTCATCAAAGTACGAGCGAATATGCCTAGTGATTGTATTGATATGATTAAAGGGTTAGACAACCTACCCGACGGCAGGACCTATGACTTGATCTGTGTTGCTTTTGTTAATGCTATAAAGGGCGGAGCATATAGGTATTCAAATCTGCCGGAGTTGTCCTATTTTGCATGGACTGTATCTGAGAAAGTTAATCAAGAACAGAAGGCAACTGAGTCGCAGGTCAAACAAGTGAATACAGGTGCAGCCATTGCAGATGATAATGTTGACACTGTCAGTTACTGGATATACTCCCCCGGGGTTGGTGCGCGTATGTGGGAGGAGTTCTATAAAGAAGGTATCGTTGCTATTGGCTGGGGAGATATTGGCGATTTGTCTGACTATTCATCCAAAGATGAGATGAAAACTCGGATGAAAGAATGCTACGGCACAGAGTATTCGTATATGAACATCGCACATGCAACATGGCAGTTTGCGAATGAAATGAAGCCGGGAGATATTGTTTTCGCTAAAAAAGGTAAGTCCCAAATGCTGGGTCGTGGCGTTGTTACTTCTGAATATAAGTTTGATACAACGCGTTCAGATATAAAAACGTCAGGAAGATCAACTGGACGCGTAAAGGTGAATGGCCTCATCTAGGGCATGCCGTTACGAAAACCCTTACAGATATTACGCCTTATACGGATTATGTTAGAAAGCTAAATCAGTTATTTGAGAGCGACATTGAGGATGCCACCGATGAAAAGGCAATAGCTTACCCCCCATATAGCGCCGATGATTTTCTCAGAGAAGTTTATATGGATGAGGATGAGTACAATAAACTAGTGTCACTCATCATGAATAAGAAGAACATTATTTTACAAGGGGCTCCTGGCGTGGGCAAAACATATGCGGCAAGA
>JAAYDC010000008.1 GCA_012729455.1 Chloroflexota bacterium | reverse complement strand
TTGCTAGCTTTCTCATGAGGCAGATCGCACCGCATTTATTATCCAGACCGACGAGATCGTCAAGGAAAAGCCACTCAATATTGCACACTTCATCTCTATCAGCGTTCGGATCGGTCTGAAGGGAGATAACAAGCTCTTTTATCTCAATCTTGATTTCGTCATTATCAATAGTTGCCACGTCCTTTAGTACTTTAACCAAAAGGACCGGATTAATAGGTGTTTTTAGTAAACACATTTCGTGCAGACAGCGTACAGCAACCAATGCACGTTTGTGTTCAAGGAGTTTTCTCACTGCAAACTCCAAGTGCTCAGGCTCAGGTAACCACTGGAGATCAACTGCTTGCCAATACAAGGCATCGTTACCAACGAGAAGTTTATCGACCCGGTCCCATGTTGCTGGAGTACATGGCAAATTCATCAATAGTTGTGCTATCCATTTAACCGGCCAATTATTAACATCAATCCCATCAACCCACTTCCAACCCAAGCTAAGAAAGCGGTTTGAAACGAAACTTCTCAAAAACTGCCGGATAGAACTATCAAGCGATCCAAAGATAGTTGGAAATATCTGGTTGTCGCTTATGGCGTCAACTGCGTCCGCGAACGCGCTACCAACTACACCTGATAAGCCCACAGAATGTGAGAACTCCAGAACCTCATCAATACCACCTAATTGGTAGATTTCTGTAATAGCTTGAACTCGCTCTCGCCAAAGCCGTTCTTGTCGCTCTTTATAAGTACCTTCTACCCGCGGTTGATTATGAACGGTGTTTTCAAACAAGATCCTGTACCGGTATGTTGGTGACCTTGGAGTTAATACTGTGATTAGGCTATCTAGTCGGTCACTGTATTCTTGGGATGAAATTGGACCGGGTAACCTGTCGTTCTTTAGTAGAAATGATTGATCCAGTAGGTTTCGCCATATTGCTTCCTGTAATGCGTCATCCTTGGGAGCCACGAACTCGAACTTCTCCAGATAATCGAGGAGTTCCTGAATAGCCCAAGATGGAAGACGGAAAAGACAAGAAGTCAGTTCAACCAACCTATTTGGATCAGTCTTTACTACTTTAATAGCTAAGGTTGCATATTTGTCTACCAACTTTATTCGTTCTTGGTCTGGTGTAGGTCTGAGCTCGTATTGTTGAGGCTCATCAGACCATAAAGGCCTATTAATGGGATATGTGACAGACTTACTACCCAGCAAAGATAGTAATAGTTTCCAACCAGTTTGAGGGTATGTTTCGATGACTTGCTCCACTGCACTAGAGCAATTGTCGAGAGTAGCCTTTGTCTGCAGACACCACGGTAAGAGAATCCTTGCAAGTGAATCCACGGCTCGGTTTTCTTTGTGCTCTGCCGAGTCGCGTGAATCAAGTTTAGCTAGCAGGTTAATAGCATGTAAAAAGTGCTGAGATTCCCAAGCGAGAGTCTCGAGACTCCACAGTAATCCCGTCATGTCGCTCGTACAAGATGTACTAGCTTCTTCAACTTTCTGGAGCTGGGCTTGTGTTGGTTGTTCTGAGAGCATTCGTTCTACAGCAGACAGGAACTGTGATGGCGCTGCTTCTGCTAATAGAGGCATCACATCATTTAAACTAACCCACTGAGCCCAGTCATTCGATTTGAGTAAGCATTCGACAACATTACCCGGAAAAAAAGAAACGATATCTCCATTACAATTTGTAAAGGCCTCGTAGTAATACCGAATAAACACTAGTGTCTCCGCTAAGCCTGTTCGTAATGCTCTTGAGTGTCCATTCGCTTTACCTTCCAGGCGTGCTATCAGATACTCCTCGAATGAATAGCCCGCAAATGCATTTGGTTCACCCAAGACAGTAAGCATAACCCTCTCTAGATCGAGAAAATGGTGGTCATAAACGCTTGACGAAATGTGTTGAAGTAACACTCGTCGGTTAATCACTCTGAGCTTGCCATACTCTAGCTTTATACTTGTCGGGAGTATTTCGATCAGTTGTCCCAGGTTTTCCTTCCACGATTCATACGTTGTACCTGCAAGAGCTCTGATGACTTGAATGTCGAGTTGCGACGATTCATCCCACCCTCCCGCTAGCACGGCTACTCGAAGGGTTGCAGTTAAGTCTTGTGGAATAGATGGAACCTCCGAACTAATTTCCGCTACTCCAAATGTATCTAAAAACTGCTTTCGAAGTTCCTCGGCGGTTATCGTGGCTTCGTTCGGGTTCCAGTGACTTACGCGAGCGAAACACCAATCAATGATAGCCCCCGGTGACACGTATGGTATGGTTGTTCGAAGTCGCAGCGCCAGGGTATCAAGCGTTGTATTGTATTCTTGGTCAACATCGAGGAACTGTATGTTAAAAATCCTCAAGAATTGCCAGACTTCATCATCGACGACACATGGAAATTGAGCCCTGATATGCTGCATGATAATGTCTAGCGCTTTCCGAGTTCTTTTATCTACTGTGGGTTTAACCTAAATGGCATCGAAAAACTCGGTTGAGTTCGATTTTGCACGAGCCAGCTCTAGCAATCGAGTTATGTTTTTAGAGGCTTCCGCGAATATTGATCTTGTGTATAGAGCGATCTTGTCTGTCTCTCGATTAAATAACGCAGCATTGTTAAAGTCTATAAAAGCGTTTTCTACTACCTTCCTGTAGTTTTTATCTGATCTGTTAAAGCGAATACTATGTTTTACTTGTACCAGTAGTCTGTGCGTGGTTGTCTTCTGATCATCTGTCGATACCACTAAAAAATCATCTGTTCTGTATTGATCACTTCTCAGCTGAAAGCTGATGCTAGAGATAGTATCGTTCAAGTTCGTCAGAGTACCAGCTCCCACTAGCATCTTTATCAAGTGATAAGTTAGAGTCCACATTTCGAAGACTGTGCCTCGCCCCCCTTTCTCCAAAGCAGAGATGGGGCGCTCACTATGGGATTCCATTATTAGCTCCTTGAGTTAACGCGGCTATTTGCGTATAGCTCAGACAGTGTGCTGCAGTGGTATAAAAGTTGAATATACAATAGCACACTAACCCTTTTTCGGAACCAACCGCATTTCGCGCAGGCCGCCCCGATGAGGGGCGGCCTGCGGCACAGCGGGTTCAGGCTGAGCTTATTTCAGCACAACCGGCATATAGACGCGGAACTCGTCCACTTCCTGCATGGTAAAGGTCAGGTCCGCAACATGGTTGTTGCCATAATTGCTGTACACCTGACAGCTGACGGTATAGGTGCCCGGGCCGCTGAACTGATGCATCACCCTGTTGGAGCTGGTGCGCACGCGCGATGTGCCGTCGCCGAAATCCCACAGGTACGTAACACCCACAGAGCTATCCACCGGCGACTGATAGTCATAGGTAAAGGTATTGACGTACGAGTAGGGCGCCTGCACATTGCTGATGCTGCCCTGCGGCTCATCGTTCAGGGTGTCAATCAGCAGTTTGAGGAGCTCGGCACGCGTGTCGACCGGCGAGTCCGGGTCGATTACCGGGTCTTCCGGATCAACCACGCCCTCCAGACCAAAGCTGGTATAGATTGAGCGCCCGAGATAGCTGATCGCGCGGCGATCGAGCGAGACCTGGTCGCGGTGATAAATCGCCACTATCCCTTGGTACCACGGGTTTACCGTGGCGGTATAGCGCAAGAGCGACTGATACTCGTAGGCAAGGGGCGGTGATTCCGGTCCGGGCTCCAGGCAATACAGCTCATCAACAAACCTTTGATTCTCGGCGCCGGTCTCACCATAAGGTTGGTTCACATAGCCTGCATAGACCGACACGTTCTGATAGGCCTTGGGCGCACTGGGCATCGCCACAAACGGTTGGGTCGGCAGTTCTTCATTGGTCACTGTATTCTGCAGATAGACCGCGCCCAAGTTAAAGTCATAGAGCATCACGCCGGAAAAGTAACCCGGGTCGTTACCCGCGTTCAGGGTATGTGCCAGGTTCTGGCCCATGACGATCAGCCGGCCGCCCTGGTTGAGGTAGTTGGCCATCACATCCTTATCCCACTGGGTAAAGGGCGTCGGCACGATATCGTGGCCGTCCGCCTCCCAGGTATCGCCGGTGAACCAGATAATCAGCGGGACGCCCGCCAGCAAATCGGGGCGCGGCAGGAAGAGGGTCGCTTCCGGGTCACCCACCAGAGCATCCACATCAACGACATGAGAGCTCAGCCCGAGAGCCTTAAGCGTCTCGGTATAGTAACCCACATAGTCTACTTCCCCAGAACCTGGTCTCGCACTGGCGTCGTTATCGATCACCAGCACATCAAAGGGGAAAGTGCTGCCGTACTGCGCCCAGGCCGGCAGGTGCACAGAGTAGTCGTCGCTGGTGAGCAGCAGGTAACCCTGAAAGTCTCCCATACTGCCTGCCAGTGTGCAGTCAAAGGTCACGCTGATATAGCCGGTCTGACCGGGCTCCAAAGCCAACTCGGCGGGATCAAAGGTCACGCCGGGCATATCCATCGAGCTGGTAAAGGAATCGGTATAGCTGATGGTCGAAATGGCATAGATCTGCGTGCTGGTAGCGACGCTCTTGACCTGCACCTGGATAGTCTTGGTGACGAGGCCCGTAAGGCCGCCCAACGCGCCAAAGCTCAGGCTGGGCGGATCCAGCAGCACGCCCGGATCCATCGCGCCTTCCAGGTTGAGGCTGCCCGCGCCCATATCCAGCGGCTGGGCTGGGGTGCCGTCATAGTCGTAAATATCCACATACCTGGCCGTCGACATCATGGCCGATTTGAGCTGTGCCGGCGTCCAGTCGGGGTGCAGCTGCAGCAGGAGCGCCGCCGCGCCCGCCACGTGCGGGGCTGCCATCGAGGTGCCCGAGGCCTGCCCATAACCCAAGTGACGCACCTCACCGACGGCACCCGGGGTATAACCCTGCGAGAGGATATTGTCGCCGGGGGCGGCGATATCGGGCTTGAGCCTGTTGCCCACCGCCGGCCCGCGCGAGCTAAAGTAGGTGATTATATCCGGCTCGTTGCCCACTTGGTAGCCAGTGTAACCAAACACGACCTCGCCGCTGTTGCTGTTGTCGGCATACCAGTCGGAGAGAGCGTTGCCGTCGGATTCGTAAATGAAGACTACCGGAATGTGCACCTGACCGCCATATATACCGGCACCCATATTGATGAGCGTATCACCGCCATCTTCGTGATTAAAGATGATCACCGCAACCGCGCCGGCGTTTTGCGCGTTGAGAGCCTTGAGCCCGAACCCACAGCTACTTCCTCCGCGCTGGATAAGGGCCGTCTTGCCTGTAAAGGTGCCAGCCGGGAAGGGGTTGCAGCCAAGCGCGTTACCCGGCGCGACCGCCGCGGCTGGCACATAGTCGAACAATTCAGACTCACCCAACTCAAGGGGCGCGCCCCAGTCGTCGGCCATCGATGCAGGGATATCGTTGAGAACAGGATAGGAGCTCAAGGCATCCGCATCACTCATGATCAGCTGGCCAATCGCCAGAGTGCCCGTGGTGGTCTGGGCGGCCACGTTCATGTAATCCGAAGAGGGGTGGTCGCCGGTGCCATAGCCCGGGCCGGCGTTGCCGTTGGAGACCGCCACAAAGATGCCGGCTGCCACCACGTTGCGCAGCGCGGTATCGAGGGCATCGCCTTCCCCGCCGATCGAGGTCGGGCCGCCGCCCCACGAGCAGTTGAGCACATCGGCGCCATCCAGGATGATATCCTCGAGCGCGGCGATGCCTTCCGGCGTGTAAAAGCTGCCGTCACCGGTCACCGAATCGTAAAACACCTTGTAGCTCATCACCCAGGCGCCGGGCGCCACGCCCGACATGTTCGTAAAGGTCATACCTGCATAACTGGCTGTAACCACATTGCCGCCCGCAATGCCGGCGGTGTGTACGCCGTGCGAGGTGCCCGTCGGGCCAGGCCAGGCGAATCCCTCACCTTCTGCAGGGGGATCCCAATCTCGGAAATATGCGCGCGAGACAATGATCTTGCCGTTGTTGTTTTCCGTCAGGCCGTAACCGTTGGCGGGGTACCCCGCTGGGTACGACCAGCCCTCGCCGGAAAACATCGGCGCGTCTTTGTGGATACCGCCGTCCATCGAGGCGATCTTGATACCCTCACCGCCTCTGGCCTGCCCGCCCACCAGATTCCAGATCACCTGGGAGTTGATCAGCGGGTTGGAGGCATACAGGGCCGGCGTATAGGCATATTCACGGTAGACCGCTTTGACGCCCTTCATCGCCAGGAGCACCCTTTCCGCCTGCGCCAGATCCATGCCATTGACGTCCACTGTCACGGCGTTGAGCGCTGCCTGGAAGGCGAGCATGCGCGTGGCCCCCTGCTCGGTTTGGAAGGTAGCCGGCCGTATGCTGTTGGCCAGCTGCGGGTTGCGCGCCAGCGCTCTGACAAAGCTGTCCTGGTCGGCTTTGAGCACCTGCATATAGGCCTGCGCCTCGGGCGACTTGGCATCCAGCTTGCCACGGACGCTCATCACCACCGCATCGCCGTCGGGCCAGGTGGCCAGGGGCGCCTTCTCGAGCTCGACAATCAGACGCGGACCGGGCTTGACTACCGGCGCTGCGGGCGCAGCGGGCACGCTGGGCTCCGGCTCGGCGTCAGTGATGGGTTTCGGCTGATACTCGGCACTGGCAAGCGGGGTAATAATGAGACACACCAGCAGTAAAAAGACCAGGACGCGACCAAACCGTGAACCCAGCGACATATTACCTCCAAGAAACACTACAGGACGCGGCCTCCAGCCAAGCGGGGTACGCCTCTATCATTATATGAACACCTGTTTACAAAAGCAATGCGTTTTTCAGCAAAGCCGCTTGGTTTTTCCCGGCCGGCCGGCTAGACTCTGACTAACACCTGTGCGAGGGGGATACCATGACCTATTCGTTTCGCATCAAAGCCACGCGCTGGCTCACGGACAAGAACTGGGAGGACACCCTGAGGTTTTTCGCTGCCCAGCGCAGCGCTATCGACGAGATGTGCCTAATCATCCACGAGTTCATGGGCTGGTTCAGCCCCATGGAGGCCCTGCAGCCGGAGGCCGAGCTGATGGGCGCGCGCATGCGCCACGCCCGGGCGCTGGGTTATGCCTCGGCAGGGATCAACATCGGCTCGACCCTCGGCCATGCCGACCCGGTTGGCGACTGGTCGCCCGAGTTCACATTGCCGCGCGCCATGGGCCCGGATGGCACTGAGGCGACCCACTGCCCCTGCCCCAACGCGCCCGAGTTCCGCGCCTATATCCGTGCCAAGTACGCCCTCTTTGCCGCACAGGAGCCCGACTTTATCTGGGTGGATGACGATCTGCGCGGCAGCCACCACGGCGTGATCTACCCATGCTTTTGCCCGACTTGTCTGGAGCGCTTTGGGCAAGGGCTCGACCGCGAGGCGCTCGTGCGGCGCCTGAACGACCCGGCTGAGGGCGCCCTGCGGCGCGCTATGGTAGCGTTTAACGCCGACACCCTCACCGATGTATGCCGCGAGATCGGCGAGGCGGTGCGCGCCGTCGACGAGCGCATCGAGCTGGGGCTGATGACGATCGGCTCATCGCACTCGACCTGGGGCGGCCACGCCCTGGCGCGTGAGATGCGCGCCCTCGGGGCGGTACGCGGCCGGCCGGGGCATGGTTTTTACCACGACACCGTTCCGCGCGCCATTTATGACAAAATCATGGACGTCGGCCGGCAGGTGCGCGACTATCCCAAAGAGGTGCGCGACATCCAGTACGAGCTGGATAGCTACCCCAACATCATCCTGGATAAATCCGCGCGCACGACGCTGAATGAGGTGCTCCTGGCGGATATGATGGGCTGCAACGGCACCGCCTTTCTGGCGATCAAGCGCACCGAAGGCGCGCTCGGCGAATTCGCCCCGCTCCTGCAGGCGCTGGCCGAACAGCGCCCGCTGTGCGAGGCGCTCATCGAGCTTGCAGCGGGGTTGCCTCTGGCTGGCTTTTGGCCGGCGGATGATAACGCCCTGATGGGCAAACGCGCCGTGGACGAGCGCGGGTGGTTCTGGGAAGGCGGTGAGTACGACATCCAGCGCCCCAATGCGCTGCTCGAGATCGGCATCCCGCTCAGCCCCGACCCGGCAAACTCCTGCGGCACGCTGCTGGCCAGGCGTATCGCCGAGGCTTTCAGCGACGCCGAACTGCGCGGGATGCTCTCGCGCGGCGTGCTGCTGGATAGCCAGGCCCTGCAGGTACTCTGGGGTCGCGGCCTGGGCGAACTGACGGGCGCCAAACCTGGCAAGCAGGTGCTGGGCGGCGCCTTTGAGACCCTCACCGATCACCCCTTCAACGCCGATTTCGCGGGCGAGCAGCGCGACGCGCTGGTAGAACCCGCCGACGGTCTGTGTGCGCTCGACCTCCTGCCCGGCGCCGAGGCACTCGCCAGGATCGTCTCCTACGACGAACGCGACCTCGGGGTGTGTCAGAGCGCCTTTACCAACGCCCTGGGCGGCAGGGTGGTGGTCGCCAGCTACCCGCCCTGGCGGCGCAACGGCACGCTCGCCAAACGCAGCCAGCTCCTGGCATTGGCCGAGTGGCTCGCTGGCGGCGCGCTGCCGATCCGCGTCGAAACCTTTAGCCGCGTGGCGCCCTTTATCCGGATGAGCGCGGACGGCAGCCGCTGGCTGGCGGTGCTGGTCAACAGTTCGCTAGACCGCTCTCCCGAGCTCACCGTGCGGGTGCGCGGCACAGCAGATTCCGCCTGGCTGCTGGATCCGCCCTGTTCGCAGCCACTAAAGGTGTGTGCGGGGCGCATCACGGTGCCCAGTCTGCCGCCCTGGCAGGCCGTCGTGCTCGCGAGCCACGAGGCTGGACAAATCCGCCCTGTGCGCTAAACTGGCGCCAACGATAGACAGACAAGGAGCATCATGACCTTTTCATTTCGTATCAGTCCGCAGCGCTGGCTCACCGACGAGAGCTGGGAGGCCCTGATGCGCCTCTTTAGCGCGCATCCGGCTGCCATCGACGAGCTCTCGCTCTTTACCCGCGAGTACATGGGCTGGTTCAGCCCCATGGACGTCATGCGTCCCGAAGCCGAGCTGATGGGCAAGCGCGTGCGCCAGGCCAAAGAGGCCGGCATCGTCTCGGCCGGCATCAACGTGCTCTCGACCCTCGGCCATGGCGACCCGGTGGGCGACTGGTCGCCCGAGTTCACCCTGCCGCGTGCCATGGGCCCGGATGGCGTGCAAGCCACCCACTGCCCCTGCCCCAATTCGGCGCCCTTTCGCGAGTACATCCGCGCCAAATACGCCCTCTTTGCCGCCCAACACCCCGATTTCATCTGGGTGGATGACGACGTGCGCGGCAGCCACCACGGCGTGCTGTATCCGTGCCTGTGCCCGATCTGCCTGGAGCGCTTTGGGCAGGGCACCGACCGCGAGGCGCTCGTCAGGCGCCTGAACGACCCGGCCGAAGCCGATCTGCGCCGCGCGATGGTAGCGTTCAATGCCGACACCCTCACGGATGTATGCCGCGAGATCGGCGAGGCCATCCGCGAGGTCGATCCGAGCATCGAGATCGGCCTGATGACGATCGGCTCATCGCACTCGACCTGGGGCGGGCACGCCCTGGAGCGCGAGACCGCCGCGCTGGGCGCCGTCAAAGGCCGCCCGGGCCACGGCTTTTACAACGACGCCAATCCGCACGGCATCTATAACAAGGCCATGGACGTCGGCCGGCAGGTGCGCGATTACAGCGAGTCGGTGGTCGATATCCAGTACGAGCTCGAGAACTATCCCTACATCACGCTGGACAAGGCCGACCGCACCGTGCTTAACGAAACCTACCTCGCGATCATGATGGGCTGCAACGGCGCGGCTTATAACGCCATCAAGGGCGTCGATGGCGGAGTGGACGAGTTCTCCGGCCTGGTGGGCGCCATCGCCGCCGAGCGCCCGGCTTTTGAGACCCTCATCGCGCACGCAGAGGGCCTGCCGATCCTGGGCTTTTGGCCGGCCGATGACAACGCCCTGATGGGCAAGCGCGCTGTGAATGAGCGCGGTTGGTTCTGGGAAGGCGGCCCCTACGATATCCAGGTGCCCAACGCCCTGGTAGAGATGGGCATCCCGCTCACGGCCGACCCCGCCACCTCCTGCGGCACCCTGCTGGCCGGGCGCATCGCCGAGGCATTCAGCGATATGGAGCTGCGTGCGATCCTCGCGCGCGGCGTGCTGCTGGATGCGCAGGCCCTGCAGGTGCTCTGGTCACGCGGTCTGGGCGAACTGACGGGCGCCAAACCCGGCAAGCAGGTGCTGGGCGGCGCTTTTGAGACTCTGACCGATCACCCCTTTAACTGCGGTTTCGCCGGCGAGCAGCGCGACGCGCTGGTGGCCCCCGCCGACCAGCTGTGCGCGCTCGACCTCCTGCCCGGCGCCGAGGCGCTCGCGACGATCGTCTCTTATGACGAGCGCAACCTCGGGGTGTGCCAGAGCGCCTTTACCAACGCCCTCGGCGGTCGGGTGGTGGTCTCCAGCTACCCGCCCTGGCGCATGAACGGCCTGCTGGCCAAGCGCACCCAGCTGGCCAAGCTGGCCGACTGGCTGGCTTACGGCAAGATGCCGGCACGCATCGACACCTTTAGCCGGGTGGCGCCCTTTATCCGCATCGCCGAGGATGGCAGCCGTTGGGCGGCGTTGCTCTTGAACAGCACGCTGGATGAATCCCCCGAGTTTGAGCTGCGGGTGCGCTGCAATGCCGAATACGCCTGGCTGCTCGACCCGGAAGGCGCCGACCAGCTCGATGTACGCTCCGGCGACGAGGGCGAGGTGATCATCACCGTGCCGAGCCTGGCTCCCTGGCAGCCGGCCGTGATTCTGGGCGCCAGCGCCATGGGCGAGGGCTGTTGGGGGTGCGAAGGCTGCGCCATCTGCGGTGAACAAAGCTGCGGCGAGGAGTTTGGCTGCGAGGATAGCTGAGGGAGCGGCGAGGGCGCCCTTTAGCGTATCGCCCGCCTGATCACATTACACCAACCGCCGGAGCAATCCGGCGGTTGCATTTTCGGCAAATAATCCTGATAATAAGCGCTTAAAACAGTTTGATTCCGAGGAGCAAACCGTTTATGTGGCAAGCCAAAGCCATCGCCGATACCGAAAGCGCCCTCAACACCTCTGCCGACGAGGGCCTCAGCCCCGCGCGTGCCGCCGAGCTCCTCAATGAGGTTGGCCGCAATGAGCTGGCAGAGCACAAGCGAGCCACCTTTTGGCAACGACTGTGGGCACAGCTCAACAACTTTTTGATCCTGATCCTGATCGGCTCGGCAGTGATTTCGGGGGTGATCGGCTGGTTCAACTATCGCAACACCGGCGATACTACCGAGTTTATCGAGGCCGGCGCTATCCTCGCCATCGTGGTGCTGAACGCGGTGATGGGCCTGGTGCAGGAGGGCAAGGCCGAGGAATCGCTCGCCGCTCTGCGCAAGATGTCGGCCCCCAACGCCACCGTCATCCGCGGCGGCATCCAGCAGACGGTGCCCTCGTCCGAGCTGGTGCCCGGCGACCTGGTGGTGCTCGAGACCGGCTACTATGTGCCGGCTGACGTTCGGCTGGTGGGAAGCGTCAACCTGCGCATCGACGAGGCCTCGCTGACGGGAGAATCGGTGCCGGTGGAAAAGGACGCCCACCTGCTGCTTGAGCCGGACGCCCCCATCGGCGACCGCCACAACCTGGCGTTCATGTCGTCCACCGTCACCTACGGGCGCGGGCGCGGGCTTGTCACCGCCACGGGCATGCAGACCGAGATCGGCAAAATCGCCGAGATGATCCAATCCTCTTCCGACGAAGCCACCCCGCTGCAGCTCAAGCTCGAGCAGCTCGGCAAGTGGCTGGGCATCGCCGCGCTGATCATCGCCGCGCTGGTGGGCATCATCGGCATCGTGCGCGATACCGACCTCTCGCTCATCGCGAGCGCGGGCATTGGGGGCTGGGCGTCTGCCTCGCTCGAAAAGATCATCGAGATGTTTATGATCGCCGTCTCGCTGGCGATCGCAGCCGTGCCTGAAGGCCTGCCGGCGGTCGTCACCGTCTGCCTGGCACTCGGCATGCAGGAGATGGTCAAGCGCCACGCCCTGATCCGCCGCCTGCCGGCGGTCGAGACGCTCGGCTCGGCCACGGCGATCTGCTCGGATAAAACCGGCACGCTCACCATGAACCAGATGACGGTGACGCACGTCTATGCCGACGAATCCGTCATCCAGGTATCGGGCCAGAGCTATATACCCTCGGGCGAGTTCCAGCTGCAGGGCGCCCCCGTCACACCCGAAAGCTATCCCGGCCTGTTCCGCCTGGTGCAGGTGGCGGTGCTGTGCAACGACGCGCGGCTGGAGCACGAAAAAGATGCCGCCGCCGACCAGGGCTGGATGATGGTGGGCGACCCCACTGAGGGCGCCCTGGTGGTGCTGGGACACAAAGCCGGCCTGGAAAAGCGCGCCGCGGACGCGCGCTGGCCGCGGGTGGCCGAGGTGCCGTTCGACAGCAAGCGCAAACTGATGTCGACCATTCACCGCATGGAGGATGGCTCGCTGGAAGCCTTTGTAAAGGGCGCGCCCGATCTGCTGCTGGACGTGTGCGACCGCATGCTGGTGGGCGGCGAAGTGCAGCCCCTGACGATGGAAGCGCGCGACGGGATCCTGGGCATCAACCACGAGCTGGCCAGCAGCGCCCTGCGCGTGCTGGCGATGGCCTACCGCCCGCTGGAGAACGTCTCCGATAACCCCACTACTGAAGAGATCGAGCAAAAGCTGATCTTTATCGGCCTGGCCGGCATGATCGACCCGGCCCGCCCCGAAGTGGGCGCGGCAATCGCCACGGCGCGCAGGGCGGGCATCAAGTCGGCGATGGTCACTGGCGATTATGTCGATACGGCGGTGGCGATCGGCGAGCAGCTGCAACTGATCGACGCGCGCCTGCCGCGCAATGCTCAGGTGCTCTCGGGCGCCCAGCTCGATAACATCAGCGACGACGAACTGCGCGATGCCGTCAACCGCGTGGCGGTTTATGCGCGTGTTTCGCCCGAGAACAAGGTGCGCATCGTGGATGCCCACAAGGCCGCCGGGCACGTCGTGGCGATGACCGGCGACGGCGTGAACGACGCGCCGGCCCTGAAGCGCGCCAGCATCGGCGTGGCGATGGGCATCACCGGCACAGACGTCTCCAAAGAGACCGCCGACATGGTGCTGACCGACGATAACTTTGCCTCGATCGTCTCGGCCGTTGAGCAGGGGCGCGTGATCTATTCCAATATCCGCAAGTTCGTCTACTTTTTGCTCTCGTGCAACATGGGCGAAATTATGGTGCTGTTCTTGGCCATGATCCTGGGCTGGCCGCTGCCCCTCACCGCGCTGCACCTGCTGGTGCTCAACCTGCTGACGGATGGCGCGCCGGCGCTGGCGATCGGCATGGAAAAGGGCGACCCCGACATCATGCAGCAGCCGCCGCGCCCGGTAAGCGAGCCGATCATCAACCGCCCGATGCTGGTGGGCGTGATCCTGCAGACGATAGCGATCGCCGCGGCTGTGCTGGGAGCCTTCCAGATCGGCCTCACCCGCTTTGAATCGCTGGCCGAGGCCCAGACCATGGCCTTTGTGACGCTTTCGGGCTCTGAACTCTTGCGCGCCTATACCGCCCGCTCCGAGCGCCTGAGCGTGTTCAAGCTGGGCTTTTTCTCTAACAAGTGGATGCAGTGGGCTGTGCTGGTCTCGTTCGTGATCCTGATGGCGACGGTCTACATCCCGGGGCTCAACACCGAGGTGTTCGGCAACGTGCCGCTCACCGGGGCCGACTGGCTGGCGGTGCTGCCACTCATGTTTGTGCCGGCTGTGGTGGCCGAGGTGCAAAAGGCCATCGTCGGCGCCGTGCGCCGCAAAGACGACGCCTCCGCACGTGCTGGGTGAGGCTATACCTCTTGCATATATCAAGCGGGGCGCCGGCGGGTACTCCGCCTGATAACCTGGCTTTGCTCAACAGCCTGCGTTACAGAGTCAATGAGAAAGATAACGAGAACATACTAT
>JAAYDC010000007.1 GCA_012729455.1 Chloroflexota bacterium | reverse complement strand
CTATGTCAACATGTTCGAGGCCGGCATCATCGACCCGGCCAAGGTGACGCGTTCGGCCGTCGAGAACGCCGCTTCCATCGCGGCCATGATCCTCTCGACCGAGGCGCTCATCACCGATATCCCGGAAAAAGAAAAGCCTGCTGCCCCGCAGGGCGGCCCCGGCGGCCCCGGGATGATGTACTAGTTCTCCAAACCCCTCAAAAAGGCGAGACCGTTATGGTCTCGCCTTTTTCGTTAGTTGGAATGCGCGTTAATCAGGGCGTCAGCTGCGGCACAATATAATTAAACAGGCACACAAGGCTGTAAGCAGCCATCCCAAGGTATACCGGCACCAGCATCAAGCCAGGCATAAAACGCTCTACCAGGTTGCCCACCAACACGATCGGTGCTGCTGCAGCTGTCATCAGGGTGCTAAAGACCTTTAGGTTGCGGCCGCACAGGCCATCAACAAGCAGGAACGCCACCAGGATTCCGATTGCAGCGAGGGGCACCCAGGGCTTGCGGCGAAAGAGCTCGCGCATCCCAATCGTAAAGGCCAACCCGATCGGTACGATTGCCGGGAAGAGGTAGCGCCCCTGGAACTGCACAAACTGGGTGTTGTACCACAAAAAGCCTGCCAAAGATGCCAGGAACCAGGCCGCCAGGACAAAGTAACCGCGGCGCGTCTGAGCCACGAGCGGCTGACCATCGCGGCGCAAGCGTACGGCATAGAGCAGCAACCCCACCAGCGCCAGGGCACTCACCAGAGCAGCGCCCAGGTAAAAGCGCGGATGCAGCACCACGCCCATCCAGCCGAATTGTCCCCAAAAGCTCTGGAAGGTGGTCATCACCGCCGATTTAAGGTATTCCGTCATGCCGATGCGTGCGATGTGCTGGGCGGTAGTCAGCTGGCCGGCAACGACCTGGGCGTGGCGGTTCTGCGCCAGCAGGTCGCTCCAGCCGTACACTTGGCCGTTGCGGATCAGCCAGGGGAGGCACACCAGGAGCGCCACTCCGAGGATCACCGCCAACATGCCGGCGGCGCGGCCCAGAAGCAGGCATTCTGCCTGCCTGCGCGAGGTTACGACCTCCCACAGAAGCGCAGCCACAATGATCACCAACGCCACATAAGCCTGCAGTTTGGTGAGGAACGCTAATCCTAACAGCACACCAAGGAACACGACCTTGGTCCAGCGCCAGCTCAGCGCCGGACGCGCCAGCACTGCCAGTGCTACCAATGCCAGGATCAACTCTGCCAGGACATCGTTGTTGATGCCCATCGTCATCGTCAGATGCATGGGCAGTGTCGCCAGAAAGGCACCTGTGCCGAGGGCCAGTTCAGGCTCGTGCGGCAGCACATGGCGCACCACGCGGTAACCGCTGTAGAGCGCCAGCGCGCCGATCAACAGGCTGAAAAATCGTAGCACCAGCGGGGCTTGCAAGCCAGCCGCGGTCGCCGCTGCATAAATCAGCGCCGCCAACACATAGTAGAGTGGCGGCTGGTGCCCCTCGTACTTGATTCGGTCGATCGACATGCCGGTAAACTTGAACGACTTGATGATCGCCAGCCACTCGGCGGGATAGTCTCCTTCGACCAACTCCGGCAGAGCGCGTTGTTCGGCCACGTAGCGCACATAGTTATAGTGCGCCGGCTCGTCGGGCACTTGCCAGAGCGGTGTTTTGATGGCAAACAGGCTGCCAAGTACCAGGTAGAGCACCAGGATGGCACCCAGTAGGATCCGTTCCTGGCTTGTATTCATGAGCATCGCCTCCGCATCACGCACCATGTGCCACACCAAGGCGTACCAGTTCTTCTTCCACAATGCTCGGATCGAGCTTGCGATATAGCGGCGCAGGCTCGCACAGGGCTTGTCCAGCCGGCAGCTCGCTCGGGCGCCAGAGATCCTCTTCGGTATGCGGTGGGCGGTAGGTCAACCCCAGATGCGAGCGCTCGGCTTCGGTGAACTCCTCAACCTGTTGTTGGCCGATCAAGTCGCTATCGTAACCCAGCATGCGGTGCAGCGCCTGGCACGAGTTGGGCAGAAAAGGCAGAAACAGGATTTTAAGCGAATCCACCACGCGCAGTGCCACATAGCAGATGGTAGCGGCGCGCGCCGGATCGGACTTGATCACCTTCCAGGGGGCAGCTGCATCCAGGTAGCGGTTGGCTTCACGCGCCAGAGCCATCACACTGCCCAAGGCATTGCGAAAACGGCAGGCTTCGATCTCCTGACCGATCGGCTCAAAAGCCGCCTCGACCTGCGCGAGGATCTCCCGGTCGGCCTCATCCAGCTCACCAGGGAACGACACGCGCTGATCATAGTTTTTATAGCAGAACGAGAGCATGCGGTTGGCCAGGTTACCCCAGGTGGCTACCAGCTCGTTGTTGTTGTGATCATAAAAGCCCTGCCAGGTAAAGTCTAGATCCGAGGTCTCGGGAGCCGCCGCCGTCAGATAGTAGCGCAGGGGATCCGGGTCGTAGCGCTCGAGATAGTCTTTCGCCCATACCGCCCAGTTGCGGCTGGACGAAATTTTGCGGCCCTCCAGGGTGAGGAACTCATTGGCAGGCACGTCATAGGGCAGCTGCAGGTCACCATAGCCCATCAGGATGGCAGGCCAGATCAGGGTATGGAAAAAGGTATTGTCCTTGCCGATAAAATAGTAGGAGCGGCAGTCGGCTTGGGCATCCCACCACGCTCGCCAGGCGTCAGGCGAACCCTGGTTGGCCGACCACTCGATGCTGGCAGAGAGGTAACCGATCACGGCATCGAACCAGACATAGATGCGCTTGTGCTCATACCCCTTGACGGGCACTGGGATACCCCAGTCGATATCGCGCGTGATAGCGCGGCCGCGCAGCCCCTCATCGAGCATCTTTAACGTAAAGTTAAGCACCTGCGACCGCCAGTAGGTTTTATCCGCCACCCATTCTTTTAATGCTTCGTTAAAGTGCGCCAGATCGATAAAAAAGTGCTCGGTATCCCGCACCTCGGGGATACTGCGTGTCAGCTTGCTGTGCGGATCGATCAGCTGCAGAGCATCCAGAGGTTTGCCGCAGGCGTCGCATTGGTCGCCGCGCGCCCCTTCGGTGTTGCAGAACGGGCAGATGCCCTCGACATAGCGATCCGACAGGAAGCGGTTCGCCTCGGTATCATAAAAGGCCTGGATGGTCTCTTTATAAATGAAACCGCGCTCCAGCAGGCGGTTAAAGATGTCGATCGTGACGCGGTAGTGGTTTTCTGTCTCGGTATGGGTATACAGGTCGAACGATATGCCCAGCTTGGAGAGTGCGTCGATAAAACAACGGTGGCACTCTTCGACCACCTCAATGGGGGTGATACCACGCTGTTCGGCTGCCAATGTGATGGGAGTGCCGTGGGTATCAGATCCCGAGATCATCAGCACCTGGTTGCCGCGCAGGCGGTGGTAGCGTGCCAGGATATCGGGCGGGATCTCGGCGCCCGCCAGATGCCCCAGATGAAAGGGGGTGTTGGCATATGGCCAGGCGACGCCGATTAGAATTCGTTGGTTCATTATGCTCCTTCCTGTTTGCGAATGCGCTGATGTAGCGGTTGAAAATGGTTCACTAGCTGCCCTTGCGACCGCTGCGCATTCGACGCGTCAGGATTTTGAGCACCTGGTCGGCCATGTGAACGGATTCGCGCCAATAGCTTTTTTGTTTGCCGACGGCCAAATCGCGGTTGGACCACGTTACCGTGACTTCGCTGATGGAATAGCCAGCCTTATCCGCCAGGTACAAAAGCTCGACATCAAAGGCTGTCACCTGCCAGCCTTTGGCGGTTTTTTGGGGCTGCAGCACTTCAAGCTGTGGAAAGATCTCACACGCGACATCACGTTTAAATGCTTTGAATCCGCACTGCGTATCAGAGATGTGCGGCAGCACCAACACGCGCCGAAACGAGCGGAATACGGCCGAGCCTACCCGGCGATACAGCGGAAAGTTCTCCCGCTCCATGCCGCGCGAACCGATCACCACATCGTCGCCGGCATCCAATCTCGGCTTGAGGCGGCTGAACTGATCGAGCGGGGTCGATTGGTCCATATCGGTAAAGAGCACCACCTGGCCTCGTGCCTGTTGCAGCCCCGCCCAGACGGCGTGCGGCTTGCCGCCGTGTACGTTGGCCAGCAGACGAAACCCTGGCAATGCGCTGATGCGCGCAGCAGCCACTTCGCGGCTGTCATCAGTCGAGCCGTCGTCCGAGATCAGCACCTCCCAGGTAAAGGGCTGCTGCACTAGGTAAGTGTTCATCTCCTCGAGCACGCCCGCCTGCAGGTTCTCACTCTCGTTATAACAGGGAACCACCACCGAAAGATATGGGCTAGTGTCTGCCATCGCCCTTGCTCCTCAGCTTAGTATGGATTCTATATAGTCGTCATCGACCTTGCGGCACTGCATCAGCGCCTTGTTGTGCTGCTTCCAGCGACCAAAGCTGCGAATGCCTGCCAACACCCCGCGCAGGCGGGCGCGCGAAGCCTTGCCTCGCCATCCGTGCAATGCCTGGACCAGGATGCGCGCCTGAGCTTCCCAGATCGCGCGTCTGTGCTTTTGGTATATCGCCGGCGGCATGTTGCGCGCCAGCACCCACAACGTGTTGCGGCCGACATAATAACTGGCCAGCGTTCCCCCGCCAGATGCCGAGAGATGGTGATAGATGACCGCATCTGGCACATACAGGCACTTCCAACCAGCCAGCTGGCAGCGCCAGCCCAGGTCTACATCCTCGCACCACATAAAGAACGATTCATCGAACAAGCCGATCTCGTCGAGCATGCTGCGGCGCAACGCCATAGCGCCGCCTGATCCGCTGAATACGTAGGCTGGCTGATCGTAGGGCGCCTGATAAAGCTGCCATACACCGCGCGAATCGGGCAGGCCGTTCTTATTATAGCAGTCGCCGGCAGCATTCAGTGTATCGCGTTTGGAATAGAGCATGATGCGCGAAGTCGTGATACCAGCCTCATGGTGGGTCCCCATGGCACTCACCAGTGCCTCGAGCCAGCCAGGTTCAGCCTCGGTGTCGTTATTCAACAGCACCACTGTTTCGGCGCGCGCCGCGCGTATACCGGCATTGCAGCCGCCGGTATAACCGCCATTCACCTTGAGCGGCAGACGGCGCACCTCTGGGAACTCGCGCTCGAGCACCCCCAACGAATCGTCACTGGAGGCGTTATCGACGACGATCACCTCGAAATCCGTCAGGGTCTGCGCGCGCAGGGATTCCAGACAGGGACGCAGATAGCGCAGCCCATTCCAGTTTGGGATCACCACCGAAGCGCGCGGCTGGGCGGGATTATCGGGCGGCAAGATAGTCACGCAGTGCCTCCTGCCAGGGTTGCATGACGATCCCGTACGAGGCAGCCAGGTGGTTGGCCAGCTCGACGTGTTTGGGCACCTGCGCCAGGCGCACATAGTTGGTAGTGGGCGTAACCTCTATCCCCTGAACGCCGGCCGTTGCCAGGATCTCGCAGGCGAACTCGTAACGCGAGCAGATTCCAGTGTTCACTAGATGATGCGTGCCATAGGCAGGCAGCTCAATCAGCCGCAAGAGCGCCTGAGCCACATGGCTGGCATTGGTGGGCGAACCGACTTCGTCGGTTACCATCGACATGGCACCGCGTTCGCGCGCCAGCCGCAGCACTGTCTGCACAAAGTTGCGCGGTCCCTCGCCATACAGCCAGGCGATGCGCGCGATATAGTGGTGTGCCAGGGTATTACGCACGATCTCTTCAGCCATCCACTTGGTACGCGCATAGACGCTCTGCGGATGGGCCTCATCATACTCCCAATAGGGTGAGCCCTTGGTGCCGTCGAACACATAGTCGGTGCTGATGTGCACCAGCGGGCAGTCGCACGTCATCGCCGCCAGCACTACGTTTCGCGTGCCCAGTACGTTCACGCGGTAAGCGAGGTTCGGGTCGCGCTCGCAGCCATCCACATCGGTAATCGCTGCGGTATGGATGATGACCCGCGGAGCAAAAGCCTGCAGGGATCGCAAGAGAGCCTGGGGATCTGTAATATCGTGGTCTGGCAAGTCGATCAGCAACAGCTCGTGGGGGGCTGCGTATTGCTGTAACGCGCGCCCGAGCTGCCCCTGGCTACCGGTTATGGCGATCCTCATGCGCTTTACACTCCGTCTGGTTGCGGCTATTATTATACTTGAGTGTAGCGCCTACTACCAAGCGCTGGTGCACTCCTTTTTTGCATTTGACACTCGTACTAATACATACATAATCGGTATATAAGGTGATCGCATACAAAGCGTTCCACTAACCATCCTACGGAGGAAAAGATGGCAAAAGGGGTTGTCGCTTATAGCATCTCGGGAGCTACAGCAGGGACCAAACTGCGCGAGATGATCCGTGCGCTGGAGATTGATGTCGTCAACCTGAATGGTAAGGGCGAAAAGGTTCTGGATGTCTTTAAACTGCGCGACGAGGTCGGTGCCGAACTCAAGACGCTCAAGGAGCAAGGCCTCAACCTCAAAGCTGAAGAGACGCGCATCGAGACCTGCGACCGAATCCTCGAGCGCCAAACGCCCCTGATCGAGAGCGAACTGCGCAAGATCGGCGGTTTGGCCGGAGCCCGCAAAGAATTCAATCCCTCCGAGGATAAAAAGTACTGGTTTACCGATGTCCCCTTCTATGCCGCCAAAGCAGCCCGGCGCAAGAACCTGTTGATCGCCTTGCCGATTATTATCGTGGTTCTGGCGGTATTGGGGTATATCTCGATTACCCTGTGGGGGCCTGGCAATGTTAAACAGCGCGCCAGTGCCACCTTTAAGAGCGGTGTCAGCTACCTCGAACGTCGCGAGTTGGATAATGCCGCGCGTGAGTTCCAGTCAGCAATCCGCATGCAAAAGACTTTCGGCGAGGCCATGACCTATCTGGGCGTAGTGTACGAGCTGCAGGGTAATACTGCCGAATCCAGTACGATACTCAAGGAAGCCCAAGCGGTGATGAAAGATCGCCGCAAGTACCTGCTCACCCTGGGAGAAGCCTACCGCGTAGCAGGTGAGCCCGACAAGGCGATCGAAACCCTCACGATCCTGGTGAGCAACTCGCCCAAATACACCGAAGGCTATTTCGCACGCGCCGCCATCTATGAAGCCACTGGCAAAGCCCAGGAAGCCTTTGACGACTATACCAAAGCGGCCGAGCTCGCCCAGGCAAGCGGCCTGAAAAAGATATATGACGAATCGTTGCTACGTCTGAACTTTTTAAAGAAAACAGTTCAGACGGGCAACTAGGTCCACCAAAAATGCGGACCCGTACGCGCCGGCTGCTTGAGTCAGCCGGCGCGTAGTGCTTAAAGGAGATGCGGGAATGTCCATGTCACAGTCGTACGCCACCGGCTCTTCAGCCATGCAGCTGCGCGACTTGCTGCGCAAGTACGAGATCGGGGTGGCCAACCCAAATGGCAAGGGCGAAGCAGCCCTCGAGACCTTTCGCCAGCGCGACGAGCTGGAGGCGCTGGTCGAAAAGTTGCAGAGCGATCGTGTGGATATCCGCGCCGAATTAACACGCCTAGAATCGGCGGATGCTCTGCTGGCTCGCTCGGCAAAAAAGTTCAACAGAGAACTGCGTGCCAGCGGCGGCTTCGAGGCTGTACGGCGCGCCGAACAGCCTGCCGAAGAGCGCTGGTGGTACTATATCGACATTGCCCAAGCCGCGCGTGACCGCAAGCGCCTTACTACATCGCTGATCAGCGCCGCGGCAGTCATCGGCGTGCTCGTGATCGCCTATGTGCTGTTTGACCGCTTTGCCGGCCCACCTAAAGAGTTCGCTGAAGCACTCGACCACATTACCGCTGCGGACGTTTATGTGATGAACGGCGACCTGGATGCCGCCATCGTCGAATACGAGCAGGCTGCCACCCTCACTCCGCCCGAAAAGCGTATCTCCCCCACCCCGGATTACAAGGGCACCCCGCAGACCATGGCGCCGGTTTATGCCAACGCTGATCCGCAGGTCAATCTGGCGGCACTCTATACCATCAAGGAGCGGATCGAAGAGGCCAAGGAGATGGAAGCGGCTGCCGAACGCATTATGGGCAAGCGCGAGGCTGTTCTGGAGGCGCTGGGCCAGGCTTATTACAACATGGGCGAGATCGACCTGGCCAGCCAGACTGTCGAAGAGCTGTTAAGCATCAATAAGGATAACGCACGCGCTTACTTTATCCGCGGCGGCATCTATGAGTTGCAGGGCAAGCGCCTCGAGGCTCTGGCCGATTTCACCCTTTGCAGCGAGCTGGCTCAAGCCCAGTTCAACCAGCAGCTCTACGCGATCGCCAAGACGCGTTATGTTAGCTTGCTCCAGCAGGTCCCGGAGTTGCCGACCCCCACATACGAGCCTGAGGAATAGGCACTCAGTTAACCCTGGCTCGGTTTCGCCTCCGGGCACTCGAACTGAGCCAGGATATCGCACGCCCTCGGCAGGTCGTTGACCTTTAATACGATGCGCGCATCGTGAGTCTGCGGTGCGGCATAGGCATAGCTGTACTCGATGTTGATGCCCGCTTCTGCCAGGGGCGTGAGCACCTCGCGCACCAGCACCCCCGGTCTATCGGGAATAGTAATCAGCAGCACTTCACTGGATGAACAGGTCAGACCAGCCTCGCGCAGTACCTTGAGAGCTTGCTCGGCATCTTTAACGATCAGGTGCACAATACCAAAATCCGAGGCATCCACGATGTTGTGCGCGACGATATTGACCCCTGCATCCGCCAGCACATTCAGCAAAAACAGCAGGCGTCCCGGACGGTTTTCGAGAAAGGCAGATACCTGTGTGACCTTCATCTTGTCTCCTTGCTACAGCTGACGCCGATCAATCACCCGCACCGACTTGTGGTGCGTTCGATCCGGTTCGGCTCTACCAGTTTGACGGATGTCTGTATCCCCAGCACATCGCGGATTTCACGCTCGACATGCGTCTGCAGGGCGCGCAAGCTGCCAATGTCGTCGGTTCGATAACGGATCACCGGCAGCGCCTCGTTGGTGAGCGCGGTAAAGAGCGGCACCCGTGCATAGCGCACACGGTCGCGCAGGCACTCTAGCTGGAGCGGTGCCAGGTCGCTGCGGGACATGGTTTCGGCGGCTGGATCCCAGTACACGTCAGCCCTTGATCTGGTAGACGTCGCGTCGGTCGACCACACGCTTTGCCTTGCCCTCGCTGCGCGCGATGGTGTTAGGCTCGACCAGTTTTATATAGGCATTGATGCCAATGATCTCGTAAAGGTGACGTTCGGCAGCGCGCTGCAGGTCGGCCAGGCGCCCGAGTTTGTCGCTAAAGGCTTCGGCATCGACCTCAACCCACACTTCTAGAGTATCCAGGATGTTCTTGGCGCGGTCGACGATGATCATATAGTTCGGCGAAACGCCCGGCACGTGCAGGAGGGCTTCTTCGATCTGCGAGGGGAACACGTTCACCCCGCGGATGATGAGCATGTCGTCGGTGCGGCCGCTGACCTTGTTCATGCGCACGGTGGTGCGCCCGCACTTGCATGTCTCATGGTTCAGCGCGGTGATATCGCCGGTGCGGTAGCGCAAGAGCGGCAGGGCCTGTTTGGTGAGAGTAGTAAAGACCAGCTCGCCTTTTACGCCATCCGGCAGGGGTTCTCCGGTGGCGGGGTTAATCACTTCCGGCAAAAAGACATCTTCGTTGATGTGTAAACCGGCGTGCTGGTCGCACTCATAACTCACGCCCGGGCCGATCACCTCGCTCAGGCCATAGATATCATAGGCACGGATGCCGAGCTTGCGTTCGATCTCGCTGCGCATCGCTTCCGTCCAGGGCTCGGCACCGAAAAAGCCGGTTTTGAGCGCCAGGGCGTACAGATCGACGCCAACTTCGGCCGAGGCCTCGGCAAGGTAGAGCGCAAAGGAGGGCGTCGAGCATAACACCGTGGCGCCGAAATCCCTGATGAGCGCAATCTGCCGCAGGGTGTTGCCGCCCGAGGCGGGCACCACCGTCGCGCCGATGCGCTCGACGCCGTAATGGACACCCAGTCCGCCGGTAAAGAGCCCATAACCGTAAGCCACATGCACCACATCGCGCCGCGTTACTCCGCCGGCTGCCAGGGTGCGTGCCATCACCTCCGACCAGGTGCGAAGGTCACGCTTGGTATAGGCCACCACCGTCAGTCTGCCGGTAGTGCCACTCGAGCCGTGCACGCGTACCGTATCTTCCAGTGGGGTGGCCAGCAAGCCAAAAGGGTAATGGTCGCGCAGGTCGGTTTTCCGGGTGAACGGCAGATGAGTCAGGTCATCCAGGCTGGTGATATCCCTTGCCCTGATGCCCGCTTCAGCCAGCGCATTTTTATAAAACGGCACCCGCGTCAGACGCCGCAGCAACCTCTGCAGCTGGTGCAGCTGCAGCTCTGCTAGGGCGTCGCGCGAGATCGCTTCAGCCTGAGAATTCCACATGTAACCTCGCTTCTATGCCAATGCCTGGCGGATCCAGCCTGCCAGTTGAGCGCGCTCAACCAGCTCGACGCTCTCTCCGCGGCGCAGCTTGCATTCAACGCTATTTGCCTCGATGGTGCGCTTGCTGATGGTGATGCGAACAGGGATGCCGATCAGGTCGGCATCATTGAACTTGACTCCTGCGCTCTCAGCACGGTCGTCATACAGCACATCAAAACCGCCGTCCAGCAGCTCCTGGTAGAGCACTTCGGCTGCCTCGACCACCTGCGGGTTGTTGGTACCCAGCGAGACCAGGTGCACCTGGAAGGGCGCCACACTGGTCGGCCAGATAATGCCGCGTTCGTCATAGTTTTGTTCGATGATGCAGGCCAGCAACCGGCCAGTGCCCATCCCATAACAGCCCATCACCAACGGCTTGGCGGTGCCGTCGCTATCCAGGAAGGTGGCTTCCATAGCGCTCGAGTATTTGGTGCCCAGCTTAAAGATGTGTCCGGCCTCGATGCCGCGCGATGTGCGCAGCGGTTGCCCGCAGTTGGGGCAGGGGTCGTCATCCTGTGCCAGAGCGATATCTGTAACCTGCTCGGCTGTAAAGTCGCGCGGGTAGTTGACGTTTTTCAGGTGAAAGCCCGGTTCGTTGGCGCCGGCTACGAAATTAGTGCCGGTAGTGATTGATTCATCGGCAATGACCCGCACGTTTTGAACACCGACCGGTGAGGCAAAGCCGGGCACGATGCCGGCAGCCTTGAGCTCGTCAGTGGTTGAGGCGTGCAGCTCGACACCGCCCAGGGCGTTGGAAAGCTTGGTCATGTTCACTTCCAGGTCGCCGCGGATGAGCGCAAAGATCACCTGCCCTTCAAGGTCGCTCATAAAGACGGCCTTGAGCGTCTGGCGTGTCGGCACCCCCACCATTGCTGCAACGGCCTGGATAGTGCTGGCGCCGGGCGTAGCCACCTTTTCGATCGGCAGCAGGTCGCCCTTGGCCGCCTCGCCCTTGACGAAGGTGGCCTTTTCGGCGTTGGCGGCATAACCGCATGCCGCACAGGTAACAAGGGTGTCTTCGCCAATCGAAGACAACACCATGAACTCGTAGGATTGCGATCCGCCAAAAATGCCCGAATCCGCCTCGACCGCAAAGACCTGCACACCGCAGCGCGCAAAGACGTTCAGGTAAGCCTGATGAATACGCTCAAAGTAGGTGTCCAGGCTGTTGGTATCGGCGTGAAAGCTGTAGCCATCTTTCATGACAAATTCGCGCACGCGAATCAACCCGCCTCTGGCACGCGGCTCATCGCGGAACTTGGTCTGGATTTGGTACACCATCAGCGGCAGCTGGCGGTATGAGTTGATCTCCTGCCGGGCGAGGGCTGTGACAACCTCTTCATGGGTCATGCCCAGCACCATATCGTGATCACCGCGGTCTTTAAAGCGTAAGAGAGCTGGCCCGGGTGCCGGCGCGTCGTAACGGCCGGAAGCACGCCACAGTTCAGCGGGCTGCACCACTGGCATCGAGATCTCCTGGCCGTCGACGGCGTCCATCTCTTCGCGCATGATCTGCGTGATCTTGCGCAATACCCGCCACCCCAATGGCAGGTAGGCATAGATACCGGCCGCGATCTGACGCACAAGCGCCGCGCGCAGCGACAGGCGATGACTCTCTGTCTCAGCCTCGGAGGGAATCTCACGCCAGGTACGTCCAAACATCGTAGAAAAACGCATGCAACAACCTCCCGCTTGGATGGATAAAGTATAGGCATCCGTGCCCTCAGGGCAACTTGACGCCGCCGTGACTCGCGCTAGCATAGCTGCAGCTGCATGTTCGGGGGCAAAATGAAGGTATTACGTAAAGCCGTAGGGCCGATCCAGGCCAACGCCTATATCTGCTGGTGCGCCGAGACGCGCGAGGCGGTGCTCATCGACCCAGGCGACGAGCCCGAAGCACTGCTGGAGACTCTGCGCACACGCCGTTTGGAGCTGGTGTGGATCATCCTGACCCACTTTCATTACGACCACATCGGCGCAGCCGAAGCGATAAAAAAGGAAACCAAGGCTCCCATTCTCATCCATCGTAACGATGGCCCTTCCCTCGCCACCCCGCCCGACTACTTTCAGGCCCTGTTCGGCATCAAGCTGCCGCGCATCTGGGCAGATAATCGCCTGATGGATGGCGACATCATCCCCTTTGGCGAGTGCGAACTGCAGGTGATCGCCACACCCGGACATTCACCGGGCGGCATCTGTCTGTACGATGCGGTGCAAGGGGTCGTCTTTACCGGCGATACTCTCTTCCAGCGCGGGATCGGCCGCACCGACTTTCCGGGCAGCGACCACGCCCAGCTGATTCGCTCGATCAGCGAGCGGCTCTTTAGCCTGCCGGCCGACACGGTTGTCTATCCCGGTCACGGCGGTAGCACCTCGATCGGTGATGAGAAGGTCTCGAACCCGTTTATCTAGGCTAGCGCCGGCAGATGTATCTCTCGGTCGCGATGCGGCAGCCTTGCGAGCTGATGGCCAGCTCGTAGAATTCGCGCGCAGCCTGCGGGGCATTCGGCCCCAGCTCGACCGAGATAGTGCGCTCCAGCGGATAGTAGCCAGCCGTCATGACCCGCGGGTCGGGGGTGTAGCCATCCAATGCCACCACCTTGATACGCGCATCGACATAGGCGGCCGAAAGGTACCCCAGTGCCCCCGGGTGGCTGACGAGATAGTCGCGCACAGCCGCGTCGCTGGGCAGCACCACCGCAGCCGTGGAAAGGGACTCGCCCTGCATCACTGCCAGGTCGAACAGACCGCGCTCTGCCGAGCCCGCCTCGCGGCTGACAAATTCGACCCGCACTGCCTCTCCTCCCAGCACATCCCAGGTTTGGATGCGTCCGGCATATAGATCGCGCAGCTGGGCAGTGGAGACATTGGTGATGGGCGTATTGACGGATACGGCTATTACCATGACATCAGCCGCAACACGCTGGCGCTGATCCCGGGGTGCTAGGGCGATGGTCTCCGTGATCGAGCCGCCGGTGGTATCGTCGATGCTAAAGGCGATGTCAGCATCGCCGCGCTGCAGCAGGTCGTTGGCCAGGCGCGATTCGATCGCCTCGATTTGCACCAGCGTGGTTGGGTGCTTATCGATATAAGCCACGCGCAACGATTCGACCAGTGGTAGAGCCGCCCAGCTCGTGACAACCCGTACCACGTTCACCGGTGCAGTGGTGGGTTCAGCGGGCCTGGCAGAGTCTGTCAGCGGGTCAAAGAGGCGTTGGCAACCCGTCAGACACATCAACACGGCCAGGATGATCAACACGCCGGCGCGGCGGCGCAGCGGGGAAATCTGCATGCGTTGCTCAGCCCCGTATACAGTAAACCGCCAGGTTCAGCAGGGCAAACACGACGCAATAGATGGCGAACGGATACAAGCCGTGTTTCGTTAAAAAACGCAGGAACAGGCGGATGACGATATATCCTGTCACAGCGGACGCCAGGAACCCAACTACGAGCGACATGGCCTCTGAAGAAGCGATCGGCTCCTTTAACAGCTTGTAGGCAGCCGCGCCGACAATGATCGGGATCGCCATCAGAAAACTAAAGCGCGCCGCACTGGGCCGATCCAGCCCGCGCACCAGGCCCATCGAGATCGTTGCGCCCGAGCGTGAAATGCCCGGAGCAATCGCCAGCCCCTGTGCCACGCCCATCGCCAAGGCATCCCGCCAGGTGAGCTGAGCGAGCGAGCGCTCGCGCTTGCCCAGGCGTCCGCACACCATCAGCAGCACGGCGGTGACAATGAGCAGGCAAGCTACTAGGAGTGGCGTGCCAAAAAGAGTCTCGAACCAGTCGTTGAGCAGAAACCCGAGTACGGCAGCCGGCACCGTTGCCAGGATCAGCAGCCAACCCATACGGCCGTTCTGGTTGGGCTGCCGTAGAAAGACGGCTTTAAACCAGCCAGTGACGATCGCCAGCAGGTCGCGCCAAAAGGCGGCGATGATAGCCACTACTGTGCCAAAGTGCAACACGAGATCCATCGTTATGCTGGGGTTGGGCCAGCCCAGCAGCCAGGGCACCAGCACGAGGTGCCCCGAGCTGGATATCGGCAGGAATTCGGTCAACCCTTGCAGGATCCCCAGCACGAGAACCTGTAAAACACTCATAACTCTCCTCTGGTTGTTCGGGTTGTGGTCTTGCGAGCAGTCTGCGGGTGTGCGCGCGGCGAATCCGCCACCTGGTAGCGGCTCCAGAAAGCGGCGCGAAAGTCGGCGAATGTGCCGCCCAAGACCGCCTGACGCAGATCGCGTGCCAACTGGAGCATAAAATGCACGTTATGGATCGAGTTGAGACGCAAACCCAGTACCTCGCTGCTGATCACCAGGTGACGCAGATAGGCGCGCGTGAATGTGCGGCAGGTATAGCAGCTGCAATCCGCCTCGATCGGGCGCGTATCCTCTTTGTTGGCGGCATTACGCAGGTTCAAGCGTCCGTCGCGGGTGAGCACCGCGCCGTTGCGCGCCAGGCGGGTGGGCAGCACGCAATCAAACACGTCGATACCGCGCGCCACGCCCTCTACCAGGTCTTCGGGTGAGCCCACCCCCATCAGGTAGCGCGGCCGGTCGGATGGCAGGAGCGGGGTGACGGCTTCCAGCACAGCGTGCATCTCGGCTTTGCTCTCACCCACCGAAAGCCCGCCGATGGCATATCCGGGGAAATCCATCTGCCTGAGGACCCGGGCGCTCTCGGCGCGCAGGTCCTCGAATATGCCGCCCTGTACGATGCCAAAGAGCAGCTGGCCGGAGCGCGTGTGGGCACGCTGGCAGCGCTCTGCCCATAGATGCGTGCGCCGCATGGCCTCCATCACATAGATGCGTTCGTGCGGGACGGCGCATTCGTCCAGCACCATGGCGATATCCGAGCCCAGCAGCTGTTGGATCTCGACAACCCTCTCGGGCGTGAACTCGTGCTCGGAACCATCCAAGTGTGATTTGAACACCACGCCATCGTCGCTGACCCGGCGCAGCCCCTGCAGGCTGAATACCTGAAAGCCGCCCGAATCTGTCAGGATGGCGCGCGGCCACGCCATAAAGCGGTGCAGGCCTCCCAGGCGGTCGATCAGCTCTGCACTCGGCCGCAAATGCAGGTGATAGGTGTTGCTGAGAATCATGGGGGCATCCAGGGCAACGAGGTCGTCCGGCGAGAGAGTCTTGACAGTCGCCTGTGTGCCTACCGGGCAAAAAATAGGGGTGGGCACGCTGCCATGCGCGGTGTAGAGGGTGCCGGCACGCGCCATCGAATCCGCATCGCACGCCTCAAGCTGAAAACATGCCGAGCGTGCCAGGACATCCGGGGCTTGTAAGGTCACGTCAGTGCCGGCAGCCGCTGCAGGAGCCGCGCGAACAGCCCGCGCATCCACCGCCGCCGCTCGCGCTGCGCGGTTCGGAGCCGCTTCCGGATGCCACATGTGCGGCAAAACACGAGATTGCCCGCTGGCTGGCGGTCGACTCGCAGCGCGGACACGCTGCCGGTACATCTGCCTGAGAAAACGGGCGCAGCAGCTCAAAGCGCTTGCCGCAACTGGTACACGTATATTCGTAGATGGGCATCTGTTCGCCCCCCGATCATTTTTAACCATTCTAAGCGCCGGGAACGGCTCGTCAAAATGCGACTTGCTCTGCTGTACCGCAGCTGTAAAATAGCACCGCTTTAGCCGCGAGGAGATTGGCTTGGACTATCGAGAGGCGCTTGAACTGATCTTTCGGCGCTCCAACTTTGAGCGCGGACCCCAACCGCCCTACGGCGAGCGCACTTACCGCCTGACGCGCATGGCCGAGCTGCTGGAAGCGGTCGGCAACCCGCACAACGCCATCCCAGCCATCCACGTGGCCGGCACCAAAGGCAAGGGCTCTGTCACAGCCATGCTCGAGTCGATCCTGCGCGCGGCAGGCTACCGCACCGGCATGTATACCTCACCGCACCTGCACACCTTTCGCGAACGCGTCCGCCTGAACGGTCAGAGTGCCAGCGAGGAACAGGTGGTAGCCTGGATGCGTGAGCTGCAGCATGCTCTGGAGGCACGCCCAAATGTCACCGTGTTCGAGGCCATTACTGCGCTGGCGATGCTGGGCTTTCGCGAGGCCGGGGTGGATATCGCCGTCTACGAGGTGGGCATGGGCGGGCGCCTGGATGCCACCAACGTGCTTCAGCCGAGACTGACGGTCATCACCCCCGTCAGTCTCGACCATATGGGTGTGCTGGGCGATACCATTGCGGCCATCGCGCGCGAAAAGGCCGGCATCATCAAAGAAGGTGTAACCTGTGTGAGTTCGCCGCAGCAGCCCGATGCTCTGGCGGTGCTGCGCGCCATCGCGGCGGAGCGTCGCGCCTCCCTGTGCTACACCCCCGAGCTATATAACTGGCAGGTCACGCTGGCAGGCCCGACCAGCCAGACTCTTGCTGTCCGCTACCGCCAGACGCACCACACAGCCACCTACCAGCTGCCCCTTTTAGGCGAGCACCAGGCTGAGAACGCCGTCAGCGCCATGGCTGCCGCACAGCAGCTCAGGCAGCAGGGCTTGCCGGTCAGCGAGGAGCACGTCGCGCATGGGCTCGCGCAGGTCGATTGGCCCGGCCGTCTGGAGGTGCTCTCAGCCAACCCGCTGGTGGTGGTAGATGGCGCTCACAACGGGCATTCGCTGGCGAGGTTGTTCGACACCCTGCCCCAGCATCTGCGATACGACAGGCTGGTATGTGTCTTTGGGGTCAGTTCGCCCCACACCCCCTATGCGCTGCTTGAGCAGGTTGCCGCCCGCGCCGACCAACTGATCCTGACACAATCGGTCAATACCAAAGCGCAACCGGTCGCCGACCTGGCAGCTTTTGCCAGTGAACGGGGCATGCACGCCTCGAGCGAGGCGAGTGTGCCCAAAGCGCTCGCCAGCGCCCTGGCGAGCTATCAGCCCGGCGACCTGATCCTGGTAACCGGCTCACTCTTTGTGGTGGCCGAGGCACGCCGCGCCTGGCTGATCCACTCAGGCCAGGCGCCTCCGCCCGACGACCCTGAGGGGGTATACTAACAACAGGCGCCGCACGAGTTCGTGCGGCGCCTGTTTGTGCGTAAGAGTTACTCAGCGACCTGTGGAAGCCTTTCGAGTGCCTCGGTGATCAGCTCTTCGGGATAGTCGTAATCCTCCAGCTCGCCATCCATATACTTGTCATAAGCCCCCAGGTCAAGGAAGCCATGCCCGCTCAGGCAGAAGACGATCACGCGATGGTCGCCCTTTGCTGTAGCGTCGTTGGCTTCATCGATGGCAGCACGAATGGCGTGCGCCGATTCAGGCGCCGGCACGATGCCCTCAGTCTGCGCAAAGAGCGTGGCGGCCTCAAAGACCTGCTTTTGGCCGTAGGCGCACGCCTCGATCAGATTCTGCTCGTAGAGCGCCGAGAGGATCGGCGACATGCCGTGGTAGCGCAGCCCGCCAGCGTGAATGCTGGGCGGCATAAAGTCGTGTCCGAGGGTCTTCATCTTGAGCACCGGCGCCATCTTGGCCGTATCGCCATAGTCAAAGGCATAGCTGCCCTTGGTCATCGTCGGGCAGGCCGAGGGCTCGACCCCGATGCAGCGGATCTTTCCACCTTCCTTGAGATTCATGCGCATAAAGGGCAGCGCGATCCCGCCAAAGTTAGAGCCGCCGCCCACGCAGCCGATCACCACATCGGCCTCTTCACCGGCCATATCGAGTTGCTTGATGGCTTCCTGGCCAATGACCGTCTGATGCAAGAGCACGTGGTTGAGCACCGAACCGAGCGAGTATTTCGAGTTGCCCGTGGTGAGCACGTCGTCGACAGCCTCCGAGATGGCGATGCCGAGAGCTCCGGGGTAATTAGGGTTCTCAGCCAGGATCGCGCGCCCCGAGGCAGTATCCATCGAGGGGCTGGCCACCACGTCGGCACCAAACATGCGCATCAGCGACCGGCGGTAGGGTTTGCTGTCGTACGATACGCGCACCATATAGATCTTGCAGGCCATCTCGAATGCCTTGCAGGCCATCGCCAGGGCGGCGCCCCACTGCCCGGCACCCGTCTCGGTGGCGAGGCGCTGGGTTCCCTCGATCTTGTTATAAAAGGCTTGTGCCACGGCAGTGTTGGGTTTGTGGCTGCCCACCGGGCTGACGGATTCGTTCTTGAAAAAGATCTTGGCGGGTGTGCCGAGGGCGCGCTCGAGGCGGTGAGCACGCACCAGCGGGGTCGGCCTCCACATGCCGAGGATCTCGAGAACCTCTGGCGGGATGTCGATGTAGCGCTCTAGGCTGATCTCCTGTCCGATCAGCGATTTTGGGAATATCGGTGACAGGTCGTCCAGGGTCACTGGCTTTAACGTCACCGGGCTGAATACCGGCGGTAAGGGCACCGGCAGGTCGGCCTGGATGTTGTACCACTGCCTGGGTATATCGTTTTCAGAAAGATGGTACCTGGATTGCTCGATCATGATCTTCCTCCCTGAACAATTTGAACACACAACACACCACGCTCGCCGGACGACGGGATAAAAAACAGGGCGTTCGTCCTCACTGGGACGAATGCCCTGGCATCCGCGGTACCACCCACATTAAGCCGCTGGATTAAAAAACCCGCCGTGAGGCGAGTTATCCAGCCAGCTTCACTTTACGGGTACGGGATTGTGCATCCGATACCCTCACCCATTTAACGGAGGTGACCCCGACACAGCCTACTTGATTTCGGCTGCATAGCTCCCGAGCCCATTCACCATCCTCGTCTGCACCGGGCTTTCACCTGACCCCGGCTCTCTACGCATCGTCTGAGCGGTTACTCTTCTCGATCAACGCCTGTGCGATTTGATTGTCGCTACAATAGCATACGCCCTGCGGCTTGTCAAGATGCCTATTCGGATTCGCTGCCGGGTGCGAGCCGCAATAAAAAGCGCATCACGCGCTCCATGTTAGCCGGCTCACTGCCTTCGGGCGAGACCAGGCACTGGCGCACATGCTGAGTGATAATCAACAAGCTGGCCTTGTCGAGCGCAGCGCGTGCCGCCATCAGCTGGGTCACGATCGACTCGCAGTCGCGGTTTTCATCGATCATCTTTTGGATACCGCGGATCTGCCCTTCGACGCGTTTCAGCCGTCCCTGGATCGATTCGGGCAACACAGTCTGGGATTCCATCCTGCCTCTCTTACCGTGTAAGTGGCTATATGATAGTCATACCGGGTAGGGGTGTCAATTCGCGCTAACGGCGGGCAAATTCGCGCTCGAGCTGCGCCTGCGAAAGGTGCACCATCGTCGGGCGGCCATGCGGGCAACTATGCGGCAGGTCGGTCAGCTCAAGCTGGCGCACCAGCGCGCGCATCTCGTCCAGGCTCAGCAGGCTGCCGGCGCGCACAGCCGTGTGACAAGAAAGCGTGATCAAAGCCTGCTCTTGCCACGAAAAGCTGCTGCCCTGCCGCTCAGCCTCGTCCAGCATCTCGAGCAGCGCCGGCTGCAACTCTTGGTGCAGCATGTGGACGGGGATGCGCCGCACCAGCATGGAATCAGCCCCGAACGGCTCCAGCTCGATGCCAAACTCAGCCAACTCCTCTAGATGCCCCTCCAGCAGGGCGATCTGAGAAGCGCTAAAGGTAAGCGGCAGCGGATCCAGCAGCTCCTGGGTGAGCAGCTGCGTAGTGTGGCGCTCGCGCAGCTCTTCATAGCGGATGCGTTCGGCAGCGGCGTGCTGGTCGATCAGGTACAGGCCGCCGGGGCCCTCGGCAATGATAAAGGTTTGTGCCAACTGTCCGAGCACGCGCAGCATCGGCAATCTCCCGGCCGCGTCGGCCAGTTCCTGCCACTGCGGCTGCGGCACGCGCGGCGCATCTTCCGGCTGGGATACAGTCTCCGCCGGCGTGCTCCATACACTTTGGCTGCGGCGCGGGCTGCCAAAGGTTGGCACGGGCGCCTCGATCGTCTCGACCGCCGGCAGACTGTGCAGTGACATCAGGTTGGCGCGCACCGTGCGCTGCACAATACCAAACAGCTCGCGTCCGCGACGGAAGCGCACCTCGCGTTTGGTGGGGTGAATGTTAACATCCACATCATCCGGCGGCAGGTCGATCATCAGCACCGCAAGCGGATACCGCCCGTTGGGCAGCAACGTGCGATAAGCCTCGATCACGGCAAATGAGAGCGCGCTATCCGTCACCCAGCGGCGGTTGACAAAAAAGATCAGGTCAGCACGGTTAGCACGCTGCAATGAAGGGTAGCCGATATAGCCGGAGAGATGCACGTCTGCACCCACTTCAGCCTCGATCGGCATCGTCTGTTCGGCGGTTTCCAGGCCATAGACCGAGGTAAGCGCGTCATAAAGCTGGCCGGTGCCAAGGGTTGCCAGTGTTTGGCGGCCATTGTTGATCAGTGTCAGGCGCTTATCCGGAAATGCCAGCGCGTACGACATTATCAGCCGCGCGATGTGGCCTGCCTCAGTGGTATCAGAACGTAAAAAGCGCAGGCGTGCCGGCATGTTATAGAACAGGTTCTCCACCGTAATGCTGGTGCCGACGGCGCAGCCGGAGGGCTCGTGGCGCACCAGTTCACCGCCTTCATAGCGCAGCAGTGTACCGAGAGGTTCGCTGGCTGTGCGCGTCAGCATGGTCAGTTGTGAAACGGAGGCGATGCTCGCCAGCGCTTCGCCGCGGAACCCGAGTGTCTGGATACGGTAGAGATCATCCGCCGAACAGAGCTTGCTGGTGGCGTGACGCGCAAAAGCGGTCACCGCCTCGTCGGGGGCGATGCCGCAGCCGTTATCGATGATACGGATGAGCGCCCGCCCACCTTGGGCAATCTCCAAGCTGATCTCGCTGGCGCCGGCATCGATGGCGTTCTCCAGCAGTTCCTTGGCAACCGAAGCTGGCCGCTCGATGACTTCACCGGCGGCAATTTTGGCAGATACATCGGGCGCTAAAAGACGAATCGTCATATATCCCTCCCACAGCATTGTACCACAAGCTGCCGACAGCCAGAGATTCTGCATTCGACAGGGTGCCCTTTGGCCGGTATAATGGCGGGACACCGTGCCGAAAAGGAGAACTTATGAACTTGCGTATCCCCGGTCCCACGCCTCTGCCGCCGCAGGTCATTGCTGCCGTTGGTCAACAGATGATCAACCATCGCGGCCCAGAATTTGAGGCGCTGTTGCGTGAAACAAGCGAATGGTTGCGCGTTTTCTACGAGACAGACAATGATGTCTACATCCTGACGTCATCGGGGACGGGCGGTATGGAAGCGGCGATTGTGAATACCCTTTCGCCGGGCGACAAGGTGCTAGCAGTTACGATCGGTGTCTTTGGTAACCGCTTTGCCGAGATCGCTGAGGCCTATGGCGCGAATGTCACGCGCCTCTCCTCCCCATTGGGTCAGGCTGCCGACCCGGCAATGGTTGCCGAAAAGCTGGCCGCCGAAGGGCCCTTCAAAGCCGTCTTGCTGACCCAGAACGAAACCTCCAGCGGTGTGACCAACGATGTCGAAGCACTTGCCAAGGTGATCCATGCCGCCTCCGACCCGAGCCCGCTCATCCTGGTGGATGGTATCAGCGGGATGGGCGCCATCCGCCTGGCCACCGATGCCTGGGGCTTGGACGTGGTGGTAAGCGGCTCACAGAAAGCCTGGATGGCCCCTCCGGGCCTGTCGATGATCTGCTTTAGCCAAAGAGCGTGGAATGCCTATGCGAGTGCCAAAATGCCGCGTTTTTACTTTGATATGGGCGACGCGCGCAAGTACGGCGAAAAATATCAGACACCCGCCACCCCCAACGTGGCAGCGTTGTATGGTCTGCACGAAGGGCTCAGGATGATGATGGCTGAGGGGCGCGAGAACGTACTCGCCCGCCACCAGCACATCGGCGAGTATTGCCGCCAGGGGATGCTCAACCTCGGATTGACCCTTTTTGCCGACCCGGCGCACTATTCCAACACCGTCACAGCTGCCAACCTGCCCGAGGGGTTCAAGGCCAGCAAGGTGCTTGACGAACTACGTACCAAATACGACATCATCGGCGGGGCCAGCAAGGCGCCGGGGGTTGAAGTAATCCGCATTGGCCATATGGGCTGGGTCAACGACCAGGAGATCGATGAAGTGTGTGCAGCCCTGGGTAAAATCCTTGGCCGCTGATGCGCAAGCGCTGCCCGCCGCAGTTGGCCTGAGGCGCCACGGTGGATAGCGACACTAGGAACGAACAGTCGCCAGAGGGCGTGGGCGAACCGCAGCCCTCTGGCCAGCCCAGCCAAGCCCGCGAGCTGGTGCATTCGGCCAGCATCAATTCGATCGGCAACGTTGCCAGCCGTCTGCTGGGCCTGGTGCGCGAGGCAGTTGTCTCGGGCATTTTTGGTGTATCGGGTGCCACCAGCGCCTTTGACGCCGTCTCGGGCGTGCCCAAGATGGTCTATGAGCTGCTGGTGGGCGGCATGCTCAGTGCTGCGCTGGTGCCGGTGCTCTCAGAATATGCCGCCGACGACCGCCAGGCAGAACTCGACCATATCCTCTCGACTCTGCTCACGATGGCCCTGGTGGTGCTGGGCGGTGTGGTGATCCTCCTCGAACTGACCGCCCCATACATCACACCCGTGCTGGTGGGCGGCTTTGACGACAGCCTTTTGGCCACTGCCACGCGCCTGACGCGCCTGATCGTGCCCTCCATCCTGATTTATGGCATCTCGGGCATCATCCAAGCCTATCATTATGCCCGGAAAAAGTTCGTCTACCCATCGATGGGAGCACCCGCTCACAACCTGGGCATGATCGTAGCGGTGCTCCTGTTCGCCAGCCAATTTGGCATCGAGAGTTTGAGCATCTCGATGCTGGCCGCCTCTGGTACCCAACTGCTGATGCAGCTGCCCGGGCTCAAGGGCACCAAACTGCGGCTGGTGTTTGACTGGCGCAACCCGGCTGTCAGCCGCATCCTCAAGCTGTATGCGCCGGTGGTGCTTTCGGTGGTGATCAGCAATGCCGGTATCATCATCGACCGCAACTTGGCCTCGCGCACCGCGGTCGAAGCGATCACCTGGATGAACAAGGCCACTTTTTTAATCCAGCTGCCCCTTGGGCTGGTCTCGATGGCGATCGCCCTGGCGGTTCTGCCCAGCCTGTCGCGCCTCGACGCGCGCACCGAGCTGGATAAATTCAAGCACGTTTTTGGCCTGGGCGTGCGCATGACCATGGTGCTGATCATCCCAGCCGCAGTAGGCCTGCTGGTACTGGGGCGCCCGTTGATCCAGGCGATTTTTGAACACGGCGCCTTTAACCCGGCGGATACCCAAGCCAGCCTGAATGCTCTCTATCTCTATCTGATCGGCATGCCCTTTTCGGCGATTGACCTCCTGCTGGTGTATGCCTTTTATGCCCAAAAAGACACCAAAACGCCGGTGGTGGTGGGCGTCCTGGGGGTGCTGATCTATCTGGCGGTAGGTCCGCTCCTGGCCTTTGTCTTTCATTGGGGATACCTTGGCCTGGTGGCGGCCAACGCCGCCCAGTTGACGGGACATGCCCTGATCATGCTGGCAGCCTTTGCTCGCCGCTTTAGCGGCCTGCGCGACCTGCGGTTACTGGATGCCGGCTGGCGCTCGTTGTTGGCCTCGCTTGCCGTAGCGGTACTGGGTTGGGGCAGCTATCAGCTGCTGCAGCGGCTCCCCGTGGGCGGCGGATACCTGGTGCGTCTGGCGATGCTCGGGGTGGCGCTCGCCGCGGCAGGCGCGGGCTACCTGGCGGCTGCGAACTGGCTAAAAATCGGCGAGATCGCCAGCCTAGTGCGGGTGGTGCGCCAGCGCCTGCGTCGCGCCGCTTAGAACCACTTTTCGGGCATCACCAGTTCGCGGGGATGCTCGATCAACTCAATCGCTTCAGCCGGCATATCGGCTACCACGCACAGATCCAGGAACTCGGCGCGCATAAAGGCCTCGTCCACCAGCCGCTGCAGATGCTCCAGCAGCAGGCTGTAGAATCCCGCCGTGTTGAGCATCACGATCGGCTGCTCCAGATAAGCCAGCTGGCGCAGGGTCATTACCTGCACCAGCTCCTCTAGGGTACCAATACCACCCGGCAGTACCAGAAAGGCCTCAGCGCGGCGTTCCATCTCGGCCTTGCGCTCGGCCATGGTTTCCGTCACTATCAGCTCGTCGATGTCCGAGTGCGCAAGCTTGCGCTCATAGAGGCGCCTCGGAATCACCCCGACCATGCGGCCGCCGGCAGCGTGCATGGCATCCGCCACGGCGCCCATCAGGCCTACATTGCCGGCACCAAAGACCAGCTCGTGCCCGCGGTTCGCCAGCAGTGTGCCAACCTGGCTGGCAGTCTCCAGGTAAACAGCGGGCACTGCCGAGCTTGAGGAACAATAGACACACACGCGCATCAGGCACCTGCCTCTTCGGGGGCACCCCACCAGGATTCGAAAAAGGCGCGTATGTTTTCCATCGGGTAGCCTTTGTTAAACTCGGCCTGACCGATCACGCCGCCTTCGACATCCCCCAGGGCACGCCGCACGCGCGCTACGGCCGCATGCACGTCTTCGGGAGTGCCAAAGGGCAGGATGTGCTGGCGGTCGAGCTCGCCCCAGAAGGTGATGCGTCCGCGGTAGCGCTGGCCGATCTCTTCGATGGGCATGGTAAAAAGCTGCGAGTTGATGGCATCCACGCCGAGCTCGATCAGGTGCGGGTAAAGATCCATGATATAGCCATCCGAATGCATGAACACGAATTTACCGTGCGCCTTGGCCAGGTCGCAGTAATCCTTGTAGAGCGGCTTGAAATAGTGCACCCACATTCTGGGCGAGATCAGCAGCGCCCTTTCCGAACCCCAGTCATCCATAAAGGAAACAGCATCCACATCCGTTTTGACGATGTACTCGAGGTGGCGCATGTAATAATCGTGGATGATCCCCAGCAGCACGTCGGTCTCGGCGGCGCCCCACGCCAGGTCGCGGTAAGCATTCTCGGAGCCGCGCACAAACTGGTAGCGCTCCCAGGGGCGCGGGCAGCCCAGGATGGTGAATTTGTCGTGGCTGGCGACGGTGCGGTTGACTTCTTCAAAGCCCACCCCCAGATACTCGACCGGCGGTTTCCAACTGGCCAGCTGCGACCAGTCGGCGATAGCCGGATACTTGACCTCGCCGATCATGCCGGCCTGGATATTCAGCCAGCCAGAGCCCCACACATCGACCCATTCGCCGGGCTGATAGATGGGTGATTCGTCGATCGGGTCGCGAAAGCCGGTGGCGCCGAAATCGCTGGGGTATTGCGCCAGCAGCGCGCGCAATTCGGCTTCGCGGCCGAAAAGGGCGGCCGGCAGCAGCCATACGTCGCGAGCCGGCCGATCGACGCCTTCGAAACGCAATGTGCGGCGCACCCGTTCGCGCGATGTCATCGTCATGGCTCAACTCCCTAATATCGGTTAGGTCTATGATACTCGAACATGCCCATTTGCGCATCTTGAACTCTGTCAAACCTTATATTATGATAGACACTGTACAGTCGCGTCGGTTGATAGCTCAGGAGGTCACCAGATGCCCTACGGATACAATGGCCGCATCCTCGACATCGACCTCACCACCTCGAATATTACCGTACAAGAACCGCCCGAATCGTTCTACCGCACCTATGTGAGCGGCAGCGCCCTGGCACTCGCCTACCTCTTAAAGGAGCTGCCGGCTGGCGTGGATCCACTCGGCCCCGAGAATATCCTGGTCATCTCGGTGGGCATCCTGACGGGTGCACCGGCCAGCGGATTTTCGCGCGTGATGGCAAATGCCAAGTCGCCCCTGACGGGCGCCATCGGCGATGCCCAGGGCGGCGGTTTTGGGCCTGCCGAGTTCAAGTTCACCGGTTATGATGCCATCATCCTACGTGGCAAAGCCCCCAAACCAGTATATCTGTGGCTACACAACGACCAGGTTGAGCTATTGGATGCCGCCCCGATCTGGGGCAAGGTCACGGGCAAAGCCGAAAAATATATCCGTCAAGTCCACGGCGATAAACGCATCCGGGTGCTGCAGATCGGCCCGGCAGGCGAACAGCTGGTGCGTTATGCCGGTATCCTTAATATGAGCACGCGTGCCTGCGGACGCACCGGCATGGGCGCCGTGATGGGCAGCAAGAACTTGAAAGCCATCGCCGTACGCGGTAAACAGGGCGCCGACCGCCCACCGCAGCTGGCCGATCGCCAAAAGATGATCGACATGGCACGTTGGGGGCGCGACAACTTTGAAAGCAGCGGCGTATATGGCATGTACTTCAACGGAACACCCAACGGCATCGGAGGCTTGCAGGATATCGGCGCGCTGCCCACCCACAACTGGTCGAGCGGGGTCTTTGAGAAGTGGTACAATCTCAACGGCCAGACCATGACGGACACGATCCTGAAAGAGCGCGATACCTGCTACGGCTGCATCGTGCGCTGCAAGCGGGTGGTCGAGACCAAGAGCGAGTACGAAGTCGACCCATACTATGGCGGCCCGGAATACGAGACAGTCGCCTCGTCCGGCTCGTATTGCGGGGTCGGCAACCTGGCCGCGGTCTCCAAGGCCAACGAGATCTGCAACAAATATGGTCTGGATACCATCTCGGCCGGTGCGTCTGTAGCCTTTGCTATGGATTGCTACGAGCAGGGACTCATCACCACGGCCGATACCGACGGGCTGGAACTCAACTTTGGCAATGCCGAAGCGATGGTGGCGCTCACCGAGCAGATCGCCAAACGCGAGGGCTTTGGGCGCCTGCTGGGCGAGGGGGTGGCGCGCGCTGCTGAACAGATCGGCCCGGCCGCCGTCGAGCTGACAGTACACTGCAAGGGGCAGGAATTCCCGGCTCACGTGATGCAGGCCAAGCGCTCATTGGCGCTAATCTATGCTGTTAACCCGTTCGGTGCCGACCATATGTCGCACGACCACGACCCCAACTATACCCCCGAGACGGGCAAGACTACCCTGGCGCGCCAGTCGCAAATGGGGCTGATCTCGCCGGTGCCGGCGCGCGACCTCTCGGCCGACAAGTTCGCGCTTACCACCGAATATGCCTATTCCCTGCTGGATTGCCTGGGCACCTGCCAGTTTGTGTGGGGACCCTCGTGGCAACTCTACAGCATGAACCAGCTGGTTGAAGCGGTGCAGGCTGTAACAGGCTGGGAGATCTCGCTGCACGAGCTGATGCTGATCGGGCAGCGCCGACTGAATATGATGCGCGTTTTTAATGTGCGCGAGGGCTTTACCGCGGCGGATGATGCCCTGCCGCCCAAAGCCTTTATCCCGCTGACGGGCGGAACCACGGATGGGGTGGCCGTGACTCGCGAGGAATTCCTAGAAGCGCGTGAGCTTTATTATGAGTTGGCCGGCTGGGACGAAAACGGCGTGCCCACGCCGGCGCGTTTAAAGCAGCTCGACCTGGATTGGCTCGTTTAGCCCATGACTAAGAAACTGGTGATCGTCGAATCGCCGGCCAAAGCCAAGACGATCGCCCACTATCTCGGCAGCGACTATCGCGTCAAGGCGTCGATCGGGCACGTACGTGACCTGCCCAAAAAGGGCCTTGGCCTCGATATTGAGGCGGGCTATGTGCCCGAATATGTCATCTCGGCTGATAAAACCAAAGTAATCGATGAGCTGCGCCGCGATTGCGCCAGCTCCAGCCAGGTTTACCTGGCCACCGACCCCGACCGCGAGGGAGAGGCGATCGCCTGGCATGTCGTCCAGGCTACCGGCTGCGACCCTGCCAAGACCGCTCGGGTCAGCTTTCACCAGGTGACGGCCGATGCCGTGCGCGAGGCGATCGCCAACCCGCGCGAGCTCGATCGCGACCTGATCGATGCCCAACAGGCCCGCCGCGTGCTCGACCGTCTGGTGGGTTACCAGATCAGCCCACTTCTCAACCGCGCCGCCAAAGGCTACGGTCAGCACACCCTTTCGGCAGGCAGGGTGCAATCCGTAGCACTGAGGCTGGTGGTCGAGCGCGAGCGCGAGATCATGCGCTTTGTTGCCACCGAGTACTGGACCGTTACAGCCGACCTGCAGCGCCGCGAAGGCGCCTACGAGCAGTTTACTGCGCGGCTGGTCGCGATCCGCGGCAGCGAGCCGGAACTGCACACTCAAGAAGCCACCGATGCTGTGCTGGATGACCTGCGCGCAGCCACCTACCGCGTGCTCTCGCAGGAAAATGGCACACGTCGCGCCAATCCGCCGCCGCCCTTTATCACCAGCACCCTGCAAGCTGAAGCCGCCCACAAGCTGCATTCGGCGCCACGTCAGACCATGCGCACCGCCCAGCAGCTCTACGAGGGCATCCAACTGGGTGCTGAGCATACCGGGCTGATCACCTATATGCGCACCGATTCGACCCAGGTGGCAAAGGAAGCCCAGCAGCAGGCGCGTGCTTTGATCGCTCAGCGTTGGGGCACCAAGTATATGCCAGCCAAACCGCCCTCTTTTCGTACCAAAGTCGCCAACGCACAGGAAGCCCACGAGGCTATCCGCCCTACCGACCCGCGCCGTACGCCCGAGGCGGTGGCACCCTACCTGAGCAAGCCGCAGCTGGCGCTGTACGAGCTGATCTGGCGGCGCTTTATGGCCAGCCAGATGAGTGCCACGCTTTATGCTACGTCGAGCATCGACATCGCGGCCGGCGACGACTACCTACTGCGCGCATCAGGCGCCACACTGACCTTTCCAGGTTACAAGGCGGTCTATAGCGAAGCCCGTGAGGACGAAGAGGAAGAAGCCGATGTGGCCCTGCCGCAAGTGCGCGCGGGCGAACTGCTCGACCTGCGCGACCTACATAGCGCCCAGCATTTTACCGAGCCGCCGCCACGCTACAGCGAATCGTTGCTCATCCGCGTGCTGGAGCGTCACGGCGTGGGGCGCCCTTCGACCTATGCCTCGATCATCGGCGTGATTCAGGATCGCGGCTATGTCGTCAAAGAGCGCGGCCGGCTCAAGCCCAGCGACATCGGCTTTGTGGTGTGTGATACCCTGGTGGCGGCTTTTAGCGAGATCATGGATATCCGCTATACCGCCGAGATGGAGATCGAACTCGACCAGGTAGCCGACGGATCGCTCACGTACCGCAGCATGCTGGATGGCTTTTATGGACCCTTTTCGGCAAGCCTTGAGCAGGCGCGCGCAGAGGTGTCCGAGGCGCTCGAACGTGCTCTGTGGGTGGATCTGCCATCCGAACTGCAGCAGGAGCGCTGCCCGATCTGCGGCAAACAGCTGCAGATCCGCCTGAGCGATGCCGGGCGCTTTCTCTCGTGCAGCGGATACCCCAAGTGCCGTTACACGCGCAACCTGCCCACCATCGCCGGCGAGCAGGCTGAGCCGACCTATGCCGAGGGTGAAAGCTGCGAGCTGTGCGGCGGGCGCATGAAAGTGCTGACCAAGGGACGCAGCAAGTTCCTCGGCTGCGAGAACTATCCGACCTGCAAAAACACGCGCGCAATCCTGAGCGCTCACATCAAGCAGGTGGCGGCATCCGCCCAGTGTCCGGTGTGCCAGGGAGCCCTGGATCCGCGCAAGGGGCGTTTTGGCGAATACCTCCATTGCGCAGCGTGCAAAACCAACTACTCGCTGGCTAAACTGGGGTTAAAGAAAGCGCGTACACCGCGCAAAAGCACGCCCGCGCCCCTCGTCGAGGTGGCTTGCCCGCAGTGCCAGCGCGCGACGATGGAATCGCGCGCCGGCAAGTATGGTCCCTACTACCGCTGCCCGGATTGTAAGGTGAACTATTCCCAGAAAAAGCTGGGGATCACCCCGCTCGCGGACTAGGGCTTGACCCAATAGTCAAAGGCAGGCTGGCAGTCATAGTACTCGGCCTCCAGACCGAACAGGTGTTCTTCCAATACCATCACAAAGCGCGCGATGCCGGGGTTTTCGGAGCGCTCATGGCCCAGCTCGATAAAGGGCACTCCCAGCTCGCTGCCAAAGTGCAGGCCATAGCTGTCGCTCTCTCCGCCGATCATCACATCGCAGCCCAGCTCAATGATGCGCTTCTGGTAGCTGCAGTTGACAAACAACCCCAGCCCGCCCCACGGCAGCCCCACGCGGTGCACGATCTGGTCCAAGCCCTGGGGCGCGGTATAGCGCACCACGTCCATACCAACGCTCGCAGCGGCTTCCTGCAGGAGCTGCCCCAACGGGCGCGGCGTGATCTCGTAAATCTTGATATAGTCATCGCGCTCAATGACCGGCTTGCTCAAGCCCAGCAGCGCGGCAAAGTCGTCAAAGATGGTAATGGTATCCAGCGAACCATGAATGCGCGCCAGCACCAGGTTGTAGCGATCGAGCAGCTCGCGCCGGCGGCGATTGATCTCCCAATCCTGCCAGCCGGCCGGGGCGTCGCTGCGCACATAGGCATCATACGGAAAGTACAGACTCTCATGGGCGATCACCAGCTGGCAGCCGTTCTCGCCGGCGTGGCGGATGGCATCCGCCGTGGCCATCCAAGTCAGCAGCACCTTTTCGACCGATGTGCTGCCATCGCCGTGCTGGATGCCCTCATCGCCACGCAGCGGATAGCCCGAGAGGCGCTCGACAAGCGCAATGATACCGTTGGTGGTGATCATGAGCTGCTAGTCAGCCGCGACGCGCTGGATCCACAGATCCAACGCCTTTTGCGGCACCACCGTATTGGCATAGCGGTGATGCCCAGCCGGGTCCTCCTGGAAGAGGGTATAGCCATAGCTGTGTTCACCGTTCAGCTCAATGCTCACCTTGCCGGTACGCCAGGTTACCAGCGAGTCATCGATCATGGTGGCGATCGCCAGCGGGTCGTGCATCACAGGCAGGCCATCCACGCGGTCAGCCCATCCGCTGTGCTGCCTCCAGGCTTCGATGGCACTCAGCAGCCTCTGCGCCAGCGGACGTTTGGAGACACGCAAGGCATCCATGTCGCTCTGGCGGAATTGGACCTGCATGGTGACATCCAGCGGGATAATGCGCAGCGGCACTCCGCTCTCGCACACGATCGCCGCGGCTATTGGGTCGCACATGATGTTCCACTCACTGACGTGTGCGTTAAAACAGCCCGCCATGATCACCACCTCGGGAATCTTGGCGAGGATGCGCGGCTCAAGGGTCATTGCCATCGCCAGGTTGGTCATAGCGCCGATGGTCGCAACAGTAATATCGCCGCTGCCCTGCATCAGGGTATCGATGATGAAATCGGCGGCGTGGCGCTTGTCCTGCGGCGGCAATTCGGCGTCGCTCAGGGCTGAGGCATCCTGGTTGGGCAGCTCGCCTTCCAGCAGGGCCTGGCGCGGATCAAAGCCATAGGAGCGCCGCACCGACATGACCGCCCCGCAGCCCTGTGCCACGGGGATATCGTCGTGGCCGGCTGAGAGCAGCACGGTGCGTGCCTGACGCGAGCGGGCGTGCGTGTTTTTAAACACCGTCGTGAGGCCTACCAGTTCCAGTTCGGGGGCGCTCAGTACCAGGCCAAGTGCCAGAGCATCATCAATGTCATCGCCGATGTCGGTATCCAGGATCAGTTTTTTCGCCATACAGCTCCTTTCAGGCTAGTTTGCCGGCTTCACCGGCTAGCACCATACGCTTGGCGTCGATATAGTAGCGAAAGTTATCCCATGAGATGTCGGGTGGCACAGTATGATCGACGGTGGGAATATAACCGCCCTCTTCAACCAGCGGCGCCAACTCGAGCAGGTGCTTGCGGATCGCCTCCTTGTCGCGCGCCAGCACCCTTTTATCGACTCCGCCCCACAGCCGCAAGCTGCGCCCGAACTGCTTGCGCACCTGTACGGGGTCGATTTCGGAGGCGCGCTCGAGCGGCCAGAGCACATCCACACCAGCATCCATGAACATGCTCACCAGCACAGTCGGGTTGCCGTCGGTATCCAGCGCCACATATCGCACGCCATGGCTCTTTAAAAAGTCGATCACGCGCCGCAGACGCGGAAAGATAAACTCGCGATAGGTTGCCGGGCTGAGCAGCGGTCCCGTCTTCATCGAGAGGTCCTCGTTGAAGGCAAAGTACTCGACGGGCGTCTTTTCCAGCACTGGCCGACTGGTCTCGATGATCAGGTGGGCATACATCTCCATCAGCTCGTGCATCATCTCGGGATAATCGTACCAGGCCAGCGAGAGGTTCTCGGTGCCCAGCAGCTCGCGCGCACGCCAGTAAAAGCCGTTGGCATCGCAGTTGCGTCCCAGCACCAGGGGATAATCTCGCTGGTTCCAGACTTGGATGCGCTCGTCAAGGTCTTCTGGCGCGCGACCAGGCGCGTAGGGATCCAGCCGGCGCACCACATCGGGCACATCCTCGGGTTTTTCGATCGGAAAAGCCAGGTACTGGTCCATCGACATGCGCACGCCGCTGACAGTACCCTCTTTGAGCGCCTTGCGCAGGATGCCGTTGGTATCCCGGATGACCTCATACTCGTCGGTTTCCTCGATCAGCTGGTGCTCGTAGCGCGGGATAAAGCCATAGTTCATGGGGATATAATCGCGCCGATCGAGCGCGATAGTGGACTCGTCGTAAAACCAGTTCCAGTGCATATCAGCGATGGCAGCCGGCGCCTCTTTTTCCCAACGAACCACCGTCTGCGGCCACACCCCCAATTCATGGTTGGGGCGGCTGTCGGCAGATTGATACTCCATGCAGGCGATAAAGCGCTCAAGCTCGTTCATAGCTGCTCCTGTAGGGTCTTTGCTTCATCATAACCGATGCCTGGAGGTTCGTCTAGCCTCAGACACTATGATACAATGTGCACAGGGGTTCATATATGCCGATCTATGAGTACCGCTGCATGGCTTGTCGCCGGCGCTTTAACATTTTCCACCGCAGCATTCGCTCCGTCAGCGAACAACACCCGCTGTGCCCGCACTGCGGCAGTCAAGACGCGCGCCGGCTCATATCGCGCGTGGTGGCATTGCGCGGTGATGCTGCTGCCGATGTTGGCGAAAGCCCGCTCGATGACGTGGATGAAAATGATTCGCGCGCCCTGGGGCGTATGATGCGCCGCATGAACGAAGAAAGCGGTGACCTGCTGGGGCCCGAGGCCAACGAGGTGATCAGCCGCCTTGAAGCCGGCGACGACCCCGAGCGCATTGAGCGCGACTTGGGCGATATGGGTATCGACGCCGACGACGATTCGGGCGGCGACCTGGAATAAAAACAGCCGGCCTGTAAAGACCGGCTGTCGAGTTGCGCTAGCGCTCAGCTGACGGTAGGCCGTAAGTCGCTGACGCAGGCTTCGACGGCCTGACGAAGCTGGCTAAAGACCTCTTCGATGCTGCCGTTGGCGTCGATATCGATGAAACCAAACTCTTTGCCCAGCGCGGCAAACTTGCTCAGCATACGCTGCTGGTACGCCAGATAGCTCTGGTAAAAGTCGCTGTAGCCCATGTAATCCATACCAGATTCCCAGTAGTCGAAGCCGCGCGCGTTCAGCACCCTGGGGACGAGGTGATCGAGGTCACAGCGCAGATACATGATCGCCGAGGGCACCAGCGCAAAACCATAGATCTCCCGGATCCACTGCGGATTGACGCCGCGCACTTCGGCGCGCGCGATCAGCGAATAGATGTAGCGGTCGGTCAACACCACAAAACCAGCGCGCAGGGCCGGTATGATCTCACGCTCGAGGCGGTCGGCGAAATCGGCCGCGTAAAACAAGCCCATGGTGATCGGGTCCATGGTGTGTCCCTTTTTGGCCTCTTCGATGCCCTGCGCTGCCAGCTCGGAGCGCTTCAGGCCGGTGGAGGATACTGCATAGCCGGAAGCTTCCAGGTATTCGCGTAACAGAGCAATCTGCGTCGAACGGCCGACGCCATCCGGACCCTCCATGACGATCAGCTTGCCGGGGTATTCCTTTTCGGTGATCTTGGGTAGCGCCTGGCCATAAAAGCTTACTTTCATTCTGCTTCCCTCCCATGGTCAAGGCTCTCCAGGTAACGGCCCGATAGATGCTGCGTCGAGAGCACATTGCGCCAGGCGTTGGATTCAGCTCGCAGGGCGCCCTCGAGGTGCGGGCGGATGAGGCTCCTCACAATATCCTGCTGGTTGACAATCGGCAAGGTAGCATCCACCACCACCAGCCCATATTCGGTAACGAGCTGCTCGTATTCGCGCTGGATGCGCCCCTGGAAGATACGATAGCTCTCCAGGCTGTCATCCGAAAGGCCGAGGTCCATACCTGCTTCATAGTATTTCAGTGACGGGCGGCCGGTGATGATGCGCCGCAGCGACTCATCCAGCGGCACCCGGAAATACATTGCCACCGTGGGGATCGGCGCATAGGCATACACCGTGCGCACCCACTTGGGGTCGACTCCGCGGGCGCTGTCTCGCGCAAAGGCGGTATAGATGTAACGGTCGGCCATGACGATCGCACCGGCCTTGAGTGCCGGGATGACCTGCTGCTGCAATCGGTGCATAAAGTCGACGGCGTGGATCAGACTAAAGGTGGTGGGGGTCAGCAGCTGGCGCTTTTTACCGCGTTTGGTGGTCGATCTCACCAGGGCTGAGCTGTTCCATTCGCTAAAGGCGATACAGTAACCCGTGGCAACCAGCCATTTGCGCAGCAGGTCCAACTGCGTGCTCTTGCCAGAACCATCGATGCCCTCGACCACAAAGAGCCTGCCCGGCAGTTGTTCGCCGGTATAGAGCTTGGCCATAACGATCCCTCCCAATCTGTTGGCTGGCAGCTATTCTATATTGCCAAATGAACTGGTCAAGTTCAACCCGCGTAAACAGCCCGCGCGCTAGGATGCCGATACCAGGCGCCCCCTAGACGGTTGTGCCGCACTTGGCACAAAAGCATGCCCTGGGGCGCAGCACTGCACCGCAGTTGGCACAAAAACGGCTAGCCGGCGACGGCGGAACCGACGGGTCATTGACCGGCGTGGCGCAAAAAGCACAAAAAGCAGCCCCGGGCTGCAGCGCGCTACCGCAGTGCCGGCACATACCGCTGGCCGCAGAAACCGGTGCGGCGGCTGGGCTGGCCGGTGCCTGCTTTTCGGAAGCAGCGGCAGCTGCCGCTGCTTCTTTGGCCTGTTGACGGGCCAACTCGGCGGCTTTTTCTTCGGCGATCAGGCGCTCCAGCTCAGCCTCGTGCGTGTTGATAGCCGCCTTTAGCTCGGTGATACGTTCGCACAGGGGCTGGAACTGCGGGACATTGAGCGTGCCCGCTTCCTGCATCGAGACCACCTGCAGGCCGACAGCGTGAACCATCTCGTTGACCTGCTCGTTCAGCCGCCCAACCTCGGCCTGAGCACGCACCATGGCGCGCTTGCGGTCAGATTCCGCCATCTGGCGACGCAGCGCCTCAATCGTACCGCGCAAACCGCCAGCCGCATTGATTGAGCCGAGTATTCCTTCGACCTTTTTACGGAGGAGATCAAATATCTCAGACACAGCCTACCTCACGCCAATGCTGCACCCTATACGCCGCATGTCGATCGGTGTTGCGAGCTTGATGTGTCAGGCGCCCAGGTGCGCCAGGATCTCCACTGAGCTCAGGCCGCGCAGCTCGGCGTGCAGGCGTTCGATAACGCTCTGCCCCGGAGCTACCAGCCGGCCGACCTGCCGGAAAAACGCGTTGCGTGCGGCGCGTTTGGGCAACTGGCCTACAGCCCAGGCACTCGTATAGCCTTGCCCGAGGGCGCGTTGCAGCACGGTATGTCCGTAGAGAATGTCGGCGCCGGCGGTAAAGGCCTCCCGATGGGCAACCAACTCTGGCACGCCCACGATATCATCGACTAGAGGTTGACCGGCTTTATTCATCTCGGTGCCGATAAAGACAGGCAGATCGTAAGCAGCCGCCAGTGCCATGATGGCGTCGAGGTTGGTGGCGTATTTGGCGCGCTTGGCAGCGTCGCTATAGTTCCAGTTGCGCTCAGGGATAGCCGTCAGCCCCACCACACCCTGCGCCAGCATGACCTGCAAGAGTCCCTCAATCGCCTGTTCGCCGGCGCTGGTGCCATCCAACCAGGCATAGGTCGGCAGCGCCCCGCAGGCTGTGATCATGGCGCTCACCTCAGCCAACCTGGGAAAGCTCTCGCCATCGGGCTGCACATATCCCACCCCGCCGTGCTTCATCAGTTTGGCACGCAAGAGCTCGTTGGGACTGGGAGCGTTGCCGAGGGCAGCATCCACGGTTGCCACATCGGTCTTTAACTTTTCCGTCCAAAAAGCCAGCATATCGGAGCGTTTGGGGTATACCTTGCGGGCGGCGGCATCATAGGCCACCAGCATATGCCGTTCGGTGGCATTGCCTGAAGGCGTCTGCGGCAGCACGTCGCGGTCATAATCCACCGTCACCGGCGCGGTAAAAGCATTGATGCGAGTGGTCATCTCGCGGTTGCGGCGCGCGGCCGAACGACGCATTTCATCGAGCACGGTTTGCGCCTGCGTGGGCGCCTGTGGGCTGGTGAACCCAACTCCTACAAAGTAGCAGATGCCCGGTTCGCCCGGAGAGTTCATCTCACGGTCGGCGAATTCTGGCACAAAGACCCGGGTTTCAAGCCCCGCCCCGCCGCGTACACCCAATGTGTCGCAGGCGTCGAGGGTTTCGGTAACGGCATCCAGGACATCGAAATCGACGGTGGCCAGGGCATGCCAGCCCTGTTCACGCGCCAGCCAAGCCAGCGACGTCGGGGTGTGGCCATAGGCATTGTACGAATAGCACGTGTGGCAATGCAGGTTCAAAAGCTGTCCGGCATCGCCGAGTTGTATCTCGCCGGATTCGAGCGCCTGAGCCAGTTTCTGTAGTGCGTGGCGGCGTACCGCCGGATCAAGATCAGTCAGCTCGAGTGAAAGCGCTTGCGAATCCATGCATGCCTCCGACGGTCTGAGTGGGATTATTATTCGGCAACCATCTCGGCCAGCACGCCTTCGATCTCGTGCATAGCCGACGCCAGGTTACCATCTGAAGAAAGGGCCAGCTCACCAGCCAGCAGCTCTTTGCCCTGGTCGAACAGCTGGCGATCAACCGAGCCAAGCGGACGGCGCGAATTGAGGAAAAAGAGCTGGCGTACCACATTGACCACCTGGTCAAAGTTACCCGATTTCAACCATTCACGCATCTCGTTCTGGCGGGCACGCAGGTCGGTATTGATTTCGTCCTCGCCGGGCAAGGTGGCACCCTCTGCCAGGACCTGCCTGAGCTCTTCCTGGGTGCCGATTGTGCGTAATCCTGTAGATTCGGCGTTCTCCACCGCCACCATCAGTTCCATTGGGCGGTTGATGGTATAGATCACATAATAACGGCGGGTCTCTTCATGCACCTCTTTTTCCTGGATCTTGGTGATCGTCCCTGCGCCGTAACAAGGGTGCACAACTTTACTGCCAACGGGATACATCCTTGGGGCCTCCTGTCTCACGGATACCCGCTCCAGCGCGTTCGACTTGAACCCGAGCGGGCCCGTGCTGGTATCCCTAATTGTACCACGCACAAGCTATTGGGTCAACCAGATTAAAGCCGGTTATCACAAACATTAGCTATTGCAATTGTTAGCAATAGTAATATAATGGGGCAGCTCACCCGTCCGGAGGCTAGTGCCCATGTGTTGTGAAGATCGTCTGGCAGCCGAATTGCGCCAGCGCAACATGCGCATGACCCCGCAGCGCGAGATGGTGCTGCGCGTGCTGCACGACCTGCCCGCCGGCGCCACCGCCGAAGAGATCCTGCAGCAGGTCGCCAGCCTGAGCCCGGCTGTTGACCTCTCCACCGTCTATCGCTCGCTCGATCTATTCGAGTCCCTCGATCTGGTCTCGAGCTATAACGGCCCCAACAACGAGCGCCGTTACGAACTCCTGACCATCCACCAGCCACACGCTCATCTGCAGTGCCAGCGTTGTGGAAAGCTACAGACTATCGACCTGCAGACGCTGGATACGGTTGCCGCCGAACTGCTTGGCAGCCATCGCTTTATCCTGCGCAGCGAGCACCTCGTCCTGCCCGGGATTTGCCACACGTGTTCTGAGCAGCAGTCTGCTGCCAGTGCATAGCAACGACCACACAAGCAAAGGAGAAGAGATGAGAAAGCTACGCATGGAAAAGTGGATGGTCGCCTATTTCGCGGCGCTGGGGATTGTGCTGGCCACTACGGGCCTGCACATCCCGGATGGCTACCTGAGCCCGGTAACCTCGGCGATCCTGTTTGCCCTGGTGCTGCCCTTTTGGATCAAAGGCGTACGTGACCTGCGTGCGCGGGTCAATGCCCAGACCATTCCCCTGGTGGCACTGATGGCGGCCTTTTCGTTCATTATCATGATGTTTAACGTGCCGCTTCCTGGCGGGACCACCGGCCACGCCGTGGGCGCCGCGATTGCCGGCATCGTGCTGGGGCCGGGCGTCGCTACGATTGCGGTGTCGATCGCCCTGATCATCCAGGCCCTCGTCTTTGGCGATGGCGGTATCCTGGCGATCGGAGCCAACTGCTTTACCATGGCTGTAGCAATGCCTTATGTGGCGGACGCTATCTATCGTGCCATCGTTGGTGCGGGAGAGCCGCAGCGCGTGCGCAGTCTGGTGGGGGGAGCGGTAGCGGGCTATGTGAGCCTGGCAGTGGCGGCTTTACTGACCGCCTTCCTGTTCGGCATCCAGCCTGCCCTGTATACCGATGCAGCGGGCACCCCCCTATATGCCCCCTATCCGCTCTCGGTGGCTATCCCAGCTATGATGATCCCGCACCTGGCGGTAGCCTGCCCGGTCGAAGCCTTGTTGACGGTAGCTATCCTGGGCTATCTGTGGAGCGCGCGCCCTGCTCTGCTGACGAGCCAGGCAGCGCCAGCACCTTCTGGTGCAGCAGCCGGGCGCCTGACAGGCTTGTGGATCGCCCTGGCGGCCCTGATCATCATCGTACCGGTCGGCCTGCTTGCACCTGGCACTGCTTGGGGCGAATGGGGTGCCCACGAGCTGAGCGAGCTGGGACTGGACTTTATACCAGCCGGGCTTGAGCGACTGGGCAGCCTGTGGGGCGCACCCATCCCGGATTATGACATCCCCGCGCTGTGCAACGTAAACATCAGCTACTGGCTCTCGGCGATCGTGGGGACAGGCCTGACAGTGCTGGTAATCTGGCTGATCTCTAAACTGGTGGTGCGCAAGTCGGTGAATGAAGAACGCGCTGGCTAAGACAGCCCGTACCGTCAGCGCCAGCCTGGCATTCTCGCTAGCCGCCGAGACGACCGCGCGTCAGGGAGGCCTGTTCCAGCGCCTTGACGCGCGCACCAAACTCCTGAGCGTGCTGGCCCTGGTGCTGACGGCCAACCTGGTGCACCAGCCGGTGGTGCTGGTGTTCCTCTACGCAGCGATTTTGCCGCTTGCAGCCGCCTCGCGCATCCGCGTGAGAACCCTGGCTCGCTTTTGGCTGGGTATTCCGCTGGTTGCGGCGTTGATCGGCGTACCTGCCCTGTTCATCACCCCCGGTCCCACCCTCTACAGGCTGACCGGGGGTTTGGCGATCAGCGCCACGGGTTTGCGCAGTGTCACGCTCCTGTACCTGCGGGTGGGCACCTCGGCTTCCAGCGCCATCCTTCTGGCGCTTACCACGCGCTGGCATGACCTCTTGCACGCCCTCGCTCGCCTAGGCATGCCGGATGTCTTGCTACTTGCTCTGGGCATGACCTACCGCTATATTTATACCCTCTTGGAGCTCACCAACGACATGCTCACCGCACGCCTCAGCCGCAGCGTTGGGCCCCTGTCAGCCAGCAAACAGCGCCAGGTCCAAGGCGCTCTGGCGGGCACCCTGCTGGCACGTTCGCTGGACATGTCGGGTGAGGTCTACCTGGCGATGCGTTCGCGCGGCTTTAGCGGCCGGGCGCGCACCTTGCAGCGCGGTCGTCTGCAGTGGCTTGATCTGGTATGGGGTGTCGGGCTCTTGGTTGGGTGCACCCTGGCTTTGTGGATGGGAAGATAACGGGCGTGGATGATTCCGCTGAACTCGTATACGAGCTGGAGAGCGTCGGGTTCGATTATCCCGGCGGTACGACCGCTTTACAGGAGATCACCTGGTCGGTACGGCGCGGCGAGTGTTGGGCGGTGCTGGGCGCCAACGGTTCCGGCAAGAGCACCCTGCTCAAACTGCTGGATGGCCTTTACTATGCCACCTTTGGCAGCCTGCGCTTTTGCGGTGATGCCCTCAGCGAAAAGGCATTCGCCAGCGATGACTTTAACTATGCCTTTCGCCGGCAGGTAGGCTTTGTCTTTCAGGATCCCAACGTGCAGCTTTTCAGCGCGTCGGTGCTCGACGAGGTCGCTTTTGCCCCGCTGCAGCTGGGCTTGAGCGATGCCGAGGTGATGCAGCGCGTGGAGCAGGCCATGCAAGCCCTCGAAGTGACCAAGCTGGCCGACCGGCCGCCGCATCACCTCTCGGGCGGAGAGAAAAAGCGCGTCTCGATCGCCAGCGTGCTGACCCTTGAGCCGCAGGTGTGGCTGCTGGATGAACCGACCGCGGGGCTGGATCCGCGCAGCCAGAGCTGGCTGGTGGGGTTTATCCGCCAGCGCCACGCGCTGGGCGAGACGATCGTGATCGCTACCCACGACCTATCGATCCTCCAGCAAGTGGCAACCGATTGCCTGGTCTTTGGCGAGGACCATCGCATCGCCGCAATCGGCAGCCCGGACGACATCCTTGCCGACCATGCACTCCTGCACGCGTGCAACCTGATGCATCAGCACCCCACCAAAGCACTTTACCAGACCCACGGAGGTTGATCATGTCCACCCGCCTAGATAACCGCATCGCACTGGTAACCGGCGCCAGCCGCGGCATTGGCGCCGCAATCGCGCGCACGCTTGCAGCCAATGGCGCAAGCCTGGTCCTGACGGCGCGTTCCAAAGACCGCCTTATACAGGTGCGCGACGAGATCGTGGCTGCAGGCGGTCAGGCGGTCGTCTTGCCGGCCGATCTGGCTCAGGAGGACGAAATTCAGCGCGTCTTTGGGTCTCTGCAGCGGTTGGATATCCTGGTGAACTGCGCCGGCATCGGTGTTTTTGGGCCGTTGGCAGAAGCTACCAGCGCCGATTGGGATCGCGTTATGACGATCAACGTGCGCACGCCTTTTCTCTGCTGCCGCGAGGCGCTGCGGCTGATGGTGCCCCAGCACAGCGGGACGATTATCAACATTGCCTCGGTCGTGGCGGTTAAGGGTTATGTCAATCAAGGGATTTACAGCGCCTCAAAGCATGCCCTGCTGGGCATGACCAAGGTTCTGGCGCAGGAGGTCCTGCCGGCGGGCGTCCGCGTGCAGATCGTCTGTCCGGGCGGAGTAGATACGGGCATGGCGAGCCAGGCGCGCCCCGATCTGGATCGAAGCGGACTGATTCGTCCGGAGGAAGTGGCGGAAGTCGTCCTGATGCTGGCTGCCCAGCGCGGTAACGCTGTGATCGACCAGGTCAACATCCGGCGCGCGGGCGGGACTCCCTGGTTCAGCGAGTAACCCCTATTCGACAGCGTAATCCAGCACAGCCGGCTCGTTGACGGCCGGTGCCTGGCCAGGCGCGTGGCTGCGGTTGGCCGCCTGCGACATACTCGCCAGCCTGGCGACCGAATCGGGCGTCAGCTGTGCCGCTTCGCAGCGCCACTGCCAATTGCCGCCCGGATTACCCGGGGTATTGAGGCGTGCCTCGGCGCCCAAGCCGAGCACATCCTGCAAGGGGATCACCACCGTATCAGCCACCGAGTTGAGCGCCAGGCGGATGAATGCCCAGTTCATCTGCGCCACATCGCCCACATAGGCTCGCACGCGTGAGCGCATGGCAGGGCTGGCCGCAGCATACCATCCCAGGGTGGTATTGTTATCGTGCGTGCCGGTATAGGTCACCAAGTCGCGCTCCCAGTTATGCGGCAGATGCTCATTAGCGGCGTCGGAATCAAAGGCAAACTGCAGCACGCGCATGCCCGGCAACCCCAGTTCCTGGCGCAGAGCGATCACATCCGCACTGATCAGCCCCAGATCCTCAGCAATGATCGGCAGCGCCCCCAACTGCTCCCGCACGCTGGCGAAAAAGGCTGCACCGGGCCCCTTGACCCAACGGCCGCCCTCGGCGGTCGGGTCGCCGGCAGGGACTTGCCAATAACCGGCAAACCCGCGGAAATGGTCCAGCCGTACCTCATCGACCAGCGCAAGGGCATGCTGCAGACGCGCTACCCACCAGGCATAGTCCGTCCTGGCCAGCTGCGCCCAGTCGTACAGCGGATTGCCCCACAGTTGGCCAGTGGGACTAAACGCATCGGGCGGCACGCCGGCAACCGCACGCGGCATGCCGGCTTCATCCAGCTGAAAGAGTTCGCGATGTGCCCACACATCGGCACTGTCGTGGCCGACAAAGATCGGCATATCGCCGATCAGGCTGATGCCAGCATTGCGCGCCAGCTCGCGCACACGCTGCCACTGGCGATGAAACTGCAGCTGCAGATAGCGATGGAAAGAAATCTGCTCGATCACCTCAGAGCACCAACCAGCCATGGCTGCCGGCTTGCGCAGGGCGATCTCGCGCGGCCAGGTGTGCCAGCTGGTCAGTTCAAAGCGCGCCTTGAGCGCCATAAAGAGGGCATAGTCGTCCAGCCAGGCGCGGTTGGCCTCGCGAAAGTCGTCCAGGAGCTCCCAGTTGGACGATGACGCCAGGAAACGCTCGTACGAGCGCTGCAGCAGCGCCGTTCTACTGACGATGAGGGTACCATAATCGATGCGCCCGCCCGGCGCGACGCGAGCACCCTCGAGCTCGGATTGAGTGAGCAGCCCATCGGCAGCCAACAGTTCTGGGCTGATCAACAGATGGTTACCGGCAAAAGCTGAAAACGGCTGGTACGGCGAATCGCCATAACCAGTCGGTCCCAGTGGCAGTACCTGCCAGATGGTCTGTCCGGCGGATTCCAGGTAGGCGATAAACTGTTCCGCTCCACTGCCCAGATCACCAATGCCATAATCCGAAGGGAGCGAGGTGGGGTGACACAGGATGCCGCATCGGCGAGAGGCTGCCATACTCTACTCCTGTCAAGGGATGGTGCGGATAATATCACAGCGAAGCAGATGGGTCAATTCATACTGTTTCTTGACAGAATATGTCAAGTTATCTACACTGATAGTCTGTTTGTCTGGTTCAGGAGAGTTTCGGGGGCGAGCGTGTTACTGCATGAAGTTCAACGGGTTGATAGCGACAAGATCCCTGCCCATATTCGCAGGCTCTATCTGCATGCCATCCTGCTGACCATGGTGGGCAACCTGGCTCTGGTTGCCCTCAAGGCCTTGTCGGCGCGCTCCAGCGGCAGTACAGCCCTGTTGGCTGATATGTTTAACTCGGCTGGTGACGTCTTTTATAGCCTGGTCATGGCGCTTGGCTTGCTGCTAGCGCTCAAACCGGCCGACGAGTGTCACCCCCACGGGCATCGCCGTTATGAGGCGCTGGTGGGCTTTCTGATCGGTGCGGGTATGTCGGTGGCTGGCATCAGCGCGGTGCGCGCCGGCATCGAGCGACTGCAGACGGGTCCACAACCCATCACCAGCCTGTATGCTTACTTTACACCCCTGGTGGTGCTGCTGATCAAAGGCGGTATGTATGCCTATGTGCGGAACATAGGCCAACGCGCCAACAGCCCTGCCCTCTTAGCCAGTGCGCGTGACAACCTCTCGGATGTTATCTCTTCCGCCGTCGCCCTGGTGGGTATGCTGCTGAGCCGTGTGTTCAGCGCCGCCGACCCGATCGGCGCTTTGCTCGTATCGCTGTGGATCTTTCGCGGTGTGTATCTGGTCGTCAAGGAATCCACCGGCTATGTTACAGGACGTGCCGGCTCTCCCGAGCTGGCCCAGAAGGTGCTGGAGACTGCCTTATCCGTGCCAGGCGTGCGCAACGTGCACCGTGTGATCCTCGAGCATGTCGGGCCAGAAGTGCGCGCTGATCTGCACATCAACATGGATGGCGATGTACATCTAACAGAAGTGCACAACGTCTCGGAGGCAGTTTGCCATGCCGTCGAGCAGATCGAGGGCATCGAGCATGCCTATGTGCATGTCGAGCCCGAGGACGAACCGCCCGCACCCGATTCCTCCGCCGCCTGACGCTTGCTCAAAGCAAGCTTACCCGGGTATAATCCCGCCAACTAGGGTTGGTGGGAGGCACCATGCGTATTACCGACATCCGCTGTTATGTTGTTCCTCACATCGCGGGTCAGCCGCGCTTTCGTTGGCGCACCGGTTTGCCGGGCAACGGCGACGGCACCCCGCCGGGCGGCACCTCGTACAGCGGTATCCTGCGAGTCGATACCGACGAGGGTTACATCGGCGTTGCCGGCGGACGCGGCCCACGCCTGGCTGATATTGTACAGCGCCGCTTAAAGAGCGCCTTTATCGGCGCCGACCCCACTATGACGGAAGACCTCTGGCACCGCATGTGGGAGCTCGATCGCATTGAAGAGTTCCAGGTTTACGACCTGGGGGTCATCGACATCGCCTGCTGGGATATCAAGTCGCAGGCGGCCAACATGCCGATCTACAAAATGCTGGGCGGCAACAACCCGCGTGTGCCGGCCTATGCCTCCACCGTCACCTGGGAGACGATGGACGAGTACGAGCGCCACATCAAAGAGTGCATCGATGAGGGCTTTTTCGCCTTCAAGCTGCACGCCTGGGGCGACCCGAAGGCCGATGCTGAACTCTCTAAAAACCTGCGCAAGTGGTGCGGACCGGATGCGGACCTGATGTTTGACGGCTCTGCCGGATGGGATTATGTCACCTCGCTGAAATTCGGGCGTATCCTCGAAGACCTGGGCTTTTTATGGCTGGAAGAGCCGATGCGCGAATTTGACCTGGTCAGCTATGCTGAGCTATGCCACGCGCTGGATATCCCTATCCTTGGGGCTGAGACGCCCGACGGCGCCCACTGGAACGCAGCCACTTGGATCCAGATGCGCGCCCTCGACATGGTGCGCTCCGAGGTCGGCTTCAAGGGCGGGCTGACGGGCGGCATCAAAGTGGCGCACCTGGCAGAATCCTTTGGCATGCGCTGCCAGATCCACGGCATGTCATGGGGCAACGCCCAGCTGTGCGCGGCCATCCCCAACAACGACTATTACGAACAGCTGGTGATCGACACCGAGCAGATTAAGGGGTTAAAGAACCTCGGCGCCCTGGCGATCAAAGAGGGCTACCTGACGGTGCCGGATGTGCCGGGCATGGGCCCCCACCCGGATTGGGAAGCCCTGGGAAAACAGGCTGTGATGATCGTCTAGGAGGCATGATGCGCGTCTATACCGGCAGTGTGATCGGCGGCGGGATGGGCGGCCGCCTGAGCATGAGCGCCCTGAGCGCTTCTCCGCGCTTTGAGCTCAAAGCCATGGCCGATCTAAAGGCCGATGTACGCGGTGAGCTGCATGCGCTGCATCCCGAGATAGAGCTGTTTGCCAACCATAACGAGCTTTTCCGTGCATGCCCTACCGACGTGGTATGCGTCTCGACCTTTCCACCCACCCATCGCGAAGTGGTGCTGGAAGCGTTAAAGCTGCCGCTGGTGGGCATCCTGTGCGAAAAGCCTTTGGGCGATACCTATGTCGCCGGGCGCGAGATCCTGGAAGCCGTCAAGGCTGCCGGCATCCCCATGGCCGTACCGCACGGTATGTTGAAACAAAAGCATGTCGAAGAGATCATCGCGCGCGTGCGTGGCGGTGAGATCGGTACTCTTGAACTGGTCGAGATGGAATGCCACCGCTGGGACATCATGAATGCCGGCATCCATTGGCTGAACCTGTTCGTGAACCTGGTGCCGGATGATCCGGCCAAGTGGGTGATGTGCGCCATCGACGATACCATGCGCACCTACCGCGACAGCATGCAGGTCGAGACCACTGCTGTCACTATGGTCGAGACCCATGCAGGCGTGCGCATGGTGATGCAGACCGGCGACGATGTGCACATCATGCGCCCCGGCAAGGACTTTATCTTTCGGCTGATAGGCACTCGCGGGACGATCGAGTTCTATGCCTATGAGAACTGCTACCTGCTGACCAACGCCCAGCATCCTAACGGCAGCGAGATCGTGCCGCAGCCCTATGCGGAGGGTGCCCATCAGCGTCACCTCGAGGGCATAATCGAGCAGGCCGAGAGCGGCAAGCTGGATTACAGCATCGCCGAGAGCTCGCTGCGAGCGCTGGAGCTGGTCGAAGCCGCCTATCTGGCAGCCGAACACCACTGCCAGGTACTGCTGCCTTTAGAGACCTTTACACCACCTGCCCCTAACGACTGGCAGCCCGGCAAGCCCTACAGCGGCTCGGGCGGTGGGCGCGATGGCCGCAAGCTATAGGAGTGTACCATGAGCAAAGCGATCCATTTCGGCATCATCGGCGGCGGATGGCGCGCCGAGTTCTACCTGCGGATTGCGCGAGCCCTGCCTGATCGGTTTGTGCTGGATGGTATGGTGATGCGCAACCCGGCCAAAGCCGAGGCCATGCGCGCACGCTGGCAGGTACCCGTCTATGCCAGCCTGGATGAGCTCTATCGCGCGGCGCAGCCCGAGTTCATCGTTACCTGCGTGGCCTGGGAACCAAACCCAGAACTGATTGAGGAGCTGGCGGCCAAGGGCATCGCGGTGCTCTCCGAGACGCCGCCGGCGCCCGATCTGGAGCGCCTGATAAAGCTGGCAGCGCTGGCCAGGGCGGGGGCGCGCATTCAGGTGGCTGAACAATACATCTACCAGCCGCACCATGCGGCACGCCTGGCAGTAGTTACCAGCGGGCTGTTGGGTACAGTGGATGAGGCGCAGGTCTCGGTATGCCACGGTTATCACGGCATGTCATTGATTCGCCACTTTTTGGGGGTCGGCTATGAGAACGCCCGCATCACCGCCATGTGCCACGACGCGCCTCTGATCGGCGGACCCGGGCGCGACGGCCCGCCGACAACCGAGCAGCGTACCGTATCCTCGCAGGTGATCGCCTGGCTCGATTTCGGCGACAAGCTCGGGATCTATGATTTTACCGGTGATCAGTATTTCTCGTGGGTACGCGCCCAACGCCTTTTGCTGCGCGGTGAACGCGGCGAGCTGACTGATCTGCAGGTCAGTTACCTGCAGGATTTCTGCACCTCGCAGCGTTTTGCGCTGCAGCGCGAGGTAGCCGGCGCTGAGGGTAACCTGGAGGGCAACTACCTGAAGGGATATTCGGGCAACGGCACATGGTACTATCGCAACCCGTTCGTGCCGGGGGTGCTCACAGACGAAGAGATTGCCATCGCCACCGTACTCGACAAAATGGGCAACTATGTGCGCACTGGCAAGGACGAGCCCTACCCGCTGGAACAAGCCTGCCAAGATCGCTACCTCGACCTAATGATCGAGCAAGCCCTCAGCACGGGCGCGCCGGTTACCACCGAGACGCAGCCCTGGGCATAGACAAAGGTCGCCGCGGGGGAATATTCCCCCGCGGCGTCTTTATCACTCTCCCTTGAAAATTTTGCGCAGTGCCAAAGCGGCCGGCTTGGGCACACCGTCAAAATCGATCACCGAGTTGTTGGATGGACACGGGAAGATGTCATGCCCGTGCCAGAGCATCACCCCGCCGCAGCGCGGAAAACGCGCCTTGCAGCTTGCCACCAGGTAGGAGAGTGCCTCGGCTTGCACCTCCTGCGAAGCCTCCACAAAGCGCTCCAGTTCGGGCACCTCGAGGCTAAAGCCGTAGCGCCCGCGCAGCTGCTCCCACTCGATCCACCAGGGCGCGCGATACAGCCAGTAAGGGTTATCCTCGGTAGGCGGCCAGGGGTCCATCCCACCCGAGTACTTGATCAGCATCGCCGCCGGCGAACAAGCTGGCACACCCACCTCTGAGACGAACAGGGCATCCTGCGCGTCCCAATAGGCGCGCCACTCGTCCATGTCGTGCGGCACCGCCCAAGGGCCGTGCACATCGTGGTGCAAGCCTTGCCCGGCGAGAGAGGCATCGAACCACATCGCCGGCCCGGAAGGCGAAGACGGCAAAAAGCGTGTTTTCGGCGCCAGCTCGGCGCTCAGGCCCGCCATGAGGGCAATGCAGGGATGGTTGGCATCCACCGGTTTGGGCTTGGTGAGGTCTTTATCATAAAACAGCTCATTTCCACCGCACCAGCACAGCAGCGAGGGGTGCGCACCACGCCGCCAGATATAGGAGCGCACGATCTCGGCGAGGCTTTTCATGGCCTCGGCATCATCTGGCGGCACATTCTCGATACCGCTGGATGAAAGCGGGAATTCCTGCCATACCAGGAGGCCGCGCTCGTCACAGCCTTCGAAAAAGGCCCGCTTTTCGAGGATACCGCCGCCCCAGACGCGCAGCAGGTTAAAGCCCAAGTCGGCGTAAGTATCCAGAAGGGGCGGATACATGTCGTCCGTCACACTGCCATAGGTCATGCGGATCGGCACCCAGTTGGCGCCCTGCAAAAAGAGCGGCACATCGTTAACGACACAAATCCACGGCTCGGCGTTAGCCGGGGCACCCTCACAGGGCTCCCAATGGATAGAGCGGAAGCCTACCCGCCCCTGCCAGGTATCTAGCACCGCGCCGGAGGCATCTTCCAGCGCCACCGCCAGCTCGTAGAGCGGTTGGGCACCCATGCCAACCGGCCACCAGGGCTCGACCGCCAGCTCTGTGCTGACCGGCAGAGTCGTCTCGTTCAGGCCGACGCCATAAGCGCAAGGGTAAGCCTGGGTGTGGACCGTCTCGCCATCCCTGCTCAACGTCACCCGGCAGGTCAGGGTCTGTGCCAGCTGGCTGGTAACCTGCATGCGCAGGCTGAGCGAGCCGACCCCTTGGGCGGTGCAATAGTCAGTTTGCGGCAGACAGGCATTCAGGCGCACATCGCCCTCAGCCAGCAGCCATAACTTGTCCCAGATGCCCAGCGGCACCAGCCGCACGCACCAATCCCAGCCATAATTAAAGCGCGACTTGAAATAACGCGAGCGCGAGGTATAGCCGATCTGTGGCTGCTCGTGCGGCGCCTCAGTAAAGATGATCGACAGTCTATGCACCCCGCCATCTGCCAGGGCGCTGGTCATGTCAAACTCGTGGGGATGGTGGCTGCCGCTGAATTGGGCAACCTCGGCGCCATCCACCAACACATAACCGGCGTAATCCAGCCCCTCGGCGTGCAGGATCGCCTTTTTTCCGGACCAATCGGCCGGCAACTCGACTTTTGTGGCGTATTCCCAGTGGCGATGCTCGACCCATTCGCATTGCAGGCTGTTTTGTGCCACGTGCCAATCGGGCAGCAAGCCGGCAGCCAGCAGGTCATCCTGCACCGAACCAGGTACTACAGCCGACACCTCGGGAGTGCACTGGTAGCGGCGCAGATCGGCCGCACTTTGGGTGGCTGTCCATGCCCAGGTGTTGGGCAACCAGCCCTGCAGAGTCCAGGCGTGCTTGGTGAGATCGATTTGCATGTCACTTTCCTTGTGCTGATGGGTTGGGCAGACTTACCTGGCCATGTGCGATCAACCATGTGACGGCCTCACGGACCGCCTCGAGCGAGCTGTAGCACGGGCGGAACCCGAGCAGGCGCTCGGCCTTGACCATGCTGCAGTTGGGGCTGTGTGCAATGTGATCGTAGGTGGCTTCCGCTTCGTCGGCGGTCACTTCGGCACGGAACGCTTCAAAGGGCGCGTACCTCAGATTGGCGGGCTGTCCGAACCAGCTGTACATGGCCTCAGCATAGCCGCGCAGCGTCAGGGCGGCCGGCGAAACAGCGTGGAACGCCTGATGAAAGCTGGCAGCGCGCTGCACCAGGGCGGCCTCGAACAAGCCGGCTACGTCGTCGGCATGCACATGATGAACCGTCTCTAGCCCCCAGTTGGGCAACACCAGTTCCTCTCCGGCGGCAATCTGGGTGAATACCCGCGGGTTAAAATGGCCCTGCGGATTGAGCGGGATCCAGCCCGGCCCCACAATGTGCCCCGGATGGATTACCGTGGCGGGCACTCCGCCGATGCTGGACTGGCGCAGCAGGTACTCTTCCATCGCCAGCTTGTTGACGCCATAATCGCCAAAGGGATCGCGTGCATCTTCCTCACGGGTGGGCACCTCGCGCGAGCAGCCATGGATCCAGATCGTGCCGCACACCAGCAGATGCTCACAGCTGCCCTGCAGTGCTTTCACGAGCTGTTCGGCGCTCGCGCGCGTAAAGCAGATCAGGTCGATAACCACATCAGGTGCCAACGCGGCGATTTCACTGCCAAAGGTGCCGGCCTCGTCGAGCACGGTACGGTCGAGCGTGACGCTCCACACCTGCTCCCAGGCACCGTCACGATGATACGGCTGCCGCTTACCGCGGCTGACGGCCGTCACACGATGCCCCAGCCGCACCAGACGCGGCACAAGGTACGAACCAACGTGCCCGCTGGCACCGATCACTACGATATGCATGCTTGTGCTCCTTGAACTATGCGGGCACATTAACACGCTCAAAAGGGAACGTCAACGCGAGGGTAAACAAAACGCCAGCCCTTTTGGGCTGGCGTGTGTCGGGGCGAGACGATTTGAACGTCCGGCCACTTGAACCCCATTCAAGTGCGCTACCTGGCTGCGCTACGCCCCGGACACATAGATGATAGCACCGTTGGAGAGCCTGTGCAAATGCACCCCCGGCTGGGGAGGTTTGCCTCGTGCTCTTGCAGCGCTATAATGGATCGTGGCGGGCATCTGCCGCCGAACGGCACACACAACAGGAGAGCGCGATGGCAAAAAAGTCCGCCCCGCCCACTATCCAACTAAACAAGATTATCGACCGCATCCCGGTTTTCAGAGCAATGCCAGCCACGGCCAGAGTGCAGGTCCTGCTCGGTACCGTTACTGCAGCGGTGATCATCATGTTGGCGGGCGGATACCTCGGGTTTATGCGCCATGGATTTCTCGGTTTGCTGGTGGGCGCCGTCACGGGGTTTCTTTTGGGAATCATCCTCGGCTGGTTGATCGGCAGCCTGCTGGAACGCTTTGTGGGCTCCAGCGCGGGCACCGGTAGGCTCGAGATCCTGCTCGACCAACCCCACAGCCGCTATATGCTGGGCGACACCGTCTCTGGCCAGGTGCTCCTGCAGAGTCATATGCCCCTGCGCAGCAAGGGCGGGCGTATCACACTCCTGTGCCAGGGATACTTCTCGCACGCGCCGGCAGCCGACGCAGATGAAGGCGCCAAGCTGGAGCGTTCCAGCGAGCAGCTCTACCAGCAGCAGGTCGACGTGGTACCGCCGGGCGAGCTGCGCCGCGGGTCGGTACAGGGCTTTGCGTTTGAGGTACCGCTGCCTGCCAGCGGGATACCGTCGCATCACGGATATTTGTGCATCGTCAAATGGTCTCTGCACGCCAGTCTGCTGTTAGAAAACGAGGATCCGCTCGAAACCAACTTTGATCTGCTGGTTGAATCGCAGCCGGTGGCGTTGACGCCGGAAGCCGAATACAGCGAAGTGGCCACTTCCCCGCTGGCGCAGCTGAGTCTCACGCTGCCACGCGCCGTCTATGCCGAAGGCGAGGTGGTGCAGGGCCAGGTGAGTGTACGGCCGCTGGTGAACTTTTTTGCCGAAGAGCTGCGTATGGTGCTCCTGCGCATTGAAAACACGCCCGAAGGCGATAACCGGCGGGTGTATGTGGTCGAATGGGATGCCGCCAAAGGCGTTTTTCGCGGGCAGCGCGTGCCCGGCGGCGAAGGCACCACCTATTATTGGCTGGAAGGCGAAGTCAACCTAATGAACTCGATCAACTATCGCGGGTTGGAGCCGCAGGCCTATCCCTTTGCCATTACCATCCCACGCGAGTGGCGCCCCACCATGCAGCTGGTACAGGGCAGCGTCACCTGGAAGCTGGGCGTCACGCTCGTGCCCGAAGATGAGCCCGAACTAAACGTCTTCCATGAGTTGTTTATTCACACCTGTGTGCCGCGCGTCTCTCAGCTGACCTCGTCATAGTAACCAATGTACCACAGGGATCGTTGTCCCCGACAAGGATAGCATGTTCGAGTCACTTTCCGACAAACTGCAAGCCGTATTTCATAAACTCTCCAGCAAGGGCCGTCTGACAGAGGCTGACGTCACCGAGGCGATGCGCGAGGTGCGCCTAGCGCTGCTCGAAGCCGACGTGAACTACAAGGTCGTCAAAGATTTCACCGCGCGGGTGCGCGAGCGCTCGATCGGTTCGGATGTGATGGCGTCGCTGACGCCGGCCCAGATGGTGATCAAGATCGTCAACGACGAGCTTGTCAACACCCTGGGCAAAGCGGTACGCCTGGACCTCTCGGGGCATCCGCCGGCGGTGATTATGCTGGTCGGCCTGCAGGGCACCGGCAAGACCACCATGGCCGCCAAACTGGCGCTGCACCTGCGCAAGGCGGGCCAACGGCCGTTGCTAGTAGCGGCCGATATCTACCGGCCGGCAGCTATCACCCAGCTGGAAACCCTCGGCAGGCAGATTGACATCCCCGTCCATTCCGATGGCGACCAGGTCGCACCCGCCCAGATCGCCGAGAATGCCGTCAAGCGCGCCCGCCGCGAGGCCTATTCGGTGGTCTTGCTGGATACCGCCGGCCGCTTGCAGCTCGACGACCGCATGATGCAGGAGCTCGAGGCAATCAAGGCCGCCGTGCACCCGCAGGAGACGCTCCTGATTGTGGATGCCATGACCGGCCAGGAAGCCGTGGCGGTGGCTGAGGAATTCCATCGCCGTGTCAACCTGACGGGACTGGTGCTGACCAAGGTCGACGGCGATGCGCGCGGTGGCGCGGCGCTCTCGATCCGCGCCGTCACCGGCGTACCAATCAAGTTCATGGGCGTGGGCGAAAAACTCTCCGACATGGAGGTATTTTACCCCGACCGGCTGGCCTCGCGCATCCTGGGCATGGGCGACGTGCTGACTCTGATCGAGCGTGCCGAAGAATCGTTTAGCGAAGAACAGGCGCGCAAGATGGAGCAAAAGCTCCGCAAGGCGTCTTTTACGCTAGAAGACCTGATCGAGCAGCTCCAGGCAGTGCGCAAGATGGGTTCGCTCGGCGATATTCTGGGGATGATCCCGGGCATGCAGCAGGTGAGCAGGCAGATACCCGAAGAGGCCACCGACGCGGCTATCAAAGTCAGCGAGGCGATCGTCTATTCGATGACGCCCGAAGAACGCCGCAATCCCAAGGTAATCAACGCAAACCGCCGTCGCAGGATCGCGCGCGGCAGCGGCACCAGTGTGCAGCAGGTCAACCAGCTGCTACGTCAGTTTAACGATATGCAGACCATGATGAAGCAGATGCAGGGCAAAAAAGGGCGCGGATTGCTCTCAATGTTCCGTTAGGCTAATTCGTGGTTTTGATGTATAATAGCTGACCGTACTCACGTGCGAAGAAGGAATAGAAATGGTTAGAATTCGTTTAGCCCAGGTGGGGCAGCGCAAGCAGCGCAGCTACCGCATCATCGTGGCAGACCAGCGCAGCGCCCGCGATGGCCGTTTTCTCGAGATCGTGGGATCCTACAACCCGCAGGTCGACCCACCGGCTGTGACCATGGCCGAAGACCGTGTCCTCTACTGGCTCGGCACCGGAGCACAGCCCAGCGAACCGGTAGCGCGCATGCTCAGGTCGAACGGTATCTGGGAAAAGCATCTGGCCTCCAAGACGGCACCGAAAGCCTAGGAGCGATATGCGAGAACTGGTTGAATTCATGGCCAAAGGGCTCGTCGATCATCCGGACGCGGTCAAGGTCAACCAGCTGCGCGGCAGCGATGCGACCGTCCTCGAGCTCAGTGTCGACCCGGCCGACAAGGGTTGGGTGATCGGCCGCCGCGGACGCGTAGCCAACGCCATGCGTTCGGTGCTGCGTGTCGCCAGCTCGGCGCGAGGCAACAAGCGCGTCATTCTGGAAATCATCTAACCGTTTTGCTCATCCACGGGCGATGCTGCGTAAGCATCGCCCGCTTTTTTGCGTCACCCACTCTTTCAGCAAACCGCAATTCAGAGTATCATGTTGGCATGAACCAAATGCGCTACTGGCTCGGCTTTAACCGTGTTCCGCGCATCGGCCCGGTGCGGCTGCGCAACCTGCTGAACTACTTTGGAGATATCGAGACAGCCTGGCATGCTGATCGCGCTCAGCTGCGTGCCGCACAGTTGAGCGCCGATGCCATCGAAAAGCTCGTGGCAGTGCGCGCCGAGATCGACCTGGATGCCCAGATGGAGCGCGTCGAGCGCGCCGGCATCCACCTGGTCTGCTGGGATAGCCCGGATTATCCCGAGCTGCTAAAGCACAGCGACCAGCCTCCACCCCTGTTGTATGTGCGCGGCTCACTGGAGATCGCCGACGAGCTGGCTGTAGCGATCGTGGGCACGCGTACCCCCACCAGCTATGGCAAAGACGTGACCCGCAAACTCACCTACGAGCTGGCCCGCAACCAGGTCACGATCGTCTCCGGTCTGGCGCTGGGGATCGACGGCGTGGCGCATGAAACCGCGCTGGAAGCCGGCGGCCGCACATTGGCCGTACTCGGCTGCGGGCTGGATTACATCTACCCTGCCAGTCATCGTGCCCTGGCCGAGCGCATTACCAGCCAGGGGGCGCTCATCTCGGATTACCCGCTGGGCACCAAGCCCGAAGCGAACAACTTTCCGCCACGCAACCGCATCATCAGTGGGCTGGCTCTCGGCACGGTCGTAACGGAGGCAGGCCTCGGGAGCGGTGCGCTCATCACCCTGAAATACGCCAACGAGCAGGGGCGCGACCTGTTTGCTGTACCAGGCTCGATCTTTAACCGCGCCAGTGCCGGCGCTAACCAGGCGATCGCCAACGGCGAAGCTAAAATGGTGTGCAGCATCGAGGATATCCTCGGCGACCTGAACCTGAACATGGTCATGCAACAGGAAGCGGCGCGTGAGGTGATCCCCGATACGCCAACCGAGCGCCTGATTGCCAACGCGCTGGGACCCGAACCGCTGCACATCGATGACATTGTGCGCGAGACCAGGCTGCCGACTGCCGAAGTCGTCTCAACCCTGGTGGTGATGGAGTTAAAGGGCAGTGTGCGGCGCGCCGATAACGCCCGTTATGTAATCGGGTCAACCCTACATCAAGGAGCGCTATGACCTCTGAGAAAAACGTCTATCTGTGCATCCTGGCGGGCGGCAGCGGTACGCGCCTGTGGCCGCTCAGCCGCCAGAGCAGCCCCAAACAGGTGCTGACGCTCGCCGGCCAGCGTTCGATGATCCAAGGCACCATCGACCGTGTCTTGCCGCTCATTCCGCTCGAACATATCCTGATCCTGACGGATCCTTCCCGCGTCGAGTTGATTACCGCGCACCTGCCAGAGCTGCCGCGCGGCAACATCCTGGTAGAGCCCTCAGCGCGCGGCACAGCGCCGGCTCTCGGGCTTGCCGCCGCGAGGTTGCGCAGCCGCCTGAGCGGCGATGCGGTGATGCTCTCACTGCATGCCGACCACCTGGTCAGCCGACCGGAGGTATTCCTGAAAGCCCTGCGTGCCGCGATTAAAACCGCCCGCAGCGGTCGCCTGGTGACGATCGGCGTGCAGCCGAGCAGCCCGGAGACGGGCTATGGCTACATCGAGCGGGGGGCATTGCTTGAAGACGAGTTATTGCCCGTCTATGAGCTCAAAGAATTCAAGGAAAAGCCCGACCTGGCAACCGCCGAGCGTTTTGTCGCCAGCGGGCTTTACGACTGGAATACCGGCTATTTTTGCTGGATGCTGGATACAATCTTGGCGGCCTTTGCCCAGCACCTGCCCGAAACGGCTTCCCTGTTGGCCAGCATAGTCGAAGCCGAGGCGCGCAGCGCCTCGCCCAGCGAGGTGCTGACACTGTGGGAGGCGATCCCGCGCAACACCATCGACGAAGGTATCATGGAGCGCGTCCAAGGCGCCGCGGTAGTCTCGTGCGACTTGGGCTGGAGCGACATCGGCAGCTGGGCATCGCTCTACGAGGTGCTGGCCAAGGACGAGGCCGGCAACGTCTCCACCGGCGGCGGTGAGCACCTGGCGATCGATTCGCACAACTGCCTGGTCTACAGCCGCGACCGCCTGGTGGCCACCATCGGGTTGGAGGGCATGATCGTGGTGGATACCGGCGACGCCGTGCTGGTGATGCCGTCGGAGCGCGCTCAGCAGGTCAGTGACTTGGTCAAGCTGCTCAAGGCCCAACAACGCGAGCGCTTCCTCTAGGAGCATCATGCAGGCCGAAGTTGTAACCATTGGCACCGAACTCTTGCTTGGCGATATCGTCGATACCAATGCCTCGTGGATTGCCCGGCAACTGAGCTGGCTGGGGCTCAACCTCTTTTACACCCATACTGTCGGCGATAACCCGGCGCGCATCGCCGAGGTACTGCGCACCTGCCTGGGACGCTCCGAGGTGGTCATCACCACCGGCGGGTTGGGGCCGACTGTGGATGACTGGACGCGCGAGGCTGCCGCAGCCGCCTGCGACGCCGAGCTCGAGCTCGACCAGGACCTGCTGAGCGAGATCGACGCCTTTTTCACCCAGCGCGGCCTGGTGATGACGGCCAACAATATAAAGCAGGCCATGATCCCGCGCGGCGCGCTGGTGCTGCGTAACCCCGTTGGCACGGCACCCTGCTTTGCCATCGAACGCAATGGGCACCTCCTGGTGAGCCTGCCGGGCGTGCCTTTTGAGATGAAATACCTGATGCAGAACACCGTCTTGCCGATGCTGCGCGAGCGCTTTGGCTTGCACGAGGTGATCAAGAGCCGCGTACTGCGCACCTGCTGCATCGGCGAATCTGCCCTGGCCGATCTGATTACCGACCTGATGACCAGCGACAACCCCACTGTGGGCACAGCCGCACATGCCGGCCAAACGGATGTGCGCATCACAGCCAAAGCCGATGACCCGGCGCTGGCAGACAGGCTGATCGCGCCCGTCGAAGTCAGGCTACGCGAGCGCATCGGCGATTGGGTCTTTGGCACCGACCAGGAAACTCTGCCGCTGGTTCTGCAGCGCCTGTTGGGCGAGCGTGGGTTGAGCCTGGCGACCTGTGAAATCCCCAGTAAAGGGCGCCTCTCGAGCTGGCTGTTGGAGGCGCAGGAGGATACTGGCAGCCTGGTCGGCTCGCTGGTGCTGGTGCCGCCCTTCCAGGCACACATGCGCGACGGGATGGCACTCGACCTGACGCTGAGTTCCAGCCAAGCCGAGTGCGACGCTGCAGCACTCGCCGTGCGCGCCTGGTTCGGCGCCGATCTTGGGCTGGCCGTAACGGGCAGCCAGACGCCTGCCGGCGAAGAGCCGTCCATGCTCTATATGGCAGTAGCCACGGCAGATGGGGTGGTGCAGGGCATCCCGCGGCGCAGCCGCAGCGGAGGCACTGCTGCCGGCTGGCTCCTGCATTATGCCGGCGACCTGCTGCGCCGTTATCTGCTCGGGCTGCCCCAGGTGTAGCGGCCGGCATGTCGAAAGCCATCAGCCCCTACCGCGTCACGCTGGAAGCCTTTGAGGGCCCGCTCGACCTGCTGCTGCGCCTGATCGAACGCCAGGAGCTCGAGATCACGCGTATCTCGCTGGCACTGGTGACCAACCAGTATTTGGATTACCTCGCCCAGCTGGAGCACACCAGCGCCGAAAACCTGGCGGATTTCCTGGTAGTAGCCGCCAAGCTGCTGGTGATCAAGTCGCGCTCACTGTTGCCCCCACCAGTAAGCGAGATGGCGGATGAAGCTGACGAAACCGGCGAACAGCTTGCTCAACAGCTGGCCGAGTACAAGCGCTTTAAACAGACCGCCGAACAGCTGCGCAGTCTGGAAAAGCGCGGCTGGCATACCTATTTGCGACTGGCGCCGGCTCCGCGCCCGGCTGCCCGTCTGATGCTGGGATCACTCGACCCAGAATGCCTGGTGCAGGCCCTCGTCAAGGCCGCCTCCGAGCAACCCGTGCTGGAATCGGTAGATGCAGTGGTGCAGCCGGTGCAGGTCTTTATCAGCGACTGCATCAACACCATTCTGGGGCTGCTCAGCCGCAGCGGAACAGCCTCGATGGACTGCGCATTTCACAATGCCTCTTCACGGCTGGAAGTGATCGTGCTCTTTTTGGCGATGCTCGAGCTGGTCAAGCAGCAGCGCATCTATGTGGAACAAAAAGACTTGTTCGGCGAGATCACCCTGGCAACGCGCGAGCCCGACCCCGATGCAGAGCATATCGATCCCACCCTGGAAGGTTACGGCGATGTTGGTGTAGCGAGCTCATAGGCTGAGAGCGCAACCTGCGCGAGACGCTCCCAAGTAAAGTGATGGCGCATACGCGAGCGCGCCGCGGCGCCCAGCTCGCGCGCACGCTGCGGGTTTAGCAGGAGCGCCGAGACCCGCTGGGCCATGGCGAGCGCATCGCCGGGCGGAACCAGCAGTCCGGTTTCGCCATCCAGGATATATTCGCGGTTCTGGCCGACCGCATCAGCCACCACCGCCACGCCCGCCCCCAAAAGGTCCGTCAGCTTGACCGAGCACTTACAGCGGTTGATCAGGGTATCATCGGTCGGGAAGATGGCCACATCGGCGATCGCCAGGCAGAGCCCCACCTGCTCCAACGGCACCCATCCCAGCCTCAGCACCTCTTCGGCCGGAAAGTGCGCCAACGTCTGGTCGATGCGCTCGCGCAGCGCACTCGTCAGGGCAGTGCCTACGATCAGCAGCCTGGCTTGCGGGATCTCTGTACGAATAGCCTGCCAGAGCAGCACCAGGCGCTCCGGATCAAACTCGGTGAAGCGGGTGTACAAAAGCACCACCGGCGCATCGCCCAGACCCAGCTTTGCGCGCAGGTTACCCTCGGCAGGCCGCTCAGCAGCCCCGTTGGGCAGATAGCGGATGCGCGTTGGCGGCACACCGTGGCTGAGCGCGATGGTCTCGAGGGCGCGGCTGGCGACTGTCAGGGCATCGTTATGGATTAATCCCCAGCGCTCCTGCCAGGCAAACAGGGCTTTGGCTAACCTCGGGTAGGCTCCGGCGTCGTTCCAGCCTCCATAGCCCTCCCAGTCGTCTTCATCCACCACCAGGCGCACGCGCCCGCCCAACCGTTGATAATGCCAGGCCATCCAGGCGGCCAAGCCGGCCAACGCCTTGGGCTTGAAAAAGTGAATCACATCGGGCTTGCCGCGCAGGGCGCTGCGTAAGAGCCTCCAAGAGGTAAGCAGATAGCCGAACAGCGGAAAGCGCGAGATGGGCACATACTCGCATGCGACATCGCCTTCCATCCAGCGGGCGGCGCGGTTCTCGAGTTGCCAGGGCGGCATCACGATTCTGAGCTCGTGCCCGCGTGCACTGAGCGCCTGTGCCAAGGGCAGGGCGCGCACCCGCATGGTGCTCTTGGGCGCCATCCCAAAGGTCCCCACAAAGGTGATTCTCATCGGTTCTCAGTGCTGTGTGTTGACTTCATCACCGCGCAGTTTATAATCAGCTTAGCAAATTGGCAATCCACGGGCATCGCAGCCATCCGACGAAAGGACTCATTTGATGAGTAACCTCCCGCCGTTTGAGACCTCAGTTGCGCAGTTTACTACTAGCCCCTTTACCCGCGCCTGGCCGGAGGCAGTTGCTCTGGACGCCTTCTTTCGCTACTGCGTTAAACGTTTTCACGATTTTTGCCGCGCCAACCCGCGCGCCTGGCTCACCGAAGCCGATCTGCAGTCGCTCCTGGCAGGTATCTTGCGCGAAGAGCTGCCGCGCCATGGGCTGCCTGCCCACGCAGTGCACCAGGGTTACAGCGTCGCGCTCAGACCCGAGGGTGCCAAAACGGCGCGCTCTATAGTTATCAATATCAGCCTGCTGATCCCCGATACCGTGCAGCACCAGCCCGAACAACGCGGCCTGGGGGTGCTTTCGCTGGCGGCGGCCGTGCGCTATGGCAGCGGCCCCTCAGCCAGGCTTGAGAGCAGCCTGCAGCAGCTCGCCAGCCTGCGGTCGTGTTACTCCCAGAGCCTGCTATATCTGGTGGTGATGGCCTACGCCGAGGAAACTGCCATGGGCGAACGCGCCCAGCAGGCGGCCCAAGCCGCGGATATCACCCTGCTTTATGATAACTACCGCGGTCTGGCTGAGCCGGTGCAGCAGGAAAGGCTGCTCTAGTATCTCCACCAGTCTTTGTTAGAGCGCGGATCCATGAACGAGCCGCGGTCGCGGATCGCCACCAGAATCCCGCCTGCCTTGGCACGCCCGATAGCCTGGCCATTGGCTAACGCCGGCAAATAGTGGCGCCCGGCAGCGTTGTTTTGCTGGTAGAGAGACACCAGGTTCGGATCAACATAGATGTTGGTAATGTGCACCGTATAGCCGTTCGCCACTGTGCCGTCGCGGGTATACGTGAACGCGATCTGGTCGTCGGTGGCATACAGCACTTGGGCTTGCAAGCGATTCTGGTAGATATCCGGCGCACGATAGGGCAGATAGACTAGTTCGCCATAACTGGCCTGGAGCTGCATCAGCGTGACTGGCCAGGCGGTAATGAGTGAGCCGCGCGTACCCGGATCGGGCGAGACGCCCCAGTTCCAGTTGTACACCTGATAGACGGCTGTAATAACCGGCTGGCGTTGCGGGCTGAACAGTGCCTTCAGGAGCGGGGCATTTGCATCCGTATCACCCGAGTAGTGGACCAACCCCAGATAGGCGCTCGTTGGGGCCCATCCGCGCAGCTCGAGGTTCCAGTCGGCGTGTAGATAATCGATGCGGTCTGGCGCCAGGTAGGGGGCCACCGCGATCGACTCGTATGTCCAGCCCGTGGGCGGCAACGGCTCCGGTGTAGGCGTGCTGGTCGGAGTCGGTGTCGGTTGCCGGAATGTTACCGGCAGGTAGAGCTCGTGCGGCCCAGCCAGCACGGCATCCTGTGCGTCAACGACGGAATTGGGTTCTGCGCCAAACCAAACCAGCGCGAGAACGGTCAGACCAAAAGCGAGGACGAACACGAACGAGACTTGCAGCAGGGAGGGTCTCCCTCTGCCAGGCCGTGACCATAACATACTACTCCCCCATTACAAACACTAAGACAGATCATCATCAGCACCAGCGAGCTTCCACTTGATCACAACGAGCAGAGCTGCAATTGCCGGTATTGCCAAAACCCAGTAACCTGCCCTGAAGAACACCAAAGCGGCGATGGCAAAGATACTGCTGATCCCAACCCGCAGCAACAGCTCGCGCCCCATGCTCAATGCGCGCCTCACGTTATCTCCCAGCCGATGTAACCGAGGTCATATTCAAGTATTTTACACTGGAGGTCACAATCACAAAAAGAGTGCCTCCTATGGAGCTGATTGACCGCATAAAGCTAGCCGAACTTGACAACTGATCGGCAAATACCTGGGGGTGCTCGAGGTCAGCCAAGACGCAACCGATATCCACACGCTCGAGGGCGAACGGCGCCTTATGGACGTGCAGCAACGCTGATCTGGCGGACGATATCGCTGAAAGCTGCCGCGCGGAATACCGGAATACCCAGCGCTTTGGAGATATCCTCCAGGCGCTGATCGTCCAGCGTCAGGTCATCCTGTGAAAACATCACGTCGGGCAGAAACAGAGCCTGGCCCAAGTCGCTGCCAGCCAGCGCTGAGCGCACGTCCTCTGCGCTGAGCAGGCCCGCCACGGTGACGCTCTCGCCAAACAGGCGGTTGGGCACCGCTACGACCTGCACCATGCACTGCATGCGTGCGGCTAATTCCTTGGCCAGGCGCGCGAGGGTCGGGACAATCAACGCACCGCTGGCCAGCGTGATCTTGCGGTAGCGGCTGACGCCCAAGCCGCGCCGTTTGGCGCTCGCCCAGTCATCCAGCAGCCAGCGCAGCATCCCCACGCCGTTTTGCCACTGGGAATCATCGTCGTAAAAATAAGCTGCGGGCACGCGCTTATCTGCCAGCAGGTAGAGCTCGTCAGAAGGGTACAGCCAGGTACAGCCAAAGGGTTCGCGCAGCCGGCGGTGCCAGGCGCGCACCTCGCGCAGGATCTCCCGGGCACCCTCGGGCGTCACGCCGGTCAGGCCCGGCCTCGCATAACTCGTCAATCCCACCGGCACCAGCGCCAGCGATTGCACACAGGGGAACAGATCCGCCATGCGCGTAATGGTATCGCTCAGCACCGCGCCATCGTTAACCCCCGGGCAGATCACCACCTGGGCATGCACACTCACGCCGATCTCGGCAAGGTGATGGATCTGCTCCACCACATCCTCGGCACGCGGATTACCGAGCATCCGGCGGCGCACCTCCAGGTCGGCAGCGTGCACCGAAAGATACAAGGGAGTCAGGTGCTGGTCGCGAATACGCTGCCAGTCCTCGGCGCGCAGGTTGGTGAGTGTCACATAGTTGCCGAGGAGGAACGAGTAGCGGTAGTCATCGTCGTGCAGGTAGAGCGATTTGCGCAAGCCCCTGGGCATCTGGTCGACAAAGCAAAACGGGCAGCGGTTGCGGCACATGCGCATACCGTCAAAGACGACATCGGCAAAGGTGATGCCCAGTTCAGCGCCATAGGTACGCTGGATATCCACGGTAAAGGTCTGTCCGTCGCGCTCAAGCGTCAGCGTGAGCGCCTCGTCAGCACTAAAATACTGGTAATCGATCAGGTCGCGCAGAGGCTGCGCGTTGATCGCCAGCAGGGCATCGCCGGCGTGCACGCCGGCAGCCTCCGCCAGACTGGCAGGCGCAACCGATGCTACGATGCCACGCGGCGCCTCTCGGCTTGGCATCAGCAGGGCGTACAGGCACTGCGGGCAGCGGCCAGGCGCACGATCTGGGCTACTACCTGCTCCACAGTGAGCGCGGTGGTATCGATCACCACCGCATCGCTGGCGATCACGAGCGGCGCTACACTGCGGCCAGAATCGATCTTGTCGCGCTGGGTCAGGTCGCGGTGTACATCCTCGAGCGAAACATCGATCCCACGTTGGCGGGCTTCCTGGTAACGGCGTCGGCAGCGCTCCTCCAGCGAGGCATCCAGGTAGATCTTTAACTCGGCCTCCGGCAGAATCACGCTGCCGATATCGCGCCCGACCATCACCACGCCCCCCTGGCTGCCGATGCGCCGCTGGGCAGCCAATAGCGCCTGACGCACACCCGCATAGGCCGAAACCGGAGACACATGCGCGTTCACGGCGGGTTCGCGGATCAACCAGGTAACGTCGGTACCATCCGCAAGGACGGTATACTGACGGCCGTCGTCACGATCGGGCGGCAAGACCTCGATATGCAGCACTTCAGAGAGCCGCGTTACGGCCGCCTCGTCGGCGATGGCGATGCCGCGGTCAAGCGCCGCCCAGGTGACGGCGCGATACATCACGCCGGTGTCGAAATAGATATATCCCAGCTCAGTTGCGAGGGCTCCGCCGACTGTGCTTTTGCCCGAGGCCGCCGGACCGTCGATTGCGATCGTTATACGCTTCACTCTGTTGTTTTCTCCTGCTGGCTGGTGGTGCGGATGCGGCCGGCTGCTCCAGCCGGGCTGAGGCACGCAGGGCATGTATCTCAGCTGGTCTGAGGAAACGTCCCTGCCCCGGTCTGAGCGTGCCAAGCCTCAGCTTGCCGATGCGAATTCGCACCAGGCGGAAGACATGGTGCCCAAAGTACTCTAGCATACGGCGAATCTGGCGCTTGCGGCCCTGGCGCATGGTGAACGAAAGCCACCCCTGTGCCGCACCGGCAGCCTGCCCCAGCCACTCGGTCTCGGGCGGCAAAGTGCGCACCACCGCACGGCAGGGACTCGTTTCGCCCTCCAGCATGATTCCCTGCGCCATCTGACGCAGCTCTGCCGGGGCGACGGGGGCATCACAAAGCACCAGGTATTCCTTTTCGTGCTGGTAGCGCGGATGAGTCAGGCGCAGCGCCAGTGCGCCATCGTTGGTGAACAAGAGCAGGCCCTCGCTATCCATATCCAGCCGGCCCACCGAGTTGAGGCGTTCGTCGCCGGGTACCAGGTCAGAAGCCTGCCGGCGTCCCTCGGGGTCATCGGCTGAGGTGATATAGCCGCGCGGTTTGTAGAGGATATAGTAGCTGGACTGGCGGTTGGCATCGACAGGCTTGCCGTCCACCGCCAGACTATCGACCAGGGCATCCACTTTGGTGCCCAGCTGGGTAACCACCCGGCCATTGACCGTCACCCTACCGGCGGTGATCAGCTCTTCGCAGGCACGCCGCGAAGCCACACCAGCGCGCGCCAACACCTTTTGCAGGCGTTCGCCGCCTTCGGGAGGAATCTCAACGCGCATACAGCGGTACAGAGGTAACCAGCTCGTGCCCGCGGTAGACCTCGAGGGCACCCACCGCCACGTCGGGCTGCGGGTTGGTAGGAGTCTCATCCAGCCGGCGATACAGGTGCATCTGGTTGAGGCTGGTAGGCGTCAGCAGGTCGGTATAGGCGTCGCGGATGTAGAGGGTGTGCCAGGCGCCGTCGGCATCCTGGTAACGGTTGAGCTGGTTATCGGTCAGCTTGAGCTCATAGCCATAAAAGTTGGCATAGTAATAATCCATCAGGAGCGTGGTCTCGCCAAAACGGTCGGGGCTGTTCAAGAGCACCGTCAGCACCTGGCCTTGCGGGCGCACCGCCATTGCCGCCAGGCTCTCGCCGGCTGCGTCGGTAGTACCCGTCTTGACGCCCACCAGGCCGTTATAGGAACGCAACAGCTCGTTGGTGGTGGGGATTTGGTGTCCGGCGATGTTGACATCCGTCAACTTGACGCTATCGGCTATAAAGGACACCAACATGGCATTGCGTGCGATAATCGCCAGGTCGTAAGCGCTCGAATAGTGGCCTTCTTGATCCAGTCCGTGCGGATTCATAAAGTGAGTATCCTGCAGGCCCCAACGCGCGACCACTTCGTTCATCCAGCCCACAAAGACTTCATAGTCGTCACCGCCGGAAAGGGTGCGCGCCACAGCGCTGGCGGCGGCGTTATCCGAACAGACCAGCATCATGCCCAGGAGCTGCTGCATGGTGAGGTTCTCTCCATTGGCCAGGCTGCCGCGGCTGGTGGCTGCCAGATCCACCGGCATGACGGTGACTATCTGGTTCAGGTCGCCATGCTCTAGGGCCACGACGGCTGTTACCAGCTTGGTGATACTAGCCGGCGAGCGGCGTTCGTGCTCGTTGTTTGCGTAGAGGATGCGCCCGGTCACCAGATCAACCATGATGGTAGCGCTGGCAGCGGGCACTGGAATAGGCACTTTTTTGATGGCGCGCAGCTGTTCCGGATAGATTGCACGGTCGGCCAGGTCCGAACCGCTCAGGAACGGCGGACTAAAGCCCATTGTGCACAGGCATAGAATTGCCATAATGATTAAAAACGCTTTGCGCACGGAACTGCTCTCGCGAATGTGGAGACTCAATTGTATACCAGCCACCCTGAAGCGTCAACGCACAGACAGCCAAAATACTGCTATACAGCAATATAGCATTCGACTAACCGCACATCAGCAAAGCGATTCGTTAAACTAAATTCCAGGTGGTTTATACCGCCACCGAACGTGCCGCAACGGCAAACTGCCCACCATTCCACACTACGGCCATGCCTGCTACGGGCAGATCATATTCGCACTGCATCAGCGCGTCGGCCAGCTCTTCGGCGTGCTCACCCGGCAGATGGATCGGCGTCGGCTCGGTGAGTTCATAGGTGGCGATCAGCCAGGCCTGGCCGGGCTCTAACGGCAGCACGCGGCTGTAGAGCTTGTCGGCTCCGACAAAGCCGAACCAGGCTTGTTGGCCGGCACCATCCAGCACGGCTGCGATGCGCGGCGTGTTGAGAGCGTCGTGCTCGTAATCGAGCGCTAGGAGAGTCTGGGCCAGCGCATCGCGCGGCGGGTAACCGGCCTGCAGGCGCTCGCTGATCGGGTCGACCTGGCTGCCATTACCGATCACCGTCATATTCGCCAGCTGCCGATAGCAGTTATAGGCGATATAGGGGTTGTCGGTGGGAGGCGCATCCTGGGTAGGCAGCACGGCCGCACGCTCGGGGTAGGTGCGGATGATGCGGTTGGGGAACGAGCGCGACGACACGCGGTATCCGATAAAAGAGTGACCGCCAGCCGTACGGCCAGCCACCACGAATCTGCCGATGTACATGCTAACCTCCTAGCTCCAACCCAGCTCGTAGCCGGCCTCATACATCGCTACGATGTTCTCAGCCGGGCTGACAGCCTGAATATTATGACACGGCGCCAGGATATAGCCGCCGCCTGCCCCCAGGATACGCAGGTTATCGGCCACCTCCTGACGCACGTCTGCGGGCGTCCCAAAGGGCAGGGTAAACTGGTTATCCACCGCGCCATGAAAGATGAGCTGGTCGCCAAAGTTGGCCTTGAGTCTCTCGCGCTCCATGCCCTGACTGCGCCATTGGATCGGGTTGAGCACGTCGATGCCAGCTGCGATCATATCGGGCAGGATTTTGGTGATGGCGCCATCGCTGTGATGAAACACTGTCACACCAGCCTGATGAGCCAGCTCGATCATGCGGCGCATCCTCGGCAGCAGAAACTCATGAATCTGGACGGGCGAGAACATTAACCCTTCCTGGCTGCCCATATCTTCAGCCACATAGCTGATGTGCACGCGCCCCGGCAGGGCCTCGTAGATACGCAGCGTGTTCTGGTAAGCCAGCTCAAAGAGCTTGTCGAGGCAATAATGGACGATCTCGGGGTTATCGACGAGGTCTATAAAAGCCTGTTCCTGGCCGCGCAGGTTCTTGTAGAGCAAAAAGGGCTCTGAACCGCCGCCGCGCACTGGCCGGTCAGGATTCTTATCGACAAGTGCCGGCAGGTAGGCGTAATCCCACCAGTCTGCTGATGGCCAGCTGTAGTTGGCCTCGATCTCGGCGATGCTCGTATATTGCGCCAGCGGATGCGAGACCGCCTCGCGGTAGGTGCCATCCTCGTAAGCCACGTCGCGATGGCGAATGCCGTAGATGTCGGTGTCGGCGGGCGGCTGCGGCCCGATAAAACGGCCGTCGACATTGAGGGGCGTATCAATGTGCAGCCTGGCAAACAATTCACGGTCGTCAGCGATCCCCAAATGGCGCTTGAGTTTGTTGTGCGTCTCGCTGGTGGCCCAGTAATCCATCGGCACGCGGTCGGGCACGCGGCGCTGCAGCACAGCCTGCCAGCGCTCCAGAGGGGTCATCGATTCACGCGGCATGGCACACCCCACAGCATCTGGTAATGCGGATTGTTTGGTATTATACTGGCGATCCACACAGTGAGAAAGCGATCCATGACAGAGCGGGAGCCGATTCGCCTCGACCAGTTCATGAAGCGTGCCGGCATGGTACAGACCGGCGGTGAGGCCAAGGTCGTGATCCAATCCGGGCAGGTGACCCTGAACGGCGAGGTCGAAGTGCGCCGCAGTAAAAAGCTGTATAAAGGCGACGTCGTCTGCTACCAGGGCGTCAGTGCCACCGTCGACTGAGCGAGCTCAACCTGTATTCGGCTCTATGGGCAGTTCCAGGCGCATCGCCAGGCGCTCGCCGTAGTCATGATCGGTGCGAAATCCCATGCGGTGGTAGAGAGCCATTGCCCGCAGGTTGCTCTTGGTCACGTTGAGCGTAACCGCCTGCTTGTGCATCTCCCTGGCGGCTGCGATCGCCTGCTCCACCAGCCAGCGCCCGATGCCCCTGCCCCAGTAAGCCTGATTGACCTGAATATGGCGGATATGCAGCGCCTCATCGCTGACATCCGTCAGCCATAACCAACCCACCAGCGCCTGGCCGGATTCATAGATCGTGACAGAGCCATCGTACTTGGCCATCTCGAGCGCGCTGCGAAACCAGATCTCTTCGAGTTCGCTGCCAGGAAAGTTGATCTGATAGCTCTGTTTTTGCATCGTCAAGAGTTTGGGGTAGTCGCGCTTGAGGTCCATGGCTCGTTTATGGAGCGTAATGCCTGGCAAAGTGATTTTCCAATCCTAAGGTTGTGCAGGCGATGCTAGCATAGGCATATGGCAGCGTCAAAACCACTTGTCATGCAGCGCCTGCAGGGTGCCCGCATTACGCAGATCCTCGAGGGCTCTGTTGACCTCGGCCATCGTCTCAGAAGCCTCGTGCCGGGTTACCACCGCCAGCGCCACAGGATTGAGCAGCTCATCAACCGCGATAAGCTCGGGATGCGCCCTCTGCCAGGCAGCCGCGCTGGTGCTATCCGCCACCAGAGCCTCGACCCGACCAGATAATAACACCTCTAGGGCCTGGGCCGGCTCACGCTCGTAGATGATCGTGACCTGCTGGCCAGTATCGCGCGCCAGCTGGCGCAGCGCCATGTGTGCCTCGCTGCCCAGCTCCACCGCTACGCTGTGTTCATCAAGCCCGCGCCACGAGTTGATCGGGCTGCCCTGCGCCGTCAGCAGCACCTGCCCGGTATGCAGATAGGGCTGCGAATAACGCACATCCTCGGTCATGGTTTCGTCATAGGGCACTGCCGAGATCACCAGGTCGCAGGTATCGCTCTGCAGCGCCCCATACAGACCATCGAAATGGATCATGACAAACTGCACAGACAAGTCAGCCCCCCATTGCCGAACAATGGCGTTGGCCAGGTCGATATCATAGCCCTGCAACGAGCCGTCAAGGGCGGTGTCTTCGTAGGGCGGATAGGTAGCATCGACACCCACGCGCACCACGCGGGTGGATTGGATCCGCCGCCAGACAGCGTCGCCGGAACCTGTGCTCAGGCGCATCACCAGCCAGATTGCTGCCGCCAGAAACAGGACGCCGGCGACGATCAGCCAGGCGTAACGCTGCAGCCCGCGTGTCATGGCAGCTCCTCTAGATACTCAAACGGCTTCCCAGCGCTGTAGCGGCTGACCTCTTCGTAGATCGGCTTGGGGATAAACGCTGGCGAGACGAACGAATAGCCGTCGGCATAGGTATTCTGCAGCCAGGGGAAGCGAAACGCCCACAGACAGACGGCCTCACACCATCCCCAAGCGCGCGCCTGCTCATAGGCGCCGATGGTATAGGCGATGCGCTGGTATGGGCGCACCGCGCGCGTCCAGCGCGGGTTGTCGTTCCAACCGCCCTCGGTGATATAAACGGGCTTGTCAGCGAGACCATGGCGCAGCATCACCTCATGCAGCAGCTCGACGCGTCTGAAATTGACCATGTCGGGGGCTGGCGGGTCGTCATGCGGAAAGGTCATGCCATAGGCGTGCGCCGCCAGACCGTCCATATACGCACCGGCACCGGCGCGCAGGAGCTCGTCGAGGTAGAGCAGATCGTTGTAGCCAAAAGGATCACCCGGCGGGGCGATGGTCGGCGCCAGGCCGGCTGCCAACACGCGGATAGACGGGTCGGCGCGCTTGGCCGCCTGATAAGCCTGCTTTAGGAGCTCGGCATAGGCAGCCGGATCGGGCGGTCGGTAACCCCACTCGAACGCCAGGTTGGGCTCGTTCCAGATGACCACATAGCGCACGCGCCCTCGAAAATGGGTCACAAACACCTCGATAAAGCGCGCATAATCGGCATAGTTTTCGGGCGCTAGGTAGCGGTCGGTGGTCTCGGAGGGGCGCGCCCACTCGGGCACCATGTCGATGCGCGCGATTACCGTCAGGCCTTGCGCAACGGCATGCTCCACCACCAGGTCGGCGTGCGACCATTCGTAGCGCCCTGGGGCGGGCTCGTAATAAGCCCACGGAAAGTACTCGACCACCCAGGGGCTTCCCATCTCGCGCACCATCTGCAGGGTGCGCTGGACCTTCCAGGGCTCGACTTCGTCGGTCAGGCGGGTGTGCACGCCCACCTTGGGATTGCGGGTGACGACCGTTTGCGTCGGGCCCACCACGACGAGCCGGCCGGGCATCAGGCTGAGCATCCACGTCAGCCACACCAAAACAGCACCGCGCAGGATGCGGCGCAGGCTGCGTGCCAGGTTCGGGGGAGCAGATTGCCTCACCATCTTGCTTGTATTATAATCGATTGCGCTTGCCCCAGTAGCTCAGATGGACAGAGCAGAGGTTTCCTAAACCTTGTGCCGGTGGTTCGACTCCGCCCTGGGGCACCAAACCTTTATAATCCGAACCAAATCTTCACTATTGGAGACGGGTTCGGGTTATTTGTCTGTTTTGAGAAACTCGAGGGAATGCACTTCCGTAACAGAGTAATCAAACGTCCAGAGCCGACACCCAGAGGACCACGAAAACTGAAACAGGGCGTTCGCAATGTGTAGATGAGGAACATTTATCCCTGTTTGGAACGAATGTTAAAGCTGGCTGATATTCCAAGCGCTACGCGCGCAGGGAACAGCATATACTGGCTGCTCCTTGTTTTATTCTTTTCTCGGTAGCGGTTACCGTTTTTATGTCTTTATTAGCTCCCCCTGCGCTTCCTCGCTCTCGAGGCAGGTGTTAATATTCGGCAAGCACCGTGCAACGATTTCGAACGCAGGCACCGTTCAAGCAAAGGCTTGTCAATGTCTGCATGGCATCTCGTATCATTTATATCGTGTGCGTACAGGATAGCATGAGGACAGGTGATAATGAAGGTTTTACGGAACACAAAAATAAGAGTATCCCAAGAAACACTTGTTATCCCAGTAATACTTGCCCTTGCTGCGTCCAAATTTGATGTATTTTGTGTTTTTTGTTTTAGGGTTTATATGCTTGTTAAAAACCACTTGGACATCCAGATTGCCTCTATAAGTGAGCACCTTTTTAACATTT